>NZ_JASHEI010000001.1:0-327444 GCF_047463195.1 Streptococcus parasanguinis
TTAGGCTCTTCAGTTGTAGTTGAAGTAGTCTTAGGCTCTTCAGTTGTAGTTGAAGTAGTCTTAGGCTCTTCAGTTGTAGTTGAAGTAGTCTTAGGCTCTTCAGTTGTAGTTGAAGTAGTCTTAGGCTCTTCAGTTGTAGTTGAAGTAGTCTTAGGCTTTTCAGTTGTAGTTGAAGTAGTCTTAGGCTCTTCAGTTGTAGTTGAAGTAGTCTTAGGCTCTTCAGTTGTAGTTGAAGTAGTCTTAGGCTCTTCAGTTGTAGTTGAAGTAGTCTTAGGCTTTTCAGTTGTAGTTGAAGTAGTCTTAGGCTCTTCAGTTGTAGTTGAAGTAGTCTTAGGCTCTTCAGTTGTAGTTGAAGTAGTCTTAGGCTCTTGAGTCGTAGTGGTTGTAGTTGTAGGCTCTTGAGTCGTAGTGGTTGTAGTTGTAGGCTCTTGAGTCGTAGTGGTTGTAGTTGTAGGCTCTTGAGTCGTAGTTGTAGTTGTAGTTGTAGTAGTCGTAGTGGTTGTTGTAGTTGGTTTGTTTGATGTATTGACTACTTTAATTACGTTGTCTTCATCAATTTTCTCAACTTTAGAAGTGTAACCTTCTGGAGTGTTGGTTTCCACTACGGAGTACTCAATGTTCTTACCGTCTTTGATACCAGGTAAGTTAGTGAAATCAGCTTTCCAACCAGAATCTTTTGTTAGAGTTTTCGTCAGACCGTCTAATTTTTGACCATCAGCTACTAATTGAACAGTGATATCTTTACGGTCAGACTCTTCATCACCAACCCATTCTTTTTGAACAGTGACAGTTTTGTCACCGCTCACCCAGTATTTCAATTCAGTGTTGTTCCAGAAGGCTGGGTCTGTTTGAGGTGTTGTGATTTCATCAGCTGTCAATGTAGCATTGTTGTCAACGCGAATGGTTGTCTTAGGAATTAATGTTTGGTATTCAACGATCAATTCATCACTAGATGCTGTTTTAAAGACATCACTGACATCTGATAAGTTTACGGTAAATCCATTACCATCTGCATCGAATTTCACATGTTTCCAGAAGTCCCAACCAGAAGCAACTACTTGTCCACCTTTTCTTAAAGTGAAGGATGGTTTTAAGTAAGTTCCCACAAAGAATTCACTTGCAGCGTGGTTTGCAGCAGGAGCAAAAGTGATTTTTGAGTAATCGACTGCTGGGGCTTGGATTTTATCTGACACAACAGGGTTTGTGATGGCTTGTTTCTTACCATCTCCATTGATACGGATGAACCATTTTGTTAGATAGTAGTCATCTCCAACATTCAACCATGCATAGTTTTCAGATGCGTCTAATTTGAATTGCTTAGTTACATAGTCACCAGTAAGGTTGTACTTGTTCAACACAGATTCAAATACTCCAGGTCCGTCAGGACGAGTGATAACAACGGATTCAGATCCAACCTTAGAAGTGGCAGTTTTATTTCCAGGATTTCCTGGTGTGCTATCCCATTCTGCTTTGTATGAGAAACCACCCTTAACGTTTTGGTTCATGGATTCGATTGCTTTTTTAAAGGTGAAAGTAATCTTTTTGTTTGTCATTGAAATGGTTGCGACTTCAGCTCCATTTGCTTGGAGTGATTGAGTTGCAATTTCAGTGATATTAACACCTTCTGGAGCGTCAATAGTAAATGTATCACCGTCTTTAACTGATTTACCAGTTAAATCCCAGTCAAATGAAAAGGTAACCTTTTGTCCATTTGTTTGGGCCTTTAAGTTGGTGACGGTTGGTGAAACAGTGGCCGCGCTTACGGGTTTGATCACAGACAAGCCCAAGGCTACCACACCGATGATAGCTACAAATGCAACTATCTTTTTATAAAGAGATTTCAATTGGCCTCATTTCCTTTCTTCGGCCTGCCCGTTCCGAGGTTTTTCTATATAGTGATATATCCTAAAACAGAAAGGCTTCCAATTTCTACTCCATGAAACCAGCTGCCTCAGTCTAAGATAGATTGATGAAATGTTTGCTCCCTTTTAAGCAATAAAAGAAAACAAACCCACCGATAAAATCAGCTCAAACCCTCTAACTACGTTTGTTTAGATAGAAAAACAAGGGAAATGACAAGCGTCATAATGTTAAAGTGATAATAAACGTTGCAAATTTTAACAGAATAATCATCCCATTGCATATTTAAAAGATTATTATCATCATTATTATATTCTTTTAGTATGATAAGTCAAGTTAAATGCAACAAAAATAACGAAAAATGTTGATTTTGGTTTTTGTATAAGTCGACCTTTTATTTCCCGCCATTTTAGCCTTTCATGTTATAATATTCAGATAAGAAAAAGAGGAGACCAAAAGCTAGATGATCACTTCAAAATACGATTGGCAGTTAGCTTCGCCAAGTGCAGATGAGACCTTTTTAGCCCTTGTCAAAAAAGCAGGCCTAGAAGCATCCGTAGCAACCTTGCTGTATGAGCGTGGCATTCAGACCAAAGAGGATTTAGAAGACTTTTTAGAACCCAAGCTGGAGAACCTTCACGACCCTTATTTGCTCCATGATATGGACAAGGCAGTGGAGCGCATCCGACGGGCCATCGAAGATTACGAGCAGATCCTCATCTATGGAGACTATGACGCGGACGGGATGACTTCGGCCTCTATTATGAAGGAAACCTTGGAGCAGATGGGAGCAGAGGTGCAAGTCTACCTACCCAACCGCTTCACAGACGGCTATGGTCCCAATGAGAGTGTCTATAAGTACTTTATCGAGCAGCAAGGCATTTCCCTGATTGTTACGGTGGACAATGGTGTGGCGGGCAATCAAGCCATTGCCATGGCTCAAGCCATGGGAGTTGATGTTATCGTGACGGACCACCACTCTATGCCGGAAGTCTTGCCGGATGCTTATGCGATCATCCATCCAGAGCATCCAGATGCGGCCTATCCCTTCCATTATCTAGCAGGCTGTGGTGTAGCCTTTAAGTTGGCCTGTGCCCTCCTAGAGGAAGTACCAGTTGATCTTTTAGACTTGGTAGCCATCGGGACCATCGCTGACATGGTGAGTCTGACAGATGAAAATCGAATTCTGGTCAAATACGGCCTGGGGGTTCTCCAACATACCCAGCGCATGGGCTTGCAAGAGCTCTTTGAGATCGCTGGGATTCGTCCGGAGGATGTCAATGAAGAAACAATTGGCTTTCAGATCGCCCCTCGTCTCAATGCCCTTGGTCGCCTCGATGACCCAAATCCAGCCATCGAACTACTGACTGGTTTTGATGATGAAGAAGCGCACGAAATTGCCCTCATGATTCATCAGAAAAATGAAGAACGAAAAGAGATTGTCCAAAGTATCTATGACGAAGCCAAAGCCATGGTCGATCCGAGCTTGTCCGCCCAGGTCTTGGCAAAAGAAGGTTGGAATCCTGGGGTTCTTGGCATTGTTGCCGGTCGTTTATTAGAAGAGCTACATCAGCCGGTCGTCGTCTTAAGCATCGAAGATGGACGAGCTAAAGGGAGCGCTCGGAGTCCTGAGTCGGTCAATATCTTTGAGGCTCTCGATCCTCACCGGTCGCTCTTTGTCGTCTTTGGAGGACATGCTGGTGCAGCAGGGATGACGCTCGAGGTGGACCAACTACCTGCCTTGTCTCAGGCCCTTACGGATTACATTCGAGAGCAAGAGATTGATCTCAGCAGCAAGTCAAGCTTAGCCATTGACGAGGAACTGCATTTAACAGAATTAACGCTTGAGACCTTGAAAAGCTTTGAGCGCTTGAGTCCTTTTGGCATGGATAATAAAAAGCCGGTCTTTCTGGTCCGTAATTTCAAGGTAGAAGGAGCACGTTCAATGGGAGCCGGCAATACCCACTTGAAACTCAAAATTTCTCAAGAAGATGCAACCTTTGAGGTGGTTGCCTTTGGCTTGGGTAGCTTAGAGACGGAGTTTGCCCAGGCGCAAGACCTTGAGCTAGCTGTGCAATTGTCAGTCAACCAATGGAATGGCCAAACGACCCTTCAGCTCATGCTGGTTGATGCGCGTGTGGACGGAGTGCAGCTCTTCAATATCCGCTCAAAAAATGCCAGTCTCCCTGCAGGTGTTCCGGTTCTTGATTTTACCCAAGAACTACCAGATCTAGCGGATGCTTCTGCTGTAGTGGTTGAAAATATCCCTGAGGATATAGAGTCCTTACGGCAAATTTTTCAAGAGCATGATTTCCAGGCTGTCTATTTCAAAAATGAGATCCCCAAAGCCTACTATCTGACAGGCTACGGTAGCAGGGACCAGTATGCCAAACTCTATAAAACTATTTACCAATACCCAGAGTTTGATGTCCGCTACAAACTCAAAGACCTAGCAGCCTATCTCAAGATCCAGCAGATCCTCTTGGTCAAAATGATCCAGATCTTCCAAGAGCTGGGCTTTGTGACCATTGAAAATGGGGTCATGAAGGTCAATAAAGAAGCAGAAAAACGGGAAATCGTTGAAAGCAGCATCTACCAAAATCTCAAACAAACGGTGAAAGAGCAGGAGTTGATGGCCCTTGGGACGGTTCGTGAAATCTATGACTATCTAACAGGACAGGCCTTATGAAAAAACACCTAAAGCAGTTTCTCTGGCTCATCCCTTTCCTACTTTTAGCTCTTTATTGGTTGGGAATCTACCTGAGCCTGAAAAACCCTATGGAAGAAATCAACTACTCCGAAAATGGTGGATTGATGCGCTATATGATGTTTAAGCCCTATACAGAAACGATAGGAAACGATGGTATCTGGAAAGAAGACGAGGATTTTCAGACCTACCCCTATTCTAAAGGAATTGTCGATGTTAACGAAGAACTGTCCGTGATGATGTTTAGGGGAACTCCCAACGGGACCTATATGTATGATCTTCAATTGGAAAAAGGTGTGACACTTGGTTTTATATTTAAATACGACTCATCTAAAAAGCTATTTTTCCAGAAGGAGGTCTACCTTTCTAAAGAAGATACTACTTACGTGGGCCAGCAAATTCTTGATCAACTTGCCACCTACGGCAAAGACCGCACGTGGTTGAAAAACCAAAGCAAGAAAGTCGCTGAGCAATACATCCTCGGTACCTGGTTCAAGAATGGAAGCTCCCGTTATTCCTTAAAAAACTTGGGGGATATGAAAATCGAGTACAATAAATTGATAGAAGAATAGTAAGTTTTTTTGGAACCCAATCCCACATCTTTTTTCGGATGTGGGATTTTTGCTTTTGACGCGGGAGCTTGGGAAAATGATTTGGCAAAAAATGATGCAAGTTAGTGGAATTCATGGTATAATGGAATGTAAAAATTTTTTATGAAAGAAAGTTAACCATGAATTTAAAAGATTACATTGCAAGCATTGAAAACTATCCACAAGAGGGAATTACCTTCCGTGATATCAGCCCTTTGATGGCAGATGGCAATGCTTATAGTTATGCGATTCGTGAAATCGTTCAATACGCAACGGATAAGAAAATTGACATGATCGTTGGTCCTGAAGCGCGTGGCTTCATCGTTGGATGTCCGGTCGCTTTTGAGTTGGGAATTGGATTTGCGCCTGTTCGTAAGCCTGGTAAATTGCCACGTGAAGTCATTTCTGCTGACTACGAAAAAGAATACGGTGTGGATACCCTCTGCATGCACGCAGATGCCATCAAACCAGGTCAACGCGTCCTTATCGTTGATGACCTTTTGGCGACTGGTGGTACGGTGAAAGCAACCATCGAAATGATCGAAAAACTCGGTGGGATCGTTGCAGGGTGTGCCTTCTTGATCGAGTTGGATGAATTGAAAGGTCGCGAAGCGATCGGCGATTACGACTACAAAGTTTTGATGCATTACTGATATAGTCTAATACTATAACTGGATACAGAAAAACCATAATTGAAAACTATAAGCTCCTATCATATAATGTTAGTTAAGAACTTGCACGATGGGAGCTTTTTATGCCAATTACACTAGATAAAAAATTACCTGCAGTAGATATTCTTCGTTCAGAAAATATTTTTGTCATGGATGATGTTCGAGCAACTCACCAGGATATTCGTCCTATAAATGTTCTGATTTTGAATCTCATGCCGACTAAGGAAGCAACTGAGACTCAACTGCTACGCCTCCTGGCCAATACGCCCTTGCAGATCAATGTAGATTTCCTCTATATGGCGAGCCATAAGTCTAAAAATACAGCGGCCGAGCATATGGAGAGTTTTTACAAGACTTTTGAGGATATCAAGGATAATTACTATGACGGCTTGATTGTGACGGGGGCGCCTGTCGAAAAGATGGACTTTGAGGAAGTGGACTACTGGGAAGAATTAACCCAGGTCTTTGAATGGGCCAAGCGTCATGTTTTTTCTACCTTACACCTTTGTTGGGGAGCCCAGGCTGGATTGTATCACCGCTACGGGATTCAAAAAGTAGAGCTCTGTGACAAGCTATCCGGTATCTATGACCAAGCAGTGGTGCGTCCTGATAGTCTGCTCATGAGAGGATTTGACGATCGCTTCCTTGCCCCTCATTCTCGCTATACAGATATTCCTTTGAAGGAAGTCCTTGAAAAGAGCAATCTTCAAGTGATCGCTCAGGGAAATGAAGTTGGACTTTCCATCATTGCTAGTCCAGACATGCGTGAGGTCTATAGCTTTGGCCATCTGGAATATGATCGCGATACACTGGCAAAAGAATACCACCGAGATGTCAAGGCGGGCTTGGATCCGGACGTTCCCAAGAATTACTTTGATGGGGATGACGCTAATACAGAGCCTCGCATTCGTTGGAATCTAGCTGCAACGACCTTCTTTAGTAATTGGATCAACTATGCGGTTTATCAAGAAACACCTTACCGCTTGGAAGAATTGGAAAAAGATATTTCATTTTATGGTTACCTATAAAGGGGAATTATGACATATTCACAAGCATTTAAGTATGGCAACTTGGTTCTTCCAAGTGCCTTGCTTTTTCATTATCATGAATTGTTTGACCAAGCAGATGACTACTTGGTTTGGCAGTTTTTCTTCCTTCAAAATACGACCGGCCAAGAGGCCTTGACTCCTAATCAGATTGCTAGTCATCTAGGAAAAACGGTGACAGAGGTCAATCGGATTATGTCCAATTTGACCACTAAGGGACTCCTTCAATACCGGACTATTGAGCTCAATGGCGAGATTGAAGCCATCTTTGATGCGACCATTGCCCTGGAGCGCTTGGATGAGATTTTAGAAGCCCAATCACAAGGGAAGGCACAAAGCGCGCCAGCTAAGGGAAATGTCATCAAGGATTTGGTGGAAACCTTCCAACAAGAACTGGGACGACTCTTGACACCTTTTGAGATTGAAGACCTGACCAAGACTGTGCGCGAGGATCAGACAGATCCAGATGTGATCAAGGCAGCATTACGAGAAGCTGTCTTTAACGGCAAGCCGCACTGGAAATATATCCAGGCCATTTTGCGAAACTGGCGCAGTGAAGGTATTAACAGCCTGGTCCAAGTAGAGGCGAAACTGCAGGAACGCGAGCAAGCCAACCCACGCAATGTGACGGTTTCAGACGATTTCTTGAAGGCCATGGATTTGTGGAAGGATTAAAAAAACTAGTACTTAATTGAGTGCTAGCTGCAGAAGGAAGGTAAAGTTTTCCTAGAAACTTTCCTTATGTGATTAAGGACGTCAGAGAACTTCGAAGAAGTTCCATGACTTAGTTTTGAGCCTAAGGTCTCAAAACTCCCGAGTGCCTGAAACAATTACGTTTCAGGCACTTTTCTCACGGCGGAAAATTTTTAGTTTATACTTGAATAATATAAAAATAAGACATTACTTTTACTGAAACAAATAGGTTCTTAATTGAAAAAATATTTTTTAACCATTCAAAAAGCTAGCAGTCATATATTGCTAGCATTTTTTGTTTATAGATAGTCCGCGTAGGCTTTTTTTAGTTTGGTAAGGAGTTCTTGTTTTTCCTCTTCACTAGCAAAGGAAGCCTGGATGGCATCGACATTGTGCTGGTAAAAGTCAGTTTCCTTGGTTTGGAAGCGCTGATGGTAGAGGGCATATTCCTTGGTAAGATCGGTATCAGATACAGTCCGGTTATCGGTATTGATACTGATCCGAGCTCCGGCCGCCTTCATCTTCAAATAAGGAAAATCTTCTATATTCGGTGCTGCTTTTGTCTGTAAGTTGCTGGTCAAGCAGAGTTCACCAGTGACCCCATTTTCAATAAAGGATTGGAGTAAGTCCGGTTCATGAGATAGAGCTGTCACGTGGCCATTGCGTTTGATACCAAATGCAATCGATTGGGCAACAAAGTGTGGGCAATGACACTCACCTGCGTGAAGCGTCATGGGCCGATGGTAACTCTTGACTTGCTCAATTAGAGGTCGAATATCTTCTGGAGAGTAGTTGTGCTCATCCCCGGCAAAGTCAAAACCAACAAAATCCTGATCACTAACTTGGTTGGCTTCTGCAAGAATGCGAGATGTGACTTCTTGATCGGACTGGCGCATGCCACAGACCAAGGCTTTTGCAACAATGCCAAATTCATCCTGGGCTTGGCGCAGTCCTTCACAGACAGCATCGATTGTTTCTGGAACAGTGAGCCCTTGGTCCATGGACAATTCTGGGGCAAAACGAACCTCAATGTAGACGACATTTTCCAAAGCAGCTTGCTTGGCCACATCGTAAGCAGCAAGGGTCAAGGCTTCCTTGGTTTGAAGGAGAGGGCGAATGTAGTCAAAGGCCTCCAAATAGTCCAAAAGATTCTCACAGTGGGCAGGTGCAGTGACATGGTGCTTGAGCTCCTCATCGCTAGCAGGGAGGTCAATATTGGCCATGGCTGCCAATTGGCGAATGGTCGGAAGAGACAAGGAACCGTCTAAGTGGCAGTGTAGTTCTGTCTTTGCCAAACTATGAAAGTCGATCGTGGACATGTTTTTTCTCCTTCAAAATGTATTTTTTCTATACTATCATTTTGCCAAGAAAAGTCAAGTAAAGCCAGCGTAGCAGATTTTTGAAACTAGCGATTGGATTTGATATGCTAGTAGTAACATAGACAAAGGAGAAAAGAGATGTCAGATTATCAATTACCAGAAGTATGGGAAGCACCGAGCCAAATGGGAGGAGCCTGGGGTGGCTTGAACCAACCAACAGCAGGTGCCCGCTTTGAACAAACTCTTCCAAAAGGCGACCAGCCTTTCCAACTCTATACCCTTCCAACACCCAATGGGATCAAGGCCACCATTATGCTTGAAGAACTCAAAGAGCTGGGAGTGGATGCAGGCTATGACGCTTATCGGATCAAGATTGGCGAAGGAGATCAGTTTGGTAGTGACTTTGTAGCCATCAATCCTAACTCGAAAATTCCAGCCATGTTGGATCAATCAGGAGAGGAAGCCATTCGTGTCTTTGAATCAGCCAATATCCTCCTGTATCTAGCTGAAAAATTTGGCCAATTAATCCCGACTGATCTGGCTAAACGGACAGAAGTGCTCAACTGGGTCTTCTGGCAGACGGGTGCGGCACCATTTTTAGGGGGAGGCTTTGGTCATTTCTTCCATTATGCGCCGGAGAAAATCGAGTATGCTATCAATCGCTTTGCCATGGAAGCCAAACGCCAATTGGACCTACTGGACAAGGAGCTGGCCACTAAACCTTATATCGCAGGGGATGACTATACCATTGCAGATATTGCCATCTGGTCTTGGTATGGCCGTCTAGCCCAAGACAAGGTTTGGGACCGTGCAGGGATTTTCCTAAATGTGAAGGAATGCAAGCATCTGCAAGCTTGGACAGAGAAAATCGCCAATCGCCCCGCTGTGAAACGTGGCTTGGAAGTAGAATATAAGGAAATTGACTAAAGTCTAAGCATAGATAATTCAATTGTATTGAGATTTTCCTTAGGTGAGTCCGGATGTCAGCGAACTTCGTAGAAGTTCCATGACTTAGTTTTGAACCTAAGGTTTCAAAACTCCCGGGTTCATGAAACAAAATAGTTCCATGCACCTTTCTCACTGCGGAAACTCAATACGTATTTTATTGGCTCCAAAAATAAGAGACTTCTCAATTTATATATCTAGCTAGAACAATATAGAAGCAATTTGACAAGGCGCCGTTGCGCCTTTTTTTAATGGTGCAAACATGGTATACTAAAGGGTGGAATAAAAGTATAGAAAGAAGCACATGGAATTTACAAAATTATCAAATCGGTTGGACTTGGTGGCTAGCTTCGTCCCAGCTGGAGCTCGTCTTCTAGATGTAGGGAGTGACCATGCCTATCTACCAATCGCCCTTTTGCAGGAAGAAAAAATTGAGGCTGCTATTGCAGGGGAAGTAGTAAAGGGGCCTTATCAATCCGCCCTGCAAAATGTCGCCGATAATGGCTTAGATGACAAAATCGAGGTCCGTCTAGCTAATGGTTTGGCTGCATTTGAACTGTCCGATGACATTTCTTGCATCACCATCGCAGGAATGGGCGGGCGCTTGATTGCGGATATCCTGGCAGCAGGTCTTGAGAAATTAGCCGGTGTCTCTCGCTTGGTCTTGCAACCCAATAATCGGGAGGATGAACTGCGGTCTTGGTTAGTAGATCATGATTTTCGCCTTGTTGATGAAGCTATCTTGGAAGAAAATGAGAAGTTTTATGAGATCCTCGTGGTCGAGCTTGGTTCTCAAGAGTTGTCAGCTAAGGAACTGCGTTTTGGTCCCTATTTGATGCGGGAACAAGCACCAGCCTTTGTCCAAAAGTGGTCCAAGGAAGTGGAGAAATTAGCCTTTGCCTTGGAGCAGGTCCCAGTTGAGAATCAGTCCGCCAGAGCATCGTTAGAAGAGCGCATCTCTCACATCAAGGAGGTCCTACATGTTAGCAAGTGAACTTATCAAACGCTATGAAGCCTACTGTCCTCAAGAACTTTCCATGGAGGGAGATGTCCGTGGCTTACAGGTCGGTACCCTGCAAAAAGACATCCACAAGGTCATGGTGGCCTTAGATATCCGTGAGCAGACGGTGGCTGAAGCTATCGCCCATGGGGTAGACTTGATCATCGTCAAGCACGCGCCCATTTTTCGTCCGATTAAGGATTTGGTAGCCGATCGGGCTCAGAATCAGATCTACATTGACTTGATCAAGCATGATATTGCGGTCTATGTCAGCCATACCAATATTGACATTGTCCCAGATGGGCTCAACGATTGGTTCTGCCAACTTTTAGAAATTGAAAATACAGAGCCCCTCAGCATGACAGGAGAAGGACTCGGAATTGGTCGTATCGGTCAGGTACCAGCTCAAACCTTTGGCCAGTTGGCTGGCAAGGTCAAAGAAACCTTTGGCTTAGATGCTTTGCGCTTGGTTCATTATGACCAGGCGGATTTGGAACGGGTGATTGAACGCGTCGCTATCTGTGGCGGAAGTGGTCAATCCTTTTACAAGGATGCTCTCGCTAAGGGGGCTGAGGTCTACATCACAGGAGATATTTACTACCACACGGCTCAAGACATGCTGAGCGATGGTCTCCTGGCCTTGGATCCAGGTCACCATATTGAAGTTCTCTTTGTATCAAAATTAGTCGAAAAGCTCAATCAGTGGAAGTCTGAAGAAGCGTGGGAGATCGAAGTGCTGGGCAGTCAAGCCAGCACCAATCCTTTTTACCATATCTAAGAGGTTGTTATGAAAGTTGCCATTATCGGTGCAGGGATCGTAGGATCCACTGCAGCCTATTATTTATCCAAGGAAGCACAGATAGATGTCACCGTCTATGATCACGGAGTTGGCCAAGCAACCAAGGCAGCAGCTGGGATCATTAGCCCTTGGTTTTCCAAGCGGCGAAACAAGGCCTGGTATCGTCTGGCTCGGCTAGGAGCTGATTTCTACCAAGAATTAGTAGAGGACCTAGCCAAAGACGGAATCGAAACAGACTTTTACCAGCAGACTGGGGTCTATCTCCTTAAGAAGAAGGAAGAGAAATTAGATGAACTCTATCAGTTGGCGTTGAGTCGACGGGAAGAATCTCCCTTAATCGGAGACTTATCGATTTTGACTACAGAAGAAGTGGCCCAACAATTCCCAGGTCTGCAAGGCTTTGAACAGCTCCTTTATGCCTCGGGTGGGGCCCATGTAGAGGGAGCCCTTCTGACGGCAACTCTTCTGAAGGCAAGTGGGGCACGAGTGATCCAGGAAGAGGTTGCTCTCTCAGTCTCGGCTGCTGGCTATCAGATTGCAGGAGTAAGCTATGACCAAGTCATCCTAACAACAGGAGCTTGGTTGGGGCAAATCCTCGAGCCACTTGGCTACCAAGTCGATGTCCGTCCGCAAAAAGGACAGTTGCGAGATTATCAGCTAGACCTAGATACGGATGATTATCCGGTGGTCATGCCAGAAGGAGAGCTGGATATCATTCCCTTCCAAAAGGGCAAGATCAGTATGGGAGCCACTCATGAGAATGAGATGGGCTTTGACCTGACAGTGGACCAGGCTTTACTCAATCAGATGGAAGATGAGGCCTTGTCTTATTATCCAGACTTGGCTCAAGCGGAAGTTATCGGGGAGCGCGTGGGAACCCGGGCCTACACCAGTGACTTCTCGCCCTTTTGGGGAGGCCTTCCTGATCAAGCAGGCCTTTATGTCGCAAGTGGTCTCGGTTCGTCTGGCCTCACAACTGGTCCCCTTATTGGGTGGCACCTGGCCCAACTAGTGGTAGGAGGAAAGGTGCGCTTAGATCCAGCGGATTATCCAGTTGAACAATATGTGACGAAGTAGGCTGGGACAAAAGTCCTAACCTCTCAATTGTCTTTGGATTGTCGAGCAAGACGCAGTGGTTGAGTGGGCTCTACTACAAGGTAAGGTTTTCAGACGACTCAGTTAAGGAGCAGTAATCTATTTGAATGATGATTAAGACCAATGCTAACAATTCTACAACGCTCATCTCCTGTCATCACCTTGTAACACAAATGCAAGGTGACTTTTTTATATAAACATGATAAAATAAGGGTAATGACTACGTAGAAAGGCCTAACATTATGAAAGGTATTATTTTAGCTGGTGGCTCAGGTACTCGTTTGTATCCTTTGACTCGTGCCGCTTCCAAACAGTTGATGCCCATTTATGACAAACCAATGATCTACTATCCTTTATCAACCCTTATGTTGGCAGGGATCAAAGAAATCCTGATCATCTCAACTCCGCAGGATCTTCCTCGTTTTGAAGAGCTTCTTGGAGATGGTTCTGAACTTGGTATTTCTCTCTCTTATGCTGAGCAACCAAGCCCAGACGGCTTGGCGCAAGCTTTCATCATTGGAGAAGAATTTATTGGTGATGATCATGTTGCCCTCGTTCTTGGAGATAATATCTTCCACGGAAATGGCTTAACCAAGATGTTGCAACGGGCGGAAGCGAAAGAAAAAGGCGCGACTGTCTTTGGTTACCAAGTCAAAGATCCAGAACGTTTTGGTGTGGTAGAGTTTGATGCGGATATGAATGCCATCTCTATCGAAGAAAAACCAGAACATCCGAAATCAAACTTTGCGGTGACTGGTCTTTACTTCTATGACAATGATGTAGTAGAGATTGCCAAAAACATCAAACCAAGTCCTCGTGGAGAGCTTGAAATCACCGATGTCAACAAGGCCTATTTGGAGCGTGGAGATCTCTCTGTTGAGCTCATGGGCCGTGGCTTTGCTTGGTTGGATACAGGAACTCATGAAAGTCTCTTGCAGGCTTCTCAATATATCGAGACGGTTCAACGCTTGCAAAACGTTCAAGTAGCCAACCTTGAGGAAATTGCCTATCGTATGGGCTATATTACTAAAGAGCAAGTCTATGAATTAGCGCAATCATTGAAGAAAAACGAATACGGACAATATTTGCTCCGTTTGATTGGAGAAGCTTAATGACAGAACAATTTTTCGAGAAAGAATTAGCAGCCCGCAAGATTGAAGCGATCCCAGGTTTGATGGAGTTTGATATTCCAGTTCGTGGAGACAACCGTGGTTGGTTCAAGGAAAACTTCCAAAAAGAGAAGATGCTTCCCCTTGGATTCCCTGAAAGCTTCTTTGCAGAAGGCAAGTTGCAAAATAACATTTCATTCTCTCGTAAGAATGTCTTGCGTGGCTTGCATGCAGAACCCTGGGACAAGTACATCTCTGTAGCAGATGAAGGAAAGGTTCTCGGTACTTGGGTAGACCTTCGTGAAGGTGAGACCTTTGGGAACACCTACCAAACCGTGATCGATGCTTCAAAAGGCATCTTCGTCCCTCGTGGTGTAGCCAATGGGTTCCAAGTTTTGACGGATAAAGTGGCTTATACCTACTTAGTCAATGACTACTGGGCACTGGAACTCAAACCAAAATATGCTTTTGTTAATTATGCAGATCCAAGCCTAGACATCCAGTGGGAAAACTTGGAAGAAGCAGAAGTCTCAGAAGCAGACAAGAACCACCCATTGCTCAAAGATGTTAAACCCCTAAAAGCAGAAGATTTGTAAGAATGAACCTTGCATAGCAGTATCGCGACTGCAAGGAGCGTTATAAGATTGTTCCTGTCCTAGTGAAAACAAGATTCCCTCAGGGAATCTTGTAAGGAAATCCGGAGACTTTGGCTTCGGATTTAGCCATGAAACCGAAAGGTTGCTGGCGTCCCTCACTAGCTAAAGGAACAATCAAAACTAAAAATTATTTGGAGAAAAAATGACTGAATACAAAAACATCATCGTAACCGGTGGCGCTGGTTTCATCGGTTCAAACTTCGTACACTATGTCTACAACAACCATCCAGACGTGCATGTGACTGTCATTGATAAACTTACTTATGCTGGAAACCGTGCCAATATCGAAGAAATCCTTGGAGATCGTGTTGAGTTGGTGGTGGGAGACATCGCTGATGCTGAATTAGTTGACAAATTGGCCGCCAAGGCTGATGCGATTGTTCACTATGCGGCTGAAAGCCACAATGACAACTCCCTCAAAGACCCATCTCCATTTATCTACACAAACTTTGTTGGAACATACACACTCTTGGAAGCGGCTCGTAAATACGACATTCGTTTCCACCACGTGTCAACAGACGAAGTGTATGGAGACCTTCCATTGCGCGAAGATCTTCCTGGACATGGGGAAGGTCCTGGTGAAAAATTCACTGCTGAAACAAAATACAACCCATCATCACCTTATTCATCAACCAAGGCTGCTTCAGACTTGATCGTGAAGGCTTGGGTTCGTTCCTTTGGTGTTAAAGCAACGATTTCTAACTGTTCAAACAACTACGGGCCATACCAACACATCGAAAAATTCATCCCACGTCAAATCACCAATATCTTGTCTGGCATCAAGCCAAAACTTTATGGTGAAGGGAAGAACGTCCGTGACTGGATCCACACCAACGACCACTCAACTGGTGTTTGGGCGATTCTTACTAAAGGCCGTATTGGTGAAACTTACCTGATCGGTGCCGATGGTGAAAAGAATAACAAAGAAGTGCTGGAGTTGATCCTTGAAAAAATGGGTCAACCAAAAGACGCCTACGACCGTGTAACAGACCGTGCTGGTCACGATTTGCGTTATGCCATCGATTCAACCAAATTGCGTGAAGAATTAGGTTGGGAACCACAATTCACAAACTTTGAAGCAGGTTTGGAAGATACCATCAAGTGGTACACAGACCACCAAGACTGGTGGAAGGCTGAAAAAGAAGCTGTAGAAGCCAACTACGCGAAAACACAAAAAGTTTTGAAATAATGAAGAAGGTCCAAGTGGAAAATCACTTGGACTTTTTTCAGATATTTTTCTGAAAATCAAAAAATTAACCATTGATTTGTGGTATAATATGGTTAGTTTTTATGATGAATCAATAAGGGGGATATTATGAATCAAAAAGATTGGGTTGAATACTTTGAAGCGATCAATGGTCGTAAGCCAAGTATGCAAGAATTTCAAGAAGCGCGTGAAAAAGGGGAGTTTGTCGTAGAGCGCAAAGAAGCAACGACTCCAACAATTGAAGCGCAGGCTCCAGCTCAGGAAGTACCTGTTGCACCTAGCGCACCTCTTTCACAAGAGCAGACTGCTTTTGTCCAACCACAGCCATCGGCGAAAACCTTGCAACCTGTTCCAAGACCGAAAAAATTGACATTTTCTTTCAATAAACAAGCACAGATTGGGGGCGCAGTTGGAGGACTTGTCGCAGTGATTGCTTTTGCTTGGTTCTTTTTCTTTTCAGGTGGACCAAGTGTAGATGGCGTTTGGTTGCGAGATACGGATTCAAGTCCGGTCACTTATGAACTAAGCGGAAAGAAACAAAGAGTTAATGGTGGTGAGACCATCAAAAAGGTTCTCAAGGGCAATGAAGCGAAAAAAGAATTTAATACAGCACTTTCTTTGTTAAATGCAACAGACTTGCATTCACTTGCGGATGTCGATAAGAAATTTAACCTGAAGACGACAGAAATAGTTGTTATTAAGTCTGGTGGGAACACACGCTATAACTTGCTACAAAAAGACGGAAGCAATATTATTTTAAGAAATGATTTATTCGATTTGAAAACTTATAAGTCATACCAAGGAAACTTTGAAGATAATTTGGTCTATCACAAGGTTGAAACACCAAAGGCCATGGTTGGAAAATGGAAGAATGTGACAGAAGGAGATAATACAACTGTTCAGATTTCAGATCACGGAATTATTAGTGATAAGTATTACGATAGCAAGGCTTACGCATTCTATTCTCTAGCTGATTCAGAAAAGTATGATGGAGACACGACTTCTAAAGAAGAGATCGAACACACATTTGACGTAATTCAAGAAGCGGTGAAATCACAAGGCTATCAAGTGAAGAGCGCTAAGGAAGTCTATATACAAGCTAATTCAAATTATTGTTTCGTACCTGTCAACGGTGGAAAAAATATACTCGTCTTACATGGTGGTAATGAATTTGCCGCAAAATTAGAAAAAGTGAAATAATGAAAGGACCGCAAGGTCCTTTTCTACTCTAAATTTCATCAGAAAAAATGATTCAAGTCTAGGCAAAAATATGGTAAAATGGATAAGATGTAATGGAGAGGTTAGGACCTTTTCAAGCGATTAGAGGTAATGGAGTAGAAAATGCAAAATAGACCTATTATTATTGGTGTTACTGGTGGTTCTGGTGGTGGAAAGACCAGTGTGTCTCGTGCCATTTTGGCTAATTTTCCGAATGAAAAGATTGCTATGATTGAGCATGATTCTTATTACAAGGACCAGAGTCATTTGACCTTTGAGGAGCGGATCAAGACCAACTATGACCATCCTTTTGCCTTTGATACGGACTTGATGATTGCGCAGATCAATGAACTCTTGGCGGGTCGTCCGGTGGATATTCCAACCTATGACTATGCAGAGCATACGCGCAGTAGCAAAACCTATCGTCAGGAGCCCCAAGATGTTTTCATCGTGGAAGGAATCTTAGTCCTTGAAGACAAGCGCCTTCGAGACTTGATGGACATCAAGATCTTTGTGGATACGGATGATGATGTTCGGATCATTCGCCGGATCAAACGCGATATGGAGGAGCGTGGACGGAGTCTCGATAGTGTTATTGAGCAGTACCTTGGAGTGGTGAAACCCATGTACCATCAGTTCATTGAGCCAACCAAGCGCTATGCGGACGTGATCATTCCTGAAGGAGTGACCAACACGGTAGCGATTGATTTGATCACAACCAAGATTGAAAAAATCCTCAACGAAGCGCGTGAGGGAAAATAAAATAGGGGAAAGAGGGCAATCGATCTCCAATCCTATAACAATAGTTGGAATTACGGAATGTCTCAGTAGTTGGTGAGACTCTTCATTCGCTAAAAGACTCAGAAGAGTTCTCAATCAACTTTGTGGGGGTGGTATGGGAAATGTTTATTTAAATATTTTCTACCACTCCCTCTTTTTCCTAAGGAGAATGAAAATGAAAAGGGAGTTTCATTCGCGGACTAAGGCGTTCGCTTGTTTATTGACCATGTGTGCTGGTTTTTCAGATGCTTATACCTTTATTTGTCGGGGTGGGACCTTGGCGGCAGGCCAGACGGGAAATGTGGTCTTTCTATCGGTTGGTTTGATCGGCCAGCAGATCTCAGATGTAGAAGTGAAGTTAGCCACGATGCTGGCCTTTATGCTGGGGATCTTTTTAATGACGGTCTTGCGTCGCTTGATTGATAATTCAGTCTGGCGCTTGAGTACCCTAGTGCCCTATATCCTCACAACTTTGGTGACGGGATTTTTGCCAGCATCGGTAAAAAATGTCTTCATCGTGCCTTTTTTTGGACTGAGTTTGGGAATCGTAGCGACCTCATTTGGAGAAGTAGGTAGCTATGCCTACAACCACTCTTTTATGACCGGAAATCTCAAGAAAACCATGGTAGCTTATGGAAATTTTGTTAGAGACAGGGAGATGAAATTCCTCTGGGAAGCCATCTTTATGACCTGCCTGATCGGGAGTTTCGTCTGTGGGGCCATCTTTTCGACCTACTTGATCCAGTTTTATGGACTAAAGACGATTTGGCTGGTGGCCATCATCTTGACCATCTTTTTAATCTACCGGGCCATTCAATATTTTGAAGTCTTTCACTTCAATCGGCTGCATGAATAGATAAAGGTATCATAAAAAACTTTCCTTAGGTGAGTGCGGACGTCAGCGAACTTCTTTTAAGAAGTTCCATGACTAATTATTGAGCCTAAGGTCTCAATAATTCCGTGTGCCTGAAGCAGTTAAGCTTCAGGCACTTTTCTCACAGCGGAAAGTTTAGTATATTCTTTATCAATTTAAATTAATGAGACCTCGATTTTATCTCTTTTCAGAATCGCTTAAGTTATTTTACTAAAAATTAGTTTATCTATATTCCAGAGGCTGGGACAAAAGTCCTAGCCTCTCCATTATCTTTGGATTGTCGAGCAAGACGCAGTGGTTGAGTGGGCTCTACTACGCTGATTTCATCAGCTTTTACAGCCCTACTCAACTGTGCAGAGGTGGGACGACGAAATCGAATTCTAATGAATTACCGATTTCTGTCCCACTCTCTTTTCTTTCGCTGTTTGAAGCTTAATTTTTGGGCAAATATTTGGTATAATGGAAGGTATGAAACATTCGGAAAAAGAATCACAATACCAGCTCTTGCTGGCTCAGTTAGACGCTCTCTTAACAGGAGAAAGCAATGCCTTGGCTAATCTGTCCAATGCCAGTGCGCTGTTAAATCAAGCCCTGCCTCGTTCGGTCTTTGCGGGTTTTTATTTGTATGACCAAACGGAATTGATCTTGGGACCTTTTCAGGGAGGTGTTTCTTGTGTCCATATCGCTCTTGGAAAGGGTGTCTGTGGAGAAGCAGCTCAAAAGCAGGAAACCATGATTGTCGATGATGTGCGCCAGCATGCCAACTATATTTCCTGTGATAGTCGGACTATGAGTGAGATTGTGGTGCCTATGGTCAAGGACGGTCAGCTCCTTGGAGTTTTAGATCTGGATTCGGAGTGTGTCTCTGACTATGATCAGCTGGATCAGGAGTATTTGGAAGAGTTTGTCGCTCTCTTGATCGAAAAGACAAACTGGGACTTTAAGATGTTTGGAGTTAAGAACTAATGTATCAAGCTTTATATCGGAAATACCGTAGCCAGACCTTTGGTCAATTGGTTGGCCAGCAAGTGGTGGCACGGACATTGAGACAGGCCGTCGAGCAGGACAAGATCAGCCATGCCTATCTCTTTTCTGGACCTCGTGGTACTGGGAAAACCAGTGTGGCCAAGATCTTTGCTAAGGCTATGAACTGTCCTAATCAAGTCAATGGGGAGCCGTGTAACAACTGCTATATCTGTGAATCCATTACCAATGGGAGTCTTGAAGATGTTATCGAGATCGATGCAGCCTCTAACAATGGGGTCGATGAAATTCGCGATATTCGCGACAAGTCGACCTATGCTCCAAGTCTAGCCAAGCACAAGGTTTACATTATCGATGAGGTCCACATGCTCTCGACAGGGGCCTTTAATGCCTTGTTGAAGACGCTGGAAGAGCCGACGGAAAATGTAGTTTTTATCCTCGCAACGACAGAGTTGCACAAAATTCCTGCAACTATTTTGTCACGGGTCCAACGCTTTGAATTCAAATCCATCAAACTGCCAGATATCGTTCACCATTTGGAAAGCATCCTAGCTACAGAAGGGATTGCCTATGAAGCAGATGCTGTGCAGATCATCGCTCGACGCGCTGAAGGTGGGATGCGGGATGCCTTGTCCATTTTGGACCAAGCCCTTAGTCTGACTGCAGGTAGTGAGTTAACGACCGCGATTGCCGAAGAGATCACCGGCTCCATCAGTCTAGCTGCGCTCGATCAGTACGTGGCTGCCATCCTGGCTCATGATGCGACAGCGGCGCTCGACCAGCTCGCGATTATCTTTGATAATGGCAAGAATATGGCTCGTTTTGTCGCGGACTTACTTCAATACCTGAGAGATCTCTTGATTGTTCAGACAGGTGGAGAAAATACCCATGCTAGTGCATTATTCGCGGCCAACCTTGTAGCCGATCAAGCTCGTCTCTTTGCTCTGATTGATCAGGCGACGACTAGTCTATCAGATATCAAAAACAGCCTGCAACCGCGCATTTATACTGAAATGATGACCATTAAATTGGCGGAAAGTACGGCTCAAGCTTCTAACGCTGCAGTAGTTGAACTTCCTTCCAATGTGCTAGCTCAGCTGGAAGACTTGAAGAAGGAAGTCGCTCAGCTCAAGCAACAATTGACCCAAGCTGGTGGTAGCCTTCCTGCCTCAAAACCTCCTGTAGCTCGTCCAACCAAATCTAGTAAAGGCTACCGAGCAGATCGCAACAAGGTGAACGCGATTTTACAAGAGGCAGTCGAAAACCCAGAACTGGCTCGAACCAACTTGATCCGCCTCCAGAATGCATGGGGGGAAATTATCGAAAGCTTGGCAGGTGCAGATAAGGCTCTCTTGATCGGATCTCAACCGGTTGCTGCCAATGAAAATCACGCGATTTTAGCTTTTGAGTCGGCCTTCAATGCCGAACAGACCATGAAGCGGGAAAACCTCAATACCATGTTTGGCAATATCCTCAGCAATGCTGCAGGCTTCTCTCCAGAGATTCTAGCAGTTTCTCTAGAGGAGTGGACTCAAATCCGGGCAGAGTTTTCCGCTAAGACGCGTGGACAAAAAGCCGAAGTGGTGGAAGAAGAGGAAAGCGTCATCCCTGAGGAATTTACCTTCCTATCCGATAAAATTACCCTTCAAGACGATTAATACATGAATTTTTTACCGAATCATGGTAAAATAATGATATGAATACAAAACAATTTGCAGTGATAGCAGTCTTTACTGCTATGGAGACTTATTTTTTCAATGAAGCGACCATGGCGGGTCAGATGCTCTTTGCATTCTTTTGGGCCCTCTTGATCCTGCGCAATCTTCAAACGGCCTATATGGTGGAGAAAATTGCAAGTGCGATTGAAAAAGAAATGAAGAAGAAAAGAAAATAAAACCTTTGAAAAGAAATTCTTTTTCAAAGGTTTTTTTGTATTTAATAGACCTCTTGGCATTGTTTGCGGTAATCTCCTGGGGAGAGACCGACTTTTTGTTTAAAGGCCTTTGTAAAGTAGGAGTAGTTGTCGTAGCCAACTTGGAGAGCAACTTGATAAATAGGGGTATCGCTTTGTGAGAGCATTTCTTTTGCGGCGGCCATTCGTTTATCAGTGATGTATTTCATCAGGGTAGTGCCCGTATCGCGCTTAAAAATCCGTGCTAGATGATCGGGACTAAGAAAAACCATCTCTGCTAGCTTGGTGCGACTGATATCCTCCTTGTAATGGTGGTCTATGTAGTCAGTGATCCGCTGGATGAGATTGGACTGGTGTTCAAGATCAATCACATAATGGCGAGCCGAGCTCCAGTAATCTCCGATATAGGCTTCAAAAGCTTCGATGGCATGAAAACGTCGTTCGAAGAGAAATTGATGGTGTTTGTTTTGAAATAACTTGTGAGCGAGAATTCCGTTTTTATCCAAGTAAATCCCAATCTGCTGGGTCCAGTCTAGCTGGAGTTTGCTAAGAGCCGAGAGCGGGATGCGATCCTGACTCTCTAAGCTATGAATGATTTGGAGGAGCTGTTCCGTCTCCAGCTGATTTGTAAACGTGAGCGATGTCCGATATGCGGGTTTTTGAGCTTCTGGATTGCTGGAAGTGTAGGAGTGGATACTGTTCCAATGAAAGACTTGTTCGTCACTGTATTGGCAGAGTTGAAGAGCCTTCATTAAGAGGGTTTCAAGGGAAATCGTATCTGAGTAAAGAAGGATTGAGGATCGGTCTAAGTCTTGCTGGATCTTCTGCTGGATGGCCTTTAGGAAGTCTGCACACTCTGCGTTTTGATTTTTTTTGAAGAGGCAGAGGTAGCGATCGGTCTGGTTTTCGATTTTACTGAGAGCGCAGTAGTGGACAGGGAAATCCAGGGAGAGATCCTTGATACAATGGCGGAGCTGCAAGCGCCAAGAAGGGACACTGGGCTGAAAGTCTTCTTCAACTAAGTGGAGGGTGATGAGGACCAAAAGGTAGTCTTCATGTGGTTTGGGGCTATAACCCCGTTTTGTCACTTCTTGAAGGAGCTGTTCTGCTTGAGATGGACGCGGTTTTCGCAAGTAGTCATGCCAAAATTCAGCTTCTTTTTGCCCTTGCTGGGCTAATTGGGTCGCACTCTTGTGGCGCTTGATCTTATTGAGTGCTTTTTGAATGATAAATTCTAAGCGGTCGGGGTCAATCGGTTTGAGGTAGTATTCAAAACTTTGGAGTTCAATGGCTTTTTGGGCATAATTAAAATCAGCATAATTGGTGAGGAAGATCGTTTGAATGTCATATTTTTCTGACCGGACCCAGGCTAGGAGATCTAACCCACTGCCTTGTGGCATCTCGATATCACTGATCATGAGGGCAATCGGGTGACTTTGAATGATGGCTTGGGCTTGGCTCAGACTGGAGGCAGTATATACCTGCTCAATGCCCAAGGCTTCCCAATGGATGGTTTCCTGTAGGGCTTTAATGATAAAACGATCATCGTCAACGAGTAGGATATTCATGTGTGTCTCCTTTGTAGGGTTCATAAGGAAGGCTCAGTTGGATGCGGGCACCTCCTTGGGATCCATTTGAAAATTGAAGCGTGTAGTGATCTGGATAGAGGAGATCTAGTCGCTCCCGTGCATTGGTCAAACCAATGTGGTGGCCATCTTCAGTGACTAAGGATTTTTTCTCTTCTAGATCTTGTAAGATAGCGGAGCTAAAACCAGGACCATTATCCTGAAGGGAAATGGCAAGGTGTTGGTTTGCTTCTTCATGAATGGAAAGCTGAATGTGGAAGGAATCTTGGAAGGAAAAGCCGTGTTTGATGGCATTTTCCACAAAGGTTTGTAAAAGCAGGGGTGGAATAGCCGCATCTTTTAGACCAGGATCCCAGTCCAGGTCAAAGTGGATACTGTCCCCATAGCGGATTTTCTGGATTTCTAGGTAATTTCGGATATGTTGGATTTCATCTGCTAAGCGATTGAAATCTTGATTGGCCTGAAAGAGGTGACGCAAGTAGTTGGAAGTCACCTTGGTCAACTCCTCGATTTCCTTATAGTCCTTGGTTTGGAGCATGCTGTGAATCATGGAAAGCATGTTGAGGTAAAAATGGGGTCGGACTTGATTTTTGAGATAGTTGAGTTCGACTTTTTTGAGATTGAGTTGCGCGTGGTAGGCTCGAATTTGGAGGTCTTTCATATGGATCAGAACCTGATTGAGCTTGTGATTGGCCTGATCGATCTCTAAGATCCCTTGGTCTTCGATCACATCTAGCTTGGTAGAAGCAGCATCTAGCTGCGAAAGACGTTGGGTGAGTCGTTTCATCGGTTGGATCATCCGTTGACGAATATAAAGGATCAGAATGGTAGAGAGAACGGCGATGATCAAAGGGACCAAGGAGAGAAGGGTTTCCAGTACGATATTTGTACGGAAAACGTCTCCGTAATCGACCGTCACATACAGATCAAAAGGCAGGTGGGTTTGATTGCTACCGGCTTGAATGACGGAATCTGTAGCATGGATCTGGTTGGGGCGATCGATGGATAAGCGCCCTTTTTTTCCAATATTGAGCTTTTGCAAGGGTTTTAAAATATCCTGGGTAGAAATGATGGCATAGATAGCCTTGCCCTTGTAATGGAGGGATTTTAAGAGATAATCATGCTGGTTCAGGCTGATTCGTTGCCATTTTTGATTGGTCTTGTCTGTTTCTTTGTCATAGGTTTTAAGATGATCTTTCAATTGTACATAGTCCAGGTAGGGCAGTTGAAGACTGGAGGCATTGAAAAAATGGGGGATATCTCTTGTCTCTATGAAAAAGGTGATGGGGCTATCCATCTGGTACTGGAACTCCGTGAAATCAATCCGCAGTTTTTTTAGATTTTCATGAAAATCTGTGAAATCAAGTGGGGTATTGAGCTCTGTCAAATAGTCATTGTGACTAATGGTACTGTACATAAAACGCTCAACGGAGTGAAGCTCTGTATTTAAGGAATCCGCATAGATATGAATCGAGTCCTCTAAATGGAGCATATTTTGGTGTTTAATAAAATTTCGGCTAATCCCACCAATCAAAAGGTTGATCAAGGTATTGACGACTAAGAGGAGAAAGAGTAGGCGCGAAAAAAATTGAATCGAGTGATCTCGTGTACTTCTGTGAATAGCTTTCATAATGAGCACCTCACATATATTATAGCACTATTTGAAAACGGATTCATGAACAAAACCGATAGTAAAGTAAAAAAAATCGGGAAAGTGCATGTTTTTGTGTGGAGAAAACGGAAAAGTGAATGAAGATGCACGAAAAAGTTCTATAAAGATGGAAAGGATTCCTATAAAATAGAGGAGAAAGAAAAGGAGGGCCTTATGAAAAGCGAAGTTAATGCGAAGCAGAGCAAATGTAAGAAAAATATTCCTTTATATGTGCTGCTCCTGCCATCGATTATTTTATTGATTTTATTTGCCTATATCCCTATGGCGGGTCTAGTCATCGCTTTTAAAGATTACTCTCCCGCTACTGGGATATTTGGAAGTCCTTGGGCTGGTCTCAAGTATTTTAACCAGTTCTTCTCATCCTTCCAATTTGCAACAACCATGAAGAATACCTTGAAAATTTCTATTTACAGTATTCTGGTTGGTTTTCCCTTGCCGATTGTTCTAGCCATTATTTGCAACCAGATTCGTGTAGGCAAGTTCAAAAAAATCTTTCAAGTAACAACTTATTTGCCTCATTTTATCTCGACCATGGTCATGTGTGGGATGATTATTCTCTTTCTCTCTCCAAGTAGTGGACTGTTAGCCAATGTCCTCAAATTGGTCGGCTTAAAGATGCCTGCCCTCTTATCTAAACCAGGTAGCTTTGCGGGTGTCTATGTCTGGAGCGATGTCTGGCAACATATCGGTTGGGATAGTATCATCTATCTAGCCGCTCTATCGGCCATTGATCCGACCTTTTATGAAGCAGCGACTATGGACGGGGCGAGTCGATTGCAAAAAATCCGTCATATTGACTTACCCTTACTGTTACCAACGGCCATGATTCTCTTGATTCTCAGAGCAGGAAGCTTACTCAGTGTTGGTTTTGAAAAGGTCTTGCTCTTGCAAAATCCACTCAATCTGGCAGGAAGTGAAATCATTTCGACCTATGTCTACAAAGTGGGGATGATTAATTTTCAATATAGTTATTCGACAGCGATCGGTCTCTTTAATACCTTGGTCAACTTGATCATCTTACTGTCGGTTAACTGGTTTGCGAAACGCTATACCAAGACGGGATTGTTCTAGAAAGGAGGAGAAATTGTGAAACTATTTCAACATGCGAGAAAGACTAAGTCAGAAATCCTCTTTGATATTTTTATCTATGGTCTAGCGATTTGCTTGATTCTGTTGATTGTTTACCCTTTGTGGTTTGTCATTATTGCCTCCTTTAGTAATCCGTCTGATGTGGCAACTGGTAAAGTTTGGTTTATCCCGAAGGAATGGCGACTAGACGGCTATCAACGATTGATTGAGCAGCCGTTATTTCTAAAGAGCTATCTCAACACCATCCTTTACACGGTTGTGGGGACCATCGTTGCTCTGGTCATTAATATCCCGGCTGGTTACGCCTTGTCGCGAAAGGACCTTTTTGCTAAGAAATGGGTCAGTGTCTTCTTTATCGTTCCCATGTTTGTCTCTGGGGGCTTGATTCCCATTTATTTGACAGTGAAACAAATGGGGTTGGTTGACACCTTCTGGGTGATGGTTGTACCGTTTGCAGTATCACCTTACAATATAGTTGTAGCTCGGACTTTCTTCAACAATAGTATTCCAGAAGGGATGTGGGAAGCTGCCCAGATCGATGGTTGCGGAACCATTCACTACTTTAGAAAGATCGTGCTCCCCTTGTCCAAGGCTATTATTGCAGTTATTGGACTTTGGACAGCAGTAGGGATCTGGAATTCTTGGTTCAATGCCCTGATTTATTTGACCAATGAAAATCTTCAACCCCTACAACTGATCCTGCGCCGTCTCTTAATTAGTAATCAAATGTTGCAATCGCAAGCAACAGGGGAGGTAGCTTCTGACCTCCGTATTAAGGCTGATATGATGAAATATGCAGCCATCGTTATCTCAACAGCACCAATTATGATGCTGTATCCATTCGTCCAAAAATACTTTAATCAAGGTGTCATGATAGGGGCCTTGAAAGAATAGGAGAAGATCATGAAAAACAGGAAATTTGCCTATCTGCTCCTTGGAGCAGCTGCTTTAGCTGGCTTGACGGCTTGTGGAGCTTCCACAAATAAATCAAGCAATGACAAGAATGATGGAAATACCTTCAAGATCACGACCGTTCGTTGGTCGGATTGGGGGGAAGACTATCACAAAGGTTTTCTAGATGATTCAGCCAAGGAATCAGGTATCAAGATCAAATGGGATACCATGGTGGCTGCAGACTGGTCGGATAAGAAATCTGTCCTTGTAGCCAGTGGAGATTTACCAGACGCTTTCTTGGGATCCAATGCCTTCACGGATTCTGAAATCGCTCAGAACCAAAACATGTTCATTCCATTGGAAGACTTGATCAAGGATAATATGCCAAACTTGAACAAGGCCTTTGAAAAAGAACCAAAATTAAAAGCCATGGTGACCAACCCAGATGGTCATATTTACAGCCTGCCTAAGAAATTGCCAATGCGGCCAATCGTCGGCAACCAGCTCTTTATTAATAAGAAATGGTTGGACAACCTTGGCTTGAAGATGCCCGAAACCTATGATGAATTGGTGACTGTTTTACAAGCCTTTAAGGATAAGGATGCTAATGGCAATGGGGATGTCAATGATGAAATTCCATTTGGTTCTGGTAACTTTGATCCGACCTTCTCTTATATCTTGCCATTCAACAACCGTCTGGGTGGAGATAATACCTATGAAATGTCCGTCAAAGATGGCAAGCCGGTCTATCTACGAACAGAAGAAAGTTATAAACAAGGGATAGCGGCTATGCATGAAGCCTACAAGAAAGGCTTGATCGACCCTGAACTCTTTACAGAAGATACCTCTATGTCTGTTGCCAAACGGATGGATAAGGGTGTGGCGCGTGTCGGTGTGTCAAGTGGTTGGACAGCAGATGCAACCTTCGGCCAACATGCTAGCGAATATGCTCCTCTCCCAGCATTGAAAGGCCCAGATGGCAAACAATATGTCATTTCTGACCCAGATCATTTGAACTATGGACGAAATGAAATCCTGATCACGAATAAGTGCAAGGACCCTGCAAAATTGCTCAAATGGTTGGATAAATTCTACAAGGATGATGCTAGCATCCAAAACTTCTATGGATCCTTTGGTATTGCGACTGAAAAAGATGGCGATAAGTACAAGGTCTTGGCTCCAAAAGATGGTAAATCAGCCGATGAATGGGCTTGGATCAATTCCCTTCGTGACTTTGGACCAAAATATGTGTCTGATGATATCAATAGTCATGTCGACATCGACCAAACACAAGGTGATGGTCTCAAATTGAAGATGGACAAAGAATTGAAACAATACGCTTTGCCAGCATATCCAAATGTCATCTACTCTCAAGAAGAATTGAACAAATTATCCTCTATTTATGTAGATATCAACTCCTATGTTACCCAACAAGCTTCTAAATGGGTAGTAGAAGGGGGCATTGAAAAAGAATGGGATGATTACAAAGCAACCTTGAAGAAGATGGGCATTGATGACTTTATGAAGATTCAACAGGATGCCTATGATCGTTACCAAAAAGAAGTGAAGTAACAGGGGTCTAAATGGATTCAAGTAAGTAACTCAGGGGCGTAGAGCCCCTGAGTGCTTCCGTAGAGGAAGTAGCAGAAATTGAGATGAAGAACAAGGAGAAGAAGATGCAAAAATTATTTTCATTGGATGGACGCTTGGTCAAGACTTTGACCCGGTTGACAGACATTATTATCTTGAACACCTTGTTTATCGTTTGCTGCCTTCCGGTTCTCACGATCGGTGCATCGCTTACGGCTTTAGCAACCATGTGGCACCGCTTGTTGAAAGGGGAAAATACGGATCTCGTCTTTCATTTTTTCCGTCTCTTTCGCGCCAATTTCAAGCAAGCGACGGTGATTTGGCTGACTTGCCTAGGACTATCAGCCCTTCTTTATCTGGATTACTGTCTTTTTTCAAATACGGCCTTTTTAAGTGAGTATGGGATTTGGATCTTGCTTCCCTTTATCGTCCTTCTATGTGGAGGGATGACCTTGATCTTCCCTTATATTGGACTCTTTGAAGACCCTACAAGAAAGGTCTGTCTGAATAGTTTCCTCATTGCTCTCTTAAATCCTATTCAAACCATCTTTCTTATCTTCTTCAATCTGGCAGTGATTTATATCAGTCTCAGTAGTCCTGAACGGTTACTGACAGCTATTTATCTCTTTACCTTTGGAGGTTTCGCTCTTTGGAGCTTCTTGAATGTCCGACTGACCGATCAGATCTTTTCAAATATCCAAGAAGGAGAAATCTTTGAAAAATGAAGTCAAGGAAATGGGACGTATGTTTTCTTGATATTATTTAAATCGAATAAAGTTTCCTAGATTTTTAGGAAACGATAGAGAGTAGCACAACTTTTTTTGCTAAAAAACTAAGTGATGCTTAAAAGAATAAATGATATCGGCTTTTAACCTTATTCAAACATATGCTGAAACTTTCCGCTGTGAGAAAAGTGCTAGAAACATAATTGTTTCTAGCACTCGGGAGTTTTGGAACTTTAGGTCCAAAACTAAGTCATGGAACTTTGAAGAAGTTCGCTGACGTCCGTTCTCACCTAAGGAAAGTTTCTTTGGTGACTTTTTCTCAATCCGAAGTTTCCTAGAAAATCTAGGAAACTTTTTCTATTTCATAAACATTTCACATTTCTTTTCTATAATAACTATAACAAATGATGAAAGCGTCCACATTGTATTGTCGTGGACCTTGAAATGGAGGGTAAGATCATGCTCTTACAACAGGCAATCGCCTATATTTCTCGAAAAAGAACGAGGAATCTGGTCCTCTTTCTGATTCTCCTCTTGATCCTTTCTTGCTTGTATTTCTGTTTTTCACTGATGCAAGTGGGAGAAAGGTTGGAGGACCATATCAAACAGTCGGCTGGGACCAGCTTTGCCCTGACCAGTAAGCAGGGGGCTACTCCCTTTGCACTGAAGGAGGCTAAAAAGGTGCAGCAGCTAGCTGGGGTGGGAGCCATGGTTCCTCAATATGAAAGTCCCGTTCGTATTCTTGGTAAAGAAGCGGTGACTGGGCAGCAGTCGGTAGAGCGGGATGATTTGGGTCAGGAAGCTAAGCAAGCGCTAGGCGCTGTTTTTACCCAGAAGACAGACCAGCACCTAGATTTCCGCAGTGGCAGTTTTCAACTGGTGCAAGGCAAGCACTTATCCGATAAGGCTCGCGGGCAGATCTTGATTCACCAAGAGTTGGCTAAGAAGAATAAGCTAAAGGTCGGAGATTCCTTGACCTTATCCAGCTTTCAGATGGGAGAGACTCCTGCCAAAGAGCAAACCTTTAAAATCGTTGGGATCTTTTCGGGTAAGAAACAGGAAAAATTCACAGGAATGACCTCTGATTTGAGTGAGAATCAAGTCTACCTTTCTTATGAGGATGCGACCAAGCTTCTTGGTCACAGTCAGCAAGAAGTGACCCAGGTCACCTTTGGCGTCAAAGATCCTGAGAAAATCGATGCGCTCTTGAAGCAAGTCAAAAGCTTGAATCTAGATTGGCAATCGCTACGCGTGGTCGAAGATCGCAAGGCCTTTGACCAGATGAAGGAATCCTCTCAGACCCTAGAAGGCCTGGTGCGGATCATGATGATCTTCCTCCTAGTGACAGGAGCCGGTGCTCTATCGCTCTTACTCAGTCTCTGGACACGGGAGCGGATCCATGAAATCGGGGTGCTCTTATCCATTGGGAAGAGCAAGGGCCGGATTTTTAGACAGTTCCTCTTGGAAGTGGTGCTGGTATCCTTACTAGCAGTGATCCCAGCCTTTCTCATCGGGCGGATGGTCAGCCATCGTTTCTTAGAGCAGTTTGTCGGACAGACCGGTCAACAGCAGACCCTAGACTTGCTCAACCAAGTCCCTCAAGGCCTTTCCTTAGGAATCGCCTATGCTAGCCTCTTGTGCTTGATCCTTCTGTCGCTCGGTGTAACGACCAGCATGATCTGGCGCAAGACCCCAAAAGAAATATTAACAAAAATGAGTTAAGGAGAAATGACATATATGCTAGAACTCAAACATGTATCCTATAGTTACCAAAGCTACCAAGAAGAGATCTTCTCAGACGTGAACTATCAGTTCAAAAATGGGACTTTTTACAGCATTATCGGTCAGTCTGGAGCAGGGAAATCAACCCTCCTATCCCTCTTGGCTGGTCTGGACAATCCCAAGAAGGGACAGGTTCTCTTTGATGGGGAGGACATCCAGACCAAAGGGTCTAGCTACCACCGCAAGCACCATGTCTCCCTGGTCTTTCAGAATTACAATCTGATTGACTATTTGACGCCACTTGAAAATGTTCGCCTGGTCAACAAACAGGCAGGGAAAGACATTCTCTTGGAATTGGGGCTGGACGAAACGCAAATCAAACGCAATGTCCTGCAACTATCTGGAGGGCAGCAGCAACGGGTGGCCATTGCGCGTGCGCTCGTTTCAGAAGCACCTGTCATCTTGGCAGATGAGCCAACAGGAAACCTAGACGAACAGACAGCGGGTGACATTATTGCCATTTTAAAGAAGTTGGCCAAGGAACGCCAAAAATGTGTCATTGTCGTCACCCACAGTAAGGAAGTGGCAGAGGCCTCCGATGTGGTCTTGGAATTGAGTCGCCGTAGCCTCGTTGAGAAGAGCAAGTAAGGAGGGAATGCTATGTTGCGAAATGCTTTTGCTTATATCACACGTAAATGGCCCAAGTCTCTCTTGCTCTTTGCCATCATTCTCCTCATGGGGACCTTGAGCTTGATCGGACTCTCCATGAAGGGAGCGACCCAAAAAGCTTCATCGGAAAGCCTGGGATCCATCACCAATAGCTTCTCCATGCAGATCAACCGACGGACCAATCCGGGAACCCCTCGGGGAGCTGGGAATCTCAGAGGAGAGGATATCGAAAAAATCAGCCAGGTAGAGGGGATCACCTCCTCCATCAAGCGGATCAATGCCATCGCGGATATACTAGACCACGAGATCATTGAGACCGAAGAAACCCTGCAAAATCAATCTCCAGAGCGGGCCAAGCACTTCAAGAATACCTTGATGGTGACAGGGGTCAATGACTCTTCTAAAGAAGATAAGTTTGTCTCTGGAGCCTACAAGCTGGTCCAAGGGGAGCACCTGACGGATAAGGACAAAAACCAAATCCTCATGCATGAAGATTTGGCGAAAAAGAATGGCCTCAAGGTAGGCGATAAGGTGCGTCTCAAGTCTAATCTCTACGATGCTGACAATGAAAAAGGAGCCAATGAAACCGTCGAAGTGACCATTAAGGGTCTGTTTTCAGGGAAGAACCAAGCTCCTCTAACTTACGCCCAAGAATTGTATGAAGATACCCTCATTTCTGACCTAGATACAGCTGCCAAGCTCTATGGCAATACTGTTCAAACAGCTACCTATGAGGATGCGACCTTCTTTGCCAAGGGGGATCAGGACCTCGATCAATTGATCGAAAAAATCAAAGCCTTGGATATCCCATGGAATTACTTTGACTTGGTTAAGAGCTCTTCCAACTACCCAGCCTTGCAAAAATCGATCAGCAGCATGTTCCAAGTGGCGGACTACTTGTTTATCGGTAGCCTCATCTTTGCTAGCTTGCTTCTCACCCTTCTCCTCGTCTTGTGGCTCAATGCCCGTCGCAGAGAAGTGGGAATCTTGTTGGCTTTGGGACTCTCCAAGGTGCAGATTGCAGGGCAATTCGTGGCAGAATTGGTCATGATTTCCATCCCAGCCTTCCTCCTCTCCTATGGAGTTGCAGGACTTCTTGCCAAAACAGTCGGAGATACGGTACTCAAGAACGTAACCAGTGGCATTGCCAAACAAATGGCTCAAGAATCCTCTGCAGCCAACCTTGGTGGTGGAGCTGAGGCAGAAAGCTTCAGTAAGACCCTAACAGACCTCCATATGGACATCCAACCGAGCCAATTGTTGGTGATTGTTTTGGTTGGCGGCCTCCTCTTGATTCTCGTATCCATCCTTTCTTCTCAATGGCTCTTGCATAAGAAACCAAAAGATCTCTTGGTGGATGTCGAATAAGAGATTGTTTCCTAAAATAGAAATAGGGTATAATAGGAGGTAGAAGAAGTTTCTTAGATAAAAGGAAAGTGTATGAAGATACTAATCGTAGAAGATGAAGTCCTGATTCGCGAAGGGATGAGCGACTATCTCATGGAATGTGGCTATGAGGTCTTTGAAGCAGGTGATGGGCAGGAGGCCTTGGACCTCTTTCACAGAGAAGCGCCAGATCTGGTCTTGCTGGATATCCAGCTCCCTATCCTCAATGGCTTGGAAGTGCTCAAGACCATCCGGAAGACCAGCTCGGTGCCTGTCCTCATGCTGACGGCCTTCCATGACGAGGACTATAAGTTGACGGCCTTTGGAGAGTTGGCAGATGGCTACCTGGAAAAACCCTTCTCCTTGTCACTTTTAAAGGTCCGTATCGAAGCTATTTTTAAAAAGCTCCAGCCTTCCCGGGTCTTCACCTATGGAGAGGCACGGGTGGATTTTGAGAGCTACACAGCCAGCCTAGCTGGTCAACCTATCTCCATGAATGCCAAGGAGTTGGAGATCTTGGAATACTTGCTCCAGCATGAGGGCAAGGCCCGGACCCGCTCTCAGATCCTCGATGCCGTCTGGAAGGAGACAGAGGAGATTCCTTTTGATCGGGTGATCGATGTCTATATCAAGGAACTACGAAAAAAACTAGAGCTGGACTGTATCGTAACGGTACGCAATGTCGGCTATAAATTGGAGAGACCATGACCAAACGAAGTATCTTTGCAAAGATCTTTCTGATCACCTTTGCCCTATTTAGTGGCTTAGTCATCCTTCTACACGCTTCGGTTTACTTTATTTTCCCCTCGACCTATATCGAGTCCCAGCGCCAGACGATTTTGAAGAAATCCCAGGCCCTGGCCAAGAGTTTCCAAGGCCAGGAAGAAGGAACCATTGAGTCGGTCATTGACCTTTATTCCAAGACCAACGATATCAAGGTCTCGATCAAGGGCAAGGAAAAACAGAATGCCCTAGAGGTCAAGGATGACCTGCTCCTGAACCCTAACAGTCAGAACAATTCCCTGGTCATTGAGGAGCGAAAGATCCAGACCAAAGAGGGAAAAGACTTGACCTTGCAATTCTTAGCAACCGTCGATTCGCAAAAGGAAGCGCGGGACATCAGTCTGGGCTTTCTTCCCTATAGTCTTCTTGCTTCCTTTGTTCTGTCAGTGATTGCCTCCTATCTCTATGCCCGCCTGATTTCTGCTCCGATCCTTGAGATCAAGCAGATGACCAAGCGGATGAAGCGCTTGGATCGGACAGCCAGTCTTCCCATTCACTCGCAGGATGAGATCGGCGTTCTCAAGCAACAGATCAACGACCTCTATCACCATCTCCTAGAGGTGATTGACAATCTAGAGCAGCAAAAACAAGAAAATCTGAAGTTGGAGCAGATGAAGGTCGAATTCCTACGGGGAGCCTCGCATGAGCTCAAGACGCCTCTGGCCAGCTTGAAGATTATCCTAGAAAATATGCGGGATAAGATCGGCCGCTACAAGGACCGGGACCGCTATCTGTCGGTCTCCCTCGATATCGTCGATGAGATGAACCAGATCGTCCTAGAAATCCTGTCCCTGTCCTCTGTCCAAGAATTGGCCGGAGACAAGGAATGGATCCAGTTGGATCAGGTCGTAGAGCAGATCCTCGACCAGTACAAGGTCTTGGCTCAATCTCGCTCGCTCATGATTGACAATCAGATCCCAGTCAAACCAGTCTATATGAACCCAGCGATTCTGAAATTGGTCCTCTCAAATGTTATCAGTAATGCCGTCAAACATTCGGATGCCGGTGGAGAGATCCAGCTCCGTCTCGAAGAGGAAGGGACGCACTTGGCGATTGAAAATACCAGCCAGGAAATGGTAGAGACCGCTGAAATGCCAATGACCGCTAGTCGCCAGAAGAAGGAAGGCGGCCTGGGGCTCTTCGTGGTCCAACACTTGCTAGACCATGAAGAACTGGCCTATCAATTTGATAAAACAGCTATGGGCCTACGCTTCCGTATGGAACTGCCCAAGGAGCCACAAGAATAATTGAGAGGCTGGGACAAAAGTCCTAGCCTCTCAATTGTTTTTGGATTGTCGAGCAAGACGCAGTGGTTGAGTGGGCTCTACTACGCTGATTTCATCAGCTTTTACAGCCCTACTCAACTGTGCGGAGGTGGGACGACGAAATCGAATTCTAACGAATTACCGATTTCTGTCCCACTCTCTTGTATTTAATCAACCTTTTCTACCTTTAGCAATTGGCCATGTTTTAATTCATAAATGGTATCTACATAGGTCAGGATGGAGCGGTCATGGGTCACCATGATGGCGCTCTTGTTTTTAGATTTGACTTCTTTCTGGATCAACTGGGCGATTTCTTGCCCTCGATCTGGGTCTAGGCTAGCCGTTGGTTCATCGGCTAAAATGACCTGTGGATTTCCGATGAAGGCCCGAGCGATGGCTGCCCGTTGTTTTTGCCCACCGGACATCTGATTCGGGTATTGGTGGTAACAAGCTTCGATGCCTAGATCTGCCAACAAGGCTTTGACTTCCTCTTGGCGTTTTTTCTTGTCCTTCTCCCCTTTTAATTTGGCCACCAGTTCTAACTGGTCACCGATTTTCATATAGGAGAGGAGCTGGTGATCTTGAAAGATAAAGCCGAGCAATTCCAGACGTTTTTGCGTCCACTGGCCTTGGTTGAGGCCGGTCAAGTCTTGGCCAGCGATAGAAATCCGCCCCTCGTCCGCTGATAAGAGTAAACCAGCGATAGCTAAGAGAGTGGATTTACCGGATCCTGAAGGGCCCAAGATCGCGACAAATTCGTTGGGTTCGACGTTTAAATTCAGCTGGTTGAGGACATGGTGCATCTGGCTACCATCGGCGTAGGATTTTCTGATATTTTCTAATGCAATAATGGCCATCTTATTCTCCATTTCCACCAATGACTTCGATTGGATCTACTTTTTTGATTTTGACAAGGGACAAGGCACCACACAAAATAGAGGTCAGGATAAAGCTAACCGAGATGGTGAGATTGTCGTTCAGGGTCATAAAGGAAGGGACGCTATTGGGTAAAAATGGCGCCATTATGGTTGCCAAGCCAAGTCCCAGCAGCACTCCGATGAGGGAGATAATGGTGAGCTGGGATAGTTGGACATAGGTAATCTGGCTCATGGACATGCCAATAGCCTTCAAGACGCCGAACTGTTTCAACTTCTGCAGGGTGAGGATATAGAAGAAGACCCCAAGGATAGCAGAGGAAGCGAGCAAGAGCACCCACGTGATCATCCGTAGCGTCAGGTTTTGAGCCTTGTAGCCAGGGATTTTATCGATCACTTGCTTCTTATCCGCCACCATTAAGTTGCTGGCTAGATCACTAGAAGTGATGCTTTTCTTGGTCACAAGGGTTTGGGCTTGCCATTGATAGCTTGGATCTGTTTTTTGCCGCATGCCTGTGTAGGTCTCCGAGCTGATAAAACCAATCTCGCTATAGCCGTATTTGGCATTTTTCGCGAAGGCCACGACCTTGAGTTTTTGCTTAGAGGTTTTATCGATCACTTGATCACCGACTTGGATCCCCTCATCCTCTTTGAAAGAACTGTCCAAAATGACCTCGTTTTTCTTTAAGTCGGAGATCTTGAGGTCTGTATCTTCCATGATTGGATTGAGGATTTCTTCTTCGTTGTGATCGGTCGCGAAGTAGGTGATATCCAGAGTATTGGAATCCTCTGATTTTGAGACGGTTGCTCGCTGGATGGACAAACCCGAATAGTCCATCCCCTCTATCTTTTGGACCTCATCTAAATCTTTCTCCGTAATGGTTGAGAAGGGGATAATCCCTTCTGAGTCCGTCGAAAGGATGTAGTGTAGCGACCCATAGTTATCGATTTGAGCCGATACCGAACGGCCCAGTCCATTTGTCAGACCGGACAAGAATACCACCATAAACATGAGGATGGTAATGAGGAGTTCAATCAGGATAAACTTCTTGGGTTGGTATTTCATTTCATTCCATGCGATTTTCATATTCGTTCTCCTTTTAGCACGGAGGTGCTCAAGTAGCTTGGCACCTAAACATACTCTACTATCATACCATAAGTGGGGGGATAATATGGGGATGGTGTTTGGTAGAGTATGAAAGGATCGGATTTGTTTACTGTGTTCAATTTGATTCTCAATTATTAATTGTTAATGAATACAAAAATAAATCTGCTATAGACAAGAAAAAGCCTTGATTTCAAGGCTTTTCCTGTTGATTTAGATGCCCCCTGCATGGATTTGGAAAGAACTTTCATATTGAGAGTACTTAATAATGTTGAAATTTAATTGAATTTCGGAAGGCGCTTTTAGGTATTTTCAATGTCATGATATAAAGTAGGGCAAAAAACATACTGAATTGAACTGTTTAGTAGCTTAAATATATCATGGCGCTATCTAAAAAGTTAATTTTATAGAGTTTGTTGGAATAGTTACTGAGTTTTTTGTTTAATATTCAAACTTTATTATTATATCATGAAAATAATTAGAAAAACAGACTTGTATTATTTTGAAATTTGTATATGATGAAGGTGTAAGAACTATAAAATAGCCTGTTAGAAAGAGGAGGAAAAGAATGAATCAGGCTATATAAAATTGGTGATTGGTATTTAATGTTGTAAAACAAGAAAGGGTAGGGTAAAAAATGCAAATACATAAAAAAATTTTTATAGTGGCGTTGGTTTTATCTATTTGTATCTCACTATATTTTCTTATCAATCCGTCTAATATCTTCACCTTTCCGATCCGTGTGCATGAATTTGATGACACATTTAAATATTACATGTTTGTGAAGATTGGAATTGTATTATTATTTATCAAATTCTTACTGGATATATGCTTAGAATTTATCAAGAATTGGTTTAAAAAGTTTTGATATTTCTTCACACAAAAGAGTCTGAGACAGCGTTTTGTCCCAGACTCTTTTGTGAGTTGTGAGCTCTGTTTTATAGATTCCACTGCTTGAGGGAGATTTCTCCGCTATTGAGCCAGATTTCTTCTTGCTTGTCTAATTGGACCAAGAGTTGGCCGGTATCAGAGATGTCTTTGGCGAGGCCTTGATAGGTCTGCTGGTTCTGCTCAAAAGTGACAGTTCGTCCTAGGACCAGGGAGCGCTCTTTATAGAGGTAGACCAGTTCATCGACATCTGTTTGGAAGAATTCCTTCCAGATCTCACTGATGAGGTCATTGCGGGTGATGGGACAAGGCCCTTCAAATAAGGAACCAGCCTTACTTTCTAGCTCTTCTGGAAAAGTAGGGATGGCTAAATTGAGACCGACTCCGATAATGACATCTGTGACAAGACCAGTCTCGATGGACGTGATAGCTTCGGTTAAGATTCCCCCAATTTTTTTATGGCGGTAGTAAATATCATTGACCCACTTGATATCGATATCGATCAGGGTCAGGTTTTTAATAGCTTTATAGATGGCTCCAGCGACCATCAAGGTATAAGGAGGGAGCTCCGCAGGTGGCAGTTGAGGGTTGAGATGAAGGGACATGTAGATGCCCCCTTGATCGGGGCAATAGTAGTCACGACCAAAGCGGCCCTTTCCAGCGGATTGCGAATTGGCTAGGTAGAGCGCCTTGCCTTCTTGATGGGCTTCTATGCCTAATTTGGCATCCAATTGGGTGGAGCTACATTGTTCATTTAAGGAAACGGTCAATTGGGTATTTTTTGCGATCACTTCAGGTAGCAGAATATCGCCTGAGACCAGTTTGTAGCCCTTCTTTTTGAGGGATTCGATGATGACCCCATCTTTTTCTAGACGTTGGATGGCCTTCCAGATAGAGGTGCGGGAAACACCTAGTTCTTTTGCTAGCTGCTCCCCGTTGACATAATCATCTGCCTGAGAAAGTGTTTGAAAGAGGATTTCGTGTGTTTTCATAAGACCTCCTAACGACTGCTGTCTCGAATCGTCAGTTTGGTAGCTAATTTGACCATATAGGGAACACTTGGTTGAGTCCCTTGAAAGGTCTGCCGCAACATCTGAATGGCTTGCTTGCCCATTTCTTCCGTGTAGACGGTCACTGTGGAAAGGGCAGGAAAGACATACTTGGCGATGGAAGTATCATTGAAGGAAATGAGACTGACGCGATCAGGAACTGCAATTTGGTGCTCCTGAAGGGACCGCAGAGCCCCGACAGCCAAGGCATCACTGGCCATGAAAAAGGCAGTTGGCAAGTCGTCGCCCAATGCTTGAATCAGTTGCTCCATCATATGATAACCTGACTCAGTTGAAAATTGACCAACAGAGACAAAGCGCTCCTCATAAAGTCCTTTTTCCGTGAGATACTGTTGAAAGGTCCGTTGACGGGGATCCATCTGAAGTGGTGTCGCATCTGCTGTTTCTTCCTGCCCGACCAAGAGCCCGATCTCCTTGTGGCCATGCTCAAGGAAATACTCGAGAGCGGTGATGACAGAATCTTCTAGATCGGTCGTCACACAGGAATGCCCTAGATAGAGGGTATTGCTATCGACAAAAATCAGGGGTTTGCTGTAGCTTTCCAGATCTTGAATGGTCTTGGGACTGAATTTCCCAAGAGCGATAATGCCGTCTGCCTCTTGAATCAAGGACCAATCGTCATTATTAAAGATACGAAAGATCTCATAGCCTAATTCCTGGGCTTGTTTCTCCAAGCCCATCCGAATGGCATAGTAGTAGAGGTCCTCTAATTCTTCTTCGCGCGTGTACCATTCAAAGATGACGATTTTATGAGAATCTTCGACTGGTTGAGCCGCTGTTTTGCGACTTTTCTTTTGGTAATGCAGGTCCTCAGCGATGCGAAGAATCCGACTGCGCGTGTCTTCACCAACCGATAAGGTCGCATCCTGGTTGAGGACGCGAGAGACCGTTGCCTGAGAAACGCCTGCTTTTTCTGCAATGTCTTTAATCGTTGCCATAGTTCATCCTTTATTGCTTACTAGTTCCAGTATACTCTAAATACTAGTAAAAAGAAATAAATTTTTACTAAATTTTATGTTTGCTGCGATATTGGCTAGGAGTCAGGTGGCTATAGGCCTTAAAAGCCTTTGAAAAATAAAGGGGATCTGAAAAGCCAACCGAGTAAGCAACAATCTTGATGCTTTCGTCTGTATTGGTCAGCAACTGCTGGGCACGTTGCATGCGGACCGAGTGCAGGAATTCTTTGGGAGAGATCTGGTGAAACTCCTTAAAAACAGTTGTCAGGTAAGACCGATGGACATTGAGGTCATCGGCGATCTCTTGAATACTCAAGTGTTCTTTATTGTAATGCGTCTCAATCACATGCTTGCAGGTCAGGTAGAGTTGATAGGTGGGAGAGAGATAGCTCTTTTGTACGTTGGGAGCTACTTCCCCAATGAGATAAAGCAGTTCATAGATCTGCGAGAGAAGGTGGAGCTGGTAGTGTGGGGACAGCTTTGCTGCTTCCGCCTTATGGATGAGTTGCTCCATGAATTGGCCGATCCTCTCAGTGTCCACCTCTGTTTTCTTTAGAAAACCTTTTGCATGCAGGGTTGAAAAACGCATGAAATCACTCACCTTGGTACCACTGATGCCAATCCAGTAGTAGGACCAAGGTTCTTCTTCATCTGCCTTGTAGTAGGTCACCTTATTTTTGGGGAGAAGGAAGAGATCCCCTGCTTCTAGGTGGATTTCTTTATTATTGAAGCGGAAGACACCTTTTCCCTTGGTGATATAATGCAGAACAAAATTATCCCGAACGCTAGGGCCAAATTCATAGTTCTTCGGACAATCTTCATAGCCATAAAAATCAAGGGCTAGGTCAATGGTATCGGTTTGGTATTCAGAAAAGACTAACATAGGGAAACCTCCTACCTAACATTTTACCATATATGTCCAACAAAATTCTATTTTCGAAAGCGTTTACATCAAGTAAAATAAAGACATGTAAAAAAAGAAAAATATTGGAACTGAATATAAAAATACATAGTGATTTTTTAGGGTCCAATGGAGGAAGATATGGCAATTCGTATCGAACAAAATTTGTTCTATGTAGAAAGTAAGGGACTGAGCCTGATCCTTGAAAATCGAGATGGCTACCTGATGCTTAAGCATCTGGGGCGTCCGATCCCGTCTTATCATTTTTCCAATACGGTGCATGAGAAGGATCATGCTTTCTCTGGAAATCCAACACCTGACAATCGAACCTTCAGCTTGGATACCCAGCGTCAGATCCTAGGACAGCACGGGCTTGGAGATTTCCGAAAGCCGTCTATTCAAATCCAGCACGGGGCCACAGAGGTGACGGATTTCCTCTATGTCGGAGCCAATATCTACTCTGGCAGTGTCGAGGCAACTGGTCTTCCCAATCCACATACAGTAGATCAGGCTGAAACCTTGGCCTTGGTCTTTGAAGATGATAAAGCGGCCCTGCGTTTGACCCTCTATTACACGGCTTACGAGGATCGAGCAACCATCACTAGCTTTTCAAAGATTGAAAACTATAGTGATGAAACCGTCGTGATCCACAAGGCCTTCAGTGTGTTGGCCGATGTCCCAGCAGGTGACTACGATGTCATCACCCTTCAAGGGGCCTATGCGAGAGAAAAAACAGTCCGCCGCCAGCAAGTAGAGCAAGGAATCTTCTCCATCAGCTCCAACCGTGGTGCTTCTGGACACGCCCAGACTCCAGCCTTGATTCTTGCTGAGCATGAAGTGACAGAAGATGCTGGTTCTGCCCTTGCCTTCCAACTGCTCTACAGTGGAAATTTTGAAGGATTTGTTCAAAAGAATCAACTCAATGAAGTTCGGGTTGGATTGGGAATCAATCCAGAAAACTTCTCCTGGGAATTAGCGCCAAATCAGAGTTTTGATACGCCGGTAGCCATGATCAGCTACTCCCATAAGGGATTGACCGGACTCAGTCAAGAGAGTCAAGCATTTGTCCAAAACCATATCATTCCTAGCCCCTTTGCCCAAAAAGAACGTCCAATTCTGATCAACAACTGGGAAGCCACCTACTTTGATTTTAAGAAAGACAAATTATTGGAGCTAGCGGATGAGGCTCAAAAAGTGGGAATCGAGCTTTTCGTTCTGGATGATGGCTGGTTTGGCAATCGCTATGATGACAATCGGGCTCTCGGTGACTGGACTGTCAATGAAGAAAAATTAGGAGGAAGCCTAGCAGAACTGATCCAAGGCATCCATGACAAGGGACTTCAATTTGGCCTTTGGGTGGAGCCAGAAATGATTTCCGTTGATAGCGACCTCTACCGGGCTCATCCGGACTGGGCTATTCAAGTCCCAGGTTACGAACACACCTATTCACGGAATCAACTGGTGCTCGATTTCTCCAATAAAGAAGTAGTGGCTTATATTAAGCAGGTCTTGGATGACTTACTTGGAAATCATGAGATCGACTATATCAAATGGGACATGAATCGCAATATCACTAAGCTTGGGAATGGGAAAACCTACCTTGAAACCAAGATGCAATCCCATGCGTATATTTTAGGTCTCTATGAAGTGGTTTCTTACTTAACAGAGAAGTATGAGAACATTCTCTTTGAGTCTTGCTCTGGAGGCGGTGGCCGTAATGACCTCGGTATGATGCGTTACTTCCCTCAGGTCTGGGCAAGTGACAATACGGATGCCATTGCCAGACTTCCAATCCAGTACGGTTCTAGCTACCTCTATCCTACCATTTCTATGGGGGCTCACGTATCAGCGGTGCCAAATCACCAGATGGGACGGATGACACCACTTGAAACGCGTGGTCATGTAGCCATGATGGGAAATCTGGGCTATGAATTGGATCTAACCAGTCTTCTGCAAGAAGAGTTGGATCGGATCGCAGCTCAAGTCGCTCATTACAAAACGATTCGACCACTTGTTCAGTTCGGAAAACACTACCGCTTGATCAATCCAGGTCATGGTAGCAATCAAGCAGCCGTCCAGTTCACTTATCAAGACCGCACGGTTGTAACTTATGTACGGGTCTTATCAACTGTTGAGGAGATCGAGCCGACCCTGAAACTCAAAGGGTTGGAAGAAAATGCGCTCTATAGCTTAGAAGGGACGGATCAAGTCTATTCAGGAGCCGAGCTCATGTATGCTGGCTTAACCGTCGTTCTTCCTCAGGGAGATTTCCTCAGCAAACAATATGTTTTTGTCAAAAAATAAAAGGAGACAGCCAAATGAAATGGTATAAAAAAATCGGACTTCTTGCGACTACAGGCCTAGCCTTGTTTGGGCTCGGCGCTTGCTCCAACGATGGTAAATCTGCGGATGGCACAGTGACCATCGAGTATTTCAACCAGAAAAAAGAAATGACCAAAACCTTGGAAGAAATCGCGCGTGATTTTGAAAAGGAAAATCCAAAGGTTAAGGTCAAAGTTGTCAATGTACCAAATGGTGGTGAAGTATTGAAAACACGTGTTCTCGCAGGGGATGTGCCAGATGTAGTCAATATTTACCCACAGTCCATTGAATTGCAAGAATGGGCGAAAGCGGGTGTCTTCGAAGATTTAAGCAATAAAGATTATCTCAAACGCGTGAAAAACGGCTACGCTGAAAAATATGCTGTAAATGGAAAAGTCTACAACGTTCCTTTCACAGCCAATGCTTACGGAATCTACTACAACAAAGACAAATTCGAAGAGTTGGGCTTGAAGGTTCCTGAAACTTGGGACGAGTTCGAACAGTTGGTGAAAGACATCGTTGCTAAAGGACAAACACCATTTGGAATTGCAGGTGCAGAAGCTTGGACGCTCAATGGGTATAATCAATTGGCCTTTGCGACAGCAGCAGGTGGGGGTAAAGAAGCCAATCAATACCTTCGTTATTCTCAGCCAAATTCCATTAAATTGTCTGATCCGATTATGAAGGATGACATCAAGGTCATGGATATCCTTCGCATTAAAGGATCTAAGCAAAAGAACTGGGAAGGCGCTGGCTATACAGATGTTATTGGTGCCTTCGCGCGTGGAGATGTCCTCATGACACCAAATGGATCTTGGGCCATTACCGCGATCAATGAACAAAAACCGAAATTTAAGATTGGAACTTTCATGATTCCAGGGAAAGAAAAAGGACAAAGCTTAACCGTTGGTGCGGGAGACTTAGCATGGTCTATCTCAGCTACTACCAAACATCCAAAAGAAGCCAATGCCTTTGTGGAATACATGACCCGTCCAGAAGTCATGCAAAAGTACTATGATGTGGACGGATCTCCAACAGCGATCGAAGGGGTCAAACAAGCAGGAGAGGATTCACCGCTTGCTGGGATGACCAAATATGCCTTTACGGATCGTCACTTGGTCTGGTTGCAACAATACTGGACCAGTGAAGCAGACTTCCATACCTTGACGATGAACTATGTCTTGACAGGTGATAAACAAGGAATGGTCAATGATTTGAATGCCTTCTTTAACCCGATGAAAGCGGATGTGGATTAGGAGTAGAGAGACAATGAAAAAAGTATTACAAAAATATTGGGCATGGGCTTTTGTGGTCATTCCCCTCTTATTACAAGCAATTTTCTTCTATGTGCCAATGTTCCAAGGAGCCTTTTACAGTTTTACCAACTGGACAGGTTTGACCTATAACTACAAGTTTGTTGGCTTGAACAACTTTAAGCTCCTCTTTATGGATCCAAAATTCATGAATGCCATTGGCTTTACTGCGATCATCACGATTGCCATGGTGGTTGGTGAAATTGCCCTTGGGATCTTCATTGCGCGTGTCTTGAACTCTAAAATCAAAGGGCAAACCTTCTTCCGTGCTTGGTTCTTCTTCCCAGCTGTTTTGTCTGGTTTGACAGTGGCTTTGATCTTCAAACAAGTCTTCAACTACGGTCTACCAGCCATTGGGAATGCCCTTCATATTGAGTTTCTCCAAACCAGTCTTTTAGGGACTAAGTGGGGAGCGATCTTTGCGGCTGTCTTTGTCCTTCTTTGGCAAGGGGTGGCCATGCCCATCATTATCTTCCTAGCTGGTCTGCAATCTATCCCAACTGAGATTACAGAAGCAGCAAGAATCGATGGTGCAACGAGCAAGCAAGTCTTCTGGAATGTTGAATTGCCTTACTTGCTACCAAGTGTCTCTATGGTCTTTATCCTGGCCCTAAAAGGTGGTCTTACCGCCTTTGACCAAGTCTTTGCCATGACTGGTGGTGGACCAAACAATGCCACAACCTCACTTGGGCTCTTGGTTTATAATTACGCCTTTAAAAACAACCAATTCGGTTATGCCAATGCCATTGCCGTAATCTTGTTCTTCTTGATTGTAGTGATTTCGATCATCCAATTGAGAGTATCTAAGAAATTTGAAATTTAAGAGGAGAAGCACGATGAAACAAGATGAAAGAAAAGCCTTGATTGGCAAATACATTCTATTGATTCTAGGATCGGTTCTGATTTTAGTGCCGCTCCTTGCCACCCTCTTTAGTTCCTTCAAACCCACCAAGGATATCGTAGACAATTTCTTTGGATTCCCGACCAATTTCACATGGGACAACTTTAGCCGTCTATTGGCTGATGGGATCGGAGGCTATTATTGGAACTCTGTCGTCATCACTGTCTTGTCTTTACTTGCAGTAATGATCTTTATCCCCATGGCAGCCTACTCCATTGCACGTAATATGAGTAAGAGAAAAGCATTTACTATCATGTACACCCTCTTGATCCTTGGGATTTTCGTACCTTTCCAAGTCATCATGATTCCGATTACAGTTATGATGAGTAAACTCGGTTTGGCTAACACCTTTGGTTTGATCTTGCTCTACTTGACCTATGCGATTCCACAGACCCTCTTCCTCTATGTCGGCTATATCAAAATCTCGATTCCAGAAAGTTTGGATGAAGCAGCAGAAATTGATGGTGCTAATAAGTTTACAACTTATTTCCGTATCATCTTCCCAATGATGAAACCCATGCATGCGACAACCATGATCATCAATGCCCTTTGGTTCTGGAATGACTTCATGTTGCCACTCCTTGTCTTGAACCGGGATTCCAAAATGTGGACCCTGCCTTTGTTCCAATACAACTACGCAGGCCAATATTTCAACGACTACGGACCAAGCTTTGCTTCCTACGTTGTCGGCATTATCAGTATCACCATTGTCTATCTCTTCTTCCAACGCCATATCATCGCAGGAATGAGCAACGGCGCAGTGAAATAAGAAATAAGATACAAAGGGACGATTCAGCTTGCTGAAAATTTCTGTAGTACCCTAGGGCATCCACATCCGTAAACTACTGAAGTAGTAACGGCTGTGGAAATATAGGAAATCGACGTAGTGTGCTTGCACACAAGGAGATTTATCTTTTTTCCTAAGAAATTAGTCCCGTGTTCAATTCCAGATACAAAAGGACGATTCAGCTTGCTGAAAATTTCTGTAGTACCCTAGGGCATCCACATCCGTAGACTATTGAACTAGTAACGGCTGTGGAAAACTAGGGAATCTGAATAAGAAGCCTCAGCTTCTTGGAAGATTCATCTTTTTCACACAGAGCTTAGGGCGTGTTCAATTCCAGATACAAAGGGACGATTCAGCTTGCTGATTTCAATCGTATCCTAGGAAGTAATTCTAAAATAGAAAAACTCATGAAAGCCAGGTCCTCAAAGACTTGGCTTTCAAAAAAGAAAGGGAACCATTATGCCAATTCAAAACAAAACCATGTTAATTACTTACTCAGATAGCTTAGGAAATAACCTGAAGGATCTCTATGAAAATCTGGAGAAGCACTTTGGGGATGCAGTAGGTGGGGTTCACCTCTTGCCATTTTTCCCATCAACTGGTGACCGTGGCTTTGCGCCTGTCGACTATGACCAAGTGGATCCAGCCTTTGGAGATTGGGAAAATGTCAAACGCTTGGGCGACAAGTACTATCTTATGTTTGACTTTATGATCAATCACATTTCTCGTCAGTCTAAATACTACAAGGACTACCAAGAAAAGCACGACCAAAGTGCTTACAAGGACCTCTTTCTCAACTGGGACAAGTTCTGGCCGGAGAATCGTCCGACTCAAGCAGATGTAGATTTGATTTATAAGCGCAAAGACCGAGCTCCCAAGCAAGAAATCACTTTTGCGGATGGGACGACTGAGCATCTCTGGAATACTTTCGGGGAAGAGCAGATTGACCTAGACGTGACCAAGGAAGTGACCATGGACTTTATTCGCAAGACTATCGAACACCTGGCAAGCAATGGCTGTGACCTCATTCGTTTGGACGCCTTTGCCTATGCGGTGAAGAAATTGGACACCAATGATTTCTTCGTTGAGCCAGACATTTGGGATTTGTTGGATAAGGTGCGCGATATGGCAGCAGGCTACGGTGCTGAGCTTCTTCCAGAGATTCATGAGCACTATTCCATTCAATTTAAGATTGCCGATCACGACTATTATGTCTATGACTTCGCGCTACCCATGGTAACCCTCTATACCCTCTATAGCTCAAAAGTGGAGCGCCTTGCCAAGTGGTTGAAGATGAGTCCGATGAAGCAGTTCACGACGCTGGACACCCATGACGGGATTGGGGTGGTCGATGTCAAGGATATCTTGACGGATGAAGAGATTGACTATGCTTCAAATGAGCTTTATAAGGTTGGGGCAAATGTTAAACGCAAATATTCAACAGCAGAGTACAACAACTTGGATATCTACCAAATCAATTCGACCTACTATTCTGCGCTTGGAGATGACGATCGTAAGTACTTCCTAGCCCGCTTAATTCAAGCTTTTGCACCAGGTATTCCACAAGTTTATTATGTTGGATTCCTAGCCGGGAAGAATGATTTGGAACTCTTAGAAAACACCAAAGAAGGCCGCAATATCAACCGTCATTACTACAGCAATGAAGAAATTGCTCAAGAAGTGGAGCGGCCGGTCGTGCAATCCCTTCTCAAGCTCTTTAGTTTCCGGAATAACTCGCAAGCTTTTGACCTAGAAGGAAGCATTGAGGTGGAAACACCAGATGATCATACCATTGTCATCACGCGCCAAAATAAAGACCAAACTGTCACAGCAGTAGCCCGAATCGATCTTGCTGAGGGAACTTACCAAGTGACAGAAAATGGTCAAGAAATGGTGTTTTAAAAAAATATGAACGAACTAAAGGATAAGTAAAAAATGCTTATCCTTTTTTAAAACAAGCGCCTTGCAACCGTTTACAAAACTATAAAACAATGGTACAATATCTATTGAAAGAAAGGAGGTCGCTTTATGAAAAAAATCATGTATCCATCTGCGGCCCTATTAGCGGCTTTTGCTCTATTGTCCGTCCAAACAGCAAAAGCAGACACAGCTCAAGCGTCGGATCAAGCCAATGAACCGGCAGCAACAGTAGAAGAGGTGGTGGCTTCTCCAACGCCAGAAACCACCACAGAAAATCAGGGAGAAGTGGCCGAAACGCCAACTTCAACAGACCGTGCAGTAACCCCTACAACCTCCCCAACGGAAACAACAACGGAGACGGCCTCTCCCCAAGTGGAAAAACTGCTTGAAGATATGCCTCTCAAGCAAAAGGTTACGCAAATGATCATGCCGGACTTCCGTAAGTGGCAGGAGGCTAATCAGGAGTCGCCACAGGATCTCACCAAGGTCAATGCTGAAGTAGCGGATGCGATTGATAAATATGATTTTGGAGGCGTCATTCTTTTTGCTGAAAACGTCAAAGAGACCAAGCAGACCCTGGCTATGACGCAAGATATGCAAAAGGCAGCGATTGAAAACAAAGCCAATAACGGGAAGATTCCGCTATTATTAGCCATCGACCAAGAAGGGGGGATCGTCTACCGCTTGGGGACAGGTACAGCCCTTCCTGGCAATATGGCCATTGGGGCTACCAATGATCCCAAACTAGCGAAAGAAGCCGGTCAAATCATCGGACGTGAACTTTCTGCGCTAGGCTTGAATGTGGACTTTGCTCCGGTTCTAGATACCAATAACAATCCTCAAAATCCTGTGATTGGGCTTCGTTCCTTCTCATCTGACCCAAATCGGGTTGCCTATCTTGGTATTCCGATGATGAAGGGGATTCAGGACTACAATGTGGCTGTAGCAGCCAAGCATTTCCCAGGTCATGGAGATACAGCGGTCGATTCCCATACAGGTCTGCCATTGGTAGATAAATCTCTTGCTGAGCTTGAAAAATTGGAACTCCTTCCATTCAAAAAAGCTATGGATGAAGGGGTAGACCTCTTGATGACGGCTCATATCCAATACCCTCAAATTGAAAAAGATCAGGTCGTGTCAAAAGAAACGGGTGAGAAAATCTATGTTCCAGCGACACTTTCAGATGATATTTTAACGGGCTTGGTAAGGAAGAAATACGGCTATAAGGGCGTGATTGTCTCCGATGCCATGGGAATGGATGCCATTGCCAAGAACTTCGGTGAGGTGGAAGCTGTGAAAATGGCCATCAAAGCAGGAGTTGACCTAGTCTTGATGCCAACGACCCTTCGCAGTAAAGCCGATTTGAGCAAGATTGATACCATTGTAGATGCAGTGGTAGATGCCGTGAAAACCGGTGACATTTCAGAAGAGCGCTTAAATGAGTCGGTTCGTCGGATCCTGACTCTCAAAGAAAAACGTGGGGTCCTAAATTTTGATCCAAGTGCTCGGACAGCTGAAAAAGCAGAAGAAGCAGTCGGATCTAGTCTCAACCGTGACTTGGAACGTAAGATTGCAGCAGCAGCGGTGACGGTTGTAAAAAATGAAGACAATACCTTGCCATTTAAGGTGCAAACAGGGGACCATGTCTTACTCTTAGGAGCTTTTGAAAACGAAGTTCCTGGACTCGATTTGGGTATGCGTCGCTTAATTGCTGACGGAGTGCTTCCAAAAGACACCTCCTTTGTGGCCAAGAACTTCACTAAAGAATCTACTCTGGATAGTCTAAAAGAAGATCTTGAAAAAGCGACTCACATCGTAGTCATTTCAGAGATCGGTTATGAAGGGCAACTGGATAAAGATTTCTGGCGGACCAAGATCCCAACAGAGATCGTCAATTATGCCAATACCAACCATAAGAAGGCAGCTGTCCTTTCTATCTCTAAACCTTATGATGTAGCCAACTATCCAGCAGCCAAAGCCATTTTGGCAGTCTATGGAAATAAGGGAATGGATCCAACGGAATCCCTCAAACCAGACAATGCATTTGGTCCTAATATTCCTGCAGGAGTGGAAGTCATCTTCAATGGCAAAGAACATCTAGGTACCTTACCGGTTGATATTCCAAAAATTGTAGACGGAAAAATGTCGGAAACAGAGTACGCCTACCGTATTGGTCATGGTCTCTTCTATCCAGCACCTGCACCATTGCCAACACCAGAAACCCAAGATCCAACTTCACCAGTTCAAGATCCAACCCATCAGACACAACCAGTAGAGGTTGGTCACACTGGAACACAGGTTCTTGTTAGCAAGCAAGAAAAGGTGAGCCCTCTTGATGGTCCACAAGTCACTCCGGTTTCTGTATCACATGACACTGCTCAGGTTCCTGCAAGTGTTTCAGCCAGTCCTGCATCATCGGTATTGCCAAAAACCGGTCAAACAGGGAACCTCCTCTCCCTTATGGGTGTCAGCCTCTTAACCTTCCTTGGATCTTTTGTCTATCCAAGAAAGAAAAACTAATGAATTAAGAATCTCAATTGGGTGACACTTCCAATTGAGATTTTTTGGTAAAGTTTTACTAAAATTAACTCAAGTTGTCAATGATCGAATAGAAGTTTTAATCGGAGGAAAACCCTTTGTTATAGCCTTCTTTGGCATAAAATAAAAAATTAATAAAATTTTACTAAAAACACTTGAAGTTTTACTTGTGATCAGATATAATACAAGTATAAAAACGTTTACAAAACTAAAGGAGTTTCTCATGACGACAACAATCACATCTCAAGATTTACAAGAAAAGTTCCAGGCTGTCTTTGGGGAAAAGGCTGACCACACTTTCTTTTCACCAGGACGGATCAATCTGATCGGTGAACACACGGACTATAATGGTGGGCATGTCTTCCCAGCAGCCATTACACTTGGTACCTACGGAGCGGCAAGAAAGCGTGAGGACAAGGTCTTGCGTTTCTTCTCAGGAAACTTTGAAGACAAGGGGATCATTGAAGTTCCGCTTGAAAACCTCCACTTTGAAAAAGAACACAACTGGACCAACTATCCAAAAGGCGTACTCCACTTCTTGCAAGAAGCTGGTCATGTCATTGATAGCGGAATGGACGTCTATGTCTACGGCAATATTCCAAATGGATCTGGTCTTTCTTCTTCAGCTTCCCTTGAGCTCTTGATTGGCGTCATCGCTGAGAAACTATATGATCTTCAGTTAGATCGTCTAGATCTGGTCAAGATCGGAAAACAAACCGAAAATCACTTCATCGGAGTTAACTCTGGGATCATGGACCAATTTGCCATCGGTATGGGAGCTGATCAACGGGCTATTTATCTCGATACCAACACCCTAGAGTATGATCTGGTACCGCTGGACCTCAAAGACAATGTCGTAGTCATCATGAATACCAACAAACGCCGGGAATTAGCGGATTCAAAATACAATGAACGTCGTTCAGAATGTGAAACCGCCGTCTCTGAACTCCAAGAAAAATTGGATATCCAAACCTTAGGGGAACTGGATCTCTGGGCTTTTGATGCCTACAGCTACTTGATCAAGGATGAAAATCGCATCAAACGAGCTCGCCATGCTGTACTTGAAAACCAACGAACTCTCCAAGCTCGTAAGGCCCTTGAAGCAGGTGATTTGGAAGGCTTTGGCCGTCTCATGAATGCTTCCCACGTATCCTTGGAGCATGACTACGAAGTGACAGGTCTAGAATTGGATACCTTGGTGCATACAGCCTGGGAACAAGAAGGCGTCTTGGGCGCTCGTATGACAGGAGCAGGCTTTGGTGGTTGCGCCATTGCCCTCGTAAACAAAGATAAGGTTGAAGCCTTTAAAGAAGCTGTCGGCAAACGCTATGAAGAAGTCGTTGGCTATGCGCCTAGCTTTTATATTGCAGAAGTTGCGGCAGGAACACGGGTACTTGATTAAAAAGGAGATAGGATGACAGAACAGGTATTAGATGCATTTGTCACAGCCGTCATTGCGGCAAGTGACTACGAAGAGATGGATCGGATTTATCTAAAAAATCGCATCATGAGTCGCGTTGGAGAAGAAGGGCTAGATGCTCCAGCCCAAAAAGAAGAGTTGATCGCACTCAAAGATCAGCTGGTAGAGATCGCTGTTGCAAATAGCAAGATCCAGGACAGTATGGCCGCAAAAGACAGTCTGGGTGCGGAGTTGATGGATTGGATTACCCCTAGCCCTAGTCAGGTCAACCATCGTTTCTGGGAAACCTACCGTCAGTCCAAGGAAGACGCGATTGCAGATTTCTATGCCCTCTCTATGCGCAATGATTACATTAAGGTCAAAGCGATTGCGCAAAACATTGCCTTTGAGGCAGAAACTCCCTACGGTTCTCTTGAAATCACCATCAATCTGTCAAAACCTGAAAAAGATCCTAAAGACATTGCGGCGGCCAAGCTTGCCAAAGCCAGTCATTATCCAGCCTGCCAATTGTGCTTTGAAAATGAAGGCTATCAAGGTCGCCTAGACCATCCAGCCCGGGCCAATCATCGGATTATCCGTTTTGACATGGACGGTCATGATTGGGGCTTTCAATATTCCCCTTATGCCTACTTCAATGAACACTGCATTTTCCTCGATAGCCAGCATGTTCCTATGGCCATTAGTCGCAAGACCTTTGAGCGACTCTTGACCATTGTCGAGACTTTTCCAGGCTATTTTGCGGGCTCCAATGCAGACCTGCCCATTGTAGGGGGGTCCATCCTGACTCATGATCATTACCAAGGCGGACGCCACACCTTCCCTATGGAGCTAGCTCCTGTGGAGGAAAGCTTTAGCGTTGAGGGATTTGGGGCTGTATCGGTAGGGATTGTCAACTGGCCCATGTCAGTTCTCCGCTTGCAATCGGACGACAAGGCACAATTGATTGCCCTGGCAGACCATATCCTAACAGCCTGGCGAGGCTACTCGGATCCAGCCGTTCAAGTCTTAGCGGTATCCGACGGTCAGCCCCACCATACCATTACCCCCATTGCACGGATTCGTGATGGGCATTATGAACTGGACTTGGTGCTCCGTGACAACCAAACCTCACCAGAGCATCCAGATGGCATTTATCACCCACATGCGGATGTCCAACACATCAAAAAAGAAAATATAGGCCTGATCGAGGTCATGGGTCTAGCCATTTTGCCACCTCGACTCAAGGAGGAGCTCAAGCAGGTCCAAGATTATCTGCTTGGACGAGAAAGCAGTGTGGCTAGTTACCACCAGGACTGGGCGGATGACTTGAAAGCCACTCACCCATCCATCACAGAAGAAGCAGAGGCAGAAGCTATTGTTCGTGAATCAGTCGGTCAGATCTTTGCGCGCGTGCTCGAAGATGCCGGAGTCTACAAGCGAACAGCAGAAGGCCAAGCAGCCTTTAGACGCTTTGTCGCGACACTTTAAGTGTGGAGAAGAGGCAGAAATTTGGTACAATAAGAGAGAAGACAAAGAAGCGAAAGGAAAACAAATGGCAATACTCGTACTCGGAGGAGCTGGCTATATCGGTTCCCACATGGTAGACCGTTTGGTCAATGAAGGACAGGAAAAAGTCGTCGTAGTCGATAGCCTGGTCACAGGACACCGTGCAGCGGTGCATCCAGATGCCGTCTTTTACCAAGGAGACCTAGCGGATCAAGACTTTATGCGCAGGGTTTTTAAGGAACATGCAGATATTGATGCGGTCATCCACTTTGCTGCCTACTCACTAGTCGCGGAATCTATGGCAGATCCATTGAAGTATTTTGATAACAATACAGCTGGCATGGTCAAACTCTTGGAAGTCATGCATGAATGTGGGGTGCACTACATCGTCTTTTCTTCAACTGCTGCCACCTACGGTATTCCAGAAGAGATTCCGATTCTTGAAACCACTCCACAAAAACCGATTAATCCTTATGGCGAAAGCAAGCTCATGATGGAAACCATCATGCGCTGGGCCGATCAAGCCTATGGCATCAAGTATGTGCCCCTTCGTTACTTTAATGTAGCGGGTGCTAAACCTGACGGCTCTATTGGCGAAGACCATGGACCAGAGACCCACCTCTTGCCAATCGTCTTACAAGTGGCCCAAGGCAAACGCGAGAAGATCGCTATTTTTGGAGATGACTACAAGACACCAGATGGGACCAATGTTCGGGACTACGTCCATCCATTTGACTTGGCAGATGCCCATCTTTTAGCAGTGGAGTATCTGCGTAATGGCAACCCTTCTACCGCCTTTAATCTGGGCTCATCGACAGGATTCTCTAATCTTCAAATCGTTGAAGCGGCCCGCAAGGTGACGGGTCATCCGATCCCACTTGAGCTGGCCGATCGCAGACCAGGAGATCCAGATACCCTGATCGCATCCTCTGAGAAGGCGCGTGCCATCCTCGGCTGGCAACCCAAATTTGACAATATCGAAACCATCATCCAAACAGCCTGGGCTTGGCATTCCAGCCACCCAGATGGCTACAATGATCGATAAGGAGGGACTGCGGACATCATTTTTGAGACTTTTCTAATAACATTTAAAACGACAGTTGATCTTGCTAAATGACTCGTTTCAAACGTCAGTCATTTCCTTAACCATCATAAAAAGTGAGGTATTCAAAATGAATAAAACCACAAAAATGTTAGCCGTCTTCTTGACAGCGGGTCTTCTTTTAGCTGGTTGCGCACAAAAAGAGACTACAAAATCTACTAGTCCATCGTCTACTAAAGCAACCAGTAAAGCAACAAGCAAATCATCCGCTAAAGAGAAGACAAAAGAGTCATCAACTGATGAAAGCAAAAAAGAAGATGCACTAGCAGGTGCACAAAAAACCGTTCTCGAAACGAGTGATGAAGCAGGTAAGTCAACTATTACATTGTATTACAAGGGAGATACCTTGTTATTACAAGAAAAAGTTGATGATTACGACGTCTCAAAAGTGCCTGGTGAGAACCCTCTTGAAACCATGAAAGAAGCCGTTGCTAAGAGCCAAGAAAAATTCAAAGATCTGATGGGCCATGGATTTGAACTAACATCAGAATACAAAGACGGAATCTTTTATATCCGCAATACCATTGATTACACAAAAATCGATTTTAATAAATTAAAAGAAATCGTACCAGGATTTAATCCCCTAGATGACAAAACAGTCAGTTATTCAGTAACGAAAGACAGTCTTATCAAAGGCGGAATGGTCGAAAAATAAACAAAATGGAGAGTAGCTCAGTTTGTTGCTCTCTTTTTGTTTTCGTATGAATTCATGGCCATATTTTGTAGAATAGGATTTAAGGAAAAGAGTATTTAAATGAGTGATATCTTTTTAGAGAGTGCAAATCATGATTTGCATTTGTATGAATAAAATCTTTAGTTGAGTGATTACAGTTAAGAAGTCCACTGACGAGTAGGAAGTATTGAGAAGATCAATCCAGTTTACTTATGCACTGATCAAACGATTCATCCCTTTTGAAATTAAAGATGTAATAGAAGGGGTTGGAAGAAATACAATTAAATATAAAAAAGAGGCTGGGACAAAAGTCCTAGCCTCTCAATTGTTTTTGGATTGTCGAGCAAGACGCAGTGGTTGAGTGGGCTCTACTACGCTGATTTCATCAGCTTTTACAGCCCTACTCAACTGTGCGGAGGTGGGACGACGAAATCGAATTCTAACGAATTACCGATTTCTGTCCCACTCTCTTTTTGAGGTTAAGATGACCTCAATCTATCTGTGCCTGATGATGTATTGATCATGGTAAAACAAATCTTCGTGAGAAAGCAAGTCTACTCATTTTTTTGAATGATTAGTTCTCCAGATCTAATTTCCCAGACTTGGTCAAAGTTCTTCAGTGCTTCATTCTGTCGGTGTAAAGTAATGATGACAGCACACGGTAAGTCTAGTACTTTTTTCAATTCTGCCTCGAACTGATGAGCATCCAATGCTGAAAAAGGTTCATCCATAATAACTAATGGACTCTGGCGGTTTTTTTCTCGATTGAGGTACATGCGTTGTTGTTGACCACCTGACAGGGATTGAGGAGGTGTTACTTCGAACTCCACATCCTTAAACTCTGCAGGGAAAGTATTGAATAGCGTAACATTATTTTCATAACTAGAGATGAAGCTATGCTCTTGTTGCAAAATCAAGCCAAATCTTCCCCAAAGCTGATTTAGGGGAAGATCATTCAGCAAAATCTCGCCTTGGAAATCCTCATCCGTACCATTTAAAATATTGAGTAGGCTACTCTTACCTGATCCGTTCTCTCCTATGAGGGCAATCTTATTTCCTTTGTGAATGGTGGCAAAAGAAATCTTCAATGTTGATTCCCCAAGTTGTTTAGAAAGATTCTTCAATTTGATCGTTTCAAAAGAAAGCTGTGGTGCCTGAATTGAAGATGGATGCTTAACAATAGTTTGAAAGCTTTTAATTACAGGTTTTACCGACTCCAACATTTGCAGATCGTAAAGGATTTCTTGAATTGGTTCTGAGAAGGCTGTAATATAACCAAAACTGGCCACCACCTCAGGGATACCAATTTGATGATGATATAGAGAGTAAGCTAGATAGGAAAAGAGAATAAGGCTAATGAATTCAAAAGAAATACCCGTCAAGAGAATACCTGTAATTTTAGTCAAACCATACCCAAGATACTTATCCTGCAAGTTTTTGAGAGAACTTCTTTGTTGCTCTATAAAATGAGGTAGAGTAAGTTTGTTAACTAGGTGATGTCCTCGGAATAGATCCTCCAAGGTCCGATAATAATCACCTTGCTTTTCAAGATAGGTTTGTCTACGCTTCGCAGTCAATTGACCAACGATCTTTGGAATTTGAATACTGATGGCTGTTGAAATCAGTAGGATCAGTGCCACTATAGGATTGATCGTTCTGGTAATAATGATGGTATAAATCAAAATTCGTAGAATCTGCTTAAAAAAACTCATCAGTGGAGGTAGATAATCTTTTTCCAGTGAGTCAAGATCATTAGATTGATAAGAAATGTATTCTGCGACTGTTTTCTGCTTGAAATCATGGTGGGCAAGTCCTAAAAGAGATTGAAACCAATCGTTCTTTAGATTTGTCGAAAAGAGAATGGCCTGTTTCCAGTCAAGTCGCATTTGGATGTAGTTGCAAGTCAGGTAACCTATAACTGCGATGCAATAACCTGACAAAGCTATTTGATAGTGGCCACGAATTAACTCTTGTGTAAAGTATGGAAGAAGAGCCGTACAAATATTGGACAGGCCACTAAAGAGAAAATTAAAGAAAAGATACCAGCGCAAAGGCTTAAGGTATTGAAACATAGACGAAACTCCTTGATAAAGCTATAACATAAAACTGATAATGACATAACAGCCCAGTTACATTAATGAGCAAATAGGGGCATTAGTTAGAAACTTTCATTTTTGTAAAATATAACTAAATTATAGCATATGATGAAGTCAGTTTATTAATTTAGAAGAAGTTTGTCCATGTATTTCTCAAAAAAATTTGATATTAGGATGATTCTGTAGGCGTGTTAATTTAAACAAAAGAACTGCTAGCGACAGGAGATGCTGCTAGTGGAACCTACTTGCCTCCAAGTAGTGGAGTGGATCTATCTTGGAAGCAAACAGTCTCTTTAGGGTGGCAAAAACGTCAAGCAAACCTAAACAAAGTGAAGAATCCGAAGGTTGAAACATTAGAAGACAAACTCTCAAAAATGTCACGTGCAGAACTGGAGGAAGAGTATGGAGACGTGATTCAAGTCTATAAAAGATTTACGACTATGGGGCAGGGTGATGTGGTTCTCTCCAAGTGGGATATGAATGATCTCAAATTGTTATGGAAGAGATATAATGAAGTTAAGAATGATCATTTAGGATTATTACCTTCAGAATTAGCCAAGGTGGACCCAAAATTTAAGAAACGTATCGATGCAATGGATCAAGAAGCGTTAGAAGAGGCCTACCCAGAACTTAAAACATTGATCTCCATGGCTCATGTGAATCCATATGCACAACTATTTAAATCTGAAACAGAGCGAGCTAATTATCATTACCTACTAGACCGTTATTTCTTTTTAGATAGTCAAAAAATGCTCAGTTGGCGAGATCCTGCTTTTCAAACTAAATATGATTATTATATAATTGAAGAAGGTATTGATCCTTTTACAGGTAAACCTGCTACACAGGAAGAAATCAATAGTGCAAAAAATATCAAGAAGGTGAGAGGTTTTACTGATAGCCTCCAACTAGCAAGTACCTTGTATACATCTTATGTTGGATATAATCAGTACTACAATAAACCCTACACATCTTTCTCGGATGTATATAGTAAGGTAAAAGGGAAAATTCCTGTCTTCAATAGGAAACCAGTAATTCCTGTCTTTTCAAATAGATATTCAAAAATAGATTTTACTCAAACTGACTTTGATGTTGAGTTAATAAGAGGTAGATTGAAAACTGATCCAGATACGGCTTTTTTCTGGTCAGGACGAACAGATGGCATTGGAGGAATGGATGTTGCGAAAAAAATAGCAAAAAATAAAGGAGGAGTTACATTAGAATCTACGATTGATGATACGAACATTGTAATGCCTGAATGGGATTTTAATACTCCTTCAAGTGTAACAGCTTGGGAGGAAGCTTCGAATGTTTACGCAGAGCAAGTATCTGGTGAAATAAGAGCTGTAGTTGGTAGCGAACTACGACCAGGAAATATTTGGGAAAACATCGAACTACCAAGATTGAAGGCCAATCCAAATGTTACTAAGGTTACAACAATAGATCCTAAAACAGGGGTAGAAAAAATTATATTCGAGAGGTAGAAATGAAAATTACAGGAACAAGATCAACAATTACTTTTGATTTAGAGAATGGTTTCCTCATAAAAGCACAAGGAGAATTGCTGATCAATAAAAAATTTGTTGTTTATAAAGATAGTATGACACAATGGGAGCCTCCTCATGAGAATCTTCCGATAACTCAAAGAGAAATAGAAAATATTATTAATACAGCTAAAAAAATGGAGAGCAATCAAACTATTCAATTAGACTTTGTATAATTATATTGTATTCTAAGAGAAATAAATCTCTATACAAGTGGTCAGGTTGTCTATCATGGGACCAAACTCCTAGGTGGAAGTGAAGAAGATGCTCAAACTGCAAACTTTATCGGGAACATCGTAGGAGGTTATGTGGCCTCCTCAGCAACCAGCAAGTTTAGTTTGAATCAACCTATTTTTTCAAATCGATATTCAAAAATAGATTTTACTCAAAACAGAAGACCATTATAAAACATTTTAAAAAAATAGAATAGAGGTTTGAAATCCTGAAAAATAGAATTCATTACATTACGAAACTTGAAATGCAAGATCGATTGCCTTTCAGTGGCTTTGTAGCAAATTTTGATGGGAAGCAGATCCAAAACAAAGAAGAACTATTTCGTTTTCTTGAAAAAAATGTCGGACTTCCTGATGCCAATAATTGGTCATCTATTACAGATTGGCTGACAGACTTATCATGGATAAAAGCTGAAGAATACAACTTTATTCTTGAAAATTATGATAGCTTCTTAAAAGATGACTTATCATCTAAAGACTTATTTTTAGAAATTTTGGAAGAAGATATTCTTCCTTGGTGGGAATGCGATGTTGAAAAGCATGTTGTTGGCAGTAAGGTCAAGAGTTTTCAAGTTTACATAGTAGAAAATTAAAAATAGGACAAAGTTTTAAGGAGCTACCTTAAGGTAACCACTTATGTTGGATATAATCAGTACTACAATAAACCCTATACAACGTTCTTGGATGTATATAGTAAGGTAAAAGGGAAGATTCCATTCTTCAATAGGAATCCAGTAATTCCTGAGGTTAACCTTAAGGTAGATATCAATGGTAAAACTATAACAGAAACCACAAAACCTTATGATCGCGAACATATTTTACGAAATATAGAAGAAAGCAGGCTTGCGAGGGAGAATTCAGGGTTTAAAGACTTTTCAACCACGAGGCTTCAGCCGGTAGTCAAGCCTCAGCCTGCACCTAAGAATTTAGATGTTGAGGGACCAGTAGTAAATAATATTCAATCTAAATATCCCGATTTGCAAACTTATGAATATAATTCATATACAAATCCTGGTCCACTAAATGATTTAAGAGGTCAGCCTAATGTTAATTTTTATGGGGGACGGTATGATGTTGAAGTTTTGAAGTCTCCCAAAATATTATATCGAGCTGGCGACCAAAGCAATCCGCTAGGGCAATGGTTTACAGAATCAGCCCCACATTCTGAGATAGAAGTTAGAATAAATACGGCAGTAAAACCAATTTGGACAGATCGTTCAGGAAACTACACTGGCAGCTCTCCTTTAAATACAGTTTACGAAATAAAAATACCAGCTGGCACAACAATATACAGAGGACCTGTTGCGAGTCAAGGAGGCATCTATCAAGGTGGTTTGGAATATGAACAAATTTTTATTGAAACTCCGTGGAAAATAGAAGGTGTAGAGGTTATTAGCTCAAAACCATTAAATTAGTGAGGAAAGAAATGAAACGAAAAGAATTATTAGATAATATCAAATTAATATTACCACTATTAAATCAATACAATGATGGGACAATTCATGTACAAATTTCATTTTTACAAGGATTAGAATGTGCATTGGAAAATGGTGACTCACTCCCTACAATAAGAGAAATTAAAGATATCCTTTATCCTCCAAGAGGAGGTCTATCAGACTTTTTTGTTTGGAAGAATGATTATTTGGAACGACTAAAAATTAATGAAGAAATTGAAGCCTACAATAATAGATTATGGGAGCTTTTAAATCAAATAGAAAACTTGGAATCATAGTAAATGCATCAAATTTTAAAATTAGAAGCATTTCATCAATCTCATACAAGAATTCCAAGCGAAAATGAAGCATCTGCTTTTGAAGATTTTTGGAAACCAGGAGGACAAACCTTCCCAGGAAATATGCCAGAAGGCATCATGAAAGATATTAGTACCCAAAGAGGAGAACATACATGAAATATAGTAAACTAGGCTGGGAAGAAGTTAGTAAGTTTGAGGAAATAAAAGGTTATGGACAACATATTTGGCGACATCATGAGAAATATTTTTTTGTTACTGATGAAGGAGGAATAGCTGAACAGAGGGTAGTCTATGAATTACCATTAGAACTATTTCAATCACCCTACCAAGTTTTTCTGAGTTACTTGAAAAGTCTAACTTAATTTGACAATTTAGGCAATAAAGAAATCCTAGACAAGCTTTTGAGCTATTCAGAAGACTTGAAATACCACTATAATCTCTATCAGCTCTTGCTTTTTCACCTTCAGAATAAGGAACCAGAGAAATTTTTTGGACTCATTGAAGACAATATAAAGAAGGTTCATTCTCTTTTTCAGACTGTCTTTAAAACATTTCTAAAGGACAAAGGGAAAATCATCAATGACCTTCAGTTATCCTATTCCAACGCAAAATTGGAAGTGACTAATAATCTCATCAAACTTATCAAACGCAATGCCTTTGGTTTTCGGAACTTTGAAAACTTCAAGAAGCGAATTTTCATCGCTCTGAATATCAAAAAAGAAAGGACGAAATTTGTCCTTTCTCGAGCTTAGCTTTTCTTCAACCCACTAAAGTTGACAAAAAGCCGTAGATTTTAGGTATTTACCTTGTCTACTTAAGAGGTATCATATCATCGAGATAAAGGTGATTTGTTTGTTCCTAAGAATTAGGTTTTAGGTTTGACTTGTGGCAACTTCTGGAAAAAGCTTGTCTAGAATTTTTGGAGTGATAGCTTGTCCAGGACCTTCAGCACAATAGGTGTGAATATACATAGCGGGATTGAAGTTGAGCTCGATACAAGTGAAATGAGGTTTTTCCTTGCTAGCAGGCTGAGTTTTATCTGGAATGATGAGGTCAACCCCGCAAGCCCAGGCCCCCATGCTAGTTGCCATAGCTGCTGCCAATTCTTGGTAAGAGGAATCTATTGTCTCAGTGACATCAATAGAGTCACCACCCGTAGAAATGTTGGAGTTACGGCGGAGATTGACCTTTTTCCCTTCTGGGAGAATATCATCAGGTGCATAACCTTGCTGAGTCAACATCAATTGTTCGATGTCTCCTAGCTTAATGATTTCCAGAGGTGAGCGGTGGTCACGGCCTCGCAATGGATTGGCATTTTTCTGAGCGACTAATTCACGAATGGTGTGTTTGCCATCACCGACAACATTAGCAGCGACACGAAGGAGGACAGACTCACAACGCCCGTCCAGAATGAAGAAACGGTATTCGGTTCCTGGGATAAATTCTTCAACAAGAACAGCTGTATCTTCTTCAAAGGCAATCTCGAGAGCTTTCTTATAGTTATCAAGGCTGGCAGGCTCTTGGAAAATGGAAATGCCCAGACCGAAGTTGGTTGATTTTGGTTTAACCACAATTTGCTTGCCCTTGATAAGAGGATAGTAGGCTAGACCTTGTTCTAGACTGGTAAATTCGTCGCCGGCAGGGACAGGGAAGCCAGCATCAGCCAGGATTTTTTTGGTCACGGTTTTATTAGCCATGGCAAGAGGAACTACATAGTTGTCTTTTGAGGTCATGTTACCATTTTTGACGTACTCAACATGATCTTTATGCCAGAGTTTAAGGAATTGATCCTGCTCATCTAGGATTTCAAAATGAAGCCCTTTTTGAATGGCATCAAAGAGCAGCATCTGGGTAGAAAGTTCCATCTCCTCATAACCCTTAAGGGCATAGTGGGCAGTCCAGTCGTAATCATGATAGGCAAGCGCCTTGTCAAGGGCAAAGTCAGAAAGGGACTTGTCTTTGATATGAGGAAGAAGTTGAGCAGCTAGTGTCTGACTGGAATCTGCAAAGGCATCTTTAACTTGTTTGACCAGCCCTTGATGATAGTCACCAAGCCCAAAATGTTGCACCAGTTGGTCTAGAGCTGTCGTAATGTTCTGAGTTTCAGCTTCAGAAGGTAGAGGTTCTAAAGGATGAGAGAGGGCAATTTTTTCATTCAGCGCGTGACCTTGAGCCAGAGCCTGATCAACATTTTCAGGGGCATCCAGCCAGAGGAAGGCTAGAAGGAGTATGTGTACGGTATCCATGGTAGTTTGGCTAATACCGATACGCTCAAAGGGGTTGAGGTCGAAGTTACGGAATTCTAGGTAGGTGATTCCCTTGTCAAGGAAGGAGCGATTAACCTTTTGTCCACGGAAACGAACAGCCGAGTAAAATTCCTTTTCCGCAATCAAATCACCTTGTTCGATATAGTTTTCGATGGCAGAGACATAGTCTTCTAGGCTTGCAAAAGATACTTGTATTTCTTCCTTATTGACATAGCCGTGGTCACTGTTACGGAAGGAACGCACAGGTTCTGGAACTTCTTGGTCGAAGAATCCTTGCTCAGCAATAGGTGCAGCCCCAAAAAGATAGGTAATCACCCAACGGTAGCGCAAGTAGTTTTGAGCCAGCTTAAGATAGAGGGCGTTTTTGAAAGCAATTATATCAATCTGGTCACTTTCTTGGAATAGGGCTTCAACCAAATCTTTCCCTAGTTCCATATTATAGTGGATACCTGAGATAGCTTGTAGTTTAGTTCCGTATTTTTCGGCCAGGTAGTTACGATAATGGCGTTCAAATTCATTTTCCAGTTGGGCAACTTGGATTTCTTGGGCGTTGATACGAGGAGGCATGGACAAGGGCCAGAGAAGTTCATCTTTACTGATGGAACGTCCAGCTACATCGGTAATGGCTCCAAGAAATCGACGAGCCTCAGTGGTAGATTTAGCAACTGGTGTGATGAGTTCCATCTGAAACTCACAAAAATCTGTTTGAATATAAGGGTGGAAACTTCGAGCTCCTAGGCAGGAAGGGTGAGGCGTATGTGCTAATTTTCCCTGTCTATCGACACGAAGACTTTCGCGTTCAATTCCAAAGTTAGCTTGAAGGATAGGGCTAGTAGGCTCCAGCTTTTGAAGCAGTTGATTTATAGTCATAGAGTCACCTTTTCATCTAATGTTAGTGATAGTCTATTATAAATAGGAGAAGAAAACAACTTTCCGCTACGGTTAAGGGAAATTTCCGAATGTTTCAGATAAGAATTCTTAAAACCAGTTGTTTTTTAGCTATATTATATGGAAAAATTGTAAAATACCCACTGATTTTTATGTAAAATGTTATTTCTCTTGGAATTTAAATCAAATTAGCCTATACTAATGACGTATATATGAGAACGAAAGAATCCCTAGGGTCGGCACTGCACCCATAAAATGAGACACAAGAAAACACTCCTGTTGAAATCTGGTAAACTAGAAACAGGAGTGTTTTGTTATGGTCAAAAAAGCATATTCGGTAGAAACTAAGTTAGCCTGTATCGAAATGAAGAAGGCAGGCAAATCAAATAAAGTTATCATGGATACCCTCAGTATCAAAAATGCTAGTCAGGCCAAGAACTGGTTGCGATGGTATCAGAATGATGAATTGTACCGTTTCCACCAACCCGTGGGGAAACAATATACTTATGGTAATGGGATGAAACAGTTATCTGAAGTGGAACAGTTACGTTTGCAGGTAGAATTACTAAAAAAGTATCAGAGCTTGATAAGAGAATCGACAAAGTAAGTCTTATCAAGCTAGTAGAAGAGTATAAGAAAACGTGCGCTGTATCTATTATTTTAGAATGTTTCGGCGTCAAACGCTCCACCTTTATCGCTGGAAACAGGAGTGTAAGAATTCTCAGAAAAGAGGCGAAATAGCAGATAATGGCTGTATCGAATGTTTTCACTCTGTTCTCAAGTCTGAAACCTTCTATCTCCATAAGTGGAGAAACATAACTGAAGATAGTCTAACAGATATTGTCAAAAATTACATCATATTTTATCCTGATAATTATGTTTCACCATTGAAATAGCCTGCGTGGAACTTGTTTAGACACCGTTAGTTGTGGACAAGTTTCTTTAGGTGCACTAGATGAATCTCTCCCAAAATGTGTTGAAAATATAAATAGAACTCTGGCTTTCTCCTAATGCAAGTACGGGAAGAGTTGAAAAACGCTAACCTGTAATCTCTCCTCTAGCTATTCCACCTATTTCATGCTAGAATAAAGAAAAACACATTTGGAGGCATTATGAATCAGACAGTGACTTATTTGCAGGAATTGACAGCTATTCCTTCACCGACCGGATTTACACGTGAAATCGCGGACTATTTGGTCAAAACCATTGAAGGCTTTGGCTATGAAGTAACTCGGACTGCTAAGGGCGGCGTGAATGTGACCGTGCCTGGTGTGATCACAGACAAGCAACGCTACGTCACAGCCCATGTGGATACCTTGGGGGCTATTGTCCGAGCGGTGAAAGCAGATGGCCGTCTCAAGCTAGACCGTATCGGTGGTTTCCCTTGGAATATGATTGAAGGGGAAAATTGTACAGTCCATGTAGCCAATACAGGAAAGACCCATTCTGGGACTATTTTGGTCCATCAGACTTCTTGCCATGTCTACAAGGATGCGGGAACTGTAGAGCGGACCCAGGACAATATGGAAGTCCGTCTAGATGAAAAAGTGACCAATGAAAAAGAAACCCGTGCCCTTGGCATTGAAGTGGGTGATTTTGTCAGCTTTGATCCCCGGACCATTGTGACAGATACTGGCTTTATTAAATCTCGTCACTTAGATGACAAGGTAAGTGCGGCGATTCTCTTGAATCTTCTGCGCGTGTACAAGGAAGAACAGATCCAATTGCCAGTAACGACCACCTTTGCCTTTTCAGTCTTTGAAGAAGTAGGGCATGGGGCTAATTCTAGTATTCCGGCTGAAGTGGTCGAATACTTGGCAGTGGACATGGGAGCTATGGGAGATGACCAAGCGACGGATGAATACACGGTATCCATCTGTGTCAAAGACGCTTCAGGACCCTATCACTACGAATTCCGTCAGCATTTGGTAGCCTTGGCAAAAGCCCAAGAAATCCCTTATAAGTTGGATATCTATCCTTTCTATGGATCAGATGCCTCTGCAGCCATGAGCGCAGGAGCAGAAGTGAAACACGCTCTTCTCGGGGCAGGGATCGAATCTAGCCACTCATATGAGCGGACCCACTTGGATTCTGTAGTCGCAACAGAGCGCATGGTCGATGCCTACCTCAAGAGCGACTTAGTAGATTAAAGATTGGATCTACTTTTGTGAACTATTTTTAGAAAGAAAACAATGTTTTTTCTTAGAAAATAACATAAGAAGTTTTTTTATAAAATATCTAGTCCTCATAGTTTTTCAAATCAAAACTGAGACTTTCTGCTGTGAGAAAAGTGCTTGAAATAGAATCATTTCAAGCACTCGGGAGTTTTGAAACTTTAGGTTCAAAACTAAGTCATGGAACTTCCTGGATTGCTGAAATCATCCACTGGATAATTTCACCTAACGTCCGTACTCACCTAAGGAAAGTCTCAAATAAGTCTTAAAGTTAAATTGATAACTACTCTCCGGAGTAGTTTTTTTATAAACTAAAATTTTCTGAAAATTCCTTTTCTTCTGAAAACCTTTGTGGTATAATCTTAAAATTTCTTAAGGAGTTTTACATGAAAAAAAGAAATGTCATTGCACTTGCGGGAGTTGCCCTCCTTTCAGCAGGTATCCTAGCAGCTTGTTCGGGTGGTTCTAAATCATCTAGCTCAAGCAACGGTCAAAAATTCTCATATGTCTATGAGACTGAGCCAGAAAACCTAAACTATATCACATCTGGTAAAGCAGCAACCCACGATATCACTGGAAACTTGATTGATGGTTTGTTTGAAAATGATAAATACGGGAACTTGATTCCATCTCTTGCAAAAGATTGGACAGTTTCGCAAGATGGCTTGACTTATACTTATAAACTTCGTGACGATGCTAAATGGTATGATTCAGAAGGCGAAGAGTATGCGGATGTAACAGCTAAAGATTTCGTCACAGGGATTAAATATGCGGCTGATAACAAATCAGAAATGCTCTACATCATCCAAGATTCTATCAAAGGCTTGAATGACTACGTCAGTGGTAAAAATAAAGATTTCTCAGCTGTAGGAGTAAAAGCAGTTGATGATCATACCCTTCAAATCACTTTGAACCAACCAGAATCTTACTGGAACTCTAAATTGACTCTTGGGATCACTTTCCCTGTCAACGAAAAATTCGTGAAATCAAAAGGGGATAAATTCGCTCAAGCAAGTGACACCAGCTCCCTTCTTTACAATGGTCCTTACATCTTGAAGAGCTTTACTTCAAAATCTTCTATCGAAATGACCAAGAATGAAAACTACTGGGATAAAGACAAGGTCTACATCTCAGATGTGAAATTGGAATTCTACGATGGACAAGACCAAAGTAAATTGGCCAAATCATTCGGTGAAAATGCTCTTAGCTTGGCAAAACTCTTCCCAACTGGATCTGGTTACTCAGAGCAAGCCAAAGAATTCAAAGACGAAATCACCTACACTCCTCAAGATGCTGCTTCTTATGTTATTGGTACCAACATCGACCGTCAATCCTACAAACACACAGCTAAGAAGACCGATGAAGAAAAACAATCTACTAAGAAAGCTCTCTTGAACAAGGACTTCCGTCAAGCGATCAGCTTTGCCTTCAACCGTGAAGCGTATGCTGCTCAATTAAACGGAAAAGACGGAGCAAGCAAGATCATCCGTAACCTCTACATTCCACCAACATTTGTCCAAGCTAATGGTAAGACCTTTGGTGAAATGGTGAAAACTCAATTGGATACCTACGGAGATGAGTGGAAATCTACTAAACTAGACGATGGTCAAAATGGTCTCTTCGATGCTAAGAAAGCGAAGGAAGAGTTTGCAAAAGCGAAGACTGCCTTGGAAGCAGAAGGTGTGAAATTCCCAATTCACATCGATATGCCTGTAGACCAAACCACACCATCAAGAGTTCAACGGGTACAATCATTCAAACAATCAGTTGAAGAAGCACTTGGTAAAGAAAATATCGTCATCGATATCCAAATGCTTTCGAAAGAAGATCTTCAAAATGTGACCCTCTTTGCGCCAAATGCGGCCGGCGAAGACTGGGATCTCTCTGATAATGTTGGATGGAGCCCTGACTACCAAGACCCATCAACTTACATGGATATCTTGAAAGCTTCATCTGGTGAAAATACTAAGACTTTCCTTGGATTTGACCCAAGTGAAAACAATGAAGCAGCTAAAAAAGTTGGTCTGTACGACTTTGAAAAGATGATCAAAGATGCTGGTGCAGAAACACAAGACGTCAACAAACGCTATGAAAAATATGCGGCTGCACAAGCTTGGTTGACTGATAGTGCCCTTGTGATGCCAACTTCTTCATCAACAGGACGTCCATTCTTGACACGTATCGAACCATTCTCAGCTCCATTTGCATGGACTGGTGGTAAAGGAAAAGACCACGTGATCTACAAAGGAATGAAACTCCAAGATAAAGCTGTGACAACTGCTGACTACAACAAAGCCCTTGAAAAATGGCAAAAAGAACAAGCAGAGTCAAACAAAAAAGCACAAGAAGATCTTAAGAAACACGTCAAATAAGGATCGATAACCGGGGCTGATGCCTCGGTTTTTTTTGGATCATTTGAATATCTATTTGATATAAAAACGCTTACATAGTATAATAGAAGTGTTTATTACAAAAAAGTAAGGAGACTGACATGAAAAAGAAAACAATGGTTTCCATTGTCGCATCAAGTTTATTGATCGCACCGATGGTCTTGCATCAAGTAGCAGCAGATGAGCAGACAGAAGAGCTAGCCCCATCGACAGAAGTGGTCCATGCTCCAGCTTCCGAAGCAAGACCGACAACAAGTGACACAAGTACTGCCACTAGTGAAGAAGGAGCGAGCTTGAGTGAGGCATCGCTGGATCGGACGGCAGTTGCAAATCAAGTAGCCCCTGCTACAGAAGAACACACAAGACAAAGTGAGCCTACGGTCCCAGTAGCAAGTCCAGCAACAACCAACAGGGAAGCTGCACCTCAATCTGCTCCCAGTTCAGAAGCTCCGGCAACAAGTAATGATTTAGCAAAGGTTACAGGTAGCACCCTTGCAGCGGATCAGGCCTCTAAAGAGTTGACGGTCCAAGATGCTGTTAATGGCTTGCTTCAATGGGCAGCAACAGATCCTAGCCAATTGGGCAAAAGTCAAGCAGATCGCGAACGCTTTGCCAAGAGTTTAGGCTTGATTGAAAAATCTGATGATCTGACTCGTAAGGTTAGTCAGCCAGAATTGGCCAAGATGTATGAAACAGCTAAGAAACTCTACGATGCCTATCGTGCTGAAAAGAAAAGCCCGCTCTTTTTAAATGGTCGTGCCCAGCCTATTTTCCCTTATACGACGGGAGAAAAAGCAGACCAAGACTACAAATATGAGGACAGCCAAATTGTGCGCTTCCCAGTCTATGTCGAAACGGACTACGATACCGATGCAGATGGCAAACCAGACTTAGTCAAAGCCATTGTTCAATTACCAAAAGCCATAGCGCAAGGTGATTTTAAGGCAGCAACTATTCTCGAAGCGCGTCCTTACGTAGCGGGGACGCTCGATGAAAACTATGTGACTCTTGAAAGTTTGGGGCTTCCAATGGACGGTAGCTACGATATGAAGAAACTGCACAGTCAACCTGCAAAGAGACAGCCAGTAAGCAGTGAAACAACAGTAGAAGCAGCGAAAAAAGCCAAGGCATCGGATTGGTATTACTACAGTCCCTACGAGTATATCTATGACTACGAAGATCTGAACTGGTACGACTATTTCTTGGTCAGAGGCTATGCCTTTATCTCCAGTGCTGGACTTGGTACCAAGGGATCAGAAGGATTTAACACGACAGGGTCTGATCTCGAAATCAATGCCTTTAAGAATATTATCGAATGGGTTAATGGAAAACGCAAGGCCTACACCGATAAGACTAGCAATGTTGAAATTAAGGCAGACTGGGCAACAGGCAATGTCGCAATGACCGGTCTCTCTTGGGCTGGAACCACGACCTTTGGTGTGGCAGCGACAGGCGTAGAAGGCCTAAAGACCATCGTTCCGGCAGCAGGAATTGCCTCTTGGTATGATTATTTCAATAGCCAAGGAACCCAGTTTGGCAATGCACCTTATAGTGACCTTTCATGGCTCTCCCTCTACGTTAGCACGCGAATGCTGGACCAAGACGACTGGGCAGGTATTTGGCAAAACTATTCTAACTACATCAACCAATTGAATAAGGACCAGTACGCTCATGATCGTAACTACAGTGATGTCTGGAAGGAGCGGGATTATACCCTTCATCCGGAAAATCTCAAGACCAGCGCCCTGATCGTCCATGGCTTGAATGATGACAATGTTAAGACCAAACACTTTGAACTCATGTACGATGCCCTCAAGAAAGCAGGCCAAGATGTTAAGCTCTATCTCCACCAAGGAGATCACGTCTACCCAGCGGCTATGTCACGGGGATACGGCATCACTGCCAATGGTCAGGACTTTTATGACCTGCTCAATACCTGGCTGACCCATTACCTCTACGGAGTGGACAATCACGTCGAAAGCTTGCCAGCGGTTCTAGCTCAAAACAACTATGATCCAAGCAAGTGGACCAGCTATGATAACTGGAAGAGCAGTCAACGTCTCTTCTTGAATGCAAGCTCGAAACGGCTAGAAGAAACCATTTCTAGCGATTATGCGGCTGCAGGTGTTGAGATCGCTAACCGTAATGAAACAGTCAGCAAAGCCTCCTCTAAGGCCAATCTGACCTTCGTTTCTGATGTTACTGAGGACACTACGATCAAGGGCCACATCCCCGTTCATTTCAAGGCAGCTCTTGCCAAAGGTCAAGGAAAGAATTTCCAAATCAACGCTCTCTTGGTAGATGTGGCAGATGAGGATTTTGACGTGGTAGGAAATGGTAGCGTCAAGCAAGATAAAACAGCAGACGGTTTCTGGATGGGAAGCAATTTAAGCAACCTATCTGTTGCCGAATACGAAACCATCAAGACCAAATACAAGGTGATCGCAAAAGGGTGGATCAATCTTGCGAACCCTGAGTCTGGCTACGATTCAGCAAGCTCTCGCGCTAGCATTGAGCCAAAAGTTGGGGAATACCACGATTACACAGTTTTTCTCCAACCAAATCTCTATACGGTTAAGAAAGGTCACAAGTTAGCTCTAGTCTTTAACACCTATGACCCATCAGATTTAACGGTGGAGCACCCATATGAAGTGACCTTCAAGACAGACTCTATCCAGGCGGCGATTCCAATTGTCGAAAAGACCCGCGCTCAAAAGGCATCCTATGTACCAAGTGCAACAGATACTGACTATGCGAAATTGCCAGAAATAGAAGGAGCTGCTCTAGTCGCTCCAGAAGTGCACTACAAGGAAGAATATACGCTTCCAACTCCAGAACACCTTGTCCAACCAAGCCAAACTCTTCCTGAAAAAGATGAACAGATGCAAACAGGATCATCTAGGCAAGAGAACCCTGTTATTACACTAGCTGTATCCTATGGACATCAATTTGTTTCACAAGGATTGGCAGAAGATCCTCAAGAAGTGACACCTGCAGGAGGAGAGCAAGCAGATCCTACGCTTCCTCAAACAGGGAGCAAAGACCATGCTCTGGGTCTCTTAGGGGTGATCAGCCTTACAGCTTCTAGTCTCATCTTTTGGCGCAAAAAGAGAGAAGATGCCTAAGGAGTCCCCGTAGCAAATATTTCTAAAATGACATCTTTTAGTGTAAAATAAAAGTAGAAATGCAGAATCAGTAGTCACTACTGAAAAAGGAGGAAATATGGCACACGTAATCACAGATGCAACTTTTGAACAAGAAACCAGCCAAGGCCTTGTCTTGATTGACTTTTGGGCAACTTGGTGCGGTCCATGCCGCATGCAAGCTCCAATCTTGGATCAGTTGGCAGAAGAAGTACATGAAGATGATTTGAAAATCTGTAAGATGGATGTCGATGAAAATCCAAATACAGCGCGTCAATTCGGTATCATGTCGATCCCAACTCTTCTATTTAAAAAAGATGGACAAGTTGTCAAACAAGTGGCTGGAGTTCATACGAAAGCCCAATTGAAAGAAATCATTGCAGAATTGAGCTAAAAAGAAGACTCGTTTTCCAAACTGGAAGACGAGTTTTTTGATGCTCTTTATTTCTTTCAAATAGACGCGATACCCATTGACAGCGCTTTCTTATAGTGCTAAAATGAAGCTGTATTTCCTATAAAATTTTTACAGGAAAAAATTCTCCTAGGAAGCTATAGATCCTAGGAGAACATTACATATAAAGGTTATTGGCCCTCTTTATCTTGGGCTACCCAGACGCTGACGGAGCGTTCTGCTACTGGGAATTCAGCAGTACCGTCTTCTTGAACTTGGACAGTTTCGCTACAATTTTCTAGGACATCATAGTAGGTGAGGCCTGCGTAGGATGAGCCGATCTCCATGACTTTTGTAGCAGCTTGGTTATTGGAAATCAAGCAGGCGATTGGTGCTGATTCTTCTGTACCTGAACGTGTCCAACCGATGCAATTAGGATCATCGAAATAGTCCGTTTCTTCCCCATAAGCCAGATCTTTACGAACCCATAAGAGTCGATCGAGGACCCCTTGGAAACTTTCTTGCGCAAATTGGCCCTCGATACCGTAGTAGTCTCCATAGAAGACACAAGGCAAACCAGCTTCACGAAGTAAGATCAAGGCATAGGCTGCAGGCTTAAACCATTCTTGGATGGTAGATTCCAAGGCTTGCCCTCGTTGGGTATCATGGTTGTCCACAAAGGTTACGGCCTCTTCAGGATGATTCAGCGCCAGTGTTCCATCAAAAATAGTTCGAAGGTCGAAATTTTCACCCTCTTGACTAGCTCTAAAGAGGTTTTGGTGGAGGGCTACGTCGACCAGGTCATACAGGTAATCAATGCTTTCCAAGTACTCATCGTTAGTTTCTGTGTCGCCATTCCAAAATTCAGCAAAGACGTAGAAATCTTCACCATACTTTTGGGTAATATTGTGGATGAAATTCTTCATAAAGAAGGAGTCGATGTGTTTGACCGCATCCAGACGGAAACCTTCTACACCAGTCGTTTCGATAAACCAGTCAGCCCATTGGTCGAGATTCTCTACAACCTCGGGATGTTTGAAATCGATATCGGCATACATGAGGTAATCGTAGTTTCCATTCTCATTGTCTACCAGATCTCCATGAGCCCAACCTTTGTTGTCCCCTTGGATTTGGTAGATCCCATTCTTATTACGTGAAGCATCGTAGTCCGTACCGGTGAAGTGGTACCAATGCCAGTGGAAGTCATTATAGGCGCCATTTCGGCCATCAAAGGTGAATTTAGTCCATCCTTGAATGGTGAAGGGCTCAGTGAGAACCTTGTTTCGATCCATAGGATCGACCTCAACGACCTCGAATTCCTCTAAGCCATCAGCAGCAGCTTTATGGTTGAGAACGACATCGGCCATTGGTTGAATCCCAGCATCTTTGAGGGCTTGAATAGCTTGAAGATAATCGTCTTTGAAGCCATATTTGGTACGAACTGTTCCTTTTTGGTCGAACTCGCCCAAATCAAAGAGGTCATAGACTCCGTACCCAACGTCATTGTTAGAAGTAGCTTTAAAAGCAGGCGGCATCCAGACTTTACGAATACCCAAGTCTGCTAAGTGTTGCGCATCTTCAGCAAGACGCGTCCAGTGGTTCCCATCAGAGGGCAAATACCACTCGAAATATTGCATTAAGGTTTGATTTTCCATTTTTATTTCTTCTTTCATGTGAATGTCCCTATTTTACCAAAAATAGTTGGATGCGACAAACGTTTGCGCTGGAATCAAGCCCTTTCTGGAAAAGAAATCGCATACATGAAAGAAATGAAGTGAGAATATAACATAATAGAGTCAGGCTCCGCTAGGACTGACTTTGAAAATGGTGAAAGGAGACCATTTTATGAAAAAAACAACTCTTGTTTCTCTACTCGTTGCAGGTTTACTGATTAGTCCTGCTGTACTCGCCCAGCATGTGCAAGCAGACCAAGTAAGTAGCACAACTACTGAGGAGACGGTGACTCCTTCTACGGCAAGTCCTGAAGTTATTGAAACAGTGACCTCAACACAAGGAGACACTAAAGGAACCGTACAGCCTGAAAAAGTGGAAGAGGTTTCAGAAACTAACAGACCAACCACTTCGCCAACCGCTCCGACAACTACTCCGACGACTGAGCTACATGAAGAACCTGCGTCAAGTCCAGCGGTAGTAAGCGCCCCAACTGTTGAGTCCACTCTGGCCAATCAGCCAAGCCCTGCGCCTGCGACGCCTACCGTTGGCAGTCAAGAGGAGCGCGCGACTTCAAAAGTAACCCAAGGAGACTTGGCTGAAATTACTGGTGCAACTGTAACCGACCAGGATCGTGAAAAAGAAGTTACGGTGACGGAGGCAGTCAATCAACTATTGAACTGGGCTTCAACCAAGGAAAATCAAGTCGGATCTACTGATAAAGACCGATTAGCTTTTGCTAAGAGCCTAGGGATGGTCAAGGAAGGAGTGGAAGGTTCTGCTCCGGTTACTAATCTCACTTCGATGGTTGATGTAGCCAAACAGCTCCGTGCCGCTTACCGCGCGGATAAGAAGACTCCTCTCTTTTTGAATGGCAAAGCACAACCTATTTTCCCATTTACGCCAGGAGACGATCCGGAGCATTACTCCTATGACAAGAGTGACATCGTGCGCTATATTGTCTATGTTGAGACCGATTATGACACGGATGGAGACGGCAAGCCTGACTTGGTCAAGACTTTTGTGCAGGTGCCAAAAGCTGCTGTCAATGGGGACTATAAGGCAGCCAGCATCTTTGAAGCCAGCCCTTATGTAACAGGAACGACAGAAGAGCGTACCTTAGAGGCAATTGGTCTCAAAGAAGGTGGAAACTTCGATATGGCCAAGCTCTATGAAAAACCTGCTAAACGCCAAGCAACCAAGACTGTTACGACAGAAGAAGTAGCCAAAGCGACCGATCCAAAGGATTGGTACTATGTCAATCCGCGTGAAAGCTCTGAAGATTATACGCATTATGATTATGAAAATCTTAACTGGTACAATTATTTCTTAGTTCGTGGTTATGCAGTGGTGACCAGCAGTGGTTTGGGCTCAAAAGGATCAGACGGGATCAATACGACCGGCTCTGACCTTGAAGTCGCTGCTTATAAAAATATCGTTGAATGGCTCAATGGTAAACGCAAAGCTTACTCTGATAAGACTAGCAACCAGGAAGTTAAGGCAGACTGGTCCAACGGCAATGTCGCTATGACAGGCTTGTCTTGGGCAGGTACGACGACATTTGGTGTAGCGTCCACTGGGGTTGAAGGGCTCAAGACCATTGTGCCAGCCGCAGGGATTGCTAGTTGGTATGACCATTTCAACAGCCAAGGCTCTCCCCTTGATACAGGAGCTTCCAATGACCTTTCCTGGTTATCTGTCTATACCTCTGGTCGTATCCTTGACAAGGAAGATTGGGACAAGGTCAAGGATTACTATGCAGCCTATATCACCAAGCTCAATGAGCTCCAACACAAGGATGGTCATAATTACAACGAAGAATATGCTAAACGCGACTACACGCTCAATGCAGCCAATCTGAAAGCGGCCCCTCTCATTATCCAAGGGCTCAATGATGACAATGTCAAACCCAAACATTTTGAACTCATGTTAGAAGCCTATAAAAAGGCGGGGATCGATGCCAAGGTCTTGCTCCACCAGGGCAATCACATCTATCCATCTACTCGTTGGTCAGGGACAGAAGTCGCAGGCCAAGCCTTTAATGACCTGATGAATCTCTGGTATAGCCATTACCTCTACGGTATTGAAAATGGGATTGAAAACCTTCCACAAGTAACAGCTCAGGACAATCTAGATCCAAGTAAATGGCGTCGTTTTGATAAATGGGATACCAACAATGCCATCTCCGCTCGAATCTACTCTAAACGGGAGGATGTGACAGTAACTGGCGATTACTATGGTACAGGAAATAACTGGACTACACGTAACCAAGATGCAGCCTTCCATTCTTCCGAAGTGGCAGCTTCCTATGCAGCCACCGTCGACCAAGATGTCACCATCAAAGGCCATATTCCTGTGCATTTTAGCGCTGCTTTTGTCAAGGGAGACAAAAACCATGCTCATGTCAGTGCGACCCTGATGGATGTTTCAGACGAAGACTTTGATGTGGTCAAAGAAGAAATCACCTATGACAAAGACGGTTATAGCACGCGCACATTGGAAAAAGAAACCATCGATGAGACAGGCTACTGGAATGGTAGCAACCTTGAAACCTTGCCTCTCAAACGTTACAAGACCCACAAGGTTAAGAGTGTGGTGATTGCGCGTGGTTGGATGAATCTGGCCAATCCAGCATCTCGCTATGACTCAGCAAGTTCTAGTCATTCTATTGATCTGAAAGAAAACGAATATCATGATTACACCATGTATCTGCAACCAAATCTCTATACAGTGAAAAAAGGCCATCGACTGGTTTTGAGTTTGCACACCTATGATCCAGATTACATCTATTTTGCAGATCCTTATGAAGTGACCTTCAAGACAGATTCTATTTCTGCAACGATTCCAATCGTAGAAGACAGTCGATCTCTCTTGTTCCGTTATCAACCAAGTGAAAAAGATACAGACTATGCGTCATTGGCAGATCGGATCTTGCCAATTGCAACCATTCAACCAAAAGTAGATCCTGAACAAGACCCAAGTCCAGTAGATCAAGCGGAAAAACCAATTGTTCCAAGTAATCCAATGACGCCAACCAATCCAGCTATTTCTGAAATTCCTCAAAAACCAAGCCACGGTCGAGATCCGATGGACTTCCGTAAGGAACAAAAAGAAGAAACTGCACAAGAATTGGCTCAAAGAGCTGATAAAGATAAGATAGAAGTGACAAGCCAACCAAGCCTTCCAAAAACAGGTCAAGCAACAAGCTCTTGGACTCTCTTTGGCTTCCTAGGACTCATGCTCACCAGCCTTTTGTCACTTGGCAAAGCTCACAAAGATGAATAGTAGAAAAGAAGGATGGAGAGAAAGTGAAAACCACCAATAGAGAGAGCATCGAAACGATTTTTTCCGAAGCCTTGGCGATTCCAAGCTTCACCAATACTGAGACCGAGCAAGGAATCGAAGCCTACCTGGATCAACGGATTGGACAAATCCCCTATTTCAAGGAACACCCGGACCATTTTGGGCGCTATCAGGTGCCACAGGATCACTTGCATCGGTCGGTCAATTGGGCCCTGGTTGATAAGGGAAAGAAAAAAACAGTTATCCTTTTCCACCACCATGATACAGTTGATCTAGAAGACTATGGAAATTTGTCGGAGATCGCGCTCGATTCTGATAAAGTAGCAGAAGCTTTGAAAAGACTGGACAGTCGACCTGATATGCAGGAAGATTTAGCTTCTGGGGAATGGAAATTTGGCAGAGGGTCTTGCGATATGAAAGCAGCATTGGCCCTTCAATTGGGGGTTCTGGAAGCCTATGCGGCAGATCCCGTGGAAGGTCAGGTCAATCTGCTCTATCTCTCTGTTGGAGATGAGGAATCCTATTCACGTGGGATGCGTGGAGCTTTGGGCCTCCTCACAGATTTGCAGGAGAAGTTTGATCTGAATTATGTATTAGCAGTGGATTCAGAACCCTTTGAATCAGAGGTAGGAAAAGAAAAGGTCCTTCACATTGGCACAGTCGGCAAACTCATGCCGGTCGTTGTGGCACAAGGTGTCTTGTCCCATATGAAGGAGCCCCTTAAAGGGATCAATGCCTTGTCACTCTTAGTGGCCATCGCAAGCCAGCTAGATCTTCATCCCGATCTGGCAGATCAGGCGCTGGGAGAAACGTCTCCCCTTCCTTCTTGGTCCTATCTCAGAGATTTGAAGGACCAGTACGATGTATCGACCGTGCTCTATGCGGCTGGTTATTTCAGTGTTCTGCATTTGAAGAAAACACCCCAAGAGCTCCTACAGCGGATTTATGAGCTTAGTCAGGAGGCCTTGGATGCCTTTTACAAGAAGTATGAGCACTTGCAGGATCAGGCTGGCCAAGACCATATGATTGCAAGGCCAAGAGTCATCACCTATCAAGAACTAGAGGAACGATGCCAAGCCATAGAAGGTTACCAAGCCTTTAGGGAAGCTTCTAACCAAAAAGCGGAATACGATTTTCGTAATGGGACCAGCTACCAGAGCCTTGCAATCCAGCAAATCCAGCGACTCCTAGAGTTTCTCGGAGATAAGGATCCCATGGTGGTTATTGGTTTTGCGCCCCCCTATTATCCTTCCATGAACTGCCGCTTTTTGGACAATACCGATCTCAATATCGTGTCCCTCATCACTGATTACCGCGAGTATCTGGACACAAGAGGTTACCTCTTAAAAGTCGAAGAATACTTTATGGGGATTAACGACACCAGTTATTGTGCCTTGGAAAAGGATGTGGCCTCTTATCAAGTCGTCTTGGATAGCCTAGCCACACCAGCCCAGGTCTATGATCTGGATCTGGAAAAAATTGCCCAAATTCAGGTTCCAGCGGTCAATCTAGGCCCTTGGGGCAAAGAATTGCATAAGCGAGGAGAGCGGGTCTACAAAGAAGACTTCTTAGAGACCATTCCAAACTATCTGCTAGAATTGCTCTACCATTTCGATGATCGCTTATCAACAGAATAAGAAAAAACGGTCCCAATGAGGATCCATTAGGGAGTTAACATGATTACATTTCACGGAGTTACCAAAGATTACGATGGGCACATTGCCCTCAACCACTTGGATCTGACCATCGAAGATGGACAAATTGTCGGCTTGATTGGCCACAACGGAGCTGGAAAGTCAACGACGATTAAGAGCCTGGTCAGTGTCATCACCCCAACTACTGGATCCATTGAAGTGGATGGTCAGGACCTCTATAGCCATCGGCTGGCGATCAAAAAGAAGATCGGTTATGTAGCGGATTCACCAGATCTTTTCTTGCGCCTCACAGCCAATGAATTCTGGGAGTTGGTTGCGACCTCTTATGATATGAGTCAGAAAGACTGTGATCAACGCTTGGAAGAGCTTCTTACGATCTTTGATTTTCAGAGCCACCGCTATGAAGTGATTGAATCCTTTTCACATGGGATGCGCCAGAAGGTCTTTGTCATTGCAGCCCTCTTGTCGGATCCAGATATCTGGGTCTTGGACGAACCCATGACCGGTTTGGATCCACAGGCTTCTTACGATTTAAAACAAATGATGCGCCAACATGCGGATCGCGGCAAGACGGTTATTTTCTCTACCCACGTATTAGAAGTGGCCGAACAACTCTGTGATAAGATCGCCATTCTCAAAAAAGGTAATCTCATCTTCTATGGGACGATCGAGGAATTGAAGGGCCAACATCCCGAACAAAGTCTGGAAAGTATCTATCTCAGCCTAGCGGGGCGGAAGGAAGAAGGTGGCGATCATGCGTCTTAAGATCATCCAACAGCTGGTCAATGTCAATATCATCTATGCTAGTCAGCCGGCCCAGATCGCAAAATTACGCGCCAAACAGGCTAAAAAACCGGACGTCAAACTCAATGTTGCCCGCAGATCGGTGCTCAACTACCTCTTTTTAGGATTGGTCTATTTCCTCATATTTGGCTTGCTCTTTAGTATCTATGATTTTGTCCATCAGCCAGCCTTCTTTGTCAATATGGTGGCCCTCTTTTCCTTGATGACCATTTCCCAAGGCTTTATGAGTTTTTACAATGTCTTTTATGAAAGCAAGGACCTCCAGTTTTACCGGCCCTATGCTTTCTCAGATGCGGAAGTCATTGCTGGAAAAAGTATCTCGGTCATCCTGACCCTTCTCATGGCTATCCTTCCATTGATCAGCTATTTTTTGATCCTGCCTGTCCAAGCAGGCGGCTTCAATCCGTTAGGGATCCTGCTAGGCCTCTTTTGTGCCGTGATTCTCTTAGGCGTTCTCTTTTTAGCGACGATTTTACTAGCTCATTTGATCACTAAGACCCTTTTTTTCAAAAAACACACGACCCTGGTCTCCAACATCATGGTCGGAATTGGTTCTCTTCTGAGCCTAGGAGCTTATCTCTATCTGAATCTAGTCCAAACCCATCGGGTAGAGGTGTCGGGTGGAGCGGATATTCCCATTCTATTTCCACCTTTTACAGCCTTTCATCAGTTTATCCTCCATCCTTTTGATGGTGGAGCGATCCTTGGCCTTCTGGGCTGGATAGCGGTGCTTTTGGTCTTGATCGGCCTGGTTCGCAAAATCGTGATCCCACAATTCTATGATGCAGCCCTTGCGGTTGCGACCAACCAAACCGTCAAAGAGCGCGTGAAAGCCATCCATGTGGGCCAGAAAGACTCCTTTAGACAGTTTGTCATTCAGTATCATCGCAGACTCTTGAGCGATGGAACCCTTATGGTGCAAGTCCTATTGATGATGAGTATTCTGCCATATATTTTCCTCCTCAGTGGAGCAGCAGGAGCATCAAAAAATATAGGAGGCCTCAGTCCTTACTTGACACCCCAGTATCTGGTACCACTGACCCTTGTTGCCATCTTGATCGGTGTTTTCAATAGTTTTGGAGGCTTGACCAGTATCGGTATTTCGCTAGAGCGCGAAAACTTTGAATACTTGAGATCCCTCCCTGTTGATTTCAAACGCTATCTCTTTATGAAGTTTTGGTTGCTCTATCTGGTGCAATCCATCCTTCCTGTCATTCTTCTAGTTGGCGTTTGTCTCTATTTTGGCGTCCATCCCTTAGCTATCCTTGCCATGTTACTGATCTGGGTTGTAACGACCATTCCGATCTGCATCCGAGACTATGTCAAAGATTTTCAGAACTTTAGCACCAATTGGACCAATATCACAGAGTTGATGACCCGTCATCGTGGGAATGCAGTTCTTCAGTCTATCCTCTTGATTGTCTTTCTCTTTGTGATGTTTCTCCTGATCATTGTCAGCTTCATTTGGACCTATCATTCCGTCAGCACCCTGCTGGCTGTGATCCTTTATAGTGTCATCCTGCTAATCGGAGCTGGGATCAGCTATACCATTTACCGCAAAAAAATCCGTACCCTCTACCAAGAGATCGGAGAATAAAAAAAGAGAGTGGGACAGAAATCGGTCATTCGTTAGAATTCAATTTCGTCGTCCCACCTCCGCACAGTTGAGTAGGGCTGTAAAGCTGATGAAATCAGTGTAGTAGAGCCCACTCAACCACTGCGTCTTGCTCGACAATCCAAAAACAAATGAGAGGCTAGGACTTTTGTCCTAGCCTCTTTTTAGTGGTAACTTAAATTTCATACCCCATGAGGAGGCCGCCTTCTTCGGCGTAGAAACTACAAAGTCCAGAAGTAGGAAGGACTTCGATCATTGCATGGGCAAATTTTTCACGAACCAATGCAGAGAATTGCTCAATAAATTTTTCATTGTTGCGGTGGGCGATGGTGATATGACCGCCAGCATAACCCGCCTTGATCAATTCATCAAAAGCAGCTTTGATCGCTTTCTTTTGGCCCCGAGCTTTTTGGAGCAACTCAAGAGTACCGGTCTTACTAGCTTCCCCGACCATACGGATATTGAGGAGTCCGACAACAGTCCCGATCAATTTGCTGAGACGCCCATTTTTGACCAGATTATCAACCTTGGCCAAAACAAAGAGCAACTTCGTCTTAGACTGGTAGGTCGTGATCACATCGACTACTTGATCAAAATCGAGGCCTTCAGCGACCAACTGATTGAGCTTGCGAACGATCAGGTCCACCTCACCCCCAGCTGACAAGCTATTAATGACGTGGATATTGGTATTCGGATGCTCTTCTAGATAAATCTTCTTGGCCACCTCAGCACTATTGTAGCTACCTGAAAGGGTTCCAGTGATGGTCACAACGACGATATTTTCAGCTCCTTCAAAGGACTTCATATAATCATCGGGACTCGGACAGGCAGACTTAGAAGCAGTCGTAGTCGCATACATCTCTTCCATCATCTGATCGATATTGAGTTGGACATCATCTGTGTAGATAGTTTCTCCCACTTGGATGGTCAGTGGGACACTGACAAACTCCGTATCTGGTGCCAGGTTGTCCAAAGAGCGGTAGTCACAGCCTGAATCCGCAATAATTTTCCATTTCATCAGTTCATACCTCATAATTGTATAAAAATGTACATTGACAAGTAGTTTGTCTTCTTTTACAATTATATCATGAAGTACCATGCTATCCAAGCAGATAACATCAGGTGAGACAGATAGAAAGTAAATGTTATGGCAGAAAGAAAAATATCCGAGAAATCCTTGGAAAATCTCAAACGATTTAACCAAGAAAACAATGCGATTACACGAGAATCCATCGAAATCTCTCTCCTGCAACTATTGGAGAAAAAAGATCTGAAAAAGATCACCATCTCTGAGCTGGTTCAGCGTGCTGGGGTCTCTCGCGCGGCCTTTTACCGCAATTATGGATCAAAAGAAGAGATTCTTGAGTCTATCTTTCAATCTAGTATCGCAAAAATTACCAAGTCTTTAGATGGCTACAACCTCAAGACAGATCTCTACCAAGTCTGGGTCTATCTTTTTAAGGAAGTTAAGAAAGAAGCTAAGATTATCAGCCTGGCCATTGATTACAATTTTGAACGGCTCTTGACCAAGGCAGTCTATGACTTTTTAGAAAAACGAAATGGCAGCTCATCAAATGGCGCTGGCAGCTACCTCAATTCCTTCTGGAGCTCAGCCATTGTCTCTGTCATCTCCAAATGGATCAAGGATGGCATGAAGATTCCCGCTGAGAAAATCGCGACCCTAGGCCTTCCTCTCTTCCCACAAAAGAAGAAGTAATCACCACCGAGAGGTGGTTTTAAAGTAAACTGCACATCTCCATAACTAGTTCAAATGAATAGATAAAACTGAGCAGAGATTAAACAAAGGACAAGAACGATGATCGAAGAACGAATCCAAGTTGCTAAGCAGTATGTTAAAACCTTATTTGCTGATCGAGCGGATGGCCATGATGTAGAGCATACCCTCCGCGTCTATACCAATGCTATGAGAATCGCACAAGCAGAAGGTCCATGTGATCTGGAGATAGTGGGCTTGTCAGCTCTTCTTCACGATGCTGATGATGATAAATTGTTTCAAACAGAGAATCATGCGAATGCTCGTAAGTTTCTAGAAGAGATCGGTACTCCTAAAAACCAAATCGAGCAGATTTGTCGGGTAATCAATGCTGTTTCTTTCAGCAAAAATCGCGGTAAGCATCCAGAAACCTTAGAAGGCAAGATTGTCCAGGATGCAGACCGCCTGGATGCGATAGGAGCTGTAGGAATTGCGCGAACTTTTTCCTATGGTGGCCACAAAGGGAGGTCCCTCACTGATACCGTCCAACATTTCCATGACAAATTGCTTCTCTTAAAAGATGAAATGAACACGGAGACTGGCAAGCAAATGGCAGAAAGTCGCCATCAATTTTTAATCACCTTTCTAAATGAACTAGAGAAGGAACTCTAACAAAAGAGGCTGGGACAAAAGTCCTAGCCTCTCAATTATTTTTGTATTGTCGAGCAAAACGCAGTGGTTGAGTGGGCTCTACTACGCTGATTTCATCAGCTTTTACAGCCCTACTCAACTGTGCGGAGGTGGGACGACGAAATCGAATTCTAACGAATTACCGATTTCTGTCCCACTCTCTTTCTTTATTCTTGGATCATGGCTAGGAGGTCCTCTCCTGTAGTGGTTGGAAGGATCCGAACTCGTTTGAGGGAATAGAGGCCATCAGCGGAGCTGGCGAGTCCATTTTTAGTGGTGAGGCCTAGTTTGTAGTCAGCTTTCTTGGCTTGGTCGATCGTGATTTGGCTGTAGCGACCAGATGGGTAGACGATAACGCTGGTATTTTGATCCAGCACCTTATCTAGCAGGCGTTTAGAAGCAACCAGCTCATTCTTTTGAGTCTCAATGCTGGAATTGGCTAGGTCTGGATGATTGACCGTATGGCTTTCAAAGGTCAAGCCAGCATGTTTCATCTCTTTGATTTGGTCAAAGGTCAGGACATTTTCTTTTTCCTGTTGAGTAAAGTCTGTGATGATATTGTTAGTGGCCGTCATCTTATATTTTTTAAGAAGCGGATAGACGATGGTATAGAAATCCTCGACGCCATCATCAAAGGTCAACCAGACATATTTCTTTCCTTTGGGAACTTCGTTCTTTGCGAGGATCCGATAGGCCTCCTCAGGGGTCAGTGTGTAGTAACCCGCTTTTTTCAGGGCCTTTAGTTGGCTTTCAAAGGTTTCTGGATCAACTATCAGATTGGCATTGGCAGCTTCGGACTCAGCCATATTATGTACAGAGTGGTACATGAGGATGGGCAGTTTGACCGGCTTTTTCACTCGGGTCCACTCGATAGAGGAGCTGTCTTCATCTAGCGAGCGCGTCATGGCAGTGTTACTTGTATTTCCATCACTGGGTTGAGTGATCCGTTTGATCAGAAGAAAGCTACAAATAAAGATAGAAACCAGAAGAAGGGCATTGATCCCAAGTAGGATTTTGATTTTTTTAGGTAGTCTTCGTTTACTCATGGTGTCACCGCTTTCATTATTTTCTTTATTGTACCACAAATTCTATGTTCTTTTCCAGAACTTGCTACAGCTTGCTATTGTCATGAAGATTCAGACTTTTTAAGGCAATTGGCTGTAAAAAACGCAAGTTTTTGTTATAATGGACCTATTATAGAAAATTCAAGGAGACCCATAGGATGTCTGTTAAGATTGCCTTACTAGGATTTGGTACTGTTGCCAGTGGCGTACCATTTTTATTAAAAGAAAACCATGAAAAAATTACCCAGGCAGCTCAAGATGAAATCGAGATTGCCAAGGTCTTGGTTCGCGATGATGCGGAAAAGCAAAGCTTGCAAGCGGCTGGCCATGACTACAACTTTGTGACCAATGTCGATGAGATCATTGAAGACAAAGAGATTGCCATCGTGGTTGAATTGATGGGCCGGATTGAGCCAGCGAAGACCTTTATCACCCGTGCTCTTGAAGCGGGTAAGCATGTGGTCTCTGCTAACAAAGACCTTCTAGCTGTTCATGGAAGTGAATTGTTAGAGGTTGCTCAAAAACACCAAGTAGCTCTTTATTATGAAGCAGCTGTAGCGGGTGGGATCCCAATCCTTCGGACCTTGGTGAATTCTTTGGCTTCTGACAAGGTGACCAAAGTACTCGGTGTAGTCAATGGAACCTCCAACTTCATGATGACCAAAATGGTGGAAGAAGGCTGGACTTATGAAGATGCTTTAGCAGAAGCGCAACGCCTTGGTTACGCTGAAAGTGACCCAACCAATGACGTCGAAGGGATTGATGCAGCCTACAAGATGGTGATCTTGAGTCAATTTGCCTTTGGGATGAACATCCAATTTGACCAAGTAGGTCACAAAGGGATCAGCCAGATCACTCCTCAAGATGTATCGGTTGCTCAAAGCCTTGGATATGTCATTAAGCTGGTCGGATCTATCGTTGAAACAGAGTCAGGGATCGCAGCAGAAGTGACACCAACCTTCCTTCCAAAACAACATCCACTCGCAGGAGTGAATGATGTCATGAATGCGGTCTATGTGGAATCCATCGGTATTGGTGAGTCTATGTACTACGGACCAGGTGCTGGTCAAAAACCAACTGCGACAAGTGTCGTAGCCGACCTCGTCCGCATTGTCCGTCGTCTAAAAGAAGGAACGATCGGTAAAGCCTTCAATGAATACAGTCGCCCTCTTCAATTGGCTAAGCCAGAAGACGTGAAGAACAATTATTACTTCTCAATCAAGGCACCAGATGCGACTGGTCAAATCTTGCGTCTTGCGGAAATCTTTAATGCAGAAGGAGCTTCCTTCAAGCAAATCCTTCAAGAAGACTCAGATGGTCACTATGCAAGTGTTGTCATCATTACTCACCAAGTTAACCAAACTCAATTCAAGAACTTGGTTGAAAAATTGGATTCAGAGGCGAATTTCGAACTCTTGAATACCTTTAAAGTCTTGGGAGAATAAGCATGAAAATTATTGTTCCAGCAACCAGTGCCAATGTAGGGCCAGGATTTGATTCTGTTGGGATTGCCGTGACTCGCTATTTGACCATTGAAGTCCTTGAACCAGCAGATGCTTGGTTTATTGAGCATGATCTTGGAGCAGGGATTCCGACAGATGAGAAAAACCTTTTGCTCTCAACAGCTCTTTCTATCTCAACTGATATGCAACCCCATCGGATCAAGATGACTAGTGAAGTGCCTTTGGCGCGTGGTCTTGGATCTTCTAGCTCGGTCATTGTCGCAGGGATTGAATTGGCCAACCAATTAGCCAACCTCCAGCTATCAGACGCTGAGAAATTACGCATCGCGACCGAGATCGAAGGTCATCCGGATAATGTAGCTCCAGCTATCTTTGGGAATATGGTCATTGCGAGCTACATCGGTGAAGATGTCCAATATGTCACGGCTGACTTCCCAAGCTGTGACCTTGTGGCCTTTGTACCGAGCTACCAATTGAAGACCAGTGATAGTCGGAATGTCCTACCGAAAGAATGGTCTTATAAGGAAGCTGTTGCAGCCAGTAGCGTAGCCAATGTCGCTATCGCAGCTCTCCTCAAGGGAGATTTGCTGACGGCTGGTCGCTCCATCGAGTCTGATCATTTCCACGAACGCTACCGTCAATCTCTTGTCAAAGAGTTTCCTCAGGTCAAAGAAGTCGCCCATGCGCATGGGGCTTACGCCACCTATCTGTCGGGAGCAGGCCCAACGATCATGAACCTCTTAGCGCCAGAGCATGCAGCAGCCTTTGTTGCAGCTCTCGAAAAACTCGGGCTAGATGGTCAGATTTTCCAACTTAAAATCGACACATTTGGCGTTCGTGTTGAGAAATAAGACTGAATGTAACACAATTGAAAAAAGGATGTATACTTTTGTATATGTCCTTTTTGCTTCTCCTATGGTAGAATGGGAACAGTATGGGGAAAAGCTCAAGCTTTCCTGAAAATCTAGGGGGAAACATGAAACCAGAATATTTATATAGTATTGCTACCGATCTTGGTCTGCAATTTGATGGCGAAGCTCGTGTGATGTATGGAGAGCGTGAAGGCTTCTTGTTGGTCATTGAAGGCGCTCAAACCAAGAATGTATTTACCATTTCACTCAGTGTGAAACAAGGTTCCGAAGGAGACTTGATCGAAGATAGTGAAATTCTTTGGAATGAATTAAAAGAACAATCAAAAGCCATTAATGCTATCTCTTCTGATGGTTACTTGACCTCGATCGTTGTCAAAGGTGGAATGATCAAAGGGAAGGCTGTCGAAACCTTATGGACAGCTATCCAAGATATTGTTGATTTCTTACTCAACCACCAATTTGTGCAAGTGAATGCGGAAACGGGTGAGGAAGGACCAATCGGTCTGTATCAAATTGGAGATGCGATCTTTTTAATCGACGATGCAACCTTTAGAGCCTACCAAGCCGAAGTGCAAGATACAGTTGAGGCTTATGAAGCGCGGGAAGAAAACTTCCTTTTGGGGATTGTAGGGGCTGTGATCGGTGTAATCATCGGTGGAGCAGTTGCCCTCTTGGTAGCGCGTCTTGGCTATGTATCTGTTTTAGCAGGGGCTGCCCTCGGTTATTGTACCATCAAAGGTTATGAGATTCTTGGTAAGAAATTGACTAAAAAAGGTGTGGTAGTTTCAGCTATTTTGATGGTCTTGACCGTCTTTTTGGTCAACCAATTAGATTATACTTTGGCGCTTATGAGTGAACTGGATTTGCCATTTGATATGTCCTGGACGCTTCTCAATGAAGCGACATTCTCAGGGGATGTCCCTGATAAATTTTACTTGAATCTAGCACTCTTAGCTGTCTTTACTCTTGGTGGTGCTTGGATTTCGGTCAAATCAGCTCTGGATGGACAAAAGAATCGTGCCATTGCTCGTAAAATTGCATAATGAATGATAAAAGGAAGGCCTGAATATTATAGGTCTTCTTTTGTTTTTTAGGGTCGAAAAATAGTCAAAAATTTGGTATAATAGTTTGTATTTTTATAGAGAGAGAACAGACAGAAAGATGAATGAAAAAATAAATCAAATTCTTGAAGGGATTGATATCCGTTTTCAAGAACCTTTAAAACATTATACCTTCACAAAGGTAGGTGGGAATGCTGAATTTTTAGCCTTTCCCCGCAACCAATACGAATTAAAACGCATCGTTCAATTTGCCAACCAAGAGCAAATTCCATGGATGGTCCTGGGCAATGCATCCAATATCATTGTCCGCGATGGGGGCATTCCGGGATTTGTCATTATGTTTGATCGCTTGCGTGACATCAGTGTGGATGGTTATGTGATCGAAGCAGAGGCAGGTGCTAAACTCATCGACACCACCCATGTGGCCTTGCACCATAGTTTGAAAGGTTTTGAGTTTGCTAGTGGCATTCCAGGCAGTGTCGGTGGTGCAGTCTTTATGAATGCGGGAGCCTATGGAGGAGAGATCGCGCATGTCCTAGTATCCTGTAAGGTCTTGACCAAAGACGGAGAGATCGAAACTCTGTCAGCGAGTGAACTAGCTTTTGGCTACCGTCAATCTAAGATTCAAGAGACAGGTGCTGTCGTCATCTCTGCCAAATTTGCTTTGTCTCCTGGCAATCACGAGCAAATCAAGCAGGAGATGGATCGGTTGACCCATCTTCGTCAGTTGAAACAACCCCTTGAATACCCTTCTTGTGGATCCGTCTTTAAGCGTCCTGTCGGTCATTTTGCAGGTCAATTGATTAGTGAAGCAGGTTTGAAAGGCTATCGAATCGGTGGTGTTGAAGTGTCTGAAAAACATGCCGGCTTTATGGTCAATGTCGATAATGGAACAGCTAAGGACTACGAAGACCTGATCGCCCATGTCATTGAAGCAGTCGAGGCTCACTCAGGCGTTCGTTTAGAACCAGAAGTTCGCATTATCGGTCAAGCCTAAGAACGTTAGTATTGAAGAATAATTGATAGTGTAAACATCGATAGCATCAGTCGGAAAGGGGGTGAGTGCCTATCGATACCGTAAATAGGTGGGGCAGTCTAGTAAGTCCCCGAGAGGTATTGGTGGCCTGACAGGTCTTCCTGTCAGCCGCTGCGTTTTCGTTTGAAAAGCAGTTTGGTAATCGTAGTAAAGAAGGAATTTATGTGAATTGAAAAAACCAATTATTGAGTTTAAAAATGTTACAAAGGTCTTTGAAGATAGCGGAACCGTTGTCCTAAAGGATATCAATTTTGAATTGGAAGAAGGGAAGTTCTATACCCTGCTCGGTGCATCTGGATCAGGAAAATCAACTATCCTTAATATCATTGCCGGTCTTTTAGATGCTAGCTCTGGAGATGTCTACCTTGATGGGGAACGGATCAATGATGTCCCTACCAACAAGCGGGATGTCCACACCGTCTTTCAGTCCTATGCCCTGTTTCCGCATATGACGGTCTTTGAAAATGTGGCTTTTCCCCTTCGTTTGAAAAAGCTGGACAAGGCTGAGATCGAACGTCGGGTTTCAGAAGTATTGAAAATGGTCCAGTTAGCAGGATTTGAAAAACGCTCGATCCAAAAATTATCGGGTGGTCAACGCCAGCGGGTAGCTATTGCACGGGCTATTATCAATGAACCACGAGTAGTCCTTTTAGATGAGCCTTTGTCTGCACTTGACTTGAAACTTCGGACAGACATGCAGTATGAGTTGCGGGAATTGCAACAACGCTTGGGCATTACCTTTGTCTTTGTTACCCACGACCAAGAAGAAGCCCTTGCCATGAGTGACTGGATCTTTGTCATGAATGAAGGAGAGATCGTCCAATCTGGTACACCGGTTGATATCTATGATGAACCGATCAACCACTTTGTAGCGACTTTTATCGGGGAGTCCAACATCCTAGATGGTCGCATGATCGAGGACTACTTGGTTGAGTTCAATGGCAAACGCTTTGAAGCCGTCGATGGAGGGATGCGTCCAAATGAACCAGTTGAAGTCGTCATTCGTCCAGAAGACTTGCAAATCACCCTTCCTGAAGAAGGCAAGCTCCAAGTGAAGGTGGACACCCAGCTCTTCCGTGGTGTGCATTACGAGATCATCGCCTATGATGATTTGGGTAATGAGTGGATGATTCACTCCACTCGTAAGGCCATTGTGGGAGAAGTCATCGGGCTAGACTTTGAACCAGAAGATATCCACGTTATGCGTCTCAATGAAACCGAGGAAGAATTCGATGCGCGGATCGAAGAGTACGTTGAAGTGGAAGAGCAAGAAGCTGGTTTGATTAATGCCATTGAGGAGGAAAGAGATGAAGAAAACAACCTCTAATCTATTTATCCTCCCCTATTTCTTGTGGATTTTTCTCTTTGTCTTGGCTCCTGTAGTCATGATCATCTTTCAATCGTTTTTCAACGTTGAAGGGCAGTTTTCACTTGAAAACTACAAAGAGTTCTTTACTTCGCAAAATCTGACCTATTTAAAGATGAGTTTTAATTCGGTCCTTTATGCCGGAATTGTCACCCTGGTGACGCTCTTGATCTCCTATCCGACTGCTTACTTTTTGACGCTGCTCAAACACCGGCAGTTGTGGTTGATGTTGATCGTCTTGCCAACCTGGGTCAATCTCTTGCTCAAGGCCTATGCCTTTATCGGAATCTTTGGGCAAAACGGCTCCATCAATAGCTTTTTAAGCTTTCTCGGAGTCGCTCCCCAGCAGATCCTCTTTACCGATTTCTCCTTTATCTTTGTAGCCAGCTACATCGAGTTGCCGTTTATGATTTTGCCGATCTTTAATGTCTTAGATGACTTGGATCCAAACTTGATCAATGCCAGCTATGATTTGGGAGCCAATCGTTGGGATACCTTCCGTCATGTGGTCTTCCCCTTGTCCATGAATGGAGTCCGCTCAGGTGTGCAGTCTGTCTTTATTCCTAGTCTGAGTCTCTTCATGTTGACACGGATGATCGGTGGAAATCGCGTCATTACCTTAGGGACTGCGATTGAACAGCACTTCCTAACAACACAAAACTGGGGAATGGGTTCTACCATCGGAGTTGTTCTGATCCTTGCTATGCTCTTTACCATGTGGGCAACGAGAGAAAGGAGAGAACGATGAAAAAAGTATCTCATTTCTATCTAGGCTTCGTCTTTCTGATCCTCTATCTTCCAATCTTCTATTTGATCTTTTATGCTTTCAATAAAGGGGGAGATATGAATGCCTTCACAGGCTTCACGCTTGAGCATTTCAATGAATTGTTCGCAGATAGTCGCCTGATGCTGATCTTATCAGAGACCTTCCTCTTGGCCTTCTTGTCAGCCTTGATTGCGACGGTGATCGGAACCTTTGGAGCCATTTATATCTACCAATCCAAGAAAAAGTTAGAAGGACCTTTGCTCTCCATCAATAACATTCTCATGGTAGCACCAGACGTTATGATTGGGGCCAGCTTCTTGATTCTCTTTACGACGGTGAAGTACCAGCTAGGTTTCCTATCTGTTCTGGCTAGCCACGTGGCCTTCTCGATTCCCATTGTGGTCTTGATGGTCTTGCCACGTCTCAAGGAAATGAACCGGGATATGGTTAATGCTGCCTATGACTTGGGAGCTACTCAAGTGCAAATGCTCAAAGAGATCATGTTGCCGTATCTGACACCAGCCATCATTGCGGGCTACTTTATGGCCTTTACCTATTCGCTTGATGACTTCGCCGTGACCTTCTTTGTAACTGGAAATGGCTTTACAACCTTGTCTGTAGAGATCTACTCACGTGCCCGTCAAGGAATTTCCCTCAGTATCAATGCCTTGTCTGCCCTTGTCTTTCTCTTTAGTGTGCTCTTGGTCATCGGTTACTACTTTATTACTCGTGAAAAGGAGGAAGCAGCATGAAAAAACTTTATTCATTCCTAACTGGGATTGTCCTTGTCATTCTGGTCCTCTGGGGAATTAGCCACCAGATCGAAGCGAGCATGAATACCAAAAATAGTGACAAGCTGGTCATCTACAACTGGGGAGATTATATCGATCCAGACTTGCTCAAGGAATTCACCAAAGAAACAGGGATTCAGGTGCAATATGATACCTTTGATTCCAACGAAGCCATGTACACTAAGATCAAGCAAGGTGGAACTACCTACGATATTGCGATACCTAGTGAATACATGATTGCCAAGATGATGGATGAACATCTGGTTGAAAAGTTGGACCAATCCAAGATCAAAGGGATGGAAAATATCGATCCAAAACTCTTGAACCAATCGTTTGATCCGGGTAACCAATATTCAGTACCTTATTTCTGGGGTACCTTGGGGATTATCTACAATACCAAGATGGTCAAAAATGCTCCGGAACATTGGTCAGATCTCTGGCGTGAAGAGTACAGAAATGACATCATGATGTACGATGGTGCGCGTGAGGTCATGGGAATTGGTCTCAATACCTTGGGCTATAGCCTCAATGAAAAGGATCCAAAGAAATTGCAAGAGGCAGTAGATAAACTCTACACCTTGACACCCAACATCAAAGCTTTGGTGGCCGATGAGATGAAAGGCTATATGATCCAAAACAATGCAGCTATTGGGGTTACCTTCTCAGGAGAAGCCAGCCAAATGCTCGAAGCCAATAAGGATCTTCGCTATGTCGTCCCAACTGAAGCCAGCAACCTTTGGTTTGATAACATTGTCATTCCAAAAACCGTGAAAAATAAAGAAGCAGCATATGCCTTTATTAACTTCATGCTTCGTCCTAAAAATGCTTTGAAAAATGCTCTTTATGTCGGCTACTCAACGCCAAATAAAAAAGCCAAAGCCATGTTGCCAAAAGAAATCCAAGATGACCAATCCTTCTATCCAAGCGATGAAACGCTGGACCATTTGGAAGTCTATCAACAATTAGGCAAGAAATTGCTTGGAGTCTATAACGATCTTTACCTTCAGGTCAAGATGTATCGGAAATAACACAAAAGGAACCTTCGGGTTCCTTTTTGATTGAAGATAAACTCCTCTTAGAAACTTTCCTTAAGTGAATACGGACGTCAGCGAACTTCTACGAAGTTCCATGACTTAGTTTTGAACCTAAAGTTTCAAAACTCCCGAGTGCTAGAAACAATGGTGTTTCTAGCACTTTTCTCACAGCGGAAAGTTTCATTATATATTTAGATACTCTACAAAAATGCAACATTTGAATTCTTAGCATCACTTAGGTTGTTATTTGTAAAAAAGGATTACCTATATTCTAGAAGAACCCCGAAAGTTCTTTTATGATTGCTGCATATAGTCTCTAACTAGTGAGTTAGATTGAGATTCAAATGAAAGATGCTATAATAGTAAGGAAAGTGACTGTCCCATTCAGTCATGAAAGGAAGGATTGGAGAAGAAGAGATGAAGAGACGACTGGAACTATTTTTGATTATTCTGTTACCGATCCTAGGACTGGTTTTTCTTGGCGGAAAAATCATGAATCTGACCAAAAGACCAGAACAGAAGATAACAACCACTTCTTCAAAGAAAGTCGTACAAAAATCAGAAGAAGAAATAAAAAAAGAACAAGAAGCATATCTCAAAGAGCATGAGCAAGAAATCGTCGATTTTGTAAAGTCTCAAAATCCAAAAATTGAGTCAGTTCAGATTAATTGGGATGAAACTCAGAAGAGTGATGGTGGACTTACAACTCCCGAATATTATATGAATGTTTTTGGGCGAATTAATAATATCGAGAACTCAGGATGGGGAGTGGATATTCCAATTAATGATGATCAGTCAATTAACATGCGAGAAATGTTTATGCTCCATGAACCTACGATTGGCGGAAAGCCAATTTCCTAATCAAGTACAATACGTTTTGAAAATGAACTGTGTTAGAGAAAGTTACCCCATGGAAAAACGAACGATATTTAAATTAATCACTACATTAGCTCTCCTTGCAAGTATAGGAGGATGTACCATAAAATCAAAAGAGCAAACAAAACAAGCACCCATTGCAACCCCTTCGACAACCAAGGAAGACAAAAAAACCATTAAACAAAAACAGCTCACATATCTGAAAGAACACGAGCAAGAGATGACAGCCTATGTTAAAGCTCATAATGCTAACATTACGCAGGTGTCTTATGACTGGGACAGTATTAAAACAGTTGTAGGAGGTAATGGAACGCCTCAGGGAGGTGACGAAATACTATTAGTTTATGGTTATGCCAATGGAAGTGATCTAACAAATTTTAGCCTGAATTTTACGTTAGACGAAAATAAAATGCCTAAAATAGATTCAATTGGTTCAGACAATTTGTATCGGGTAGAAAAGAAATGATCCGTCCGTTAGACAATGAGAGATGCAATAGAGGAATCACTTTTAAACGAAATAAAATTATGAGAAAACAAATAAACAATTTGATAATCGCACTTGCTTTCATTTCAACACTTGGATGTCTAGTAGGATGTGTGAAGAAAGAACGTGAAAAGAGCAGACAAGCGCAGACTGTCACCTCTTCAACCACAAAAGAAGATAAAGAAGCCATTAAACAAAAGCAGCTAGCCTATTTGAAAGAACATGAAAAAGAAATTGTTGATTTTGTGAAAGCTCAAAATCCAAAAGTCGAATCCGTTCAGATTGATTGGAACAGTATGCAAATTGAAGAGTCTGGAAACGGAACGCCTCAGGGTGGTGGATACAATTTATCTATTTCTGGTCAGATTAATCAATTAAAAAACACAAAATTCTCCGTTGATTTTTACCTAGAAGATCAAAATAGCATACCAACTATCAAAAAAATGGGCATGCTTAATGATATCTATATCGAGGAAAATGGTGGCTGGAAAATTTTTTCTTAAGTAAATAGAAGTAAAAGTGTTATGAGGAAACAAGAAAATTAAAATGAAATGTACACTTAAGTTATTAGCTTTAATGTTTATTTTCACAAGCATTGGAGGTTGTAGTGTAAAACAAAAAGCTCATACAAAACAAGTACAAACTGCAACCTCTTCCTCCACAAAAGAAGATATAGAAGTGATCAAACAAAAACAACTTGTTTATCTCAAAGAGCACGAGCAAGAAATCGTCAATTTTGTGAAATCGAAGAGTTCAAAGGTTGATTCTGTTCAGATTTATTGGGACGAAACGCAATGGATTGATGGTGGAAATGGGACCCCACAAGGTGGAGATGAGGTCATAGAAATTTTTGGTACCGTCAATCAACTTGAAGATTCAGGATGGAGGGTGGATGTCGTATTTGATTCTGATCAAAAGATGACATTTAGTATGGGCCATAATATTAGTATTAAGGGTGATTATATTGAGTAAGAACTGGAAGATTCAAAGTCTGTAAGGAGGATTTATGAAGAGACAAATGGAACTATTTTTGATCATTTTGTTACCGATCCTAGGACTGGTTTTTCTTGGAGGAAAAATCATGACCCTGACCAAAAGACCTGAACAGAAGATAACGACCCCATCTTCAAAGAAAGTCGTACAAAAACCAGAAGGAGACATAAAAAAAGAACAACTGGACTACCTAAAAGAACACGAACAGAAGGTTATTGATTTAGTCAAAGCACAAAATTCAAAAGTTGAATCCGTTCAGATTGATTGGGATCAGACACAATGGAGTGATGGTGGGCTTACAACTCCCGAATATTATATGAATGTTTATGGACGTATAAATCATATTGAAGAATCGGGTTGGGGAGTAGATATCCCAATTAATGAGGACAATACATTGAATCTAGATGAGATGTATATAGGATCCGACATTGATATAGGGGGGAGATTACTTGAGTAATTGGATCAAATCTAGGAAGAGCGTTCAAAGCTCAAGTGGGAGTACGACAATGAGATAGATGCTTTCTATATAAATCAGAAAAAGCTGGCATCGAAAGCCAAAAAAAAATCAGTAAGGTTGTCCTTACTGATTTTTTAGTTGGTTCTAGATGATGCTGTATCTGCGCCACTGTCTGTTGCTGTGGAACCTTGGTCTTGTGCGGCAGACGAGCTAGATTCAGTAGCAGATGAGCTATCGGTTTCTTTTTGTGAACTTGTTTCTGTATTGCTTGAATCGGTTTGCGTATTGGTGTTAGTATCTGTATTGGTAGCGCTTGAGTCAGATCCCTTATCATGAACCACGACGACGCTGGTGCTACTAGATGGTTTGTCTTCTGTTTTTTGATTATCTTTATTGAGCAGGCTCATGATGGTAAAGGAAGTGACGATAATCCCTAGGAGACTGGCAATCGTGGCTACAACCGTTTGAAATACGGACAAACCTTGTTTGACTTTCTCACCGCGAGATGGTCTTGAGTCTACTTTTTCCTCAGGTTTTTGGTTTTTGTTACTTCTTGAATATTGTGACATGTTCATTCTCTTTCTATCAAAAATTGTTTTTTAACACTTTCCTATTATAAGTCATTTTCTGAAAAATGTCTAAAAAGAACTGAATTTTATAGAGTGATTTTGCCGTGTCTCTCTTTATCAAATCCTTGTCCCAAGCGGTCAGAAATGATAAAATATAAGTTACGTAAAAAGAAAGTGATGGATGCGTAGGACATGATTTATTTTGACAATTCAGCAACGACCAAACCTTATCCAGAAGCCCTTGCGACTTATACAGAGGTAGCGACTCGGATCTGGGGCAACCCTTCTAGTTTGCACAATCTAGGTAGTCAAGCTACTCGTATTTTAGAAGCTTCTCGGAAACAAATTGCGGAGCTAATTGGCAAGAAAGCTGAGGAAATTTACTTCACGTCTGGTGGGACAGAAGGGGACAACTGGGTCCTCAAGGGTGTCGCATTTGAGAAAGCTCCTTATGGCAAGCATATCATTGTCTCTGACATCGAGCATCCCGCCATCAAGGAATCAGCTGCTTGGCTCAAAACACAGGGATTCGAAGTGGATTACGCTCCAGTAGATGCGCGTGGCTTTGTCAAGGTAGATGCCTTGGCTAGTCTTCTCCGTCCAGATACGACCTTGGTCTCTGTCATGGCCGTCAACAATGAGATTGGTTCTATCCAGCCCATCCATGACATCGCTGCTCTTCTGGAAGATCGCCCAACTATTAGTTTCCATGTCGATGCGGTTCAAGCTTTGGCAAAGGTAGCAACAGAAGTTTATCTACCAGAGCGCGTGGACTTCGCAACCTTCTCTAGTCACAAATTCCATGGACTTCGCGGAGTCGGCTTTGTCTACATCAAAGAAGGCAAAAAGATCACCCCTCTCTTAACCGGAGGTGGTCAAGAAAAAGAAATGCGCTCGACAACCGAGAACGTGGCAGGCATCGCAGCAACAGCAAAAGCCCTACGCTTAGCTATGGAAAACCAAGAAGCTTTTGCCAACAAGACCCAGCAGATGAAAGAAGTCATCCGCAAAGAATTGGCCAACTATCCAGATGTCACCATCTTTTCTGGTGAGGATCACTTTGCGCCTCACATCTTGACTTTCGGGATCAAGGGAGTTCGTGGAGAAGTAGTGGTCCATGCCTTTGAAGAGTTTGATATTTACATCTCGACAACCAGTGCTTGCTCGTCCAAAGCTGGTAAGCCAGCTGGAACCTTGATTGCTATGGGAGTGGATAAGAGTATCGCACAGACAGCTGTTCGCCTCAGTCTCGATATTGAAAATGACATGAGCCAAGTCGAGCAATTCTTGACCAAGTTCAAACTGATTTACGAACAAACACGAAAAGTACGTTAATTTTAGAAGGAAATCAATATGACCTTAACCTATTCAGAAATTATGATTCGCTATGGAGAGCTTTCTACTAAAGGAAAGAACCGCATGCGCTTCATCAATAAACTTCGCAATAATATCCAAGATGTTTTATCTATTTATCCAGCTGTCAAAGTGACAGCGGACCGCGATCGGGCCCATGCTTATCTACATGGGACGGATTATGAGCCGGTGGCAGAATCCCTCAAGCAAGTTTTTGGAATCCAAAATTTTTCACCTGTTTACAAGATTGAAAAATCAGTACCAGCCTTAAAAGCGGCAGTGCAAGGGATTATGAAGGAGATATACAAGGAAGGCTTGACCTTTAAAATCTCAAGTAAGCGGAGTGACCATACCTTTGAGCTCGATAGCCGTGAACTCAATCAAACCCTAGGTGGAGCTGTCTTTGAAGCCATCCCAACGATTCAGGCTCAGATGAAAAAGCCAGATATCAATCTGCAAGTCGAAATCCGAGAAGAAGCAGCCTACATCTCTTATGAAACCATCAAGGGAGCAGGAGGTCTTCCGGTTGGGACTTCTGGGAAAGGGATGCTCATGCTATCTGGTGGGATCGACTCTCCAGTAGCTGGCTACTTAGCCTTGAAGCGTGGGGTGGATATCGAGGCGGTTCACTTTGCGAGCCCCCCTTATACCAGCCCAGGTGCCTTGAAAAAAGCCCATGACTTAACACGGAAGTTGACCAAGTTTGGGGGCAATATCCAATTTATCGAAGTGCCCTTCACAGAGATCCAAGAGGAAATCAAGGCAAAAGCACCGGAAGCTTATCTCATGACCTTGACCCGCCGCTTTATGATGCGCATCACAGATCGTATTCGCGAGGTTCGCGGTGGTTTGGTGATTATCAATGGTGAAAGCTTAGGACAAGTGGCTAGTCAAACCTTAGAGAGTATGCAGGCCATCAATGCGGTAACCAATACACCAGTTATCCGTCCGGTGGTGACCATGGACAAGTTGGAAATCATAGATATTGCCCAAGAGATTGATACCTTTGAAATCTCTATCCAACCGTTTGAAGACTGTTGTACCATCTTTGCACCAGATCGTCCAAAGACTAATCCGAAACTCAAAAATGCAGAGCAGTATGAGCAACGGTTGGATGTGGAAGCCTTAGTTGAGCGAGCTGTAGCAGGCATCATCGTAACAGAGGTCACACCAAAAGTAGAAAAAGACGAGGTTGATGACCTGATTGAGGATTTGCTATAGGAGAGACTGGGCGTATCCAGCCTCTTTTTCTAACCAACTTAAAGGAGACAAGATGAAAAAAATTATCGTATTAATGACAAGTTTGCTTCTGTTGACAGGCTGTGTCAAAGTATCGTTTACTGGCCCGAAAAAAGAAGAGAAGACTAGCCAATCAAGCAATAGAAAAAAAGAACCCCTCACATTTGTCAGGGCCGAGCAGTATAAAGACCAGGACAACGAAGTTTTGGAAGCGTCTGAGAAATTTATCAAGGAACATCCAACGCTTGGAGAAGCTGGAAAATTATTTGTCTTTTTTCCAGGATATACCTTTGGAAATGAGGAAAATCGCTTCGCCTTATTCTTTATTGTGAATCGTACCACCACAACCATCGATCGTGATGGATCCTTTGTCCTGAATTTGGAATATGATGGAGAGCCACTTTTTAAAGATGTCACAGTTGACTATGAAGTGAGCGAATCGGGTGTGTTAAAACCCAATACTGCTGCAGCGATTCCGATAAAAATTACTAAGGAACAAGAAGAAAAAATGAAGGGGATGAACGATTCGTCTAAAGCCAAAATGAGCTTTAATGACTTTAAATTTAAGGATAAGTAGATGAAAGCCGGTTTTGAATGCGATCTTAAACTACAAGATAAAAAAAATAGATTTTTCAAAGAAAATTCGCTTTCAAAGCGCAAAAATACTTGTCTTTGTCTGATAGAAGTGATATACTTAGAGAGTTGACTATGCACATGCCTGTGCAACCGCTCGAACATCGTCGCTCATTTCCATGAGAGTAAGTGGTTCGTCCCACGATGCTAGGCGAGTCTTCACAAAAATACGGGGAAACCCAAAAATACATAGGAGGTGCATAATGAGCACATACGCAATCATTAAAACTGGCGGAAAACAAGTTAAAGTTGAAGTTGGTCAAGCAGTCTACGTTGAAAAATTGAACGTTGAAGCTGGTCAAGAAGTTACATTTAACGAAGTTGTTCTTGTTGGTGGTGAAAACACTGTTGTCGGAACTCCACTTGTTTCAGGAGCTACTGTTGTTGGAACTGTTGAAAAACAAGGAAAACAAAAGAAAGTTGTTACTTACAAGTACAAACCTAAAAAAGGTAGCCACCGTAAACAAGGTCACCGTCAACCTTACACTAAAGTTGTCATCAACGCTATCAACGCTTAATTTTTAGGAGAACACATGATACAAGCAGTCTTTGAACGAGCCGAAGATGGCGAGCTGAGGAGTGCAGAAATCACTGGGCACGCTGGAAGCGGTGAATATGGCTTTGATGTCGTGTGTGCATCGGTTTCGACTCTAGCCATTAACTTTGTCAACTCTGTTGAGAAATTTGCAGGCTACGAACCGGATCTAGAATTAAACGAAGAAGAAGGTGGCTTCCTTCGGGTCACAATCCCGACAGATATTCCACCACATCAAAGAGAAATGACCCAACTATTCTTTGAATCATTTTTCTTAGGGATGGCAAACTTATCGGAGAACTCTTCAGAGTTCGTCCAAACAAGAGTTATCACAGAAAACTAACATGGAGGAAAACAATTATGTTGAAATTGAATCTTGCTAACTTGCAACTTTTCGCCCACAAAAAAGGTGGAGGTTCTACATCAAACGGACGTGATTCACAAGCAAAACGTCTTGGAGCTAAAGCAGCTGATGGACAAACTGTAACAGGTGGATCTATCCTTTACCGTCAACGCGGTACACACATCTACCCAGGTGTGAACGTTGGACGTGGTGGAGACGATACTTTGTTCGCAAAAGTTGAAGGCGTAGTACGCTTCGAACGTAAAGGTCGCGATAAAAAACAAGTTTCTGTTTACCCAATCGCAAAATAAAAAGGTTTTCTAAACCTTTTTGTCCCGAGCCTGATCTAAAGGTAAGGAAGCTAGAAATAGCAAAATTAAAGCTTTCTGATTTGTCAGAAGGCTTTTTTCTTTTATTTATTTAAAAATACCATGTTTACTCCTGTTAATATAATGTTTGAATTTGTGTTTTTTGAAAAATGTAGTATAATAGAGACAAATATAGTAGGAATGGAAGTAGTACCATGAAAGATAGCAGACATGTTGAAATTCTTCAGGAACTGGATCGAAAAAGTGTGGTATCAGTCAAAGAACTCAAGGAACTCTTTGGGGTGACAGACATGACCATTCGTCGCGATCTAATCGATCTTGAAAAACAAGGTCTTTTAGTTCGTGTCCATGGTGGAGCCCACAAAAAGGTAAAAGATAGTTTGTTAGAGGCTTCTCACAGTGAGAAAAATCTCATCAATATTGATGAGAAACGAACCATTGCAAAAAAATGTGCAGAGTTGATCGAAAATGGGGATACCGTCTTTATTGGGTCTGGTACGACAACAGATTTTATCGGCGACTATTTAGAAGGAAAGGAAATCAGTATTGTCACCAATTCCCTCCCCATTTTTGAAAAGCTAAAGGATTTTCCAAATTATGACCTGATCTTAGTTGGTGGTCGCTACCGGGTGAAGACACAAACTTTTGTCGGTCAATTTGCCAATAAACTCTTGAAAGAAATCAAGGTTTCTAAAGCTTTCATTGGGGTCAATGGCATCGATGGGCATCATGTTTCCACAGCCAATGAAGAAGAAGGAAATGGTAATGCTATTATTCTTAACAATGCAATTGAGAAATATGTGGTTGCCGATAACAGTAAGTTTGATAGCTATTCTTTCTATAGTTTCTATCGAGTGGAAGACCTGAATGCCATTATTACTGATGATAGTATTCCAAAGAAGATCAAAGACAAATACGGCTTGTATACGAAAATCATATAAAATCAGAGGCTGGGACAAAAGTCCTAGCCTCTCAATTGTCTTTGGATTGTCGAGCAAGACGCAGTGGTTGAGTGCTCAAAGCACTGCTTTGAGGTGGCGGATAGAACTTGCGAAGCAAGTATCCTAAGTCTTTGTTCGCTTTTAAAGCTTCAAAGATGCCCTATGTTGACGGAAACTATGTTTCCTTTATCTGCAACCTTCAACAGTCTCCCAGACTGTTGAAGCTGTGCGGAGGTGGGACGACGAAATCGAATTCTAACGAATGACCGATTTCTGTCCCACTCTCTTTTTACTGATTTAATGATGTTGGAAAATGACGGATAGAAAGCGCTTTAGAGTAATATACAAACAAAATTAAACAAATTTAGACAAAAAATGATTGACAATCAATCAATATAGTGATATACTGAAGCTATAAATAAATAGTTAGATAAGGAGGTGGCAACAATGGGATTAAATCAACTCTTTAACAAAGATCTTGTGTTTTGCCTACATGCCAAGGATCAAACAGATCTCTTTGAGCAGGTAGCAAGCTTATTGGAAGAGCGACAGATTGTGACACCAACCTATCGTTCCGCTTTGATTGAGCGTGAAAAGTCTTTCCCGACTGGATTAGACATGGAATTTCTTGGTAAGGACTTACCAAATGTGGCGATCCCGCACACAGACATTGTCCATAATCTCACTGAGAATGTGGTTGTGGTTCGTTTGGATCAACCTGTAACCTTCCATAATATGATTGCTCCAGATAAGGAAGTTCAAGTTTCACTCTTATTCTTCATTATCAATAATACGAGCTCAAGCCAAACCAATATTTTGGCCCAGCTGATGGATTTCTTTACATCCAATGGAAATCTCGAAGCTCTATCAAAATTAGATAGTGAAGATAAGCTTTATCAATACATTACGGAAACTATTTCCTAAAACATTCGTAAATATTTATAATGGAGGACATCCAAATGATTAAAATTTTAGCTGCCTGTGGTGCAGGCGTTAACTCTAGCCACCAAATTAAGAATGCGTTGGAAGAAGAGTTGTCAAACCGTGGTTATGATGTGCGTTGTGACGCTGTCATGGTCAAAGACGTCAATGAAGATTTGATTTCTGGTTATGACATCTTTACTCCAATTGCTGCAACTGATTTGGGATTCGATCCTGGTATTCCAGTGGTAGAAGCAGGACCAATCTTGTTCCGTATTCCAGCGATGAGTGCGCCAGTCTTTGATAACATCGAAGCTGCTATTAAAGAACATGGATTAAGTTAATATTTTTTTAAACACGATTGTAAGCGTTATCCAATTATAAAATTGGGAACACTTTAAGCTGTAAATTACAAAAAATTCATAAATCGGGAGGATTTATTATGAATGGAATTATAGATTTTGCCAATAAATTTTTCAAACCCATCCTAGACATGGGTGGTCCGATCATCATGTTAATCATTTTGACGGTTTTGGCCCTCTTGTTTGGAGTGAAATTCTCTAAAGCCCTTGAAGGTGGTATTAAACTTGCCATCGCCCTTACTGGTATCGGTGCAATCATCGGTATGTTGAATGGAGCCTTCTCAGCTTCTCTTGCAAAATTTGTTGAGAATACAGGTATCCAATTGACTATTACTGACGTTGGTTGGGCTCCACTTGCAACCATCACATGGGGTTCTGCCTGGACGCTCTACTTCTTGTTGGTGATGCTGATTGTCAACATCGTGATGTTGCTAATTAAGAAAACTGACACACTTGATGTCGACATCTTCGATATTTGGCACTTGTCAATCACTGGTCTTTTGATCAAATGGTATGCTGATAAGAATGGTGTTAGTGCAGGGGTATCCCTCTTTGTTGCAACTCTTGCCGTTGTCCTTGTAGGGGTTATGAAAATCATCAATTCAGACTTGATGAAACCAACATTTGATGATTTGTTGAATGCACCAAGTTCATCACCTATGACATCTACTCACATGAACTACATGATGAACCCAATCATCATGGTCTTGGATAAAATCTTTGACAAATTCTTCCCAGGTCTTGATAAATACGACTTCGATGCTGCTAAATTGAACAAGAAGATCGGTTTCTGGGGATCTAAATTCTTTATCGGTTTCCTTCTTGGTATCGTCATCGGTATCATGGGTACTCCACATCCAGTTGCTAATGTTGCTGATGCTGACAAATGGGAATTGGTTATTAAAGGTTGGTTGAGCCTTGGTTTGACTGCCGGTGTCTGCTTGGAATTGTTCTCATTGATCGGTTCTTGGTTCATCGCAGCGGTAGAACCATTGTCACAAGGTATTACAAACGTTGCTACGAAACGTCTTCAAGGACGTAAATTCAACATCGGTTTGGACTGGCCATTTATCGCTGGTCGTGCTGAAATCTGGGCTTGTGCCAACGTACTTGCACCAATCATGTTGATCGAAGCAGTGCTTCTTTCTAAAGTCGGAAATGGTATCTTGCCACTTGCTGGTATCATCGCAATGGGTGTAACTCCAGCCTTGTTGGTTGTTACACGCGGTAAATTGATCCGTATGATCATCTTCGGAAGCCTTCTCTTGCCACTCTTCCTTCTTTCAGGTACATTGATTGCACCATTTGCAACTCAATTGGCTAAGAGTGTTGATGCCTTCCCTAAAGGAGTAGCATCTACTCAATTAATCACTCACTCAACTCTTGAAGGGCCAGTTGAAAAATTGCTCGGTTGGACAATCGGTAACGCAACAACAGGTGATATCAAATTTATCTTTGGTGTAGTTGCCTTCTTGGCATTCTATATCGGAATCTTCGCTTGGTACAGAAAACAAATGATCAAACGTAATGAAGAATATGTAGCAAATGCTAAATAATCATCACATGTAGTTTGAAAACTGACACCATATCTTTTCTAGATATGGTGTTTTTATTTTAAAAAATGTTCGAAAATAAACAATTTAATGTTGACTTTCGTTCGAAATAGGTGTAATATAATATCAAAAGTAAGAAAATGTTTCTTTGTGAAAAATTAACAACAGGAATATTTGCTGAAACAAACAAAAGGAGGACAGGACATGTCTATTGTAATTGGTGCAGATGCTGCAGGATTAAGATTAAAAGATCTCGTGAAAGAGTTTCTTGTAAAGGAAAACTTCGATGTTGTAGATGTAACTGCTGAAGGTCAAGATTTTGTAGATGTGACACTTGCAGTTGCGAGCGAAGTGAACAAAAACGATCAAAATCTTGGAATCGTGATTGATGCTTATGGAGCTGGTCCATTTATGGTTGCGACTAAAATCAAAGGAATGGTGGCAGCAGAAGTTTCAGATGAACGTTCTGCTTATATGACACGTGGACACAACAATTCTCGAATGATTACCATGGGAGCTGAAATTGTTGGGGATGAATTGGCGAAAAACATTGCCAAAGGCTTCGTCAATGGTAAATACGACGGCGGCCGTCACCAAATCCGTGTTGATATGTTGAATAAGATGTGCTAATGAGAGGAGAATTCAAATGAGAATTGCAATTGGTTGTGATCACATTGTGACAAATGAAAAAATGGCTGTTTCTGATTTTTTGAAATCAAAAGGATACGAAGTGCTCGACTTTGGGACTTATGACCATACACGTACCCACTATCCAATCTTTGGTAAGAAAGTCGGTGAAGCCGTAGCAAGTGGCCAAGCAGATCTTGGTGTTTGTATCTGTGGTACTGGTGTTGGGATTAACAATGCTGTTAACAAAGTACCTGGTATCCGTTCTGCCTTAGTACGCGATATGACAACTGCTCTTTATGCAAAAGAAGAATTGAACGCGAATGTCATCGGGTTTGGTGGTAAAATTACTGGTGAATTGCTCATGTGCGATATCATTGAAGCATTCATCCACGCTGAATACAAACCAACTGAAGAAAATAAAAAATTGATCGCTAAGATCCAACATGTGGAAACCCATAATGCTCATCAAGCGGATGCTGATTTCTTTACAGAATTCCTTGAAAAATGGGACCGTGGTGAATACCACGACTAAGAGGTGACGTATGATATTAACGGTCACGATGAACCCTTCGATTGATATTTCTTATCCTTTGGATGTACTCCAGTTGGATACAGTCAATCGTGTAGCTGAGGTGAGTAAGACAGCTGGTGGGAAAGGTCTTAACGTTACTCGTGTACTTTCTGAGATAAAGGATCCAGTGGCAACGACTGGCCTACTTGGTGGTCGGACGGGGCAATTCATTCTCGATCATTTAGGAGAAGGGATAGAGGAACGTTTCTTTGAAATTGCTGGAGATACACGTAATTGTATCGCCATCCTTCACGAAGGCAAGCAAACAGAAATCTTAGAAAAAGGTCCAACCATTTCTGAGAAAGAAGGCCAAGACTTTCTCGACCATTATCGTCACTTGGTTGAACAAGTAGAGGTTGTTGCCATCTCTGGAAGTCTTCCTGCTGGTTTACCAGTGGACTACTATGCTATCCTTGTCAAGATTGCAAGGGAAGCTGGGAAACCAGTCGTACTTGATTGCTCGGGAGCTTCTTTAGAAGCTGCCATTCAAGCAGCTGTCAAGCCTACGGTCATTAAACCAAACAATGAAGAATTATCACAGTTGTTAGGAAAAGAAGTGAGTAAGAATGTGGAAGACTTAAAAGAAGTTCTTCAGGATTCTCTCTTTGATGGCATCGAATGGGTGATTGTCTCCCTTGGTGCAAATGGCGCTTTCGCTAAACATGGGGATGTCTTCTATAAGGTAGATATTCCTAAGATTGATGTCGTCAATCCAGTTGGATCTGGTGATTCGACTGTTGCAGGGATTGCATCTGGTCTCTATCATCATGAGAGTGACGCAGACTTGCTCAAGAAAGCAAATGTTCTTGGAATGTTAAATGCACAAGAAGCACAAACAGGACATGTCAACATGGGGCACTATGATGCCTTGTATCAACAATTAATCGTAAAAGAGGTATAAAATGGTATTAACAGAACAAAAACGCAACTATTTGGAACGTCTCAGCACAAAAGACGGTGTCATTTCAGCTTTGGCCTTCGACCAACGTGGAGCTTTGAAACGCTTGATGGCCAAATATCAAGACACAGAACCAACAGTAGCACAAATGGAAGAATTAAAAGTCCTTGTAGCTGATGAATTGACAAAATATGCTTCATCTATGTTATTGGACCCAGAATATGGTCTACCTGCTACAAAAGCCTTGGACAAAGATGCTGGTCTCTTACTTGCCTATGAAAAAACAGGTTACGATACATCAAGCACCAAGCGCTTGCCAGACTGCTTGAACCTTTGGTCAGCAAAACGCATCAAAGAACAAGGCGCAGATGCTGTGAAGTTCTTGCTCTACTATGATGTAGACAGTGCAGATGAACTCAACCAAGAAAAACAAGCTTATATCGAACGCATCGGTTCAGAATGTGTGGCAGAAGACATTCCATTCTTCCTTGAAATCTTGGCTTATGATGAAGGAATTGCAGATGCAACCTCTGCTGAATATGCGAAATTGAAACCTCGTAAGGTGATTGAGGCTATGAAAGTCTTCTCAGATCCTCGTTTCAATATCGATGTCTTGAAAGTGGAGGTTCCAGTTAATGTGAACTTCGTGAAAGGATTTGGAGAAGGAGAAGTTGTCTATAGTCGTGAAGAAGCAGCTGCTTTCTTCAAAGAACAAGAAGAAGCAACCAACCTTCCATACATCTACCTCAGTGCAGGTGTATCTGCAAAACTCTTCCAAGAAACCTTGGAATTTGCTCATGCATCTGGTGCAAACTTCAACGGCGTTCTTTGTGGACGTGCGACATGGGCAGGTTCAGTAGAAGCTTACATCAAAGATGGAGAAGCAGCTGCTCGTGAATGGCTTCGTACAGAAGGGCGTCAAAATATTGAAGAATTGAACGCAGTCTTGGATAAAGTAGCAACACCTTGGACAGAACGCGTATAAGATTCAATGATGATTGCCTCCTAAAGCAACAGTTAGAGAGTGGGACAGTAATCGGTCATTCGGTAGAATTCGATTTCGTCGTCCCACCTCCGCACAGTTGAGTAGGGCTGTAAAAGCTGATGAAATCAGCGTAGTAGAGCCCACTCAACCACTGCGTCTTGCTCGACAATCCAAAGATGATTGAGAGGCTAGGACTTTTATCCCAGCCTCTTCATTATTTCAAGGTCTTGTTTATTTTTTATAAAAAAATGTTTAAAAATTTTCGCTGTAAGGGTTTACAAAACAAAAAGTTTATGATAGAATAAGTTTATAAGTTGAATAGCAGTGAGCGTTACTAAGTTAGATTAGGCGTGACCACAAGTAGACTGAACAATTAGTGTATGCTAGTTTTTTCAGTTGCTTCGTGGTCATTTTTATTTGCTTTTAACAAATTTTACAAAGGAGAGCCTCATGTATCGTATTATCCATCCAATGAACAATAATGTTGCTTTGGTTCAAAATGAACTACAACAAGAGTTGATTGTTATTGGGAGTGGGATTGCATTTGGGAAAAAGAAAAATGATCTAGTAGCTGATGATAAGGTCGAAAAAGTATTTCGTTTAAACACGGATGAGTCAAGAGAAAACTTTATGGCCCTTCTAAAGAATGTTCCTCTTGATTTCATTACAACCACTTATGAAGTGATTGATACCTTGTCTAAGAAATATGCCTATCCTGTTCAAGAATATATCTATGTGACATTAACAGATCACATCTTTTGTTCTTACCAGGCAGTTCAACAGGGAAGATATAAATACAGTGACCTTCCTGATGTGTCTGCTATGCATCCGATTCCCTATAAAATCGCAAAAGAAGCGATTGAGATCTTTCGAAAGCGGCTCTTGGATCAATTTCCTGACGATGAAGTGAATCGCATCGCTTATCATTTCATTAATGCACAAGGGGAAATGATTCATGAGCAAGATCCAGATGTTCAGGACCGACAAGTTATTTTGAAAGCTGTAGAAGAAAAACTAGCTCAAAATGGATTGAAACGGAAAGAAGAAAACAGTCATTTCTATGATCGCTTTATGATCCATCTCAATTATTTCCTAGATTCGCTAGATAAGGGAAGAGAAGATCCAGAAGGTTTGAGCGAGATGGAACAACTGATTCAGCTAAGTTATCCAAAGGCTTATGAGATTAGTCATCAAATCTACCAAACCATCGCTGAACAGACAGGAGCCAAGATATCTCCTAATGAAAAAGTCTATTTAGCCCTTCATATTCAACGTCTATTATAAAAATTTTCAAAAGGTATCATAAGGAGGAACCAACATGAATAAAGAAGAAGTCCAATTACTTGGCTTTGAAATTGTCGCTTATGCCGGTGACGCTCGATCAAAATTAGTGGAAGCCTTAAAAGCTGCTGAAAATGGTGATTTTGCTAAAGCAGAATCCTTAGTAGAAGAAGCGGGGTCTTGTATCGCTGAGGCTCACAAATCTCAAACGACCATGCTAGCGCATGAAGCAGCAGGAGAAGAAATCCCCTATAGCATTACCATGATGCATGGTCAAGACCATCTCATGACAACAATCCTATTAAAAGACGTGATTCACCATCTGATTGAACTATATAAAAGAGGAGCGAAATAATGAATAAACTGATTGAACTGATTGAAAAAGGGAAACCTTTCTTTGAAAAGATTTCTCGAAACAAATATTTGCGAGCGATTCGGGATGGCTTTATTGCAGGGATGCCTGTTATCCTTTTCTCATCTATCTTCATCCTAATTGCGTATGTACCAAACGCTTGGGGATTCCATTGGTCTAAAGATATTGAAACTTTCTTGATGACTCCATATAGCTATTCTATGGGCATCTTGGCCTTCTTCGTTGGTGGTACAACGGCTAAGGCTTTGACTGATTCAATGAACCGCGACCTTCCAGCAACTAACCAAATCAACTTCATTTCTACAATGTTGGCTTCTATGGTTGGCTTCTTGCTCATGGCTGCCGAACCTGCTAAAGAAGGTGGATTCTTAACAGCCTTCATGGGTACAAAAGGTCTGTTGACAGCCTTCATTGCAGCCTTTGTTACCGTTAATGTTTATAAGGTCTGTGTGAAAAATAATGTGACGATTCGCATGCCAGACGAGGTTCCACCAAATATTTCACAAGTATTTAAAGACCTGATTCCATTTACATTGTCAGTTGTACTCTTGTATGCACTTGAATTAGTTGTGAAAGCAAGCCTTCATGTAACGGTTGCTGAATCAATCGGTACCCTTCTTGCTCCACTATTCTCAGCAGCAGACGGTTATGTTGGTATTACGATTATTTTCGGTGCCTTTGCATTCTTCTGGTTTATTGGTATTCACGGCCCATCTATCGTTGAGCCTGCGATTGCAGCGATCACTTATGCAAATGCCGAAGTCAACTTGAACCTCCTTCAACAAGGTATGCACGCTGATAAGATCCTTACATCTGGTACACAAATGTTCATCGTCACTATGGGTGGTACTGGTGCAACTCTTGTTGTTCCGTTCATGTTTATGTGGTTATGTAAATCGAAACGAAATCGTGCTATTGGACGCGCTTCAGTAGTTCCTACATTCTTTGGTGTAAACGAACCAATCTTGTTTGGTGCACCACTTGTTTTGAACCCAATCTTCTTTATCCCATTCATCTTTGCACCAATTGCAAACGTATGGATCTTTAAGTTCTTTATTGAAACACTTGGCATGAACTCATTTACTGCCAACCTTCCATGGACTACACCAGGACCTCTTGGTATTGTTCTTGGTACAAACTTCCAGTTCTTATCATTCGCTCTTGCAGCATTGTTAATTGTAGTAGATATTGTTATCTACTATCCATTCCTCAAGGTTTATGATGAACAAATTCTTGAAGAAGAACGTTCAGGTAAAACTAATGATGAATTAAAAGAAAAGGTAGCTGCAAACTTTAACACTGCAAAAGCAGATGCTATTCTTGAAAAAGCTGGAGTAGATTCAGCACAAAATACAATTACTGAAGAAACAAACGTCCTCGTTCTTTGTGCTGGTGGAGGAACAAGTGGTCTTCTTGCCAATGCTTTGAATAAAGCCGCAGAAGAGTATAAAGTTCCAGTTAAAGCTGCAGCAGGTGGCTATGGAGCCCACCGTGAAATGTTGCCAGAATTTGACCTTGTTATCTTGGCGCCTCAGGTTGCTTCCAACTTCGAAGATATGAAGGCTGAAACAGATAAACTAGGCATCAAATTGGCGAAGACAGAAGGTGCTCAGTACATCAAGTTAACCCGTGATGGAAAAGGTGCTCTAGCCTTTGTTCAAGCTCAATTTGAAGAATAAGAACTAAAAAGTGAGATGGAGATGGATGGCTCACTAACTCCTCTCCCCTCGCTTTTCATTTTATCCAATCAAGAAATAGGTGAAAATATGACAAAAACACTTCCTAAAGATTTTATTTTTGGTGGCGCAACTGCAGCTTATCAGGCAGAAGGTGCGACTCATACAGACGGTAAAGGACCTGTTGCATGGGATAAATATTTAGCAGACAACTATTGGTATACTGCTGAACCAGCGAGTGATTTCTACCATAAATATCCAGTAGACTTACAGTTGGCGGAAGAATATGGCGTAAACGGAATTCGTATTTCTATTGCTTGGTCACGTATTTTCCCAACTGGCTATGGTGAAGTCAATCCAAAAGGGGTAGAATTCTATCATAAGTTATTTGCAGAATGCCATAAACGTCATGTAGAACCATTCGTAACTCTTCACCACTTTGATACTCCTGAAGCTCTTCACTCAAATGGAGACTTCTTGAATCGTGAAAATATCGAACACTTTGTAGATTATGCTGCTTTCTGTTTTGAAGAATTCCCAGAAGTCAACTACTGGACAACCTTCAATGAAATTGGCCCAATCGGTGATGGTCAATACTTGGTTGGTAAATTCCCACCAGGTATTCAATATGACCTTGCCAAAGTCTTCCAATCTCACCACAATATGATGGTTTCTCATGCACGTGCTGTGAAATTGTACAAAGACAAAGGTTATAAAGGTGAAATCGGGGTTGTTCACGCACTTCCAACTAAGTATCCATTGGATCCTAAAAATCCTGCAGACGTACGTGCTGCTGAGTTGGAAGATATCATCCACAACAAGTTTATCTTGGATGCGACTTACCTCGGACACTATTCAGATGCAACCATGGAAGGGGTAAACCACATTCTTTCAGTTAATGGTGGTAGTCTGGATCTTCGGGACGAAGACTTTGCAGCACTTGAAGCAGCTAAAGATTTGAACGACTTCCTTGGAATTAACTACTACATGAGTGATTGGATGGAAGCCTTTGATGGCGAAACAGAAATCATTCATAATGGTAAAGGGGAAAAAGGAAGCTCTAAATACCAAATCAAAGGTGTTGGACGTCGTGTAGCTCCTGACTATGTACCTCGTACTGACTGGGACTGGATCATCTACCCTCAAGGTTTGTATGATCAAATCATGCGTGTCAAGAAAGATTATCCAAATTACAAGAAGATCTACATCACTGAAAACGGACTTGGATACAAAGATGAGTTTGTGGACAATACGGTTTATGACGATGGCCGGATTGATTATGTGAAACAACACTTGGAAGTCTTGTCGGATGCGATTGCTGATGGTGCAAACGTCAAAGGATACTTCATCTGGTCTCTTATGGACGTCTTCTCTTGGTCTAATGGTTACGAAAAACGCTATGGTCTCTTCTATGTAGACTTTGAAACCCAAGAGCGCTATCCGAAGAAATCGGCTCATTGGTACAAGAAAGTAGCTGAAACTCAAGTGATTGAATAAGTATCAACTGGAACTGTTTTAGTTCCAGTTATTTTATTTTCACTTGATGAAGGTCTCTTAAACGCATCTCTTCTTTCAGCCCCTAATTTATGGTATAATAGATCGATACTGTAATAAGGAAAATAGAATGAATATACAACAATTACGATATGTAGTGGCGATTGCCAATAGTGGTACTTTTCGTGAGGCTGCTGAAAAAATGTATGTGAGTCAGCCGAGCTTGTCTATTTCAGTACGCGATCTGGAAAAGGAACTGGGCTTTAAAATTTTTCGTCGAACTAGTTCGGGGACATTTTTGACCCGTCGGGGAATGGAATTTTATGAAAAAGCGCAGGACGTGGTTAAGGGGTTTGATATTTTTCAAAATCAATATGCCAGTCCTGAAGAAGAGAAGAAAGAATTCTCTATTTCTAGTCAACACTATGACTTCTTGCCACCATTGATGACGGAATTCTCGATCCGCTATCCGGAAAATAAAAACTTCCGCATCTTTGAGTCAACGACGGTCCAAATTTTGGATGAAGTGGCTCAAGGGCATAGTGAGTTGGGGATTATTTATCTCAACCGTCAAAATACCAAGGGAATTATGCAACGGGTTGATAAATTAGGACTTGAAGTGGTGGATTTGATTCCTTTTCAGACTCATATTTACCTTCGCAAGGGACACCCTCTGGCTAAGAAGAAAAAACTGGTCATGGAAGATCTAGCTCAATTGCCAACTGTTCGCTTTACCCAAGAAAAAGATGAGTACCTCTATTATTCAGAGAACTTTGTCGATACCAGTTCGAGCTCCCAAATGTTCAATGTAACCGACCGGGCCACCTTGAATGGGATCTTGGAGCGGACAGATGCTTATGCGACAGGATCAGGCTTTTTAGATAGCCAGTCAGTGAATGGTATTACCGTGATTCCTTTAGAAGACAACTTGGACAATAAAATGGTCTATGTCAAACGCGAAGAGATGGATCTCTCCCCTGTAGCAGAGAAGTTTGTCGAGGTCATGGTAGAGTATTTTGATCAAAAGAGGTAAGAAATGAAGAGAAAAATAATGGTTCCAGTAGCAATTGTGCTATTGGTCCTACTGGATCAGTTGGTCAAATGGTATGTAGTCAAGAACATTCCACTGGGTGTCGTTAAGTCTTTTATTCCCCATGTGGTCAGCCTGACCTATCTTCAAAACACAGGTGCAGCTTTTTCACTTCTTGAAAATCAGCAATGGTTCTTTACCCTCATCACTCTAGTCGTGATGGTAGGGGCCTTTTACTATCTTTATAAGCACCTTAAGGGGTCGCTTTGGATGGTGATGGGCTTGACCTTGGTGATTGCAGGTGGCTTGGGGAATTTTATCGATCGCCTGCGTCAGGGCTTTGTGGTCGATATGTTCCACCTGGATTTTATGAATTTTGCCATTTTTAATGTAGCAGATAGTTATTTGACAGTTGGAGTTTTCTTGCTCCTGATCCTGATGTTGAAAGAGGAAACGCATGGAAATTAAAATCGAAGTAGCCGGTGCGCGACTGGATAAGGCTTTGGCGGATTTGACTCCCTTGTCACGAGCTGTAGCCAATGAGCAGATCAAAGAAGGAAAAGTTCTGGTCAATGGAACTGTGAAAAAAGCTAAGTATACGGTCAAAGAAGGAGACATCATCCAGTATGAAGTCCCAGAAGTGGAAGAGGTCAGCTATGAAGCAGAAGATCTGCCCTTAGACATCGTCTATGAGGACCAGGATGTCGTCGTCGTCAATAAACCCCAAGGCATGGTTGTTCACCCGAGTGCCGGCCACACCAGCGGGACCTTGGTCAATGCACTGTTATACCATGTCAAGGACCTTTCAGGGATCAATGGAGAATTGCGTCCAGGGATCGTTCATCGGATCGACAAAGACACGTCAGGCCTCTTGATGGTCGCAAAAAATGACCAAGCCCACGTCGCCTTAGCAGAGGAACTCAAAGACAAAAAATCTCTCCGGAAGTATTGGGCCATTGTCCATGGCAATCTTCCTAACGATCGGGGCATGATCGAAGCACCAATTGGTCGCAGTGAAAAGGACCGGAAAAAACAAGCAGTGACGGCTAAAGGAAAACCTGCAGTGACCCGTTTTCAAGTCTTGGAACGCTTTGGGGATTACACGCTGGTAGAGTTGCAACTGGAGACTGGTCGGACCCACCAAATTCGGGTGCATATGGCCTATATTGGCCATCCAGTAGCTGGAGATCCTGCTTATGGACCTAAGAAAACACTCAAAGGACAAGGACAGTTTCTTCATGCGCGGACACTTGGTTTCACCCACCCTCGCACAGGAGAGACTTTGGAATTTACAGCAGAAGTGCCAGCGATCTTTGAGAAAACGCTGGAAGACCTTCGAAAAGGATAATGGAGAATGGCTGAATGGAGATTCAGTCACTTTCATTACTTACGAAATAAATAGTATTAGAAAGAATCACAGCGATGAAAGCAAAACGAATCGTCTTTAAAGTAGGGACCTCGTCTTTGACCAATCCAGACGGGAGCCTCTCTAGACAGAAGGTCAAGGTCATCACCCAGCAGTTGGCTCTCTTACACGAATCGGGCCATGAGTTGATCTTGGTCTCATCAGGGGCGGTTGCTGCTGGGTTTGGTGCCCTTGGTTTTAAGAAACGGCCGATTAAGGTGGCAGACAAGCAAGCCTCTGCGGCAGTTGGTCAAGGTTTATTGATGGAAGAATATACCTCTAATCTTCTTTTACGCAATATTGTTTCTGCACAGATTTTATTAACCCAGGATGACTTTGCGGATCAACGTCGCTATAAGAATGCCCACCAGGCCCTTTCTGTCTTACTCAACCGTGGGGCGATTCCGATTATCAATGAAAATGATACGGTCTCTATCGCTGAGCTAAAAGTTGGTGACAATGATACCTTGAGTGCGCAGGTTGCGGCCATGGCCCAAGCGGATCTTTTGGTGCTGTTGACGGATGTCGATGGCCTCTATACAGCCAATCCTTCTCAGGATCCAACAGCCAAGCGTTTGGAGCGGATCGAGCACATTTCTCGCGAGATGATCGAGATGGCTGGAGGTGCGGGTAGTAGCAATGGAACTGGCGGTATGCTGACCAAACTCAAGGCAGCGACCCTGGCGACAGAGTCTGGGGTTCCTGTCTATATTTGCTCATCTCTCAAGCCTGATGCCTTGATCGAAGCGGCGCAAGAGCAAGCAGATGGCAGTTACTTCCTTGCAGAGGACAAGGGTTTAAAAACCCAGAAGCAATGGCTAGCCTTTTATGCAGAAAGTAAAGGAGCTCTTTGGGTGGATGCTGGAGCGGCTGAGGCCTTGTTGCAATATGGAAAGAGCTTATTAATTTCGGGTGTGACTAAGGCAGAAGGGGATTTTTCTTATCAAGACATCGTCAGCGTCTATCATCAAGAGTCAGGACAATTACTAGGGAAAGGGAAAGTTCGTCTCGGCCAGTCGGCTGTGCGCGATATGCTCCAATCTAAAAAAGCCAAGGGAATCCTCATCCACCGGGATGATTGGATCTCGGTAACTCCTGAGATTGACTTACTCTTTACAGAATTCTAAAGGAAAATGTATGGAAACAACACAAGAACAATTTGCCTTAGCGGGATCGGCTAAGAAAAGCATCAATACGGCCAGTACAGCTCTTAAAAATCAGGCCTTAGAAGCTATGGCCAGCCAGCTTCTGAAAGCGACGGAAGCCATTTTAGCAGCCAATCAAATCGATATGGAAGCGGCACGCGGGAAGATCTCTGAAGTCATGCTAGATCGTCTATTTCTTGATCAAGAGCGGATTGAAGGGATGGCAGAAGGGATCCGTGCTTTAATCGATCTGCCAGATCCGATTGGGGAAGTGCTGGATACTGAAGTTTTGGAAAATGGCCTTGAAATCCAGAAAGTTCGAGTCGCTATGGGCGTCATTGGGATCATTTATGAAAGCCGTCCAAATGTAACGTCAGACGCTGCAGCGCTTGCCATCAAGAGTGGAAATGCAGTGGTTCTTCGTACTGGAAAGGATGCCTTTCATTCTGCCCAAGCGATCGTGACCGCACTCAAGGCTGGATTGGAAGAAGTCGGACTCAATCCAGACCTTCTCCAATTGATCCAAGATACGAGTCGAGCTTCCAGCCTTGCTATGATGAAGGCTAAGGGCTATCTAGATTTGCTCATTCCACGTGGTGGTGCTGGATTGATCCAAGCGGTGGTTGAAAATGCCATTGTCCCCGTGATCGAGACAGGAACTGGAATTGTTCATGTCTATGTGGACAAGGAGGCTGACTTCCAGAAAGCCCTAGCGATTATTGAAAATGCCAAGACCAGTCGCCCCTCTGTCTGCAACGCTATGGAGGTCTTGTTGGTCGATCGAGCGATCGCGTCTGATTTCTTGCCTTTGGTCAAAGAGCGCTTAGTGGATGCACGAGAAAGATCCGTTGAGTTGCGCCTAGATGAGCAAGCACAGGCCATCATTTCGGGAACAGCAGCACAGGAGCAGGATTTTGATACCGAATTTTTAGATTATATATTAGCAGTCAAGGTCGTTGATGGAGTTGAGGAAGCGGTGGACCACATAGAAGCCCACAGCACCCATCATTCGGATGCCATTGTGACTGAAAATCCTGAGACAGCCGCTTATTTTACAAAGCAAGTAGATTCAGCAGCCGTTTATGTCAATGCGTCTACACGCTTTACAGATGGGGGTCAATTTGGCCTAGGTTGTGAAATGGGGATCTCGACGCAGAAACTCCATGCGCGTGGACCAATGGGACTGCGGGAGATGACTAGTTACAAGTATATCGTCAGTGGAAATGGTCAAGTGAGGTAAGTCATGAAAGTAGCATTTATCGGTCTTGGAAATATGGGAGCTAGTCTGGCCAAAGCGGTCGCAAAAGAAGTGGCTAGCACAGACCTGCTCTTGGTCAATCGTTCCCCACAAAAGGTGGAAGAGTTTATCAGCCAGTATGGGGGAACGGCGTCTGATCTTGAACAAGTCTTTCAAGAGGCGGAGGTCATCTTTTTAGGTGTCAAACCCTACCAAATCTGCCCTTTACTTGAAGAGTACCAGGATATTTTGGGCCAACGTTCCAATCTCCTGTTGGTTTCTATGGCAGCAGGTCTGGAACTGGAGCAAATGGCAAGTGTAGTTAAAAATGAGCGGGTGGGTCTCATCCGCATCATGCCTAATACGCCCGTAGCTATTGGTCAGGGTGTCATCAGTTTAGCCCGCTCCCAAGTAGTGACAGACCAACAGCTAGCCCAAGTCAACCGGCTTCTAGCAGGAGCAGGAGTTCTCTATGAAATCGAAGAAAAATTGATGGATCCTGCAACGGCTGTTGCAGGCTGTGGTCCAGCCTTTGTCTATCAGATGATCGAGGCCATGGCGGATGCAGGAGTAGCCTTGGGATTACCACGTAGTCAGTCTCTTCAGATGGCGGCTCAGACCTTCAAAGGGGCTGCCAGTATGGTCTTAGAGACGGGGCAACATCCTGGAAGCTTGAAGGATGCAGTTTGTAGCCCAGGTGGCTCAACCATAGCAGGAGTCAATCGCTTAGAACAAGTCGGCCTTCGGGGCGATATTATTGCAGGTGTGGAAGCAGCCTACAAACGCACCCAAGAAATGGGACAAGAGGCAGGACAAAATTAGATAAAATAATTGGTCAAAACCAAGTTTGGAGAACGTTGACGAACTGTTCTTTTATACAAATCTAACAAATTCAGAGTTATCCAATCCTCTATTGAAACTTTTCGCCGTGAGAAAAGTGCCTGAAACTTAATGGTTTCAAGCACTCGGGAGTTTTGAGAGTAAAACAGTTCGGGGAACTGTTTTAGCCTGAGCCTAAAAATTGAAAAGCGAAGGGGTTCAAAACGAATTGAACACGGGCTGCGGATTGTGTCAAAAAGATAAGTTCTCCTAGAATCTAAAGATTCTGCGTCAAACTTCCTATTTTGACTTTATCCGCAGACGCCCTCTGTATCTTGATTTAGTCATGGAACTTCTATGAAGTTCGCTGACGTCCGTTCTCACCTAAGGAAAGTTTCTAAGAGGACTTTATTTTCAATGTAAAAGATTGGTTTTGGCCAATCTTTTTTACGTTAGAGCGACTCTATTTCTACCAAACCATTTTCAGTCAGACGATAGATTTTTTGGCAGACTTCCTTGAGGAAGGTCCGATCGTGGGATACTGTAACCAGTCCGCCTGGGTAGTCTGCGAATAGGCGACGAATTTCTGGTTGGGAAGTGGGGGAAAAATTGCGAGTAGGCTCGTCCAAGAGCAGAAACTGGGGACTTGTGAGTACTAATTGAAGGAGAAAGAGTTTGCCTTGCTGGCCACCAGAAAGTTCAGAGATAGGATGGTGCATTTCAGAATAAGTAAAGTTGAGGGAGGCTAAATGCAATTGAATGGTGTTGATTTCTTCGCGATCGCCTGAATGCTGTAGAAATTGAACCGGTGTCTGAGTCAAAGGAAGGCGTTCAGTGTAATCTTGAGGCATATAGGCAGTGCGAATACTTTCATTCTTCCGTAAGATCTCCCAGATCATTTTTAGAAAAGTGGATTTCCCTACACCGTTGGAACCGATAATCCCTATTTTATCCTGTCCTAGAAGAGTAAGAGAGAGGTTCTTGACCAGGACACGGTCACCAATTGCGAGCTCTTCCTGATCTAAGAGAAGGACTCGTTTTTGAGGAGACAAGGGAGTGAGGGGAGGGAAATGCAGATTGATGATTTCCTCATCATAGGGTTGGGAAGTCATGGATTGGAATTCTCGCTCGTAGCGCTTTTCTTGTGAGAGGAGGGACTTCATTTTCTTTGCTAGGAGACGTCCGGCAGTGCTATCCTTGGTGTTTCGTAAGGATGTTTCGACTTGCTGACGGACGCGACGGTGCTTCTCCATTGTTTTCTTGTAGGCTCGTTGATCGTTGGCCGCTTGCTGAGACTGTTGCTTGAATTGTTGCTCCCTCTGATTACTGTAGTCTTGATAGCCTAGGTGCTCTACAATGGTTTCAGCCTCCTTGCGGTGTTTGATCTGTCTGAGGTGAATGATGGTATCCGCCGTCTGAGTCAAAAAATCTTCATGATGGGAAATAAATAGGATGGTTTGGGGACTCGTTTGGATCATCTGCTGGAGCCAATCCAAGGTCTCCAAATCCAGATCATTTGAAGGTTCATCTAAAAATAGCAATTCATGAGGACAACAAAGTTCGTGAAGCAGTTGGACTTTGAGGGCTTCTCCTCCAGATAGACTTCCGATAGCTTGATCGCTTGCAAAGCGCTCGCTATTAAAATGCAATTGATCAGCCAATCTGTAGAGGCTGGCATAGTCTAGCTCGTCCTCTCCAAAAAAATAATCTTCCAAGGTTTTTCCCTTCAAAGCTTCCGGTAAAGTTTGGGGAATATAGGCATAGGAGTGAAAGGAAGTGGTGATTTCTCCTTCTATGGTCAGATAATCTGGTAGAGATTTTGGGGACATGAGGACCTGAAGTAAGGAAGATTTTCCATTCCCTTCTTCGCCAATAATGGCAACTTTTTCTCCTTCATGAATGGTTAGGGACAGATCACGAACCAGATCGCGTAAATCTTTTGTATGTCGGATAGTGAGGTGGGATAGTTTTAGCATAAGATTCCTTTCTACTGGGACAAAAAACAGCTCTACCTATTTAGTAGAGCTGTATTCATGTGGAACCCAAGCAGAAAAAAACCTTATTTAGCCAACAAATGGTTGGAGAATAGGCGAGAGGGTACACAAAAAGAGATAGAACAAGCAGTCCACTAAATAAAGTATTTTATTTAACGAAACTTAGTTGTTCATATCTCCTTACCTCCGAATATGATTAGATTTATTCTATTCCTTTTATTCGTTAATGTCAAGGAATTCCTTGCTTCTTATTCCCTTTTCTTTTCGGACCCGGGGGGATTTTATGGTATAATTAAAGATATGCATACAAAACCAACGTCCGCTTATGTCCACATCCCATTTTGTACCCAGATTTGTTTTTATTGTGATTTTTCGAAGGTCTTTATTAAGAACCAACCAGTCGATGCTTATTTGGATCATTTGATCCAAGAATTTCGTCGGGAAGAAATCACACACTTACGGACTCTCTATATTGGGGGTGGGACACCGACAGCCTTATCTGCAGATCAGCTAGCCTATCTGCTCAAGGAACTGACCAAGTCGCTTGATCTGTCTCAGATGGAAGAGCTGACGATCGAGGCCAATCCTGGTGATTTGGATCCGGATAAGATTGCGGTCTTGAAGGATTCGCCAGTTAATCGGGTTTCATTGGGCGTGCAGACCTTTGATAATCGCTTGCTCAAGAAGATTGGTCGAAGTCACCAAGAGCAGGACATTTATGACAATATCGACCGTCTGAAGCTGGCTGGTTTTGACAATATTTCGATCGACCTCATCTATGCGCTTCCGACACAAACCATGGACCAGGTCAAAGAGAATGTTGCTAAGGCTCGTGCCCTTGACATTCCCCACATGAGTCTTTATAGCTTGATTCTGGAGAATCACACAGTCTTTATGAATCGCATGAGACGGGGCAAGCTTCCTCTACCAAAAGAGGAGTTGGAAGCAGAGATGTTTGAATACATTATTCAGGAGTTGGAGCGAGCGGGCTTTGAGCATTACGAAATTTCTAATTTCTCCAAGCCTGGTTTTGAAAGTCGACACAATCTCATGTATTGGGACAATGCTGAGTATTATGGTCTGGGAGCTGGAGCATCCGGCTATGTCGATGGGATTCGCTACAAGAATCATGGCCCCATTCGTCACTATATGCAAGCTGTCGAAGAGGGAAATGCGCGTGTCCAAGAAGAGCATCTGACTCAGACAGAAATGATGGAAGAAGAGATGTTTCTAGGACTACGTAAGAAAACAGGCGTTTCCAAGAAGCGTTTTGAAGAAAAATTTGGTGTGAATTTTGACCAACAATATGGATCAGTGGTTGAGGAATTGATCCAGCAGGGCCTTTTGGTACCTGACAAGGACATTGTACGAATGACCAAGAAAGGTCTCTTTTTAGGAGACACTGTAGCAGAGAAGTTTATTTTGGAGTAGAAAATGGCAAAAACATTTGAATACAGCATGAAAATTCCGTTTGATATGAGCGATGTCAATGGTTATATTAAGATTCCCCAATTGATCTTGCTGTCTTTACAGGTATCGGGCATGCAATCGATTGAGCTGGGTATGAGTGATATGTACATTTTAGAGAACTACAATCTAGTCTGGATTATCACGGATTACAATATGAAGATCGAGCGTCTCCCTGTTTTTGATGAGAAAATCACTATCGAAACCTATGCCAAGAGTCACAATCGACTTTTCTGCTACCGGGCCTTTAATATCAAGGATGAAGCAGGAAATACTATCATTGAGATGGTCGCGACCTTTGTCTTGATGGATCGTGTTACACGCAAGGTTCATCCTGTTATGAGTGAAATCACGGATGCCTTTGACTCTGAATTTTCAAAAACCATGCTCCGTGGTCCCCGTTTCAAAGAATTAGAAGGCAGCGTCGAACAAGAATACCGGGTTCGGTTTTACGACTTGGATATGAACGGACATGTCAACAATAGCAAGTACTTGGACTGGGTTTTTGAGGTGATGGGAGCAGACTTCTTGACCCATCATGTCCCTAAAAAAGTTCATCTGAAATATGTCAAAGAAGTGCTGGCAGGAGGTCTCATCACCTCTCAATATGAACAAGAGGGCTTGAAAACTCAGCACCAAATTACTTCAGATGGTCAGATCAATGCCCAAGCTGAAATTGAGTGGGAAGAAGTAGAAGAAAAGGGTTGGAATTATGGAAAGTAGAAGATTAAAAAATAAAAAACAGGAACTTGAAAGCTATCAAAAACGGGTTGTGGCCTATGCCAAGCGTCAAAAGAACCCTTTGTACATGTTGGGAGATTGGCTCTTGACTCTTTGTGCTTTGGGCATCATCCTGGTAGAGGAAATTTATAAATTTTTCCGCTATCGCTTGAATTTAGAGAGTTTTAATCGCTTTTTAAGAGAAGATATACGCTGGTATCGGGTCTGGATCCATTTCACCTTGGCCTTTCTTTTACCGGTCATGATCTTCTCGATTGGGATTACTAGCCAATCAGGATCCTTCTGGTCCAATTTCTATCACCGCTTGTCTCAAGGCGTGCTCTTTAGCACAACAGTCAGCCTCGCTGCGACCTTAGTGACGGATTTTGTGGAGAATTTGCAACCAGAAACTAAGTCTGACGGGAAAAATCGGAGCACTAAACGCACGGTTTATCAAATCAGTGTGGATCAGGCAACCGTGATAGGCTTGTTATTGACCATTGTGATCCTCATGGTAGCATCCTTCTTGTTCACCCAATCGGGAAGTCAAGGGATTAATTTTACAGGTTTGGTGTTACAATTTGTCCTCTATGCTGGAGCATTGCTCTTATATGGTTCTGGTGGACGAGTCGATGCAGAGAAGTTTCATGAAGAAGCTGACACAGAAAGGGAAGAATAAATGCACTATAAGGGCTATTTGATTGATTTGGATGGCACTATTTACAAAGGAAAATCACGAATTCCTGCAGGAGAAGCTTTTGTCCATGAATTGCAGGCGCGTGAGATTCCCTATCTCTTTGTCACCAATAACACTACCCGCACACCAGAGACTGTTCGGGATATGCTGGCCACTCATTTCAATATAAAAACCCCAGTTTCGACTATCTATACAGCTACCCTTGCGACCATTGACTACATGAATGACCAAAATCTGGGCAAAAAGGTCTATGTGATCGGAGAAGCGGGGCTCAAAGATGCTATTGAAGAAGCTGGCTATATCATCGATGAAGAAGCACCTGATTATGTGGTGATTGGCCTCGATTGGCAAGTGGATTATGAGAAGTTTGCTCTTGCGACCTTGGCGATTCAAAAAGGAGCTCACTTTATTGGGACCAATCCGGACCTGAACATTCCAACAGAGCGTGGCTTGATGCCAGGGGCAGGATCCCTGATTGCCCTTGTCGAAGCAGCAACACGGGTAGAGCCTGTGATCATTGGAAAACCAAAGGCCATCATCATGGATAAGGCTATTGAACACTTGGGTCTTGAAAGAGAAGAAGTCGTTATGGTAGGGGATAATTATCTAACAGATATTCGTGCTGGTATTGACAATGGGATTCCGACCCTTTTGGTGACGACAGGTTTTACCAAACCAGAAGAAGTGCCAACCTTACCAATCTCACCGACACATGTTGTTGCCAGTCTAGCGGAGTGGGATTTTGATGCTTAAAAGTTTGAAATCAATTAACCTATTTTTCTTTATCTTGTCAGCTGCAATCCTTCTCACCATTGCTCTCGCTTGGGCCCTCTATCCCATGGAGATTCATTGGTTGGGGATTCAAAGCCGGACTGGTTTTTCGGCTTCTGTCATCATGAAGAATTTTAATGTCTTGATGAACTACTTGACCAATCCTTTTCAATGGGTGTTGAAGATGCCTCAATTCCCCTCTTCAAAAAATGGACTGCATCATTTTGAGGCCGTCAAGTACCTATTTCACTTAGTGACGGTCGTTTTCGTGGTCACACTCCCTGGTTTTATCCAGTTTATGCGGACAGTTGTCAAAAAAGGCTACCTTACCTTGTACCGTAGTCTCTTCTTTTGGATGATGGTTTTACCAGTGGTGATTGCAGTGATAGCTGTTATGATTGGCTTTGATCAATTCTTTACGCTCTTTCATCAGGTCTTATTTGCTGGGGACAATACTTGGCTCTTTGATCCGCGCGTGGATTCGATTATTCTTGCATTACCAGAAGACTACTTTATGCATGCCTTTTTGATTTTCTTTGTCTTATACGAAGGAATGTGTGCAAGTTTTTATCTATTTTCTAGGAGGAAGAAATGAACCAATACAACCGATTATTAGACCCTAAAAAAGATATAGGAAGGTATTCTGGGACCCTTGCCATTTATCTCTTGGTAATGACCTTGGTAACCGTCCTGTGGGAAGTCCTCCTTGGATTGACCATAGCAGGCTCTCTCAGAAAAGATCCAAGTCAAGTAACGGAGAAACTCAATGCCCTGAATGTTTGGGCAGGTATTCCCTACCTTATCTCTATTTCCATTGGACTCTTTCTCTTTAATGCTTATCGCAAGAAGGCCCTTTATAAATATGATCTTAAGCACAAGGGACGTAAGATGACTCTTTCAGTCTTCTTTATTCTTCTCGCCTTTCTTGGCTTTTCTCAAGTCTTTTCATCTGTGATGACACAAGTGATTGAGCGCATGTTTGAGACCATTGGCCTTCATTCTCCAACACCCGATCTAGGTGTTACGATTGAGCGATCATGGACCATGCTCTTGTATGCTGGCTTTTTTGGTCCAATCACAGAGGAATTCTTCTTCCGTGGAGCAGGCTTGCGTGGCTTGGAACGGTATGGCAAGGTCTTTGCCATTGTCATGACGGCTATCTTGTTTGGTCTCTTCCATGCCAATTTTGATCAGCTCTTTTTCGCGAGTATCATTGGCCTAGGTTTCGGCTACATTGCCTTTGAATACAATATCTGGTGGGCTATTTTCTATCACATTTTCAATAACTTTGTCATTTCCCAAGGCCTGCATTATGTAGCCTATCATGTGGATGAGGGACTAGCGAATTGGCTCCAAATCGGTGTTTTAGCTATTGGTTCCATTGTGATGATAGTGGTTCTTGCGACTAAATGGCCAACTATCAAGGCTTATATTCAAGCCAATAAACCTCAACCGGGAGTTTTCCAGCGTGCCCTCGCGTCCTTCTGGTTCTGGTTCTTCGTGCTATTCACTATCCTGATGTCTATTGTTCCTTATGTGATTCCGATCTTCCAGATGGCTAATCTCAAAGGATAAAGATTATCGATTGCTAGTAAAGGGGGATCGTTTTAGATCTCTCTTTTTTGCTATAATAGAAAAAGTAGAAATGCAAAATTTGAACTTTAAAAAAACGAAATTTAAAATTAAATGGAGTAATGGTTACTAATGAAAAATAAATCTAAAAAATGGAAATGGTTTCTGTTGATTATTCCTGCACTGATGATTTTAGGGATTATCACGACTACCCTTGATGAGATGAAATCAAAAGATGGAATATACTATCTGACGGTAAAAAATGAATCAACTAAAACGGCCTCCCTAGATAAAACATCGTGGATAAAAATAGAAGGAGAGCAGATAACCATAAAGGAAGGTAGTTCAGAGCATACTTACTCATATGATACTGAAAATAATGAATTTGTTAGAGATTCAGAGAAGTACACTTGTTTGATACATGATGGGCTTTTAACCCTTTCAGGAGATCAACCACAAAAGGAATTACCTGAATATGTCAGTCCGAATAGTAGTTGGTATTCGGGATATGAAAAAGGGCAAGTGAAGATAAAGGATTGAGGATGACTATCTGATATACCTTTTAATAATTATTTTTTACTTGGTGAAGGTGGATAACAATAATACAAACATACTAGAGAGAGGCTACCCCCTCTCTTTTTTGCTATAATAGAGAGTATGAATAACTTGATTAAATCCAAGCTCGAGCTCTTGCCGACGAGTCCGGGCTGTTACATTCACAAAGACAAGAACGGTACCATCATCTATGTGGGGAAGGCCAAGAATCTTCGCAACCGGGTGCGGTCCTATTTTAGAGGAAGCCACGATACCAAGACAGAAGCCCTGGTATCTGAGATTGTGGATTTTGAGTTTATCGTCACTGAGTCCAATATTGAGGCCTTGCTTCTTGAGATCAACCTCATCAAGGAGAACAAGCCCAAGTACAATATCATGCTCAAGGATGACAAGTCCTATCCCTTCATCAAGATTACCAATGAGCGCTATCCGCGTCTTATCATCACGCGCCAGGTCAAAAAGGATGGTGGTCTCTATTTCGGTCCCTATCCAGATGTGGGAGCAGCCAATGAGATCAAGCGGCTTTTGGACCGGATTTTCCCATTCCGCAAGTGTACCAATCCGCCTTCCAAGGTCTGCTTTTACTACCATTTAGGGCAATGCATGGCTCATACAGTCTGCCACAAGGATGAGGCTTATTTCAAGGGCATGGCCCAGGAGGTTTCTGATTTCCTCAAGGGGCAGGATGATAAGATCATCGATGAGCTCAAGCTCAAAATGAATACCGCTGCGCAAAACATGGAATTCGAGCGGGCAGCCGAGTATCGGGATCTGATCCAGGCTATTGGGACCCTGCGGACCAAACAGCGGGTCATGGCCAAGGATTTGCAGAACCGGGATGTCTTTGGCTACTACGTGGACAAGGGCTGGATGTGTGTGCAGGTCTTCTTTGTCCGTCAGGGCAAACTGATCGAGCGCGACGTCAATCTCTTTCCTTACTATAATGATCCAGATGAGGATTTCTTGACCTATGTGGGGCAGTTTTACCAGGAGAAATCCCACCTGATCCCTAATGAAATCCTGATCCCTCAAGATATCGATGAGGAAGCGGTCAAGGCCCTTGTAGATACCAAGGTCCTCAAGCCCCAGCGTGGGGAGAAGAAGCAGTTGGTCAATCTGGCCATCAAGAATGCGCGTGTCAGTCTGGAGCAGAAGTTCAATCTTCTTGAAAAATCCATGGAAAAGACCCAAGGTGCCATTGAAAATCTTGGAAAACTCCTGCAAATTCCAACTCCTGTGCGCATTGAGTCCTTTGACAACTCCAACATCATGGGGACCAGTCCAGTTTCAGCCATGGTGGTCTTTGTCAATGGGAAGCCAAGCAAAAAGGACTACCGCAAGTACAAGATCAAGACCGTCGTCGGACCAGATGACTATGCCAGCATGCGGGAGGTCATTCGCAGACGCTACAGCCGGGTTATGCGGGATGGCCTGACGCCACCTGATCTGATCGTTATCGATGGTGGTCAGGGCCAGGTTAATATCGCTAAACAGGTGATCCAAGAAGAGTTAGGGCTGGATATTCCCATTGCAGGCCTACAAAAGAATGACAAGCACCAGACCCATGAATTGCTCTTTGGCGATCCTCTCCAAATTATTGAACTTTCGCGCACCTCACAGGAATTTTTCCTCCTCCAACGGATCCAGGATGAGGTCCACCGTTTCGCCATCACCTTCCACCGCCAGCTTCGGTCTAAGAATTCCTTCTCCTCCCAGCTGGATGGGATCGAAGGCTTGGGACCAAAACGCAAGCAATTGCTGATGAAGCACTTCAAGTCGCTGACCAAGATCAAAGAAGCTACTGTAGATGAGATTGTCACGGTTGGCATCCCACGAGCAGTCGCGGAGGCAGTGCAAGCCAAGCTCCATCAAGGAAAGCAAGAAGAAGCAAGTCCCTTGATGGAAGTTGCGGAGGATTCTGAATCATACCAATCATAAGGAGTTTAAAATGAACCATCGAATCGCTATTTTATCTGATATCCACGGAGATACGACAGCCCTGGAGGCAGTGATTGGGGATGCGCGTGCTCAAGGCGCGACAGAATACTGGCTTTTAGGGGACATTTTGCTTCCTGGGCCTGGAAGAGATGACCTTTTTGAGTTGCTGGATGCGATTCCGATCACAGCGGCTGTTCGGGGAAATTGGGACGATTGTCTCTTAGAAGCCTTGGATGGCGAGTACGGACTTGAGGATCCGCAGGAGATCCAACTCCTTCGCCTCACTCAGTACCTTATGGAAGGACTGGATCCTAAGCGAATTGATTGGCTTCGATCCCTTCCATTGGTAGAGAAGAAGGAGGTCAATGGCATTCGCTTTTCACTGACCCACAATTTGCCAGAAAAGAATTATGGTGGGGATTTGCGTCCAGCTAATGCGACGGAGAACTTTGACCAATTGCTGGATGACCAGACGGATCTGGCGATCTACGGTCATGTCCACAAGCAGTTGCTTCGCTATGGCAGCCAGGGTCAGCAGATCCTCAATCCGGGGACTATTGGCATGCCTTATTTTGACTGGGAACCAATTCAAAACCACAGAGCTCAGTATGCGCTAATCGATGTCGAAGCAGATGGGGTGACCAACCTGCAATTTCGTAAGGTGGCCTATGACTATGAAGCAGAGCTCCAAGATGCCAAGGACAAGGGCCTCCCCTTTATTGAGATGTACGAAGAATTGAGACGCGAGGATAACTATCGGGGCCATAACATCGAGCTTCTAACTAGCTTAATTGAGAAATACGGTTATGCCAAAGAAGTAGCTGCCTATTTCAATCTTTCTAATGAATCATAGATGGGTCTCTTATGTATTCAACCTATAACAAAGAAGCGGATCTTCAAAATGTCTGCTTCTTTTTTCACAATCTTAGGCTGTAAAACCCTGCAAGCTCTTTCATTTTGTGTTAAAATAGAGGTAACAGAAATAGAAAAGGAAGAAGCTTATGAAATTTCTAGAGCTCAACAAAAAACGTCATACGATCAAGCATTTTACTGACCAGCCGGTCGATCCAAAGGATGTACGGACAGCTATCGAAATTGCGACCTTAGCTCCAAGTGCTCACAATAGCCAACCTTGGAAATTTGTGGTCGTTCGTCAAAAAAATGCTGAATTGGCAAAATTAGCCTATGGTGCAAACTACGATCAAGTCATGGAAGCACCTGTGACCATCGCCCTCTTTACAGATACTGATTTGCAAAAACGGGCTCGCAAGATTGCGCGTGTCGGTGGGGTGAAAAACTTCACAGACGAGCAGTTGCAATACTTTATGCAAAATCTTCCTGCTGAATTTGCACGCTATGATGCCCAACAAACAAGTGATTACTTGGCTTTGAATGCTGGTCTTGTGGCCATGAACTTGGTACTTGCTTTGACGGACCAAGGCATTGGAACCAATATTATCTTGGGATTTGATAAATCAAAAATCAATGAAGTATTGGACATTGAAGAGCGTTTCCGTCCAGAACTCTTGATTACGGTCGGCTATGCTGCTGAGAAGGTAGAACCTAGCTACCGCTTGCCAGTAGACGAAATCATTGAAAAACGCTAAGTCATTCAGCAAATATAAGATAGAGGAGGAATGCATGACAACAGTTGATTTTAAAGCAGAAGTAGAAAAACGTCGCGAAGAGATGATGGCTGACCTATACAGCCTTTTGGAAATCAATTCGGAACGTGATGACAGCAAGGCAGATGCAGAGCATCCTTTTGGACCTGGTCCTGTAAAAGCTCTTGAAAAATTCTTGGAAATTGCTAAGCGTGATGGCTATGAGACCAAGAATGTGGACAATTATGCCGGTCACTTTACCTTTGGTGAAGGAGAAGAAGAGCTTGGGATCTTTGCCCATATGGACGTCGTGCCTGCAGGTAGTGGTTGGAAGACAGACCCTTACAAACCAGAAATTATCGATGGCAAGCTCTATGCGCGTGGCTCATCTGATGATAAAGGTCCTACAATGGCTTGCTACTATGGTTTGAAGATCATTAAAGACTTAGGGCTTCCAGTTTCTAAGCGCGTGCGTTTTGTAGTCGGAACGGATGAAGAATCAGGTTGGGCTGACATGGACTACTATTTCAAACATGTCGGTCTTCCAGAGCCAGATTTTGGCTTCTCTCCAGATGCGGAATTCCCAATCATCAATGGGGAAAAAGGAAACATCACGGAGTACCTTCATTTTGGAAATGACAATACTGGGAAGGCTAAACTTCATAGCTTTACAGGTGGTCTTCGTGAAAACATGGTGCCAGAGTCAGCGACTGCAGTCGTTTCTGGACAACTTCCAGATCTTGCTGGCCTCTTAGATGCCTTTGCTAAGGAACACCAGCTTCAGTATGAAATCTCAACTGTGGATGAAGAAACCTATACCGTTACAATTATTGGGAAATCAGCTCACGGATCAACTCCTGAAGATGGGATCAATGGTGCAACCTACTTAGCGCTCTTATTGAACCAATTTGATTTTGGTGGCGCTGCAAAAGCGTATCTTCATGTCGCAGCTTCACTTCTTCACGAAGATTTTGCCGGTGAAAAATTAGGTATTGCCCATACAGATGCCAAAATGGGACCATTGAGCATGAATGCGGGTGTCTTCCATTTTGATGAAAGCCAAGCAGACAATACCATTGCCCTCAATATCCGTTACCCTCAAGGAACAGATCCTGAAACCATCAAAGCCATCCTTGAAAAGATCGAAGGAGTGGCTACAGTGAGCTTGTCAGCCCATGGTCACACACCTCACTATGTTCCGATGGATGATGAATTGGTATCCACTCTCTTGCGTGTTTATGAAAAACAAACTGGTCTCAAAGGACACGAACAAGTGATCGGTGGTGGTACCTTTGGTCGCCTCTTGAAACGTGGTGTTGCCTTTGGAGCTATGTTCCCAGATTATGTCAATACCATGCACCAAGCTAATGAATTCACAGATGTTGAAGATCTCTATCGTGCAGCAGCTATTTACGCAGAAGCCATCTACGAATTAATCAAATAATCCACTACTCGGCCAGGTTTTCTGGCTGAGTTTTTCCATAGAAGGAGTTCGTATGTCAAGGATTGAAACCATTAAAGAAGCTATTATGGCAGACCCTCAAAATAAAGCTTATACGGATAGAGGGATTGAGCCACTCTTTGCAGCTCCAAAAACTGCTCGCATCAATATTATTGGACAAGCTCCAGGAATGAAGACGGAAGAAGCCGGTATTTACTGGAAGGATAAGAGTGGTGACCGCCTGCGCGAATGGTTAGGAGTTGACGAAGACACCTTTTATAATTCTGGTTTGTTTGCGGTCATCCCCATGGACTTTTATTTCCCAGGTCATGGAAAATCTGGTGACCTTCCACCTCGCAAAGGCTTTGCGGAAAAGTGGCACCCTCAACTCCTCAAGGAGTGTCCGGATATTGAGTTGACCCTCTTAATTGGACAATATGCCCAAGCATACTACCTTCATGAGAAGGTTAGTGGCAAAGTAACCGAACGCGTTCACCATTTTAAAGACTATTTGCCAACCTATTTTCCACTTGTTCACCCTTCCCCTCGCAATCAAATCTGGATGGCTAAAAATCCTTGGTTTGAGGCAGAGGTGGTGCCAGAATTGCAAACCTTAGTACAAGAGATCATTCAAAAATAAAGGAGAGCGAAGATGGATCCTTATCAACAAGTTAAAGAAAAATTAGATGAGTTAGGAATTTCATTTGATGTGGTGGAACACCCACCTGCATTCACGACTGAGCAGGCGGATTCTTATATTGAAGGCTTAGAAGGCGTCCGGACCAAGACCATGTTTTTGACCAACAAGAAGAAAACCCAATACTATCTGCTCATCATGGATGACCAGAAGCCATTGGATATGGATGATTTCAAAGAGCAAGTGGAAGCCAACCGGATCCGCATGGCTTCAGCAGATTCTTTAGCTGAAAAAATGCAATTACCGCCAGGAACGGTTTCTCCATTTGGTTTATTGAACAATGAAGAAAAAGATATTCGAGTCTATTTCGATAAAGACATTGTGTCAGAGGAAATCATGACCTTCCATCCCAATACCAATGAAAAGACCATCTTTATCAAAACCCAAGATCTATTCCGCTTTATAGAGTCTATTGACTTTAACTATGAAATTCTAACCCTTCCATAACTTATAGGAGAAATCATGAAAGAAATTCCATTTTCAAGCTTTTACCAAGCTTATCAAAAAGGAGACATACAGGCTCTTGATGTCCGTGAGCAGGAAGAATATGATGCCCTTCACTTAGATGGGGTTCGTCTTCTTCCCTTATCCGAATTAGCAGATCGCTACCAGGAATTAGAGAAGGATCATCCCTATTATGTCATCTGCAAGTCAGGTCGACGCTCAGCACGTGCTTGCCAATTTTTGGAAGAGCAAGGCTATGATGTGACCAACGTCCAAGGTGGCATGGATGCATTTGAATCCTAAGAAACGGGAGTGGGACAGAAATCGGTAATTCATTAAGAATTCGATTTCGTCGTCCCACCTCCGCACAGTTGAGTAGGGCTGTAAAAGCTGATGAAATCAGCGTAGTAGAGCCCACTCAACCACTGCGTCTTGCTCGACAATCCAAAAATAATTGAGAGGTTAGGACTTTTGTCCCAGCCTTTTTCTTTACTAATTTCTAAAAATGAGTAGAATTTGTATGTTTTTCAAAAGATATTACAGGGATTTTCCAGTCTTTCATTGAAAATGGTTCAGAAATTTTGTATAATACCCTAGTATGAACAATAGTTAAGGAGATTAAAATATGTCAAAACAAGATTGGCTGGATTATTTCGAAGCCGTAAATGGTCGTTCTGCTAGTGCAGAAGAAATTGCTCAAGCACTGGCTGCAGGAGAATTTCAAGAAGAAGTAGTGGTTCCAGAAACCCCACAAGCCCCAGAATTTGTCGCAGCACCAACTGCCCCTGTGGAAGAACCAGTTGCTGCTCCACAAGCCCCAGAATTTGTCGCAGCACCAACTGCCCCTGTGGAAGAACCAGTTGCTGCTCCACAAGCTCCAGAGTTTGTTGCAGCGCCAACTGCCCCTGTTGAAGAACCAGTCGCAGCGCCACAAGCCCCAGAGTTTGTCGCAGCACCAACTGCCCCTGTTGAAGAACCAGTCGCAGCTCCACAAGCTCCAGAGTTTGTCGCAGCGCCAGCTGCTCCTGCAGAAGAACCAGTTGCAGCTCCAGTTCAAGAACCGGCTCCTCAAGCTGCTCCAGCGAATGGGCCAGCTTTCCAACAAGCCTACCAACAACCGACTCAAGCAGCTTATCAACAAGCTCCTTACCAAGGTCAACCAGGACAACCTTATCCTGCCCAACCAAGTCAATTTGGTGTAGCCGTTGGTGGTTACTGGAATTGGTTCCTTTCAGCTTTGAAACGTCCAACGGCTGTAGAAAATCCAAAAGCACTTAACGGAATTTTACAGTATGTCTTGACTGCCTTTGTCTTGACCTTGGGGACATTCTTCACAGCTAGTGGATTTACAGGTGGTTATGGAATGGATTTCCGTGCCTTTATGTTGACATTGATTTCCCTATTCTTTAGCCTTTACGCCTTCCAAGTAGCTGGATTCTTTGTTCGTCGTGTGGTTCTTCAAGATAAGGAATACAGTTACGGTCGTTCATTTGAAGAGTTTGGACGTTTGTCTGTTTACACATTGCCACTTGCCCTCCTTGCTTTCTTAGTAGGTCTTGTAAAAGTTTATGAATTTTATGGCTTTGTAAACTTCCTTATTTTCTTCTTGTTCTTTGTTGGAACATGCTATGTCGTTCATCAAGGGTTGAACAAGACAAGCTTTAAAGCAGATAAATTCTTGCTTCTAGTAGCATCATCTGTTGTCTTGCTTCTCATTGCCATCTTTGTCATTTATGTGAATGCTCGTATTTTAGAACAAGTAGCCGTAGGATTTATTCCAAGTGCTCCAAATTTCTCTAACTTTGGATTCTAACAATATCACAAAACGGAAGGTGGGGGAACCCACTTTCCCTATTTTATAATGAGGGAGAAGAGATCCATGCAAAAGAAATGGGTTGAATTATTTGAAAAAGTGATTGGTCGCAAACCGTCACCAGAAGAGTTTATGGCTGGGAAAGCTTGTGGATTTGATTTGAAACAAATTCAGTATATCGCTGGGAATGCCCCAGCAGAGGAAGTAGCTCCTGTCGAGGAACCAGTGGTTGAACCAGTTGAAGAAGTGAAGAATGTCGATCCACTTCTAGCACCTCGACAGGCTTGGTTGCAACATTTTGAAGAAACCTATGGCCGCAAGCCAAGTGCAGAAGAATTTACCGCGGCTAAAAGTCAAAACTTCGAGTTTTTTGTAGGACCTGTGCCTGAAGCAGAATTTGCGACCCCAGATTCAACAGAAGAAACACAGGAATATGTCCCTCAACAGCAAACTAAAGAGTATACAGCTCCACTTGCCGCTGAGCAAACGCAGGTCTTTGCTGGTCCAAATGTTACAGAAGCAGGCCCAGCTCAGAAAAAACAAAAGGCCCCTAAAACGAAGGGTGAAAAGAAACTTTCCAAGAAGAAAATTGGGATTATTTCTGCTATTGCAGTCCTTGTGATAGCTTTGGTAGCAGCCTTCTTTTACTTCCAGTCAACAACGCGTGTCGAAGTGACTGCAGATAAATTTATTAAGGCAGTGGACACCAAGGATTATCGCGAAGCAGCAGATCTGCTTTCAACCGATAACGATAAATGGACAAAGGATGAAGCCGAAAGCTTTATTACCAGCATGGAAGATCAAGGGGTCGATATCGGCACAGAGTTGAACAAGATCATTGATAATGGTGGAGAAGGCAGCTATACGGATAAATCTGGAAACAAGATCTTTGGTTTGGAAAAAGCGGACAAGAAATTTGGAATCTTCCAAGAATACCGTGTGGCCAGCTATCCAGTGCAAGTGAAGGTCAAGACCAATTTGGATCAAGCCAAACTCAAAGTGGCTGCCAATAAAACAGTGACCTTGAAGAAAGATGCAGTGACAGACCTTGGTTATTTCCATTACAATACAAAAGAAATGGAATTGACTGCTAAAACAGAGGTCGGAAATGTTACTTCTAAGATCCATCTCAATCCTAAAAAAGCAACAAAGAATAATTTAGAATTGCAGTTGAATTCTGAAAAACGCAATTTAGAAGTTGAGTTCCCAGATGAAGTTGAAAACCCAACGGATGTGAAGGTTGTGGTCAACGGCAAAGAAGTCGGAACCAGCACGACCTTTGAAGTAGACAGCATTCCTTATCAAGAAATTGAAGTACATGCCGTCTTCAACATGAATGGGGAAACCTATACAACTGAAAAGGCTAAGGTGACGATTGAAGAGGGTGAGAACGATCCGATCGAACTTAAACTAGCCAAAGATACCCTAAAACGCATCAAGAGTGCACAAGATGCTAAGAAAGCGCAAGCTGCCAAAGAAGAACAAAATCGGACCTTGGCGGAAGAATTCTTGAAAGAGTACCGCGACGCTGTCTTTAGCTCCGTTTCAAATCGAAATAACACCTACTCTAAATACTATGACACACAAAGTCAAGCCTACAAAGACATGGTTGAGTTCACAACTGGTGATGGTGTTCGAAAGGCTAAGATTGACTACTATACTCCAGGAGCTTTGGACATTCAAAGTGTCACGGAAGAAAATGGTGTGGTAACGATCAAGACTTATGAAGACTTTACCGTGCATTATACAGATAGCCATCCAGATTCACAAAACCGCAAGTACAAGACCTACACCTTGAAAAAAGTAGGTGCAAGTTATGTGATTACAGATATTGTCGTAACAAAAGAATCATAGGAGATTCCCATGAAAGCAAGATTTTCCAAATTAACTTTGGTGACAGTTGCCTTGTTAACCCTGACAGCTTGCTCCCAATCTCATTCCACTAGTTCTAAATCTTCTGCAAAAGAAGAAAGCAAACAAACGCAAACCAAGTCTTCCAAAGAAACGTCTTCTGCAAAGGATACGTCAAAAGAGACTGGCAAAGAAGAGTCTTCAAAAGCTGGTAAGTCAGATGTCAAAGTGGACTCTGGTGTCAGCTATAATGGTTCTTACTATAGTGTCAAAGGGAAATATGGTGAGGTTATGATCGCCAACAAACATTATCCCTTGTCGCCTGACTTTAACCCAGGTGAAGATCCTGAAGCTGTTTCAGCCCTTCATGAATTGATCGCAGCCATGCAGGCAGAAGGATATCCGATCAGTGACCAATATAGTGGTTTTCGTAGCTACGATACCCAAGTTGGCCTCTACCAAAACTATGTCAATCAAGATGGTCAGGAAGCCGCCGATCGTTATTCTGCAAGACCGGGTTATAGTGAACACCAAACTGGTTTGACCTTTGATTTAATCGATACCAGTGGTAATTTGGTAACCGAACCTGGACCAAGTAAGTGGTTGCTCAAGAATGCTGCTAAATATGGCTTTGTGGTTCGTTACCAAGAAGGAAAAGAAAAAGTGACAGGCTACATGCCAGAAAGCTGGCATCTCCGCTATATCGGAAAAGAAGCGCAAGATATCGCGGACTCAGGTTTGAGTCTGGAAGAATACTATGGCTTCACCGGTGGCGATTACGTTGATAAATAAGAAAAGGTTGGGATTGATATCCCAACCTTTTTATTATATGTTTTTTAGAAACGCATCCAGTTCTTTTTGGTTTTTAAGAGAGATAAATTTGTCTGGATAGGTTTGGTTGACAGTCTGATAGCGTGTGACCTGTCTAGCTTGGCGACCGTCCCAAAGGATCCAACGGATGAATTCCCAGTCAAAGCGTTCGGGGCAACCTGCCGCCATACTCTCACGGACTCGGCCTTTATAACGGCGGTATCGTTTCCAGCCTCTAAAGAGGCAGTTCCAACGAGAGAAGTTGAGAAAGATAATCTGGTCCGCTTGCTCCATTCTTTCCTCATAGCAGCACCAAGAGTAATTGCCATCAATGACCCAGTCTTTATGATCGCCGAGAAACTGTCTCATCTCTTTCTCCATCCAATCCCGGTCACTGTCTATCCAGCCCGGTTGAAATTGAAGGGTATCCATGTGGAGCTTTGGAATGGAGTAGTGGCGGGCTAAGTTTTCAGCCAAGGTGGATTTACCTGAGCCAGAATAGCCGATAATAACGATTTTCATAAGCACCTTTCAAAAAATTAGGCACAAAAAAAGCTCCGGAGAGCTTGATTTTTATGCTGTTCTTGATTAACCAAGTTTCGCTGCAAGACGTGCTTTATCACGGCTAGCTTTGTTCTTGTGGATCAAACCTTTAGTTTCTGCTTTATCGATAGCTGAGCTAGCAGCGCGGTAAAGTTCTTCAGATGGGTTTGCTTCAAAAGCTTTGATTGCAGTACGCATAGCTGATTTTTGAGCTGAGTTTTTTTCGTTTTGTTTAACGTTCAATTCAGCGCGTTTGATAGCTGATTTAATGTTTGCCAAGTTATTCACCTCCATTGATAATCTAACTATCTCATTATATATGAAAAGTTAAGATTTGACAAGCCTAAAATAGCTTTTCCTTAAAAAAGTACCGTTAAAAGGCCATTTTCTCTAGCGTTTGAGATAAATTTCGTCGATTTCATGGTTGGTTGCCTTATGGAGAATCAGATCAGCTCGGTTTCTGGTTGGTTGGATGTAATGCTGCAAGTTGACTAAATTAATGGATTCCCAGACCTGATGGGCCATGCTTAAAACTTCTTCTAGGGGTTGCTCTGTAAATCGATAGTAGTAGTTATTAGGATCATTCTGAGCTAATGCAAGGAGTTTTTGGAAGCGATCGATATACCAAGATTCGATATCGTCGACCGCGGCATCCACATAGATCGAAAAATCAAAGAAATCGGTCATATAGAGACTGTCATTTTGTGGATTTTGAAAGACATTGATCCCTTCGACAATGACAAAATCAGCCGGTAAAATGGTTTGCTTCTCATCTGGGACAATATCGTATATTTCGTGGGAATAGACAGGGATTTCTACTCTCTTGTTGTTTTTAATTTGATTGAGAAAATCAAGGAGCAATTCCATATCATAGCTTTCCGGAAATCCTTTTCGATTGAGGATCTCTTGTTCTTTTAAGATAGCATTTGGATAGAGAAAACCATCCGTTGTTACCAACTCTACAGTCGAGCCTTCGAAGGTTCGTGACAGCAGGATTTGAAGTAAACGGCTAGTGGTAGATTTTCCAACCGCTACGCTTCCTGAAACACCAATGATAAAGGGTTGGCGCTCACTCGTTTTTTGAAGAAAAATACCTTTTGAGAAGGCCAAATCTTCTTTGGAACGCTTGTAGATTCCAATCAGGTTTGTCAAAGGCAGGTAGACGTCACGTACATCTTGGAGGTTGATGCGGTCGTTAAAACTTTTAATAGAATTGAGCTCTGTTTGAGAGAGTGGTGGGGTGGTTTTGCGGTGCAAATTTTGCCAGGTTTCCCGATTAATTTTTTCAAAATGTAGAAATTCTTTGTCCATATGTCACTCCTATTGTAGTCTTTAGTATACCAATTTTTAGAGGTCATGTAAACGATTTAAAAAAGGAGTGAATTATGATAAAATAACCTTATGAGTAAAATGTATTTCGATGTAAACCCAGATGCAGCCCATGATATTCATGATCTGGCTGTTGTTTTATTGGGACAAAAGATGAATTTTTATACGGACGCCGGCGTCTTTAGTAAAAAAATGATTGACTATGGAAGCCAGGTGCTCTTATCAACCCTGGATTTTCAAGAAGGGGAAAGTGTCCTCGATGTTGGCTGTGGCTATGGTCCAATTGGCCTCTCTCTAGCTAAAGCCCAGGGAGTCGCAGTGACCATGGTCGATGTCAATGAGAGGGCACTAGACTTGGCTAAGAAAAATGCTAGCCGAAACGGCGTGGAAGTTCAGATCTTTTCTTCGGATGTCTATGAAGCAGTCGAAGGGGTCTTTGACCATGTAATCAGTAATCCGCCGATCCGAGCTGGTAAGAAAGTGGTCCACCAAGTGATCACCGGTAGTTTTGAACATTTGAAACCAGGTGGAGACTTGACCATTGTCATTCAGAAAAAACAAGGGGCTCCGAGCGCTAAGGCCAAGATGGAAGAGACGTTTGGCAATTGTGAAATCGTAAAAAAAGACAAAGGCTATTATATTTTAAGAAGTGAGAAAGAATCATGAGAGCAGTAGATATCATTCAGAAAAAAAGAGATGGTCTTGCCTTAAACAAGGAAGAAATTGAATGGCTGATTGAGGGCTATGTTGCTGGAACGGTTCCAGATTACCAAATGTCTGCTTTTGCTATGGCTGTTTATTTTAAAGGGATGACGACGGAAGAAATCTCTCATATGACCATGAAGATGGTCCAAACAGGGCAACAGTTTGATCTGTCAGCAATTCCAGGTATTAAGGTGGACAAACACTCGACTGGTGGTGTCGGAGATAAGGTGACCTTAGTCTTGGTGCCTTTGGTTGCAAGTTTCGGAGTGCCGGTTGCCAAAATGAGCGGTCGTGGCTTAGGACACACAGGTGGGACCATCGATAAGTTGGAGTCCATTAAAGGCTTCCAGATTGAACGGACCCAAGAGGAATTTATCCAGCAGGTGCAGGAGATTGGATTATCGGTCATTGGTCAATCCGACCAACTCGTAAAAGCAGACAAACTCTTGTATGCTCTGCGTGATGTGACAGCGACAGTGGACACCATTCCTTTGATTGCTAGCTCCGTCATGAGTAAGAAAATTGCTGCAGGTGCGGATGCCATTCTTTTGGACGTGACGGTAGGCGAGGGTGCCTTCATGAAGAATATTGAGGATGCTCGTCGCTTAGCCCGTACCATGGTGGATCTTGGAAATGCAGTGGGTCGGAAAACCATCGCTGTCATTACAGATATGAGCCAACCTTTGGGAACCAGTATTGGCAATCGTTTAGAAATTTTAGAAGCCCTGGATATTCTGAAAGGACAAGGGCGAGCTGATGTGACGGAGTTTATTTGTGAGTTAGCGCAAATCATGTTGAAATTGGCCAATGTAGAACAATCGATTGAAGCCATCCATGAACACTTGAACAATGGTCAGGCTTTAGCGAAGTTTGAAGAAATGGTGGTGGCTCAAGGTGGAGACTTAGAAGATTTGCATCGTCCCGTCAAAGTGGATCAGGTCCTTGAAGTAACAGCGGACAAAGATGGCGTCATTGCTGCTTTACCTGCCATGGAGTTTGGCTTGTTTGCCATGCGCTTGGGTGCTGGCCGTGCTGTCAAATCAGATCCCCTCGATTACGAAACAGGAATTGTGTTTGACAAAAAAGTGGGAGAGCACGTCAAAAAAGGGGAACGCATTGCCCGTATTTTCATGAATGAAAAAAATTCACAAGAAAGAGTTACAGAATTCAAAAAAAATGTTAAAATACTAGAAAGGGCTGAAAGCGTTAAAGAAATTATTGAAATAATATCTTAAGCAGCTCAGGAGATTGTATGAAGTTAAATAAATATATCGATCACACTCTTTTAAAACCAGATGCGCAACAAGAACAGATCGAAAAGCTGATCGAAGAAGCCAAGGCTTATGATTTTGCGAGTGTCTGTGTGAACCCGACATGGGTGAATTTTGCGGCTGAGGGCTTGCGCGATTCAGACGTTAAAGTTTGTACCGTCATTGGTTTTCCTTTAGGAGCAAATACACCATTTGTCAAAGCGTGTGAAACAAAAAATGCGATTCAAAATGGTGCCGATGAGATTGACATGGTCATTAATATTGGGGCTCTTAAGTCTAAGAATTTAGCACTAGTTGAAGAAGATATCCAAGCTGTAGTCGAAGCGAGCGGTGATAAGCTGGTCAAAGTCATCATTGAGACTTGTCTCTTAACAGATGATGAAAAGATCGTTGCTTGTCAAATCGCTAAGTTAGCTGGCGCAGACTTTGTGAAGACGTCAACTGGCTTCTCAACTGGAGGAGCAACGGTTGAAGATGTGGCCTTAATGCGTCAAACTGTTGGACCCGACATGGGTGTTAAAGCTTCTGGTGGTGCTCGCTCTTATGAAGATGCTCTTGCTTTTATCGAAGCAGGTGCGACCCGTATCGGGACTTCTTCTGGTGTAGCCATCATGGAAGGAAGGGTGGCTCATGGCGACTACTGAGTTGATTGACTTAGCAGTTGAAGTGAGTCAACAAGCCTATGTGCCTTACTCTCATTTCCCAATTGGAGCTGTACTGCTAACGAAGGATGGAGAAATCTATACAGGTGTCAATATCGAAAATGCCAGTTTTGGATTAACCAACTGTGGAGAACGGACAGCCATTTTTAAAGCTGTTTCTGAAGGAGCTCGTGAGTTTCAAGAGCTCATTATCTACGGGCAAACAGAAAAGCCCATCTCTCCATGTGGTGCTTGTCGCCAGGTCATGGCTGAATTTTTTGAGCCAGACCTTCCTGTAACCTTAGTATCTAAAGATAAATCGACGGTCGTGATGACGGTCAAGGAATTACTTCCATATTCCTTTACAGACCTGACTTAATGGGTCTGTGAGGCGGTCTTTTGACCCTTTCAACACTTCGCAACAATGTTGCACAATAATTTAGGAGGTTCAGTAATGAACAAGAAACAATGGCTAGGCCTAGGTCTAGTAACTGTCGCTGCTATCGGACTTGCAGCATGTGGAAATCGTGCGTCTAAAAAAGATAGCGCAAACTCAGAATCTAAATCAGATTTGAAAGTTGCTATCGTTACCGATACTGGTGGTGTGGATGACAAATCATTCAACCAATCTGCTTGGGAAGGTTTGCAAGCTTGGGGTAAAGAAAACGGTCTTTCTAAAGGGAACGGATTTGACTACTTCCAATCAACAGATCAATCTCAATATGCGACAAACCTTGATGAAGCTGTTTCTAACGACTACAAATTGATCTTTGGTGTTGGTTTTGCCTTGAGCGACTCTATTAAAAAAGCTGCAAAAGACAACCAAGATGTGAACTATGTCATCATCGATGACCGTATTGAAGGACAAAAGAACGTAGCATCTGCTGTTTATGCCGATAACGAAGCTGGTTACCTTGCTGGTATTGCTGCTGCAAAAACTACAAAAACTAAACAAGTTGGTTTTGTAGGTGGTATGGAAAGTGAAGTTATCACTCGTTTCCGCGCTGGATTTGAAGCTGGTGTTAAATCTGTTGACCCATCTATCAAAGTTCAAGTAGACTACGCTGGTTCATTCGGTGACTCTGCTAAAGGTAAAACAATTGCTGCTGCACAATATGCTGCAGGTGCAGACGTTATCTACCAAGTAGCTGGTGGTACTGGTGCGGGTGTCTTCTCTGAAGCTAAAGACTTGAACGAGAAGAAAAATGAAGACGAAAAAGTTTGGGTTCTTGGTGTTGACCGTGACCAAAAAGCTGAAGGTGAATACACTTCTAATGATGGTAAAAAATCTAACTTTGTATTGGCTTCAAGCTTGAAGAAAGTCGGAGAATCTGTAAAAGACTTGGCTAAGAAAACTGCTGAAGGTAAATTCCCTGGCGGTAAAGTGATTACTTATAGCTTGAAAGATGGTGGAGTTGATTTGACAACTGACAACCTTTCTGCAGATGCTAAAAAAGCAGTCGAAGATGCTAAAGCTAAAATCCTTGATGGGTCTCTTAAAGTTCCTGAAAAATAATATTTGATTGGAGCGGCCCTCCCTTTAAGGGCCGTTTCTTTTAAAGTGAGACATTTTTGTCTCAATAAAATCTGTTAGTCGCCTAGCAGATTTTATTGAAATAAAAAATTTTTGAAAGGAAACACCCCATGACACATGAATATGTCATCGAAATGCGTGAGATTACAAAAAAATTTGGTGACTTTGTAGCAAATGACAAGATTAATCTTCAATTGCGCAAAGGTGAAATCCATGCACTTCTTGGAGAAAATGGTGCAGGGAAATCTACCCTGATGAATATGCTGGCTGGTTTGTTGGAACCAACTAGCGGAGACATCGTGGTAAATGGAAAAACTGTTAACCTAGACTCACCTTCAAAAGCAGCTTCTTTAGGAATTGGAATGGTGCACCAACACTTTATGTTGGTTGAAGCTTTCACTGTTGCTGAAAATATCATCCTTGGGTCTGAAACCACTAAACATGGTGTTTTGGATCTTAAGAAAGCCAGTCAAGATATCCTTGATTTGTCTAAAAAATATGGCTTAGCAGTGGATCCAAATGCTAAAGTGGAGGATATTTCCGTTGGTGCGCAGCAACGTGTGGAAATCTTAAAGACGCTTTATCGTGGAGCCGACATCCTAATCTTCGATGAACCTACTGCGGTGTTGACACCAGCTGAAATCGAAGAATTGATGACAATCATGAAGAACTTGGCGAATGAAGGGAAGTCTATTATCTTGATTACGCACAAGTTGGATGAAATCCGTGCTGTTTCTGACCGCGTAACGGTTATTCGTCGTGGTAAATCGATTGAGACAGTCGAGATTGGTGGAGCTACCAACCAAGACTTGGCCGAAATGATGGTCGGTCGTTCAGTTTCCTTTAAAACGGAGAAAGGTCCTTCTCAACCGAAAGAAGTCGTCTTGTCGATCGAAAACTTGGTTGTAAACGAAAATCGGGGTGTCCCAGCTGTTAAGAATCTTTCGTTGGAACTTCGTGCTGGTGAAATCGTTGGGATCGCAGGGATTGACGGAAATGGTCAGTCTGAGTTGATCCAAGCGATTACCGGTCTACGGAAGGTGAAATCCGGTTCAATCAAGATTAAAGGCAAGGATGTTGTAGGTCTTCGTCCACGTCAAATCACAGAAATGAAGGTAGGGCACGTCCCTGAAGACCGTCATCGGGATGGATTAGTCCTTGACATGATGATCTCTGAAAACATTGCCCTTCAAACCTACTATAAAGAACCTCTTAGCAAGAATGGTATTTTGAATTATCCAAATATTACCTCTTATGCCAAGAAGTTGATGGAAGAGTTTGACGTTCGTGCAGCCAGTGAAGTGGTACCTGCTAAGGCTCTCTCTGGAGGGAACCAGCAAAAAGCCATTATCGCTCGGGAAATCGATCGCGATCCAGATCTCTTGATCGTCAGCCAGCCGACTCGTGGATTGGACGTTGGAGCGATCGAATATATCCACAAACGTTTGATACAAGAACGGGATAATGGAAAAGCCGTTCTGGTTGTCAGCTTTGAATTAGATGAAATTTTGAATGTTTCTGATCGTATTGCGGTTATTCATGATGGGAAGATCCAAGGGATCGTAACCCCTGAAACAACGAATAAGCAAGAACTTGGAATCCTCATGGCAGGAGGACAAGTAAAGGAGGGAGCATCAAATGAATAAGAATTTAAAACAAATTGCCGTTCCATTGGTGTCTGTCCTTTTAGGACTGGTCTTGGGTGCCATTATTATGTGGGCCTTTAGCTATGATGCCCTTTGGGGATATGAATTGCTGTTTAAAAAAGCCTTTGGTTCGATTAAGAGTTGGGGAAATATTTCCCGTGCCATGGGGCCACTGATTTTGGTTGCTCTTGGATTTTCAGTAGCCAGCCGGGCCGGCTTCTTTAACGTTGGACTTCCAGGTCAGGCTTTTGCAGGATGGATCATGGCGACTTGGTTTGCCCTGTCCTTCCCAAATATGCCTCGTTTACTAATGATTCCGATGACCGTTTTGATTGCGGCTATCGCAGGTGGATTTATTGGAGCGATTCCTGGTTTCCTTCGTGCCTATCTCGGAACCAGTGAGGTCATCATCACCATTATGATGAACTACATTGTTCTCTATGGTGGGAATGCCTTGATTCATAGCTTCCCAGCTTCCTTGATGGAAAACAAGGACTCAACCATTGATGTGGGAGCCAATGCTGTCTACCAGACGGAGTGGTTGCGTAATTTGACGGACAAATCACAAATGAACATCGGGATCTTCTTTGCCATCATCGCATTGGTGGTCATCTGGTTCTTGATGAAGAAAACAACACTTGGTTTTGAAATCCGTGCCGTTGGTCTCAATGCGAATGCAGCGGAATATGCAGGGATGTCTGCAAAACGGACCATTATCCTTTCTATGATCATTTCTGGTGCTCTTGCTGGTATCGGTGGGGTAGCAGAAGGTCTTGGTATTTACTCAAATGTCTACGTTCAAACCAGCTCGATGAGTGTTGGATTTAACGGAATGGCCGTAGCCCTTCTTGCGATGAATTCACCAATTGGTATTCCATTTGCTGCCTTCTTGTTTGGAGCGCTTCAAATTGGAGGAGTTGGTATGAAGCCAGCTGCAATCCCTGAAGAAGTCGTTCAAATTGTGACAGCATCTATTATCTTCTTCGTATGTGCTCACTACATTATCGAAAAGATGATCTCGATGCGTTCAGCTAAAAAAGGAGGAGCAAACTAATGAGTATTGTAACGATTTTAAGTATTCTTGTTTCCTCTATGATTGTGTATGCGGCGCCGCTGATCTTCACAAGTATCGGAGGAGCATACTCAGAGCACGCTGGGGTTGTTAACGTTGGTCTAGAAGGAATCATGGTTATGGGAGCCTTCTCAGGTATTGTCTTTAACTTGACTTTTGAGCCTGAGTTAGGAAGTTTGACACCATGGTTGTCCTTGATCGTTGCTGCAGGGATTGGAGTACTCTTCTCCTTGATCCACGCGGTGGCAACCATTCATTTCCGTGCTGACCATATCGTCTCAGGTACAGTATTGAACTTGATGGCACCTCCATTGGCAGTCTTTCTTGTCAAAGCGATGTATAACAAGGGACAAACTGATAATATCAAAGTTGCCTTCGGGAAAACATCGATTCCGGTCTTATCTAAAATTCCGGTGATTGGAGATATTTTCTTCAACAATGCCAGCATCATTGGCTGGGTTGCAATTCTCTTTTCATTCTTTGCTTGGTTTATCATGTTCAAGACGAAATTTGGATTGCGTCTTCGTTCAGTTGGTGAACACCCACAAGCAGCAGATACATTGGGAATCAATGTATATAGAATGCGCTACTTAGGAGTGATGATCTCAGGTGCCCTTGCAGGAATCGGAGGAGCCATTTACGCTCAGTCAGTTTCTGTTAACTTCGCGGTGACGACTATTGTAGGTCCTGGATTTATCGCCCTTGCGGCTATGATTTTCGGGAAATGGAACCCAATCGGGGCCATGCTTGCTAGTCTCTTCTTTGGAGCTTCTCAAAGTTTGGCTGTTATCGGGAATCAATTGCCTTTGCTTAAAGGGATCCCATCCATCTACTTGCAAATTGCACCTTACGTTTTGACCATGGTTGTCTTGGCAGCCTTCTTTGGACAAGCAGTTGCGCCAAAAGCAGATGGTGTTAACTATATTAAATCGAAATAATGCACAGGAGGCTGGGACAAAAGTCCTAGCCTCTCAATTATTTTTGGATTGTCGAGCAAGACGCAGTGGTTGAGTGGGCTCTACTACGCTGATTTCATCAGCTTTTACAGCCCTACTCAACTGTGCGGAGGTGGGACGACGAAATCGAATTCTAACGAATTACCGATTTCTGTCCCACGCTCTCTTTTGCTTTCTAAAGGCCCCTCTTAGTCGCAATTTCTATAGATTTAGGGTACAATAAGAATACAACTTTTCACGTATTGGAGGAGCAGATGTTTAAGTGGATGAGACGCCTGATTGGCATGGTGATCGTTTTATTTATGTTATTAGTGATCTTGTTGGTTCCTGGATCTATCCCTGAAGGGGAGCAACTGAGAAATGTGCAGGCAGGGAGTTCTTTGATTGAGTTGGCTCAAAATGCTGTTTCAAATGCCTCTGTGAGCACTGAAGGGCTCTCAACTGAGCTAAGTCTCAATTCAGTGCAATTGAGTCAGGTCGTAAAAACAAGTGCTGGATCCGCCCTTGACAATTCTGACTATCAAAAGATGGCACTAGGAATGGATGGCAATGACCTTCACGTCAAAGTTCCTGTATCATTAGGGCCAGTTGATAGCTATCTAGATTTAACCATGACCGGTCAAGTTGAAAACAATGTCATGAATTTGAATGTGACCGGTGCTAAATTAGGGAAAATGCCCATTCCAAAATTCTTGGTTCTCAACTATTTGAAGGATCAATCCAATCAAAATGGAGGCGGCTTTAAAGTGAATGGTGATCAAATCACCCTTGAGATTCCTCAAGCAGGCTATAGTATCTCAAAAGCGAGAGTGGAAAATGGCAATGCTAAGGTAACTGTTAGTATATCCTTGTTTTAAGTCTTTGTAATTGGAGTTGTCATGCTTGTCTTTGAATTTTGTGCAGAGAATTTAACTTATATTGATAAGGCGATTGCTGCTGGGGCAGGTCGCATTGAACTGTGCGACAACCTGGCAGTAGGCGGGACCACACCGAGTATAGGTGTGATCAATGAAGCAATCAAACTGACAAGAGCGAAGTCTGTGGATCTATGTGTGATCATTCGGCCCCGTGGTGGAGATTTTGTCTACACTGATCTGGAAGTCGAAGCTATGCTGACGGATATTCGTGCTGCGAAAGAAATAGGGGTTACTTGTTTTGTGCTGGGTGCGCTGACGAGCGATCGAAAGTTGGACCAGAAGGTCATGCAGCTTTTACTAGCAGCCTGTGGAGAGGCAGAGGTGGTCTTTCATATGGCCTTTGATGAGTTAGCTCATACAGATCAGCTAGAAGCGATTGAGTGGCTTTCTGATCAAGGTGTAGCCCGCATTTTAACACGAGCCGGAAGTCCAGGTGACCCACTAGAGCAACGTTTTGCCCACTATCATCGTTTATTAGATGCGGCTAAGGGAAAGATTCAGATCCTGCCAGGTGGAGGTGTGACCCTTGACAATCGTCAGCTCTTTTTGGAGCAATTGGGCGTTTGTCAACTGCATGGCACGCGCATTGTGTTTTAAAAAAGAAACGATCACTGCTTGAAGTAGTTTTGAAGATCCGTTATCAAGGTTGGGGACGTTGTTTCCAGCCTCTTCTAGTGTAAAAATGAATAAGGGAGAGGAAATGTTTTTAGAGCATTATTTTGACCGGTACACCTTTCAGCCAGAAAAGGGATTGGCTTACGGATTTGAGAAGAAAGGGGCAGGCTATGAGTACCAGTGTCCCGTCTTATCGGACACTTTTCTCTTAAATGTCCAGGTCTGCGACCGGAAGATTTCTTTTCAGGTCTATGATCAGGATACAGGGGACGAGTATATCCAGATCCATCTGGAACAGCTACAAGGAAATTTCGTTGGCCAAGTCAGAGAAGCTTGTCAGGAAAGTCTTGCAAGGATCCGCCAAGCTTGTTTTGAGGTAGAAGAATTTCTCTATCCTCAAGCCAAGCGTCTCATGGCCTATATCTCCCTGCACTATCAGGGAACGATTGAGTATTTGTGGGAAAGATCTCCGGAATCCGGCGCTATTCGCCACCGAGACACCCTCAAGTGGTATGGTGTCTTTATGACCATTGATTGGAAAAAACTGGATGCTGGCAAGTCTGGGAAAATAGAAGTTTTGAATGTTAAGTCTGATCAAGTAGCCCATTTCATCCAGCAGAAAGGGATTTATCCAGCTTTTCATATGAATAAAAAATATTGGGTGAGTATCCCCTTAGATGGAACAATTGCTGATGAGGACTTGTTTGCTCTGGTGGATAGTAGCTGGCAACTCACCAAAAAGGGGAAATAAGATGAATCTGTTGAGGAAATTATCTTGGTTTTTTAATTTAGAGAAGAAGCGATACTTGATCGGGATAGGGTCCTTGATCTTGGTTAGTTTTTTAAACCTCATTCCTCCAAGAATCATGGGACTTGTGATCGATTTGATCGATAAAAGAAGGCTGACACTGGGGCAGTTAGTTGTGGATATCGCCCTTTTGCTCCTCGCAGCTCTAGCCATGTATGGTCTTCGTTTTGTCTGGAGACGCTATATTTTTGGGACGGCTAATAAGTTGGCTCGGATCTTGCGTTACCGTTTGTTTAAGCAATTTACGCTCATGTCTCCGTCTTTTTATCAGCGTTATCGGACAGGGAATCTCATGGCCCATGCTACTAATGATATCAATGCGGTAACCATGTTTGCTGGTGGCGGCGTTATGTCTGCAGTGGATGCTTCCGTGACGGCCTTGGTGACTCTAGTCAGCATGTTTTTCATGATTGATTGGCGCTTAACCCTCTTGGCTATTTTGCCCCTACCGGTTATGGTGGTAGTGACTTCAGCTATTGGCCGCAAAAACCACAAAGCCTTCAAAGAGGCCCAAGAAGGCTTCTCAGAGCTGAACAACTTTGTTCAGGAATCAGTATCAGGAGTCAAGGTGACCAAATCCTTTGGCTTTCAGGCAGATGAGATTCAGGCTTTTGAAAAAACCAATCAAATGGTCTTTCGAAAAAATATGACTTCCGCCGGTTACAATGCTTTGTTTGATCCGACCACTCTTCTTTTTGTAGGTCTCTCCTATGTTTTGACGCTCTACTTCGGGGGGCTATTTGTTCAGGAAGGGAGCCTGACGGTTGGACAAATTGTAACCTTTATTACCTATCTCAATATGCTCGTCTGGCCCCTTCAAGCCATGGGCTTCTTGTTTAATATTAGTCAGCGGGCTAGCGTCTCCTATGATCGGATTGAGACACTTTTAGCAGAAATACCTGATATCCAAGATCCAAGTCAACCAGTCACAGACATCCAAAACGGCGATCTGGAATATGACATTGAAGAATTCGCCTATGAGAAAGAGCCTGTCCTTGAAAAGGTAGCCTTTCATTTAGAAAAAGGGCAAACCCTTGGGATTGTTGGTCCAACTGGATCTGGAAAGACCACCTTGTTGCGTCTCTTGCTTAGAGAGCATGACTTGGAGCAGGGAGATATCTTGCTCAATGGAATCTCTATCAAAGACTATCGTTTAGAAGATCTTCGAAGCTTGATCGGCTACGTCCCTCAAGATCAGATCCTCTTTGCCATGACCATTCGCGAGAATGTAGCTTTTTCAGATCCACAGATCCAGGAAGAAGAGGTGATAAAGGCTCTGAGAACTTGTGGGGTCTATGAGAATATTCTGGCCATGCCAGACCAGATGGAGACAGTGTTGGGAGAGAGAGGAGTCTCTCTTTCTGGCGGGCAAAAGCAACGAATTGCCATGAGTCGTGCTTTGGTCATTAATCCTGAGATCTTGATTCTGGATGATTCCTTGTCTGCAGTAGATGCTAAAACGGAGCACCAAATCATTGAAAATATGAAGCAGGAACGCAAGGGGAAAACAACGATCATCACAGCCCACCGCCTATCAGCGATCGTTCATGCGGATTTGATTCTAGTAATGGAGAATGGACAGATCAAGGAGCGAGGAAATCACGAGGAATTAATGGCTCAAAAAGGTTGGTACTATGAAACCTACCAAGCCCAACAATTATCAGAAGAAATGGAGGGAAAGCTGAATGAAAACATCTGAAGCTCATGTTATGAAGCGGCTCTTGACTTACATGTGGCGTTATAAATGGTTAACAGCCCTAGCCTTAGCCTTTACCTTTCTAACTAGTCTGTTATTGACGGCGATCCCTCTTGCAGCTCGCTGGTATATTGACCACCTAGTGGATCCAACAGAAGCAGGCTCACCAGTTCTGACAGCTTTTCAGTTTTTGATTCTCTACTATGGGTTATTCATTGGGCGTGTGCTGGCGACCTACCTGAGTCAGTTAACCTTTGCGCGTGTATCCAATTCTATCGTAAGAGACATTCGTCTAGATATTTTCCAAAATCTTCAAAGGCTGGGTATGTCCTTTTATGACCAGACAGCAGCAGGTTCGATTGTTTCTCGAGTGACCAATGATACCCAGGCAGTCGCAGATATGTTTTCTACGGTCTTTTCAAGCCTGGTTTCATCCTTTTTACTCTTTCTAGTCACCCTGGTAACCATGTTTAGCTTGGACTGGCATTTGACCATTTGGATCCTGCCTTTTCTTCCCATCATTTGGTTTTCCATCCGTCTCTATCGCAAGTTATCCAATCGCTTGGTCAAGATGACCCGACAAAAATTATCAGATATCAATGTGAAATTATCGGAATCCATTGAAGGAATGCGGATCGTGCAGGCCTTTCGTCAAGAAAAGCGCTTGACGGATGAATTCGAACAGATTAATGGGGAACATTTGGACTATGCCAACCGATCTGTAGATGTCAATTCCCTCTTTTTGAGGCCAGCTATGACCCTGTTACAGGTCCTGGCTTATGCGGTTATTCTAACCTTTTTCGGCTTAAATTGGCGTAACTCTGGCTTTACAGCCGGTCTTATCTATGCCTTTATCCAGTATGTTAGCCAGCTTTTCCAACCCTTGATTGATGTTACGCAGAACTTTGCTACCTTGCAGACCTCAACCATTTCTGCAGGTCGTGTCTTTGAAATGATGGATCGAGACGACTATGAGCCCAAGCAAGCTGGTAGCCTGAAAGAAATTGAGCGGGGGGATATTCGTTTTGAGCATGTATCTTTTTCTTATGATGGCAAACGGGATGTCCTAAAAGAGATCTCCTTTGAGGTCAAAAACGGACAAACCATCGCTTTTGTTGGCCATACTGGTTCTGGTAAATCCTCTATTATCAATCTCTTCATGCGCTTTTATGAATTTGATCGTGGCCAGATCTTGATTGATGGACAGGATATCAAGGACTACAGCCAGGAAGCCTTACGCAAGTCCATTGGTCTAGTGTTGCAGGAACCCTTCCTCTATCATGGAACCATTGCTTCTAATATCCGAATGTATCATGAAGAACTGACAGATGAGGAAATCCGACAAGCAGCTGCATTTGTGGATGTAGCAGACTTTATTGAGAGTCTACCTGGTGGCTATGATCATCCGGTAACAGAGCGGGGTTCTACCTTATCGACCGGTCAGCGTCAGCTTCTGGCTTTTGCCCGAACGATTGCTGCCCAGCCTAAGATCCTCATTTTGGATGAGGCCACTGCCAATATCGACCAAGAGACGGAAGAGATGATCCAAAATTCTCTGAAGAAGATGCGCCAAGGGCGGACAACCATTGCCATTGCCCATCGCCTTTCTACCATCCAAGATGCCGATTGCATCTATGTTCTCGATAAAGGAAAAATCATCGAATCAGGCAACCACGACCAACTCATTACTCTAGGAGGAACGTATAAGAAAATGTATGACCTCCAGGCTGGTATGATGAAATAAGGATAAACAAGGTCTAAATGCAAATTTAACCTTGTTTTTCTTTCTTGAAAGCTGTAAAATAAAGAAAAGAACAGAAAAAGGGAGCATAAACCATGTCAAACGATCTGATCATGATGGGAGTTGTCATTGTCTTATTTGGACTCTGTTTCACCCTTCAAGTTGAGCTCAATAAAGTCAGAAATCAATTTACCTACTATCTTCTAAAACCAGGTAGTATTTCAAAGGAACAAAGAGAGAAGTACCTCAAAGAACCAGAGATGGAAGCGATTCGCCTGATTCGCCTCGATTATCGGATCGGCCTTCAAAATGCCAAACTTGTTTATGAGCAATTGAAGAAATAAGAAAGACCCTCGTATAGTCTATACGAGGGTTTCTCTTTCAAAAAAAGGCGTAAGCTTTGGTAAAACATTGCCCACATCTGCCGATTTGATCTTGGCGAGTTGATAAGGACAAGAAGTGATGTAGGCTGCTTCAAAGAAATCAAGCGGGAGTCCACTGTGTTTTAAGGCAGCAAGAGATTGAACTTGGTCGAGTTCTAGAAGGATCCCATCGTGGGTCAGGGTCAGATGAGGGAGAAGAGGAGACTGGGCCATTAAGGTCTTTAGACTGGCTTCTTCCTCTTTTTTTCTGGCTAGGAGTCGCTTTTTATTGGTCAGATACATACCGTTATCAATGTAGAGACTCAAGGCCTTTTGCATGATCAGATTGCTATCATAGTCCAGGATCGTCTTATAGGTCAAGAACGGCTTAAGAAGGGCTTGGGGAAGGATCATGGAAGTGATGCGAAGAGCAGAAAAGAGATTGGTCGAAAAAGATTTGATATAGATGACCCGGTCCTTTTGATCCAAATAATGAAAAGATGGAGCATTACTGCTATCAAGATCTCCCAAATAGTCGTCCTCAACAAGGTAGACATCATATTGGTCAGCTAGTTGCAAGATCGCTTCTTTCTGCTTGGTCGAATAGCTATGGCCAAGCGGATAGTGAAAACGGGGGATCGTGTAGAAGAATTTGATATGGCCACTTTTGAAAATCTCTTCAAGCTCCTCAAGATCAATCCCCGTTAAATTACGTTGAATGGTACGGTAGGCAAGTTGCTGTGAATCTAAGAGTTGGTTCATCCGGTGATAAGTCGGTTGCTCGATCAAGATCTGCGATTTTTTATTGGGAAAGTCAATCTGGCTGAGGATATTAAGCGCCTGTTGAGTACCAGCAGTCAAAACAATCTGATCTGCAGTCGAATAAATACCTTCTTCCTTCAATAAGCCTTGAATGGATTGGCGTACTTCGAGTAAGCCTGCTTGGTCCGAAAAGTTATTAAAGAGATAATTCTCCCGTCCAATCAAGGTTTCATTGATACAAGTCCGAAAGTCCTCGAAAGCCTGGTTGCGGTCTTTCTCTAATTTTAGTGGAAGATCCTCATGTCGATTAGGTTCTTGCTCCAAAACATAGTAGCCACTTTGAGGCTTAGCATAGAGAAAGTGCTGGTAAGTCAAGTCCAGCAAGGCCCGTTGCACTGTGTCCTTACTACAAGAAAATTGACTAGCTAGCTGGCGAACGGAGGGAATTTTCTGTCCAGTTTCTAGTTCTCCATCTTGAATAGCTTTTTTTAGTACATGAATGATTTGTTGGTATTTGCTTGTCTTCATCCTGACTGTCCCCATACAGTTTTTTACTATTGTACAGAAAAAATCACAAAAAAACCACTCATAAGAGTGGTGAGCGTATCACATAAAGTAAACGATGGCTAAATACTGAAGCGCAGAAGCTGCCAGGATGAAGAGGTGCCAAATCATGTGGAAGTATGGTTTTTTCTTGGCATAAAAGCCAGCTCCAACCGTGTAGCACAGACCGCCCATGAGCATGAGACCCCAGAAGATCGGATTGGTTTGGCTAATGATTTGGGGAATAATAAAGATGACCAACCAGCCCATGATCAAGTAAAGAGCGAGACTGAACTTTTCATTGACTTTTTTGGCAAAGATCTTGTAGAGAATACCAAAGATGGTGGTCCCCCATTGGATCAAGATAATGCTGTAGCCCATCCAGTTGTTCATCAAGGTAAGGACAACCGGTGTGTAACTACCTGCGATCGCAATGTAGATCATGGAATGGTCGATAATACGAAGCACATACTTTTGAGGCGAATCGTAAGACATAGCATGGTAGACGGTCGAAGACAGAAACATCAAAAAGAGACTGATCACAAAGATAGAAGTCCCAAAAGCACTGAGCAGACCGTGTTGTTCAAAGCTATAGACTGCTGAGATCGGAAGTAAGATCAACATGAGGAGGGCGCCAACAGCATGGGTTACGCTATTTGCGATCTCTTCTCCAAAGGATAATTTTTTACTTAGTTTCATGGTGTAATTCATCAGTTTCTTCCTCCGTTTTTACTGGTTGAATATAAGATAGGGTTTCTAGATAAAGTTGAACGGTCTGACAGGCAGAGCGAATGATAGGAGCGATCGGCTCTTTTTGCTCATTGAGATAAGCGACAAAGCTATTATAGAGAAGATCTGAACTCGCCTGGTCCTGCAAGAAATTTAAGGTAGAAGCGATCTCCTGAATAGAAAAGACCGTTTTTAAGGTTGTAATAGCGATTAAGCGAGCCACCTGTCTACGCTGGTATTTCTTCTTATCTGGTTTTTCGACATAGCCATGTTTTACGTAATTGTTGATCATGGCAGCCGTCAAGCCCTTGTCTGAAGAAGAGAGAACAGGTGCACAGGTTTTATTGACATAAAGTAGGACCTGATCAAGATAGAGGTCTAGTTCAGGTAGTTGCTCCCACGTTGGATAGGAAAAAGTGGACACGAAATCTTCACCTTTCTTTTATCTAGTTTTCATAACTAGATAATAACATTAATAAAAACTCCTGTCAAGAAAATTTTAAAAATATGGTACAATAGACCTATGAAACTATTAATTCCATCCGCTAAAGAACTGAACGAACAGGCTCGTATCGTCGAGCCCCAACCCTTGTCAGAGAACACAAAAACCATCCTCCAAGCTTTGAGGGCATTCTCCCTAGAAGAATTAGCGACCTTTTACGGGATCTCAGAGGAAAGAGCTCTAGTAGAAAAGGAAAGAATTGAGGCTCTGTTAGCTGGGAGTGCCAAGACCTATCCTGCTTTGGAACTGTTTGATGGCCTTATGTATCGTAGTATCGAGCGTCAAGACTTATCCCAAAAAGAGCAGACTTATCTGCAGGAGCATTTGTTGATCACGACTGCTTTATACGGTGTGCTACCTGCCTATAAAGGGATTGCTCCCCATCGCTTGGATTTTATGATGAAGCTAAAACCAGCTGGAAAATCTCTAAAGGAATTCTGGAAAGAGGACTATGATCAGGCAGTAGAAGGTGAAGAACAGATCTTATCCCTTTTGTCTTCTGAGTTTGAACAGGTCTTTTCAAAAGCCATTCGTGAACGAATGATTCGGATCAAATTCATGGAGAATCGTGGTGGGACACTAAAGATTCACTCGACGATTTCAAAGAAAGCACGTGGGGCTATGGTGACAGCCATGATGAAGGAAGAAATCACCCATCTAGAAGATCTGAAATCACTAGAAGTAGCAGGTTTCTCTTATCGTGAGGATTTATCGCAAGAGAAAGAATGGATCTTTGTGAAAGAATAAATAAAAATATTCCTGAGAAGCGTCAGGAATATTTTTTTTGATCTGTTAGATAAAGAGAATGCACGATGAAAACTCCAAAATAGAGGATTTTGGAGTCAGAATCGACTTGAGCAGTAAGGCTTAGGCGATATGTTTGAATTTCTTCAAGAGTTCTGTCAACTCAGCTTGCTCGCCACTATTAAAGACTTGCATCAAGCGTTGAATATTTTTGATATGATCTGGAAGAGCTTCTTCGATCTTTTTACGACCGGCATCTGTAATAGATACAAGATAAGCACGGCGGTCTTCTGGATCAGTTTCGCGTGTAATCCAACCATCGCGGACCATATTGCGAATAACCACAGTCATATTTCCAGAGGTCGCAAGAATGCTATCAATCAGATCTTGAATGCGAAGATCGCCTTTGCTGTACAAGGTCTCAAGTACAGAGAATTGAGTTGGTGTCAACTGGTGCTTTTTAAAGATATGAGCCTCAGACGCACGGATCAATCGTTCTGCCTTGTGGAAGACGATCATGGTTTTTAAATCTACGTTTGCTTCTTTGAATAATCTCTTTAAATTTTCCATATCTATATTTTATCAATAAATAGTATTTCTGTCGTTTAATTTTATTTTCAAATTAGTTACAAAATTGTGACAAATTTATTAAACTATGAACAAATGATAGCGAAGGTGTTAATTTTATTTTGTTTATCAAACAATTTTATACTAAAACATTGTAACAGGTATGAAATATTAGTAACAATTCTTTCTTGAAAATCTATAGAATTCTAGGTGGCTTTGGTGTATAATGAGGGAGTGAAACAGAAAAATAATCTTTTTATAGTATGGCAACATATAATAGGAATCTGTATCTTAGTGTTGACGGTCCTTTTTTCTTGGCTATTTCTTGCTGAAAAAACTTCTGATCGCTTGCAGGATCAAATGGCGCAAGCAAGAAAAATAGCTCTGTCTCACTCTTCGATTGCTACTATTGAGACGGAGAGTTTCTTTCATGGCAAAGAAGCCTATCTTTCCTTTATTGGCAAGGACCAAGAGGGGCAAGAACTAGCGGTTTTGGTGGCGCAGGCGGATGATGCAGTCTATACCTACCCTTTGAAAGAAGGAGTTAGTTCCAAAGAGGCAGCTTCCGTCGTCAAAGAGAAGAGTCAGGACGCGATTGATCGGGTAACTTTTGGGCGCTTTAAAGGCAAACCGATCTGGGAAGTCAAGGCTGGGAGCTCTTATTATGTGGTGGATTTCAAGACTGGGAAAGTCACCGGTGTTTTTTAAGATTTGAGGAGGAAATATGAAATTATCAAATCGTGTATTGGAAATGGAAGAAAGTGTGACCTTGGCTGCAAATGCGCGTGCCAAAGCTTTGGCAGCAGAAGGTCGTGATATCTTAAGTTTGACCCTGGGTCAACCTGACTTTGCGACTCCAAAAAATATTCAAGAAGCAGCAGTCGCATCCATCGAGGATGGCCGCGCTAGCTTTTATACGGTCGCATCTGGACTTCCAGAATTGAAGGATGCCATTAGCGACTATATGAAGGAATTTTATGGCTATGCAGTGAACCGGAATGAGGTTGTGGTCGGTACTGGTGCTAAGTTTATCCTCTATGCCTTCTTTACTTCTGTCATCAATCCAGGTGATGAAGTCATCATTCCAACCCCATGCTGGGTTTCTTATGTAGACCAGGTTAAGATGGTAGAAGGCACACCTGTTACTTTCCAAACAACAGAAGAAAATCACTTCAAGGCAACGGTAGAGCAATTGGAAGCAGCACGGACAGACAAGACCAAGGTAGTCTTGCTGAACTCGCCATCCAATCCAACAGGAATGATCTACAGTAAAGAAGAACTCGAGGCAATCGGAAATTGGGCTGTCAAACATGACATCTTGATTTTGGCAGATGATATCTATGGGCGATTGGTCTATAATGGCAATACCTTTACGCCTATTTCTAGCTTATCAGAAGCGATTCGCAAGCAAACTATCGTGATTAACGGAGTTTCTAAAACCTATGCTATGACTGGTTGGCGGGTTGGTTTTGCTGTAGGAGATCCTGAGATTATCGGAGCTATGGCCAAGGTGATTAGCCAAACAACATCCAACTTAACAACCGTTTCCCAATATGCTGCAATCGAAGCCCTTACAGGAGATCAATCTTCTATTGAGATCATGCGTCAAGCTTTTGAAGAGCGCTTGAATACTATTTATCCTTTGTTGAATGAAGTACCTGGTTTTGAAGCCATCAAACCTCAAGGAGCCTTCTATCTCTTCCCAAATGTCAAGAAGGCCATGGAGATGAAGGGGTATACAGATGTGACGGAATTTACCACAGCAATTTTAGAAGAAGCAGAGGTTGCTTTGGTAACGGGAGCTGGCTTTGGTGCCCCTGAAAATGTTCGCTTGTCTTATGCGACAGATTTGGATACCCTGAAAGAAGCTGTTCGCCGACTCAAGGCCTTTATGGAAAAATAAAATCGCAAGATCCTTAGTAATGAGCTGAGGATCTTTTTCTTTAAAAAAAATCTGGTTTTCACAGGTAGAACCTAGCACTGAAAGCCTTTTTATGATACAATTAAGAAGATAATGTCTTCGGACAAGTTTAACGAGAAAAGGAAGATGAATGATGACAAAACGGATTACTATCATCGAAGTAAAAGACTATGTAGGTCAAGAAGTGACCATCGGTGCTTGGGTGGCCAATAAATCAGGTAAAGGAAAAATTGCTTTCTTGCAATTGCGTGACGGAACTGCCTTTTTCCAAGGTGTGGCTTTTAAACCAAACTTTATAGAAAAATTCGGCGAAGAAGTGGGGCTTGAAAAATTTGACACCATCAAACGTTTGAGCCAAGAAACATCAGTGTTTGTGACTGGTATTGTCAAAGAAGACGAACGCTCAAAATTCGGTTATGAGCTCGATATCACAGATATTGAAGTGATCGGTGAATCACAAGATTACCCAATCACTCCAAAAGAACACGGGACAGACTTCTTGATGGACAACCGTCACTTGTGGTTGCGTTCACGCAAACAAGTTGCTGTTATGCAAATCCGTAATGCCATCATCTATGCAACTTATGAGTTCTTTGATAAGAATGGCTTCATGAAGTTTGATAGCCCCATTCTTTCAGGAAATGCGGCGGAAGATTCAACTGAATTGTTTGAAACAGACTACTTCGGAACACCAGCCTACTTGAGCCAATCAGGTCAGCTTTATCTGGAAGCTGGTGCTATGGCCCTTGGTCGCGTCTTTGACTTTGGTCCAGTATTCCGTGCTGAAAAATCTAAGACTCGTCGTCACTTGACTGAGTTCTGGATGATGGACGCTGAGTACTCTTACTTGACACACGATGAGTCACTTGACTTGCAAGAAGCTTATGTCAAAGCTTTGCTTCAAGGTGTTTTGGACCGTGCTCCTCAAGCCTTGGAAACCTTGGAGCGTGATACGGAGCTCTTGAAACGCTACATTGCTGAGCCATTCAAACGGATCACTTACGATGAAGCCATTGATCTCTTGCAAGAGCATGAAAACGATGAAGATGCTGACTACGAGCATTTGGAACATGGAGATGACTTCGGTTCACCACATGAAACATGGATTTCAAACCACTTTGGTGTACCAACCTTCGTGATCAACTATCCATCAGATATCAAAGCCTTCTACATGAAGCCAGTTCCTGGTAACCCAGACCGCGTGCTTTGTGCAGACTTGCTCGCACCAGAAGGGTACGGAGAAATCATCGGTGGATCTATGCGTGAGGAAGACTACGACGCCCTTGTTGCGAAGATGGAATCTCTTGGCATGGATCTTACAGAGTATGAATTCTACCTTGACCTTCGTAAATATGGTACAGTTCCACACGGTGGATTTGGTATCGGTATCGAGCGTATGGTAACCTTCGCAGCTGGTACAAAACATATCCGTGAAGCCATTCCATTCCCACGTATGTTGCATCGTATCAAACCTTAATAGACGTAAAAACGCCATTAGGCGTTTTTCACTTTTATCTGCTCCAAAAACTATGAAAGGAAACTCAATGCTGAAAATAGACATCATCGATGGGAAAGAATACGAGGATGGTCAGGGGGCTTTGATCGCAGATCTAGACCATAGCATTCAACAAATGCTCAAGACATCCTACCCGGAAAGTCAAATGAATGATTTTATCACGTATAAAAATTTGAGCCAATATTGTATGGATTATCTAGGTCAGATTATTGAGCGTGCCAATGATAAAAACGAAGCCATTAAACAGCAGGTGACAGCTGTCATGCCTGAAAGCGAGCGTCCCTTTAACGTTGAAGACCGCTTGACAGCCAGCTATACTTTTGGTCAGCGGGTGGCTGATTCTGTTGCACGCTTCGGTGGTTCTTGGACCTTTATTATTAGTTTTATCCTGATGATGGCTATCTGGATGTTGATTAATGTCTTGCATCCCTTTGGCTGGAATTTTGACCCTTATCCTTTCATCTTGCTGAATCTAGCACTTTCTACGATTGCGGCGATTCAAGCTCCTTTGATCATGATGAGCCAAAACAGGGCAGCAGATTATGATCGCCTGCAAGCGCGAAATGACTTTAACGTCAATATGGAGTCTGAACGGGAAATTCGCTTACTGCATACGAAAATTGACCATATGGTGCAACAAGACCAGACGGATTTACTGGAAATTCAAAAGTTGCAAACCGAATTGTTGGTGTCCTTGTCTAATCAAGTGGCCCAGCTGCGTCAAGAAATGAATCAAGAAAAATGAAGGAGGTGGAGAAGATGTAGGCAAATCTAAGTAAGTCTTTTAGAAACACTCATATAATCTATTGAAAGAGGAAAAACAATGTTTAAAAGAACTTACAAACGCAATATTTCACTCCTAGCAGGTTTGGAATTTACATCTTATTTTGGAATTACCAGTTTTTGGATTCTCTTTTTTATTCAAAATGGTCTTTCTTTGCTTCAGATTGGTTTATTAGAGAGTATCTTTCATGGGACGAGTCTCTTGTGTGAGATCCCATCTGGTATGTTAGCTGATCGCTTTAGCTACAAGACCAATCTCTATTTGGCTCGCTTGTCCAGTATTGGATCTTCTATCTTGATTTTATTTGGTCAGGGGAATTTTTGGATCTATGCCATTGCCATGATGGTCAATGCTTGGTCTTATAATTTTGACTCGGGGACCAGTACCGCTTTCTTATTTGATTCAGCGGTGGAAGCAGGTCAAAAAGACCGTTATCTTCAGATTTCTAGCTTCTTGTCTGGTGTGGCCGAAGTCACCCGAACTTTAGGGACAGTTGTGGCAGGCTTCTTTATTCACGGAGCATTGGCTTGGACCTATTATATTGCTATTGGGCTTTCCTTGCTTTCCATTCTTTTGATCTTTCTCATGAAAGAGCCAGAGAGCAAGAGTGATGAAAGAAATCATTTGACCTTAAAGCGGATATTGGAGGTAGTGAAACAAGAATGGCAGGAAAAACCAGTCTTGTTTTACTGGATGCTCACCTATCAGTTGGTAGGGACCATCATGTGTATGTTTTATTTTTACTACCAACAGAAAATTAGTGACTTAGCTAGTTGGCAAGTTTCGCTCATCATGTTAATTGGTAGTGGATTCAATCTCCTAGCGGTTTATTTGGCTAGTCAAATCGGGAAAAAATGGAATAGTAATCAAGTCTTTCCGATTCTGGTTGCACTGACAGGGTTGACCTTGCTTTTGGTAGGTTTAAAGACTCCATTTGCCTATCTGAGTGTCTATCTCTTGACCAATGCCCTTTATGCCGTTTATCAACCCATCTACTACAATGATTTACAAGCTTATCTGCCTTCCAGTGTGCGAGCAACCATGCTGAGTATCAATTCGATGATGTTTAGTCTATCTATGATTGTCATTTTCCCACTGACTGGTTGGTTCATTGATAGCTGTGGCTTTGTAGCAGTCTTTCTTGTATTAGGCCTTATAACACTATTTTCTTTCCCACTACTACTGATTGGATTGGGGAAAATGGGTAAGACCTTAAGCAAGGTAACAAAGAAGGAATAAGATTTCTGACCTTCATCTGGTCAGTATTCAACTCTCTCTGCTCTGTAGGGGGAGTTTTTTCATCTTAAGAATTTGTGGTAAAATATGTATATTCATTAAAAAAAGAATCGAGTCGTATGAAATCATTATTGAAGTATTTTAAGGGCTATCTATGGGAAACGTTTCTAGGGCCCGTGTTTAAACTTTTAGAAGCTATTTTTGAATTGTGTGTCCCCTTAATCATCGCCCACTTAGTCGATCAGGTCATTCCGAAAAAGGAAACGAGCGCAGTGGTGATGACGGTTGGTGTTTTGTTTTTATTTGCGAGCTTTGGTGTTGTCGTAGCTATTACGGCCCAGTATTTTTCTTCTAAGGCAGCTGTCGGTTTTACCCGCGAGATGACCAAGGATTTGTATGAGAAGATCTTATCACTTCCAAAGGACAAGCGCGATAGGATCGGTACTTCTAGTTTGGTAACTCGTCTCACTTCTGATACCTATCAAATCCAGGTTGGGATCAACCAATTCTTGCGCCTCTTTTTGAGGGCACCGATTATTGTCTTTGGTTCTATCATCATGGCTTTCACCATCAGTCCTAAACTAACCCTTTGGTTCTTGGGGATGGTGGCGATTTTAACCCTGATTATTGTGATCATGTCACGGATTGTCAATCCGCTCTTTGCTAAGATTCGGAAAATCACAGACCGGATGGTTACGGTGACGCGTCAGCAATTTCAAGGGATGCGGGTGATTCGAGCCTTTGGACAGCAAGTGAGTGAATTGGACGAATTTAAAGAAGTCAATCAAGACTATAAGATCTGGCAAATTCGTGCTGGTATCTGGTCTAGTTTGGTGAGTCCCTTGACCTTCCTTGTGGTCAATACGACCTTGATTTGTGTCATTTGGCAAGGACAATTGAATATCTCTGCTGGTCTTTTAACCCAAGGGATGTTGGTCGCTTTGGTCAATTATTTATTACAAATTTTAACAGAATTGATCAAACTGGCGATGCTGGTCACGTCTTTAAATGTCAGCTATATTTCAGCCAAGCGTGTCCAAGAGATTTTCGATTTGAAGGAAGAAGACCTCTTAGAAGCTTTGCCAGTAGAAACTGCAACAGAGCAAGAAGCAATCAGCGCAGAGAAAGTTTCTTTCACTTATCCAACGGCTTCAAACCCAGCTCTAGAAAATATTTCCTTTGATCTGGATCATGGACAGATGTTGGGAATTATCGGTGGTACAGGATCTGGGAAGTCTACCCTTGTTCAGTTATTGAGTCATTTGTATGCCGTGAGTCAGGGAAAATTAGCCCTCTTTCATCAAGGTCACTCTCCTAAAACTCTTAAGGAGTGGCGGGAGTGGGTAGCTCTTGTCCCACAGAAGGCAGAGCTCTTTAGAGGGACTATCCGCTCGAATCTCTTACTAGGGATGGAAGAAAATCTATCGGATGATGATTTGTGGTGGGCCCTAGAAACAGCTCAGGCGGCTGATTTTGTCCGTGAAAAAGAAGGACAACTCGATGAGCCAGTGGAAGCCTTTGGTCGAAATTTCTCAGGAGGCCAACGTCAGAGGTTGACCATTGCGCGTGCCCTTTTGAAGAAGGCCCCTTTCTTGATTCTGGATGATTCAACTTCTGCCTTGGATTATTTGACGGAAGCACGTCTCTTAAAATCGATAAAAGAAGAATTGAGTGATACGAGTTTGATCTTAGTATCTCAACGAACCAATAGTCTCAAGTCTGCTGATCAGATTTTAGTCTTGAACAAGGGACATCAAGTAGGACTGGGAAATCACGATTTCCTTTTGTCTACCAATGAGATTTATCAAGAAATTCATTATTCACAACACGGGAGGGAGGAAGCATGAGTCAAAAACGTTCTAGTTATGTAAAACATCTGTTTAGAGATTTTGCTCACCATCCCGGGCTCCTGATTCTAGCCAGTATCGGAACCATCGTTCAAGTGGCCTTAACGGTTTGGCTACCGATCCTGATCGGACATGCGGTTGATTTAGTCATCAATCCTCAAGGGATGAAAGTCTTATGGCCCGTTTTGATCCAAATGGTTCTGGTCATTGTGGCCAATACCTTGATCCAATGGATCAATCCTCTTCTCTACAATCAATTGGTCTATCGGTTTAGCCAAAGCCTAAGAGCAGAGGTGATGGAAAAAGTACACCGATTGCCCTTGTCTTATCTAGATAAACAAGGGAGCGGGGACTTCGTCAGTCGCCTCACGACCGATGTAGAGCAACTCAATAGTGGTCTTCTGATGGTCTTTAACCAGTTCTTTGTTGGCCTCTTAACCATTCTTGTCGCTATCGTGACGATGGCGGAATTGGATTTCTTTATGATGGTGGCGGTTCTGGTCTTGACCCCTTTATCCCTGTTGATTGCTCGTTTTATTGCCAAGCGTTCTTATACGCTTTTCCAAAAGCAGACCAAGGCGCGTGGTCTTCAAACCCAGTTGATCGAAGAGTCCTTGACCCAGGAAAGCTTGATCCAGTCCTTTAACGCTCAGGATCAATTCCGTAAGGCTTTTAAGGGGACGAATGAAAGCTATGCCAATTATTCCCAATCCGCTGTCTTTTATTCCTCAACTGTCAACCCTGCCACTCGCTTTGTGAATGCCTTGATTTATGCAGTAGTGGCTGGATTTGGTGCGGTTCGAATCATTTCAGGTTCTCACTTTACAGTTGGTCAATTAGTGACCTTCCTCAATTATGTCAACCAATACACCAAGCCATTTAATGACATTTCCTCTGTCTTGTCAGAACTCCAAAGTGCCCTTGCCTGCGCAGAGCGCTTGTACAGCGTCTTGGATCAAGCTGAGGTCGAAGAGACAGGGCAACGGGTTCTGGAAAGTCAGAATGTCAAAGGTGCGATTGGTTTTGAACACGTCACTTTTGGCTATGATTTGGGGCGGACTTTGATTAAAGATCTAACCATTCAGGTTCCAGCCGCCAGTAAAGTTGCCATTGTAGGGCCTACAGGAGCAGGAAAGTCGACCTTGATTAATCTGCTCATGCGTTTCTACCCTGTTAACTCTGGTGAGATCACGATTGATGGGGTGCCAATTACGGACTACACCCGTGCTTCTTACCGCCAACAGTTTGGTATGGTTCTACAAGAAACCTGGCTCAAGGTCGGGACGATTCATGAAAATATCGCCTTTTCTCGTCCAGATGCAACTAGAGAAGAAGTCATAGAAGCAGCCAAAGCGGCCAATGCAGATTTCTTCATTCGGCAGTTACCACAAGGCTACGATACCTATCTTTCAGATGCTGGAGAGTCTTTGTCCCAAGGTCAACGCCAACTCTTAACGATTGCGCGAGTTTTCCTTTCAGTTCCTAAGATTTTGATCTTGGATGAGGCTACATCCTCTATCGATACTCGGACGGAAGTCTTGATTCAAGATGCCTTTAATCAGCTCATGAAGGGACGGACTAGCTTTATCATTGCACACCGCTTGTCGACCATTCAAAATGCCGATATGATCCTTGTCATGGTGGATGGCGATATTGTTGAGCATGGTATTCATGAAGAGCTAATGCAAGCGAAAGGTGTGTACTACAAGATGCAGACAGCTCAGCAACAGATTAGTTAAAATGAAAAGAGAGTGGGACAGAAATCGGTAATTCGTTAGAATTCGATTTCGTCGTCCCACCTCCGCACAGTTGAGTAGGGCTTTAAAAGCTGATGAAATCAGCGTAGTAGAGCCCACTCAACCACTGCGTCTTGCTCGACAATCCAAAAATAATTGAGAGGCTAGGACTTTTGTTCCAGCCTCTTTTTTCGTCTAAAAAAACATCTAGCAAAATTGCTAGATGCTTTAGGAACCACTCGTTTTTATCTTTTTAAACGTTTAGAACCTTATCCAAGAATTCTTTCAAACGTGGGTGTTGTGGGTTGTCGAAGATTTGGTCTGGTTTGCCATCTTCGAGGAATTCACCGTCTGCGGTGAAGATGACGCGGTTGGCTACTTGGCGGGCGAATCCCATCTCGTGGGTAACGATGATCATGGTCATGCCTTGCTCTGCCAACTCTTTCATAACGTTCAATACATCTCCAACCATCTCAGGGTCAAGGGCAGAAGTAGGTTCGTCAAAGAGCATAATATCTGGATTCATGGCAAGTCCACGTGCGATAGCCACACGTTGTTTTTGACCACCGGAAAGGCTGTTTGGATTGGCATCGGCTTTATCTGCGAGTCCAACTTTTTCCAACAATTCCATTCCGACTTTTTGAGCTTCTTCGCGAGTCATCAGTTTGTGCTCTACTGGCGCAAACATAATGTTTTCAAGGACGCTCATGTGCGGGAAGAGGTTGAAGTGTTGGAAAACCATCCCAATATTTTCACGGACCAAATCAACATTGGTTTTTGGATCGGTTAGATCATATCCATTAACTGTAATTTGACCTTTTGTAACTTCTTCGAGGAGATTGAGACTACGAAGGAAGGTCGATTTACCAGAACCAGACGGTCCGATAATGCAGACCACATCCCCTTCGTAGAATTTTGCTGAGATTCCTTTTAAGACCTCATTTTCACCATAGTATTTGTGGAGGTCATGGACATCAATTTTTAATTTAGCCATTAGTTAACCTTCTTTTCTAATTTTTTTGCAAATCGTGTTAGCAAGGTGATAATCACGAGGTAGAAGACGGCAAGGATCGCATACATCTTGAAACTTTGGTAGTTTCGAGCGATGATGATCTTACCAGTTTGGAAGAGTTCTACCAATCCGATCGCAGAAACGATAGTCGTATCTTTCAGGGCAATGACGAATTGGTTAACAAAGTTTGGAAGCATGAGTTTGGTTGCTTGTGGCAAGATGATCTTACGCATGGTCTTGCCATAAGAGATTCCAAGGCTTCGGCTGGCTTCCATCTGTCCAATCGGTACAGCTTGGATCCCCCCACGAACAATTTCTGCAATATAGGCAGCAGCATTGAGGGAGAGGGCGATGGTACCTGCAACAAAGTCGTTGATTGGGGATTGATGACCTGTGACCGATTCAATCAAGTTTGGAATTCCCCAGAAGATGAAGGCGGCGAGGATCATGAGTGGGATCCCACGAATAACATCGACAAAGATCTCAGCAGTCCAGCGGAGCCATTTATATGGGCTAACACTAAACATCCCAAAGATAACACCGATCACCATAGCAATCGCGAAAGAGAGAAGCGCAAGGGCAAGAGTAACACCCAAACCACTTAACAATTGTTTGTAGTTATTTTGGAGCAAGCCCCAGATCGTTGTTTCATCTGCTGTTGTACTTGAAGTACTTGACTTGCTATCTGCTTTAAGGTATTTATCGAGAATCTTTTGGTATTGACCACTTTTCTTCAAGTTTGCAAGACCGTTATTGAACATTTCGATCAATTCAGGATTTTCACCTTTTTTAACGGCAAATGCTAGTTGACCACTTGGAGTTCCTTTGATAGGTGTTTTGAATTTACGTCCTTGTTTAATGGCGTATTTGATAACAGGTTCGTCATCCATGATCGCTGCAACAGAACCAGAATTCAAACTGTCATACATAGAAGCTCCGTCAGAGAACGTTTTGATCTTGTAACCATATTTCTTTTGGTTTTCTTCAAGGAAGTTTTGTGAGGAAGTACCGTTTTTAACACCGACTGTCTTTCCTTTTAGGTCATCATAAGAATCAATCTTGCTACTTTCTTGAACGGCTAGAATAGAATTGGCTGTGTAGTATGGTTCAGAAAAATCAAATGTTTCTTTCCGAGCATCGGTCACGGTCATCCCTGCGATCATTCCTTGCGCATGACCAGATTGGACATCACTTACCGCAGCGTCAAATCCAGGGTTATCAATTTCAATGGTAAATCCTTGGTCTTTGGCAATGGCCTTGATCAAGTCCATATCGATCCCTGTATACTTATTTTTCCCATTCTGGAAAACGAATGGTGCAAAAGATGAGTCACTTGAAATTACATATTTTGACTTTTTAGGCGTTGCTTTTTGTCCAGCAGGAGTAGTTGTTGTTGGAACAGCACTGTTAGCAGTTGATTGGCTTTCACCGGTCCATTTCTTGATGATCTCATCAAGTGTTCCATCAGCTTTCATTTGAGCGAGGGCCTTGTTAAATTCAGTGATCAACTTTTCATGATTTCCACCTTTTTTAACACCAAAGGCAAAGTCACCGACTGCTTCCCCGTCCATATTTATCGCTAGGTCCTGACCCTTTTGGATGGCATATTGAATGACGGGTTGATCATCCATGACTGCATCCACTGCACCAGTTGATAAACTGTTGTACATGAGATCACCCGTATCAAAAGTCTTGATCTTGTAGCCGTACTTGTCCTTGTTTTTATCGAGGAAGCGTTGGGCTGCAGTTCCGTTTTTAACACCGACTGTCTTCCCTTTTAATTGGCTGTACTTCGTGATTTTGTCAGCTTTCGTAGTCGCAATGACAACTTTTGTATCATAGTAAGTATCAGACATGGTGAAGACTTTTTCACGCTCGGTTGTTTTGGTCATTCCGGCCATGATGGCATCCGCTTGACCAGCTTGAACTGCGTTGACCGCTGCATCAAATCCAGGGAAGGATTTGTCCAAATCCCAGCCATTGATTTCAGCGACCTTGTCCAAGATCTCTACGTCAATTCCTTTATAGGTTTGATCTGAATCCTTAAATTCAAACGGTGCATATGCTGTGTCGAAAACGACCTTGATCGTTTCAGCATGAGCATGACCAGCGAATGCAACGATTGGAAATAAGAAAAGCAAACATGCTAGTAATTTTTTCTTCATTTCTGTCTCCTTCTAATTCTTTCTCTTAGGGGATTTGACCCATGAGCACATTGACCAAAGGATGGCCTTAAAAAAACAAATCATTCATACCAAAACGAGTATGAATGGTCTTATGTTTTTCTACAAAAGCTATTATATCATAAAAGACTTTGCTTTGCAAGAAAAATCGAGTTTTCATGTTAGGTTTTCTAACATGAAACGATATTGCGGCTCTAGATTTTCTTTGCTACAATGGACCTATCAGATAAATGGAGGTTGATCATGAAGAAAGGAAAGATGATTCAGGATATAAAAACTAACACCTCATGGCCAGTTCTTATTTCTACACTATTCTATATATTATTAGCCTCCCTCTTCATAGAAGGAGGACTTTGGATTGGGAGTGAACTTGTGGGACCATTTTCCTTAGTGATAGGTTTTCTGGCGGAGTTCTTTTCACCAGGATATGGGACAGCAAGTATTCAAGAATTTTTCTACCATTATCTTCTCTATTATGAGCTTTTCAGTTTTGTAATCATACTATTTCTCTTTATTTTTTGGGTGAAGGTCATAGAGAAGAATGCTTTATCAAGCTTAGGCTTTGTAAAAAGAAATTGGCTCAAGTATCTAGTCTGGGGGATCATGATTTCACTTGTTCAAATGGGAGTGATCGCGCTTGTCTACCAAGTAAGTGGCATCGGGTCTTTTGTGTTAAATGAGCTCAGTTTAGAGCCCTTGCTTTTTATCCTAGGATTATTTCCATTTTGGCTCCTCCAAGGAGGGACGGAGGAAGTAGCGACGCGAGGGTGGCTTCTGACTCGGATTGCTGCAAGAACTAATCTGCCTTTAGCGATCGCGATTTCTAGTAGTCTCTTTGGCATTCTGCATATGGGAAATGCAGGAGTGACCTTCTTATCCGTTCTGAATATCATCCTCGATGGAGTGCTGGCTGGTCTGCTTTTTATCTATACGGATAGTATCTGGCTAGTGGTCGCCCAACACGGAACTTGGAACTATGTACAAGGAAATCTCCTTGGTTTTCAAGTCAGTGGCACAGGCGCAGATGCGTCTATCTTTAGTTTTACCATGGGAGATGGACCTGACTGGTTGACCGGAGGGGCATTTGGAGCAGAAGGATCAATCATCACCACTCTGGTTCTTCTTGTATCCCTAGTGATTGTCTATCGCTTAGGGGAGAGGAAAGAAAAGTTTGATGACTAACCTCTGTGTAATGTCTGAAAGTCATATATGAAAAAGACAAACACCAAAAATGACGTTTGTCTGCCTTCTGAGTCGAACACATATTGATGAGTTCGGCTTTTTCTATATAATAATGGGAATGATTAGCTTGACTTGTGCACCATTATGAATATTTTCTAAATGCATAGTTCCATTATGAAGTTTCATGACGCGTTTCACGAAAGATAAACCAAGTCCAAAGTGACTTTCTTGAGAGGGTGTTCTTGCTTGGTCCTCTTTATAGAAAAGATTTCCAGCATGGTGTAATACATTTTTTGAAAAAGTAGATTGATTATTCCATATGGTTAGAACTAATCGATTATTTTCTTGTGACATTGTTAGCTGGATCTTTGCATCATTTTCTTTTTGATGTTGTATTGCATTATTAATAATATTGGTGATTGCTCGAAAAAATAGATTGGAATGAATGGCAATTTGTGTTGATGGAGTTACTGTATTTGAAAAAACAAATTGTGTACTTCTAGGGAGTAACGGAGTAATATGTTCCTTCAATTGATGAGTTAATTGTTGAATCGATATATTTTCAAGTTGAATATCATGGTCGTAAAAGGTTTTGGAATATTGGATAAAGTGGTTAAAATAATCGTTTAACTGAATGCTTGCTTGCTCAAGATCTTTTAGACATTCCATTGTTTGAGGTGTTTGCTCAGTGGATTGTAAGAATTCAGCATTTCCTCTGATAACAGTTAGAGGGCTACGAAGATCATGTGCAGCGCTAGATACTTGAAACATGAGTTCTTTTTTTTGATCTTTTTCATTTTGAATTCTATTTTTTATATCAGATTGCATTTTTTCAATCAGATCGTTTGTTTCAATGAATTCTTTAATCTGCAAATGGTGATGTTCATTTTTGGTGAAATATAGTCCACTATGATAAACCATGTTCATTTCTTTTTGAATCTTGGTTAATAATTGTCTAATATTTATTACAATGATAAAAATTAAAATGATGCAAAGATAAATCCAAGAACTGACGCTAAAAAATAAAGCAAAGCGATTAGCATTTTTCTCATTGATTCCAGATACAGAAGATAGAAGAGCTGGAACTATGTAAAAAAGTATCAGACATAGAAGAAATTGCCAAATGATTTTAAGGTAGGTACGCTTAATGAGTTGCTTGATTGTCAATTCTTTTTCCATTTGTATCCTCCTCCCATTTGTATCCTCCTCCCCATACTGTTTTGATGGGATCAATTTGATGAATCTTAAATTTTTGTCTGATTTGATAGATGTATTCAGTAATGGATCGTAGTTGTGCATCAGAGTCTACAGGATAAAGATAATTGTAAAGTTCTTCTATGCTAAATATTCGGTTTTCATTTTTTGCTAAAAGATAAAGTAAATCAAACTCTCGCTTGGTTAATGAAATTCTCTTTGATTGATAATAAACTTCTTGACTATCTCGATAAAAAGTTATATTTGAATCCATCTCTTCTTTAGAGGCGTTGTGAGATCTTTCTTCCCTCCGAAGATGCATTTGAATTCTTGCAATCAATTCCTTTATGCTGAATGGTTTTGTGATGTAATCATCGGCTCCGGCTTGTATTCCTTTTAGTAAATCTTCTTCAAAATCTTTAGCTGTTAGAAATAGAATTGGAGTAGTAATTTGTGAACGAATGGAACGACAGATTTCTAAACCAGAAATAGGCATCATGACGTCAAGTAAAATTAGATCGAATCCAGTAAAGTCACAGATATTAATCTCCTCTATATTTTTACGAGTTTCCACGTGAAAGTTGTTCGCTTTTAATGTATTCGCTATTAATCGTAAGATTTTTTCATCATCGTCAATGGCTAAAATTTTATACTTCATAGTTCCTCCAATTATATGAGCATATTATAGCAAATCTAGAATGCAATTTGTTGAAAATGAAAAAAATAATTATTCTGAGAATTTCCTGATTTTCTCCTGTTATACTTGCTCCAAGTGAAGGTGGAATTTCACTAAAAGTCAGAAAGGAAAAAGAATGAATGATAACAATTCAAAAGCTACATAAGGAATATAATAATAAAATTGTCCTTCAAAACGTGTCTTTCAAAGCCAAAAAAGGTGAGATTACCGGATTGATTGGACCGAATGGATCTGGAAAATCAACTTTAATTAGAATTTTACTTGGTTTAGAAAATAGTCAAATGGGAATGGCGTTGATCGATGGAAAAAAATACTCTCAATTGGGAGATAATCCTTTTTGTATTGTTGGATCATTCCTAGATAGTTGTCAACCTTATCCAACTAGAACAGGATTTCAGCATCTTCGGTGGATTGGCTTGGCTTGTGGCGTTGACAAAAATAGGTGCAACGAATGTTTAGAGTTGGTGGGGTTAAGTGAAGCTAAAAATAAAAAAGTAAAAGACTATTCATTAGGAATGAAGCAACGTCTTGGTTTAGCAACAGCCTTATTAGCAAATCCTGACATCTTAATTTTAGATGAACCAATCAATGGACTAGATCCAGAAGGAATACGCTGGGTACGCAATTTTTTGCAGTCTTTTGTCAATGAAGGTAAGACTGTATTAATGACAAGTCATTATATGAGTGAGTTAGAATTAACTGTAGATCATTTGGTTGGGATTTCTAATGGGAAGATTGTTATTGATGCTCCTACCAAAGACATTTTGAAACAGTTTGGATCTTTTGAGGAGGCATATTTTAAGGCACTCGAAGGGAAAGAAGGTGAATAATATGTTGAAGCGTTCCTTTTTTAGTGACCTCTATAAATATTGTAGTTTACCTACTTTTAAATTCACTTTTTTTCTTATTTTGGGAGTCAGCATATTTTTTTCAATTCAAAATATCCAGGTGATAAATGCTTTAGTAGAAGGAAATGGACAGGCTGTTAACCTTGATCCATCTATGCTATCATCGAATCCAGTCTATACAGTCAGGGATGCTCTTTTATCTTCCCCCTACCAAGCAAGTGTTATTTTCTTACCAATCTTGGTTTCACTTGTTTATTCAACCCATTACCAATTTGGTGATGATAGTTTTACTCAGTTATTGATTCCTAACTGGAAAGTTCGTCTTACTGGTTTTATTGCAAGTTCGGTTGTCTTATCGATACTTTCTACTTTAGTATTTTCTATAGTAAATGCTGTTGTTTTACTCGTTTTTCTGGATTCAACTTTAAAGAATTATTTAGAATTGACTTTGTTCTTAGATGTTACGGTAAGAGTTATGATATTTGCAATCGTTCTTACTCTATTAGCTTTACTCTTAGTAATAGTAACGAAAAAATCAATGACTTCATTAATTGCAGACGTTTTGTTATTGGTAATCACTTTATCAGGTATTTTAAGAGGAATTTCCTCTAAAATAGAAAATCTCTTGCCTTTGATTGGAGCAAAGTCATTTGCTTTTGGCCGAATTGAAGGGACTCAAACGAGCCAATTGTATGGATTTACACTTTTAGTAGTTGAAGGGATCTTGTTCTTGGTATTCATAATGCTTGTAGAAATGATTCGAATGAGGAGGAAGAATGGCAAGAATATTTTTTAGTCTTATTGTCAAAAAATATAGTTTAAAACCCGTAAAGTACCAGATAGCTATACAGTCACTTTTTATAGGTTTTGTGTGTCTCTTAGGTGTTTTACCAGTTTCAATCAATGATACTGTTGTACAATTATCTATAAAGCAAGCTCTTGTTTTTGCATCAATGCTCTCTGTTAGTATTGGGTGTGTTAATGCATTTGTTGAGTTACAAGCTCACGAAACAAAACTGGTTTATTTGGTAAGCGGAAAAAGGATCTTAAGTTCAATTAGGATCCTGTTCGTAGAGTTATGTGATGTACTAATCCAATCAACCTTATATTTCATTGTACTGCTTGTATGGTTTCATTTTTTTAGTAGCGAAAATGGTGTCAGTTTAGAACTTTTCAGTTTCTATTTGATTGGCTCCATCCAATATTTTTTAATTTCTTACTTCTTAAGTTATTTTTTCAAAAGTCCAATGGGGAGTTTAGCTATTTTGCTGCTATTTCCTATTTTGGTACAACCATTCATAGAAAGAGTAGTGGAACCATTGACTAGTTATCTATTTTATAATATTGTTGCGGATACCATTTTAGGTAGTGCTTCCAATTTGCAACTCTGTACTTACGTTATTGGACTTGTATGCTCATTTGGAGCAACTCTCTACCTCTTGGTAAGGAATCAAGAAGTTAAGTAGTAAATTGATCACGTAAAAACAATACTGATGAGCAAACCTTGCTAATTTTGTATATCATGGACACTGATGTTTATTACGTATTGCATTGTTTTAGAATAAAAGACAAGACTTTCGAAGTAATTGCGAGAGTCTTGTTTAGTTTTCGCTCTAATTTGTGTCCAATTAATTATTTTGTAATATGTTGTTTTCCCTTTCATTCCTCATCTCAGAGAATTCTAGTGATTTATGGTAAAATAAGGTCTATATATGTGAGGACAAAGAGATGATTAATCGAGTAACAGATAACAAATTTAAACTAGTATCCAAATACCAACCGTCTGGGGATCAACCGCAGGCTATTGAGCAACTGGTGGATAACATCGAGGGAGGAGAAAAGGCTCAGATCCTGATGGGGGCGACTGGTACGGGGAAGACCTACACCATGAGCCAGGTCATCGCTCAGGTCAATAAGCCGACCTTGGTCATTGCCCACAATAAAACCCTAGCAGGCCAGCTCTATGGAGAGTTCAAGGAATTTTTCCCTGAGAATGCGGTTGAGTACTTCGTATCTTACTACGATTACTACCAGCCAGAAGCTTATGTGCCCTCTAGCGATACCTATATCGAAAAAGATAGTTCGGTCAATGATGAGATTGACAAGCTTCGTCACTCAGCAACATCAGCATTGTTAGAGCGTAACGATGTGATCGTTGTCGCTTCTGTCTCTTGTATCTATGGTTTGGGTTCTCCCAAAGAATACTCGGACAGCGTGGTCAGCCTGCGCCCAGGTCTGGAGATTTCTCGTGATAAACTGCTTAATGACCTAGTGGATATCCAGTTTGAGCGCAATGACATCGACTTTCAACGGGGGAAATTCCGTGTTCGTGGGGATGTGGTCGAGATTTTCCCAGCTTCGCGTGATGAACATGCCTTCCGGGTGGAGTTTTTCGGGGACGAAATTGACCGCATCCGTGAGGTTGAAGCTTTGACGGGTCAAGTCCTTGGTGAAGTGGACCACTTGGCTATTTTCCCAGCCACTCACTTCGTGACCAATGATGACCATATGGAAGTAGCCATTGCCAAGATTCAAGCGGAACTAGAAGAGCAGTTGAAGGTCTTTGAAAAAGAAGGAAAACTCCTAGAAGCTCAACGCTTGAAACAACGGACAGAGTACGATATTGAAATGTTGCGAGAGATGGGCTACACCAACGGGGTGGAGAACTATTCTCGTCACATGGATGGCCGAAGTGAAGGAGAGCCACCGTACACCCTTTTGGACTTCTTCCCAGAAGATTTCCTCATCATGATCGATGAAAGCCACATGACCATGGGGCAAATCAAGGGCATGTACAATGGAGACCGCTCACGCAAGGAGATGTTGGTCAACTATGGTTTCCGTTTGCCATCTGCCTTGGACAATCGGCCACTGCGTCGTGAGGAGTTTGAAAGCCATGTCCACCAGATTGTCTATGTGTCAGCGACACCAGGTGACTATGAGATGGAACAAACGGACACCGTCATCGAGCAAATCATTCGTCCGACTGGTCTTCTGGATCCAGAAGTAGAAGTACGCCCTACCATGGGTCAAATGGACGATCTCTTGGGTGAGATCAATGCACGTGTAGAACGTGGAGAGCGGACCTTTGTCACGACTTTGACCAAAAAGATGGCGGAAGACTTGACCGACTACTTCAAAGAAATGGGAGTCAAGGTCAAATACATGCACTCGGACATTAAAACCCTAGAGAGGACGGAGATTATTCGTGATTTGCGTTTAGGGGTCTTTGATGTCTTGGTCGGAATCAACCTGCTTCGGGAAGGGATTGACGTACCGGAAGTCAGCCTAGTTGCCATCCTCGATGCGGATAAGGAAGGTTTCCTCCGTAATGAACGCGGACTGATCCAGACCATCGGTCGTGCAGCCCGTAATAGCGAAGGTCATGTCATCATGTATGCGGATACCATGACCCAGTCTATGCAAAAAGCCATCGATGAAACAGCCCGTCGTCGGAAAATTCAGATGGCTTATAATGAAGAGCATGGCATTGTCCCACAAACCATCAAAAAGGGAATCCGTGATCTTATTTCTGTTACCAAGGCTGTTGCCAAAGAAGAGGATAAGGAAGTGGATATTACCAGTCTCAACCGCCAAGAGCGCAAGGAACTGGTCAAGAAACTGCAAGGCCAAATGCAAGAAGCCGTCGAAGTGCTTGATTTCGAGTTGGCAGCACAAATCCGCGATATGATGTTGGAAGTCAAGGCCTTGGATTAGGGAGGAGAAGTCGAATGAAGATTCTAGTCATCAATGGGCATCCGGATCAAGAAAGTTACTGTCAGGCTATTTTTCAAACCATTGTTGAAACTATTGACTCAAATCGCCACGAGCTTAAAGTGATCAGTCTCAATAAAGAGGACTTTGATCCTGTCCTTCGCTACGGCTATCGAAAGCGGATGGAGGAAGATTCCTTTATCCTTAGTTCTCAAGAATGTATCCAGTGGGCAGATCATCTGATCTTTGTCTATCCCATCTGGTGGAGTAGTATGCCGAGCCTCATGAAAGGTTGGATCGATCGGGTCTTTACACCTGGGATTGCATACTCGGCCAATGATCAGGGAAGCTTTATCTGGAATTACCTCAGAGGCAAGCAATTTAAGAAGTTGCTCAAAGGGAAAACGGCCAGTATTTATGCGACCTCCATGGCGCCTACTTGGTGGTACAAGATCTTTTCAGGCCCTCTCAACATTCCGGATAGTTATGGTATCTCTGTCTTGAAGAATGCAGTCTTGAACCACTGTGGGATCAAAACCAAGCGCGTCTGCATCTTGGGAGAAGTCGGCCGCGATGTGAACACCGCTAGCATGCGAGAGAAGCATCTTCAAAAGGTAGCAGAAGAAGTAAAGAAGCTTTGATCAGAGATTGGAGACTACTGATAAGTTAGTGTCTTTTGTTGTATTTTGATTGGCTTTTGGTTAAACTATTAACATAATCTATAAAACATAGGAATGATTCAATATGCTACTTTTTATCTATATGATCTATGTCATTTATTCACTATCAAAAATGAAAAATGAAGGTAAAAAGGTCTCTATTCTTACGAAGATTGTCGTCTATGGTTTATTGGTTTTATCATTGATTATGATGTATTTCAGTTTTTTGGCATTTTTATTTTCTCCTTTGCCATTTTTTGGCTTTCTAGCCTCTCTTGTTCTTGGCGGCATGATGCTATCTCTGAAAATTGTTATTGCCCTTGCATTACTATTGTTATCACTAAGTCTATTATTAGACAGCAAAAAAAGTGATCCGGATACGCCTCTAATTGATCATTGGCTACGGTTGGCAGTCCATATTCTGTTGATCATAATCTAAGATAAGAAGATTACTGTTTTTTTAAGCTTTGAACCAATGTTTACATAGGAGAGCTCAATTATGGGAAAGTATTTGTACCTGTTTAGGATCCTGTATCTTATTCTTTTACTTTTCATGCTAGCTAATTTTCTTTTAGGATTCTTTGGCTACGCATTTACTCCACTTCTTTGGAATCCCTGGCTGTATCTTGGAGCTGTGACGGCTATTAGTCACATTTGGTATCGTTTCTATCGAAAACATACTCCAAATTGGAAGAACCTTGTTAGTGTTCTTTTGAGTCTCTTTGCTATGGTGATTCTGGTATTTTTCATTGAGTTGTTCTTTACCTTTGATGGCCATGGTCCGGTAACAATTCACTCGGAATATTCGTTAAAAGAGAAGACCATTGTCTTTGAGAGAGGCTTTCTTTTGGATATTTTTGATGAATACCATGAGCTGGTAAATCCCTTTGTGATGAAGAAAGAGATACAAAAGAAGGTTTATATTGATTAATTGTTAATATCATAGAAAGGAAATTTATGTCACGCGCAACATCTACTGTACTTACTAATCTTTGTTTGGTAGAAGATCCTAAGGATGGAAAAGTAGTCCTCCAATACCGCTCGCCAGAGCGTTACAAGAAATGGTCTGGCTATGCCTTTCCTGGAGGTCATATCGAGGAAGGTGAAAGTCTTGCAGAATCCGTCATTCGTGAAGTTTACGAAGAGACAGGACTGACAATTGCAGATCCAAAACTCGTCGCAGTCAAAGATTGGCCATTAGACGATGGAGGCCGCTATATTGTCTTTTGCTACAAGGCAACAAGATTCTCAGGCCAACTCAGATCATCTGAAGAAGGAGAAGTTTCTTGGGTTGAGAAAGACCAATTAGAAAAGTTGGATTTATCCTACGACATGCTTCCTTTGCTGGAAGTGATGGAAGACCCAGATTTGTCCGAGTACTATTATCGCAAACGGACAGATGACGGCTGGGAAAAATTAAGATTTTAAGCAAAGGGCTAGAGGGATCTAGCTTTTTTTGCTTGTAAGGTAAAAGAAGAAAGAATATTCTATTCGTGCTTGAATCTGCTCAGAAAAAGTACTATAGTATAAGCATAAAATACAATTGTAATCTTTCATACTGTGAATAGAAAGAAGGCAAGATATGAAATTACAATTTAGAATCCTGATAGGAATTTGCTTCTTGATCGGTGCCTTAGTCTTTGCCTTTAAAAAGGAATGGTTATACGCTTTGCTGTTGCTTTTGGTTGGGGCTTATTACCTATATAAAGGAGTACGTCGATGAAGAGTGAGTGTTTAAACATCAAGGGGCTAAATGTTTGGTATAAAAAAGACAAGCCCGTTATAAAAGACACGAATTTGCTTGTACCCAATCATTCTGTAGTAGGGTTGATTGGTCGAAATGGAGCTGGGAAGACAACCTTGCTAAAAGCTTTAAGTAGTGTTTTTGATCATCGGCAGTATGCAGTTGAGACTGTTACCATAGAAGACAAGGCAACCTCTTTTCATACGAATTTCTATAAGAGCCGTACCTATACAGTTTTTACTGAAAACAATAGTTTTTTAAACTGGGATTTTGTTCACTATTTTAATTTTGTCTGTCGTTTGTATCATCGAAAGAGAGATGAAACGTTATTGCAGGACCTGATCTCAGGCTTTCATTTTGAAGAATTTCTCAACATCGACATTGGTAGTTTGTCAACGGGAAATAAGAAGAAAGTCTTCTTGATCACAGCTTTTTATCTCAAAACTCCTCTCCTTATTTTGGACGAACCATTTGATGGCCTTGATTTTGATGCGACAGAATTTCTATATGGTTTGCTATTGCAGTATAAAGAAGAAGGCTCTATTCTGATGAGTTCGCATATCGCAGAGAGTATCGTTCGGGTGTGTGATACAGCTTATTCTATTGAAGATGGTCACCTAGACGCGATCGAATCGAATTTAGAAGATTGGTTTCGTGACGTCAATCGTCAGAGGGGGTAGAGCATGCTACTAGCTATTTTTAGAGATTTGGTATCCAAAAATCGGCTCTTCTTGTTCTTAACTTCCTTAGCCTTTGCTCTTTATTACCATCTTGTTGGGGCAAAATTTTCTACAAGCTTTCAAGTCTTGCTGATCAGTACGGCTATTGTTACTGCTCTATCAACCTTTCAATTACTGTATTCCTATTTTTCGATGGACAGGGTCCAAGCATACTACCAGCTTCCTTTGTCTCTCAATCGTTTTAAAGGGTCTTTTCTGACGGTAACCTTTCTTCTCAATTTACTAGAGCGCGTGCTGTTATTGATCCTCTTTTTAGGAGTCAGGTTAGACCTGCTACAATCCTTTAAGCTCGTCCTTCTTTCTTTACTGGTGATACTAAGTGTGTTATATGTCTTTATCCAGTTCAATACCAGGCCAAGTCTTCTAGGAGGGGGTATCATTTTTGTAACGACTGTTCTCACAGTATCTTCTTTATGGGTCCAACAAGTGTCCTATATGATCTTACTTTCAGCCCTCGTTGCTGTCTTTATTTTTAAAAATGAGGACTTGATCGCGATTTCAAAAAATGATCAGCTGCTCGTTTCAAAGAGAAGAAGTGGAAATTATTTTTGGATTTCCTTGTTTCAAGAGCGCTATTTTTCCATCAATTTTATCTTTACTCTCATCTTCCTCCTTCTCATTCTGATACAGGATTATGAGGCTCCATTAAAAATCATCATCCTTTTAACGATTGCTTCTGTCAATACGCCATTAACCACTCTCATTTCCGCTGATAAAGATTTGATTGATCATGTTAAGTCACTTCCTAAGAGTCGGTTCTTTTACTTGATGTATTACCGTGTATTGCTGACTTATTTCTTAGCTGTGAATCTATTTGTTGCTCTATTATTAAAAATGGTGGTCATGCCTAATTTGGGGATTCTATTTTTACTAGGAGTCATGATTCTAGCAGTAGTGGAAGCTTTTTTGCACTTACTTATTGAAATCTATTTCCCTTTAAGAAAATGGAATTTAAAGAGGGAATGTTGGAAGCACCCAAGAAAATACATTGTGCCTAGTATCGTCTTCTTACTTAGTTGGAGTCTCCTTTTCTGCTTCTAAGGAATTGCCCCTTTGCTTGTATCTGCTTCTTAATTGTAGTATGATAGAGGAGTTGAAAAGATGCTAGAAAAGGTGGCAAGTAATATGAAAGATTTTCACTTTGATGCAATTGCTGCATTTGAAAATTACGAAATCGAAAAGATGAGAGATGGTCATGTAGTGGTGACAACCAAGGTCGTGGAATCATCTCTCAATTATTATGGAAATGCGCACGGAGGCTATCTCTTTACCCTGTGTGACCAAGTTAGTGGGTTGGTCGTGGTTTCTCAAGGGGTCGATGGGGTGACCTTGCAATCCTCGATCAATTACTTGAAAGCAGGGCGTCTGGGGGATGTCCTCACGATCCATGGCGAATGTGTCCACAGTGGACGGACGACTCGAGTAGTGGATGTCGATATTACCAATCAAGACGGGGCCAATGTCTGCAAGGCAACCTTTACGATGTTTGTTACGGGAGTGAGAGATGAATCCGCACAAGTACGCATTTAAAAACTATATTTTTGATTTTTATGGAACCTTGGTCGACATCGAAACCGATGAGTCGAGTCCCATTTTATGGGATACCATGGCTCAGATCTACCAATCCTACGGGGCAAGCTATACAGGAGAAGTCTTGCGACTGCGTTATAAAGAGTTGGTGCAACAAGCCGAAGAAGACTTGGCTAAGGAAAAACAAGTTGCCTACCCAGAGATTGATCTGACGGTCATTTTTGTGCAATTGTATTTAGAAGGTCATCCAAGCGGGAATAGTGTTTCCCACCTCAAAGAGTGGGGACGTTTGATTGCGCGGACTTTCCGTGTCCTTTCTCGCAAACGGTTGGAGCTTTATCCTCACACGAAAGAAGTATTAGAGGATATGAAAGCCGCAGGTTGCCGAATCTTTCTCTTATCCAATGCTCAAGCAGTTTTTACCAATCCGGAGATTGATTTGGTTGGCTTGAGAGAACTTTTCCATGCCATTTACTTGTCGTCTGATGCAGGTATTCGAAAACCTCAGCCAGATTTTCTCTTGGAAGTGATGAAAGAACACCAGTTGAACCCTGAGAAAACGGTCATGGTGGGGAATGACTTTACAACAGATGTCGCTGTTGCCCAAAGTATCGGGATGGAGAGTATCTTGATCAATACCTTCCCGTACTCTGATGCTGAACTGCGCGAGAAGAATCAAGCAGGTGTGCGGGTGATTCGAGATATTCAAGAATTGCAGGAAGATTGAGAAATATCATCCATGTAGGGAGGCCAAGTCGCCTCTTTTTTTCATGAAAATGCTACAGTCGAGCAGGATTTGTCAAATTTTCGCTTTCATGGTATACTATGAAAGTTAATTTGAATAAGGAGATAAAAATGAATAACTTACCAAACTGTCCAAAATGTAACTCTGAATACGTCTATGAAGATGGAGCGCTCTTGGTGTGCCCAGAGTGTGCGTATGAATGGAACCCAGCTGAGGTCGAAGAAGAAGAGGGTGTCGTAGCGATTGATGCCAATGGAAACAAATTGGCTGATGGCGATACGGTGACCTTGATCAAAGATTTGAAGGTTAAGGGTGCACCGAAAGATTTGAAACAAGGTACGCGCGTGAAAAATATCCGTATCGTGGAAGGAGACCACAACATCGATTGTAAGATTGATGGCTTTGGTGCAATGAAACTCAAATCAGAATTTGTGAAGAAAATCTAAAGATGAGAAGAAGGGCCTAGCCCCTTTTCTTTCAGGAGAATACTATGAAATTCAAACTATTATTTAGCTATCGTTTTCTATTGTTTATTTTGAGTGTACTTGGCGTTTATCTACAACTGACCAAGCATGGTGGTTTTGGCATGATGCTCTATTACACCATTTTATCCAACATGTTGGTCATGTTCTTTATGGGAGACATGGTTTGGCGCATGGTTCGAGGTCGTTCGACCCAGACTCAGGGCTACCTTCGTATGAAGGGGGCTGTTACCATGTCTATTATGATCACCTGTGTCATCTACCACTTTATGCTAGCACCCATCGCGACACCTGAGAAGTTTTATCGTTTGGAAAACTTCCTCTGTCATTACATCGTTCCTTTGATGTTCTTCTTTGATACCCTAGTGGTTGATAAAGCCAAGCAATACCGTAAGCTCGATCCCTTCCTTTGGACCTTGATTCCACTGGCTTACATGCTCTTTGCTCTTCTCAATGGTTTGGTCTTGAAGTGGCCAATTCCAGGTGCAAAAGATAGTCCGTTTGCCTATTTCTTTATCAATGTTAATAAATACGGCTGGGCCTTTGTTGGCAAATGGGTGGTGATCATTTTTATCGCCTATCTCTTGGCTGGCTATGTGCTCTATGGGATCAAAAATATTAAGCGAAAATCGGCTGTTTCTGAGTAAAAGCCGAACGTTATTCGGACGAAAAGAAATATTTTTAAATTTTTTTGAAAAATGTTGAGTTTTTTCTTGCATGTCGTTTGAAACTGTGATATAGTTATCTCAATTAAATAAATCCTTTAATCCTGTCCCGTGAGGCAGGCAAGGAGACTGTGAAAAACAATGGCTAGGACCATAGAGCGAGACTCTATCCTCTTAGACCATTCATTTGCTGAACCTCCTTGAAAAAGGAGGTTTTTCTTTTACAACTAAGGAGGACTGAATGAAAACCAAAGAAGTCGTTGATGATTTGACGATGAAACGGGCCATTACCCGGATCACTTACGAAATCATTGAACGAAACAAAGATTTAAGCCAGATTGTGCTGGTGGGGATCAAGACGCGTGGTGTTTACATCGCTCGCCGGATCCAAGAACGCCTCTCTCAGCTGGAACAAATCGATGTCCCTGTAGCAGAACTAGATACCAAGCCTTTCCGAGATGATATGAAGGCGACAGAGGATACGACGGTCTTACCAGTTGATATCGCTCATAGAGAAGTCATTTTGATCGATGATGTCCTCTATACAGGTCGCACGATTCGCGCTGCCATTGACAATTTGGTCAGTCACGGTCGTCCTGCTCGAGTGAGTCTGGCGGTTCTAGTCGACCGTGGGCATCGGGAGTTGCCGATTCGTCCGGACTTTGTTGGGAAAAATATCCCGACAAGTAAGTCAGAGGAAATCATTGTCGAGATGGTGGAGCTAGACGGTCAAGACCGCGTCCTCATCAAAGAAGCTTAAACAAATTGTAAACTATTTGCATTCACATTATAAAAGGAGAATCAACATGTCTGAAAATCAAATCGCTCTTAAAAACCTTGTCTCAATGGAAACTCTTACCAATGAAGAAGTAATGGCATTGATCAAACGTGGGATTGAGTTCAAAAACGGAGCTAAAGCAGCCTACGAAGACCAACACATCATCTCAAACCTTTTCTTTGAACCTTCAACTCGTACCCACAAAGCCTTTGAAGTGGCAGAGTTGAAATTGGGATGTGATCTCCTTGACTTTGATGTGAAGACAAGCTCTGTGAACAAAGGGGAAACACTTTACGATACCATCTTGACCATGTCAGCTCTTGGTGTAGATGTCTGCGTCATCCGTCACCCTGAAGTGGACTACTACAAAGAATTGGTTGAAAGCCCAACGATCACTGCATCTATCGTCAATGGTGGGGACGGTTCAGGTCAACACCCAAGCCAAAGCTTGCTTGATTTGATGACCATCTACCAAGAATTCGGTCACTTTGATGGCTTGAAAGTTTGTATCGCTGGGGACTTGGATCACTCACGTGTGGCAAAATCAAATATGCAAATCTTGAAACGTTTGGGAGCAACCCTCTACTTTGCAGGTCCAGACGAATGGAGAAGTGCGGAATTTGAAGACTATGGAACCTTCGTCACTATCGATGAAGTCATTGAAGATGTAGATGTGATGATGTTCTTGCGTGTGCAACACGAACGTCATGATTACGAATCACTCTTCTCTAAAGAAAACTACCACCGTCTTCACGGTTTGACACAAGAACGTTATGACCGTATGAAAGATACTGCGATCTTGATGCACCCAGCACCAGTCAACCGTGACGTTGAAATTGCGGACCACTTGGTAGAAGCACCAAAATCACGTATCGTAGAACAAATGACAAATGGTGTCTTTGTCCGTATGGCCATCATTGAAGCCGTCCTTAAAGGTCGCGGAGCAAAATAAGATAACTGACAATTCATTGAAAGGAAAGAAAGAGGACAGAGTAGAGAGCTACATGGAATCTGACTTTCCTTTTTTTGAGGAACTATGATAAAATTGGATTAGTGTAAAAGAAGGGAGGGGTTCGATGAAACGATTATTGGTCCTAGAGGATGGGACTGTATTTGAAGGAGAAGCCTTTGGTGCAGACCTATATGTGACGGGTGAATTGGTCTTTACCACAGCCATGACTGGTTATCAAGAATTGATCACGGATCAGGCTTTTAGTGGCCAGATACTCTCTTTTACCTTTCCAGTTATTGGCGCAACAGGGATCAATCGGGACGATTCTGAATCGATTACACCCACTTGTTTAGCAGTAGTCGTTCAGCATTTGGTGGAGATGCCAAGCAATTGGCGGCAGCAGATGACCTTGGATGAATTTTTGAAGCGAAAAAAAATCCCTGGTATTGTAGGGATTGATACGAGACAGGTGGCAAAAATTGTCCGCAAGTATGGACGGATGAAGGCGACTGTCATTAACAAGGGGGATTCGATCGAGCATATCTTGGATCAGTTGCGAGCAACGGTCCTTCCCAAAGACCAAGTGCGTCAAGTCTCGACAAAAACGGCCTATGCTGTACCGGGTTTTGGTAAGAGTATTGCCTTGATTGATTTAGGTGTCAAACACTCTGTCTTACGCCAGCTGAGTCAAAGGGACTGTAATGTCACGGTCTATCCCTATGACATCTCTTATGATGAACTGATGGAACAGCAGCCCGATGGCGTTATTTTATCCAGTGGGCCTGGAGATCCCCATCAGGTGAAAAAACTCTGTCGCTTGATCCAAAAAATCAATGGTCAAATTCCGATCTGGGGCATGGGCTTGGGAGCACAGGTACTAGCTCAAGCTTATGGAGCGGAGCTAGCTCCCATGGAAGTTGGACACTTCGGATTAAATATTCCTGTTCGTGAAATTGCGACAGGAAAAATTGAGATGACTAGTCAAAATCACTTGTATAGTATCGCACGCGATAGCCTACCCCATGATTTATTGGTCACGCATGAAAACGTCAATGACCATAGTATCGAAGCTTTTCGCCATCGTTACCAACCGATTTTAGGGGTTCAATTCCAAGTGGATGCGAGTCCAGGGCCAAGGGAAAATCTCTATTTTTACGATGAATTTTTAGAATTGATTGATGCCAAAATTCACGAAAGTAGAAGGGAGAAGGAATGATGAAAGAAAACCAGAAATTGCTTCTCCTATGTGGAGATTCTTATCAGGATATTAGCCTCTTGGCTGCGGTAAAGGAAGCACAAAAACTTAATGCCAAGGATGGGAATGCTCTTGTCCTTTATCTGGGCGAAGAAAATGCTATCACACAAGAAGCTGGAGAACAGGTTGTAGTCAGTAAGCTCAAGCTGGATGCTCTTAGGACGACTCTTCTTTCCTATACTGGATCTCGCTTGCTCTTAGCTTTTGCGGATAAACAGATTTTAAATCTCTTATTTCGATTGGAAGAAACTGGATTTTTCAAAGAGGCATCGATTAGGATTATTGGACCGAGCCTCCAACGCTACCGGACCTTTTATCAGCAGGCGGATCAACGACGACTCTTTCAAGAGTTGGGCTATCAGGTACCCGCTTCCGCACTGGTTGGCTCGGTTCGCGAAGCCATCGAGTTTTCTGAAGGCATTCAATTTCCCATTATGATCTGGCCGGTAGCGAGTAAGCAAGGGCAGGGGCGAAAGATTGCTCATAACCTGGATGATCTGTGCGAAGCAGTAGAAACGGGACTTTCGGTCTCTCCAAGTCAGCAGTGTTTGCTAGAATTTTCGACCTATGGCTTTAAGGAATTGGATTTTGTAGTCATGCGCGATCGCGATGACAATCACTATCTGGCGGCCTCTATTGAAAGCATTGATCCTGTCGGGATCCACTCTAGTGACTCTTATCAATTTATGCCAGCGGTCACCCTGACAGACCGGGAGTTTCAAAATCTTCGTGAAGCAGCGATCCACATCAGTCGCTATTTGAAGCTGACAGGAGCCATTTCGATCAAGTTTGCTTTGGATCCGACGAGCTATGCTTTTTATATCCTAGAAGTTAATCCATTTGCTTCAGATAGTATCTCGATGGCCTCTATGGGCTTGGGCTATTCCTTGTTTGAGCAAGGAGTACAGTTGCAATTAGGGCGGTCTCTCGAGCATTTGCCTCATCCCCTATTAAAAGATCTAAAGGCTGTTTACGAACCGAGTTTGGACTATATCTTCTTTAAGATCCCGATTTTTTCTGATGCTGCTAAAAATGCCCGTCTCAATACCCAAATTCACTCTTATGGGGCAGTTTATGGATTTGGGAAGAGAATCGATGAAGCTTATCAACAAGCCCTAGAAACCATTAAAGATAAGAACTTGCTGACCATCCTTCCTGAGGAAATGAGCGATGATGAATTAATCCAGAAAATTGCTCGTCATATGCCACACCGGCTCTTCTATATCTTAGAAGCTTTGAAACGTGGTTTTGAGTTTGAGGAACTCTTGGATTTGAGTAAATTAGCACCTGTTTATTTGCAGGTCTTGGCCAATCTAGTGGAGTTAGATAAAGGAATAGAGGCTGAGACAAGTCCAGCCTTTCTTCCGGTTGAGCCATCAGCTGGCTTATATGAGGTCAAAGCGGGAGCAGCCTATTATCTGACCCAAAACGGAACCAATGAATCATTGAGTTTGGATGCTGCTTGTGTCTTGGTGGATGATCTAGAAATCTGCGATGAGAGTTTTTACCAAAAGGTACGAAAGAAGGCGAAAGAGCTGAAAGAAAAAGGACAACAGGTGATCTTACTCACAAATCGTCCTTTTACAGAATCATTGGCAGATAAAGTCTATTATCTTTCGATCAATGAGACAAGCCTTCGCCTGATTCAGACCATTGATCAGGTCAAAGATATTGTCAAGCTTTCTAATAGACAATAAAGGATCCGGACAAACTATCCGAATCCTTTTTTGTTTCTTATTTTTTGGTCACAATACCGATAATGGTATCAACTGCGCGTTCCATGGTTTGGAGGCTAACGTATTCAAAACGACCATGCATATTTTCACCACCGGCAAAGATATTTGGTGTTGGAATCCCCATAAAGGAAATTTTAGAGCCATCTGTACCACCGCGGATCGGTTCAATGATTGGAGTGATTCCAAGATCTTCCATGACTTCCTTAGCAAGGGTAATCGGTGTCATATCTTTTTCAATTACTTGCTTCATGTTATAGTACTGATCTTTGAGGGTGAGGAGAACGCGTTCGCTACCGAGTTCCGCATTCATCTGATCGGCAATAGATTGCATAAGGTCTTTGCGTTTCTCAAAGCTTTCAGTTTCAAAGTCCCGAATGATGTAGCTGGCACTTGCTTCCTCGACAGTTCCATCGATGTTCATCAAGTGGTAGAAGCCTTCATAGCCTTCAGTTAATTCTGGACGTGCTCCTTCAGGGAGTTTGTTATGAAAATCAATGGCCAATTGAAGAGCGTTGATCATTTGACCTTTGGCTGTACCTGGGTGGACATTGCGTCCTTTGAAGGTGATTTCAGCTCCAGCTGCTGAGAAGGTTTCGTATTGAAGCTCTCCGAGAGGACCACCATCGACAGTATAGGCAAAGTCTACATCAAAATCCTCTGCATCAAATTGATCTGCTCCGACTCCGATTTCTTCATCGGGACCAAAGCCGACACGGATTTCTCCGTGTTTGATTTCAGGATGAGCTGTCAGGTATTCAATAGCTGTCATGATTTCAGCGATACCTGACTTATCGTCTGCACCCAGAAGAGTAGTACCGTCAGTTGTGATCAAGGTTTGTCCCTTGTAGTTGTTCAAATGAGCAAAATCAGCTGGATCGAGTGTGAAACCAGAGTCACCAAGGGCAATGACACCCCCATCATAATTCTCAACAATTTGTGGATTGACATTTTCGGCATTGAAGTCAGCGGTATCCATGTGAGAGATAAATCCAATCTTGCGTGTAAAGCTTGGATCATTAGCTGGAAGTGTTCCAATAGCATAGCCGTTTGGCAAATAGTAGACGTTTTGAAGACCCACGCGTTTCATTTCAGGGATCAAGACGTTTGTTGCAAAATCAACTTGTGATTGGGTACTTGGAGTGGTTGTAGAATTTTCATCTGAGCGTGTGTTAACCTTTACATAGGTAATAAAACGGTCTAACAAATTTTGGTATTTCATGATCATTCTCCTTTTTCAGTTTCAATTAATTTGTGAATAGCATGGGCCACGCCATCCTCATCATTAGTCAAGGTGATGAAGTCTGCGATTTCCTTGACAGCAGCATTGCCATTTCCCATAGCGACGCTGTAGCCAGCAAAACGTAGCATTTCAAGGTCATTATTGGCATCTCCAAGAGCCATGACCTGGTCTCTCCTGTAGCCTAATGTTTGGCTTAATGCTTGAAGAGCAGAAGCCTTGCTCGCTCCTTTAGGAAGGATTTCAAATAAGATATCCTGTGAACGTACAGTGTTAAAATCGGCCTCTAATGCAGCCTCGTACTGAGCTTGGAAGTCATCAATAGCAGAAGGAGCTCCTACGTACATGGCTTGAAAAATAGGAACAAGGTCAGGCAGATCTTCTTCTGAGACAGGTGTCGGTTTACTATTAACAATGCCCGCATCCATCGTGACAAGTTCACTGGCTTCAGGTGCAACCACTAGATAGTGATCCATGTCAAATAAGGTTAGCTGGACGTCTGTATCTTCCGTCAAAACTTGCAACCGGTGCATGTCCTCAAGGCTCAATTCTTCCTTGCCAATGATTTCCCAATTCTGAGTCGACAAGGTTGTACACCCGTTATTGATAATCATATAGTAGTTACCATCAGGAAGTCCAATCTCTTCAAAGATAGGACGTACACCCGCTAAAGGGCGCCCCGTACAGATCACAATGTCATAGCCGGCTTCATGGGCTCGGTGAAGAGCTTCAATATTGCCTTTAGATAGAGTCTTATCCTCATGCAAGAGGGTTCCATCCAAGTCAATCGCGATTAATTGAATCATTTGAGTTCCTCCAAATCAAGAGGAACAAAGCCATCAATCACTTTTCCAATCACCCCAGGTTCCTCATCTAGTGGAATGATTTGATCACTATATTTCTTATTGAGGGAAACCAGTCGAATACCGTTGGCCTCACGAAAGACACGTTTGATCAAGGTCTGTCCATCAAAATCAATGGCATAAATAGCCCCTGCCTGATCATAATAGGTTTGCTTGATTAACACAACCGCCCCTTTTTCGTATTTAGGCTCGAGGGAATCCGTATGAATCCAAAAAGCCAAATCGTAAGGAATCTTTTGATCAAACCAGACGATATCAGCTTGCTTCTGATTTTGGTAGGCCGCAAAAGAATCATAGACAGAATACGAGTGGTATTGCTTTTCAATTTTCTGTCTTTCTTTTTGATGGGTCAAGAGACTCTTTCCATAAGAAAGAAGATTTTCTTGATTTCCTTCATCGAGCTGTTTATACAATCGTTCGATCTCTGAATCAATGACCACAAAATCATTGCGCAATCGAGGGTCAATATCAGCAACTGCTACCTGGAAAAAGGCTGCAATCTTCTCTAAATTTTCGGGAACGGGAAGAGAAGTTCCTTTTACATATCCAGTCAAGGTACTTGCAGGAATTCCAGTAATACGAGATAATTCGATCTGCTTTTTTCCTTGTTCTTTCAGTAATTCTCTGATCTTTTCCGATATAATCCGTAATGCCTCTTTGTCTTGAGGGCTTGCTTTTCCACGACCTCTGGCCAACGTACTCACCTCCTTGTATCTACCCTTACTATTATAATGAATTAAATCGAAAAAGTAAATAGAAATCCCTGATAAATGCGAAAAAAGATGAATTTGATCTAAATCGGATTTTCATTTTAAATTTTATCAGATATTCCTTTACTTTTTGAGGAAAAAGATCTAAGATAAGAGCAAAGAGTTCATGGAGGTGGAGCTATGATTCGTACTGTTCAAGTCAAAGATGCAGGTCAAATTAGAGATTTATGTCACCAAGCATTGGGGTATGATTCGACCCTGGAGAAAGTGGCAGCTCAGATTGATAAATTTAATTTGCCAGATTCAGATCATTTTTGCTTTGTTTATGAAGAGGACCAAACAGGCCATATTCTTGGTTATGTGGAAGCAGAAGTTTATGAAAGTCTCTATAGTGATGCTGGTCTAAATATTTTGGGGCTAGCGGTTTTTCCATCTGCTCAAGGACGTGGGATCGGTCGCCAATTGATGGAGCGAGTAGAAGATCTTGCTAAAAGCAAGCATTCTGCTTTTATCCGTTTAAATTCTGCCTCTCATCGAAAAGAAGCTCATCTCTTTTACGAACGCATTGGCTATGAGGGAAATAAAACGCAGAAGCGATTTTTGAAAATAATGAATTAAGATAGGCAAAGGCCTATCTTTTTTGTTATAATGAAGAGTACGATTAAATTTACTAGGAAGATGATTATGCCAAATTTTGAAGAATTAAAAAAACGACAAGAGAAGATTCGGAACTTCTCGATCATCGCCCATATTGACCATGGAAAGTCAACCTTGGCCGATCGAATTTTAGAAAAAACCGAAACCGTATCTAGTCGAGAGATGCAAGCCCAACTTTTAGATAGTATGGACCTGGAACGGGAACGTGGGATTACCATTAAGCTGAATGCCATAGAGTTGAACTACACGGCTAAAGATGGGGAAACCTATATCTTCCACTTGATTGACACACCAGGACACGTGGACTTTACCTATGAGGTTTCGCGGTCGCTCGCTGCCTGTGAGGGTGCCATTCTCGTAGTAGATGCCGCTCAAGGGATTGAAGCCCAGACTCTAGCCAATGTTTACCTTGCTTTGGACAATGATTTGGAAATCCTGCCAGTCATTAATAAGATTGACTTGCCAGCTGCAGATCCAGAACGGGTGCGCACAGAAGTAGAAGATGTCATCGGTCTGGATGCTAGTGAAGCTGTCCTAGCCTCTGCCAAGGCTGGTATCGGGATTGAAGAAATTTTGGAGCAGATCGTTGAGAAAGTTCCAGCACCTACGGGTGATGTTGAAGCCCCTCTTCAAGCCTTGATCTTTGACTCTGTATATGATGCCTATCGTGGGGTAATCCTTCAGGTCCGAGTGGTCAATGGAATGGTCAAACCAGGCGATAAGATCCAACTCATGAGCAATGGTAAGACATTTGATGTCACCGAGGTTGGGATTTTTACTCCTAAAGCAGTTGGACGCGATTTCCTGGCAACTGGGGATGTTGGCTATATAGCGGCCTCTATCAAGACCGTTGCGGATACCCGTGTCGGGGATACGGTGACCCTAGCTTCCAATCCGGCAAGTGAGCCACTACATGGATACAAGCAAATGAACCCAATGGTTTTTGCTGGTCTTTACCCAATTGAATCTAACAAATACAATGATCTTCGTGAAGCTTTGGAAAAATTGCAATTGAATGATGCCAGTCTTCAATTTGAACCCGAAACGTCTCAAGCCCTTGGTTTTGGTTTCCGTTGTGGTTTCTTGGGTCTCCTTCATATGGACGTTATCCAAGAGCGTTTGGAGCGTGAGTTCAACATTGACTTGATCATGACAGCGCCGTCTGTTATTTACAAGGTCAATTTGACAGATGGAGAAGCACTGGATGTCTCCAACCCTTCTGAGTTTCCAGATCCAACCAAGATCGCTTCGATCGAAGAACCGTATGTAAAAGCCCAAATCATGGTGCCGCAAGAGTTTGTCGGGGCTGTCATGGAACTGGCCCAACGCAAACGTGGGGATTTTGTGACCATGGATTACATCGATGAAAATCGGGTTAATGTCATCTATCAAATTCCCCTGGCAGAAATTGTCTTTGATTTTTTTGATAAATTAAAATCCTCTACTCGTGGCTATGCGAGCTTTGACTATGAGTTGTCTGAATACCGTCCTTCTAAATTGGTTAAAATGGATATCCTTCTCAATGGCGATACCGTCGATGCCCTCAGCTTTATCGTTCACAAGGACTTTGCCTATGAACGTGGTAAGTTGATCGTTGAGAAACTCAAGAAAATTATCCCTCGTCAACAGTTTGAAGTGCCTATCCAAGCAGCGATCGGTCATAAGATCGTGGCCCGTACAGATATCAAGGCCCTTCGTAAGAACGTCTTGGCCAAGTGTTATGGTGGGGACGTCTCACGGAAACGCAAGCTTCTTGAAAAACAAAAAGCTGGTAAGAAACGGATGAAGGCCATTGGATCTGTAGAAGTACCACAGGAAGCCTTCTTATCTGTCTTGTCAATGGATGAAGAATAACATTTAAAGTGCCTCAAAAGGGCACTTTTGTTTTAGGTATAAAAGAAATAGACTGAATGAGAAAGGTTCCATCAGATGTGACACTTATCCTATTTTAAAATACCCACTTTCATGGTAGACTAGAAGAAAGAAAACGTTCTCAAGGAGGTTGAGCATGAAACACAAATTATTGACCGCATCACTGACGATTCTTTCTACCTGCACACTCATGGCTTGTAGTCACACCACTCAAAAGGACACAGCAGCTTCTTCTACAAAAGAAAGTAGCAGCAAAGTCGAAAAGCAAACAAGCAGCTCTTCGTCAAAGGATACTGCTTCTACAAAGAAAAACACTTCCAGTCAAGAAACCAAGCGGATTGGAAATGCAGATTATGGATACATCGATATTCCAAGTAAATGGTTCAAGTTCACGGATATCGATGGGACAGAAGCTGTCCAGTATACGGATGGGAGCGGCTATAATATTGTCACCTTGAATAGCTTTACGCGGGAAAAGGCCAAAGTTCCTGCGGATATCGAGTTTAATGCAGAATTTTTAGCCAAGAAACTGGCCGTAATGTGGCAAGATAACCAGGATGTTGATAAGATGACGGGAGCGCGGACTAAAGTCTCAGGTCTGGATGCTTACCAGCTTCAAATTGTCATGAAATCTGGACAATACCTGATTACTTGGATCTTCCAGAAGGGTGAAAAAGTTTATACCATTTCTTTTGAAGGGGATGCAGAAACCTTGAAAACCTTTATCCCATACATTGAAGACACTTGGAGTCTAGATGGTACAGGCGCTGTGACGGATTGATGAAGAGAGGCTAGAATCATTTCTAGTCTCTTTATGCTATAGAAATCGTACTTTCAAATCCTAGAAAATCATGGTAGACTAGAGGAAAGTAAATACATCATTGAGGAGAGAATATGAAAAATAAGTTCCTACTCGCGTCTGTTACGTTTTTGTCTGTTGTAAGCCTTTCTGCTTGTACTAGTCCAAAGAAAGAGTCTAGTAAATCATCGGCAGCATCTAGTTCCACGAATGTGGTGAAAGAGACAACAAATTCAAGTAGTAATGTAGAGAAAAAAATTCCAGATAGTGATAAGGGGAATGTGAAAACGAAACGAATTGGATCAGCAGATTATGGCTATGTCAATATTCCAAGTGACTGGAAAAAGAATGATAGTATCCAAGTCGGAGATAATATTCAGTATACAGATAAAAACGCCTTCAATATTATTGTTTTAAATGCTGCCACTAGAGAAAAAGCAAATGTCCCTGAAGGAGTGGAATTTAATGCAGAGCTAATAGCTCAAAGATTGGAGAGTAAGTGGAATGATTATAAAATTGTTGAGAAAATGACAAAATCTACGACGACTGTTGGAGGAAATGAGTCGCTTAAAATACATATTTTTCTCAAGTCAGGCCTGCAGGTTGCTGGTTGGGTATTCCAAAAAGATGATAAGGTTTATTTGATTGTTGTTGAAGGATTTGAGAAAACAATAACTCAATTTACTCCTTATGTCGAAAACACTTGGAGCCTAGACGGAACGGGTGCCGTAACGGATTAATCAAGTGAGATAGATCTCAGGATCTATCTTTTTTTAGAGTCTTTGTGGTATAATCTTTCTATTGTTTAGAAGAGGAAATAGAGGATGACACAGGAAATTGATATTGAAAAATACCATCAGTTAGCTCTCCAAAAGCAAAAGGAGCACCGCAAGGTATTGGCGAATCTCAAGAAGAAGCCACCTAAGAATTTAGATAAAATAGCGCAAGAAATCCACGATGAAGTTTTCCAAGAAATCGACTGTACGGCTTGTGCCAATTGCTGCAAGACCTTAGGGCCCGATTTTAAGGAAGCCGATATCACGCGGATCGCCAAATATTTCAAGATGAAACTTCCTGCTTTTGAGGCAGAATTTCTTCAAGTTGACGAAGATGGGGACAAGGTTTTTAAATCCATGCCTTGCCCCTTTCTTGGTGGGGACAATCTCTGTTCCATTTATGATGTTCGTCCAAAAGCTTGTCGGGAATTCCCTCACACCGATCGCAAGAAGATTTATCAGATCAACCATCTAACCATCAAGAATACCCTCACTTGCCCAGCGGCTTATTTATTTGTAGAAAAATTGAAGGATCGTTTGTAATGGCATATAGATTTTTACTTTTTGATTTGGACCATACCTTGTTGGACTTTGAATCTGCTGAAGAAACAGCCTTGACGCAGATGTTAGAAGACATGAATTTTCCAGATGTACAGGCCTTTAAGGATTACTACAAACCCATGAACCAAGGGCTCTGGAAGGATTTGGAACAAAAGAAATTAACCAAGCAAGAGCTCGTGGATAGTCGGTTTGCAATTGGGTTTGCCCACTTTGGGATCACGGTTGATGGGGCTGAGATGGCTCTTCGCTACCAAGATTACATCAGTCTTCAGGGGCAGTCTTTCCACGGTGCGGAGGACTTACTGGCTCGACTTGAAAAAGCAGGTTACCAGCTCTATGGTGCAACGAACGGAGTGACTGCCATTCAAGAAGGACGCTTAGCTCATTCTACAATTGCTTCTTATTTCAAAGAGGTCTTTATCTCTGAACAGCTTCATACTCAGAAACCAGAACCTGCATTTTTTGACAAAGTTGGCCAACTGATTCCAGGTTTTAGCAAGGAAGAGACCCTTATGATCGGAGATTCCTTGACGGCGGATATCGCAGGAGGAAATGCTTCGGGGATTGATACCGTCTGGTATAATCCTGATCGTAAGGAAAATACCAGCCTGGTAGTACCGACTTATACCGTTAGCAACTATCAAGAAATCGCCGATTTACTGATAAAATAAAAAATTTTAAATACTGTCAAGTTTTTTTCTTGACAGCTCTATAAAATGTGTTATAATAGATCATGTGCTAAATAGCTTGTCTATTTCACCGAAAATTAAAATATAGAAAAGAGACTTATAAAAATGGCAGTTAAAATTCGTTTGACTCGTATGGGTTCTAAGAAAAAACCTTACTACCGTATTAACGTAGCAGATTCACGTTCACCACGTGATGGACGTTTCATCGAAACAGTTGGAACTTACAATCCACTTGTTGAAGAAAACCAAGTAACTTTGAAAGAAGACCGCGTTCTTGCATGGTTGGCTGATGGAGCTCAACCTTCAGATACAGTTCGCAACATCCTTTCAAAAGCTGGTGTGATGAAGAAATTCCACGATTCTAAATTCTCAAAATAATTTTTTAAGTAGGTTGATGTATGGATACGATTGAAAATCTCATTATTGCAATTGTGAAACCCTTGATTTCACAACCGGATGCTTTAACCATCAAGATCGAAGATACTCCTGAATTTTTGGAGTACCACCTTGACCTTGATCCTAGCGATGTTGGTCGTGTAATCGGTCGAAAAGGTCGCACCATTTCTGCGATAAGAACGATTGTCTACTCTGTCCCAACTGAAGATAAAAAAGTAAGAATCGTTATTGACGAAAAATAAAAAGGCGGGACTTGGTCCCGTTTTTTGTTGGAAGGAGAAAGAATGAAAGAAGTGACCATTGGCCAGTTACAAGCCTATTTACAAGAACATTACCAGAATACCCGGACGGAAGAAGGTTTGTTTATCAAGCTGGTTGAAGAGGTTGGCGAAGTAGCCGAGGTGTTAAATGGACGTTCTGGACGGAAAGCGGGTGTCCAAGATTCAAATGAGGAATTGGCTAAAGAACTAGCTGATATGATTCACTACACGGTCGCTATCGCGGCCATTAATGAAATCGACCTTACTAAAACTATCTTTGAAAAAGATAAAACAGCAGCCGTAAAATACCAGCACGAGCGGGATTTGGAGCAGTTTCTAGCAGATAAGTCCATTTGAGAAAATCTCTTGAACGTGATAAAATAGAGTGAATAAACTACACTGGAGAAATCATGAATTACTTTAATGTTGGGAAAATTGTCAATACCCAAGGCTTACAAGGGGAGATGCGGATCTTGTCTGTGACAGACTTTGCGGAAGAGCGCTTTAAAAAAGGAGCGGAGTTGGCTCTCTTCGATGAGAAGGATCAGTTTGTCCAAACAGTGACCATTGCCAGTCACCGTAAGCACAAGAACTTTGATATCATCAAGTTTAAGGATATGTACCATATCAATGCCATCGAAAAGTTCAAGGGTTTTAGTCTCAAGGTTTCCGAGGAAGACTTGACGGATTTGGAGGAGGGTGAATTTTACTACCACGAGATTATTGGCCTTGATGTTTATGAAAATGACCAGCTCATCGGTCAGATCAAGGAGATCCTTCAACCAGGTGCCAATGATGTCTGGGTGGTCAAACGCAAAGGTAAACGAGACCTTCTCTTGCCTTATATCCCACCAGTGGTCCTCCATATTGATATTCCAGGAAACCGAGTGGATGTAGATATCTTGGAAGGGTTAGACGATGAAGATTGATATTTTAACCCTCTTTCCAGAGATGTTTTCACCCCTGGAGCACTCCATCGTCGGAAAGGCTCGTGAAAAAGGTCTATTAGAGATCAACTACCATAATTTCCGCGAAAATGCAGAGAAGGCGCGGCATGTGGATGATGAACCCTATGGTGGCGGGCAAGGCATGCTCTTGCGAGCTCAGCCGATTTTTGATGCCTTTGATGCGATTGAGAAGAAGAATCCGCGCGTGATCCTGCTGGATCCTGCTGGTCGGACCTTTGACCAAGCCTACGCAGAAGAGTTGGCTCAGGAAGAAGAATTGATCTTTATCTGTGGCCACTATGAGGGCTACGACGAGAGGATCAAGACCTTGGTAACGGATGAGATATCTCTTGGCGATTATGTCCTGACGGGTGGGGAACTTGCTGCCATGACCATGATTGATGCGACGGTACGCTTGATTCCAGAAGTGATCGGCAAAGAGTCTAGTCACCAGGATGACAGTTTCTCCTCTGGTCTTCTAGAATACCCTCAATACACACGGCCTTATGAATACAGAGGAATGACAGTTCCAGATGTTCTCATGAGTGGGCACCATGAAAATATCCGTCAATGGCGCCTTTATCAGAGTTTGAAAAAGACCTTGGAGCGTCGCCCTGACCTGCTAGAAAACTACGAATTGACAGCAGAAGAAGTGAAGATGTTGGAACAAATTAAACAAGAAGACTAACAGCGTCAGCTGTTTCAGATTGAAGACAAAGTCATATTAAAAACTTTCCTTAGGTGAGTACGGACGTCAGCGAACTTCTACGAAGTTCCATGACTAATTATTGAGCCTAAGGTCTCAATAATTCCGAGTGCCTGAAACGTTATTGTTTCAGGCACTTTTCTCACAGTGGAAAGTTTCGGTATTCCTCTGAATCGATATTAAAATTAAAACTCATTTTAATTTTTTTACAGAATCATTTAACTTATTTTACTTTAAAATAGTTTGTCTACATTCTATAACAGCCTTAGCTGTTTTTCTTTTGCCTCAAAATTTTATGAAAAAAACTTTTTAAACCTACTAGTTATTGGTAACAAAATGTGGTATGCTAGGGGGTAGAGAAACTTCAAGAAAATGATTCAGTTTTGGGGGTGAGTTTAATGGGAAAGAAATTAGGAAAATCGGTTTTTACGACAGGAGTTGCGGCGACAACGGTACTGTCTGGAATGTTTCATCATAAGGCTAGTGCGGAAGAAGTGAAGCAAAATGAAAATGCAGAAACTAACAGTACGGAAGTAGTCGAAAAACCAATTACAGTTGATGAGTTGAAGCAAATTACAGCTCAAAAAGGGCAAGTGGTGAAAGATGTCCACTACCAAGAGCAAAAAGTGATCGATGCTCAAACGGAAGTTAAGGCGGCTGGACAAGAACTGGAAGAAAAGAAAGCAGAAGTGACGGATGCCGAAAACCTGATCGCAACGACTTCGAATGCACAAATTCAGAACGCAGAAAATGACGTTAAGGTGGCGCAAGCCTATGTGACTATCGAAGAAAATAAGGTTCGAGAAGCAGAAGCTGCACATGACCAAGTTGTAGAGGCTGTTCGTCAACAGGAAAATCAAGTTACTGCTCAGGAATCTTTGGTCGATGTAGCACAAAATGAATTGAACCAAGCCAAAGCACCGATTTCAAATGATGAGAATGTGCTCAACCAAGCCTTGTTGGAGCAAAGCCAAGTCGAGCAAAGTATCCGAGAATCTCAGAATTACCTTGCAACCTTGCAAGCGAGTCAGCAAACTGGCTCAGATACAGTGGCTCAAATTGAGAGCGACATTCAACTGGCTCAAACGCGTCTGACAGATTTGAAAGCGGTCATCGCTACCAAGGAAGCAGAATTGGCAGCCTTAGAACAAGCAGCGGCCAATAGCCCAGTTCAGTTGAGTCAAGCGACTTATGAAGGTTATTTGCAACACTTAGCCGAGAATGGCAATGAAGCTGCAGCGAGTGCTTTAGCCCTCTACAAGCGTGGTCGGGAAGAAGATGGCTTGACAGTTGGAGAGTCTGGATCTTTGCAAGCCAACCTTCGAGCTCTTGAAATTGCGGATGCCATCAATAGCTATCGTCGCAATGCCGGCTTGCCTGAATTGGAGCTGGATCCTTATTCCCTTCCTGCCAGTCAAGTACAGTTGGAATACTTCAAAAAAGCCAACTGGCATATGTTTAAGTATTTGCCAAACGAGAACATTGCATATGGCTTCTCACCTGCTGGTGCGGTTGACTTTTGGTACAATGAAAAAGCGGCTTATCAAGAAGTAGCGGCTCAATATGGTCTACCAACAGACGAAACTCAAATTGATGCCAACGATATCTATATGAAGATTGGGGCTGAGGCCTTTGCTAAGGTTGGTCATTACCTCCAAATGGTAGACAACAAAGCGACAGCTTTATCAGTCGCTTATGACCCTAGCAATGCCATGTCAGAAGCAGCTTTCTTACACAGTCCTGTCAAATCAGCAGTGTCAACCAGTGCACTCGCTTATCAATTGCGTCAGGGAGCTGGGGCTACGACGACAAGATCAGATGTCAAAGCAAAATCTGATGAAGTCGCTAATCTCAAGCTAGACAAGGCCAATCAAGAGTCTCAAATCATTATCTTGCAAGGGAAACTAGAAGATGCCCGTCATGCTAATTCAAATGTGGCAGTAGAGATGGCCAATGTCCAAAAGACCATCCAAAATTACAAGATTCTTCTCGTTAGCAAGGATCATGCAGTTGAAAAAGCAAAAGCGACTCTTGATGTATCTCGAGGTCGGATTGAAGCAGCTATCCAGCCAAAAGAAGCAGCCCTTCAAAAAGCGAAGGATTTGTTAGCGGCCGCGCGTGAAAAATTAGATCTTTTAAAAGCAGAAGAAGCAGAAAAAGCACAAGTCGTTCAAGAAGCGCATGAGGGCTTGAAGGCAGCTCAAGAGCGCCTGGTTGCTGCTGAAAAACGTCTTTCTGACTTTAAAAATGCTCCAGAATTATTGGTCAAAGCCCAATCCGTTTTATCAGCTGCAGTGGCTAATTTAGAGAATAAAAAAGAAAAATTGGAAGCAGAATTCACAACTCTTCAATCGTATCAAAGTGTCGTGGAACTGTTGAATTCCCAATATGAAGATCTAGCGTCAAGGATGGATCCAGCTATTTTAGAAGCAGCAGATATGCCAATGGATATCCGCTCAAGCAATCCAACAACTTTCTCGGATAGACCAACCGTTCTTCCAACAACTACCAATAGTCCGCAAGTGCAGGCACCAACAGCTACTCCGGCTCCAAAACAAGAAGCCAAGGTAGAAGAAATCAAACCGAAAAAAGAAAACAGCCAAGCTGTGGCTGGATCTGATTCTTCCAAATATGCAGTAGCAACAACAGGTGTTGCTGTCGGGCTACTTGCTGGATTGTTTGGCTTTAAGAAAAAGAAACAATCTTCAAAAAATGAGTAAGAAATATGGAAAGCGCGGTGGTGGATTGGATTCTTTGTCGGCTTTTAAGCTCGAAAGTTGATGTGATCTGCCTTGCGCAGGGGTGGGAAACTGAACTCTTTTACCAAAGAGAGTTCTTTCCCGCTCTTTTTTTGTCCAAGGTTGAAAGAAAGTGAAAGAAAGTGATAAAAAATGTTGACAATTTTTGAAGAAGGAGTATAATAGTCCTTGTAATCGATTGCAAAAGGAGGAGAAATGCTTAAGTCGGAACGAAAACAATTCATCCTCGAGAAGGTACTGAAGGAAAAGTTTGTTTCCTTAGAAACCCTTGTACAAGAGCTGGGGACGTCTGAATCAACGGTTCGACGTGACTTGGATGAATTAGAAGCTGAAAGTAAACTTCGCCGGGTTCACGGCGGTGCGGAAAGCCTGCATTTTCTTCAAGAGGAAGAAAGCAACAAAGAAAAATCTATCAAAAACATTCAAATTAAGTCAAAGATCGCTGTAAAAGCGGCGGAATTGATCAAAGATCATGACGTAATCTTTATCGATGCCGGGACGACCAATGAACTTTTGGTACAAGAAATTGTCAATCCAACTGTAACCGTGGTGACCAACTCGATTCACCATGCGACTAAGTTGGTCGAGCGAAATGTTCCGACGGTCATCATCGGTGGAAAGGTAAAATCTTCTACAGATGCAAGTATCGGAGGGATCGCGCTCAATCAGATCGGTCAGTTGAATTTTGACAAGGCCTTTCTTGGGATGAATGGAATCGATGATGAATTTTACAGCACTCCAGACCTGGAAGAAGGATCTGTCAAACGTGCGATTATCGAAAATGCAAAAAAAACCTATATCCTAGCGGATGATTCAAAAATTGGAGTGACATCCTTTGTCAAAGTAGCTCCAATCAAGCGAGCCATGATCATTACCAATCTATGTGATCCGCAACGATTAAAGGTTTTAAAAGAAAAAACGGAGGTTATTGAGGTTTGATTTATACAGTAACATTAAATCCAGCCATTGACTATATTGTCCGTCTCGATCATGTAGAGACAGGGGCGGTCAATCGGATGGCTTCGGAAGATAAGTTCGCCGGTGGTAAGGGAATCAATGTCAGTCGGGTTTTGAAGCGGCTCGATATCGAGAACACAGCAACTGGATTTATCGGTGGTTTCACAGGACGCTTCATTGAAGACGTACTGACCAGCGAAGCCATTTCAACCAACTTTGTGACAGTAGACCAAGATACACGGATAAATGTCAAGATCAAAGCTGATGAGGAAACAGAGATCAATGGGAATGGCCCAGAAGTGACAGAAGCTCAGTTGCAAGAATTGCTCAACATCTTATCGAGCTTAACAGCGGATGATGTGGTAGTCTTTGCAGGATCTGCCCCATCTTCACTTGGAAATGCCGTTTACAAACAATTGATCGCAGCAACTCGTGCGACAGGTGCGCAAGTGGTTTGCGACTTTGAAGGGCAAACCTTGATTGATTCCTTGGAGTTCAATCCCCAATTGGTCAAACCAAACAACCATGAGTTGGGAGATATTTTTGGCGTTACCTTGACGGAATTGCCAGAAATTGAACGCTATGCTAAAGAAATTTTAGCCAAAGGAGCACAAAACGTCATTATTTCCATGGCGGGTGATGGTGCTCTCCTTGTCAGTCCTAGTGGAACTTACTTTGCAAAACCAATCAAAGGACAAGTCAAGAACTCTGTTGGGGCTGGAGATTCCATGGTGGCAGGCTTCACTGGGAAGCTCGCAACAACAGGAGATGTCATCGAAGCCTTCAAATGGGGCGTGGCTTGTGGAACAGCGACCACCTTCTCAGATGATTTGGCAACAGCTGACTATATAAAAGAAACTTATGAAAAAGTAGAGGTAGAAAAACTATGAAAATTCAAGACGTTTTAAATAAAAACGTGATGTTGTTTGACCTTCAGGCAACAGATAAAGAGGGCGTAATCAATGAGATGGTTCAATCGCTCGTTGACAATGGTGTGGTGACAGATTTTGACACCTTCAAGGCTGGAATCATGAACCGTGAAGCACAGACTTCAACTGGTTTGGGTGACGGAATTGCTATGCCCCACAGCAAAAATGAAGCAGTTAAAGAAGCAACAGTTTTGTTTGCAAAATCAAACAAGGGTGTGGACTATGCTTCTCTTGATGGCCAACCAACAGACTTGTTCTTCATGATCGCAGCTCCAGAAGGAGCAAACGACACTCACTTGGCAGCCCTAGCTGAATTGTCTAAGTACTTGATGAAACCAGGATTTGCGGACAAACTTCGCCAAGCAAGCACTCCTGATCAAGTGATCGCTGCCTTTGATGCAGAAGAGCAAGAAGCTGCAGCTGAAGAAGCGAAAAAAGCAGAAGCGGTCAAAGAAGCAGCTTCATCTGACAAACCTCTGATCGTTGCCGTTACAGCATGTACAACAGGGATCGCCCACACTTACATGGCAGAAGAAGCCCTCATCAAAAAAGGGGAAGAAATGGGTGTTACGGTCCGCGTTGAAACCAACGGTGCATCTGGTGTCGGCAACCGCTTGACAGCTGAAGAAATCGCCAAAGCTGAAGGGGTCATCATTGCAGCTGATAAAGCAGTTGAAACCGCTCGTTTCGATGGCAAAAAATTGATCTCTAAACCAGTCGCAGCCGGTATCCGTCAGACAGAAGAATTGGTCCAAACCATCTTGGATGGCAAAGCAGATGTCTTCCACGCTGAAAATGCTGCACAAGCTAGCGCTAGCCAAGAAAAATTGAGCTTAGGTGGAGACTTCTATAAACACCTGATGAGTGGGGTTTCTCAAATGCTTCCATTCGTTATCGGTGGTGGTATCTTGATCGCCCTTGCCTTCTTGTTCGACCAAATCCTTGGAGTTCCTCAAGGACAATTGTCGCATTTAGGTAGTTACCACGAATTACCAGCTCTATTAAAAGCAATAGGTGATACTGCTTTTAGTTTTATGTTACCTATCCTTGCTGGATTTATCGCCTATTCAATTGCTGAAAAACCAGGTTTAATTGCTGGATTTGTGGCTGGTGCTATTGCAAAAGCAGGTCTTGCATTTGGAAATATTGTCGCTTATGCAAAAATTGCTGACTTGGATCCAAAAGCAGCTGAAGAAGCGATTATGAAGATTACTTCACATCAGGTGTCATCAGGTTTCCTCGGCGCTCTCGTTGGTGGTTTCTTAGCTGGTGGAATTGTTTTGTTAGTTAAAAAATACGTAAAAGTTCCTCGTTCGCTTGAAGGTGCGAAATCAATTTTATTGATGCCTCTAATTGGTGTGGCATTAACTGGATTTGCAATGCTTGCTGTAAATATTCCAATGGCAGCAATCAATACTGGTCTAAATAACTTCCTTACAAGCTTGTCAGGTAGCTCAGCAGTCCTTCTTGGTCTTCTTGTCGGTGGTATGATGGCTGTCGATATGGGTGGACCAGTCAACAAAGCAGCATATGTCTTTGGTACAGGTACTCTAGCAGCTACATTAACTTCAGGTGGTTCAGTAGTTATGGCGGCCGTTATGGCAGCTGGTATGGTTCCTCCATTGGCAGTCTTTGTGGCAACAGTCTTGTTCAAAGATAAATTCACACAAGAAGAACGCGATTCTGGTTTGACAAACATTATCATGGGTCTTTCCTTCATCACAGAAGGTGCCATTCCATTCGGTGCAGCTGACCCAGCTCGTGCCATCCCTAGCTTCATTGCAGGTTCAGCTTTGACAGGTGCCCTTGTTGGTTTTGCAGGCTTGAAACTCATGGCTCCTCACGGAGGTATCTTCGTTATCGCCCTTACATCAAATCCACTTCTTTACATCTTGTTCGTATTGATCGGTGCAGTCGTAAGTGGTATCTTGTTCGGATTGCTTCGCAAACCTAAAAACTAAGTATGATTAAAAGGTTGGGAATGCCCAACCTTTTTTTGCGCAAAAATACCAACTAGTGATGAAGTTGCTTATCTCTATAGATTTCGATATGATAGTAGAAAGCATTTTTCTTGGAGGATCAATGAGAAAAAAGAAGAAAATTCTCATATTGGGATTTACAGCAATTACTTTATCAGGAATGGACATTATCGGTTCTCAACATCCAAACTTGTTTTCAATTAATAGTCATCAAGCAAAGCAAGCCAGTTCCAAGGAACAACAGTTAGAAGATGTAAAGAAGCATGCGAAAGAAATTGAAGATTTTGTAAAATCGTTAAGTCCTAAAGTTGAATCTGTCCAGATTGCTTGGGATGAAACGCAATGGGATGAGATAGGAAATGGTACGCCACAAGGAGGTGGCGAAATTCTTATGGTCTATGGAGGATTTAATCATATCCAAAATTCAAGTTGGAGTGTTTTGGTCTATTTAAAAGACGGTAAAAATGGCGAGAAAGATTTAATCGAAGGTTTTGGTAGCGGTAGTCCACTTCGTGTAGAAGGAAAACTTTTTGACGAGTAGCCTTTTTAAAATTTTTAGCAATTTATTAGATTTATAATAGAAATGGAAAAAAGATAAATGAAAAAGAAAATAATTATTGCTACTTCGTTAGTTCTAGCAATTGCAGTCGCTGTTTTTGGGCTTTTTACCTATCAACATCAGCAAAAAATAGAAAAAGCTAAGCAGGAACGTGAAAAATATGAGAATTATTTTTATTACACTGGACAATGGGAAATTGATTCCTATCAATTTTTAGAGGATGGTCGAGGAGTTGTTGTCCATTGGAAGTCTTTAACTCCTGAGGAAGATAAGTTATTTGCAAAGTACTACCGACATTCAAGTGAGAACCTTTTAAATGCCCATGGTGCATCGAATCAGAAATATATTGTTAGAGAATTTCTAAAAAAATTAAAGGATATACCTGACTATCAGTGGCCAAAAGATGAATCAGAGGGATATTATAAACTTTCTATTAATATAATTCAAAATAAGCATATTAAAAAGGAGGAAGTAGATCTTTATCGGCTTGTAAGACATTACAATAGAAATTATTTTCCAGCAGAGACTGGAGATATCCAGGAAATTAATGGGAAAGATTATGTCCCAATAAAAATCTATAGAACTACTGATAACAAACGTGTTAGTAAAAATTTATGGCTCAATCTTGAAACGAAGAAAATCGAATGGGAGGATTCAAAAGAACTGAGAGGAATAGAAACTCCTTTAGTTGGTTTAGGAAAATTAAAAGTTATTCTTGAAAATCGTGGCCCAGTAGGAATCACTACTATATATGATGATATGAAGCAGAATCAAATAACTTTCTTTCCTAATAATTTAAAGGGAAGTGTTCTAGAGAAGTCTGATCCCAAAGCTTACCAATTACTCCGTAAAAAGAATTCTCAATTATATATTCTGCTTGATGCTAAATTAAATTATGATACTGTTTACGGCAATGTCCAAGAGTTTATCAACTTGTACCAACTATTGGTCCCAGCGAACACTAATCTCTATGAAGGAATTACAATTCCAGCAGAATTGAGTAAAGATGGACAAGTCCATCAAGTCAATACCAAAGAAGAATTTGAAGCTTATTATGATGTGGAAAAGGACAATGAGCTAACCAAGCAACGTAAGGTTTTGGTAGAACAGAATTAGTTATTCTCTGTCTAAAGAATGGTCGGGCTTCCCCGGCCTTTTCTTTTCCGACATAAATATCATCTAGTCATGTTGTTGCAATCTATTCATATTTCGATACAATTATTATAAGTTTTCCTTATCAAGGGGGTTGAAGCATGAAAAAAGGTAAACTAGCAATTCTTTTAACCACCGCTGCTGTAATTGCGGGGGGTGTGATCATTGCTAGTCAAAAACAAAGCATCTTTTCAAATGACACTCAATCAAGTAAGCAACTTAGCGCTAGAGAGAAGCAACTGGCTTATTTAAGGGAACATGAAAAAGATATGACCGATTTTGTAAAATCTTTGAGTCCTAAAGTTAAAAGTGTCCAGTTTGATTGGGAGAGTATGGAAGTTGGTCAGGTAAGCAATGGAACACCTCAAGGCGGTGGCTATATGTTAACACTGCGAGGAAAGGTGAATCAGAATGAACAAACGAAATTTATGGTTGGCTTTTCTTTAGATAATGCTACCAGCACACCAAAGGAATTTGGAATTTATGAGATGCAACCCATAAGAATTTATAGGGATGGCGGTTGGTATTATTATGACTAATCGTCATTCAAAAGTCTTTATCTTGTTTTTTCGATCCTTACAAAAGAGTTAGCGAAGAATTGAGCAAAACAAGTTAAAGAATGGCCAAACTTCCTCGGCCTTTTCTTCTTGTACAAGTGAAAAAATCACCTCATTCGGCGTTGGTATCTTGAGCTGAATTATGATATAATAAGCCTATCGCATATTTTTAGGAGAATAAAAATGGATATTCAACGTGAAAAAGAATTTGTCAGCCAATACCACTATGACGCTCGTAATTTTGAGTGGGAAAAAGAAAATGGCATCCCTGAAACAAAAGTAGATGTAAACTTTCAATTGATCAATCGTGATCAAGAACAAAACACGACTTCTTTGATTGTCATCTTGAGCTACATGATCGTTTTTGACGGTTTTGTGATCAGTGGAACCATCACTCAAATCAACCACTTGTTTGGTCGTTATGTCAATGAACCAAGTGAATTCAGCAAAGACGAAGTGGAAGAATTGGCTCGTCCTTGCTTGAATATGCTCAACCGTTTGACTTATGAAGTCACAGAAATTGCCCTCGATTTACCGGGTATTAATTTGGAGTTTTAATCAATGAAATTAGCAGTGATCACGGATTCGTCTGCCTATTTACCGCAAGACGTGCTCCATCACGACGACTTATTTATTTTAGAGATCCCGATCTATATCGATGGGGAGTCTTATGTAGAAGGGAAGAACCTGACACACGATGAGTTCTACCAAAAGATGGCTGCGTCTAAGGAATTGCCAAAGACTAGCCAGCCGAGTGTTGCAGAGTTAGAAGAAGTCTTATCTGGTTTGACAGCTAAGGGCTATACGCATGCTATCGGTCTTTTCTTGTCATCTGGTATTTCTGGTTTCTACCAAAATATCCAATATTTGAAGGACGAATTCGAAGGCTTGACCGTCGAATTTCCGGACTCAAAAATCACCAGTGCTCCTCTAGGGATGATGGTAGAAGACTGCTTGAAATGGGCTGGTGAAGGCCGTTCCTTCGACGAGATTGTTGCCAATGTCCAACACCAGATTGATGGAACCTCTGCCTATATCATGGTGGATGATTTGAACCACTTGGTTAAAGGTGGTCGTCTGTCAAATGGGGCTGCCATTCTTGGGAACCTCTTGAGCATCAAGCCTATTCTTCATTTTAATGATGAAGGCGTGATTGAGGTCTTTGAGAAAGTCCGGACGGAAAAGAAAGCCATGAAACGCTTGGTAGAGATTGTTGTATCAGATATCGCAGATGGTCATTACCAAGTCTTTGTCATCCATGCCAATGTCCCTGAAAAAGCAGAAGCACTTCGCCAACTGCTCATCGAAGAAGGAGTGGAGGGTGACATTCCTTTTGCTACCTTTGGAGGGGTGATTGGGACGCACTTAGGTGACCATAGCTTAGCAGTCGGGTATATCCCCATCGTTTAAGGAGAATTCTATGTCAATTAAAGTCATTATCGCGGGTTTCAAGGGTAGAATGGGGCAAGCAGCCTACAAGATGGTTTCAGAAGATCCTGAGCTAGAATTAGCCGGCTTGATCGATCCATTTACTGATGAGACAGAGGTTGCAGGAGTCCCTGTCTTTAACCGCAAAGAAGATGTTGCGGGTCTAGAGGCAGATGTTTGGGTGGACTTTACCATGCCCAAGGTCGCTTACGAAAATACTCGCTTTGCAATTGAAAATGGCTTTGCGCCTGTTGTGGGAACGACTGGATTCACTCCTGAGCAGATCCAAGAATTGACAGACCTTTCACGTGAAAAGGATTTGGGTGGCTTGATCGCGCCGAACTTTGCCATTGGAGCTGTGCTCTTGATGCAATTTGCAGCGCAAGCAGCCAAGTATTTCCCGAATGTAGAAATTATCGAATTGCACCACGATAAGAAAAAAGATGCACCGAGTGGAACAGCAATTAAGACCGCTGAGTTGATCTCTGAGAAGCGCGAGAAGATCCAGCAAGGTGCAGCAGATGAAGAAGAGTTGATGCCTGGTGCAAGAGGGGCAGAGTTTGAAGGGATGCGCATCCATTCGGTTCGATTACCTGGCCTAGTCGCTCACCAAGAGGTGATTTTTGGTAGCCAAGGCGAAGGGTTGACTCTCCGTCATGATTCCTATGATCGTGTTTCCTTCATGACAGGAGTAAATCTAGGGATTAAAGAAGTTGTCAAGCGTCATGAGCTTGTTTATGGTTTGGAACACTTACTATGAGATTAGAAAAGATGCCTTCTGAGTTTCAGGAGGCTTTACCAATATTAGAGAAGATTAAAGCAGCTGGTTTTGAGGCCTATTTTGTAGGGGGATCTGTCCGTGATGCCCTCTTGGATCGTCCAATTCACGATGTCGATATCGCTTCCTCCTCATACCCAGAAGAGACCAAGGCGATTTTTGATCGAACAGTAGATGTCGGTATCGAACATGGGACCGTCTTGGTTCTTGAAAATGGTCAAGAATATGAAATTACGACCTTCCGGACGGAGGATGTCTACGTAGATTATCGTCGTCCGAGTTCCGTGTCTTTTGTACGCTCGCTAGAAGAAGACCTCAAGCGTCGTGATTTTACGGTTAATGCCTTTGCCTTAAATGAAAAAGGAGAAATTGTTGATCTCTTTCATGGACTAGAAGATTTAGAAAACAGGGTCCTTCGGGCAGTTGGGCTTTCTCATGAACGGTTTAACGAAGATGCACTCCGGATCATGCGAGGCTTTCGTTTTCAGGCCAGTCTCGGCTTTGAATTAGAAGAGGCGACCTTTGATGCCATGAAGGAGTGTGCTCCCTTACTAGAGAAGATTTCCGTAGAGCGTACCTTCATCGAGTTTGATAAACTCTTGCTTTCTCCATACTGGAGACAGGGCTTGGAGGCTATGCTGGCAAGTGGAGCTTATCACTATCTGCCAGAGATGAAGGATCGTAAAGAAGCGATCGAGCGTTTGTTTGACATAGAGCTGGAATATACCTTTTCAACTTCTGAGCAAGCCTGGGCTGCTTTGGTCTTAGCACTAGAGATTCAAGATATTCCAAAATTCTTTAAAAAATGGAAGACCTCTAGAGACTTTGCCAAGACGGTGGAGCAGATCGTGGAGATTCTTAAGCTCCGAGAAAAAGGAAGTCTAGACAAGCGTGCATGTTACAAGTATGAGAAGCGTTTGTTGCTAGTGGCAGAAGAGCTCCGGGAAGCCTATGCCTTGAGTGTGGATTATTTGGCCATTGAGCGCGTTTATGATAGCTTGACCATTCATGATAAGCATGAAGTGGTGGTCAATGGCGGTATGCTGATCAAGCACTACGGCTTTCAACCTGGTCCAGCTTTAGGAGAGATTTTGACAAAAATTGAATATGCCATTGTCGATGGGGAACTGGCCAATGAGAAAGAAGCCATCATCGCCTATATCCAACAAGCAAAAGAGGAGGAAAAATGAGCGATTTTATTGTCGATAAATTAACCAAATCTGTCGGAGATAAGACCGTCTTTCGTGAGATTTCCTTTATCATTCACGACTTGGATCGGATCGGATTGATCGGGGTCAATGGGACTGGAAAAACCACGCTGTTAGATGTGTTGTCAGGTCGCTCTGGCTTTGATGGAGATGTGAGTCCTTTTTCTGCCAAGAGTGATTATACAATTGGCTACTTGACGCAGGAACCTGATTTTGATGATCAAAAGACGGTTCTGGATACGGTGCTATCTAGTGATTTGCGTGAAATGCAGCTGATTCGCGATTATGAATACTTGATGGCGGATTACCGAGAAGAGAACCAAGCACGTCTTGAAAAGGTCATGGCGGAGATGGATTCGCTTAATGCTTGGGAAATCGAGAGTCAGGTCAAGACAGTCCTTTCTAAGCTTGGGATTGAAGACTTGAATGCCAAAGTTGGAGATCTATCTGGGGGCTTGCGTCGTCGGGTGCAACTGGCCCAAGTTTTGCTGTCTCACCACGACCTGCTCTTACTAGATGAGCCAACCAACCACCTGGACATTGATACCATCGAATGGTTAACCAATTTCTTGAAGAACTCTAAGAAAACCGTGCTCTTCATTACCCACGATCGCTATTTCTTGGATAATATCTCGACAAGAATTTTTGAGTTGGATCGGGCTAGTTTGATTGAGTATCAGGGCAATTACCAGGATTATGTCCGCTTAAAGGCTGAGCAAGACGAGCGTGATGCAGCCCTTCTTCATAAGAAGCAGCAACTCTATAAGCAGGAGTTGACCTGGATGCGGCGTCAACCTCAGGCGCGTGCGACCAAGCAACAGGCACGCATCAATCGGTTCCATGATCTCAAGCAAGACTTGTCTGGTCAAAGCAGCCAGACAGATTTGGAGATGAACTTTGAGACCAGCCGAATCGGAAAGAAAGTTATCGAGTTTAAAGATGTGAGTTTTGCTTTTGAAAACAAGCCGATTTTACAGGACTTTAACCTCTTGGTGCAAAACAAAGACCGCATTGGGATCGTCGGGGATAATGGCGTCGGCAAGTCCACCCTACTTAATCTGATCGCTGAGCGACTCCAGCCTCAGTCTGGGCAAGTCATTATCGGAGAAACCGTGCGGGTGGCTTATTTCTCACAACAGATTGATGGGTTGGATGAGAGCAAGCGCGTGATTAATTTCCTCCAGGAAGTTGCTGAGGAAGTGAAGACTACTGTCGGAACAACTTCGATCGCAGATCTCTTGGAGCAATTTCTCTTCCCACGTTCTATGCACGGAACCTTGATTGAAAAACTCTCCGGTGGGGAGAAGAAGCGCCTCTTTCTCTTAAAACTCTTGATTGAAAAACCCAATGTGCTTCTCCTCGATGAGCCAACCAATGATTTGGATATCGCAACCTTGACGGTTTTGGAAAACTTCCTTCAAAACTTTGGAGGTCCCGTCATTACCGTTAGCCACGACCGCTATTTCCTAGACAAAGTGGCGAGCAAGATCCTGGCTTTTGAAAATGGGGGCATTCGTGAGTTCTTTGGCAATTATACGGATTACCTGGATGAAAAAGCCTTTGAAGCAGCTCAAGTAACAGCCAGTCACAAGGTTGAAAAAGAGAAACCTGTTAAGCCAAAAGAAGAGAAGAAGCGCATGAGCTACATGGAAAAGCAGGAGTGGGCGAGTATTGAAGCAGATATCGAAGCCATTGAAAATCGGATCGCAGAGATTGAAGTGGAGATGAATGAAAACGGCTCTGACTTTGGCAAATTGTCAGCCCTTCAAAAGGAATTGGATCAGGAAAATGAGCGATTGCTTGAAAAGTACGATCGCTATGAATACCTGAGCGAATTAGATGAATAAGGAGGCACTATGAATCAATTGAACCGGATATCCCTTGGGATTTCAGCTACTATTTTTACCATTATTGGTATCGTCTTGTTTATCAATCCGATTGAGCACATTGGCTCGTTTAGCTGGTTGATTTCCTGTGGTTTCTTTTTAATCTCCCTTTCGCGTTTTTCACGCTATTACCGATTGCGTCAGGCTGGTATCATTCAGCAGCAACAGCTCTTTCACAGTATGGTCGCTTTGGTTTTTGCGGTCTACTTACTGCTCTATGGCTACAAAACCTTGCCGATTGTCTTTCCCGTTACTTTAGGAATTTGGCTGATCTACCGTTCGATTTTAAACTTCCGAAAAGCAAATTTCTACTCGAGGAAGGTTGAGGAACTGTCCAAGCGTTATATTTTCTTTGCCTTGCTACAACTCTTTATTGGATTGTTCTTAATCGTTAGTCCACTCTCGATAAGTGTCTTTCTATTAAATATTATTGGCTTGATTTTCCTCATTCTAGGATTTCAATCCTTTAGTCTCTTGTTAAAAAGTTAAGAAAAGTTACGTGCAAACCTTTGCGTTTGATAAAAAGTCTGATATAATAGATCTGTAAGTGTTTACAAGTTTGAAAGGAGTTACAGATGTCTAAAAAAATTATTGGGATTGACCTTGGGGGAACTTCAATTAAGTTTGCTATCCTCACTTTGGATGGGGAAGTTCAAGAAAAATGGTCTATTAAAACAAATATCTTGGATGAAGGTAGCCATATCGTAGATGATATGATCGAATCCATCGCGCATCGTTTGAAAATGCTTGAGCTTGATGCTTCTGAATTCCAAGGAATTGGAATGGGTTCACCTGGTGTCGTTGACCGTGAAAAAGGTACAGTTATCGGTGCCTACAACTTGAACTGGAAAACTCTTCAACCAGTCAAAGAAAAGATCGAAAGTGCCCTTCATATTCCATTCTTTATCGATAATGATGCCAACGTTGCTGCTTTGGGTGAACGTTGGAAAGGGGCTGGTGAAAACCAACCAGATGTCGTATTCATGACACTTGGTACAGGTGTCGGCGGTGGTATCGTCGCTGAAGGTCGTCTCTTGCATGGTGTACGTGGAGCTGCTGGTGAGCTTGGTCACATCACGGTTGACTTTGATGATCCAATCCAATGTACCTGTGGTAAAAAAGGCTGTCTTGAAACGGTTGCCTCAGCAACTGGGATCGTTAACCTCACTCGTCGTTACGCCGATGAGTACGAAGGGGACTCTCAATTGAAAGTCTTGATCGACAACGGTGAAGAAGTGACAGCTAAAACAGTCTTTGATCTAGCAAAAGAAGGCGATGCTCTTGCATTGATCGTCTACAGAAACTTCTCACGCTACCTTGGACTTGCTGCAGCCAATATTGGTTCAACCTTGAACCCATCTAAGATCGTTATCGGTGGTGGGGTATCTGCGGCTGGAGACTTCCTCTTGGATGGCGTGCGCAAGGTCTTTGAAGAAAACTCATTCCCACAAGTACGTGAATCAACCCAATTGGCGCTTGCTACATTGGGAAATGATGCGGGTGTCATTGGTGCCGCATCTCTAGTATTACAATAAGATTAAAAGGAGATTTGCCTCTCCTTTTTTTCTATGTCCTATGATATAATGAAGGCAAAACTGGATTCAAGGAGAGTATATGACAAAAGCAGATACAATTTTCAAAGAAAACATTCGAAAAATCATGGAAGAAGGTGTTTGGTCTGAACAGGCCCGACCTAAGTACAAGGATGGCAGAACGGCCAACTCCAAGTACATCACGGGAGCCTTTATGGAGTTTGACCTCTCAAAAGGCGAGTTTCCTATCACGACCCTTCGTCCCATCGCGATTAAATCAGCCATCAAAGAGATGCTCTGGATCTACCAGGATCAGTCGAATAGCTTAGATCTGTTAGAAGACAAGTACAATGTCCACTACTGGAATGACTGGGAAGTAGGGGATAGCCGTACCATCGGTCAGCGCTACGGAGCTGTTGTCAAAAAGCATGACATTACGAACAAGATCCTCAAGCAATTAGAAGCCAATCCTTGGAATCGCCGCAATATTATTTCCCTCTGGGATTATGATGCCTTCGAGGAGACGGAAGGACTCTTGCCCTGTGCTTTTCAGACCATGTTTGACGTACGGCGCGTGGATGGAGAGATCTATCTAGATGCAACCTTGACCCAGCGTTCGAATGATATGTTGGTAGCTCACCATATCAATGCCATGCAATATGTAGCCCTACAGATGATGATTGCCAAGCACTTTGGCTGGAAGGTTGGGAAGTTCTTTTACTTCATTAATAACCTTCACATCTATGACAATCAATTTGAACAGGCTGAAGAGTTACTCCGTCGGGAGCCTTCAGATTGTCGGCCACACTTGGTTTTGAATGTACCAGATGGAACCAATTTCTTTGACATCAAACCAGAAGATTTTGAACTGGTCGATTATGATCCAGTGAAGCCACAATTGAAGTTCGATCTTGCCATTTAGTAATAAATCAAGGTTTTTTGATACCTTGATCAATTGGTAAAATCCTTTTAGAATTAAAACAATTTTAGCTAAAAATTTTTACTCATTTTTGAGTCAATATGTTTTGAAAATCGTTCGGATTTTGTTAAAATAGATAAGGTTTGTAAAAACTAAACAATTTTAAAAAGAATGTTAATTTATAGATAAATATGGAGGTCCATTAGATGGGGAAAGACTTATTTAATGATCGTATTAGCAGATTCTCAATTCGTAAACTGAATGTGGGGGTTTGCTCAGTACTATTGGGAACACTTGTTATGGTTGGTACAGCAGCAAGTGCAGCTGCCGATGAAAATAAAGATACGACTAGTGAGAGTGCAGTAGCTGTTGCGACAGCATCAGAGGCGCCTGAAGCGTCTACAGCTACAGCAACTTCAGCAACATCAACTGCACCAGCTACATCGACTTATGATGCAAACCCAGTCGTCACTGCACCAGCATCATCAACTGCTGCAGCATCAACAAGTGCTGCTTCAAGCACAAGCACAGCTGCATCTGCAACTTCAACTGCTCCAGCAACATCAAACACTGCAGCGACACCAAGTTTAGAGGTTGCTACGCCAGCAAACAATGCTTCAGAAGCAGCTACAACAAGTGCAGATAAGAAGGAAGAAACAACTCTTTCAGCTGGACAAGGTGTACCAACAAGCAATACAGTAGCAACAGAAGAAACAGCTCAAACTTCTGGTAAACGTCGCAACCGTCGTTCTATCGGAGATCCAAACGATCCAAACCTCATCGCAGATGATGTCCAAGATGCCACTTCAACTCCAAAGGTAGAAAAACCAGGCTTTACAACAAATATCAAAGCTACAGACTTGGCCAGCCAAATTTCTTGGTTGGACTTTGGCGATACAGCTAGCTGGACAGGAACGACGACAACATCAAAAGGTGACCTTGCTCTCCAGGTCGGCGCGACCTACACCAAGGAAATCATGCCTGGCTATGTGGTCAAGATCAAGGTTAAATCCTTAAAACCCTTCCAAGCGACAGAAATTTACAAAAAGCGTTTAGAAGAACGAGGAGCAACAGAAGCAGAAAAAGCAACCTATGATCCAAATGCTAAGAACGGATATATAGGAACAACTACTAGTGCTGCAACTAACAAAGCATTTAATAATGGTGAAGAAGCTAAAATTATTGCCGAAGCTCAAACCAGATGGTCAGAAATAATAGGTGAAGGCATCAATACTGGCACTAAAAAAACAACCATCAGTTCCGAGTTTGATGGTGGCAATATTGGTGTTCAGTTTGAAATTTCTGCTACCTTCCGTGGCAAAGCCGTAAAACCTGCTGTAGTCATGGCAGATGGTGAGTCCGCTAATCCTGGTGAATCGGTTATTTTCACCACAAACGGAGAAGGTTGGCAACAAATTGGGGAGTGGTATAAATATGGAAGAAGATCTACTAAAACCTTTATTCCACAAGATACAGACAATTTATTTGGCCCAAATCCTACCTTTAATATAGAAGGTACGAATTACTATTCGACGAACCTTAACCTACTTAAACGTGCAAATGAAGTGGGGCCAGATAAAAAAGCGGTTGCTTGGAAGTACTTTGGAAGTGCTGATTTAACAACTGGAGGCCTCGGAACAGGGGTCTTCGGGCCAAATATTTCTGCAGGTCCTTCTGCCGTTCCTCTTGTTATGACAAAAGGAGCTTCTGAAGTTGGTCTTTACATTGCTTCAAGTGGTAAACAATCAGCCATGCTTGGATTCTTCCCGCTCGATGAAGGGGATGCACCAGCGTCTTATGGGAAGGCTATCCACTCTATCGCAACCGTTGATGGAGTGAGTGGAAAGGTAGTCAATCAACCTTACCTCGGTCACTTGAGCCCAGATATGGATGAAAACAACACCCTTGATTGGACGGGTGATGACAAGGCGACCACTGCGGATGAAGGCATCGACCAATTACTTCCAAATGATCTCAAAGGAAAAACTAATGAGCTGATCAAGATGGACCGGACACGTCCAGGTAATTACACCATTTCAGTGGAAGCTCATACGGGTGGAGCAGCAAAAGCTAACATCTATGGTTGGATAGATTTCAACCAAAACGGAACCTTCGATGAAGATGAACGGTCTGATTTAACAACCATTACTCAAGATGGAACGGCTACGTTAAGCTTTACAAAGAGTAAAACCTATATTGATCCTAGTGTTAAGGAATTAGGGGTACGGTTACGAATTGCTAAGGATGCTGATCAAATCGAGAGTCCGACAGGAATGGCCTTTTCAGGGGAAGTTGAGGACTTCAAGACTCAAATCACCCACCCACCTAAAGGGGAATTCAAAGAAACAACTGGTCTTCAAGGGGCGAAGCAAACTGCAACTGTAGCCTTTACCGCTCGTGGTTTGCAAGGCTATAGCCTAACTGAGCCAGCAAAAATTGATGAAACAGTAGCTCCACAAATGATAGATAACCGTACAGGGCAAGTCGTTACACCTGGCGCAGATGGCTACTATGCTGTAGCTGGTCAAGGGAAGTACAAGATCACTCCAAACGGAACTTCTGTGGATGTTGAGTTCATTCCTGAAGATCACTTCCTTGGAACAGCGGATGGTATCTCTATTCGTCGTACAGACAGCAATGGCTACGATACGGGTTGGTCAACAAAATTCCCAGCCGATGAAGCCAATGTCGATACTGCCATCAATACCATGGACGGTCTATACATCCCAACAGTTACACCAACGGAAATTGAAGGGGTAGATAAGACTTCATCAGATGTCCAAGGTGCGACTCAAACTGGTACACCTACCTTTAACACAACTACAACGAATGCTAATGGCGAAAAGATCTCTGTCACTCCAAGCTTGGAATACCCTGCTAAATTGGTGGATCCAGCGACTGGTCAAGTAACCAATGCAACCTCTGTAACAGTAGCAGGTGAAGGAACATACAGCATTGATGATGCTACTGGTAAAGTAACCTTTGTTCCAGAACCAGGATTCACAGGTACAGCTCAAGGTGTTACTGTATCCGTAACAGCACCTGTCGGAAGAGATAAAGACGGTACCGTCCGTGATGAATACCTTAAGACAGCAACCGCTAAGTACACACCAACTGTAACACCTATCACAGTGACTCCTACAGACAAGGTTTCTGAGGATGTTCAAAATGTTCCTCAAACACAAACACCAACCTTTGATTTGAGTAATGATAAGACTGCTGAAATCACTAGTAAGAAATTGGTGGATCCCGCAACTGGTCAACCGACTGATGAAACAACTGTGACAGTAGCAGGAGAAGGTAGCTATACAATCGATCCTACTACAGGAGCGGTGACCTTCACACCTGAAAAAGACTTCGTTGGAACTGCAACTGGTGTGACAGTTCAAGCAACTGCAACGATTACCAATGCGAACGGTAAGACAGCAACCATCACTTCAGATGCGACCTACACACCAACTGTTGTGCCAGCAGTTCCAACTGCAAACCCTGCAACTTCTAAAGATGTTCAAGGTGCAACTCAAACTGGTACACCAACCTTTGCAGGAACTACTGTTCAAGTAAATGGTGAAGATAAAGCTATTACCATTAAAGACAATAGCTACACATTGCTAGATAAAGATGGTAACGAAGTTTCAAGCACACCAGCCTTTGCTGAAGATGGTACAACTGAAATTGGTACTTTCTCTATTGATCCAGCAACAGGTCAAGTAACTTTCACACCAACAGACAAATCATACACTGGTAAAGTCACCCCAGCTAAGGTTCAAGCTGAAAGCTCAAACGGTATCAAGGTGGATACAACTTACACACCAGAAATCGTTCCAGTAACCCCAACAGCAACACCAGCTGAAACAACTGATATCCAAGGTGCTACTCAAACAGGTAAACCTGAATTCAAGGGTGGAACTGTAACGGTTGATGGCGTTGAGAAGACTGTTGAAATCAATGAAGCTGTTCCAGCAACATTTGACGATGGTTCAACAACTAAGAAAGTTGAAGGTGTTGGTACCTACACAGTAGCAGCAGACGGTACTGTTACATTTGTACCAGAAAAATCATTCGTCGGAACTGCACCAGCTGTAACAGTGGTTCGTGAAGATAAGAACGGAACCAAAGCTTCTGCAACTTATACACCAACTGTGACTCCAGTAAAACCAACTGCGAAACCAGTTGAAACGACAGATATCCAAGGTGCTACACAAACTGGTAAACCTGTATTTACTGAAGGCGATAGCCGTGTGCCAATCAACGAAGATGTTCCAGCAACATTTGACGATGGTTCAACTACCAAGACAGTAGATGGCGTTGGTACTTACACAGTAGCAGCAGACGGAACTGTTACCTTCGTTCCAGAGAAATCATTCGTCGGAACTGCTCCAGCAGTGACGGTTGTTCGTGAAGATAAGAACGGAACCAAAGCCTCTGCAACTTATACACCAACTGTATTACCTGTGACTCCAACTGCAACTCCAGCAGAAACAACTGACATTCAAGGTGCAACTCAAAAAGGTAAACCTGAATTCAAGGGTGGAACCGTAACAGTTGATGGCGTTGAGAAAACAGTAGAAATCAATGAAGATGTTCCAGCAACATTTGACGATGGTTCAACTACCAAGACAGTAGAAGGCGTTGGTACTTACACAGTAGCAGCAGACGGAACTGTAACCTTTGTCCCTGAGAAATCATTCACAGGTAAAGCACCAGCCGTAACTGTTGTTCGTGAAGATAAGAATGGAACTAAAGCTTCTGCAACGTACACACCAACTGTAACTCCAGTAACACCTACTGGGACACCAGCTGAAACAACTGATATCCAAGGTGCTACACAAACTGGTAAGCCTGTATTTACTGAAGGCGACAGCCGCGTGCCAATGAACGATGATGTTCCAGCAACATTTGACGATGGCTCAACTACCAAGACAGTTGATGGCGTTGGTACTTACACAGTAGCAGCAGACGGAACTGTAACCTTTGTTCCTGAAAAATCATTCACAGGTAAAGCACCTGCCGTAACGGTTGTTCGTGAAGATAAGAACGGAACCAAAGCTTCTGCAACTTATACACCAACTGTAACTCCTGTCACACCGACAGCGACACCAGTTGAAACAACAGGTAAGCAAGGTCAAACCCAAACAGGTAAGCCTGTATTTACTGAAGGCAACAGCCGTGTGCCAATGAACGATGATGTTCCAGCAACCTTCGATGATGGTTCAACAACTAAGACAGTTGATGGCGTTGGTACTTACACAGTAGCAGCAGACGGAACTGTAACCTTTGTTCCTGAAAAATCATTCACAGGTAAAGCACCAGCCGTAACAGTTGTTCGTGAAGATAAGAACGGAACTAAAGCTTCTGCAACTTACACACCAACTGTAACTCCAGTAACTCCAACTGCAACACCAGCTGAATCTACTGGACCTCAAGGTCTTGTTCAAACTGGCACTGTAACCTTCACTGAAGGTGATGAAGTAGCTCCAATTAACAAGGATTCGATTACTCTTCTTGATGAAAATGGTCAACCAGCAGCATCAGTAGAAGCGAAATCACCAGCAGGTGATGTGATCGGTACATACACAGTTGATAAAGACACAGGTGTAGTTACTTTCACACCAACAGATAAATCTTACTCAGGTGATGTGGTTCCAGTTAAGGTTCAGGCAGCTGATGCAAATGGAACTACAGTTGAAACAACTTATACACCGAAGATTACTCCGGTTGTTCCAACTTCTGAAGATGCTACATCGACAGATATTCAAGGTCAAACACAATCTGGTAAACCAACCTTCACGGAAGGCAATCCAAATGTTCCAATCGATGAAGATACTCCAGCTACCTTCGAAGATGGCTCAACCACTAAGACAGTAGATGGTGAAGGAATATATACTGTTGCTCCAGATGGAACCGTAACCTTCGTACCAGAAAAATCATTCACTGGAACTGCTACAGGCGTAACAGTGAAACGCGTGGACAAGAACGGTACTGAAATCACAGCTAAGTACACACCAACTGTGACACCAGTAACCCCAACAGCAACACCAGCTGAATCAACAGATATCCAAGGTGCAACTCAAACTGGTAAACCTAAATTCACCGAAGGTGACAGCCGTGTACCTATGAACGATGATGTTCCAGCAACCTTCGATGATGGATCAACTACGAAGACTGTAGATGGTGTTGGTACATACACAGTAGCAGCAGACGGTACAGTAACCTTTGTACCAGAAAAATCATTCGTTGGAACTGCACCAGCCGTAACAGTGGTTCGTGAAGATAAGAACGGAACAAAAGCTTCTGCGACTTATACACCAACCGTAACACCAGTTACACCAACTGCAGAAGATACAACATCTACTGACAAACAAGGTCAAACGCAAACAGGTACACCAACCTTCACACCAGGTAATCCAAATGTTCCAATGGATGATGATACACCTGCAACATTTGAAGATGGCTCAACAACCAAGACTATTCCTGGTGAAGGAACTTACACTGTTGCTCCAGACGGAACCGTAACCTTTGTTCCAGAAAAATCATTCACAGGAGAAGGTACAGGCGTAACAGTTAAACGTGTCGATAAGAACGGTACTCCAGTTACTGCTAAGTACACACCAACTGTGACACCGGTAACACCAACAGCAACTCCAGCTACATCAGAAGCACCTCAAGGTGTGGTTCAAACTGGAACAGTAACCTTCACTGAAGGTGACCCAGTTGCACCAATTGACAAAGATACCATTACTCTTCTTGATGAAAATGGTCAGCCAGCAGAATCTGTAGTTGCTAAATCACCAGAAGGTAAAGAAATTGGTACTTTCACAGTTGATAAAGAAACAGGCCTTGTAACCTTCACACCAACTGATAAATCTTACTCAGGTGATGTGGTTCCAGTTAAGGTTCAAGGTAAAGATACAAACGGAACAGTTGCTGAAACAACTTACACACCGAAGATCACTCCAGTTGTCCCAACTGCTGAACCTGCAACGTCTACAGATATCCAAGGTAAAACACAAACAGGTACACCAAGCTTCACACATGGTAACCCTGCAATCCCAATGGATGATGATGTGCCAGCAACCTTTGAAGATGGTTCAACTACGAAGACCATTCCAGGTGAAGGAACTTACACAGTTGCTCCAGACGGAACAGTAACCTTCGTACCAGAAAAATCATTCACAGGAACAGGAACAGGCGTGACTGTTAAACGTGTAGATAAGAACGGTACACCAGTAACAGCTAAGTACACACCAACTGTAACACCAGTAACACCAACTGCAACTCCAGCAGTATCTACTGATGTGCAAGGTGCAACTCAAACAGGCAAACCAATCTTCACTGAAGGTGACAGCCGTGTACCAATGAACGATGATGTTCCAGCAACATTTGACGATGGTTCAATTACGAAGACAGTTGAAGGTGTTGGTACTTATACTGTAGCCCCAGACGGAACAGTTACATTTGTACCAGAGAAATCATTTGTCGGAACTGCACCAGCAGTGACAGTGGTTCGTGAAGATAAGAACGGAACCAAAGCTTCCGCAACTTATACACCAACAGTAACTCCTGTGACTCCAACAGCTGATCCTGCAACATCTACAGATATCCAAGGTCAAACACAAACTGGTAAACCAAGCTTCACGCCTGGTAACCCAAGTGTACCAATGGATGATGATGTACCAGCAACCTTTGAAGATGGATCAACTACTAAAGTTATTCCAGGAGAAGGAACTTACACCGTTTCTCCAGACGGAACTGTAACCTTTGTACCAGAAAAATCATTCACAGGAACAGGTACAGGCGTAACCGTGAAACGTGTTGATAAGAACGGTACATCAATTACCGCTACTTACACACCAACAGTAACACCAGTTACACCAACTGCAGAATCAGTTACTTCAATTGGTAAGAAGGGTCAAACCCAAACAGGCAAACCAACCTTCACAGAAGGTGATAGCCGTGTACCAATGAATGATAAGGTTCCAGCAACCTTTGAAGATGGTTCAACTACGAAGACAATTCCAGGTGTTGGTACTTACACAGTAGCAGCAGACGGAACCGTAACCTTCACACCAGAACCTGAATTCACTGGAACTGCACCAGCTGTAACAGTGGTTCGCGAAGATGTGAACGGAACCAAAGCTTCCGCAACTTACACACCAACTGTCCTTCCAATCACTAAGTTTGTTGATAAAGAAGGTAAGGAAATCCCAGGATATCCTACAGTTGATGGAGAAGAACCAAAAGCTGAAATTCCAGGTTACCGCTTTGTGGAAACGAAGAAATTGCCTAATGGTGATACAGAACACGTCTATGAAAAAGTTACGACTTCATATGTAGACGAAAATGGGGACCCAATCCCAGGTAACCCAACAGAAGATGGGGAACAACCGAAGAAGGATATCCCAGGTTATGACTTCGTGAAGACTGTTGTAGATAAAGATGGAAACACTCAACATATCTACAAGAAGACTGTGACACCAACTCCAATGCCGGATCCAACTCCGACACCAGAGCCACAGCCACAGCCTACTCCACAACCGCAACCAACACCACAACCACAACCTACTCCACAACCAAAACCAGAAGAACCAACGATTCCTGTCGTTCCAGAAGCGAAAGAAGAAGTGAAGTATATTGATCCACAAAATCCTACTGCACAACTTCCAAACACAGGAACAAAAGAATCTTCAACTGCTGGTCTTGCAATCTTTAGTGCTTTAGCAGGTCTCTCATTATTCGGATTTGCAAAACGCAAAAAAGAAGACTAAGCTAACTTGTGGCTAAGAAAAACCGCGAAAATCTCGCGGTTTTTTCTGTTTGTATTTAAAAAAATATCCTCCAAACTAGATAGTTGAAATCAGTCTTTTATAAGAAAATTTGATAAAATAGAAGTATCAGTGTAAAGGATGAGAGAATGAAAAAGATAATTGGTATCTGGGCTCAGACTGAAAATGGCATTATTGGAAAAGACCAAGTGATGCCTTGGCATCTGCCTGCTGAGCTTCAGCATTTCAAAGAAACAACCATGGGACAAGCCATTCTCATGGGAAGAGTGACCTTTGATGGTATGAAAAAACGGGTTCTACCAGGTCGGACTAGCATTATCTTAACGCAAGATCAAGCTTATGATCCTGAAAACGATGCTGTACTCGTCATGCACAGTAAGGAAGAAGTCTTGGAGTGGTATCAGAAGCAAGAGAAGAATCTTTATATTATTGGAGGCAGTCAGATTTTAAGGCTCTTTTCTGACCAGTTAGAAGAGTTGATCCAGACCATGATTCATGCGGATATTGATGGCGATACATTGGCACCGAGATTTGAAGAGAATCGCTATGAAAGAGTCCGTCAAGTCCATCATCCAAAAGATGAGAAGAACCCCTATGATTTTACGGTCAACTATTATAAGAGAAAGGATTTAGACTAATGGAGCGAAGTGTCTTTGGTTTTTTTACAGCTGTCCTATGTGTCATCTGTTTGATTTGCGCCTTACAAACCTTTCGTAAAAAACGGTTCGGCCTCGCTATTTTATTCTTACTAAATGCTTTTACCAATCTTGTGAATTCCATTCACGCCTTTTACATGACCTTATTTTAAACTAAATAGAAACAGAAAATGACAGAAAGAGGAAATACATGCCAACGAATCAAAATAATGATATGATGGTTTATTGTTCATTTTGCGGAAAGAGTCAAGATGAAGTCCAAAAAATCATTGCAGGAAACAACGCGTTTATCTGTAATGAATGTGTAGAGTTAGCACAAGAAATTATTCGCGAGGAGCTAGCAGAAGAAGTTCTTGCAGACCTTAGTGAAGTTCCAAAACCAATCGAATTGCTCAATATCTTGAACCACTATGTCATCGGTCAAGATCGCGCCAAGCGTGCCCTTGCTGTAGCGGTATACAACCACTACAAACGCATCAACTTCCATGATACGCGCGAAGACGAGACAGATGTTGAATTGCAAAAATCAAACATCCTCATGATTGGTCCTACTGGTTCAGGTAAGACTTTCTTGGCCCAAACCTTAGCACGTAGCTTGAATGTCCCATTTGCCATTGCAGATGCAACAGCCTTGACAGAAGCTGGTTATGTGGGAGAAGACGTTGAAAACATTCTCTTGAAACTTCTTCAGGCAGCTGATTTCAACATCGAGCGTGCTGAACGAGGCATTATCTATGTCGATGAAATCGATAAGATCGCTAAGAAAAGTGAAAATGTCTCTATCACACGTGACGTTTCTGGTGAAGGGGTACAACAAGCCCTCTTGAAGATCATCGAAGGAACCGTCGCTAGTGTCCCACCTCAAGGGGGACGTAAACACCCTCAACAAGAGATGATCCAAGTGGATACCAAGAACATCCTCTTCATCGTAGGTGGGGCTTTTGACGGGATCGAAGAAATTGTCAAACAACGTCTCGGTGAAAAAGTCATCGGTTTTGGTAAGAACAATAAAGCTATTGATGAATCAAGCTCTTACATGCAAGAAATCGTGGCAGAAGATATTCAAAAATTCGGGATTATCCCAGAATTGATCGGACGTCTTCCAGTCTTTGCGGCCCTTGAGCAATTGACAGTTGACGACCTTGTCCGTATTCTGAAAGAGCCACGCAATGCCTTGGTAAAACAATACCAAACCTTGCTTTCTTATGATAATGTTGAATTGGAATTTGATGATGAAGCCCTTCAAGAGATTGCTAATAAGGCCATCGAAAGAAAAACAGGAGCTCGTGGACTTCGTTCGATTATCGAAGAAACGATGATGGATGTCATGTTTGAAATTCCAAGTCAAGAAAATGTCAAACTTGTTCGAATTACAAAAGAAGCTGTAGATGGAACTGAAAAACCAATTCTCGAAACAGCCTAGAAAGATAAAATATGGAAATTAACACACATAATGCGGATATCCTCTTAAGCGCTGCAAATAAGAGTCATTATCCTCAAGATGAGATTCCAGAAGTTGCACTTGCCGGTCGATCCAATGTCGGCAAGTCTTCTTTTATTAATACTCTCTTAAATCGAAAGAACCTGGCCAGAACATCTGGGAAACCAGGAAAAACCCAATTGCTCAATTTCTTCAATATCGATGATAAACTCCGTTTGGTAGACGTACCTGGTTATGGCTATGCACGAGTCTCGAAAAAAGAGCGCGAGAAGTGGGGGCGGATGATCGAAGAATACCTTACTAGTCGTGAGAACTTAAAAGCAGTCGTTAGCCTAGTCGATTTTCGTCATGAACCTTCTGCAGATGATGTTCAGATGTATGAGTTCTTAAAATATTATGAGATTCCTGTGATCTTAGTTGCTACCAAGGCAGATAAGATTCCGCGTGGAAAATGGAATAAACATGAATCGATTATCAAGAAAAAACTAGATTTTGATCCAGCTGACACCTTTATTGTCTTTTCTTCGGTCACCAAAGAAGGACTAGAGAAGTCATGGGATGCTATTTTAGAAAATGCGTTTTACGAAATAAATTGAAATGACATGAAAATGTCATTTTTGTTTTGGATTTATCTCGCAATTGTAATACAAGTGTAATATAAGTGCCTTTGTTTTCTTCTATTTATATGGTATAATCTCTATAAAGATAAAAGATGATAAAAAATTAATTGGAGATAAATTGTATTATGAAAAAGAAAATACGGAATAAAACGAAATTATTTGGTTTGTTCGTTTCTGTATTAGCAGTGGGGACATTTGCTGCTGCTATGAGCGAGCACGTCACATCAGTTGGTGCTAATGATGGAACTTACCAAGCTTATTCAGACCCTACTGAAGCTTTCATCTCACAAATTGGTGAGTCAGCTCGTCAGCTCGGTCAAGAGAATGACCTTTATGCTTCCGTTATGATCGCACAAGCCATTCTTGAAAGTGGATCAGGTCAGTCTGGCTTGTCTTCTTATCCGCATTACAACCTTTTCGGGATAAAAGGAAGTTATGCTGGTCAATCTGCAGTAATGCAAACTTGGGAAGATGATGGTGCTGGAAATGCCTATACGATTAATGACGCATTTCGTTCTTACCCATCTTACTACGAATCATTGCAGGACTACGTAGCTGTTTTGAAACAAGGACATTTTGCAGGTGCATGGAAGAGCAACACCTCTAGTTATCAAGATGCAACAGCAGCTTTGACAGGTGTTTATGCGACAGACACAAGCTACTATGCAAAACTTAATAACATCATTGAAACTTATAATTTAACTCAATACGATTCACCAAATGTTCAAGGTGGTATTACAGGTTCGGTATACAATCCATATCGTCAACAGTTCACTTCACAAGAAATCTTGAATTTGGATATCGCTTGGGCAAACCGTTTGAATTATTAAAACTAAAACAGGCAGATGCCTGTTTTTTTATTTGTTTTTAGCACACAGTGATATTCGATATAAAACGTATATGATGAAAAGTTAAGAATTCTTCCTGAAAACCTTTTCAAACTTTTCTCTCTATGATATAATGATTTTGTTCACAAACATTATATAAGGAGAATAGTATGTCTGAATCTAATTTTATTCAAAAAGTTGGAGCGGCGTGTAATAAGAAGGAAGATCTCTATCAGAAATCTAAAACGCGCTATGCAGTCCGTTCTATTTTTGCTGGAGGATTTCTTACTTTAAGTACGGCGGTCGGAGCAGTTGCAGCTGACTTATTAAATACCTTTGTACCTGGATCTGGTCGTTTTCTATTTCCATTCATCTTTGCCTGGGGTTTGGTATACCTCTTATTCTTAAATGCGGAATTAACCACCTCAAATATGATGTATTTGACGGCGGGGACCTATCTAAAGAAAATTAATTGGAAGAAAGCGCTGGAAATTCTTCTTTATTGTACCTTCTTTAATTTAATTGGTGCTTTAATCGTCGCTTTTCTTTTCAATCAAACAACTGCCTTCGCACATATCGATCCAAAAGGATTCCTAGCTACGGTGGCAGAAAATAAACTCCAACGAAGCAATCAAGTGGTTTTCTTTGAAGGGGTTATTGCCAATATCTTTGTAAATATTGCTATTCTTTCTTATTTATATTTCAAAGATGAAACAGCCAAGGTGCTCTTAGCCCTCTCTGCTATTTATATGTTTGTCTTTATGACCAATGAACACTTGGCTGCAAACTTTGCTTCCTTCTCATTATTGAGCTTTAATTCAGTTTCTAGCCAATTGCCACATTTTGAGTTTTTAAATATTTTACGTCACTATAGCGTAACCTTCTTTGCCAACTGGGTAGGAGGAGGAGTCCTAATGGGACTAGCCTATGCTTGGTTGAATAATATCAAGAGTCTTTATAACGATTAAAAAATATAAAAAAAGTTTGCAAAAGTACTTGCATTCTTTTTTTATATATGATAAACTAATCTACGGTTTGAAAAAACTGCCTAAGACAGTAGGGGAGCTCGACTCATAAAGATCCTACCGAGGACAAAACGTATCAATTAAAAGAAGCGTATTGTACTTTCGTGTCTAGGTTTGGGCGCGTTTTTCTTTTGGAAAAATTCCCCAAGCAAAATAATTACGGAGGTGAACACACTAATGAGTGAAGCAATTATTGCTAAAAAAGCGGAACTTGTTGACGTGGTAGCTGAAAAAATGAAAGCTGCTGCATCAATCGTCGTTGTAGATTCTCGCGGTTTGACAGTTGAGCAAGATACAGTTCTCCGTCGCAACCTTCGCGGAAGCGAAGTTGAGTTTAAAGTTATCAAAAACTCAATCTTGCGTCGTGCAGCTGAAAAAGCTGGTCTTGAAGATCTTGCATCTGTATTCGTTGGACCTTCTGCAGTAGCATTTTCTAACGAAGATGTTATCGCACCTGCGAAAATCTTGAACGATTTTGCAAAAGACGCTGAAGCACTTGAAATCAAAGGTGGTGCAATCGAAGGCGCTGTCGCATCTAAAGAAGAGATTCTTGCACTTGCAACTCTTCCAAACCGCGAAGGACTTCTTTCTATGCTCCTTTCTGTACTTCAAGCGCCAGTGCGCAACGTTGCTCTTGCAGTCAAAGCGGTTGCAGACAACAAAGAAGACGCAGCTTAATCTTAAGCTACGCAGCGTAGCCTAGCTACAAAAAATAAAAACATAAAATTAAAACTTATTTGGAGGAAATAACAATGGCATTGAACATTGAAAACATTATTGCTGAAATTAAAGAAGCTTCAATCCTTGAATTGAACGACCTTGTAAAAGCTATCGAAGAAGAATTTGGTGTAACTGCAGCTGCTCCTGTAGCTGTTGCTGCAGCTGGTGCTGCTGACGCAGGTGCTGCTAAAGATTCATTCGATATCGAATTGACATCTGCAGGCGACAAGAAAGTCGGCGTTATCAAAGTTGTACGTGAAATCACTGGTCTTGGTCTTAAAGAAGCTAAAGAACTTGTTGATGGTGCACCTGGTGTCATCAAAGAAGGTGTTGCTGCAGCTGAAGCTGAAGAAATCAAAGGTAAATTGGAAGAAGCTGGAGCTTCAGTTACTCTTAAATAATAGAGTAACGCAAATTGAATGCGAAAGCCTAGTATATTAAGGTTAAGAATTGCTTAAGGTGATTTAAATCTTAAAAAGGGGAGTTATTCCCCACCAAATCCCCGCCAAGTTAGATCTTGGCGGGGATTTTTTTCTACAACAAAATAGACTATATAATTCCTTTGTTAGTTTTACCTTATGCAGAAAGCATGGTGATGTTTTAACCTAAATCCAATCATCGCCTTCGACTGGTGCATATGCCCACCACACCCAAGCTAAACCAAGATCAGTAGCTTGAATAATACTATTTCGCATAGTAATTAAATTATGATAAAGTGCAAAATCAATGTATTCATCTAACTGATTTCTTTTATCAGCATAGCCTTCTTCAATTAATTTTGAGATTGATTCAGGTGAACTAACGTATTCTAAAAAGCTAGTGAAGTAGGTATCTGTTATTAATTTTTCACGAATTTCAAAATTTGAACCTTTGAATTCTCTTTGTAACTGATTTTTAATTGACATCTTTTTCTCCTTTAAATTTATACCATGTCTGTAAAATGTGTTAAAACTATTAGCCATACAACAACCCATATTTTAAGTATGCCATAAAAACGCTGAAAAACTGTTTTTTTCCGTTTTTTTTCTTCATTTTTTAGTAGAAAATGAGAAACATTAAAGAATATAGTTGGTCACTGTAACAGATAGACGCCAATGGGAAAGATGGAAGACCGAGACCGCCATCAAGGCTAAACGATTATATTTTGTAGGCATGGCTGAATTTAAGGCTTTTTTATAGTTTGATCCACGAATTTTATAGGGTTCATCTCTTAGTTCATTAATGAAGGTTTTTTTTGTTTCTCAAATTTCTTTAATGATTTATTTCTTAAATTTTGGTGGCCAACTTCCCAACGTTCTATTAAAAAATTTTTTAAATTCACTTTGAAATTAGGATTATCTTGGAGTTTCTTCAAGTAGAAGTAATAACACTCTCTTGCATGTTGGGCTCGCATCCCATGTAGATTGATTAGATTATTCATTTCCACATCTGTAAAGATATAATCATCCTCTTGTTTATTTTTAAAGGTATCGAGGACTACTGGAACATCCTGAGGAAGAATAAGTTGAGGTTGAAATTTTCCTCCCTTCCCACGCTGAACTAAAACATAGTAATTTCCATTATTATCTTTTCGAATATCTTTTCCTTTTAATTTTTTTAATTCGGATCTACGAATCCCAACTGCCTTCTGAAAATTAACCAGCCGAGAGAAGCGAGAGTCTGTTTCTTGATGTTTACCTTGTGAGTTTTTTGATTTTACACGACCTCGGATAATTTTGTCACTAGAACGCTTGTCTTTTCTAATACGATTCATGTTGATATCAACTGATTTACAAACAGGTGCTAAATAAGTATGAATGGTAGCAACAGAGTATTGTTTTGGATCATCGTTTAGATCTAGTTGATATAATTGAATCACTTCTTCTGTAATATCTGAAATTTTCTTAATATTGTGTTCTTTAGCCCACTTTGTGAATCGAGTAATTGCTCTTTTATAGCTTGTCCTCGTTCGATTGTTTGTGATATTTTTTGAAGCTGCAATAAATAAATCGTGCTTGAGAGAATTCCTTTTTCTTGGCATTATACATTCCTTTCTAAAATAATTACATATTATTGTTAAACTGCCTCCCACCCTTTTTTTAAAAGCTGGGTATGCTTTTGATACTTCCCATCGAGGCTAACTCTTGAAGTTTAATGTTTGCGATAGATTTTCAGTACTCACCGTGATCTATGTTTGGAAGGATCATAAAGATGTCATTGCTTGTTCGAGCTTATAAAACTTTTCTATTTTACTTTTTTTTTACATTATTCTTTTGCTTTACTAAACTAGTTATTTTTTTAGTATTTACTTTTATTTTTACCTTTTTTATTTTACCTTAAACACGTTTTTCTTTACTTTTTTATCTACTAAATGGTTATTCTTTACTTCATGTTATTCAGTAGAGAATAACCATTTAGATTTTCTTTCTTTTTTTCTTAGTTTTTTCCTTTGCAATGACTAGCATATGAGAGATAAGTACGTTTACCGTGCCCAGTAACAAACTTTCTCACCATATGACTAATGGTAATGGCTCTACTTAATCAATTTAATTTACAATAATAGTATGCCATATTTTGATAAAAATAAAGATCAAAGAAAAAACATCGTTATTTTAGGAATGGAAATGTTGTTTTTATTTTTACAGAAAAATGGCATAATAATAGTATAGATAAAAAAGGCAGTGGTGAACTGTCTTTTTTTTGTTCCTTAAAAAAGGGGGTAGCAGATGCTCAAGAACAATCGTTTAATAATATTAAAGAGAGTAAGGCCACCGTGAAAATTTACGAATGAAAAATCTTTTTTTAATAATAATCGGAGGAAAACAAAATGAAAACGTATAAAAACCATGTGATTAATTTAACTCAACAATATCTTACAGAGTTAATTAATCACAATGAAGAAGTCAATATTAGAATGTTTTATTCAACATTTGAAGAGGATCAGTATATCTCAATCTTGAATGACCAGGATCAAGAAGTGTCATTCAATTTTGTAAATGATAGCATTGAAATTGAATTGATTGATCCATTGTGTGAGAAAATTTTGATTACATTTGATACTGTAGAACAGACAGCCAAAGTTCACCAAGTAATTAAATTTCTCTTAGATTTGTTTTTTAAATTCAATTGGCATGAATCAGTTGCAGCGTTATCAGTTGCAGATTTCTGGGAATTGATCAAGAATTACGAGGAAGACGAGCTCGATATGACGTTTGGTTACCCAAGAATCGCAGGCTCCAATAGCTAATAACCATATTTTTACGCACAAAAAGAGTGGGAAAGGAATCGTTTTTTGAACTGCACCCCAAAAGTTAGACAGAAAAAATCTAACTTTTGGGGTGTTTTTATTATGAAATTAACTTATAAAGATAAAGTTCAGATCTATGAACATAGAAAACAAGGGCGAAGCTTCAAAGAGCTTTCAAATATATTTGGGATAAAAATTCCCAATCTTCAGTACATGATTAAATTGATGGATCGTTACGGTATAGAAGTTTGTTAAAAAGGGGAGAAATCGCTATTATTCTCCTAAATTAAAACGAGAAATCATTGATAAAGTTCTGATTGAAGGTCGTTCACAAATAAGGGTGTCTCTAGATTATGCTCTGCCAAGTGTTGGAATGTTGCCTAATTGGATAGCACAATATAAGAAAAACGGGTATACTATTGTTGAGAAAACAAGAGGGAGACCGCCTAAAATGGGACGTAAACCAAAGAAAAAACCTGAAGAGATGACAGAGTTAGAACGTCTTCAAGCAGAAAATGAGTACCTGAGAGCGGAGAATGCTATTCTAAAAAAGTTGAGAGAACTCCGATTGAGGGACGAAAAGGAGCAAGAAGAAAAACAGAAATTGTTCAAGGATTGGTAACAGAGTTTCCTTTAGATATCCTTCTAAACATTATCAAACTTTCTCGTTCAACCTATTATTACCACTTAAAGCAACTGAATCAAGTAGATAAAGATCAAGCTATCAAAGTGGAAATACAAGCCATTTATAATGAACATAAGGGAAATTACGGCTATCGTAGAGTTACTCTTGAATTAAGAAATCGTAGTCGTGCGGTCAATCACAAAAGGGTGCAACGTCTGATGAAAATTCTTGGTTTAACAGCTCGTATTCGTCGTAAACGCAAGTATTCTTCATACCAAGGAGAAGTTGGCAAGAAAGCAGACAACCTTATTCAACGCAATTTGGAAGCAGCTAAACCAATGTACTGACCCCAAAAAGTTAGACAAATAGGCTATCCAAAGGATTTAGTTCTGAATTTCACAGGACTGAGTCCTTTTTCTACCATTTGTCAAGTATATCAAGGTATTAGATGAAAAATAGTTTGAGTTCCATATGACAAACGAAGGAAATTGTCTTTTTTTGAGCTAAAGTTTAGTGTAAAAAGTGTACACAAAACCAACACCTTACCTAGTGATTTTTTTGATAAGGTGTTACAATAATATTGCATACAACAAATTATATACCTTTCTAGAGATAAAGAGCGACTATCTAAGTTGGTAAATAATTTCAGGAGGTTTATACGTTATGCTTAGATCTTATGTAACCAAGAAGCACTTATTCTTCTATTTTGTGGCGATTATGATTACTTGGCTGGAGGCTATCATTACACCAGCTTTGATTCAGTATATTGTCTCTAGTTTTACCAATCACCAGTTGAATTTGCTATGGCAAGTCTTGGTTTGGGGGATTATTGGAAATTTGATTCTCTTGCTGGGTTTGGCGGGGAAACGTTATTACTATGCACGAGTGCTGACAGACTTCAAGTCGGGTATTAAGAAGGATATCTTTCAGACTTTCTTATATAGCCGTCGGATTGCGGATGAGGAAGTTTTGTCAGACTTGGAAAATGATGTAAAACAGCTAGAAGATAATTATATTGAGTCGACTGTTATTATCATTTCTTCTTTGGGATTTACAACCGTCTCTATCTGTTATGCTCTTTGGACAAATTTTTATCTTGGCTTGCTCTTTATCATTTTTTATTCGATACCTATTCTTTGTAGTGGAATTGGTTCTAAACGTTTGGATGAAATTACGAAGGAGAAGTCCCTGGCGAACCAAGTCTATGTCTCTCAAGCAACCAATATGATCGCAGGTGCTCGTTCCATACGGTATTATCGGGGACAAAGTTTGTTTTTCAAACTGTTTTCTAAAGATTTGCATAAGGCTCTAAAGGAAGAAATCGCCTATGAGAAGCAACGGACCATAAATAGTATCTTTATCAATGGAATTGATGCTTTTTGCTCTGTTGCGCCTATTGTCATTGGTGGTTTTATGACCTATTATAACTACCTATCTGCAGCCAGCTTTGTAGGGATTTACCTAGTATCGTATAATATTGGCTATCAATTTCAGGAGTTGTCTTATTTTATCAATACTAGAAAATCAGCCAAGTCTCTCTGTGATAAATATCAAAAATTGCTGAGAGTGGGCTTTGAAATGCCTTCTGTTCTCGAAGATTCTGTCTTTCCTATCCAGTTAAAGCAAGTAAGTGTAGTGCGTGATGGTCAAGAAATTCTAGCCCCTTGTGACCTAACTATTGAGGAAGGCGAAAAGATTGCTATTATCGGAGAAAGTGGGTCTGGGAAAACCACCTTACTGAACCTAATTTATGGTGAAATTAAGCCCAGTCATGGTCGGATTCGCTACCATGGGCAAGAGCTAACCTCGGATGAACTCTATCAGGCAGGAGCCTATATTCTCCAGTCTAGTCATATCTTTGATGGTTTGAGCCTAGAGGAAAATATTGCTCTGGGACAAGAACTGGATTCCATAAAGATGGATGAAATCCTGCGACAAACTGGTTTGAAAGCTCTTCAAAGCAAAACCCCTAGTAACCAGACTCTGTCAGGCGGTGAGAAGCAGCGGTTAGAAATTGCACGTGCTCTCTATCACAATCGCCAATTTATCCTAGCTGATGAAGTTAAAGCCAATCTGGACCTAAAAAATCAAGAGAAAATCAGTCAACTTCTCTTCTCGCTCCCTCAAGCACTCGTAGAAGTGATTCATCACTATAGTGAAGAGGACTTGAAGCGCTATGATAAGGTGATAAAACTGGAGAAATAGGTGGAGGTATAGATTTCAGAAAGGAGTGGCAAGTTCTCTCTTTTTTGTAGGTTGGATAATAAAAACTGATACTGTCAATAATTTTGATTTATTTTTCGTGCATATTTTATATGAATTTAATTCTAATACATTTTAAATAAAAAATACGCAATTTTTACAGAGGTGAAATAGGGATTCACTACACGTCAATAGATGTGAGAAACCTTGATTTAAAGCGATTTTTGAAATTCTAAATTTCACTACATTGCAATATAAATCAACCGAATCACTACCTTTTTCACTACCTTTTTTGAAATAAAAATAATGATTCGGATATTTAAAAGAAGAGGAACTTTATTGTGAAGCTCCTCTTTTTTGAATATCAGATAAAATATTATTCGTCTTTTATGTTTAGTTTTTTTCAGTCAATTGAAAGTGTGGGCTTTTAAAGGTCCATTCTGGGTTGTTAAACCTATTATATATATATGAATTTTCGGATAAAGTAAAAGTCTGATTAGAAATAATATAATAATTAGCAGTATTTATAGTTGCTTCATTTAAGTAGCGAATTTTATCCTTAGTTAATGCTACAATTAGATTTGAGGAGGGATTTAAATTTATATCTTGAAATTCTATACATAGAAATGGATTAATTGGAAAAATTATTTGTTTCCATTCATCAGTTGCAATAACAGGGTTATCGCTAGTAAGTAAATTCTCTGTGCTATAGGCGATATGCATTTGCATGTTTTCAGGGATGTGAATAGATTCTATATACTTTTCCAAATAATCCTTCTTTTTGAAAATCGAGTTGAATCTTTCAATATGATTCTTGCTTTGTTGTATTTCTTTTAATTCTACTGGTGTTTTTCTTGGTAAAGGGGAAAAGATATTATCAAACATTCTTATAAAATTAATTCTCCCACTATCAGTACGTAATGATTGCAGTATTAAATACTGATAAATAGATTCCATATCAACTTCTGATACTGTAAAATCAGGTTTATACCAATCATTTAAAATATACTTCAATATACTTCCTATGGTGGTTTCAAATTTGGATAACTTATTTTCTAATATGTTATCTACAACCCCATTGCTTTCGTAAGTATTATTTCCCGAACATATCTTTTCATAGGACATTATTCGGCATTTATTAGCCATTCTTATGTAGACATGAAGTTTTCCATGTTCATCCGCAAAGTGCTTTATTAACGATCTAGGATAGTAGTGCTGTCTTCTGGTTACCATTTTAGAGTCTCACGATTGAACTATATTCTTATATCAATTATACCATACATTGTTTTTAGACTACTTTAGAAATTAGAGATTTATTGGATTTTTTGCTGTTATAATAGATATTGTTAAAATTTTCTATTATAACAGACATTTGTTGTATCTACTCTGTAACAATATTCTAGTATACTATATAGAAGAAGGATATATATCTATAAGAAAAATCCTTAGTGTGCTGTTTGTGTCGACCTCTTTTATCAATTAATCTTTCGTCACTATAACTATCATACTTCTTTATCCACGAGTATACTTGGCTATGCAAGACTTAATTTAAGATTCTTTAGGTCTTGATATCATTAGAAATCTTGATTTTAAAGGCTTTAGAGTTCAAAAAAATTAACGATATTCAATAATATTACATTATATTGGACAGTAAATGGACAGTGACAGAGTGTTTGAAGGAGAGTAAAAGAGGCTTAAATGCCTCTTTTTGAGTGTTTACACGTAATTATTGACAGTAACAAATTATTTAAATCATTTTCAAGATTAGTGCTTATTAATAGTAATAAACTATTCAAGGTTTCAAATGTTTTAGATTTTCTGAACTCAACATTCATTATTTGTACTTGCTCTTTAAACAGTGTTTGGTAACTTTCTTTTAGAAATTGTTTTTTAGAAATGTAAAAATTATAGCATTTGATAGGAGCTTGCATTGGACAGTACTAAAATCTATTGTTCATAGAAGTTGGATTAGTTTTTGATTTTAGGTGAGTATGAATAATTGAAAAATAAAAGTCATAATGTTATAATTTGTGATATAAAGATAAATATTACATAGAATAGAGGTGGGCATATGGGGAAACTATTGGCGAGCCGAATGCGTAGTCGGAGAAAAGAACTGAATTTGTCTCAGGTTGAATTAGCTGCGGGTATCTGTGAACAGGCCCAAATCAGTAAAATTGAGCGAGATGCAGACTATAGTCCTGGCTCAGACTTAGTATATGCCCTTGCAAAAAAGCTAAATGTATCAATGGACTACTTTTTTGACGAGGATATCCATGTCGAATCGGAGTTTTTGACTCAATTTCGTGCTGTATCTAAGAAATTCTTAGACTTACGAGATTATGATTCACTAAAATATATCTATGAGTTAGAAGCTGCGAAGACAGTAAAACTCCCTCTCTCCGATCAGTTATACCTTCAGTGGATAGAGGCTATTGTGTTGTTTAACCATGACCTTAAACAGAATGAAGCGATCAAAAAATTAGAAGCTATTTTGTCAAAATATAGCGAATATGATTGGGAATATTTGAATATCTCAAATAGTTTATTGCACTTTTACTTTCAGACGGATGAACTCTCAAAATTTGAAGAAGTCTATAATCGCATGACCAATCTTTTTAAGAGTGTTAAGGTTCGGACAATTGATGAACTTGAAATTCTGATTAAATGTCGGTATAACTTTTGTCGGTATCTATGGTTAAACCAGCAAACAGAGAGAGCGATAAGTGAGACTTTTGAAACGATTGATATTTGTCTCAAAAATAATAGTTTCTACTGTTTAGCTAATCTTTACTGTTTACTTGGGAATGTTAGTGAAGGTTTTGCCCATAAAGATGCCGTTAAACAGTACTTTGTAACAGCGCAGCATGCATACTTGCTAGAGGGAAATGATAAGATGGCTTTAGACCTTGAGCGTTTTATCAATGAAACATTCCCAGCATAATTGTTATAGACAACTCAGTCTTTACTGTGTTGTTTTTTATATGCATTTATTGTAACATCTCTCATGAAACGAGTTATTTCTACAGTTAAAATAAACTTATTCATAATAAAAAAATAAAATAAAAAAATATTTATAAATATTATTGACAAAAAATATTCTGCATGATAGAATACAATCAAGAAATATGAAAGGGGTTGCAAGGTATGAAGAATAGCATTAAAAAGATTATTTCAACATCGTTACTTGCTCTTACCCTAGCTGGTGCAGGTGGTTCAATCGCTTCTGCTGCAACAGTTTATTATAAAGGTTCTGCCGTTTATTGGAACTATGGTCGTACAGTAGGACTTTGGAGTTACTCACACGTTCAATCTGGTGTGTATGAACACGCAGCAAGTGCTAACGGAGGTTTCTCAGGTTGGAAACGGCCAGGAATTGAAGCACGTGCATCTAAATATATTGGAACTGGTACAGCACAATGTTACTGGAATTGTAGGTAAGCGCCTATGACATACAAAAACATGTTATTAGGTAAAATGAAGTACTTAATCCTGTTTTTGATTGCCATTCAGAGCGTACTACTTGCTCTGATGGCAATTTTTTTTACAGGTGTTCAGTATGAGGAGTCATGGCAAAGTTATAACCGTAATTCTGGGTCAGTTACAGTTTATCTTCAAAGATTATCTGAAGAACAGTCGCAAAGTGTATACCAATACTTTTTGGAACAAAGTGACTTGTCTATTTGGACGAAACGTACTACAAATAGTAGTAGGGATGGTTCAATAAATAGAATATATTTAGATGTTCTTGGCAATCCTGAAGGTTTTTCAGATTTTACAAACGGTGGTAAAATAATTTTATCACACCAACAAATTTCGGATTTATTATCCCATAGTGACAATAACTTGACTATTGGACTTGATAAGGGAACTGATAATATGCTCTATGAATTACCGAGCTTGTTATTTACAACCCCTGTTGTTATTAATCGGTTAGACCATATTTTTAAAGAAACAAATACAATAAACGGGATATATCATATCAATGGTCTTCAGGACAACCTCTCAAGAGAAACGTTTTTATCAAATCTCTCATCCATTACTGGGATTTCTGTTGAAGACTTGATTAAAGAGAGTTTTGGCAGTAATACTGTTGAGGGAATTGTGCCAATCGTTTTAGCTGCTAGTATTGCAGTAAATGCTATGGTTCTTCTTGTTCTTTTCCTAATATGTGTTTTACAATCCTTTAAACATTTTGGGACATTGATACTACTTGGATGGGATAGGAAGGAGTTGTGGTCTGCCCTCTTCAAGGATTCTCTTCTGTTTTCTATTTATATTGCACCTGTTTCCGCACTAGCAACTTGGTTTTTGTCAGGTTGGGCTAGTTTTGGATTATCATCATTTGTGTTAGTCTTTGCGGGTACAAGTCTTTCAATCTTGTTACTATTGCTAACATTAATTATTCCAAGTATTGTTGTTTATTTGGTTTCTCCATTAGCTGCAATTCATAAACGGTTACCAATGAAACCATTAATGGCAACCAGTTTGTTATTCTATACTTTAGTAGCTGGTTTATTAATAGCAGTTAGTCATTCCTTAGATGCGCCAATGAATCAGTTCTTTGATAATGTCAAAGTAGCTAGGGAGTGGAAAAGTGTTGAAAATATGTATGTTATTTCGGATTTTGTAGAAGGGGATGATATAGGAACCTACTCTGGTAATACAAATTCATTAGAAAGCAGCATGTATCACTTTTACCAACGAATTTCAGAGATTCCAGGTGTTTATATTGCTCAGGGAGAATATCTCGGGCAAGAATACCTTGATACAATCTATGGTACGTATCAAAATGTTCCTAAAAAACCATTTTGGTATTTAACCTATTCTTATAATTACTTATCTGAACTAGGAGTTGAGTTAAGTAATGAAGAATTATCCGAAATACGTAATGGTGCCAGATTGTACCTTATTCCTGATACTCTAGGTTCAGCGGATGTTGAAACCATGAAGGCTTACTTACAAGAAGTTGTTCGAGTAAAACCAGGGGATATAGGGACTAAGTTTACAGAAAATCCAAGATTTTTATTTAGAACCTATCAGCCATCTAAGTCCATTTTTACTTGGTCAAGATCAATCGATCGAGGTGTAACTAGTGAAGAACCTGTTATTTTTGTAGCAGCTCCTGAAAACTTGTACTTCATGGAATCAGCAAACCTATCTGTGAGTGGATATGACGGAATTTTGAAAGTTCGTGATAAGGAAACAATGAATCAGGTAAAATCAATTTTAGATAATGAGTTCCCTGATTTATCAGACAATGCACTGAAATTTACAACGGTTAAGAATTATATCAATGGACTTCAGAAAGATCTCGGCTATACTTTCTACCTATTTGGAAGTATCATTGCTATTATTGTCTTTACTATGATGGCTATCTTTTGGAGTTTTGTCTTGATTTATCGCTTGCTTTTCGAAGAAAAACTGTATGTACAATACTTCATGGGCTTTTCTCCTTGGAAGAGGTATAGCGGTGTTCTTTCTCTTGTCGTTGGTGTTTCTGCGGTAGAACTACTAGTTTCTATCTTACTAGGCTCTAAGTTGGGAATAGTTTTAACACTAGTTACATTTGCTTTCCAATTATTACTTCTTTACTTCAATCTATTCCGTAAAGAAGGAGAAAATCTCATACAATCGTTTAAGGGGTGATTTAATGTCTATGATTTCCGTACAAAATGTGTCAAAAAAATTTGGTTCACGTGAGATTTTAAAAGACTTAAGTTTTGATGTTGAGGAAAATGAATTTGTAGCTTTAGTAGGGCCATCTGGTTCTGGAAAATCTACGTTACTCAATATGATTGGCCTTTTGGATAATATTGATAGTGGTAAGATTTTAATCAACGGGAAGATCTTACCAAAAGTGAATTCGCGTTCTGCGGTTAACTATCGAAAGAATGTTATCAACTATCTATTTCAATTAAATGCACTCATCTCTACATCCAGTGTAAAAGATAATCTCATGCTTGCTTTGACCTTTACTAATTTCTCTAAGGAAGAGAAGGAGAAAAAGATTAAAGAAACCTTGCGGTTTGTTGGTTTGGAAAATAGGCTAGATAGCAAGGTCAATGAATTGTCTGGAGGTGAGCAGCAGAGAATCGCCATCGTGAGATCTATTCTAAAACCAGGTGATATCATCTTGGCAGATGAACCAACAGGTTCATTGGATCCTGATATGGCTCAAAAATCATTTGACTTAATTCGGTCATTGAGAGATCAGTTTGGAAAAACAATTCTAATCGTCACACATAATTTAAACCATGCGAAACAATGTGATCGAATTGTCTCGTTGAAATCAGCTTTTGGAAACTAATCTAGTCACTTACAACTGAGACGATCATTTTAGTCTATAGAACAATGAAGGAAGTGGAAGTTTAAGCATGAAAAATTGATACTGTCAATAATTCTGTGTAAACATAAAAAACCTTTCTTGTTATCGGTAATTAAATTTTAATTTTAAAATACCTGAGACGTGTAGGCACATAAAAGCCACATTTATTTTTACTAGACAACACAAAAACGCTCTAGACAATATGACTAGAGCGTTTTCTATATATCCAAACATCTAATTTATTTAACAAAAAATGTAGTCAAAAATGTAGTCATTCGGTTGATTTATATTGCAATGTAGTGAAATTTAGAATTTCAAGAATCGCTTAAAATCAAGGTTTCTCACATCTATTGACGTGTAGTGAACCCCTATTTCACCTCTGTAAAGATTGACTAAAACAAATTTTCATCAGACAGATAGGTAGAGTATTTTCAAAAGTCTCAACTTAAAATGTTAATTATTAAGAATTTAAATATTTCTAATTTTTTGAATATTCATTGACCAGACTTATTTTTAGACGTATAATGATCATGTAAAATATATCACAAAGAATAATATGTAATAAGATTTAATGATTACATATGATATTTCTTAATTATAGGATTCTATTATTTAGGAGGGATTTATGATTAATATTTTTAAATATCTTGATAAAAAAACAAAATACCTAACCATTATTGGGGCACTGGCAAATGGGGGTCTCGCTTTGGGGCAACCCTTGGTTGTTGCCAAAGCATTATCGATAGATCAAAATAACCTTACCTATTCTTCTATTTGGAAATTTGCCCTCTTTGGTTTTTCTGTCTATTTCGCTTTGTATAGTCTAATGTTATTTTGTAATCATGCAAATAATGTCTTTAGACGTGAAATTCACATGAATATCCGAACGGCACTTTTTCAGAAGTTAATGGAAGACAGGGAATATAGTGAAGATGAAAAGATTACCATGCTGACACAGGATATGGAATTTCTAGGAGATAACTTTTTTGAACGCTATATGTCTATTTCATGTTGGGGATTTGGAGCACTGATTACGGCGATCTATATCATTGCCCAAAATGTTTTATTGGGTTCTATCTTTGTTTTCTTCACGATCTTACGTCCCATTCCACAATTCTTAATGAATAATAAGCTAAAGAATTCAGGGGATGAAATGTCTCAGGGAAGAACAGCCGTTCATAACCAAATCTCTGATAGTATTCGAGGGGCTCAAACCTTGCGGATGAATCAAGCCTTGCCTGAAAATTCTCAGCGCGTCTGGAATATCAATCTTCGTTATCAACGAGCCATTCAAAAGTTTGCTTTTACCCATAATATTGTTTTCTTTTGTAATGGTTTCATGGTCTTTCTTAGCCAAGTACTCCCCTTGGTATTGGGGTTCTTCCTTGCCATGCATGGTCATCATGTTTCAGTGGCTAGCCTGGTTGCAATGTATATTGCCGCTGGTCAACTGGTAGGTCCTATACAAAATATCATGTATGATGTGGTTGAAGTACAAGGAGCCAAAACAACGGCAGAAAAGATTTTCGGAATTTTAAATCGAGCAGATGATAGTGAATCGGACAATCATTCGATCTCACAAGTAGAAGAACTAGAAATTTCTCATTTAAGTAAATCTTATAACGGTAGAGAGATTATACGCGATCTTAATCTAACCATTCAACAAGGCGAAAAAGTCCTCATCAAAGGGCCAAGTGGCTGTGGAAAATCAACCCTCTTTCGAATGATCACAGGGGAAGAAAAGGCGAATGATGGGACGATTTCTTGTCGGACAAGGGATGGAGCAAAAACAAGTTATTTTATTCGTCAGGTAGGTATCATCAGTCAGCATCCTTTCCTCTTTAATGATACTATTCGCTACAATCTCAGTTTGGGACAAGAGTTTTCAGATCAAGAATTAGAGACTGTCTTAAGACAGGTCAAACTCGATCATGAACTAACTGATGGACTTGATTTTGTAATCACTAATAACGGAGAAAATATTTCAGGTGGACAACGTGTCCGGATTGAACTAGCCCGCTTCCTACTTCGTAAAAAGGATATTTTATTAGCAGATGAGGTAACTGCAGCTCTTGACGCAGAAAATAGCCAGATGGTTCGAGACTTGATTTTCTCACTACCGATGATGGTGTTAGAAATCGCTCACCATATTGATGATGAAAGTCGATACGATCAAGTCATTGAACTTAGAAAGACTTGATTTTATAATGAACCCAATATGTTGGATAAATAATTTAAATTTCTTCTATTTAAAATGGAAGGATAAACCTAAACAAAAAAATAAGTCCTTTTGCTATCTTTATAAGTTTTACATGATTTACTTGTGGTTTATCTTCATAATTTCCATAATGGCTATTGGTATTTTTTCCCTTGGAGTACTGGCTGTTAGAGGCGAAATACTTACGTTAGGTTTCTTTGTTTTATCTTTTTTAGGTGTAGTTCTATTTAGTGTCTATATTTTTAGTATTCTGAAAGAGATACAGGACATAAAGCAAATAAAAGATAAAATAAATAGGTAGACGTAATCTAATTTGAATTGTCTTTATCTGGACTATACATCCGTATCTTGAACAGGTTACTAAAAAGGTGCTAAATTATGAAAAAAGTCCCATTGTTAGTCTAAGTTGTTAGTATTTTAAAAAAGACAAGGTGTTTTATCCTTGTCTTTTTCGTTTTAGTATTGCTTTTGTTTCAATGTCAATAAGTGTGTTCTTTTTGAATCAGTAACTATTCCAATTTATCTATCTTGAAATAAATAAAATCCCTTTGTAATACTATAAAAAATAACTAACAAAGAAATAACTATAAGACTCGGTTGCCAGAAACCTGATATATCTACTAAACTACGGCCTAAAAGTTGGCCAATAAAGCTAACTAAAATTAAAATAATTAAATTGAAAACTACTGATACTAATAAAATTAACACCGAATGTATTATTGCCTCGGCTATACGTATTTTAAAAAGTTGTAATCTTGACACTCCCAGTGTCTTTAACTGTTTAATGTCCTCAATATCTTTATTAGAAGATAAAATTGTAAGAGAAATAGAACTAGTAATAATCAGAATAATTGGAGCAGACAGATAAGCAATAAAGGAAGCTCTTGCTTCTTGTACACCGTTTGCTGTATTCATGAATGAATACATATTTTGGGTGTAAAGAATAAACCCAGAAATGAGAGTTACTCCCATGCTCATTGAAGTTTGTATACTTTTCAAATAGCTAGGATTGGATAGTAGATCCCAAAAGCCTGTATTGATTACATAATTTTCAGTTGGAAATATCCTCATTAAAAATTTTATTAGAAACATTTGAATTGATGGAGATAGTGATTGAATAATAAGGATGTGAATAATTAATAAAAATAATATTATGCTTGACTGTGTTGCAATTATTTCTTTGTTTCTGATAAAACCTGCTGAAACAATAAAACCTATACATAGTAACCATAGGAATAAACGAACAGAGCCAGTTACTGTAACTTTTCTTTTTTTCTTTTTTGGTTTTAATATTGATGATATTTTAAGTATTCGACTTGAATAAAAGTAAGCCCCTATCCCGACAATTGTTGGGACTATAAAAACACTCAATAAAATTGATTGAATGTTGGCTGTAATAACCAAATCAGGTAACTCATCTCTTCCTAATAAATTTTGTAAAAATTTGTAGTAACTATCTGCCATGAAGAATGAAAGTATTGTACCAATACTACTAACAATCACTGCCATTAAATAAAACTGTCCAGATACTAGTAAAGATAGCTGAGTTCTGCTTGCGCCTAAGATAGCCCATAATTGGTAATCCTTTTTAAAGATATCTATTAGCAGTCTTATATTATTTGAAATAAGGAAAAATAGAGTAGTCCCGCCAAAAACTATTAGCATTTGAAAAAGTTGTGAAGCGTTAATATTAGCAGTCTTTATTGAACTAGCAATACCAAATAAAGATGTTCCAACAATCAGGCTAGATACAAATAGTAATGGTATTGTTCCTAACCATTGTCTTTTTGAGTACTGAAATTGGTAAATGATTAATTTTAGCATAATAAAACCTCCTCAAATTAATCTTTACTACTTTCAAGTGCTTGGTAGAGCTCATCAGCTGAAGGTTTAATAATTTGTCGAGATATTTTTCCGTCTTTTAAAATGAGTGCTCTGTCAGTTTTTGAAGCCAACTCAATATCATGAGTGACCATAAAAACACATTTTCCTTGACTCGCTAAATTACGAAGTGTTTCAAAAATAAGTTTTCTTGAGACGCTGTCCAGAGCTCCTGTTGGCTCATCAGCAAAAATAATTTTACTATCAGCTATTATTGCACGAGTAATAGCCACTTTTTGCTGTTCTCCACCTGATAAGGTAGAAACTAATGATGATAGTTCTGCTTTAAAATTCAAACTATCCAACATTTTTTTTACTTTATTGCTATCAATACTCTTTCCTGAAAGTCTCAGAGGAAGTGTAACATTTTCTAGAACAGGTAGAGCGGGTACCAGATTATAATTTTGAAAAATAATTGCAATATCTTGCCTTCTAAATTTAGCAAGTTTCCCTTCTTTTAAAGTGTATGGATTCACACCATTGATAACAACTTCGCCACTTGTTGGTTCAGATAAACTTGATAAACAACTTAATAAAGTAGACTTTCCAGAACCACTGACACCAAGTATTGATACAAATTCTCCATAATTGACAGATAAAGAAATATCTTTCAAAATAGAGACAGTTTTATCTTGCCCTAGTAAAAATTCTTTTGAAAGATTTGTGACTTCAACAGCTAGATTATTAACCATAATAAATCCTCCTGATTCCAGTGTCATCTTTGATTTAATTATACAATATTTTAATTCTGTCAATATCAATAAATGTGTTCTTTTTGGAGTATTCTATAGATTCGAGGTAACGTTATCATGGTATAGATCAGGAGAGAAACTCCTCCAAATACGAATATCAGGCCTCCGTTTATGTCCTTTTGAAATAAATAAGTAAATACAATGGTACCTATCGGCATGATAGACGTATTCAGTGTGAACAAAGTACTCATTACTCTTCCTAAATAATTTGTTTCAATACTACTTTGAAGATAGGTCATGACGACAATATTTAGAATAACAAGAGTAAATGCGATAATTCCCATAAATAAACCGCCAACGGAAGAAATAATCACCTGGGCGTTAGTAGTTGCAAATGTAATACCCAAACCAACGATAGCGATAGTTAGAAGAAAAAGCGGGATGCGGATTCTATTAGTGAGAAGTGTGTTGGTTTCTTTTTTGTCTGGCAGTAGCGACATAGACACACTGGCTAATAACATTCCAACTGCAGACATAGTTTCTAGGATACCTACTGTTGCATTATCTAATAAGAGTTGCTCTTTGACTACAAATGGTACTCCAATGCTAATGGAAGTATAGAAAAAATTCAGTACAACACTAACAAGAATAATATATTTGACAATCTGATTTTCTTTTAAGAATTGGATAATTTCTTTGACCCCGTGTTGATGCTTTTCATTCTGTTTAATCTTAGCTTCTTGCTCTTCGTGTTCATAGAAGAATTTCATGGTAAGTAAGACACCTAAAGAAAGGATATTTGCAATGATTTCTATAAGAATAAAGCCTGAGAAGCCTAACCAATTATAAAGAATGACTCCAATAGCTGGGGAAAGCATGGTTGCGATAGCAATGGCGGTTTGTGTAACAGAACTTAATCGTTGAATTTTTTTATCGTTTACTAACTCGTGGATAGAGGCTGAATAACAAGTATCATTGATGTTAACTGTAATTGAGTGGAGTATGACAAACGGGATTACGAGGTATAAGATAGTAGATGAATTCGTTAAAAAATAAAAAGCATAAAACAGAAGAAAGATTATAAGCCTAAAGATAAAATTATAAATTAAGATCTTTTTATGACGGTATCGGTCTACTAAATTACCGATTGGAAGCAAGAAAATCAAACTAACTAAAGGATAGATGATCATATTGATTCCAAAACTCATTGCAGATTTTGTTTGGTCCAGTAACATTAATCCTAAAGCAAAATTAAAAGCTTTTCCACTTAAAGAACTAATAAAACTACTAATAAAGTCTTTGATGATTTGTCTATTAGACATTTGATCACTTATTAAATTCTTAATATTAACCCCCTCCATTCGTTTCAACATTGCTTTGGTTATCTAATCCTATTCAATGAACCTGTGTTGTAAGGTAATTGGGATAGTAGATAAAACATAATTTTTGTTAATTAAGATTTTACCAATTATACTAATAAAAGTATATTAAAAAATGTAGAAAATATTGTATTTATGTTTACTAATTATATTTCTCTCTTGCTTTGACATTATCTAAATTGATAACTTCATACGTACCTCTTCTAAAATAGGATATATTTTACAATCGTTAAAGGAATTCAAAATGGAACAGATTGATTTATTTTGCTTTTTATAGGCTTTAACTTCATTCTAGATGTTGATACTATTTGTCACAACTCTTGACACCGCTTTCGAACGGGAGTACAATAATATTGAGGACAAGATGGTTAATCTCTTTTATTTGGGAGGTGTCAGATATGCAAATCTATTTTGTTTATTCTATTTTCTATCTATTATCACGCGTAGTAGCACTTGTAGTTCTAGCTTATCTTATTAAGTTACTCATTGCTCGTTTAAAAAGAAACTAAGTAACATTTTGCCCAAATAGTAGTTATTTGGACTTTTTGCTATACTTTAGCCTAGTGGATTAAATTTATAAAGGTAGTGTTTAGCATCTTCTGGTTGAGTGATTTTATTTTATGAAGGTTGTTTATAGTTGAAAGGGGAAAATAGATGGTCTCTAAAATTGATACAGCTTGGGACTTGTTTCTGGAGGGAAAAACATCAGAAGCTAAAAAGTTGGTTGAACAAGATTTTTCCATTGATACCTGTACAGATTTTAGCCTTTTAAATCTGATGGGGTATTTATTATTGGCAGAAAAAGACTATGCCTCGTGTACCCGTATCTTTGAGAAATACATTTTATTAGCTCAACAAAATGAAGATAAAGAACATGAACACATTGGATTACATCAATTAGCGATGATCTACAGAGATCAGGGTGATTTTTATAAGGCTTTAAAGCTCATTGAAGATGAAGAGAAGATAATTGAAGAGTATTTTCCCAATGATAATCTAAAGAAAGCTATAAATAACTACGAACAAGGCTATTTGAGATTGAAATTAAACAATCTTAATGAAGCTCTTACATTCATGAATCTGTCACTGGAACAATCTTTACAGACTGATGATGTGATTTCTCAGGCTTGTAGCTATAGAGGGTTAGGTGAAATCTATTTAGCCTTGGAAGATAAAGGATTAGCCAACACACATTTCAAACGAGCTATAGAACTTTTCGAAAGTGTTGGAGAGTTTGAAGGGGTAAAGGAAATTGAGGAATTGATTAATCGATGATTTTGCATTTAGATTTTGTCATTAGTTTGCCTAAATAAAAAGTTTTAATATGCTATAAATCATGTATTTGATTAAGGGAGATAAGACGAGAGGTTATGATAGAGATAGAATTTCTATTTATTTTAATTATTTTTATACCTTATTTCTTTTATTTAGAATGGAAGGATAACCCTAAACAAAAAAATAAGTCCTTTTGCTATCTTTATAAGTTTTATATGATTTACTTGTGGTTTATCCTCATAATTTCCATAATGGCTATCGGTATTTTTTCCCTTGGAGTACTAGCTGTTAGAGGCGAAAAACTTACGTCTGGTTTCTTTGTTTTATCTTTTTTAGGTGTAGTTCTATTTAGTTTCTATATTTTTAGTATTCTAAAAGAGATGAAGGAATTAAAGCAAATAAAATGTAAGTAAATATTAACTAAGAGAATTAGTTAACTAACTTAAGTAAAAAATAACACGGCCATGATTCATGAGCCGTGTTTTTGTATGAATGTACATTTGAAAAATTTTTAGTTTTCCCTTAAATAAAGTACATTTTACAGTATAAGATCAGCATTTAAAATTTCCAGTGTTCACTTAAATAGAGTATATAATTGACAATGATTAGCTCAAAAACATTTTTGGTTACGAATAATTTACTAAATCTCTACGACTATAGATTAAAAATGTATACACTTCTATACAAATAGTAGAAAAGGACTCAGTCCTGTGCAATACAGAACTAAATCCTTTGGATAAATTATTAATCTAACTATTTGGGTGCACTTAACTTTCGGGATGTTTTGTCAGGAAATGAATATGTAACGTAATGAAAATCTGTGCTATTACCCTATTCTTCATTGACTAATTTTTAGGCTTACCACTTGATCAGCTTGTTTCCAAATGGTTGGATTATGTGTTGCAATAATGATCAGACGTTCCTTATTTTTTAATGTTAGGAGTAAGTCCATAATCTCCTGTGAGGTCTCAGGATCAAGAGCGGCAGTTAATTCATCTGCCAAAATTAGAGGAGGATCTTTTAAAATGATCTTTGCCAAGGCTACACGTTGTGCTTCTCCTCCAGAAAGCTCATATACTTTTTGATCTAGTTGAATATAAGATAGTCCTACTCTATCTAATACTTCTTCTTTGGTCTCTCTCTTTTTTTGTTTGTCTAATTTATGACCAATTAATCCCAAATCTAAATTTTCTGAAACAGTTTTATTATCGATAAGTCCAAAATTCTGGAAGAGATAACCGAGTTCATTTCTGAAATAGTTTGTTGGTTTAATCTTTCGTAAATCTTTTCCTTTATATTGAATACTTCCCTGATCATAAGGTTCTAGCTTGGCTACCATATTTAGTAAGGTTGTTTTGCCACAACCACTATTTCCGATAAGAGCATAGACTTTACCTGCATCAAAATTTAAGTTCAAATCACTAAATACCGTCCGGTCCCCAAAGGTTTTTGTTAGTTGATGGATTTTAATCATTTCTATGCTCCTTTCAATATAATACTAGCCATCCTATCTTCCTTACGAGAACGATGCATTAGTATTAAAATAGAATTCAAACCAAAGACGCAAGAGGTTAGAAAGACTACCCAAAGTTTATTTGTTAGCAAAAGACCAATAGCCCCTCCCAAAATGAAGATAACTATTTGCCAGATAAAAAATTTCTGGTGTAACTCAAAAAAATTTAATCCTGATATTTTCTTAATAAGAATAGTTTTACGAAATTCTTCAAAGTAGAGGATTGTCATTGTATTAAAGAGTAGAATTGAGGTAGCTATACCGAGAAAACCACCAGCAATGATTGTCAATATTTCAACTTGAATGTTGTGACTCATACCACGATAAACATAATAGGCAAGATCATACTGACTGATATATCTCTTTATTCCACCTTGTTCAACTAGTTTTTTAGTGGCATCCAAACCTTTAAAATACAGATAATCAGATGGATAAGTGAAGAAATCATTTTGATTTTTTCCAAAAGAGCTTGGTTTAAGGACAATAAGTATAGGATCACTTAGAAATTGTTGATATGAGATTGGTGTAGAATTATATACGAAACGCTTCTTATTGTTTGAAATATAGAAAACACGAGCTTTCATAGCCTGTTGAATTTTATTTCCCTTATCGTTTCGAATCGCTAGGAAATCTTCATAAATTTGACGCAATTTATCTTCTTGATCTTTTAATTTTTCAGGCAATAGTAGTCCAAATTCTCCTTCTCCAAGGCTATTAATGTTCTTCTTATCTTCTTCATTTAATTCTACATTCTGAATATCTAGATAATTAGGAGTCACATATAAGCTATTAGCATACGGATTGTAGTCATTTATCGACATTTTTCCCATTAAGGGATGTGAAGACAGACCTTTTAGATCGAATGATGCAAGTGGATGCTGAACAAGCATTCCTCCATTCTGAATGCCAGTTTCTATGAAGTTTTTCCATTGTTCTTCCAACATTTTTCTACTATCCTGATTTCTAGCCTCTGCCCCAAACTCCCTATTTGTTGAAAGCAATACCCAATCTTTTTGATTTGACCATGCTGTATCTCCAGCCTGATGCAATTGCCAAATAGTTGAATAGATACTTGTTCTATGAATGGTAAGTACTATTAAAAGAAAAGCAACCAATTGCCCCAAGTAAAGAATACCCATAATCGGTTTCAAAGGTAACTTTCCTTTGAGTAAAGAAACCAAATGTACCGCTTTAATACTTAAAACATAAAGAAAGCTAAAGAGTATAGAAAGGAACAAAAGTAACAAATTATAAGTTATGCTAGCTGAAAAAATAACTGGAATAGAAAATGGTGTGATATGGAATAGACTTACACCACAGATTCCAAGAAAAACCCCTGTAATTATCCCTAAAAGTAAATCTCCACAATCACTAATAATTGAGTTTCCAAAAATCTGAGTTAGGTGCAATCCAGAAATATATCGAATCCCAACTGTTCGCATTTCCTTGGTTTTTTGAATAATCATTAAGGCTATAAAAGTTAGTAGAAAAATGACCAAAACGAGTAATTGACTACCATTTCCCATATACGTAAATAAGCTAAGAAAAATATTTGGATATGAAACAAATGTTTGTGTGAAACCCAATGATTGAAGTTCATGATTTAATCTATCTAGAGTGAGATTTCCAGATAAAATATAATAATTGGACAATAAGCCACTATTGTAAAAATCTTCTTCACTAGCTTTAACAAGGCCATTTGGGATATGGCCAGATCCAAATATTGCATAGGAAAAATGAACCTTACCTTTATCGTCTATTGTTTCAATTTGTTCACCAATCACACTGTCTGTTTCATTTGCTAATTGATCTAAACTGTATTTTACCTGATCTTTTGATACCTCTTTGTTCTGGGAAAGAATACTAATAGCTGGAAAACTATTGTGAATAACCACATATGAGGTTGAAAAACAAATCCAAAGTAGAAAACTTGTTATAAAGATATTTGAAAGGATGACAAAGAAGCGTTTCATACTTTACTCACTTTCTAAAATTTTCATGAATTGTAATATAATCTTTTCTATGAGCTATGAATTTTTTTAAAATCCGTAATTAAAATATACTGTTTCACCAAAATTTCTATTTATAAAAGCTCTTGAGGTCTGATGAGAAGGAGCGTAAGCATATGATGATTTACTATCTCTTGCACGAGTTACGCTTGACCAGTGATATTTGTAATCATGGTAATAATTTGAAAATGCACCCCAGTTATTTGGATTGTGAAAGCATTAATACAAAAAATAAATAGTGATTTTCTTTTGCATATCTGCACCTCCTTTTTCTATATATATGATATACTAAACACATAACGAAGTGTAAAAATGTAACATTTATACACATAATTAGAGGTGAAGTTGTTATGCGTTGGGATTACGGTACGATCTATAAAAAAATACGGAAGTCAAAACATATTAGTCAAGAGGAAGTTTGCCAGGATTACACTTCAAGAGCGCACTTGTCGCGTATTGAATCGAACCAAGTAGTGCCTAGTTTTGAGTTGATGGAGCATCTTCTAAAGCAAGTTGGCCTAGATTTCGAAGAATTTCGATATATATGTCATTCTTACCACCATTCCGATAGAGAAGAAATTATCTTATTGGCAGAAGATAACAATGCCTACCAATCAAATGATAAATTATTGGAACTGAAGAATAAGAGTGTAGCTTATTTAAAAAAATATCCTAATGATATTCCTGTGTCAAATATACTAAAGAGAGTAGAGGTCATTCTTTGTTTACGAGAATCTGGTCCAAATGAAAAGGTAAGAATAATGGCAACGGAAGCTTGGAACGAAATTAAAAATCAGGATGTTTGGTATCATAGTGACCTCAAATTAATTGTCGTTATTTTATTTACACTTCCACTAGAAACAGTGATTTCTATCTGTGATGAAGTGATAGATAGGCTCAATGATTACTCTGATTATACAGAGATTCTTCCCACCAAGTATAAATTACTCTCAAATTTAGCCAGTATTTTTCTATGGAATGGTTTGATGGAGAAATGTACGAGTATCAGTTATCTATTGTTAGATACGGCAAAAAAAAGTAAGCGATATGATTTTCTAGGAAATGCTAAAGTGACACTTGGAATTTGTTTAACGGATAAAAAGTTGGTCGATGAAGGCTTGCAGTTACTCGAATTAACTGAAGAAATAACGTTGTTGGAAGCATGTCAGTCAGATGTGAAGCGTTTTTTCAAGGAATGAGTTTCTAAATGGATTTAGTCATAAAACGGTTTGAAGATATAATCGACATATTGTTGTATCCATGCTCAATGGTTATTGGGTAAGGGATGGCAACCTACACATTATCCCGTTAGATCAGCTAGTTAAGCAATATTTGAAAAAATGATCATTTAATTTAACAAATAATAATTTTGAATTGCACCTCAAATGTTAGAGTTCATCTAATATTTGAGGTGCTTTTAATATGAAATACAATTATTTTCAATTATCAAATAAAGAGATTTCCGTTCAGAAGACTTTGATAGCATAGTTTGAACCAATAAATACTGAGGAAAATATTTTGAGTTCATTTATCTAAGTATAAAATGTGTATATAAGAGACAATTTGACATTTGCTTTTTTATTTTGTGTATTATTATTCTAGAAAGAAAAAAAGATTTCAATTTTAAAATCGTTCGTTATCTTTTTATTGTAGATAAATAGGTAATGAAGTAATGCTTAAGTCAGGAGGTATAGGCTGATGAAGAAAACAGATCATGTCAAACAAAAATTTTTAGGTTTTATCATCGTTGGTATTATCATTCTCTTATCAGCCTGCACTCTTGTAGGACCACAAAAAAAATCTCCTTCCGGTAGTACCAATGTGTCTAGGAAAATAGGGTTCGAGGAAAGAAAGGCAGAAGATTTATTAAAAAATTCTATTTCTATCCCTTATCCAGATGGGAAAATCTTTACACCTACCGCACTGTCAAATGATGGGATTGCTTATGGCGAGGCTGTTGACCAAGGACATGATGATCAGAATTATCTTGCCAGTATGAATTTACATACCAAGGAATTTCAAAAGATAAAAGATGTTGAAAAGACATCTAATCTGACTCATGTAGCTGTTAGCTATGTAGATCATGATATTGTTGTTTTTGAAGAGTACGATCAACTCAATCAGACAGGGATTTACTATCTTTGGAAGATAAAGGACAAATCTTTAACGACACTGATCGATAGGAGACCTATTGGAACAGTTCCAGTTACTCAAGTAGCTCGATCCAACCAGAAACTCTTTATAAATTATGAAGTAGGCGATAGCCTATATCAAATTGAAGAATTTGACCTTGAAACAGGGACTCATCAGACGATTGAATCAGAAAATAGCGGTTTTCCGACTGTCTTTAAAGATCACTTGTATTATGTACAAATTGATAATACAGCTTTAACTACAAAAATTGTAGCCTACTCCTTAAGTGATGGGCAGAAAAAAGTTATAGATCAAACAAAGGATGATCAACGCTATTATGTCGATTTATTGACGAACGGGCACAATCTCCTTTACTTGGTTGCAAATAATAAAGATGCTTCGTTTACCTTCGAAAATAAAAACCATAAAAAGATATTTTCTACTTCACAGGCAGAAACCTCCATATATCGCAATATTTATCTCACATATATGGGAGAAAGAAGAAGTGAGGAGCGTGTTAAATCTCAATATTATTTGTGGGATTTAAAGCATCGGATTCATTATTTATATGATCATGGCCCCATTTTACTATCGGATAAAGGGATTCTATGGATTCAATTCAAAAAGAAGGATAGTGAGATTCCAAAAGGTGAAATCTATCGAAATGAAAACTCCGTAATGCGCTATCAGGAATGGTAGAAAGGAGAAAAACCATGAAAATAGTTCATTTATTTCTTGTACTTCTAACTTTGCTTGGTTTATCTGGCTGTAAAGAGACACCAAAAGAAAGCCAAACAAGTCCTTCCAGCTCTCGTAAGGTCACATCTGCTTCATCAACAACAGTTAGTGTAAAAACAAAGGAGCGTACAGAACCTAATCCTCCAATGCCAGCAGAAGTAGCAGAGCGATTAAAAATCAAGGAAGACGGCGCAGAAGTTGGAACTCAGCAAACTTTGCCATCTTCAAAACAGGAACAAGCTTCAATGCCAGAGAACACGCAACCTTCTCAATCGCTCAAGCAAGAATCATCTAGCAAAGAGAATCAAGTGATCCGAAAACTATTGCCTATTCCTCTAAAACTTCAAGAAGAATGGTATTTCTGTGCTCCGGCGACAGTCCATATGATGCTGGCTAGTCGAGGGGTTAGCGTCTCTCAACATCAATTAGCTAAGGAAATGGGGACTTATAATCCCTATGGGACTCATAATCGAGATGCGATTCGCGTCTTGAATCAGAATCTATTTGGCTATCCAGAACCAAGTGGAAACCAAGCAGGTTATCGACTAGCTACTGTAACAGACGCTCGTCCAGATTCGGAAGATGTCCGCCTCTTTAAAGAACGCGTGCGCAAAGATATTGATGATGGCTATCCTCTCTATTACACCTTTAATGTAGCTCAAATCTATCCTGGAAAACGTGGGGAACATAATGTGATTGGAGTAGGCTATGAATTAACAGCAGATAGCAAGGACATCGCAGCAATCTATTATCTAGACCCCGATACACATGTACAGGATCCAACCTATGGAGGCTTGAAGAAACTGACACCAGAGGAGCTGTTAGCAGCAATGGCTACATGCGGTGAGAAAAATTATGCTTGGTGAGAAAGTGAGTCGTGAAATGGATAGGAGGGATAACCTATGAAACGCTCTTATCTTTTTGGGATTTTATTTCTATTCTTCCTTTTGCTTTCTTGTTCTAAGGTCCAAACACCAATGTTTCAAGTTGATCCAGAATCGAATCTTTACTTGGTCACCTCAAAAAGTATTCAATCATATACTAAGAAAGAGAATAAGCTCGAGTTACATCGAGTAGAAAAAATTGATGTAGCAACGTATGTTAATCTCTGGTTTTCGTGTTTAAACAGTGGTGATAAGATGATCGTAACGGAAGGTGATGATTTTGCACCAATAGATCATCAAAATATCATTTCAATTGATTTTTCCAAAGGCGAGATAAGGAAAAATCATACTAAGAATTATGCAATGATGGGATCAGGTATCTCTTCTAATTACTTTTATACTGCTCAAACAGATGCAAACTCAGGAATATTAACAGTCTTTTCTCTTAATGGAAAGCAAGTTTTTCAGAAAAAATTTAACCAAATGACAGCAATTTCGAGTCAGATTGTTGCAAATAATTCTAACGTATATGCTGAGATTGCTTATCAAGATCCAAAACGAAATCGTCCAGAAGGCGTGTTGGATTCAGATTTAATAGTACTAAATGAAAAAGAGCATTGGAAAGAAAAAGATAGAATTCGATTAACTTCAGATGGTAAAAAGGTTGAAATGTTAGAAGGCTTGGCAATTGTCAAAGATAGGGCATTCGTAAGTATCTCTGCAATTCGTGATACAGATACTTTTGAGAAGGTGGCAGGAAACCAATTGTTGTCAATCGATTTGCACACTGGAGAAAGGAAATTATTTACCTTACCCAATCCTTATCCTAATATGCTTTATCCAAGTCCAGATAATCATTACCTTGTCGTCAAGCACGAGGTAGAAGGAAAGAATATTTTATCTGTTCTTGATTTACAAAATGAAACTATAAAAGCGATTGTGTTGGATGACAATTCAGGTGAAACACCAGAGGAAATATATTCTTTTACAATTTCAAATGAAAATATGTTGTATCTAGCTACTGATCAACATTTATTACAATATAGTCTCAAGGATGCTAAGTTGATTGAGAAACAGAAATTAAAATTGGGAAAAGATGATTTTCCAATCGGATTAAGAATAGTAGAAAAAGACTTAGGGTCAAATTAATAATAAAGGCTCATTGTCAACTGTAGTGGCTTGATAAAAAGTTACAATCTGGAGATGACTAAATTGGTTCTCTCCTTTATATAAGAAGTAAGTTAGCATACGTTAGTCAGGATCCCTATGTATTTGAAGGGACACTGAGAGATAATTTAACTTTGGGAAATTCAATGATTGTAGATGAAGAAATCAATAGGATTTGTATCGAATTTGGTTTATTTGAACTTACATCAGAGGGAAATGGGCTAGGGCTATTTCTTCTAGAAAATGGAGAAAACTTATCTGGTGGTCAAAAACAAAAAGTTGGATTAGCTAGAGCTATACTAAGTAATCCTGAAATTTTATTATTAGATGAGGCGACAAGTAGTTTGGATAAAGAATCCGAGAAAAAAGTTTTTGAATATTTAAATTCAATTAAAAAAAACATGATAATAATAAGTATTTTTCATGAAGATAGCTTCATGAAATTTGTAGATAGATTTATTGTTATGGATAAAGGAAGAATCATTTATGATGGATTTCCCTTAGATAAGTAAATAAATAGTATGGTTGAATATAAACGTTGTTAACTAGAAGGGAAGACGAAATGGCACTATTACAAATTTTTGGTCTAAATAAATCGTATAACAAAAATAAAGTAATTGAAGATTTGTCATTTGAGTTGCAGAGTGGCGAAATAATGGGACTCATTGGACAAAATGGTTCTGGGAAAACTACAATATTCAAGACGATTTTAGGTTTAGTAAAAAAAGAATCTGGTGAAATTAAAATCAATGGGAAACTAATTGAAGGGAACTCAAAGGGCTATTTGAATACTATCGGTACGATTATTGAATATCCTACATTTTATGAATCTTTAACAGCTAGACAGAATTTAATGCTTATTTCTAGTCTTTATGATGAAGTAAACTTATCAAAAGAAGATCTTTTAAACTATCTGCATTTAGTTGGTTTAGACAATAGTGTGGATTGTAAAGTATCTAGTTTTTCATTAGGTATGAAACAACGTTTGGGGCTTGCTCAAGCCTTAATCCATCAGCCAACTATCTTATTATTAGATGAACCATTCAATGGATTAGATCCCATAGGAATGAAAGAGTTTAGAGACTTGCTCATTGAATTGTCTAAAAAATGAGTTGGGATTGTAATTTCGAGTCATTCATTGGAAGAATTAAGTAAGTTAGTAGATACAGTTACAATTATCAATCAAGGGAAAGTAATTTTCCAAGGGAAAAAGACAGAATTTTTATCACTTGGATCTATAAAGAACGTTTGGTTGTTGAAAACTGATAACTTAGAACTTACTAAGTCTATCTTAAATAACTTAAACATTGTTTTTACTGATAGAATAGAGCAATTTGAGTTATCTTTAGATATAGAATCAATGAAAGAGGTAAAGGAGAAACTACTCACAGAGTTATTACGTCAGGATATCTCCATCATAAATTTTTCTGAGAAACAAAATAATTTTGAGGATATTTTTATCAAAATGCAGAGAGATATGGAGGTTTGATATGCTTAAATTAATAAAGATTGAGTTGTTCAAATTATTTGCTGGGAAAAAGATTTTCTATGTTTTTGGAGGGTTTGTTTGTGTCATTTCTCTATTGATACTGTATCTAAGAATGGTTGCACCAGAATCTTCATTTGGAAATGTTTTTAAAACCTCCAGCGATACATTTTCGATATTTGCTTTGATAGTAGGAGTTATAGTAGCATTAGTACCGTTTTATCAAGAAATTCAGCAAAAAACAATTAAATCATTGTTAGTGACGCCGGTTAAACGAGTAGAAATTTTGTTTTCAAAATTGTTAGCATCTATTTTTGCCTCATTCTTAATTTTAGTTGTTTTATGTCTAACATCTTTTATAGCGACAACATTACTATTTGGATTTTTTAAAGTTGGAGCTTACTCTTCATCTACAGATAATATGCTTACTTTTACGGCCGGATTCATTCAAATTATTACAACGTTTTTTACAACTATTTTTTATAGTACAGCAATTATTTGTTTATTTTTGATAACAAATTCTTTATCGAGTACCCTAGTTGGAGTTGTTTTGTTAAGAGGTTTAGGAGAACTGATTTCAAGAAGTTTATTAGACCAAAATAACTTGTTATTATCTTTTAGCCCATTAGGAGTATTGAATATTTTAAACCCTGTTTCAAAGAATATTTCGATAATTAGCTACACCATTCAACTACTTTTAACTGTTATTTATTCAATAGTAATTTTTTACATTGACACTAAACTATTTGAAAACAAAGAATTCTAAATCTATAAAAAGTACAAAACAGTAACAATTCAAATGGTGTGAACTTTTTGGTGAAATCTAGCTCAATTCGTGTATTTTTAGGGTAAAATTTACACCATTCAATTGAAAGTTATTCAAATTAGATGAAATATTTCTTTCTGAAAACGTGGGGAAACATTGATATTAAGCATATATTGAAATTCATTCAAATACGAGGGGTTCCAACCAGGTCTTAAGAAAGCTCGTAAAGCGTCACAATTTAGTAAACGTTAAAACTTATTTACATTTGTTGAAAGCATTTCGTATCCAAAATACGGGATGCTTTTTCTGTCTAGCTTAATTTTATAAATTGAGAATTCTCTTTTCTTGTATTTTTAAAAAAAAGAACGTACAATAATATTGGAAGGACTACCGCTTAAACAGAGATAGAAAGGAAAAAATTAGGAAACTATATTTCTCTGATTTAATGTGTTAGAACTAAACGATATATCTTTTCGCATTTTACACTACACTAATAACTACGAAAGGCGAGGTTTATTAAGGAGACTCAACATGCTCAAGAAATTCACTACATGTGCTTTTATCGTTACTCTAATTTCTTCTGTCCTTATCGGAAGTAACATAATATTTGCAAATGATAAAGGCGAGGATATCCAAGCGAAACCACCAACTCTAGAGATAATGGTAAAACAAGCTTCTAAAGATTCTACTCTCTTGGAAACGTTAAATCAATTTTCAGATCAGGATACGATCATTGCCTATCCTGAAAATATGGGTGGCGGGTTTTCTGTTAAATCTGCAGATAGTAGCGAACCTCTAGTCGGAGAAATTTTTGATACTAAAGGGGAAAAAGTCATTTATAAAGACTCTCAACCTGTCACTATTGCCCAAGTAAAGGAAGCGATTCAAAACAAGTAATAAACTGATATAAATAAATATAACCGGCCTATTATTAAATAGGTCGGTTATCAGTTGCAGATTTCTGGGAATTGATCAAGAATTACGAGAAAGATAACCTCGATATGACGTTTGGTTACCCAAGAATCGCAGGCTCTAATAGCTAATAGCATTATTTTCATGCACAAAAAGAGTGGGAAAGGAATCGTTATTATACTTATCCTTTTCCACTCTTTTTTATTTTGTCTCGTTAATAATTGTGTTAATAGCTGAAATGACTTTATTTTGTTTGTACTCTGGTAAAGATTTGATAGTGTCGATAAGCTGTGCTAAGTCAGTACTTTCTTCTTTAAGTGTTAAATCAAAAAAAGTTTGTAGATCAACATTTAAAGCTTCTATAATTTTCTCAAGCGTACTAATTTTTATATTGGGCTCTAAATTTTCCAGCTTATAGGCATAATTGGTACCAAGATCTGCTTTTTCTTCTAACTGTTCCTGAGTCATCCCGGACTGAATCCGCAAAATCCGTATTCGTTTGCTTATATACTTTTGTAATTCTGACATTGCTCACCTCTTAAGACTATTTTACAGCCTTATAAGGTTAGGTTCTAGTTCTCAAAAGGTTGGCTACAACTTTACAAAGTTGCTAAAATATAGTATAATTCGGGTGTTTATAATTATATAGTGATAATTTGCTCAATACTCTATCATAAAGGTGGGAATTATGAAAAAGAAAACGATCAAAGCAACTGTATCCGCTGTATCAATAGCTACAGCTTTTGCGGGGATTTCTGTTGTACAAGCGGATGAAGTAACTGCAAGTCAGCCAAATGAGTCAACATTAAGTGTTGAATCGACGTCTACTTCGTCTACAAATATAAAACAAGTAGACGGAGTATTTGTTAATAATGGGGTTGCAACCGTAACGAAAACGCCAACTTCTGAAGTTGTAGAAGAAGCAAGAACGATCAAGGAAGAAACGGATCAATCGGTTTCAAATCAAGAAAGTGCATTAGAAAACGCTAAGGCTTCGGAAGCAGCTGCTGCATCAAAAGTTTCCGAGGCAAATGTTGACTTAAAGAATGCTGAGGCGAATAAAGAATCAGCTACGCCTGAGAAAATTGAAAAAACCAAAAATGAAATATCAGAAGTAAAAGCTGATATTGAGAAAAAGGAAACATCACTAAAAGATGCATCTGATAAAGTTCTAGAAGCTGAGAAAGAACGTAATCAGCAATCAGATGTTATTAAAAAAGATCAAGATAAAATTTCAGATCAAGAAAAGAAAGTTTCGACAGCTGAGGGAGCAGTAGCAACTGCACAAAAAAATCTTGATGGTACTGGAGCATCGGAAATCATTGCTGAAAGAGACAAAGCAAAAAGTGATGTAGCTGAAAAAGAATCAGCAGAATCAGCAGCCAAAAAGGCTTTGGAAAATGCTATTAATGAAGACAAAAATAAGGCCGAAGAACTCAGTAAAGCTTCTGCTGATGAAAAAACGCAACTTAGTGCTAGTCAAGTCTCAGCTAAACAATTAGCAGATGCTAAAAAGGTTGCAGAAGAAGCAGCGAGTACATTAGTGAAGGCTCAAAAAGAGAAAGAAACTGCTCAGAAAGTTTTAGACGGTACTGGCGTTGAAGAAATTGTAGCAGAACGTGATGCTGCTAAGAAAGATTTAGATGCTAAAACAGCAACTGAAAATACAGCAAAACAGGAACTTGATCGTGCCAAAGAAGCAGATGCTAAAAAAGCTACCGCACTAAAAAATGCAAAATCAGTTGAAGCGGATCAAATAAAGAAAAGCCAAGAAACGGCGAAAAACTTGTCATCTGCTGAGGAAAAACAAAAACAAGCACAGGAGAATCTAAAGAAATCTCAAGAAAATAAGGTATCAGCGCAAAGTAATCTAGATGCTTCTGAATCACAACTTGCCCAAACAATCGCAAATCGTGATAGTAAAGCAAATGATTTAGCAAATAAACAAAATAGTAAGATTAGTGCAGAAGAAGAGCTCAAAAAAGCTAAAGAAAATGATGCTAAGAAAGCTTCGGATATTTCCACTTTAACTACTAAGAAAAAACAAGAAGAGGCTAAAGTAAATGAAACTTCAAATGAGCTAGCGAGTGCTACACTAGCAGCTCAGGAAGCAAAAGAGAATAAAGAGAAGGCTGATCAAGCGGTTGAAACGCTCAATAAACAAATTGCAGCAATTAAAAATCTCACTATTCCTCAATTGCCTCAAGATGTCATTGATGCTTACAAGACTTACCTTGCCGATAACTCAGACGCAAATAAAAATGCCTTAAACGACGTTATTCAAAAATGGTTCACAGGCAGTAAATATGATTTTGGTACTCCAGAAACGGAATATTCTCCTGAACACCAAAATATTGTTATCAAAGGTTGGCCAAATAAGGATATTGTTTTGCCTATCGATGACTCTGAAGTCGATTTGGATAATCTCACAGCTAAACAGATTGAAGCTTTGAGCCAATATTATGCACTTCTCGCCAACAATCTGCAAGACCAAGTTTGGGGTAGTCATCATTATATTGTCACTGAAGAATCTGTTCAGGGTGTCAAAAACATTGCAAAAGCCTATGCTGAAGAAAATAAACCATATAGCACAAGTCACAGCGATACTGCTCTAGCGAAAGATGGATTAGATTCCATCGTTTGGACTGGAGAAAACATGAGCTATGATAATACATTGCTTGGTTATGGTGCGTATTATTCAGAAGCTAAAGAAACTCGTAAAGCAACAATGTCTCAATTGTATCGCGAGGTATATGATGCTGTAATTAGTTTTATGACAAATGATGTTCATGCTTATTTTGGACACATGAAACTCATGATTGGGCAGAAAGCTCCTACAAATATTCGGGCAATTGGAGCTGCAAATAGTTTCACACCAAGTGGTGTTGGACGTATGCACTTTATTGAATTTAAAGGTCAAGATGCACATCTTGAATATGTTAAAGATGAACAAACTGGTGAATATCATTTCGTAACTGTTGACGACTATTATGATAAAGGGATTGCCAAACCTCTAGCTACTCCATTTGATACTTCAAAAATGGAAGATAAATTAACAGTTGCTAAAGTTAAACAGACTGCAGCAAATACGGCAAATGATTCTGCACAGAATCGTTTGGAAAAAGCTAAATCAGAAAATGATTCAAGTACAAAAGCTCTCAAAGAAACGACAGCAAAATTAGATGCTCTGAAAGCTACTCCTGATCAAACACCTGCAGCTACTACTAAATTGGAAAACGCTACACAAAATTATAATGAAACACAAATCCAATTTAATAAGGCTCAAGATGCACTTGATCAATTAAATGCTGATATTCAAAGCAAGCGTCAAGCTTTAGCAAATGCAAAAGATAATTTAGACCAGGCTACAACAGCAGAAGTAAAAGCTAAATCTGATCTTGAAAAAGCAAAAGTAGAAAATCAAAATGCAAATCAAAATCTGAAACAAACTCAAAAACTAGTAGCAGAATTGATGTCAGTTCCTGATCAAACTCCAAGTGCACAGAAGAAATACGACAATGCGAAACAACAAAAAGAAGAAGCTGAAACAAGATATATCAAAGCTCAAACAGCTTTAGATAACTTAAATGCAGACCTTCAAGTTAAGCAAAAAGCATTAGAAACTGCAAAAGAGGAGCTTGAGAAAGCAAAAGCAACAGATAAGACTGCAAGAAACAATTTAGATGAAGTCACAAAAATTCATGAAAAACATTTGGCAGCCTTAAATGCTACACGTCAAACGATTGCAAGATTAAACTCAATCTCAGATAAGACACCTCTTGCACAAAAGAATCTAGATGAAGCTTCTCAACAATTGATTGCTGCCAAGACTCGTTACGCAAAAGCACAATCAGCAGTTGAAAATCTAAATGCAGACATTCAAACAAAACAAAAAGTTTTAGCAGATGCGCGTGCAGAGTTGGATAAAGAACTTAAAGTTCTTTCAGATCTTAAAGCTGAAAAAGCTACGGATGAAGCAGAACTCAGAAACCGTGAGAATAAAGTTGAAGAGTTAAAAGCTAAAGAAAAACAAATTAAGGATGAAATTTCTAAATTTAAGACTCACTTAGTTGCTTTAGAAACACTTTTAGATCATCTTGAAAATGCCGATGCATATTTGAAAAAAGCAAAAGAAGCATATGACAATGCAGTTGAAGAGCATCGTTTAGCACTTGAAAATGTAGCAAGAGAGGAAGCTAAACTTAAATCACTTCTACAAGATCAATTGGATGCAACTGCACAATATGAAGCTGTACAGCTTGCTTACGAAAACGCTAACAAACAACTGATGCAATATACGAAGTTATCAAGTGAAACTAAATCAATTGGAAACCAAAATGAAGATCATAAAACTTTTGATCTTAAAAATGAGGTTGGTTCTCAATCTGATCACTATAACTATCGAGGTTCAGTAACCGGATATAATCCTCAACGTTCGTTACCAAATACTGGTTCTCAAAATGGATTAGTATTACTTGGCTTAGGAGCGATGCTTATGGGACTATCTGGAATAAAATTGCGCAAAAAAGGTGAGTAAAATTAAGAGTAATCTATAAATAGATTTATAGGCTGGAGGAAATAGAACCTTTTAAGGTGATCTCCCTCAGCCTTTTACTTTAATAATGAACATAGGAGTATATGATGGATAAAGAGCAATGGATTGAAATATTTAAAGAGATTAACGACCGTGTACCAACAGAAGAAGAGATTCAAGCTGGCGTTCAATCAGGAGAAATAATAGTATCAGATTTATCGGCTATTTCGAAAGTTAATGACAGTGAAAGCAATGCTACGCCACAGGTTCAGCCACAAGTAGAGTTGAACGAATACGTTTCACAAAATGTTGTGGAAATACAAAATGATCAAAATGCTATATTTTGTAATTCGTGTGGAACAAAGAATTATGGAAATAATAAGCAATGTAGTGGTTGTGGGAAATCTTTAGAACAGAAAGATCAAAATATTATTCACTCTATCATAAAAAGATTTAATGTTCTTAACTATTTAAAATATTGTTTTGATACACAAAGATGGGGGATTCTAATATATTTCACGATTGCAATATTTTTGGAAACATACTATGGTGAGGGAATTGTTGGACTAATAGCTTTATTATTTACAGAATTTTTATTATCAAATACCGGTCAATCCTTAATTTGTTGGATTGTTGGTGCGAAGAGGATAGATAGAAGTGATTATCAAGAAAAAGTTCAACAACCTGTCAATGAGATTATTCAAAAGGCGCGTCAAAAAGGTTTAAACTTACCAGATAATATTGAAATCCGCATGATTCACAATGATGTGCCTGCTGCCTACGCAATAGGTATGAACAAAATTATTGTTACTGATAGCTTACTTGATAATCCATATTTTTTAGAACCAAAAATTATGTTTGAGCTCCATCGAATCCATAATATGGCTCCAAATCTTTTACCTGTAGTGGTTGGTTCAAATATCATTTTAATTATTGTCTTACTAATTTTATTAATAACAACACTATTTGGAGGCTTTAAAAAAAATTATGGAGACAGCAGAAACTCATTTTGGTCAGGTAGTTCTGAAACAAAAGAAGGAGCTATTCTATTTTATGGTTCGATAATATTAATAGTTGCATTAATAAGTATCTTTTTATTGTTAGTAAAATCAATTGTAAAACGTGACGCATATCTTTCAGACCAGTATATGGCTTCGATTGGATTTGGGGAAATTCATTGTTATTATATCGATACTGTATCTGAGGAAGATGGATCTTTGGCTAAAGGATATTGCGAGTTAGGATATCCGTCTAAAGATAAACGTATTAGTATTTTACAAAATAATTATCATGTAAGATATACAGGAGTATGAGGTTATGAATAAAGAAGAATGGCTATCTCAATTTGAAGAAAAATTTAATCGCAAACCAAGTCCAGTGGAATTTTTTACTGCAAAGAAAAATAATGAGTTTGAAGTAGAAAATTTAAATGCTGAAACGACTCCTATTTCAGAAAGTGTCGTAAATAGTATCGGAGAACCAGAAGAAAAGAAGAATGATGAAGTTGAAGTTGAAGTAAAAAGGGAAACTTCAGAAAATATTATCCTTGAGGAAGAATATGTATCACCAAACAATAATAGTCACGGTGAAGAATATGTCCCACCATACAATAGTGAGGTCAGGGAAGAATATAACTTTTGTGCTAAATGTGGCACCAAAAACTTCAAAACAAGTGAATACTGTATTTCCTGCGGCTCAAAAATTAACAGTAATAATCTTCAAAAATCCTTTTTATCTGATATCTCAGAAAAATTTTTTGAAGTTAGTTCTAAAGCTGGAAAGAAAACAAAGGAATTAACTCAATCAATTCAAACCAATACTCAACTGTATAAAGAAAATAAAAAACGTGAAAAATTAATTTTAACACTAGGAAATGCCTATTATGAAAGTAGAAAAAATACTATAGATGATCCTTTTTCAGAGTTAATAAACGAGATAAAAGAAGTCGATGTCTTGATTCAAAATATGAAGAATTCGCAATAAATAAGGATTAATATTATGAAAAACTTATTAAAGATAATAATAACGATTTTAGGATTATTTTTTTCATTTCAGATATCTAATGTGTATGCAGAAGAAACAGGACCTCTTGTTGTACAAGGAATTGTCCAAGAAGGTTATAAGTTAGAAATAGTCGTTCTTGTAGTAAAAGCAGATACCGAAGAGGTTGTTAAAACATTAAAAATTAATCCTGAAAATAATTGGATGCAAGAAACAAGCGTACCAGAGGGTGAATATAGAATAAGAACATATATTGAAAATTTAAGTCCTAGAGCCACGACAAAACAAAAAGCAACTTATATGGTAAAAAGGGTCACTAAGAATCCATCAAAGAGAGAAATACCTTGTTTTGTTGTTATGGAAGGAGACGAAAAATTTTTATCCGCATATTATGGATTAGTTGATTTTCAAAGAAAAGACGGTAGTTTCCTTAAAGGAAATTTTAGCCAAGATGAAATGAATGAATACTATCAAGAAGCAATAGGATCTCAGACTGGAATGCTAGGTTCTAGTCAAAGTAGAAAAAATGATAATGATAAAGACATTAAAAAAGATAGAGATAGTGATAAAAATGATTCAATAAAACCAAAAAGTAGCAAAGAAAGTGAAAATAAAGCAGCTGGAAAAGAAACTATTAATAACATAAAAACGAATGGAAATAAAATAGAATTTCCTTTCTTCATTATTGTAATGCTTTCTGTTGTTTTAATTTTTCTCTTGATAATTATTAAAAGAAGTAATATTAAACGTTAGTCTATACTTCTTATGGATCTTTGTGATTAGATTTATAATATAGAGAGGAAACTTTGTAAATAAAGAAGCCTCACAAGAAACCTCATAATGGAAGCTTTCTTGTGAGGCTTTATTTTTATATTTACAGAAAGATCAGCTGATTTAATTAATATCTAGTAGCAAAAAATAATAACTAAATATGGTATAATAACGTTATAAATTAAGGAAGTATTTTTTGATATGAATATAACTGAACAAAAGAAAAAAGCGAAGGGATTTATTAAACGCTGGGAGAATCGTGGAAATGAACGCCAAGACAGTCAATCATTTTGGCTTGATTTGCTTCAATCTGTGTATGGTGTAGAAAACCCTACAGAATACATTACATTTGAAGACAAGGTTAAGATGGACCACACAAGTTTTATCGACGGGTTTATTGATACTACTAAGGTGTTAATTGAGCAGAAGGGGGCAGATAAGGACTTAAACCAGGCAATTAGACAATCAGACAACACGTTATTAACACCTTTTCAGCAAGCTAAACGATATTCAGCCAATCTTCCATACTCTAAACGTCCTCGTTGGATTGTAACTTGTAATTTCAAAGAGTTTTATGTCTATGACATGGAGCAACCAAATGGTGAACCAAAGGTCATTAAACTTGTTGATTTAGATAAGGAAGCCTATCGCTTAGAATTTTTGATTGATAAAACAAATGAACATCTAGAACGTGAGATGAAGGTTTCTATTGAAGCTGGAGCGATCGTGGGGGAGATTTACGAGGCCCTTCTTAAGCAGTATATTAATCCAGAGAGTCCTGATAGTCTTCATGCCATCAACCAATTGGTTGTTCGTCTGGTGTTTTGTCTTTACGCTGAAGATGCAGGTATTTTCGGTCATCACATGATGTTCCATGATTACCTTGCTCGTTTCAGTAGTCGTGATTTTCGTAGAGCTTTAATAGACCTTTTCTCAATTTTAGATACGCCGATTGATGAACGTGATCCATACTTAGACGAGGATCTGCTTGCGTTTCCATACGTTAATGGAGGGATGTTTGCTGAGAATAAGTTGGAAATCCCAAACTTTACGGAGGAGCTTCGTGAGCTAATTCTAGAGCATGCATCATCTAGCTTTGACTGGTCAGAAATCAGTCCAACCATCTTTGGAGCGGTATTTGAATCAACCCTTAACCCAGAAACACGTCGAAGTGGTGGAATGCACTATACTTCGATTGAAAACATCCATAAAGTTATTGATCCTTTATTCTTAAATGAGATAAAAGAAGAGTTAAATGAAATTCGTCAATTTAAACAGCCTAAGACGGTTGAACAAAAAGCAAAACAGTTCCAATCCAAACTAGCGAGTCTTCTTTTCTTCGACCCAGCTTGTGGTTCAGGAAACTTCCTTACAGAAACTTACATATCTCTCAGACGCTTAGAAAATGAAGCCATTAAACTTTATATGGGGGATACAGTAGCATTAGACTTAGGGCAAGACCTTGTTAAAGTCAAGCTAAAACAATTCTATGGTATTGAGATTAATGACTTTGCGGTTTCTGTTGCTAAAACTGCACTTTGGATTGCGGAAAGTCAGATGCTAGAGGAAACCAAAGATATTGTATTTGCGAACATCGACTTTCTACCACTTAAGTCCTATACTAATATTGTTGAAGGAAATGCTTTAGAAATCGACTGGGAGACAGTTGTACCTAAAGAAAGACTAAGCTATATTATTGGGAATCCCCCATTTTTGGGAGCTAGAAATATGGCAGATAGTCAAAAAAAAGCTGTTCAAGCTATTTTTTCAACTCTTAGTAAGAATGATGTACAAATGCTAGATTACGTAACCTGTTGGTTTAAAAAAGCTGCAGAATTTATTGTTGATACTGAAATAAGAGTTGCTTTGGTGTCGACAAACTCAATAGTTCAAGGCTCACAAGTTCCTATTCTTTGGAAGCTACTTTTAGAGGAATATAAAATACAGATTAATTTTGCTTATCAGACTTTTAAGTGGACAAGCGATTCGTTGCATCAAGCAGCAGTTCACTGTGTCATTATTGGGTTCTCTCAAGTTAGAACTACCGAAAAAAAATTATTCATAAATTCTAGTTTTATTAAAGTTGATAATATAAGCCCCTATTTAACTGATACAAGTAATATATTGATTGAAAGTAGAAATAAACCAATCAACAATGTCCCTCAAATGAAGTTCGGCAATCAACCACGGGATGGTGGAAATTTTATTTTTTCTGATGATGAATACCAGGAACTTATAAAAAACAACCCACAATTGTCGAAGTGGTTTAGACCGTATATCGGAGCCAATGAATTTATCAATAATATAAAACGTTGGTGTATTTGGTTAAAGCATGCTTCACCAGTAGAAATTCGAAACAATAAATTTATATATGATCGTGTTAATGCTGTAAGGGAGTTTAGAGAATCATCAAATGCCAAAACAACTCAAGGTTATGCTAAAGTACCTCATCTTTTCGCTCAACTAACACAACCTGATGCTGCACCATACATTATCATCCCATCTGTAACATCTGAGAGACGTCGTTATATTCCGATAGGTTTTATGTCTCCAAATGATATCTCAAGTAATGCTGTTCAAATTATTCCTAATGCTTCTCTCTACGATTTTGGTATCCTAACTTCAAACGTACATATGGCCTGGATGCGTACGGTTGCTGGGCGTCTTAAATCTGATTATCGTTATTCCGCTAAGATAGTTTATAACAACTTTCCTTGGCCGGATATAACTGAATCTCAAAAAGAAAAGATTTCTAAAACAGCTCAAGCTATTCTTGATGCACGTGCACTGTATCCTGATAGCTCGTTAGCTGATCTTTATGATGAATTAACTATGCCTGTTGAGTTAAGAAAAGCTCACCAAAAAAATGACAGAGCTGTTATGGAAGTCTATGGTATGACAAAAATAGTCGATGGAAAGAAGACTTGGTTAACTGAAAGTGAAACAGTTGCAAGATTGTTTGAGATGTATGAAGAGAAAGTGAACTAAAAAAATAATTTTAGTTTAAACATTGCGAATCTAGTTAATGTTTACTAGAAATTTCAAATTTAGTAAGGTTAAAAATTATGAAAACTCCCAAATTGTATTCTGATTTGTTGAAAAAGAAGCAACTAACTACTGAAATGATTGCTGAATGTATTTATTCCGTTAATAAACGAGCAAAAAATTATCGTGATAAAGTTAGAGAATATAGAAAATCACCATATCATTCGCATTTACAAGATAACATTGACAATGCAATGGCAAAGAAGGTTGAATACTACGGGATGAAAGAGGAATTATTAAAGCCGTTTACTCCAACGGTTATCCATAAACAATTTGTGAAAAATACGAAACGTGTTTACAGTTATGAAGAAGATTATCAAAAACTCTTAGTCGAAAAAGAAGGTGATATTATTTGGAAAGGTAATTACTTTGACCACGAGCAAAATACAAGAATTCACTTTTTTGATTACCAGACTGAAAATAATTTTTATTTCTTTTATTATGAGATCGGTGGATTTAGCTTTCATAAACCAATTAATGAAGTAGAAGCAATCAAGTCAGGCCTTAATATAGTTGAAATTGATGAAAATTTTAAAACCTATGGAAGAAATATTGAAGACTTACTTTCAGTTCCATTTGTTAGAAAGGTTTTAAACTTGTTAAACAGTGGTGATTATACTATTGTTGAGTAGTGAAGAGTAATATTTACAATGAGGTAGTAGATTATGATTGAAATCACCTATATTTATAAGGACCATAAAGGGAAGATAAATAACGGAACTTTTAATATTGGTATTTTAGAATTTGCTAAGCATATTATTTTAGCTGGTTGTGGGCACATGGTTGATAAGAATAGTTGTCGAAAAGCTGTAGGTGCATTGATTTTTTTTGAAGACTATTTTCCAAATATTAGTAATACTCCGTGTAATTGTTTTCTTGAACCTACTGATACGTGGGCTTATGATCCAACAGCGAAAGCACATTTTTCTAATTTAGTAGGAAAAGCCATGGCAGATATTTGTTTCAAACATATATCTGGCGGGAAAATTACTTTTAATTATGAAGCTGTTATGAAACAGAAAGGTTTACCCATTAAAGGATCTAGGCCAGATCTTTATGGTATCACTAATAATGATAAATACTTTGCCATTGAAGCAAAAGGATATACGAGTCAAACAGGTAAAAAAAGCGATCATAAGCGCCAGGCTAATTCAGGTCCGTTGTATAAAGATTATTCAATAGCATCTGTTACTGAAAAGATATATAAAAAAATATGTGTAGACTATATTGATCCCATATCTAATGGAGAAAATAACATTGATAAAGAAGGGCTTATTAATTTTTATTATGATAAAATTTCCGAAGAGTTCTCATTATTTGACGAAAATATACAAGAATTTGAGATTAATGGTAGTGAGTATATTGTTATTATTGAGTTTGAATTTAAAAGTCAAATGATGTGTCTTGCGATTAGCAAAGACATCGTTTACTCAAATGAAAGAAAAGTGATTCTTTCAAGATTCGAAAGAATAGTTGAGAATGATTTTTATATTGACGGAGATGGAATAGGTATCTTTAAATTACAGAGTATAAATGATGACTTAAAACTACTAAATAGAAATCTATTAAATTAATGTTTTAACAAATAAATATCATACATTTTAATTTCTCAAATTAAATAAATGTGGTAGCTAACATCTCTGTAGTTTATTTCTATGTTATTTATTATCAGCATATAAACACTTAATTATTATAGGAGAAGTATATTTTATATTGTAAGACTACTTTATAGGGAGAGAAGAGAAAAATGATTTCTGTAAATGATAATGCAAAACTATTAAATAGTATAGTAGGTATTGAAAGGGATTATTTGAATTACTTTGGTAAAGAGTTTGCTATTGATTATGAACATCTTTACAATGATATTTTTGATGATAGACTGAGTCAGTTATGTTCTAGTATACACTATCAGTTAGTGAAGGGATTAAGAATATTAAATGATAGTATAAATAGTGGGAGACATTTCTGGGCTGGACCAAGTAGAGATTTGATAAAATCAATTTCATTATCAGACAGATTTGTTAACAACCTTAAGAATTCTGGTGAGAAAGTTAGAATTGTTGAATACTATGATAAAGTATTAAAAAAATGTAATAGTTTTCTATCGTCATCTGGTGGAAGCTCAGTACCAGATGATATGTCGGAAGTTGAATTATACTATGAGTTACCAATTTTTGAAATATCGGATATTGTCGAGATCCCGAATAAAACTATACAACGGTTCCAATTGAAAACAGTTGGTGATGGTTCTTATGCTACTGTCTTTAGTTTCTATGATGAAAATTACAACAAAACTTTTGCATTAAAACGTGCCAAAAAAAATATTTTATTAAAGGATTTAGAGCGATTTTATTTAGAATTTGATACAATGAAGCAGTTACATTCTCCGTATGTACTCGAAGTTTACTCTATTGATAAAACTAAAAATGAGTATGTTATGGAGTATGCTGACACTTCACTTTTTAAATATATAAAGACTCATAATCAGAAATTGACTTTTACCGAGAGAATGAACCTAGGTTATCAAATAATAAAAGGATTTGAGTATCTAGCTAAAAAAGAGATACTTCATAGAGATATATCACCTAATAATATTTTGATTAAAGAGTATGATGATGTAAAAATTATTAAAATCGCTGATTTGGGGAATGTAAAGTTAAGTAATAGCATGTTAACATCTCTAGATACAGAAATAAGAGGTGCATTTAATGATTATTCAGGCCTCCAACGAGTTGGGTTTAGTAATTATAATTTTCATTTTGAAGGTTTTGCTTTGTCAAAATTATTATACTTTGTCTTAACTGGAAGATATAAAGACTTTACAAAATTTGAATATAGTAATTTAGAGGAATTTATTAATAAGGGAACAAATCCAATTTTGAATCAAAGATTTAGCGATATAAATGAATTAAAGAAGTCGTTTTTAAAAATTAAACCAAAATAAAACCGATCTATTAAATTGGATGGTTGACTACTCTATTTTATGGTATTAATTGATTTCAATTTTATCCAAATCAGTGGATTTCGTTCCGTTTTTATGGAACTTTCAAAGATAAAATTGTTGATATAAAGAGATTTGTGAGGATTGAGATACCTTGTGTTCGATGTAAAAAATCTCTAAACTTTAATATTCGTTTATGTGTATTTGAAGCATTTCGTTATATACGAGATGCTTTTTTATATTATCGAATATATAATTGATAATTAGAACAACTAAAAAGACATCTGAAAGAAATTAAATCAGATGTCTTTAATTCTGTCTTTGGAAGTAGGGGCTATGACACAATTATTGCTCAGGATGTTCGTTTTCAAAGGAATTATATACTTCGAAAAGTTGATTTCGTTTAGTGATCTCAAGTTTTATAAAAATATTGTGTACATGTGTCTTCACAGTTCCAACTGAAAGAAACAATTGATCCGCAATTTCCTGATTGTTTTTGTGTTCAAGAAGTAGAGGAAGAATTTCTTTTTCACGTTCAGTTAAATGAAGTTTTTCAGAGAATAGATCTAGTGTACTGGGGTTGTCAATTTTTTGTGATTTATCAAATGAACTTAATTGTTCTTCTACTTTCGAAATAGCTTTCCAATCAGAAAGAATATATTTGATTATTAAATAACAAACAGCAATAGTAAACATGTCTTCACACATATTTCTATTTTGAATTCGCAGATTCAACAAGTCATACGAATCTATATTAAAAATTACAAATAAATCTTCTAAGATAATTAGAATGCCAAATAGTACTCCGATATTTGAAATAGTTTTTAAGTAATTTTTATTTCGACTACTAATATTCAAAGATTTTAGATTTCGTCTCGCATATATACCAGTATAAATCAAAAGAAGCTGATTGGGTAAATAGTACATAAAAACTCTTAATGGAGAATTGTTTAGAATTGGGAAAGCCATCCATATGAAAGTAATTGAAATTAAGCAATAGTGGGTTAATAAAGGTGTTTCTTTCCTCAGTCTAGCAACTATCCAAAACTGACAAATATTATTAACAAGATATATGACAGTTTTCACAAAAGGAACTCCCAGAAAGTGTTGGTTATATGTGTTTCCGAAATCTTTAATTATTTCTGTCATTGAAAGGATCAGATTATCAAAAATAAAAAAAACAAGATATAAACCGACTACAAAAAATAAGTATTTTTTATCCTTTTCTGAGTTTAAAGAATAGGTCAATACAATACCAAGGGTCAAAGTATACAATATAATTAAAAATACATTGTATATATAAACTATTTCAATCATATTTAGCCTCCATTAATTCTGTGAAACTAATTAAAACTCTAAACTTTATTGAAAAGCAATAAAATAGGGAGTTTATATTTAAAATAGCATTACATTTTTAAAAGCATAAATACTGGGTTTAGTACTTAAACTTTTAAAAAAGAGGGTTTACACCTTTAAGTTTATCGCAAACTATAAAATTTTGCAATATCATTAAAGCATAACAACACAGGAGGTCTCAATTATGAGCAATAAAATTGATTATATTACAACAGAAGAGTTCTCTAAAGAGCAACTATTAGAAATGGCTGAGCTATCTCTTAAGATTAAAGCTTGTATTAAAAATGGGTATTACCCACCTTTGTTGAAAAATAAAACTCTAGGTATGATTTTTCAACAATCATCTACAAGAACACGGATTTCTTTTGAAACCGCTATGACTCAACTTGGAGGGCACGCACAATATTTGGCACCCGGTCAAATTCAACTAGGAGGACACGAAACACTAGAAGATACAGCAACCGTGGTTTCTCGCTTAACAGATATTATAATGGCACGTGTTGAGCGTCATAAGAGTGTAGTTGATTTAGCAAAATTTTCTCAAGTACCAGTAATTAATGGTATGAGTGATTATAATCATCCTACACAAGAATTGGGAGATCTGATTACGATTATTGAAAACTTGCCGAAAGGAAAAAAATTAGAAGATTGTAAAGTAGTATTTGTAGGAGATGCAACTCAAGTATGCTTCTCTTTAGGATTAATAACATTGAAAATGGGTATGGAATTTGTTCACTTCGGTCCGAAGGGATTCCAATTAAATGATATGCATAAGTCAAAATATGATGAAATTTGTAAACTATCAGGTGGTAAATATTTAGTAACTGATGATATTGATTCAATTACTGGTGCAGATTTCTTATACACTGATGTATGGTATGGCCTATATGAAGCGGAATTATCAGAAGAAGAACGTATGAAGATTTTCTATCCTAAATATCATGTTGATTCAGAGATGATGGCAAAAGCAGGAGAAAATTGTAAATTCATGCACTGTTTACCTGCTACACGTGGCGAAGAAGTATCTGATGAAGTGATGGATGGCCCAAATTCAGTTTGTTTTGATGAGGCGGAAAATCGTTTAACTTCAATGCGAGGTATCTTAGTTTATCTACTTCGTGATTTTGCGAAACGACATCCATATGACCTTGAAAAACAATCTGTAGCTAAAGCAGAACTGGAATCATTTTTAAAATAAAAAGGGTCAATTTGCTTTAAATTGACGATGTTATAACTCTCCTCTTAAAGGAAGGAGAAAAAAATGGAAGAAAAGAAAAAATTTAGTTTGTTTACTACAGTATTAACTGTAATATGTGTAGTATTTGTTGCAGAAGCTGCAGCTCCAGTTGCAGCGATTGGGAATTCTCAATTCTTTTGGTGGTTATTTTTATTAATTGCTTTTTTGTTACCATACGGATTGATTTCAGCTGAATTAGGTACTACTTATATAGGTGATGGTGGAATCTATGATTGGGTGACGAAGGCGTTTGGACACCGATGGGGCTCAAGGACCTCCTGGTATTATTGGATTAATTTTCCATTGTGGTTAGCATCACTAGCTGTTATGACTCCTGGGTTGTTGACAACGATTACGGGTGTTGAGTTTTCGATGTTCTGGACATTATTAATTGAACTTGTATTTATTTGGTTGATTATATGGATAAGCTTTTACCCCGCAAGTGATAGCGTATGGATCCTCAATGGTGCGGCAATTATAAAGATGATATTAGCACTATTAGTAGGAGTCTTGGGATTATACATTGCCTTTACAAAAGGAATGGCTAATAAAATTACGTTGGATTCACTTTTACCATCATTTGATTTAAACAGTCTATCATTTATTTCTGTTATTATTTTTAATCTACTTGGTTTTGAAGTTATTTGTACGTGTGCGGATGATATGGAGAATCCTAAAAAACAAATACCTCAATCTATAATTGTTGCAGGTCTAGTTATTGCGGCTATTTATATATTTTCTGCATTTGGTATTGGGGTAGCGATTCCAGTTGATAAAATTTCTACTAGTAGTGGTATGATGGACAGCTTTAAACTTTTGACCGGATCAGAAAATGGATGGTTTATAATTTTAATGGCATTTCTGTTCTTACTAACTCTTTTTGGAAATATGATTTCATGGTCATTAGGAGTGAATAACACGGCATGTTATGCTGCTGAAAATGGAGATATGCCGAAGTTTTTTGCAAAACGTAGTAAAAAGAATAACATGCCAATTGGATCAGCTTTAGCAAATGGTTTTGTTGCAACATTTGTAGTAGTCATTGCACCAATATTGCCAAATCAGGATCTGTTTTGGGCGTTCTTCTCATTGAACCTTGTTATGTTCCTACTTTCTTATATACCAGTTTTTCCAGCATTTTATAAGTTAAGAAAAATTGATCCAGAAACCCCTCGACCTTTTAAAGTAGGAGGAAGTGATCTTATTTTAAAAATTATGGTTGTGATTCCAATTATTATGATTTTGATCTCGCTTTTATTTACAGCATTCCCATTATCTTTTGACGAAGTAACATTAGCTGATAAATTACCTGTAACTATCGGTTCATTAATTTGTCTTATCTTAGGTGAAGTAATTATTCGTGTGAAAAAAATCAAAAAATGATAGTAACTAAATACCAATACAACAAAAGGAGGACTTGAGATGTCTAAACGTATTGTGGGTACAACCCCTAAAGTAGATGGATTTCGAATGCCAGGAGAATTCGAAGAACAAGAACAAATTTGGATGTTATGGCCATGGCGAAATGATAATTGGCGCCTAGGAGCTAAACCGGCTCAAAAAGCATTTTTAGATGTTGCTAAAGCTATTAGTGAATTTGAGCCAGTCTCACTTTGTGTACCACCTCTTCAATTTGAAAATGCTATAGCTCGTGTATCTGCTCTTAATTGTGAAAATATAAGAGTAATCGAGATGACAAATGATGATTCGTGGATTCGCGACTGTGGTCCTACATTTCTTATAAATGATAAAGGTGAACGTCGTGCAGTAGATTGGGAATTCAATGCATGGGGTGGTTTAGTAGATGGACTCTATTTCCCTTGGGATCAAGATGCGCTTGTTGCAAGAAAAGTTTGTGAATTAACAAATACTGATTCTTATAAAACAGATGATTTTGTTTTAGAAGGTGGATCAATTCACGTTGATGGTGAAGGTACAGTGATGGTTACTGAAATGTGTCTTCTTCATCCAAGTCGAAACCCACATTTGTCAAAAGAAGAAATTGAACAAAAATTAAAAGATTATTTGAATTGTGAAAAAGTAATTTGGGTGAAAGATGGAATTGACCCATATGAAACGAATGGTCATATTGATGATGTAGCATGTTTTGTAAAACCTGGAGAAGTTGCATGTATTTACACTGAAGATGAGAACCATCCTTTCTATAAGGAAGCAAAAGCTGCGTTTGATTTCCTAAGTGAACAAACAGATGCAAAAGGCAGAAAGTTAAAAGTACATAAAATGTGTGTTACTAAGAAGCCATGCTATCTTAAAGATGCAGATACGATTGATTTCTCAGAAGGGGCTATTCCAAGAGAGGAAGGAGAAGTTGCAATTGCATCATATTTGAATTTCTTAATAGTTAATGGAGGAATTATTCTCCCTCAATATGGTGATGAGAACGATGCATTGGCGGTTAAACAAGTGCAAGCGATGTTCCCTGATCGTAAAGTTGTTGGAGTTGAAACTACAGAGATTGCATATGGTGGTGGTAATATTCACTGTATTACACAGCAACAACCAGCAACGAAATAACATATGCAGAGTCTGGTAAAGCAGACTCTGTTTTTTCTAATATATCGCATTAAATAGACGGAGGAATATGAAGATAAATTGCTTTACTAAGAGGTATTAGAGATGAAAAATATTAAAGTAGAATATAGCTGGTTGAAAAATTCTGCTATAACAGGAGTCAATCAATTGCCTGAACACTCTGAGCATTATTATTTTGATAAATATGTAGATATAAATCAACTAGACTATTATCAAATAGATAAGATGCACTTAAGCAGAAATTGGACTTACACGAAATCAGATTTCAATGAAAAAAATGGTGATGTCGAATCTACATTGTTAACTTTATTTAATCATTTTAAAGGTGAAGATAAATTAATTACTAAAAATATTTTCTTGAAAATGAAAAGCTTAAATCTTCCCGTGTATATTTGGATGAATGGGGTCTTTGTTGGATTTTCAAAGGGACTTGAACAGTCTATAGAGTTTGAAATTACAAATTTACTATGTTTGGAGGAAAATGAACTTAAAATAAAGGTATGCTCTATTGAAGAAGAAAAACAAAACAATAATGTGATGCTAGATTCAACGGTAGATTCAATCTTAGACAATATTTCGGAGAGCATTATTTATAGTACTCCTAAACTACATGTATATGATTTTAATACTGTATTAGGAAATAGTCAAAATTCTAATAAATCGACATTAACCATTGATTGCTTATTAAATGGATATTCTAATAGCGCTATAATTAGTGTTTATATATATGATAAAGAAAAAAATATTATTTTTAAGGAGAATATAGATTATACTAATAAACTTGAAAAAAGATATGATTTAGATATAAATTATTTAGCGATTTCTTTTGTAGAATTGTTGATAATTGATGATGGAACAATTGTAGAAACAGCAATAACAAAAGTTTAATAATTTATTTTGTGTTTGTACAAACAAGGGGTTAGAATTTAGTAATAGTTAAATAATCCAAAAATTATAGTAGTATAAAGTTTCTTGATAGTGTTAGAAACAAAATGAAAACTCTCTATCTTAATTAAATTCATACAATTACTTTGAAGTCAAAAAAGAAAAAACTGTGTGATGTTGGAAGCAAGTGATCTCGAAACAACCTAAAATAAAACTTTGACAAAATAAGCCTTAAGGAAGTTTGTAAAGAATCAGATTTCTTAAAACATTAATAAATACGCTAATACTAACTTATATAGACATTCAAGATGACTTTCTTGAATGTCATTTTTATTTTAATATACTTCTGTTAAATCTAAAATTGAGTTATTTTATATTTGATGTAGATTAGTTATTATATGTCAGTTCTATTTTCGGGACCTAAATATCCCAAAAATGATTACTTTATACGTGAAAGTAAGTTATAATTTATATATCTAACTGAAAGGGAATTGCGATGTGGAAAAAGCAAATTGAAAAGCCAACAATTATTAAGAGACAAAAGCATGATAAGTCTTTTAAGAATTACATTAAAGAACTTTCAAAAGAAAAAGATTTTGGAGAACGATTAACTACAAGAGAGTTGGCTAAGAGGGTAGGTATAGACTATGAAATGTTTAGAAAAATTCTCAATAAACGAAAACCAAATCAACCTCGGGATTGTATAATCGCTATTTGTGCAGCATTATTTTGCTCAGTTGAAGAAACAAATAAAGCGTTATTTTATTATGATGATATGCCTAGCCTAGATCCTTCAGAAGGATATAGAGATTATTTTATAAGATCGGCATTAGAAGCGAGTGAGGATAAATCAACTCATTTCGACTATGCATACAAAGGAGTGGAATTAGTAAACAAAATATTAGATGACAATAATTTTTCAAAGTTACGACTATCTAATAAGATTAAAAGTGTAAAATCAAATGAGAACGTTAAAAATAAGATAAAATATATATCGTCAGAAAAATATTCTGAACGTGAGAAATTTAACTCATCATTAGGTGAATTTTATAAACCATATAATTATAGTGTTGGAACAACAATAGAGGTTGATTACCATGGGGAAAGTCAATATATAAGTAAAAATAGTGATAGAAACGAAGTATACATAAAGAGTAAAAATGGTTTTTCTATAAAAGTTTTAGATAAGGAAACTGAAATGTTTAAAGAGTTTTCACCAATAATAGATAATGTGAACTTACAAGAATTAAAAAAGTGTTATGAGGTATTGTATGACACAAGAAATTGGGGATTTAGAAAAAGTGCAAAAATCAAAGATGCTTCAATAGTTGTCTATGGAGAACAATTTAATTACTATATCCCAGATAGGAATGAGTATTTCTATGCTGAAATTAAAAATGGAAAATTTAGTTTTTCTGTTTTTAAGACTACTATGTTTATGAGGGAATATTTGACGAAAGATGAATTTAAAAGTTTTTATTCTAAAAAAAGAAAAGAACACCAAGCAGAAGTTCAAACATTTTATTCTATTAATGAAATAAAGGAATACTGTGAAAAATTACCAAATAATTTTTTTGATGTTAGATATAGTTATATTTCATACTTTGAAATAATGAAAGAAAAACTTGAGAATTTGCTCATTAACATAAAAAACAAGAAGGAATTGATTCGAGATTTCAATGTGTTGCCAGGGGATGACCCATATGAAATTTATTACTTTTTTAATGTCCAAGATGAGTTTGAGTGTATTGAAGAAGAAATTACGAAGCCTGTATTTAAAGAATATAATCCCTTTGAGGAAGATTTAGGATTGAGTGATGATAAAGAGATTGGTTCCTATCTAGGAGAAGAAAAATATATTGAAAGAGTTTCTAAAAAGAAAGAAGCGGTATTTGAATTTAAAAATAAAAAGGTAATTTTAACAAGAGAAGATTTAATTACTGCTTTTGAACTTGGGTTAAACAACATCGAAGATGTATTGAATCTTAAAAGTCAAATTTTAGATTTTGAAACAATTTATGAAAAATAATCATTTGGGACCAAGAAGTCCCAAATGATGTTGATCTCTTTAGATTAATAAAATATAATGATTTTATTAACTGAAGGAGGTTCCCTCTAATGACAAATTTAGAATATGTAAATTCAATAATTCGTTCTAATGACATGATATACATTGATACATCGTCACTTATGAATGTAATGGAACTAAGGAAATTTTTAGAAAGCTATTACCAAATTTTTGTTGACTATAACAAAAGAATAATTGTGACTAGAGAAGTATGTTTAGAAATTTATAGACACTTAATTTCAAAAGTAGAAACGAAACAGTATAAGTCACAAAAAGTTATCGAGGTACTTAAACAGTATAAAGAAATATTTATTTTTGAAGATGAAAATTTGAATGATACCGAGGCAGAACGTGCATTTGCTGATTCAGAACTATTATCACGTATTACTAAAGAAAAAATAAAACATCGCCAGCTTCTTATAACTAATGATAAAAAACTAAGTGTTGATGTATATAATTTAAATAATTTGAATTCCTGTTTAGGAGCGAAAATATCTGTTTGCTACATTTCTCAAGATGGATTGTTGCATAAAGGAAAGACAAAATTAGAAGATAATTTTAATATCGTGAATAATAAGTTGAAGGAAATTAAGATTATCGGACTTTATTATCATGATAAACGCGAGATAAACTTAAAGACAAGAATATTAGATGCTCTTTCTGGAGTATTAGTTGGTACAACTATAACAAAGTATATGCCAAAGTTAATTCGAGCTATACGATAAATTAAGAAAGTCTGTAAATTCTTTCGAATGAAAATTATACGATATTAGAGGAGATACCATGAACTATCAGTTTTATATAATCATAACATTGTCATTATTGGTTTTGATTTTATTTTGTAAGAACTTTATTCTCAGGAAAAAATTTACGCAATACATAATTGATAATAACAAAAGTGACAAAAATAATTCATTTTTGCACGGTTTGAGTTTTTATGAATCTGTAAAAATACTAAATAAAAAGTATAGAATTGGGAAAATAAACGCGTATGTCATTATTAATTCTTTAAATGATAAAGATGTTGAACAGTGATAAGTGAAAAGTTAAAAAATATAAAATGAAAAGTCTTAAGGAATATCCTATTTCGTTAAAATTTTATATTTAGAAGGGTTTGGAGAAAGATGAAATTTATAAATGGGATGAAGGATTTATCACAAGCGATAGTAGATAAAACAGTTGATGTGAGTCAAAAAAGTTTTAAGTGGGTTAAAGATAATCGTGAAGTGATTATAGAATATGCAGCTATTACTATCCTAAAAAGTGTTGTTGAAGTACTAAATGAAGATAGGAATAGGAAAGAAATATATGAGGATGAGTATGATTATAATGAAAGCTTTGAATCTAATATAAATGAGTCGAGTTATATAAGTGCTATAAATGATGAACAATTTATGTTGCAGGAATCACAAATAAAAAATAATATTAATTATCCCCAAAACAGAAAAACTCCAGACTGTCATTTTTGCCATAGTAAAAATGGTAAAATCTTCGTTCGAGGAGGAACGGATGAACAAAAGCAGCAATTTATAGAGATGCATCAATTTGTAGGACAATATGTTTGTACTGAATGTGGAAACGACTTTGATGAAGATGATATTGATTGGGAATTTAGCGATCCAGAAACTGGTTTCTATTATTGTAATTTCTGCAGTAATTCGCTTGAGCAGGCTGGAATTGATGCAATGGATCCTGATGGTTTTGGATACGATGATTATGGAAATTGGGATTCTGACCGTTTAGGGTTATAACCTATCTAAGGTCATTAGATAAAATTAATTAAAAAATTTTTTCAAAAAAATTTAAATCCTATGTGGAAGATATTATAATGTGTTTTAAAATCCTTAAAATATCGCTATTTCCGCTATTTTAAAGGGCACTTTGTAAAGTGTCCTTTTTAAATTTTAGTAGAAAATTGAGCAATTTTTGGTAGAAAAAGCGACTTTTTTTGATTTTTCTTTTTTTTACTTTTATCAAAAAATGGCAGACTATAAGTATGAAAAGAAAATTGAGTGCAAGAGAGTTGTAGCTGATCGCTACAACTCTTTTTTTTGCTCTCAATTTTCTTTTCAAATAAATAAAAAGAGGTTATATAATGCCTGTTGATAAAAACAAGAAAATCGAGAAGATTTTAAATACACCGACTTTGAATTTGCTACCTTCTGTTAATTTGAAAACAGATGACAAAGTAAGGGATCGAATCACTAATCGAACATCGATTCATTTAGGGCCTGGTACGATTCATATTGAAAATTTTGATGCTAACAAAGATTATTTCAAACTCCGAGTTTTGAAGATGTTAGATTTATTAATTTTGCTTGTAGGGAAGAAGAACCAATATAGACTAAGTGAAGAAGAGGCTGTTAATTGCTTGGTTGAATTTTCAATTAAACAGTATGCAGAACTGATGGGGAAAAATAATCTAAAAAGTACTTCAACGAAGAAAAATGTACGTCGTATCATTGAAGAGGCATTAAGTTTGCTAAACGATCTTTCTATTAGTACCGCAGAAAAGAGAAAATCGGAAATCAAAGAATTCAAAGATATGAAACTGATTGAGGAATTCAAATGCAAAAAAGGAGTTTATACAGTTCAATTGACTGAAAAATTCGTTAGATATTTAATTACTTCTTATGTGACAAATTTCCCTCTCAGACTTTTTAAAATTGATGAACGTAGTAAAAATGTTTATTCTTTAGCAAAGAAACTAGTCTACCATCAAAGTATCAATAATAATAGAAAGAAAAAAATTCATGAAGTCATATCAGTTGAAGCTCTATTGAATGTATGTCCTAAAATTCCTGCAATAGAAGAAGTTAGATTGAAAAAAGCTGGATGGCATTCGAGAATTGAGGAGAGCTTAGATAATTCACTTAATAAACTAGTCGATTATAAAATCCTTGTTAGTTGGGAATACAGTAATCCAAATGGTGTACGTTTATCAGATAAACAGTTAGAAATGAAATCATTTTTTGAATTTCAAAAATTTAGAATTCATTTTAAAGTTTCAGGGATTTAAATTCACTGATTTATCGATTTGCTTTGATTAAATCAGGATTTATGTATGAGGTATGTTGAATTAGAATTTGGGGTATGTTGAATTTGTAAAAAAAATTTTCACCCTTGGTATAACTGATATTTTAGCGCCTCTGATTTTCAATACTAATAATATTAATAAGCATCATATGCCTTCAATTTTCGTATTGAAGGCAATGCTATAATTTTGCCTGTAAAGAAAAAAATCCGGATTTTATTTTTTTACTGGAAACTAGAAAAGGAGAAAAAAATGTTTGAAGAAGAAAAATCTTATTTGAAAACATACATTGACCAAACCTCTGAACCAAGTCGTAAAGGTGGTAAGGGAGCATATATTTGCCCCCTCTGCCACAGTGGTGAAGGAAGAAACAGAACTGGTGCTTTTCACATTTACGATGAAATCCAGTGGAAATGTTTCTCTTGCGATAGAGGTGGAGATATCTTTGATCTTATCGGCTATGTAGAAGGAATTGATAAATTTAAGGATCGATTGAAGCGTGTCAGAGAGTTGTTTAATCTATCAACTGAATGTGATGGATTTAAGAACCAGAGAACTGAATTTTTGAATTACAATGCTGTTTTTCCTTTAAAGGAAAAAGAGAAAAAAGATAATTATTCAAGCTTTTATAATGAGGCAACAAAGCATCTTTGTGAAACTGACTATTTTCTTAAACGAGGGTTGAGTTTTTCAACAGTCCAACGGTTTAAAGTTGGCTACGTAAAAAAATGGAAGCATCCCAAAGTGACTAATCCAAATGTCCCTGAAACTCCCAGGTTAATTATTCCTTTAAGCGAGAGTTGTTATTTTGCTCGTGATACAAGAGAAATTGTACCCGGACCTCAATTGAGTTATATTAAACAGAAAGTTGGGGGAAGCGATCTTTTTAATAAAAGCGAACTCTTCAAAAAATCGACGGATCCAATTTTTATTGTAGAAGGAGAAATAGATGCCATGAGCATCGTTGAAGTTGGTGGAAAGGCAGTAGGACTTGGTAGCATTGGAAATATAAATAAATTAATTAATCTTGTTTCTGATCTAAAAATTGATCGTACATTCATTCTCTCATTGGACCATGACGAAAAGGGGAGAGAGGCTGAACTAAAATTAGCAGAGCAATTTAGAAGTAAGAAAATTAAATTTATTTCTTTCAAATTAACTATTGATGATGTAAAAGATCCTAACGATATGTTAGTGAAAAATAAAGGAGTATTTAACAAAATGGTAGAAAATGCAATCAATCAAACAAAAAGTGAAAAAGAGCGGTATCTTGAAAATTCAACAGCTAATCATCTTCCGAAGTTTTTTAATGGTATTACGAATGGTTCTAATAATTCATGTATTAAAACAAATTTTGAAGGTTTAGATGATTTATTAGAAGGTGGTCTTTACGAAGGTTTATATTGTGTTGGTGCAATTTCCTCTCTTGGTAAGACAACATTTGTAACTCAGATTGCTGATCAAATTGCAGCACAGGGAACAGATGTTTTGATTTTTAGTATTGAAATGTCGAGATGGGAAATAATTAGTAAAAGTCTTAGTCGTCACACTGTTATCGAATCTATTGCCTCTAATAGTGATATCAGAAATGCAAAAACAGCACGAGGAATTACTGAGGGAAGTAGATATGCAGGTTACAGCACCCCAGAGATTGATTTGATTAAAAAAGCTGGAGAAAATTACTCTCAATACTGCAAAAATATTTACATTGTCGAAGGTACTGGACCTATTGGTGTGGAGCTAATTCGGAAAACTGTTGAAAATCATCTCAAATATACTGGAAAAGTACCTGTCGTTATTATTGATTACTTACAGATTCTATACCCGGTGAATGAACGATTTACTGAAAAACAAAACACAGATAGATCGGTAATAGAATTGAAAAGGATTAGCCGAGACTTTAAAACACCAGTAATTGCTATTTCTTCTTTTAATAGAGAAAACTACAAATCTGTTGTCAGTATGCAGTCTTTCAAGGAGAGCGGAGCAATCGAGTATTCTAGCGATGTTTTGATTGGATTACAACTTAAGGGGACTGGACCAGCAAATTTTGATGTTAATGAAGCTAAGTCGAGAAATCCTAGAGAAATTGAGCTAGTGGTTTTAAAAAATCGTAATGGAAGAACTGGCATTAAGATGGAATTTGACTATTATGCGATGTACAATTATTTTAAAGAAAAGTAGTATAAGGCTTTTGGTTAATGATCTAATTTGTTGAATTACTCTAAGCCTTATCAAAAGATGGAAATCTCTGTAATTAAGAATTAGAAGGAAGAGATAATGCAAACAATAAATCATACAGAATTAATGAAATTAGGTTTTCCTGAACATACGGCACGGGATATTATAAGACAAGCCAAGTTAATTGCTGTCCGACAATTTGAAGAATCTAGAGCTTTATCAAATAATATGGTAGAATTAAGTAAATCACCTTTTGACAATTCTCGTCTTAATTTAGCTCCTACTTATATTGTAGAAGAATTACTCGGTTTTAAGTTGCTTTCTGAAAGAAAGGAACAAAATGAGTAAAAAATATAAATGCGTAAGTCGAAATAAGAAAGGAAAAATTTACTATGAGGTTGAATTCAGTGTAGATCCATCTACGGGTGACCGAAAGAGATTTAGGGTTAAATCTTATAAAGATCACTTCGGGATTGATTTTAAAACAGAAAAGCAAGCCTTTGACGAAGTCTGTAGGATAAGAACTGAATACAATGCTAAAATAGCTAGTGCAAGTTCAAAAAGACCACAATTAGATATTCCATTTTCCAAATTTATGGAAGATGTTTATTTGCCCTATTATAAGAAAACAGTTCAGTCCGTAACCTATCAAACAGCTTTCCCTCAGTATAAGACTTTCATTGAAGTTTTTGCTGACAAGAAATTGTCTGAAATCAATGTTCGGGAATGTGAAGATTTTAGATTATCTTTAATGGAAGACTACTCTCCAAACTACGCAAAAGGACTTTGGTGTAAACTGAAGAAGTGTTTAAATTATGCAGAACGCTTGGAATACATCGAGAATAATCCTTGTCGAAAGTTAGACAATCCTAAAGGAGAAAAATCGAAAACTGAATTTTGGACTGTGGAGGAACTTGATAAGGTATTAAAAACTTTTGATCAGACAGTTTATGAAGAGAGGCAGTTTTATACGGCTATCTGGCTTTATTTTATGACGGGGATGCGAGTCTCTGAGGGTCTTAGTTTAAAGTGGTCAGACATAGATCTTAAAAATAAGGTTATTCATATTCAGTCTACCCTTGAATATCAAGGGAATGGGAAATACGTTCGAAAAGAGCAGACAAAAACTAGGGCAGGCATGCGTTTCTTAGAAATAGATGACGAAACTGTTAAAGTGTTGCAAAATTGGAGAACTGTACAAGTGTATAATAGAGAAGATAATTTTGTATTAGCACGGTTTAACTCTCCCATGAACAAATCTACCTTAAGTCGAATGTTAAAAAGGCATGCACTAGTGGCTAAGGTTCCGGTTATTACTGGGAAAGGTCTACGTCATAGTCATGATTCATTTATGATAAACATTCTAAAAAAAGATGTTTTGTATGTCTCGGCTCGTTCAGGAAGAACGGACAAAGCTACAACACTAAACACCTATTCTCATTTCTATGATAGACAAGTTGTCTCTGGTGGTGCTGAGATAACAGAGGTTTTAGGAGAGCTGGGATTAACTGCAAATCCCGCCACAATCCCGCCAAGTAAAGAAACCAAGTAAAAAATAGCTGTGTGAGAACAACTAAAGCAACGACGCTTCAGTTACTCTTAAATAATAGAGTTTCCAATCAAAATGAAAACCGAGGTTTAGGCCTCGGTTTTTTTGTCGTTGAAAAAAATGATGATAGAATGTGAATAGAGGACTTTTATAAAGCTAACATGTGTAGCTCTCTTTATTTTCTCTAAACCTACTAAATAGTGCAGTTTTAATGATGTTACATTTGCTATATTCCCTTGAGATGTTGCTAATTTGTTGCTATAATGGCTATAAATCATATCATAAAGGAGAAGATGATGAAAAATTTTAAACGTCTTTTGTTAGCTGTTGTAGCTGTCTTTGCAGCCGTCCTTTTGGTAGCTTGTGGCGCTAAAAGCGATAATGGGACTTACGTGTTTGAGCCTACTAAGGATGAGATCAAAGATATTATGCCAAGTGAATTTCAATCTTTGATAGGTGATAATTACTCATTCACTATTTCGATTACAATCAATGATAAGAAAGGTGAGATGAAAGTAGACACCAATGCAGGTGGTCAAAATGTAAATCAAGTGATTGATTTGGAAGTAGACCAAAAAGCTAAAACTCTTGTCTCAGAAAATGAGTATGGGAAAGCGGAAATTACTTATCAAGTTTCAGGAAATGTGTTAACGATTAAGGATGTGAAGAATTCTTTGATGGGTGACACAGACATGTTTAATAACTACATGAAAATTGCTAAGTTCAAAAAAGTTAAATAAGCAATCATGGCGGGATTTAAATTCCGCCTTATTCTATTTCTTTGTTGATACAAGAAATATTACAAGAATATGACATTTATAAACTTTCATTGCCGTGTACCTGAATTGTTGATATAATAGTGTTAATCTAACTAAAAAGGAGAAGTTATGAAAAACTTTAAACGTATTCTTTTGGCTGTAGTAGCTGTTTTTGCAGCAGTCCTCTTGGTGGCATGTGGTGCCAAAAGTGATAACGGGACTTATGTCTACAAACCATCAAAAACTGAAGTGAAGGAAATCCTTGAAGAACAAGGTGCTCCAAGTTCAAGTGTAGATGCATTGATCGACAATGTTAAATTGGAAGTTTCAGTGACCATTAAAGATAAAACAGGTAGCCTTAAAATTAAAGGTGAAATGATGGGACAAAAGACTGACCAATCATTTGATATGAAAGTTGACCAACAAAAGAAAACTCTTCAATCTAAAACAGGTGAAGGTGAGAAGGTTAAATACAAAGTTTCAGGCGATGTGTTCACTTTTGATTTATCTGGTGAGAAGAGTTCAGGTCATGAAGCTGCTTTGGAAATGTTCAAAAACGCTAAATTCAAACGTACAAAATAATACAAGAGAAGGGCAGAGAGTATCTGCTCTTTTTCTTCTTTAAAACATCTTGAATCGGTATTAAAATAGTGGTAAAATCTGATTATAAAATACATTAGGAGATTGATTATGAAAAATATTAAACGTATTCTTTTAGCTTTCGTTGCAGTTTTTGCAGCAGTCCTCTTGGTGGCATGTGGTGCAAAAAGTGATAATGGGACTTATGTCTACAAACCATCAAAAACTGAACTCAAGAAAATTCTTGAGGAGCAAGGCTTATCAGGTAGTCAATTAGAGTCTATTGGAAACGTTATTAATTTTGAAGTTTCTATTAAGATCAAAGATTCTAAAGGAACCCTCAGCATCGCGGGTGAAGTCGCTGGTCAAAAGAATGAGCGATCTTATGATGTCAAAATCAATCAAAAAGAGAAAACAATCTCGTCAAATGATGGTAAAGGAGAAAAGATTACATACAAGGTCGATGGTGATTATTTGACATTTGATCTTTCTAAGTTAAGTAATAGCAACCAAGGGGATCTTATGATTCTTAAAAACGCTAAATTCAAACGCACGAAATAATGCATATGAAGAGTGGGGAAACCTGCTCTTTTGCTTTACTTTTATGACTAGTTTGGTATAATGAATGAGACTACAGATGGGACTGGGGCAGGAATGATTTTCTTTGAAAATGATTTCGTCTCGCTCCCTCTTTTCTGTGTGATCAAGGTTATTATTTATGGAAAAGGAGAATCATCTATGCTTTATATTTGGTCTTACTTGAAAAAGTATCCCAAGTGGCTAGCCCTGAATCTATTTTCAGCGGTCCTGTTTGTTATTGTCAATTTGGGCTTGCCAACGATTCTAGCTCGCATGATTGATGAAGGAATTAACCCGCGTGATGTGGATCGGCTGTATTTCTGGGGCTGGGTCATGTTTGCGATCATTTTGCTCGGGATTGTGGGTCGGATTATCTTGTCTTACGCGGTTGGCCAGCTAACGACCACCATGGTTCGCGATATGCGCAATGACCTCTATGCTAAGTTACAGGAGTATTCGCATCGCGAGTATGAGCAAATTGGGGTATCGTCATTGGTCACTCGCTTGACTTCGGATGCCTTTGTTTTGATGCAGTTTGCGGATTCTATGTTGAAGATGGGTGTCATCACTCCCTTGATGATGGTTTCCAGCGTTCTCTTGATTCTGACAACCAGTCCTTCTCTAGCATGGATTGTAGCAGTATCTGTACCATTTCTTGCTGTCGTTGTCTGGTATGTAGCAGTCAAGACACGTCCACTTTCTGAGAAGCAACAAAAGACCCTTGACCATCTTAACCAGTTTGCACGTGAAAATTTGACAGGTCTCCGAGTGATTCGTGCTTTTGCCCGCGAAGAATTCCAAGAGGACAAATTTGCAGCTGAAAATGAAGTCTATGCAGAAAACTCGAATAAATTGTTCAAACTAACTGGTTTGACTGAACCTTTGTTTGTGCAGATCATCATTGCGATGATTGTAGCGATTGTCTGGTTTGCCTTGGATCCTCTTCATGACGGTAGTTTGAAAATTGGGGATTTGGTCGCTTTTATTGAGTATAGCTTCCACGCGCTCTTATCTTTCCTCTTTTTAGCCAATCTCTTTACTATGTATCCACGGACTGCGGTTTCTAGCCGTCGTCTCAAGGAAATCATGGACATGCCCATTTCGATTGATCCGAATGAGAATGGTGTCACAGAGACAGCATCTCGTGGCTATTTGGAATTTGATAATGTCACCTTTGCTTATCCAGGTGAGACGGAGAGTCCAGTTCTTCACAACATTTCCTTTCAGGCCAAACCTGGTGAAACAATTGCCTTTATCGGCTCGACGGGTTCTGGGAAATCTTCGCTGGTGCAGTTAATTCCTCGATTCTATGATGTCACCCTAGGGAAAATTTTGGTCGATGGAGTGGATGTTCGTGACTACAATCTGAAAGCCCTTCGCCAAAAGATTGGTTTTATTCCGCAAAAGGCCTTACTCTTTACAGGAACCATTGCTGAAAACCTTCGTTATGGGAAAGAAGACGCATCTGTAGAAGAGCTAGAACAAGCAGCAGATATTTCCCAAGCCAAGGAATTTATTGACAGTCGTGAGGAACGTTTTGACACGCATTTGGCAGAAGGCGGAAGTAACCTTTCAGGTGGTCAAAAACAACGTTTGTCCATCGCTCGTGCTGTTGTCAAAGATCCAGATGTCTTTATTTTTGATGATTCCTTCTCTGCCTTGGACTACAAGACGGATGCTACTTTGCGGAAGCGTCTGAAAGAAGTTACAGGAGATGCTACCGTCTTGATCGTGGCGCAACGTGTGGGAACCATTATGGATGCGGATCAAATTATTGTCTTGGATCAAGGGGAGATCGTCGGTCGAGGAACCCACGATGAATTGATGGAAAGTAATGAGATCTATCGTGAAATCGCTAATTCGCAACTCGATAGTCCATCATTGACAGAGGAATAGAAAGGAGAAGCAGATGAAACAAGAACAAAACAGTTTTAGTAGACTATGGACTTACTTGAGAGCCTATCGCTTGGAAGTTTGCTTGTCCATTTTCTTAAAAATCCTAAGTGTCATCATGAGTGTTGTCGAACCCTTTGTTTTGGGGCTTGCCATTACGGAATTGACAAAGAATCTCATGGATATGGCAAAAGGCCTTGCAGGAGCTAGTCTGAATACTTCCTACATCGCTATCATTATGACGCTCTATCTATTCCGTGGGGTCCTCTATGAGTTGGGATCTTATTATTCCAACTATTTCATGACCAATGCTGTTCAAAAAACCGTTCAGGACATGCGAAATGATTTGTCTCATAAAATCAATCACATTCCGGTTTCTTATTTTGACCGACATCAATTTGGAGATTTACTCGGGCGTTTTACTAGCGATGTCGAAACCGTCTCTAATGCCTTGCAACAGTCCTTTTTACAAATCGTCAACGCTATCTTTACCTTGCTCTTTGTCATCAGCATGGTCTTATACTTAAATATCCAATTGGGGATGGTGGTGATCTTGTCCATTCCGATCACTTATTTCAGTGCTCGATTTATCATGAAAAAATCTCAGCCTTACTTTAAAGAGCAGGCAGATGTTTTGGGAGCAATGAACGGCTTCGTTCAAGAAAATTTAACAGGTTTCAATGTCCTTAAGCTCTATGTCCGAGAAAAATCTTCCCAGGAAGAGTTTCATGATATTACCCATCATCTACAAAAGGTAGGATTCAAGGCCAACTTCATTTCCGGCTTAATGATGCCGATTTTAAATGGAATTTCAGATTTGACCTATCTGATGATCGCTTTGATGGGGGGCTTGCAAGTGTTAGCGGGTCGTTTGACAGTCGGGAATATGCAAGCCTTCGTTCAATATGTCTGGCAGATCAATCAACCCATTCAAAACTTGACCCAATTAGCCGGCCAACTCCAAAGTGCCAAATCGTCACTAGATCGGATTTTCCAAGTCATGGATGAACCAGATGAAGTGGCAGATGTGACAGAAACACTCTCTGGAGATTTGACAGGGCAAGTTAGCTTTAAACATGTTGATTTCCAATATGTAGCGGATAAACCCTTGATTCGTGATTTTAACCTAGAAGTGAAACCAGGTGAAATGGTGGCTATTGTCGGTCCTACCGGAGCAGGGAAAACAACCCTGATTAATCTGCTCATGCGCTTTTACGACGTGACTGCGGGATCGATTACGGTGGATGGTCATGATATTCGCCATCTGTCTCGCCAAGATTACCGTAAGCAATTTGGGATGGTCCTTCAGGATGCTTGGTTGTACGAGGGAACCATCAAAGAAAATCTTCGCTTTGGTAACCTAGAAGCAACGGATGAAGACATTGTTGAAGCTGCAAAGGCAGCCAATGTCGATCATTTTATCAGAACGCTTCCTGGTGGTTATAATATGGAAATGAACCAGGAGTCTAGCAATATTTCTCTAGGGCAAAAGCAACTCCTAACTATTGCGCGTGCGCTCCTTGCTGATCCTAAGATTTTGATTTTGGATGAAGCGACGTCTTCTGTCGATACGCGTTTAGAGCTCTTGATTCAAAAAGCTATGAAGAATTTGATGAAAGGGCGGACTAGCTTTGTCATTGCTCACCGCTTGTCTACCATTCAAGAAGCAGATAAAATTCTTGTCCTCAAAGATGGACAAATCATTGAGCAAGGAAACCACCAATCCTTATTGGTAGACAAGGGCTTCTACTATGAGCTCTACAATAGCCAGTTTTCAAGTAAACAAGCTAATTAATCTAAAAAGCTTGAGATAGATTTCTCAACTTTTCTCTATTTAATTTCTTTTGCAAAAAAGTGAAACAATAAGTTCATTACAATCCTTCATTGACAGTAAGAAGCCTTCTCGGTATACTAGGTGTAATTTATTTAGGAGGACACCATGATTATTCGACCTGTTCAACTTAGTGATGCAGCGACTATCCGAGCAATTTACCAACCTTATGTGACAGAGACAGCCATCACCTTTGAGGTCGATGTGCCGACTGTCCAGGAATTTGAAAGACGTATCACAAAAACACTGACTCAATTTCCTTATTTAGTCGCAGAAGTTGATGGGAAAGTTGTGGGTTATGCATATGCCTCGACCTATTATGCACGCGCTGCCTATGATTGGACCACTGAATTGTCTATTTATGTAGCAAAAGAGTCACGTGGACAAGGGATTGGATCAGCCCTTTATACTGCCTTAGAAGAAGAGTTAGAAGCACGAGGTTACTTACGCTTTCTGGCTTGCATTGCAGTCCCTAATGAGGCCAGCGTTGCTATGCATGAAAAGCGGGGTTATGTCCAAGTTGCTCATTTTCCAAAAGTTGGCTACAAGTTTGAGCAATGGCACGATATCGTCTGGATGCAAAAAATATTGGATGGGCCTGTGTCAACTTTGAAAGAGCAATGAAAAGTTTTTGTATGTCCTGTAAGAAAACAAGCTCCCGTTTCTTGACAGATGAAGAACTCCATGATAAACTAGTTTCATGCGATGAGTCGATTGGCTCTTAGGAGCCTTTTGCGCTGAGGAGGTCTACATTCAATTGTAACGCAGGAGCGGACCTTGAGTAGTTGTGTGAACCGATTGCTCTCACTGAAAGGTGCCTCGAATCCTGATCTTCGGATCAGGATTTTTTTGTTTCTTCAAAGAATTGAAAATTATTATAATACAATTGCTACAAAGTTACGATGGTGTTATAATATAGTAAAGTGCCTAATGTCTGAAAGGAGTGGAGTTGATTGGGAGATTTCTATCATTCTAATGATCCAGCATCTATAGACTATTCGCATAAAATTGAGGAGCTAGAAAACTCCAAACCATTTCAGGATGCCATCGGATTAATCCGAGAACAAATGAAGAACAATTTACAATGGAATGTTTTTCGATCTTTTGGTATTGTTTGTGCCATACTGTCTCTCATTTTATTGCGTTTTGCAGCTATTCCTTTGATACTTTTAGTTGTAGGTTTGTATTATTGGCCACAATATAAAAAATGAAAAGCCTTGTTTGGGGATCGAATTCGTTCGAACGATGAGATCTATCTTGATGATATCTTGTCGCCTGTATTAAAGGAAGTTTTTCCTAAGGCTTCGATCAAAGAGGATGGTTCCATCCCTTCTGAAGCTCTTTCGCATTTATGTCCTCGGTCAACTGATTTTCTATGTTTCAAAGAGCTATCATTTCATGATGACAAAGAGCTGACGGTGTCAAATCTCTATGCCCATCATACGGAGACTCGTTACCGGACGTCCAATGGACATACGAGGACGGAACATGTGGAAGTTACAGATTTCCTTGGACAAGTGTTCTCTTTATGTCTACCGATCAATTTCTCCGGTCATCTTCGAGTTGTGCCAACCAAGAAATCCTTTCTATTTAAGAGGGAGGTGAATGGGGTTTATCCTGGAGCCAGAGGAGATGAAGTTCAGATTGAAACCGAGGATATTCGCAATAACGAGAATTACAATATCTACTGTACAGATGAACTGTCTGCCCGTAAATTTCTCACCCCTAAGATGTTAGAATGGTTTGATCGACAAATTTCTCAAAATGCCATGTGTGTATTTTTGAAAGAAAAGAAACTCTATATTTCTTCGTATACCGATCGCTATATCTTTCCGACTCCCCAAAAACCGGAAGATATTGATCAGCTATCCTTGGTATCTGAATATCATAAATTATGTAGAGAACTAGTATTAATTAAAGAAATAACAGCAATTTTTGAAGGAGAAGCATCATGAATCTCATTATCGGCTTAATCATATTTGTTGCCCTATTGGCTATTTGGTTTATTAGTGTAGGAAATCGTCTCAATCGCTATCTAGTGACCATTGAAGAATCAAAGAGAACGGTCGATATCGTTCTCGTAAAACGCTATGATACCATTTCGGAAATGCTAAAAGTAGCCAAAGCTTATGCCAAACATGAGCAACAGATTTTCACTGATTTAGTTGCTTTACGCCAAGGAGCGACTATTCAAGAATCCAACCAAGTTATTACCAATCAAAATGATGTCTTGGCACAAATTCGTGCAGTCGGTGAAAACTATCCTGAGCTCTTGTCTTCTAACCAATTCTTGGCCCTACAAAAGGAAATTGCTGACGAAAATGAAGATCTTGCTGCAGCGAAGCGAATTGTCAACAGTAATGTCAGCCACATCAATCAAGAAATTGTTTCCTTTCCAGCGTCTATCGTAGCAGGTGTAAAGGGGATCCATCAAGTTCCATTTCTTGCTGAAGAAACACAAGGTAAGAAAGATTTAAGCGACTTGAACTATGACCTGAACTAAAGAGCTATTTATGATAAATAACCATCAAGAATCCTGGTCTTAGAATCAGGATTTTTTCCTACTGTTGGTACTTTTCATTTATGCCAAAAAATTGTATAATAGTACAAATACTCAATTTTTAGAAAATTTTGAAAGAGGATTTACTATGGGATACACAGTTGCTGTTGTCGGTGCTACAGGTGCCGTTGGTGCTCAAATGATCAAAATGTTGGAAGAATCTACTCTTCCAATCGATAAAATTCGCTACCTTGCGTCAGCACGTTCTGCAGGGAAAGTCTTGCAATTCAAAGGGAAAGACGTGACCATCGAAGAAACGACTGAAGATGCTTTTGAAGGGGTTGATATTGCCCTTTTCTCAGCTGGTGGTTCAACATCTGCCAAATATGCACCTTATGCGGTAAAAGCAGGCGCAGTAGTGGTTGATAACACTTCTTATTTCCGTCAAAATCCGGATGTCCCATTGGTTGTTCCTGAAGTGAATGCACATGCTCTTGATGCTCACAACGGAATCATCTCTTGTCCAAACTGTTCAACCATTCAAATGATGGTGGCTCTTGAGCCCGTTCGTCAAAAATGGGGTTTGGACCGTATCATCGTGTCAACTTACCAAGCCGTATCAGGTGCTGGTATGGGAGCTATTCTTGAAACCCAACGTGAGTTGAAGGAAGTCTTGAATGATGGGGCCAACCCACGCGATGTCAAAGCGGAAATCTTGCCATGTGGTGGTGATAAAAAACATTACCCAATCGCTTTCAACGCTCTTCCACAAATCGACGTCTTCACAGAAAATGACTATACTTACGAAGAAATGAAGATGACAAATGAAACCAAGAAAATCATGGAAGATGATAGCATTGCCGTTTCAGCAACTTGTGTGCGGATTCCAGTCTTGTCAGCTCACTCAGAGTCAGTCTACATTGAAACAAAAGAAGTGGCACCAATTGATGAAGTGAAAGCTGCTATTGCAGAATTCCCAGGTGCAGTTCTTGAAGACGATGTTGCTCACCAAATCTACCCACAAGCGGTTAATGCGGTCGGTTCACGTGATACCTTTGTTGGACGGATTCGCAAAGACTTGGATGCTGAAAAAGGGATCCACATGTGGGTTGTTTCAGATAACCTCCTTAAAGGTGCCGCTTGGAACTCAGTCCAAATCGCAGAAACTCTTCACGAACGTGGACTCGTACGTCCAACTGCTGAATTGAAATTTGAGTTGAAGTAGGGAGCGAAACAGAAATCAGTAACTCGAAGAGTTTGATTTCTTCCTCAGCTTTCTAACGAATCAACTTGTTTTATGAACAGATCATGAGGCAAAGGCAAGCAAGCCCCAGCCTCTTTCTTATATAGAGAAAGGTTTTTCTATGTCTTATAATGATTTAAAAGATTGTAAAATCATCACTGCATTTATCACCCCCTTCCATGAAGATGGGAGCATTAATTTTGACGCTCTTCCTGCTTTGATCGAGCACCTCTTGGCTCATCATACAGATGGGATTCTCTTAGCTGGAACGACTGCAGAAAGTCCAACTCTGACCCACGATGAGGAATTGCAACTCTTTGCGGCCGTTCAAAAGATTGTCAATGGTCGAGTTCCTTTGATCGCTGGTGTCGGAACCAATGAAACTCGCGACTCGATTGAGTTCGTGAAAGAAGTAGATGCTTTTGGTGGCTTTGCAGCAGGATTGGCTATCGTCCCTTACTACAACAAACCATCTCAAGAAGGAATGTATCAACACTTTAAAGCAATTGCGGATGCATCTAATCTTCCCATTATTATCTACAATATTCCTGGACGCGTTGTTGTGGAAATGACGCCTGAAACCATGCTTCGTTTGGCAGAACACCCAAATATCATTGGGGTCAAAGAGTGTACAACCCTTGCGAATATGGCCTATTTGATTGAACACAAGCCAGAAGAATTTCTCGTCTATACAGGGGAAGATGGAGATGCTTTCCATGCGATGAACCTTGGGGCTGACGGAGTGATCTCGGTGGCTTCTCATACAAATGGAGATGAAATGCATGAGATGTTCCAAGCTATTGAACACAACGATATTAAAAAGGCTGCAGCTATCCAACGTCAATTTATCCCTAAAGTCAATGCTCTCTTCTCATATCCGAGTCCAGCTCCTGTCAAAGCTGTCTTGAACTATATGGGCTTTGAAGCAGGGCCAACTCGTTTGCCATTGGTGCCAGCACCGGCAGAAGAAGCGAAACGCATCATCAAGGTTGTAGTAGATGGGGATTACCATGCAACCAAAGAGATCATTACGGGAGTTTTAAGACCGGATTATTAATGTGTAATTGCAGGATTTTTTGTTTGAACATGAATAAGTTAACATCTCAATGAATGAAGCTAATTTTTGAAAGAGCTTTGATTCTTGGCAAAAAAATTATATAATAAAGTAGTAGGTCTTCATTTCTTTCTAAGGGAAATGGAGTATTCATGAAAATTTAAAATAAAGGAGACTCCGATGGAAGTCATTAAACGTAGTGGAGAAGTGGTTGAATTCAACCCAGATAAAATTTACCAAGCTATTTTGAAAGCTGCGCAAGTTGTCTATGTTTTAACAGATGATTTGCGACAAAATCTAGCTCAAGTAACCAAGAAAGTTGCCATGGATTTGGATGAAGCCCAAGTAGAACGCGCAACCATCAGTATGATCCAATCATTAGTGGAACAACGCTTGTTGGGAGCAGGTTATATTACCATTGCAGAACACTACATTTCTTATCGCTTGCAACGTGATTTGGAACGGAGCGGCTATGGTGATCATATCGCCGTGCATTTGCATTTTGAGCAAATTCGCTAGAATATAAAAAAGAAGTTACCTAGGTAGCTTCTTTTTTTAGTATTTTTATTAATCACAGTGATTTCAGAAAACATGGTATAATAGAAGAGATTGAACTGGAAAGGAATGGAGAACATGGCAACTATACAATGGTTTCCTGGACACATGTCCAAAGCTAGAAGACAAGTACAAGAAAATTTAAAATTTGTGGATTTTGTGACGGTTCTGGTAGATGCTCGTTTACCACTATCAAGCCAAAATCCTATGTTAACGAAAATTGTTGGTGATAAGCCTAAATTAATGATTTTGAACAAGGTAGACTTGGCAGATCCTGTGGCAACAAAAGAATGGCAGGACTATTTTGAGTCTCAAGGCATTAAAACCTTAGCTATCAACTCCAAAGAGCAGTCAACAGTCAAAAAAGTAACAGATGCTGCTAAGTCTTTGATGGCCGATAAAATTGCTCGTCAGAAGGAACGAGGGATTCAGATTGAAACCCTTCGGACCATGATTATCGGGATTCCTAATGCCGGGAAATCAACTCTGATGAACCGCTTAGCGGGGAAAAAGATTGCTGTTGTTGGAAATAAACCAGGGGTGACCAAGGGGCAACAGTGGTTGAAAACCAACAAAGACCTTGAAATCATGGATACTCCTGGGATTCTCTGGCCCAAGTTTGAAGATGAAGAAGTGGCCTTAAAGCTCGCTTTAACAGGTGCCATCAAAGACCAGTTGCTTCCAATGGATGAAGTGACCATCTTTGGTCTTAACTATTTCAAAAAGCACTATCCAGCTGTTTTGCAGGAACGTTTTAAACAAATGGATCTGGAACAAGAAGCTCCTGAAATCATTATGGAAATGACCCAGAAATTAGGATTTCGAGAGGATTACGACCGTTTTTACAGTTTGTTTGTCAAGGATGTACGTGATGGTCGTTTGGGACGCTATTCCCTTGATCGTGTAGGTGAAATAGATGCCAACGATTAAAGAAATCAAAGAGCGTTTGGCAACGATTGACGATCTAGATCATCCCTTATTTGAAGAATTGATCCTTGATGGTCGAGCGGGGGTTCAAGCGGCTATCAGCAAACGAAAACGCGAACTCCAAAAACAAGTGGACGAAGATTTGCGTTTGGAAAAAATGCTAGCCTATGAAAAAGAACTTTATACTCAAGGGATTCACCTTATTGCAGGTGTGGATGAAGTAGGGAGAGGTCCTCTGGCTGGCCCTGTCGTCGCAGCAGCCGTCATTCTGCCGAAAGCTTGTAAGATTCCAGGGCTCAACGATAGTAAAAAGATTCCAAAATCCAAACACAAGGAAATCTATGAGGCTGTGCTCCAAAACGCCATTGCAATCGGAATCGGCATCAAGGATAATCAAGTGATAGACCAGGTTAATATCTATGAAGCTACGAAGCTAGCCATGATGGAGGCCATTGGTCAGCTAGAGCCTCAACCCCAGCATCTTTTGATTGATGCCATGAGGTTGGATCTTCCTATTCCCCAAACTAGTATCATCAAAGGGGATGCTAACTCCTTATCCATTGCTGCAGCATCCATCGTAGCCAAGGTGACTCGGGATCAGATGATGGAAGAGTTTGATAAAGAATATCCGGGTTATGATTTTGCGAAGAACGCTGGCTATGGGACGGCTAAGCATCTGGCTGGCCTCGTCCAACTGGGAGTGACTCCTATCCATCGGCGTTCATTTGAACCCGTCAAATCAATGTGTGAGGATTAGGATATGCTATTTACCGTCGATATCGGAGGAACCTTTATAAAGTATGGTCTGATGGATGCGGACTATCAATTGGTTCATACAGACAAAATTTCAACACCATCTACGATTGAAGAGTTTTGGCAAGGATTAGAAGAAATCATTACACCCGTAAGGGAAGAAATCGAGGGGATCGCCATTTCATGCCCTGGTGAGATCCAAAAGAGCCTTGGCTTTGTCTTTCGAGGTGGTCTCATTCCATATTTACGAGGCATTCCTCTAGCAAGTAGACTCGAACAAACATTTCAAGTTCCCGTCACTGTTCTCAATGATGGAGAAGCCGCAGGTTTAGCGGAAGCAAGGCTTGGCAATCTAAAAGATTGTTCTTGCGGTGCGACCTTGGTCTTAGGGACAGGAGTCGGCCTTGCTCTTCTTTCTAACGGTGATCTATTGAGAGGATGGCAACTGACAGAATACATTCGGACTATTGATAAGGCAGAAAGAACACCAGAAAATCGCCGCTTTCATCGCGGACTCTTTTTGCAAGGTATTTCCAATCTTTTGGAAAACACCGGTTCAGCTGTTCAATTTGTTGAGAAGGCTAGTCACATCTTAAACCTAGAAAAGGCAGATGGTATAGCCGTTTTCAAGGCTCTTGATCAAGGAGGCCATGAGGAGCTGAAATCCTTGTTTCGGGAGTATTGTCATGATATTGCTATTCTGATTTTTAATCTTCAATCTTTGCTGTTGCTTGAGAAGGTGACAATTGGAGGGGGCATTAGTAGCCAACCGCTACTGATCGATGAGATCAGTCGACAATACCATAACCTACTCTCTCAAAAAGGGCATAAACAATTTGAGGCCTTGCCGATCCAAGCGGCTCGCTTCCATAATGAAAGCAACTTGATTGGTGCCGCATCTTACTTTTATTCTTCTACATATCAAAAAAAGTTCTAGAAATAGAGCTTTTTTTCCATTCTTTTTCGAATAAATAAGTGAGAGGAAGTAGAAGGTGACCATGGAGAAATTTGAAATCTTTAAATTAAAAGAAGCTGGTTTATCAAATGAGCAAGTCTTGAGAGTTTTGGACTACTGTAGGAAAGACCAAGCCTTACCAAGCTTAGAAGAGATAGCAAGGATCGCTCGCTGTCGCAGTATCCTTCATTTTGTAGACAAATACCGGCAGCTGGATGAAGAGCATTTACACAAGGAGTTTGAACGGTTCCCATCTCTATCCATTTTTGATCCTGAATACCCTGAGGAATTGCTACAGATCTACAATCCTCCTGTACTCCTTTTTTACCAAGGGGATTTGCAACTGTTAAGCAAACCGAAGATTGCAGTTGTTGGAGCTCGCGAGACCACGCGAGAAGGGGTTCGTTCTGTAGAGAAGATTATTAAAGAACTTGGAAATGAACTGGTCATTGTTAGTGGACTTGCTAAGGGAATTGATGCGACCGCTCATTATGCCAGTATACGAAATGGTGGCAAGACCATCGGAGTGATAGGAACGGGACTGGATGTCTTTTATCCTAAAAGCAATCAAAGACTGCAGACACATATGGGGGAACACCATCTGATCTTGAGCGAGTATGGTCCAGGGCAGGCACCACTGAAGTTTCATTTTCCTGAGCGAAATCGCATCATTGCAGGCCTCTGTCAAGCTGTGATTGTGGCAGAAGCTCGACTCCGTTCAGGCAGTTTGATTACTTGTGAGCGTGCTATGGAAGAAGGCCGAGACGTTTTTGCTATTCCAGGAAATATTTTAGATGGAAAATCTGCAGGCTGCCATCATCTGATTCAAGAAGGTGCAAAGCTTGTCACCTCAGGCCAGGACATTCTTGATGAATTGAAATACGAATTGTGATTTTCCTATAGGAGAAGTTCCTAGTTGACATCTTTCTTAAAATGTATTAAACTCAATGAGATTTATACAATACAGAGGGATAAAACGTGGTAACAAAAAAGAAAAGCAGTACAACCAAGAAAAATTTGGTGATTGTGGAGTCTCCTGCTAAGGCGAAAACAATCGAGAAATACCTTGGTCGTAACTACAAAGTCATGGCTAGTGTTGGCCATATTCGGGACCTGAAAAAATCAACCATGTCGATCGATTTCGACAATAACTATGAACCGGAGTATATCAATATTCGTGGAAAAGGTCCCTTGATCAATGATTTGAAAAAAGAAGCTAAAAAAGCCAAACAAGTCTTTCTCGCAAGTGACCCGGACCGAGAAGGAGAAGCTATTTCTTGGCATTTAGCGCATATTTTGAACTTGGATGCCAAAGAAAAAAACCGTGTGGTCTTTAACGAAATCACCAAGGATGCCGTTAAAAATGCCTTCAAAGAACCGCGCCAAATCGATATGGACTTGGTCGATGCCCAACAAGCACGTCGGGTCTTGGACCGGATTGTAGGGTATTCAATTTCGCCTATTCTTTGGAAAAAGGTTAAAAAAGGACTTTCTGCAGGGCGCGTGCAATCAGTTGCCCTCAAATTAATCATTGATCGTGAAAATGAGATTAATGATTTCAAGCCGGAAGAATACTGGACCATTGATGGTGTCTTTAAAAAAGGGACCAAGCAATTCCAAGCCAGCTTCTATGGGATTGATGGCAAGAAGATGAAGCTCAACACCAATGAAGAGGTGAAAGCTGTTCTTGAACGCTTAGATGGCAAAGATTTTACCGTTGAAAAGGTGGAAAAGAAAGAACGTCGTCGGAATGCGCCACTTCCATACACCACCTCTTCTATGCAGATGGATGCTGCCAATAAGATCAACTTCCGTACACGTAAGACCATGATGGTCGCCCAGCAGTTGTATGAAGGAATCAATATTGGCTCTGGTGTTCAAGGTTTGATTACTTATATGCGTACCGATTCCACACGGATCAGTCCAGTTGCGCAAAATGAGGCAGCGAACTTTATCGTGGATCGCTTCGGTGAGAAATATTCCAAGCATGGAAGCCGAGTGAAGAATGCTTCTGGTGCCCAAGATGCCCACGAAGCGATTCGTCCATCCAGCGTCTTCAATACTCCTGAGAGCATTGCTAAATACTTAGACAAAGACCAATTAAAACTCTACACCTTAATTTGGAACCGCTTTGTAGCTAGTCAAATGACAGCAGCTGTCTTTGATACCATGAATGTCCGTTTAGGTCAAAATGGGGTTCAGTATACGGCAAATGGGAGCCAGGTGAAGTTTGATGGTTATTTGGCTATTTATAACGACTCAGATAAGAACAAGATGTTGCCGGATATGGTAGAAGGCGATATCGTTAAGCAAGTCAATAGCAAGCCTGAGCAACACTTTACCCAACCACCTGCTCGATATTCTGAAGCAACCTTGATTAAGACCTTAGAAGAAAATGGGGTTGGTCGTCCTTCAACCTATGCTCCGACGATTGAGACCATTCAAAAACGCTATTATGTGAAGCTGGTAGCCAAACGCTTTGAACCAACAGAATTAGGGGAGATCGTCAATAAACTGATCGTTGAATTCTTCCCAGATATTGTCAACGTGACCTTCACAGCGGAGATGGAAGGGAAACTCGATGATGTCGAACTCGGAAAAGAAGAGTGGCAGAAAGTTATTGATTCCTTCTACAAACCATTTTCTAAAGAGGTCGCAAAAGCTGAGGAAGAGATGGAAAAAATCCAAATCAAAGACGAACCAGCTGGTTTTGATTGTGAAGTCTGTGGTAGCCCGATGGTGATTAAATTAGGACGTTTTGGTAAATTCTATGCTTGTAGTAATTTCCCAGATTGTCGTCATACCCAAGCCATCGTTAAAGAAATCGGTGTGGAGTGTCCTGACTGTCATCAGGGACAAATCATCGAGCGTAAAACCAAGCGCAACCGTATCTTCTATGGATGCAATCGCTATCCAGAGTGTGAATTTACCTCTTGGGATAAACCAATCGGTCGGGATTGTCCAAAATGTGGCCACTACTTAGTTGAGAAAAAAGTTCGTGGTGGCGGAAAACAAGTCGTATGTAGCAATGGCGACTACGAAGAAGAAAAAGTGAAATAAGCTTTTAAATGATTCAATGTCTATTATAACGGCAATTTTTATAAATGTCTGTTATAATAGACATTTTTGCTTTTTTTCGTTATAATAGACATAAGGAGGTGGGCTTTATGTATCTTGCTTTGATTGCAGATGTGATTGATTCCAAAATCGTACAAGAACGTTTTGACCTGCAAAAACAGTTAGAAAAAACCCTTCAAAAGATCAATGAGCTTTTTAAAGACTGCCTAGCATCGGCTTTTACCCTAACTTTGGGGGATGAGTTTCAAGCGCTTTTAAAAGTGGAGGCTCCGGTTTTTCAAATCATTGATACCCTACGTTCAGAACTAAGACCGACTCAACTTCGTTTCGGCATTGGCCTCGGGGAGATTGTAACGGATATCGATCCCCTGCAAAGTATCGGTGCAGATGGACCAGCCTATTGGAATGCACGCGCAGCTATTAATCTGGTCCATCAGAAAAATGATTATGGCAACACCCAGATCTATTTTTTGAGCGGTAATGACAGCAAGGACTCGGTGGTGAATGCGCTCATCGCTTCCGGAGAAGCCATACGTTCGGGTTGGCGAGAGAGTCAGGAAGAGATCCTGCTTGATCTTTTAAAGAGATATGTCTATAGTGAAAGCTTTAGCCAACAGGAATTGGCCCAAGCGCTAGCCATCAACCCAAGCGCCCTGTCCAAGCGTTTAAAGAGTAGCAGTATTCGTGTTTATTTACGGGGACGAGCAGCAACACTAGCTTGTATTCAAAACTTAGAGAAAGGAGAGGCCCATGAGCGGATTGTCTAGTATCGTAACGAATCCATACTTGATCCTTTTGTTGATTTGTCATTTGTTATCGGATTATTATTTTCAAAGTCAGAAGATGGCGGATCGCAAGGATCAGGATAAGAAGGTGCTCGGGCTTCACATTCTATATGTAGCTCTGCCTCTGATCGTGGTTTCTCTCTGTCATCTAGATTTGTGGTGGATTTGCTTGGGCATTTTACTGACTCATGCTACAATAGATTTCTTAAAACCGATCGTGCAGAAGCAATTGAAATTACCAACCGCATGGACCTTTGCCTTGGATCAAGTCTTGCATATTGGCATCTTGACGTGTCTAGTCCTTTTAGGAGCGAAGAATGGTTCGACCTATCTGCCTCTGGACACTTTAAATCTAATCTTTTATGTCCTCCTAGTTGGAAAACCAAGCAATGTCGCCTTTAAAATTCTGTTTGCCAAGTATCAACCCACCAGCAAGAAGAAAATGGATACGATCACTGGGGCTGGTTCCATGATTGGCTTTTTAGAACGTTTGGTGATTGGCGCCTGTCTCGTCTATGGGCAATTTGCTTCGATCGGTCTGGTGTTTACAGCCAAATCTATCGCCCGCTACAATAAAATTTCGGAGAATCCAGCCTTCGCAGAGTATTATTTAATCGGGTCCTTGTTCAGTATCCTATCATCCCTCTTTGCTGCTTGGTTGTGTCTATAAGAAAATTAATAACAGACTTAGGTCTAAGACAGGAAGGAAAAGCCTCCCTGTCTTTTTACTTGGCTTTCTGGTATAATGGACCAAGTAGAAAATTAGAAAGATTTGAGGGTGTCTAACAGTCCAGTGGGGTGTTTGGATACCCAAAGAGGTATTAGTGTCATGTCTCAATCTTATATCAATGTTATCGGTGCGGGCCTTGCTGGCTCCGAAGCTGCTTACCAGATTGCCCAACAGGGAATTCCGGTCAAGCTTTACGAAATGCGGGGAGTCAAATCTACTCCGCAACACAAAACAGATAACTTTGCTGAGTTAGTGTGTTCCAACTCTCTCAGAGGAGATTCTCTCACCAATGCTGTTGGCCTTCTCAAAGAAGAAATGCGTCGTCTGGGTTCGGTTATCCTTGAAGCAGCAGAAGCGACTCGTGTACCAGCCGGTGGAGCACTTGCTGTGGACCGAGAAGGTTTTGCTAGTCGAGTGACGGAGAAGGTATCCAAACACCCGCTCATCGAAGTCATTCGTGATGAAATTACGGAATTGCCGACAGATGCCATCACAGTGGTCGCAACGGGGCCTCTAACCAGCGATGCCTTGGCAGAAAAGATCCATGCCCTTAATGGTGGCGATGGTTTCTATTTCTATGATGCAGCAGCTCCAATCATCGATGTTAATACTGTCGATATGAACAAGGTCTATCTCAAGTCACGCTATGACAAGGGAGAAGCAGCCTATCTCAACTGTCCCATGACCAAACAGGAATTTATGGATTTCCACGAGGCCTTGGTCAATGCAGAAGAAGCCCCGCTCAACTCTTTTGAAAAAGAAAAGTATTTCGAAGGTTGTATGCCAATTGAAGTCATGGCCAAACGTGGTATCAAAACCATGCTCTATGGTCCTATGAAGCCAGTTGGACTCGAGTATCCAGATGATTACAAAGGTCCACGTGATGGGGAGTTTAAGACACCATACGCAGTCGTTCAGTTGCGCCAAGACAATGCGGCTGCCAGCCTCTACAATATCGTCGGCTTCCAAACTCACCTTAAATGGGGCGAACAAAAACGGGTCTTCCAAATGATTCCAGGTTTGGAACATGCGGAGTTTGTCAGATACGGAGTCATGCACCGCAATTCCTACATGGATTCTCCAAATCTGCTCGAACAAACCTACCGCTCGAAGAAACAACCAAACCTCTTCTTCGCAGGTCAAATGACAGGTGTAGAAGGCTATGTTGAGTCAGCGGCCTCAGGTTTGGTAGCTGGAATCAATGCAGCTCGCCTTTTCAAAGGAGAAGAAGCAGCGATTTTCCCTGAAACAACAGCCATCGGAAGCCTGGCTCACTATATCACCCATGCCGACAGCAAACATTTCCAACCCATGAATGTCAACTTCGGGATTATCAAGGAGATAGAAGGACCACGCATTCGAGATAAAAAAGAGCGTTATGAAAAAATTGCCGAACGTTCTTTACAAGATTTAGCTCAGTTTATGGAAAAATAACCCAATAAAGGAAAAAAGTTTGGAGAAAATCCAGACTTTTTCTTCTAAAAATGGTATAATGAATAAAATTTAGAATATAGAGAGTTTTCTGACAATGAACAAATCCTATTTTTATTTAGATATGAAGACACACGAGTTGAAAGTGCCTTATACCGGAAAACTCCGTCGTGTGCGAGTCTTATTACCTAAGAATTATGAAACGGATACAGATAGACGTTACCCTGTGGTTTATTTCCACGATGGGCAGAACATTTTGTATAGCAAGGAAGCTTATGCGGGTCATTCCTGGAAGGTGATTCCAGCCATTAAGCGGAATCCCGATATTAGTCGCATGATTGTCGTTGCGATCGATAATGATGGTTTCCAACGCATGAATGAATACTCTGCCTGGAAGTACAAGGAATCTAATATTCCTGGCATGCAATTTGGTGGCAAGGGGGTTGAGTACGGCGAATTTGTCATGGAAGTGGTGAAACCTTTTATCGACCAAGAATACCGGACTCTTACTGATCGAGAACATACGGCCATGATTGGATCTTCCTTGGGTGGGAATATTACCCAATTCTTGGGCTTAGAGTACCAAGATCAAATTGGTTGTTTAGGTGTCTTTTCATCCGCTAACTGGCTGCACCAAGATGCCTTCAATCATTATATTGAACGTAAAAAATTATACGCAGACCAACGGATCTACATCTATGTAGGGACTGAAGAAGCCGATGATACAGATAAAACTTTGATGGCAGGGAACATCAAGCAAGCCTATATCGATTCATCTCTTCGTTATTATCACGACGTCATCCAACAAGGGGTTGCTTTAGAAAATATTGCCATTCGGATTCAATCTGGAGCTATTCACCACGAAGAAGCTTGGGCTGAACATTTACCAGAATGCCTTCGTTTTTTGGCAGAAAATTGGGATTAATGGACTCAGAACAAATCAATAGAGAGAAAGAGGGAACCTATGAATATTGAACATCTAAGCCACTGGAGTGGCCAACTCAACCGTGAAATGTATTTGAACCGCTATGGACACGCAGGTATTCCTGTTGTGGTCTTCGCTTCATCAGGTGGAAGCCATAACGAGTACTATGACTTTGGTATGATTGATGCTTGTGCTCAGTTTATCGAAGAAGGTCGGGTTCAATTCTTCACCCTTTCCAGTGTCGATAGTGAGAGCTGGCTTTGTGATTGGAAAAACCCTCATGATCGAGCAGAGATGCACCGTGCTTACGAGCGCTATGTGATTGAAGAAGCTATTCCTTTCATCAAGCACAAAACAGGCTGGTTTGATCCGATGATGACAACTGGTTGCTCAATGGGAGCCTACCACGCGCTTAATTTCTTCTTGCAACATCCAGATGTCTTTAACAAAGTGATTGCCTTGAGTGGAGTCTATGACGCTCGTTTCTTTGTTGGTGATTTTGGTGGAGATGAAGCCATTTACCAAAATTCTCCATCTGATTATATCTGGAACCAAAATGATGGCTGGTTTATCGATCGTTACCGTCAGGCTGAAATCGTTGTTTGTACTGGTTTAGGGGCTTGGGAACAAGACGGGCTTCCATCTTTCTACAAACTGAAAGAAGCCTTTGATCACAAAAATATTCCTGCATGGTTCGCTGAATGGGGACATGATGTAGCCCACGATTGGGAATGGTGGCGCAAACAAATGCCTTATTTCCTAGGCCAAATGTATCTATAAGTAAAAAGGGAGGAGACCTCAATGAATTATATCGTTATTTCACCATATTACCCACAAAACTTCCAACAATTTACCATCGAACTAGCTAATAAAGGGATCACTGTTTTGGGAATTGGTCAAGAGCCATATGAACAGTTAGATGAGCCTTTGCGCAACAGCTTAACAGAATATTTCCGTGTTGAAAATTTGGAAAATCTGGACGAAGTGAAGCGTGCGGTAGCCTTTCTCTTTTATAAACATGGCCCAATCGATCGCATTGAGTCTCATAATGAGTACTGGTTGGAATTGGATGCGGCGCTTCGGGAGCAATTCAATGTCTTCGGGGCTAAGCCAAAAGATTTGAAGAAAACCAAGTTCAAATCCGAAATGAAGAAACTCTTCAAGAAGGCAGGAGTCCCAGTCGTACCTGGTGCTGTAGTTAAAACAGAAAAAGACATTGATAAGGCCGTGAAGAAGATTGGGTTGCCTTTGATTGCTAAGCCTGACAATGGAGTAGGAGCAGCAGCGACCTTCAAGATCGAAACGCCAGAAGATGTGGATCATTTTAAGGCTGAGTGGGATGGCCACACCGAGTACTTCTTTGAGAAATTCGTCACTTCTAGCGAGATTTGTACCTTTGATGGTCTGGTCGATCGTGATGGCAACATTGTCTTCTCCACTACATTTGACTATGCTTATACGCCGCTCGATTTGATGCTCTACAAGATGGATAACTCTTATTATGTTCTTAAAGAGATGGATCCAAAATTGCGTCAATACGGGGAAGCGATTGTCAAAGCCTTTGGCATGAAGGAACGTTTCTTCCACATTGAGTTCTTCCGCGATGGGGATGACTATATTGCGATCGAGTACAATAATCGCCCTGCAGGTGGCTTTACCATCGATGTCTACAACTATGCTCACTCGATTGATTTGTACCGTGGCTATGCTGCCATCGTAGCAGGAGAACCTTTCCCAGCTTCTGAGTTTGAGCCCCTTTATTGCTTGGCAACTTCTCGTCGTGCCAATGCAACCTATGCTCTGTCAGAGGAAGAAGTTTTGGCTAAATACCATGATCAATTCCGTGTCAAGAAAGACATGCCAGCAGCTTTTGCGGAACTTCAGGGAGATTACCTCTATATGCTTACAACACCTAGTCGTGAAGTATTGGAACAAATGATTCATGACTTTGGTCAACGCCGATCATAAGATAACAACCGGTAGGATAGGATCCTATCGGTTTTTTTATATGTATAGCAAAGTCATGAGAGATAAGTTTGTGAAATATTGTATTAGGATTTTAAAAAGCTTATTAAACCTCCTTCCAAGGAATAAAGTTTGTGAAATCATATGAGCATTTTTTTTGACAGTGCTTTCATTTTTGGCTAGAATGAAAGAGAATGAATAAATGCTAAGAAAGGCGAAATGATGGCAACATTAGATAAAAGTCTCTTATTGGAAATGTTCCGTAAAATGGAAGAAATCCGTCGCATGGACTTAAAAATTGCACAGTTAGTAAAAAAAGGGAAAGTGCCAGGAATGACGCACTTTTCTGTGGGGGAAGAAGCGGCTAACGTTGGCGCGATGTTGGCTTTGAACGATGATGATTTGCTGACATCTAACCACCGTGGTCACGGACAAGCCATTGCTAAAGGAATCGATTTGAATGGCATGATGGCAGAAATCCTTGGTAAGTATACGGGTACTTGTAAAGGGAAGGGTGGCTCCATGCATATCGCTGACCTCGATGCTGGTAACCTTGGTGCTAACGGGATCGTTGGTGGTGGTATGGGAATTGCAGTAGGTGCTGCCCTTACTCAACAAATGAAAAAGACCGGTAAAATTGTCGTCTGCTTCTTTGGGGACGGCGCAACCAACGAAGGTGTTTTCCACGAAGCAGTCAATATGGCTTCTATTTGGAATCTTCCGGTTATTTTTTACTGTATCAATAACGGTTATGGAATCTCTGCTGACATCAAGAAAATGACCAATATCCAGCATATCCACGAACGTAGTGCTGCTTACGGCATTCCTGGAATGTTTATTCCTGATGGAAACAACGTTATCGATGTTTATGAAGGATTCCAAAAAGCTGTTGAACACGTCCGCTCTGGTAAAGGACCTGTCTTGATTGAAAGTGTCACCTATCGTTGGCTTGGTCACTCTTCATCTGACCCTGGTAAATACCGGACCCGTGAAGAAGTAGAAGAGTGGAAGAAGAAAGATCCAATCGAAAACCTTCGCAAGTATCTCCTTGAAAATGAGATTGCGAGCGCAGAAGAATTGGATCAGATCCAAGAAGAAGTAAAAGAAGCAGTTGAAGCTTCAGTGAAATTTGCGGAAGAAAGCCCATTCCCTCCACTTGAATCAGCTTTCGAAGATATTTACGCAGACTAAGGGGGAGTAGAGAATTATGGAAACTAAATTAATGTCTTTCCGCGATACCATTATCCTTGCTATGTCTGAGGAAATGCGTCGCGACGAAAATGTATTGTTGATGGGGGAAGATGTCGGTGTTTTCGGTGGAGACTTCGGAACTTCAGTAGGAATGCTTGAGGAATTCGGTCCAGAACGTGTCCGTGACTGTCCGATTTCTGAGGCTGCGATTTCAGGTGCAGCAGCAGGGGCAGCCATGACTGGACTTCGTCCAATCGTTGATATGACCTTCATGGATTTCTCAGTAATTGCCATGGATGCTATCGTTAACCAAGCTGCTAAAACTCGCTACATGTTTGGTGGAAAAGGTCAAGTACCAATGACCATTCGCTGTGCTGCTGGTAACGGAGTTGGATCTGCAGCCCAACACTCTCAATCATTGGAATCATGGTTTACGCATATTCCAGGTTTAAAAGTCGTAGCTCCTGGAACTCCAGCGGATATGAAGGGACTGCTCAAGTCATCTATCCGTGATAACAACCCCGTTATCATTCTTGAGTACAAATCAGAATTCAACCAAAAAGGGGAAGTGCCAGTTGATCCAGACTACACGATTCCACTTGGTGTCGGAGAAATCAAACGCGAAGGAACTGACGTCACTGTCGTAACCTACGGAAAAATGCTTCGTCGCGTGATGCAAGCTGCTGAAGAATTAGCAGAAGAAGGCATCTCAGTAGAAGTAGTAGATCCACGGACCTTGGTTCCACTCGATAAAGAGATCATCATTAACTCTGTCAAGAAAACAGGAAAAGTAGTCCTTGTCAATGATGCTCACAAAACAAGTGGCTATATTGGTGAAATTTCAGCTATTATTTCTGAATCAGAAGCATTTGATTACTTGGATGCACCGATCCGCCGTTGTGCGGGGGAAGACGTGCCAATGCCTTACGCACAAAATCTTGAGAATGCAATGATCCCAACAGTTGAAAGCATCAAAGATGCCATTCGTAAAACGTATAACAAAGAATAATACATAACATAAATTATGTAATATCATTTGAATTAGACAAGGAAACTTTGTATCTTTTTAGGTACAAAGTTCTCTGCGTCCTTAATATCTTAGATTAGAGCACGGGCTAAAAGCTCGGAAAAAAGATAAATCTCCTTGACTTCATCGAAGTCTGCGTCGATTTCCTATTTTTCGGTCGCTTTTAAACGCCCTTTGCATCATAAATAGAATAGGAGAGGTCATGGCTGATGATAAGCTAAGAGCGACTCCTGCGGCTAGAAAATTAGCGGATGATCTTGGGATCAACCTCTATGATGTTTCTGGTTCAGGCGCAAACGGTCGTGTCCACAAAGAAGACGTGGAAACATATAAAGACACAAATGTGGTTCGCATTTCACCACTTGCAAAACGAATTGCTTTAGAACACAATATTGCTTGGCAAGAGATTCAAGGAACTGGTCATCGTGGTAAGATCATGAAGAAGGACGTCCTTGCTTTCCTTCCTGAAAATATTGAGAATGAGACCATTAAGTCACCTGCTCAAATTGAGAAAGTCGAAGAAGTTCCTGATAATGTGACACCTTATGGTGAGATTGAGCGGATTCCAATGACACCAATGCGTAAGGTAATCGCTCAACGGATGGTGGAATCTTACTTGACAGCACCAACCTTTACTTTGAACTATGACGTTGATATGTCTCAAATGTTGGCCCTTCGTAAGAAGGTATTGGAGCCAATTATGGAGGCCACTGGCAAGAAAGTCACTGTAACAGATTTGCTTTCTCTAGCAGTGGTTAAGACCTTGATGAAACATCCATACATCAATGCGTCATTAACAGAAGATGGCAAAACCATCATCACTCACAATTATGTCAACTTAGCGATGGCAGTTGGGATGGACAATGGATTGATGACTCCAGTTGTCTACAATGCTGAAAAGATGACCTTGTCAGAGTTGGTCGTAGCCTTCAAGGATGTCATCGGACGTACCTTGGATGGTAAACTAGCTCCTAGCGAATTGCAAAATTCAACCTTCACCATCAGTAACTTGGGAATGTTTGGCGTTCAATCATTTGGTCCGATTATCAACCAACCAAACTCTGCCATCCTTGGAGTTAGTGCAACGGTTGAAAAACCAGTGGTTGTGAATGGTGAAATTGTCATTCGTCCAATCATGAGCTTGGGCTTGACCATTGACCACCGCGTTGTCGATGGGATGGCTGGTGCCAAATTCATGAAAGACTTAAAAGCCTTGATTGAAGACCCGATTTCAATGTTGGTCTAATCAACGAAAGAGAATAGAAACAAGAAAAAGAGGGAAATAAAATGGCCTTAGAAGTAATTATGCCAAAAGCCGGCGTAGATATGACCGAAGGACAAATCGTTCAGTGGAATAAAAAAGTCGGCGAATTTGTAAAAGAAGGAGAAGTTCTCCTTGAAATCATGACAGACAAAGTCAGCATGGAATTGGAAGCAGAAGAAGACGGTTACTTGATCGCTATCCTAAAAGGGGATGGAGAAACTGTTCCTGTAACAGAAGTAATCGGTTATCTTGGTGAAGAAGGGGAAAACATCCCTACAGCTGGAGCAGCAGCACCAGAAGCGAGTCCAGCGCCAGCTGCAGCAAGTGCTTCAAACGATGATAATAAGAGCGATGATGCTTATGATATCGTAGTGATCGGTGGGGGCCCTGCTGGTTACGTATCTGCCATTAAGGCAGCTCAATTAGGTGGTAAGGTTGCTCTTGTTGAGAAATCTGAACTTGGTGGAACGTGCTTGAACCGCGGATGTATCCCAACTAAGACTTACCTCCACAACGCTGAAATTATCGAGAACATCGGTCATGCAGCAAATCGTGGTATCGTAATTGAAAATCCTAACTTCACTGTTGATATGGACAAACTTTTAGAAACTAAATCTAAAGTTGTTAATACCCTTGTTGGTGGTGTTGCAGGGCTTCTTCGTAGCTACGGAGTGGATGTTCATAAAGGAATCGGTACTATCACTAAAGATAAGAATGTCTTGGTCAATGGTTCTGAATTGCTTGAAACGAAGAAAATCATCCTTGCCGGTGGTTCAAAAGTTAGCAAGATTAACGTTCCTGGTATGGAATCATCCCTTGTCATGACCAGTGACGATATTCTTGAAATGAACGAAGTCCCAGAAAGCCTCGTGATCATCGGTGGTGGGGTTGTTGGTATCGAACTTGGTCAAGCCTTCATGACCTTCGGTTCAAAAGTTACTGTTATCGAAATGATGGACCGTATTGTTCCAGCTATGGATGCGGAAGTATCTAAGAACCTTCGTTTAATCCTTGAACGTAAAGGTATGACAATCTTGACGGATACTAAACTCCAAGAAATCATTGAAGAAGATGGCAAACTCCGTATCAAGGTTGAAGGAAAAGATGATATCATCGCGAATAAAGCCCTTCTCTCAATCGGTCGTGTTCCAGACCTTGAAGGTATCGGTGAAGTTGAGTTTGAATTGGATCGTGGACGGATCAAGGTTAATGAATACATGGAAACGTCTGTTCCAGGTATCTATGCGCCAGGTGATATCAACGGTACTAAGATGTTGGCTCATGCTGCCTTCCGTATGGGTGAAGTTGCCGCTGAAAATGCCCTTAAGGGAAATCATGCTGTTGCCAAATTGAATTTGACACCTGCAGCTATCTACACCCTTCCAGAAGTTGCGGCTGTTGGTTTGACCGAAGAACAAGCTCGTGAGAAATACGATGTTCAAATCGGTAAGTTTAACTTTGCGGCTAATGGTCGTGCCATTGCATCAGATGCGGCTCAAGGATTCGTTAAAGTCATTGCAGACAAGAAATACGGTGAAGTTCTTGGGGTTCACATCATTGGTCCAGCAGCTGCTGAATTGATCAACGAAGCTTCAACCATCATTGAAATGGAAATCACTGTGGAAGAAATGCTCAAGACTATTCATGGTCACCCAACCTTCTCAGAAGTAATGTACGAAGCCTTTGCGGATGTACTCGGCTTGGCTGTTCACTCACCTAAGAAGAAATAATACTATTCTTTCAACTAAATTTTCTTAAAGTAGTACGGAGGGCAGCGACCTCTCTTAGAGTTCCATGCCTAAAAATTGAGCCACTTGTCTCAATTTTTCCGAGAAATGGCTTAATAAATAATTTTCCTTATCGAAGAAATGTTTGGAAGGATTAGTCAGACGCAGTGGTTGATTGGTATCTTTGTTCGCTGGACAAGCTTCAAAGATACCTAATCAACTGTGCGGGGGTGGGAATACGAACTTTTTTTACTAGCGAAGTTCTGTCCCACTCCCTTCTTTTTACTACTTCAGAAAATTCAAGTGAAATTCAACTATTTCTTACTAACTCTTATCTTACTTTGAGTAGGATTTATAAAACGAATTTTTGGAATTACTATGAAATACATTATTAATTATTCAAATGATACTGCTTTTAATATTGCTTTAGAAGAGTATGCTTTTAAGCACCTCTTGGATGAGGATCAAATCTTCCTTCTCTGGATTAACAAACCATCCATTATCGTTGGTCGTCACCAAAATACCATCGAAGAAATCAACCGTGACTATGTTCGGGAGCATGGGATTGAAGTGGTTCGCCGGATCAGTGGTGGTGGGGCTGTTTATCACGATTTGAACAACCTCAACTACACCATCATTTCAAAAGAAGATGAAAACAAGGCCTTTGACTTCAAGAGCTTCTCAACTCCTGTGATCAACACCTTAGCTCAACTTGGGGTTAAGGCTGAATTCACGGGTCGTAACGATTTGGAAATTGATGGTAAGAAATTCTGTGGAAATGCCCAAGCTTACATCAACGGACGCATCATGCACCATGGTTGCCTTCTCTTTGACGTTGATTTGTCAGTCCTTGCCAATGCTCTCAAGGTATCTAAAGACAAGTTTGAGTCTAAAGGGGTTAAATCGGTTCGTGCACGTGTGACCAATATCATCGATGAATTGCCAGAAAAAATCACGGTTGAAGAGTTCCGTGACCTACTTTTGGACTACATGAAGAAAGAATACCCTGAGATGACAGAATATGTCTTCTCGGATGAAGAATTGGCTGAAATTAATCGAATCAAGGAAACTAAGTTCGGTACCTGGGATTGGAACTATGGAAAGTCTCCTGAATACAATGTCCGTCGTGGCACAAAATTCCCAAGCGGTAAGGTGGAAATCTTCGCTAATGTCATTGAATCAAAAATTCAAGATATCAAGATTTACGGTGACTTCTTTGGTATCGAAGATGTTGCAGCAGTAGAAGAGGTTCTTCGTGGCATTAAATACGAACGTGAAGACGTCCTCAATGCCCTTCAAACCATTAACCTAGGTCGTTACTTTGCAGGTATCACTGCAGAAGAAATTGCTGAAGCAGTGGTGGAATAAAGTAAAGGATATCCATTTAACATGGATATCTTTTATCTTAAACTTGATATTTAAATACCATGAGTGTACAATATAGAAGAAATCTGAACACAAAAGGGGATCATATTCGATGATGAAAATTCCAGTTGAAAATCTTGGTCTATTTGAACAGTTAGATCGTATAGTAGTGGCTTTTTTTAGCAAACAACAACCTTCCAGTCCTTACGATTTAAATGTCAGTATTACACAAGAACACCTTGACCAGAAAAAGCAGGAGTTAGAACCATTAGGTTATCAAGCTGTCCAACTACCATTAGGAATGGCTTTAGATAACATCATCCAGCAACCTTATTATAAAAACTTAATCATTGGTGGTCTTGCTCCTGAGGAAATAATCGTTAGCAAAGAAGAATTAATGCCTTTGAAAGATATCGTGGATAGCTTTTGTATTATGTACGCTGCAGCGAATAATAGATTGGAAAATAGTAAAGCTTATGAATTAATGAAAGATAAGACGGTTTATTTTATTGGTAAACTATTTACAGATTTTCCGAAGGCCGGTGATGAAATTGCTTATTTAGGAATTGATCGAATAGCGAGCGATGGTACACCATATGAAGCTGTTAAATGCTTTCTAACGAAAGAGAGTGCAGAGAAGTTCAATGGTGAAAAAAGACCTGTCACCCCTGCAAACTTGGCCTATCTAAAATCATTCTGGGGAAAACCAGTCATTATTGAGCCACACCGTAATTATTGGATCGAATTTTTATAGAAAGTATAAAAGAGCGGTAGACATTCAAAAAATCTATCGCTCTTTTTAAAACTAATATATTACATAATTTACGTTATGTAATTTTATAAACTATCCAAGGCATTTTTCTGCTCATCATTAACGATATGCGTATATAAGTCTGTAACTTGGGTGCTAGCATGTCCTAGCTGGTGGCTGACCAAAACCTGTGATTTGGTTGCATCATAGAGACGAGTTGCTAATGTATGGCGTAGTTTATGGGGCGTCACTCGGACTTTGAAATCTTCTGAATACTTGGCGACCATCTTTTCAACACTAGAAGCATCAATTCGGTTTGGAACACCTCGATACAAGGTCAGAAAGAGAGCTGTATCAGTCTTTTCTGTCTTGTAACGTTTGTCTCGAATAGCGAGATATTGTTCTAGATAAGGCTTAGCAAAGGCAGCAACATTAACAGAGTCTCGTTTTCCACCTTTTCGAGTGACGTCAATCACCATTATCTTAAGATTGAGGTCACGAAGGTCTAGGTTAACGGCTTCAGAGAGACGGACACCAGAGGCGAGAAGGAGTGCTATAATGGCTAAATCTCGCTCTTTATTCTTATTAAAAGAGGATAAGGCGCGGTTTGAGAGTGTTTGCGGGTACTCCTGGTCGATATAGTTAAGGAAACCTTCTGTTTCATCCCCTAAAAAGAGTTTTTGCTTGATATTTTCAGCTCGAGCCGCCAAGGTTTCTTTCTTTTTCTTGGTAGCAACCTTCTTCATAACATTTCGATAGAAATAAGGTTCACCTTGCTCGTTTTCAACCTCCTCAGTCAAATACTTATAAAGACTAGATAATGCAGAAAGGGTACGGTTAATGGTTGTTTGGGAAACCCCGTTTTTTGTCGTATTGGCATTGAGCAGAGGACGTTCACGTAAGTAAAGAATAAAGGATTCCATGTCTTTCTTGGTCATGTGCTCCAGAACGTCTAAGGGAATCTCGGCCATGGTGTCAGCATCCGATATACCAGATTCCAAGACCCAGGTGAAAAATCGATCATATTCCTTTAAGTATTCGTACAAGGTTGTAAAACTGTATGGAACGGCCAATTTCGATTGGTAATATTCCAATACGTACCAGGGCATGACTTGTTTGAGTTTATCAATCCGTTCTAATAAGATCTCGCGTTTCATGTTTTTTCTCCAAATCTTTCTATACTAGTAGTATAGCATAGCCAGATATATTTTTCAAGAAAATTATAGTTTTTCGGAAAGATGTTATAGGGGTTAACCCTTTTAACAAAAATTTTTTTTTGAGCAAAAAATGTACTTTATTCCCGTGAATACTAAATCTTTCGCATACTTAAATTCTGTACATTATCTACTTGAAAACTAAAAATTCAATCTTTTAAAATAATGTACTTTATAAAAATCTACGATAAAAAAACAAGTTCAAATTTGAACCTGTTTTTAAATTTTCCTATAAGGAACAAAATGTTCTCTTTTTCGTCTACGCCCTTTACAAAACATACATGGCTCAATAGATCGTTTTATATTTGCAATCTTATCTACGATAGCCATTCTATAACGATGCTCTGGATTATTCTTACAAATCCACCAAAATCTTAATTTCGTACTATTTGTAATTCTTTCTGGATCTCCTAGAATAAGATTATTAAGGTAGTCCCACTCATTCATTAAATCTTCAAAAGAGATATTATCTTGTCTTTCTTTTAATTCTGCACAAAATGGGCACATTTCTTTAAGATCTTTTGTCTCAGAACTTAAATACTTATTTAATATAATGCTGAAGCGCTCATGAAATTCAAAGTTACATTCTTTGCAGCGCCATAAATAGAACCTTTTTTCAGTTAATAATGGAACAAAACTATCTATTGAGACTTTATTATTTGGTGCCCACAATGTTGCTAGTTCAGGGTACAAATAATCAAATGTATTATAACCCTTCAGGGGTTTCTCATTGTTGCAGTAAGGGCAACAATGAGAAACTTCTCTTCGAATTGGAATAGAACATAGATATGTCCCGTGACACTTTGAACAATCCCACCAATATTTTTTCGTTTCTATTGTTGTCTGAGCTAAATGAATAGGAATTTTATTTTTGTCGCTCCATTCTTTGATGAGTTTTGGCTCTTTAATGAAAATATTATTTTTAAATACCTCAGTCCTCCAGTCACATTGATTAGGACATGTTTGAAAGTTTTGATTTTCTAAATCGGTTCGACTGATCATTTCGGCTGGGCTACATTGAAAGTTGATTTTACAACAAGGACAAACCCAACTAACTACATTATTTGACTTAAACCAATATTCGGAAAAATCCCTTTCATTACTGAGGTCCCAAAATTCCCTCAAATAGGGATGTGTTTCATTTAGTGTATTAAAATCCTGAAGTTTTTCTCTATTTGAACAAAATGGACAAGACCTATCTGTTTTTTCAAATAGTGAGCATGAATACTCTCCGTGACAATTCGTACATTCCCATAACACATGAACATTAGATAATACATCAACTTGATTAGGTGTATTATTGTTCCTTTTAGACCACTCCTTGAGCATGGAAGAATTTAAAAAAGATAGAGGAGAAACATCAAAATCTTTATCCAATAACTCTTCAAATGAAGAATGACACTCCAAACAGTAATGACCACTTCTTTTAATTCGGTTCAATAATCTATCAATAGATAATTCAAATTTGCAATGACACTTATCACATTCCCAATGGATAGGTACTGTTATATTGTAACTCAGCTTCAGTTCGTTAAATTTAAATTTGTTTAAATGTTCGCTATAGATTTTAGCTAAATTTGGATAAATTGATTTGTAATCGCAATGATAGGAAGTTTCATTGCAGCCAAAATGAAATAAATCCCCACTTGTTAGTTGAAATAACCTCTTATTTGTCGCAGAATCTTTCCAACTTAATTGACACGTCGGACATTTAAAATTGAATTTTCTTTTACTATTGAACGGCAAGGTAAGAAGTTTCTCATCTAATTCTTCATCTCGCTCAATGCTGTAGTTTATATAATTTCTGAAATCGGGATAAACCTGAAGGACGCTCTCATTTTCATCAATGGAACGTTCACCTAATCCACAATGGGGGCAACACCTAAGATATTCATAACTGTCAAGCTGCACATCAATGATTTTCGCTTCCCAATGGTGTTGACAATAAGGGCAAGACCAATAGGCATATTTTAAACTATTTGACGATAATTTTTTGGGGTCAAGAACATTTCGTTTTTGATCCCAGTACATGTAAATAGCTGGATTATCTTTAACTTTCTTGTTCATTTCTTTCCTCATTTATAATTAGTTTTGCTGTCTAGTAAGTTTTTAATAGAAACCACTTTAGTTGATTTTTGAGGATTTTCTTGTTCAATAAGACCACCAGAATGAAAATCTATTTCTGAATCAGCGGTGATGATATTGTCTGCTAGGAAATCCTCACTGATAACCTTTTGAGAATATTTTAACAATCCTTCTTCTTTTAAAAGCTCATTCGCAATTTCTGGATAGACACTTGTTTTGATTATTTGTAATAGTTTTTGATTCTCATCACTTAACTCATTTTCTCTTTGTAGCTTCTGTTTTAAATCTTCATTAGTTGACTGTAGTTCAGAATTTAAACTACGTAACTTATCTGCTTCTTGTTTATAGCTGGCCGCAATGTTTGCTATTTTCTTGTAGTATTGGCTAATTTCCACCAATGCTCTTTTCATAGCACCTGGAGCACGATTTTTTGCCATAAAATTGTCAGGATCTATGGTCTTATAAGTAATTACAGCTTCATAATTTTCATCTTGGTATTTAATTTCACTTTCTTTTAAAAAATCCCTGAATCTTTTATTACGTCTAATGGTTGTATCCGCAACATTTTGATAGCCATTATTCCTAACATAGTCACCAAACCGAGGGATTTTTACCAAGCTTAAATCACAGGAACACTGGGAAATTAAATACTGTTCAAACAAATGAATCAATTCATCATCAGAAATTGATTTCTTTCTAGCCATTAGACTTATTCTCCTCTAAAGATAGTTGTTTAGCATTTAAGTAATCTTGATAGGTATTGCTAACTGTTTTTAATTTCAACAAAGCTTCTCCAATATCTTCAATATGACCTTTCCCTTGCCTAACTTTTCTAATCGCTTCATCTACAACCATAGCTTTTTCATCAACTGACTTTTTAAATGTTTTATCCATTGAAAAATAATCTTTACCTGCTTTACGGTAAAAAGGGCAGCTCGTACAAGCACCTAGTTCTGCATGCTCACTAATAACTTTCAGACAATCTGAATAATCACCTTTCGCAAAGCGGGGTGAGTAACACCGTCCTTTATTTTCTAAAGTGATGTATTGTCCTTGTGCTGTATAAAATGGCTGTCTCTTACTTATGGTGTAATTCGTATTCTTACTCGTTAGTTTACGATACATTTGATAACTACGACATTCAATAAATTGGCTTAAATTTGAAAAATAGTGAGATGAAGTTGTCACATCTTCATGACCAGCTAAAAGCATAGCTGTAACAGGACTAGCCCCTTCTGCAATTAAATTGATCATTGCAATGTGTCTCGTATCCCCAATATGAATCAAATTAATCTCGTTTTCATCTAATCTAGCTGGAAAACTAAAATAATTAACTTGATAACCGTATTTTTGAGAAATAATCTCATTAAAAAAATACCTCAAAATAGTATTGAGATTAGTGTAAGTTAAAAATCGGTTATTAACACCTGTTCGACGACCCCAACGGTTATAATGAGGATCAGTCACAAATAATGTATCTAATTTAGTAGAATTATTATTTTCCGTAAGTTTGAGGTAAGTCTTTATTTCAGAAGCTAATGAATTAGTAATTTCATAAGTATTCAAAGTATAATCTTCAGAAATTTTATGTGCAACAAGTCGATCCCTTCCTTTGATTATATTTCTCCTTAATGTAAGAAAATATTTTCCATCTTTCTCGGTTAAACAGTTTCTTTGTATTAAAAGAAATTCTCTTGGCCTTAAAGGTAAAATTGCTGTAATCTGCCACCAGAGATACAATGGATAATAAAATAGACGTTCTTTCTTAGATAATGTTTGAGACCAATAATCATTTAAAATGTCATTAAAAGTAAAATAGGATTGAAATTGCGCTAATTGTCTTTGCTGTTTTGACCTCTGCTTTTTTTGAAGGTTGATAGTTAATTTATTATCTAATTGCTCCAATAGTTGATTTAGTTGACTATCATCTGAACAGGGAAGATTTGAGAAAAAGTCAATACATAAACCAGGAAATTTTACAGAAATATTTTCTAAATCTAAAAACGTATCTTTGGTTGTATTTTTAATAATTTGTTTAATATCCATTAGAAATAGCTGTAAAGTTTTTAAAACATGTTGTTTCATTGAGAAAACAATAAAACTTTTTAAGTAATTGATAAATTCCTTATAAGACAACTGAAAAAATGATTGATAAAATCTCCTATATTGAAATTCAGAAATGTTAAAAAACAGGCTAATATTGGCATATTCATTTGTAGTTTCCCATTTCTTATGATCAAAATCGTAACTTAGAATAATTCCTTTATCAAAATAGTCATCGAAAACTTCTTTTGCTCGCAGAACACAATCACGGTCAAAAGTTTCAAAATAATTTTCAATTTTAAAAAGTTTAGCTTGATTGTTCAATTTATTAACTCCTTTATTATTTCTTCGTAATCATGTAACACGTCATCTCCATATTGCTCGCATAAAGCTTGCAACATTTCAGTTAAACAAGGTTTTATTTGTTCTTCTAAAATACTCCGAATTTTACCTTTTTCTAAATCAGTTCGAACTCTAGAGTATTGTTTGTTCAAACGATTGAATTCTCCTACTAATAACAATAAAGTAGATTTCGTTTGTAATTCATAATGACAACCGATGCAATGTTGCCTATCGTCATATGGACAAATCTTTCCAAGCGCAGATAAAAGACACATGCTTTCACCTTGTTTTGAGAAGGCTTCACCGTTTCCTATACGATGACAAATAGTAAGAAGTTGATTAGGCTCTGCTTCTTCTTCTACCAAAATCTTTAATGCCTTTTGCGATTTCACTTCTGCCTGAATGCTTAAAGCCAATGTTTTTTCAATCTCATTTGGTGTCAAATCTAACTGTTTAATCATCTGAGTCTGTTGACTAGGACTTAATTCTTTATACTTTCCTCTAGTTACAATCGTCAGGATCATTGATGGAATCATAGATAAAACACCTCGTTCAAATAGTTCTCTCGCAACCATTTCTGGTTTAAGCTGGCTTAGTTGGGCATCTTTTAGGTACGTTGTTGTAGTTTGTGCAAATTCATCGAATGAACCTTTATGGCTACGGGCTAATGCGGCTAAAAAATAGCCTTTAATATTTAACTCAGATTTTTCTTGCAAAACATCATCTGCTAACATGGCAACAGTTTGAAGATAGGATTTATTTGCAGATCTAGAACTAAAATTCCTTTCAAGAAATAAGTCTCCAATTTCTTTCCCCATATATCGATTAATTCGTTTATATTCTTTTATTTGTCGAATTAAAGGTTCATCATTATTATCTTTATTCAACTGATAATGAGCTTCACAGATAGCCAACAACGTTCCAATCAATACCTGACAACTCTCAGGGACCTGAAATTTAATCTGACTAATATTTTTAGTTCGCTTTGTTTTGTTTGGAGTAATATTTAAATAAGTTAAACGAGTTGTAATACTTAAAAGAGTTCTTCTTGCCTCACTGCTACTCCAATTACCACTTCTAACTGATTTTAGAACTTCTTTCGGTGTTCTAGGAAGTTGTGGATGTCCAAGTTGTTCTAAATCTGTTCCACGTAGCGCACATATAAAATGAAGTGCTAGAAATAGCCAGGTATCTGCGTAGTCTTTTGAGATTGCTGCTTTATAAAGCATATCTTCTTTTCTAATGTAATTGTCATTAAAAAGAAAATACAGTAATTCTAAATATTCGTCTAACTCATAAGCGTTAGTCTCCTGTTCTAATGTGTATCGAGGTGTAAATTCATATCTTTTGTGATAGTTACATCTCATTTTATTCATTAACCACTTTAAAAAATCAATAAAAACTTCGCCTTTTTGCTTTTCAAGTGCATATACTGCTTCTTCAACCAACAATTCAATCTCATTATCATTACAGAGAAATAAATCTCTTTTAAGATAAAAAGCAAGAAAATCTTGAACATAAAACATGTTTTCCTTAGATAAGTTGCTATCTTCTGAGTATTGCTGAAAATATTTGTAAGTTAATGGGAATTTTTGTTTAAATATAGGCTGAATTCCTGCTAAACCAGTTGGTCCAAGAAGATAATTGGTTATTTTTTCTATTAATAATTGAGCATCTTTATCTGAGATAGAATAGTTATCCAAATCAATCTCAATATTAAACCAATTGTTATCAACTAAAAACTTACTAATTTTGCCTTTATACTGTATATCGTTTTTTCCGAGTTCACTTAACAGATTTTCGATCAAAGATTTAATTGAATAAGTCATACATTACCTTTCTAACTTATCACCAAAAAGTTCATTTGCTCGCCAATTCATATAGTCAAAAACACCATTATTAACTTGACCATATTGTTTTGCGATTTCTCCTTTGTTTTGTAGATAAACCCAAGCACTCTCAGGCGATTTATCACCTCTTGCTGACATAAGCTCACTTATTTCAGAAACCCCAGATAATACTAACTGTGTCGTGTACCAGTGTCTGAAAATATGTGGGGAAATATTATGCTCCTGCAAAAGCTGCCCAAAAAAGACAACCTCTGCATCATCAGATTTTAAGAAGATTGGGATCATTTCGTCGCGAATAATCTTACGAAATCGTTGATAGTATACATCGTATGATAATGCTTTTCCTCGTCTGTTAAGATTTAAAGGTCCATAATCCTTCTCATACTTCTTACCTTCCAGATAAGTCATATAGTCATTATAAGTGTCTAAAAAGACCTCCAGAAAGATATAAGGTACTGCTTGAAGTCTTTCCTTTTTAATCCGTCCAGTTGGCTTTAAATCGCTTCGGAGAGGTATTTCTTTTCGTAGATCGATCTCAATCTTAAATACTTGCCCATCACTTTGGTGAAACAAAATACCTGGCCCTAGAGGACTATCTTCACGTCTTACATTGCATGCTTCTGATGGTCTTAAGCCAACAAAGGCTCCCAAGGCCACAACCATGAGTAGATCTTTATGATAGTGTGCTATGTGAGAAAATAACATCTCAAAAGCACTATTTGGCATATCACGAAAAATAGCTTTCTCAGTGTTGCTATCATTTACGTATATTTCAAAATTTGGTTCTTTACGCTTTATAACCCGTCCTCTACTATTCGTAAAAGTTGTCGTAGAATACAATTCTTCTGCTTTTAACTTAGCCTTTCCCTCTCGCTCACTTAAATAAAGAGTTAAGAAGTCAAGAACTGCATTTACGCATTTTTCAACGGTGCTTTTCTTTCTTTTTTCTCTATCTCCTGGTAACTGAGATAATCCATAAAGCGTAAAAAATTCTCTAACCATTTCAAGTGTAAGTTGATCTATACTTTTAAGTCCAGAAGTACCAAATATAAAATTTAGAAACTTAACAACGTAAGAAAAGCGTTTATTCCCATCATCTGAAATAGACTTGATTCTTGAAGTAGATTTAACATAACGATGAAAATCAGTAAATTGTAAGTTGCCGTCATCGTGCTTCAGAACGATAAATTGCTTTGTCACGATGTTGTTATCACCTAAAACTAGTGAATGTTTATATACAACAAATCTCATGTTATCTCCTTGTTTAATATGACTGAAGGTTCTGACTGGGTTTTAGGATGTCAATACACAAAAAAACGATCAAATCAGTACCATTTTCCTTTGTGCTCTAAACTGCATAAAGGGAATATCGATGAGTACTTTCATTGATCGTTATTATTATTTGAATTAATTCAATAACAAAAGTAACTTCATCTAAGTAATAAGAGCAATTAATTAGCTCAGCAACAACGATAACCACAGCAACTCCTTCTAAACAATGAAAGGAATATCCGCCGTGGCTATCTATTTACTTTTTTTCTTTTACTTTTGTAAGTTACTTTTGTTATTTTTACTTTTTCTGTATTATATCATATTTTGATTAAATTGTCATCTGAGATAGTGATTTTAAAAAAACTGGAAATTTTTTTAATTGTATATTTTGACAATAAAAAACATTTTTATATCAATTTAATGATTTTAGAGCGTTTTTAGCTTATTTGATTTTAAAGTTGTCGTCTATTCCTCAGGATTACTTGAAGAACAGGAAAAATTCGACAACAAAGTAGTCGATCTATTCAGTTATAAAACCTATGAAGGTCTTTCTGCTGGAACTGGCCACTCCTACTTTGGAGATGTAGATTATACTCTTACTTATTCAACTGAGAATATCCCTCATGATTTCTCCTCATGTGCTGAGAGCTTTCTTCTATACTAATAGACGAAAGGGTGTGAAAATGATTTTTAAATGATACTGTGGAACGGAACAGTAGCCCTAGTATTGACTACTGTCGTTTCTATTCATATTGGCTATTCTA
>NZ_JASHEI010000002.1:0-307455 GCF_047463195.1 Streptococcus parasanguinis
ATCATTCAGAGTTAAGTGACGATAGCCTAGGAGATACACCTGTACCCATGCCGAACACAGCAGTTAAGCCCTAGAACGCCGGAAGTAGTTGGGGGTTGCCCCCTGTGAGATAAGGTAGTCGCTTAGCAAGAGATTGAGCCTAGTAGATACTAGGCTCATTTGGGAGTTTAGCTCAGCTGGGAGAGCATCTGCCTTACAAGCAGAGGGTCAGCGGTTCGATCCCGTTAACTCCCATAGGTCCCGTAGTGTAGCGGTTATCACGTCGCCCTGTCACGGCGAAGATCGCGGGTTCGATTCCCGTCGGGACCGTTAAAATAATGAAAATTATTTTAAGACTCGTTAGCTCAGTTGGTAGAGCAATTGACTTTTAATCAATGGGTCACTGGTTCGAGCCCAGTACGGGTCATATTTTGCGGGTTTGGCGGAATTGGCAGACGCACCAGATTTAGGATCTGGCGCTTTACGGCGTGGGGGTTCAAGTCCCTTAACCCGCATAAGAGAATAATAATGAGCCGGCTTAGCTCAGTTGGTAGAGCATCTGATTTGTAATCAGAGGGTCGCGTGTTCAAGTCATGTAGCCGGCATTTTTTTATATAAAGAAAGCAATGCGAACGTAGTTCAGTGGTAGAACACCACCTTGCCAAGGTGGGGGTCGCGGGTTCGAATCCCGTCGTTCGCTTGAGGAGGCCGGGGTGGCGGAACTGGCAGACGCACAGGACTTAAAATCCTGCGATTGGTAACGATCGTACCGGTTCGATTCCGGTCCTCGGCATAGACAAAGGTTGAAAGAAGCACCCTTAGCTCAACTGGATAGAGTACCTGACTACGAATCAGGCGGTTAGAGGTTCGACTCCTCTAGGGTGCATGGTCGCAAGGCTATGTAATAATTGAATAGGAACGAGCACCCTTAGCTCAACTGGATAGAGTACCTGACTACGAATCAGGCGGTTAGAGGTTCGACTCCTCTAGGGTGCATAAAGCGGTAGCTTTAGATCGGGAAGTAGCTCAGCTTGGTAGAGTACTTGGTTTGGGACCAAGGTGTCGCAGGTTCGAATCCTGTCTTCCCGATAGTGTATCGAAAAAGTCTAATGGTTGACATTAGACTTTTTTTGTAGTTATTTTTTTATTAATTTTCAAGAAAAAAGAGCTTGCGCTCTTTCCAACTTTATTTATTTCGCAGTTCAACATAACGGTTATACCAAATTTTGATATATTCCTCAGAAAAGGGACCTTTGTTTTGGTTTATCCAATCTACTAGAACCTTAACATTTTCCTTTAAAATAAAGTCGATGTCATCTGAATAGTGCATTTTTTCTTTATGCTGCTCGTATTCTTCAACATCTAACAATTTTTTTTCACCATTGGTAAAGACTTTGACATCGAGATCATAGTCGATATATTTTAAGGCTTCTTGGTCAATGTGAAAAGGACTTGCTAGGTTACAGTAGTAAGACACACCATTGTCACGGATCATGGCGATGATGTTAAACCAATATTTTTTATGGAAATATACGATCGCTGGTTCACGTGTAATCCAACGTCTACCATCACTTTCAGTAACAAGTGTATGATCATTTACTCCAATAATTGCATTTTCGGTTATCTTTAATACCATGGTGTCACGCCATGTACGGTGTAAACTGCCATCATGTTTATAACTTTGAATTGTAATAAAGTCGCCTTCTTTAGGTAGTTTCATAACTTACCAACTTTCTACAATCTAAGTATATCCTCTATATTGTATCATATTTTTTCAAATTTTTTCTTATTTTTCTATTTAATTTTCAATTTGGTTTATGAATCTAAGTATTCTCTAATGGCTGATGTTATATTACTATAATCGTAGCCTTTTCTGGCTAGTGCCTGAGTCAAGCGTTGTTTGAGGTCATAGCCTTCATATTTTTTACTGTATTTACGGTATTGTTTTTCTAACTCTTTTAGAATGAGCTCATTGGTTGTTTCTTCATCTGTTTCGAGCTCGAGATTTTGGAATGCTATCTTCGCTTGGTTGTATGTAAAGCCTTTTGAAATGAGTGCTTGGATGATTTTCGTTTCAATGGCTTTTAACGGATATTTACCTTGGTATTTTTTTAGGAGTTTTATTGCGGTACGGTAGATCACTTCTGAAAAATCATAGTCTACAAGTATTTCTTGTAGGAGAGATTTTGGGATCCCTTTTTGTTGAATTTTTTGTTGTAATAAGGCAGGGCCCTTATCGCCACTGAGAAGGTTGGCCTCTATCAGGTTTCTTGCATATTGACGATCATCTAACCACTTGTCTTCTTTTAGGTGTTGGACCACTTTATCAATAATGCCACTTTCAATCTCATATTTTGTCAGGTAGTCTCTGACTTCTTTTGTTGTCCGAGCTTTAAAAGAAAGATGGTACAGGGCCAGGTTTTTACCATAGGAGTATTGAGCAAACTCTTGGATTTCTTTTAGTTCTTCTTCACTGATTTCTTTATCTTTGGAAAGGAAATATTTGACGATGGTGTCTTCTGTAATATAAAGTTTTTGATCATTGTCTAATTCCAGGAGGTAGAGTCTTTTTTTCTTTTCTAGTTTTGTAATTTTCATGTTTTTATTATACCGAAAAATGTGTTAAGATAGGGATATGAACGTTAAAGTAAAACAAAAAATTCCTTTGAAAATTAAACGAATGGGAATTAACGGAGAAGGGATTGGCTTTTATAAAAAAACACTTGTCTTTGTGCCAGGTGCTTTGAAGGGAGAAGATATCTTCTGCCAAATTACAAGTGTCAAGAAAAATTTTGCGGAAGCCAAACTCCTATCTGTGAATAAGGCGTCTAAGTTTCGTGTGACGCCCATGTGTGATATCTATGAGACCTGTGGTGGTTGCCAAATCATGCATTTGAAGTATGACAAGCAGCTGGAGTTTAAGACAGATTTATTGCAACAGGCCTTGAAGAAGTTCTCACCTGAAGGCTTTGAACAGTATGATATTCGGCCGACAATTGGAATGCAGGAGCCGCTTTACTATCGGGCAAAATTGCAATTTCAAACAAGGAAATTCAAAGGCCAGGTGAAGGCGGGACTCTATGCTCAAAATTCACATTATTTGGTGGAATTAAAGGATTGTTTGGTTCAAGATCCGGTTATTCAAGCTATCGCCAACGATCTAGCGGATTTATTGACCTATTATCAGATTCCGATTGCTGATGAGCGTAAAGAACTGGGCGTTAGAACTATGATGGTTCGACGGGCTCGGAAGTCTGGGCAAGTTCAGATCATTGTGGTCACTAGTCGTCAGATTAATCTAAACAATTTGGTGCAAGACTTGGTCACGAAACACCCTGAGATTGTCACAGTTGCTGTTAACAAAAATACGTCTCGATCCAGTGAAATTTATGGGGAACAAACGCAGATTATTTGGGGAGAAGAGGCCATTTTGGAAGGTGTTTTGGATTATGAATTCTCCCTGTCTCCTCGAGCCTTTTACCAGTTGAATCCGGAACAAACTGAAGTATTGTATAGTGAGGCGGTTAAGGCTCTAAACGTTTCTCCAGAGGATCATCTTATTGATGCCTACTGTGGGGTTGGAACGATTGGGTTTGCTTTTGCTAATAGAGTGAAAAGTGTTCGGGGGATGGATATTATTCCTGAAGCGATTGAAGATGCCAAATACAATGCTAAACGGATGGGATTTGAGAATACCCACTATGAGGCTGGTACAGCAGAAGAGATCATTCCTCGCTGGTACCAAGAAGGCTATCGGGCTAATGCTGTGATCGTGGATCCACCTCGTACGGGCTTGGGTACAAAATTAATCGAGACCTTGTTGCACTATGCACCTGAAAAGATGGTCTATGTCTCTTGTAATGTCTCTACTTTGGCACGGGATCTAGTGGCTTTGACAAAGGTTTATCAGGTTGAATACATTCAATCAGTGGACATGTTCCCCCATACTGCACGGACAGAAGCAGTTGTGAAATTAGTGAAGAAGTGAAAGAAGAATGGATATTTGGGAAAAACTTTATCTTGAGGCGAAAGCTCTTTATGCGCCTCAAGAGGTTTCAGATTTTGTCTATGCTCGACATGTGGTTGCTGCTGTTGAGGCTGCAGATGGTCAGATTTTTACGGGCTTTTGTATGGAAGGAACCTGTGGCGTCTTTCATTTATGTGCCGAACGAGCAGCTCTCTTCAACATGTATCAACAATCAGGACAAACCAAGGTCAAGCGCATTATTGCTTTTCGAGACAAGCCTCCTTATGGAGAAGGCTCCGGGATGCCTTGTGGAGCCTGTCGTGAATTTCTCCTTGAGCTAGATGCTGAGAATCGTCATCTAGAATTTATGGTGGATTATGAGAGTCGTAAGACCATTACTTTAGGTGAATTGATGCCTCTTTGGTGGGGAGAAGAACGGGCTCGTCAAAGAGAAAATAAAGGGAATGAGTAGAGGAAATAAATAAATGGACAATGTTATTGATGTATCGATTCCAGTTGCTCAAGTTATTGATCAACATCCGGAGGTATTGGATTTGTTGGTGGAGTTGGGCTTTAAACCCTTAGCCAATCCGATCATGCGAAATACAGTTGGGCGCAAGGTTTCCTTAAAACAAGGATCAAAATTAGAAGGTACTCCTATGGAGAAGATTGTGCGAACACTAGAGGCCAATGGCTATGAAGTAGTGGGGCTAGATCAATGAGTGATGAACGAATTCATGTCTTAAGAGATATCTTATTAGAGCTTCATCATGGAGCTTCCCCTGAGTCGGTTCAGGAGCGCTTTGATGCGACCTTTGCAGGGGTGTCTGCGATTGAAATCTCTCTTATGGAGCATGAACTGATGAACTCCGATGCAGGGGTTACTTTTGAAGATGTTATGGAGCTTTGTGATGTCCATGCCAATCTCTTTAAGAATGCGGTTCAAGGGGTCGAAGTAGCAGATACCGACCACCCTGGTCATCCTGTTCAAATCTTTAAACAGGAGAACTTAGCCCTTCGTGCGGCTATGATGCGGGTACGCCGCTTGCTAGACAATTATGAGACAACTGAGGATCCTGAGATGATTCAGGAGATTCATAAGGGCTTGTTACGTCAGCTGGGCTTGGTGGGTCAATTTGACCGGCATTACCGTCGTAAGGAAGAGTTGATGTTTCCGATTATGGAAAAATACGGGCATGATTCCCCACCAAAAGTGATGTGGGGAGTGGATGACCAGATTCGAGAACTCTTTGCGAAAGCTTTGGATGCGGCCAAGAAATTACCGGAATCTAGTATTTCTGAAGTCAAGGAGCTCTTTGAAGCCTTTGCACAAGAGTTTGAGGGCATGATCTTCAAGGAAGAGTCGATCCTCTTGATGATTTTGCTGGAGTCCTTCACCCAGGATGACTGGCTCTCCATTGCAGAAGAAAGTGATGCTTATGGTTATGCCATTATTCTCCCAAGTGAGAAATGGGTGCCAAAACGCGTGGACTTCAAGGAGGAAGCGTCTGAAGAGTCAAAAGGTTTAACTGAACCGCTTCCTTCTTCAAATGGAAGCGAGCACCGTCAGGTCATTGAGACCCCTGAGGGACAATTGACCATTACTTTCACGCCTAAGAAAAAAGAAGAGAGCTTCGATCGCCAACAACCACAACCATTTGGTAATGGCTATTTGTCAGTTGAGCAAGCAAATTTGATCTTGAACCAGTTACCAATGGAGATCACCTTTGTCAATAAGGATGATATTTTCCAATATTACAATGATGCTGCACCTTTTGAGGAAATGATTTTTAAGAGGACGCCATCTCAGGTAGGACGCAATGTGGAGCTGTGTCACCCTCCGAAATACTTGGAGAAGGTCAAAGCGATTATGCAAGGGCTTCGTGAAGGGAAAAAAGACAAGTATGAAATGTGGTTCAAATCAGAATCGCGTGGGAAATTTGTCCATGTCACCTATGCAGCCGTGCGTGATGAAGCTGGAGATTTTCAAGGTGTCTTGGAATATGTTCAGGATATTCAACCTTATCGAGAGATCGATACGGATTTTTATAGAGGAATGGAGTAAAGATGAGTTACGAAACAGAGTTTATGAAGGAGTTTGAGGAGTGGATCAAGACCCAGGTCATGATCAATGAAATGGCTCTCGAAGAAAGTAAGAAGGTTTTTGATGAAGACCAGGATGAGCGAGCTAAAATTGCTATGATTCGCTATGAAAGCCGTTTGGACGCTTATCAGTTCTTGCAAGGAAAGTTTGAAAATTTCCATGCTGGAAAAGGATTTCATGATTTACCAGATGGCCTCTTTGGTGAAAGAAAATATTAAATGGCCTTATTGAAGGCGTTTTACTAGCTAGATTTACCTGAAAATTAAGCAATGACTTGATTTTTTAGGGGATTGTGATACAATAAAAAAGTTGAAATGACATCAACGGATTTTTGAATGGAATGATAGTGATGAAACCTTGTTGCCTTAGGAATTGATCACTGAATTTAGGAGGAAAAATGGCAAAGAAGAACGTAAACCGTGCGAAACAATACAAGCATCAAAATAGACATCTTTTGAAAAAAGCTGTCGCAACTGTAACTGCAGCTGTGAAAGAAGCACCTAAAAAGGTTGAGAAAGCTACAAAAGCAGTGGCGAAAGAAGTGAAACAAGCAGCTTCTTCAGTGGAAGAATTTGCTGCAAGTTTGGAAGGTGTGGCACTTGATCGTGCGCAAACATTCTATGATGAAGGTATTCGCTCTGTTGCGGACTTCGCAAACTGGACAGAAAAAGAGTTGTTGGCCCTTAAAGGAATCGGCCCAGCTACAATCAAGAAATTGAAAGAACTAGGCGTTAAATTTAAATAATTGCTTTTATGATTTCTTGCTATTTCCAGGAAAACTTGCTAAAATGAACCTATTAGAGGTGTTTTGAATTCCACATTTTACAGAAAGTGGCGGTGCTGAGAAGTCCACAAATGTGTCAAAACTGGTTGCTAATGGATGAAAATGAAATAAACAAAGTTGCGGGCATTGCCCGAAATTGGGTGGTACCGCGGATCAACACATTCGTCCCTGTCAGATTAATGACAGGGACGATTTTTATTTTATCCCCCTAGCTGAAGGAGCTTGTCATGAAACAATCTTTTAACACCAGTAAACTCTACTATGGCTTTCCTATCTTCATCCTGGGGTATCAGGACAAGAACTTTGGACATAATATCACGACCTGCAGTTCCTCTTATAGCTTGGGCGATTGGCTGGTCATCGGGGTTGGTAGTGAGGAAAATGCGGCTGACCAGATTAAGCATTATCAACAGTTCACTGTCAACATCCCTGATGAAAATCTCATGCTTGAGACGGAACAGGCTGGCTTTATCAGTCATCGGGAGAAATTGAAACACCTGGGGCTTGACTACGAGATTTCTGAACGGACCCAGGCTCCGATTTTAGAGGCTTGTCCAGTCGTTTTGGATTGCCAGGTAGATCGAATTATCGAGGAAGATGGCATCTGCCATATCTTTGCTAAGATTCTTGAGAGACTGGCTGATACAGAGCTCTTAGATGACAAGGGGCATTTTAAAAATGACCGTTTTGCGCCGACTTACTTTATGGGGGACGGACATCAGCTCGTTTACCGTTATCTAGATGACCGAGTCGACCCCATGGGAAGCTTTATGAAGAAAGCGAGGAAAAAGAATGACAAGAGCAACATTACCTGAACGAATCGAAACGGAGCGTCTAGTCTTACGAGTCCGAACAGTGGCGGATGCTGAGGACATCCATGCCTACGCCAGTCTTCCAGAAGTCTCTTACCCAGCAGGCTTCCCACCCGTCAAGACCTTGGAAGATGAGATTTATTATCTAGAGCATATCCTTCCCGAGCGCAATCAAAAAGAAAATCTTCCAGCTGGTTACGGCATTGTGGTCAAAGGAACCGATAAAATCATTGGCTCTGTTGACTTCAACCATCGCCACGAAGACGATGTGCTGGAGATTGGCTATACCTTGCACCCAGACTATTGGGGCCGGGGTTATGTACCCGAAGCAGCGCGTGCTTTGATTGATCTAGCTTTTAAAGAATTGAACCTTCACAAGATAGAATTGTCTTGCTTTGGTTACAACCTTCAAAGTCAACGAGTCGCGGAAAAGCTTGGCTTTACCCTTGAAGCTCGTATCCGAGACCGCAAAGATGCTCAAGGTAACCGCTGTGACAGTCTGATATATGGATTGCTGAAGAGTGAGTGGGAGGTGGATTGATGCATATTTTCATCATTGGAGCTCCAGCTTCAGGGAAAATGACCATTGGTCAGGAACTTTCGAAACTCACCGGTGCGACTCTCTTTTTCAACCATCAACCAATTGATTTCGCACTCGAAATCTATCAGGATTTTACGGAAGAAATGTGGGAATTTGTTCGTAGCGTTAACTTTTCTTTTCTTGGAACAAGCGCCAGGCATCATCGGTCGGTGATTTTAACAGGCGTAACTGATTTTTCAAATCAATACCATTTGATGTATTTGAAGGACATTCAAGATTTGTTAAATGAGTATCATCAGCAGATTCTTTTTGTTGAATTAGAAACGTCTCTGGAGGAGCGATTACGTCGAAATCGGACAGAGAATCGGTTGAAATACAAACCCTTGAAACGGTATGTTGAGGTATCTGAAAGAGAGATTTTAGAGACTGATAAAACGGATCAACTTAATTCCCAAAAGCAACCGAGTGGTCTTTACCACTACCTTAAAATTGATAATACGAATCTGTCCGCAGAAGAAGTTGCAAAGCAGATTCAAGAAAAAATGAAAACAATAGAGAAAGGACACACACATGTCTAAAGAACTTTCACCTAAATATAATCCAGCCGAGGTTGAGGCTGGTCGTTACCAAAAATGGCTTGATGAGGATGTTTTCAAGCCTTCAGGCGATAAAAAGGCTAAGCCTTACTCAATCGTTATTCCACCGCCAAACGTAACTGGTAAGCTTCACCTTGGTCACGCTTGGGATACTACTTTGCAAGATATCATCATCCGTCAAAAACGGATGCAAGGTTTCGACACGCTTTGGCTTCCTGGTATGGACCATGCTGGGATTGCCACTCAAGCTAAAGTAGAAGCGCGTTTGGCTGAAGATGGCATCTCTCGTTATGACCTGGGCCGTGAAAAATTCCTTGAGAAAGTCTGGGAATGGAAAGACGAATATGCGACGACTATCAAGGAACAATGGGGCAAGATGGGGCTCTCTGTAGACTATTCTCGTGAGCGTTTCACCCTTGATGAAGGGTTGTCAAAAGCCGTTCGTAAGGTCTTTGTAGAGCTCTACAAGAAGGGCTGGATCTACCGTGGTGAATTTATCATCAACTGGGATCCAAAAGCTCGTACAGCCCTTTCTGATATCGAGGTTATTCACAAGGATGTGGAAGGTGCCTTCTACCACATGAACTACATGTTGGAAGACGGTTCACGTGCCCTTGAAGTAGCAACAACACGCCCTGAAACTATGTTTGGGGATACAGCCGTAGCGGTTAACCCAAATGATGACCGTTATAAAGATTTGATTGGTAAAAATGTTATCTTGCCAATCTTGAACAAGCCAATCCCAATTGTTGGAGACGAACACGCAGACCCTGAATTCGGTACTGGTGTGGTGAAAATCACTCCTGCCCACGACCCGAATGACTTCTTGGTTGGTCAACGTCATAATCTTCCGCAAGTGAACGTTATGAACGATGATGGTACCATGAATGAATTGGCTGGTGAATTCAACGGCATGGACCGCTTTGAAGCTCGTAAGGCTGTTATCAAGAAGTTAGAAGAAATCGGTGCGCTTGTTAAGATTGAGAAGATGACCCACTCAGTTGGTCACTCAGAGCGTACTGGAGTTATGGTTGAGCCACGCTTGTCTACGCAATGGTTCGTGAAGATGGACCAATTGGCGAAAAATGCTATCGCAAACCAAGATACAGACGACAAAGTAGAATTCTACCCACCTCGTTTCAACGATACCTTCCTTCAATGGATGGAAAATGTCCACGATTGGGTTATTTCTCGTCAGCTCTGGTGGGGTCACCAAATCCCTGCCTGGTACAATGCTGAGGGTGAAATGTACGTCGGCGAAGAAGCCCCAGAAGGTGACGGATGGAAACAGGATGAAGACGTCTTGGACACTTGGTTCAGTTCTGCCCTTTGGCCATTCTCAACTATGGGCTGGCCGGATGTCGACTCAGAAGACTTCAAACGTTACTTCCCAACGTCAACCTTGGTTACAGGTTACGACATCATCTTCTTCTGGGTGTCCCGTATGATATTCCAATCATTGGAATTCACAGGTCGTCAGCCATTCCAAAATGTCCTTATCCACGGTCTCATTCGTGACGAGCAAGGACGCAAGATGTCGAAATCTCTTGGTAACGGTATCGACCCAATGGATGTTATCGAGAAATACGGTGCTGATGCCCTTCGTTGGTTCCTTTCAAACGGTTCTGCACCAGGGCAAGACGTGCGCTTCTCTTATGAGAAAATGGATGCTTCATGGAACTTCATTAACAAGATTTGGAACATCTCTCGCTATATCCTTATGAACAATGAAGGTTTGACCTTGGATGTGGCGCGTGAAAATGTAGCTAAAGTGGCTGCTGGTCAAGCAGGTAATGTCACAGACCGTTGGATTCTCCACAACCTCAATGAAACCATTGGAAAAGTTACTGAGAACTTTGACAAGTTCGAATTTGGTGTGGCTGGTCACATCCTCTACAACTTCATCTGGGATGAGTTTGCGGACTGGTATGTTGAGTTGACTAAGGAAGTGCTTTACAGCGACAATGAGGACGAAAAAGTCATCACTCGTTCGGTTCTTCTTTACACCTTGGATCAAATCTTGCGTCTCCTTCACCCAATCATGCCATTCGTAACTGAGGAAATCTACGGCCAAATCTCTGAAGGAACGATCGTGACTGCTGAATACCCAGTGGTTCGTCCAGAGTTTGAAAACGAGGAAGCAGCAGCTGGCGTTGAAGCTCTCAAAGATGTGATTCGCTCCGTTCGTAACTCACGTGCAGAAGTGAACGTAGCGCCAAGTAAGCCGATCACTATCTTGATCAAGACAAGCGACAGCAAGCTCGATGCTTTCTTTAATGATAATGTCAACTACATCAAACGCTTCACAAACCCAGAACACTTGGAAATTGCAGCAGATGTAGAAGTTCCTGACTTGGTTATGTCAAGTATCATCACAGGCGCAGAAATCTACTTACCACTCGCTGATCTTCTTAATGTCGAAGAAGAATTGGCTCGCCTTGAAAAAGAATTAGCCAAATGGCAAAAAGAACTCGACATGGTTGGTAAGAAACTTAGCAACGAACGCTTCGTAGCCAATGCCAAACCAGAAGTCGTCCAAAAAGAACGCGACAAACAAGCCGACTACCAAGCGAAGTACGACGCGACAGTCGCACGTATCGATGAGATGAAGAAGTTGGTGAAATAAACCTAGAAACACGGCGGTATGCCGTGTTTTTTTGGTATAATGAAATCAATATCTATTGATGGAGAAAGTTATGTCTAAACACCCTCACTATGAATTGTTAAACTTGATTGGCTATGGTCTTGCTAAGTTTGATGATACTTTTATAAAGGAATTTCAATGCTCTAGTAAATCCGAGTTTTATCGTTACATAGTTTCTTTAGGCGTTGCAGAAACAACGGGTGTCGTCAAAAATAGAATGGATTTATTCGACCCCTATTTTGATAACAATCGAAAAGGTTGGTGGCAAAAAGCTGAAGTCTACCGTTTTCGAAAAGATTTAATTGACACGATGTTTGGAAATGAGGATGTTCACGGTTTTGCAGAAATAGTCAAAATGCTGCTTGCAAGTGAAGGGAAGAAAACAGGTATAACCATCGTTGAAAAGCCAATCGTTCGTACGAAATTCAAACGCCTACAAGAAACTGGAATGGAAGCAGAGAATTATTTCATACACCATTTTGATAAGGAAGAAAAATTTCAAGGTGGCCAATTGACTGATGCCCGTCTTTATGGTGATGGATATGATTTCCAAGTAGATGTTCAAGAACATTCATACCTTGCTGAGGTTAAAGGTATCCGAAAACCTAAAGGACGTATTCGTTTGACCTCCAAAGAATTTGAGAAAGCTAAGGAATATCAATCAGATTTTATTCTATCTCTAGTCACTAATCTCGACGATATTCCAAGATTGGTATTGATTGATAATCCACTTAACCATTTTGAATTTGAAAAAAATGTTATTAAAAATGAAGTCGTTGAATATAGAAGTTTGGAAGATTTATATTAATGAATGTAAACGTATCAGCGCTTACTACACTTACTGATATGAGCTCATAGATGGAATGGGATAACCATAGATAGAGTAATTTAAAAAAATTGGTTAAGTTTCTCTTTTTTACAAAAACACCACCTCCTAGTCTTTAGGAGGTGGTGTCATGCTTTAGACCATTTTCCAGAAATAATCAATGATATAGGTTAGGCCGTAGGTGTAGATGACCAGGGTGATGGGTTTGCAGAGGATGATAATGGTCATGTAGCGTTTGAAAGTCATATTGGTCAGACCTGCCAGCATACAGATGAAGTCGGCAGGACTAACGGGCCAGATCATCATGAAGATAAAGAAGCGATCGAACCGCTTGCCTTCATTAAGCCAGCCAATGTACTTGTCATAGGTCTTCTGACTGACCATGGATTGGACGAACTTAGGTCCGTACATTCTCGCAAGGTGGAAAATAATGGCACAGCCGATCACGATACCGATGTAATTGTAGATAGTCCCAATGATGTGACCGTAGATGAAAACACCTGCTACAGATGTCAGGGCACCGGGAATAATAGGGACCACTGTCTGAAGGATCTGAAGAAAGATAAAGAGAGGTGGTCCAAAGATGCCTGCTTGGAGAATAAAAGCAGACAGGGTTTCCTTGGATTGGAGAATGCCAGCAAAGTAGGCCCAGATACAAAAGGCCAAGGTCCCAAGAGCTCCAATGATGGACGACCAATTAATGATACGCTGGAGAAGAGGAGAGACCTCTTTTAAGTTTGTTTGTTTCATAAAAAATTCCGAGTTCTTTTTCTTCTACTATATCATGTTTTTGGAACTTTGTAAGGATTTTGTCTATTTTTTGAGCAGTGAAATTGACCTGATAGGAGTCTGTCGTTGTTTTAGTCGTGAAGCGAGTGCAAAATGGGTCTTTTTATGCTACAATGAAAGGAGTATAAAAAATGGAGAAAAACGTGTCAATCGAAAATTACAAACCAGATTTTGCGGTGGAAGCAGCCTATGATCTCACCGTTACAGACTTGAAAAAACAAGGTATTAAGGCGGTCCTTGTGGATTTGGATAATACCTTGATTGCTTGGAATAATCCGGATGGGACTCCCGAGATGCGCCAGTGGTTGCATGACCTTCGTGATGGAGGGATTCGGGTTATCGTGGTGTCTAATAATAGTCCCAAACGGGTCAAGCGAGCTGTTGAGAAATTTGATATTGACTATGAAGCTTGGTCGCTCAAGCCCTTTACCTTTGGGATTGATCGTGCCCTCAAACGTTTCCACTATGAGAAAAATGAAGTGGTCATGGTCGGGGATCAACTGATGACCGATATCCGGGCTGCCCATCGTGCAGGCATTCGTTCGATTTTGGTCAAGCCTTTGGTTGAGCATGACTCGATTAAGACCCAGATCAACCGGGCGCGTGAACGCCGAGTCATGAAGCAAATGGCCGAGAAATATGGTCCGATTGTATACAAAAAAGGAATTTAAGAATGGAAGAATTATTCTGTATTGGCTGTGGAGCCCCCATTCAGACAGAAAACAAAGAGGGGCTAGGCTATACTCCCCAATCAGCTCTTGAAAAGGGCTTGGAAACAGGCGAAGTATACTGCCAACGCTGTTTCCGTCTGCGTCACTATAATGAAATCACAGATGTGCATCTGACAGATGATGATTTCCTAAAACTCCTTCACGAAGTAGGAGATAGTGATGCTCTCGTGGTCAATGTAGTGGATATTTTTGATTTTAATGGATCCGTTATCCCTGGCCTACCACGCTTTGTAGCAGGAAATGATGTCCTCTTGGTCGGAAACAAAAAAGACATCTTGCCCAAGTCTGTCAAGGATAGCAAGGTGACCCACTGGTTGATGGAACGGGCCCACGAAGAAGGCATGCGTCCTGTTGATGTGGTCCTCACCTCTGCTCAAAATAAGAGTGCGATCAAGGACTTGATGGAAAAGATCGAGCAGTACCGTAAGGGCCGTGACGTCTATGTGGTGGGTGTGACCAACGTAGGGAAATCGACCCTCATCAATGCAATCATCCAAGAAATCACTGGAGACAAGGATATCATCACGACCTCTCGCTTCCCAGGGACGACACTGGACAAGATCGAAATCCCATTGGACGATGGATCCTACATCTACGATACCCCAGGGATTATCCATCGCCACCAGATGGCTCATTACTTGACAGCAAAAAATCTCAAGTATGTCAGCCCTAAAAAGGAAATCAAGCCTAAGACTTATCAGCTTAATCCAGAGCAAACCCTCTTCTTGGGTGGTCTAGGACGTTTTGACTTTATTAAGGGGGAAAAGCAAGGTTTCACCGCTTTCTTTGATAACGAACTCAAGCTTCACCGAACCAAGCTAGAGGGCGCGACCGCCTTTTATGACAAGCATGTCGGCGGCCTATTAACTCCACCCAATAGCAAGGAAAAAGAAGAATTCCCGCCTTTGATTTCCCATGAGTTTACCATCAAGGACAAGACAGACCTGGTCATCTCAGGACTCGGCTGGATCCGCGTCAATGGAGAAGCCAAAGTAGCCGTCTGGGCACCAGAAGGCGTCGCCGTCGTTACCCGCAAAGCTATTATTTAAAAAACAGGAAAAAATATATCTGAAGAGCGAACAAAGTGAGCTCATAAAGAGATCGTTATTGTCGTGGTGTAGTTGCCAATCGATCGATTGGCAAGGGCAAAATGGAGACCAAGGCTCCATTTTGAGGTGAGGAAATCCATTTTTCAAAGATGAGATCTTTGAAAAATTAGTTCCGGCCGTCCCCACCACTTAAAATAACGATCAAAAAAAGGAAGTAAAAATATGACATTAACATCTAAACAACGGGCTTTCCTCAATAGCCAAGCCCACAGCCTCAAGCCCATTATCCAAATCGGGAAGAATGGGCTCAATGACCAAATCAAAACCAGTGTGCGCCAAGCGCTTGATGCGCGCGAACTGATCAAAGTGACCCTTCTTCAAAATACGGATGAGAATATCCATGAAGTAGCCGAAATCTTGGAAGAGGAAATCGGTGTGGAAACTGTCCAAAAGATTGGTCGGATTCTCATCTTGTTCAAACAATCGAGCAAAAAAGAAAATCGTAAAATTTCAGCGAAGGTAAAAGAAATTTAGGACATCGAGGAGAGCAAACCTATGGCAATTGAACTATTGACTCCCTTTACCAAGGTAGAGTTAGAGCCAGAGATCAAAGACAAGAAACGCAAACAAGTTGGTATTTTGGGTGGAAATTTCAATCCGGTCCATAATGCCCATTTGGTCGTTGCGGATCAAGTGCGCCAACAATTAGGGTTAGATAAGGTGCTCTTGATGCCTGAGTATGAGCCGCCGCATGTCGATGCCAAGGGGACGATTGCAGAGCACCATCGCCTTAAGATGCTGGAATTAGCCATTGAAGGCATTGAAGGTCTGGAGATCGAGACGATTGAACTCGAGCGGAAAGGGATTTCCTATACCTACGACACCATGCTCTTGCTCAATGAACGCGATCCAGACACAGATTATTACTTCATCATTGGTGCAGATATGGTAGATTATTTACCAAAATGGCACCGCATCGATGAATTGGTGGAGATTGTGCAATTTGTCGGAGTACAGCGACCACGCTATAAGGCAGGAACTTCTTATCCGGTGATCTGGGTGGATGTTCCTCTCATGGACATCTCCTCTAGTATGGTACGTGATTTTGTAGCCAAAGGCCGGACGCCGAATTTTATGTTGCCAAAACCAGTCTTGGACTACATCAAGAAAGAAGGATTGTATCAATGACCTATGAAAACTATCTAGGCTTTTCTCGTGAGGTCTTGCTTGAAAAAATGCGTCAAATCCTGCCAGAAAAACGGTTAACCCACTGTTTAGGGGTTGAGAAGGCTGCGCGTGACTTGGCCAAACGCTATGGGGCTGACGAAGAGCAGGCTGGCCTAGCAGGTCTCTTACATGACTACGCCAAGAAATTATCAGATCAGGAATTTCTGGACTTGATTGATCGCTATGAGCTGGATCCAGCATTAAAAAACTGGGGTAACAATGTCTGGCATGGGATGGTCGGGATTTATAAGATCCAAGAAGATCTAGGACTGACAGATCCAGCCATTCTTCGCAGTATTGAGATTCATACGGTTGGGAGTGATCAGATGTCAACCTTAGACAAGATTGTCTATGTGGCAGATTACATTGAGCATAACCGGGCCTTTCCAGGGGTAGATCAAGCTCGTGAAATCGCCCAAGTCTCCTTGGATCGTGCGGTGGCCTATGAGACGGCTCGCACAGTCGAACACTTGGCCCACCAAGGACTGCCCATTTATCCCCAAACCATCGAAACCTATAATGCCTTTGTGAAGTATTTGAAAGAGGAGCAGTGAGTGAAGACAGCTTTTATCATTATTGATGTACAAAATATCTTAGTGGAAACAGGTTTTGAGACAGAAAAGCTCTTAGAGAAGATCGCTTATTTGCAAGATCAGGCTAGAAAAGAGCAGATTGAAATTATCTACATGCAGCATATTGAAACGCCTGAGGCTTTAACTTCGGAAGATTGGCAATTATCTCCTCTGTTGAAAAGACAGGAGAATGAAAAGGTGTTTCAGAAGCGATACAATAGCATATTTAAAGAGACAGGATTAAAAGAATACTTGGATCAACAAGAGATTGAACAACTGGTCCTGTGTGGTATGCAGACAGAATATTGTGTCGATACATCCGTCAAAGTGGGATTTGAATATGGCTACAAGCTGGTCATTCCAGAAGGAGCTGTCACAACCTTTGATGGAGAGGATATTCCGGCAGAAACGCTTAATGAATTTTATGAAAATATTTGGGCAGAACGTTTTGCGGATGTCTTAGATTACAAATCAATTTTTTAAGGAAAGAGGATTACATGAAAGAAAAAGAACTACTTGAACTAGTTGTCAAAGCAGCAGATGAAAAGCGTGCAGAAGACATTGTAGCTTTGGATGTTCAAAGCTTAACCAGCGTGACAGATTACTTTGTCATCGCAAGCTCTATGAACAGCCGCCAATTGGAGGCTATCGCTGAAAATATTCGCGAGAAGGTCGTTGAAGCTGGTGGCAATGCCAGCCACGTCGAAGGTGATTCAGCTGGAGGTTGGGTCCTTCTTGACTTAGGTGGTGTAGTAGTCCATGTCTTCTCAGAAGAAATGCGTGCCCACTATAACCTAGAAAAGCTATGGCACGAAGCAAGTGCTGTCAATCTTTCAGCAGCCTTAGCATAAGCAGGTAAACTCAGTTGGTAGCAACTGAGTTTTGTTGGTTAAATTGAAATTCTATGGAAAGAAAGGATGGGGCCTCGTGTTTGGTTATTTTCTTAATTGAACACGAGCTAAAAGCTGTGAGAAAAAGAGTAACTTCCTTTGTATCTGAGGATAGGGCAGAAAGTTTCCTATTTTCTCTTTGCTTTTAATGCTCTTTGTATCTTAGAAAGGATTTGAACCCGTCCTGTAATCCTCGGAAAATAGATAGCTCTCCTTGGAGCTTAGCTCCATCGTCGTGCTCCTAATTTTCTATCGGATTACGGGCGGACTTGGTATCATGAATATGGCGACTTATGAAACGTTTGCGGCGGTCTACGATGCGGTCATGGATGACAGTCTGTATGATTTGTGGACGGATTTTTCTCTCCGGCATCTTCCTAAAAGCAAGGACCGGAAAAAATTACTGGAATTGGCTTGTGGGACAGGGATCCAGTCTGTCCGCTTTTCCCAAGCTGGTTTTGATGTGACTGGGCTTGATTTGAGTGCGGATATGTTGAAGATTGCCGAAAAGAGAGCTGCTTCAGCCAAGCAGAAGATTGATTTTATCGAGGGCAATATGCTGGACCTATCGCAAGCAGGCACTTATGACTTTGTAACCTGCTACTCGGATTCTATCTGTTATATGCAGGATGAGGTGGAAGTAGGAGACGTCTTTAAAGAAGTGTATAATGCCCTCAATGAGGACGGAGTCTTTATCTTTGATGTCCATTCGACCTATCAGACAGATGAGGTGTTTCCAGGCTATTCTTACCACGAAAACGCAGAAGACTTTGCCATGCTTTGGGATACCTATGAGGATGCAGCCCCTCACTCGATCGTCCATGAGCTGACCTTCTTTGTCCAAGAAGAGGATGGCTCCTTTAGTCGGCACGATGAAGTTCATGAGGAACGCACCTATGAAGTTTTAACCTATGACATTTTATTGGAGCAGGCTGGCTTTAAATCTTTCAAATTGTATGCAGACTTTGAAGACAAAGCGCCAACAAAGACCAGCAAACGTTGGTTTTTTGTAGCACAGAAGTAGGAAAACATGACAGTTACAGGAATTATTGCAGAATTTAATCCCTTTCATAATGGACACAAGTACCTGCTGGAACAGGCAGAAGGGCTGAAGATTGTGGTCATGTCTGGGAATTTTGTTCAACGTGGCGAGCCTGCCATTGTAGACAAGTGGATTCGCGCGCAGATGGCTTTGGAAAATGGAGCGGATCTGGTGGTCGAGCTCCCCTTTCTCGTGGCTGTTCAATCGGCGGATCATTTTGCCAAGGGAGCGGTAGAAATCTTATCCCGTCTGGGAATCGACCAATTGACTTTTGGGACAGAAGCGGTCTTAGATTACCAAGCGATTGCGAGTGTTTATTCGGAGAAAGAGGCGGAAATGGAAGCTTTCTTGCGAAATCTTCCAGAAGATTTATCCTATCCACAAAAGACCCAAAAAATGTGGGAAACCTTTGCTGGAGTGGAGTTCACAGGAGATACTCCCAACCATATTCTGGGCTTGGCCTATGCCAAGGCTTGTGCTGGGAAGGGGATTGCGCTCAAGGCTATCCAACGGCAAGGTGCAGGCTACCATTCAGAAGAAAAAGAGGTGGCCTATGCTTCTGCGACTAGTCTACGCCTACACAAGGAAGATCAAGACTTTGTCGCTAAATTCATGCCCAATAGTCAACTCTTTCAGTCGGCACCACAGGTGTCTTGGGAGGATTATGACCAACTGCTCCGTTATCAAATCCTAACCCATCCGGATCTGACACAGATTTTTCAAGTCAATGAGGAACTGGCCAATCGGATAAAGGATGCGGTTCGAAGTGCTAGCACTGTGGAAGACCTGGTGGAGAAAGTCGCAACCAAGCGTTATACTAAGGCGCGTGTGCGCCGCATCTTGACCTACATCTTGGTAGGGGCGATGGATCAAGCTCTTCCCGATGCCATTCATGTCTTAGGATTTTCCGCAAAGGGACAAGCTCACCTCAAAGGCTTGAAAAAATCAGTAGAAATCGTGACTCGAATCGGTAAGGAACCTTGGGATGGTTTGACTCAGCAAGCAGATCAGGTGTATCAGCTAGGCCATCCCCAATTGCGAGATCAGATCTGGGGTCGGGTGCCCGTGAGAGTGGAAGATCAATAAAGGGTGAATAGTCGAGCAACTACAATTGGAAGGATACGCAAAAAACTCTTCCAAGTCTTGTGATTTGTGATATAATATAAAAGATTGAAAATAATTTGAAAAAATTTAAGGAGAATCCTCATGGGACGTAAATGGGCCAATATTGTTGCCAAGAAAACTGCCAAAGATGGTGCCAACTCAAAAGTGTATGCTAAATTTGGTGTGGAGATCTATGTAGCTGCTAAAAAGGGTGAACCAGATCCAGAACTAAATACTGCTTTGAGATTCGTTATTGACCGTGCGAAACAAGCACAAGTGCCAAAACACGTGATTGATAAAGCGATCGATAAGGCAAAAGGAAACACTGACGAAACCTTTACAGAAGGACGTTACGAAGGATTTGGACCAAACGGTTCGATGTTGATCGTTGATACCTTGACTTCAAACGTCAACCGTACAGCTGCCAATGTCCGTGCTGCTTTTGGTAAAAATGGTGGTAACATGGGAGCTTCAGGTTCTGTATCTTACCTCTTTGACAACAAAGGTGTTATCGTCTTTGCTGGTGATGATGCGGATGCAATCTTTGAACTTTTGCTTGAAGCAGATGTTGATGTAGATGATGTCGAAGCAGAAGAAGGAACGATCACAGTCTACACTGCACCAACTGATCTTCACAAAGCGATCGTTGCTTTGCGTGAATCAGGTGTCGAAGAATTCCAAGTAACTGAATTGGAAATGATTCCTCAATCAGAAGTTGAGTTGTCAGGTGAAGATTTGGAAACATTTGAAAAACTTTACAGCGTTCTTGAAGACGACGAGGACGTACAAAAAATCTACACAAACGTAGATGGATTCTAATCACTCGTAAGGACTGTAGTGAATCCCATAAATTAAGAAAAAGGATAGCTTCTCAGATCAAGCTATCCTTTTTCTCTGTTTGATGAGGAACTATCTTTTGTAAGTGATGTCCTGTATAAGCGTAAATACGGGTCAGGGGTGATTGGGAGAGTGTGGAAACCTTAAAATAGAAATAATGGTCTCGATGATCCCGACTTTTGGTGTGGTGAAGACGAAAGTAGTTTCGCTGGCCTGTTGCCATAGAGTGGAGAATATCGTCTTCTAAAAAGACGAGCGGCGTAGAAGTAGCGGCCCACTTGTAAAAGTCCATCTCAAATTGGTGGTAATTCTCCGAAAAATAATCAAATTGTAATTCGTGTTTAGTCTGAATAGGTTTCATAGGCTGTTTCCTCAGATTCAATAAAAATGATAGAGTCTACGAGGAGACGGTGGTAGTGGCCATCGCTTTTGAGAAGAACCTCAGAAGCAGATAAGGTGTGAATCGAACCTGTGTAGGTTGCAAATTGATTCCCCTCTAGAATTGTGATCGAGATCGTCGTTTGTTGTTGAAAGGCCTGCTCCAGGAGCTGGATCTGTTCAGCAAGTGGAAGAATTGTGATCTGACTGCGGTCAATTTCTTTTGTCTGCAGGACAGTTGTGTGCTCGGATAAAAAGAAGCCAGCCCATTTGGCCATGCCACGATCTTGAAATTCACGGGCGGATTGATAAGGGAGATAAGAACGGTCGATCATGTTAATCCATCTAAGCCTCCTGCGGAATGTCCGCCTGTTAGTTTACTGCGTGCAATGGCACGTGAGTTTTCTAGTAATGAGGAGCCTTTCTGAAGAGAGGTAAAGCCAAATTGATCCCGAATGCGGTCAATGGTCTGTTGGAGTTTTTCCTCTTTTTCCAGAGCTACTGGATCATCGAAGAGAGAAAAGAGTTGAAGAGACTCCTCGACAAGTTCTCCATAAAAAACACCAATCTGCCGAATGGCGCCTCCTTCGTACTTGGAGCGAAAGAGCCGCAGAACCGTATCGGATAAAACCTTGGTGGATTGGGTAGGCTCAATTTTTTGCTGGCAGTGAATGGACGGAAGCCCCTCGATTTTGGAGTAGGAGGCATGAATGGAGACCAGTTGGGTCTTCTTTTTTTTCCGTCGCAAGCGAATAGCCACCTGTTCAGCCATCTCCCGAAACACCAGTTCAATGTCGGCTTGTAGATGGTAGTCATAGGGCAAGATTTGAGAGTTACCAATACCTCGTGACTTCGGACGATAAGGCTTGTGGACATTGCTTTCATCAATGCCATGAGAATGGAACCACAGTTGAAGGCCCATGACTCCGAATTCTTTCTTTAAGAGATCTGGATGAGCCTGGGCCAGTTCAGCAATCGACGTGATCCCGATTTTTTGCAATCGTTTTTCAGTACGACGTCCAATGCCCCAAAAATCAGTGAGCTGGGGCAGTTTCCAGACCTTACTTTCTACATCTTCATAAGACCAATTGGAGCGCATATTTCGGCAATGCTTGGCTTCATTGTCCAAGGCTAGCTTGGCAAGAAGGGGATTGGCATTGCTGAGGCCGATGGTAGAGTAGATGCCAGTTTCCTGCCAGATCCTTTTTTGGATCCTGGCAGAAAGGAGATCCAGTTTTTCCTTTCGAGAGAGGGAGGGATCTGGAATAAAATAATTTAAGGAAGAGGTCAGATCGATAAAGCCTTCGTCAATCGAGTAAGGGAAAATATCATCTGGTGCCGCAAATTCCTGAAAGACCTTCTGAATTTCCATATTGACCTGAATGTAAGCATTCATCCGTGGAGGCACAATCAGGGTTCTCTTAGCCCAGGATTCAATGGATGCAATAAAGGCTGGATCTGTGGGCAATCCTTGTTTTTTGGCGGCGTAGCTATTAAATTTTCTGGTTTTGAGGTCAAAAGGTAGGTCGTAGCTACGGCTGACATTTTTCTTGCCAAAGACTTGTTTGAAAACGGGAGAGCTCGCCAAAATCAGACCAGCAGAATTGTCGCTCCGACTCATGACGCAAAGAGAAGTCGTCAAGGGATTGAGCCCTAGACGGACACATTCACAACTGGCATAAAAACTTTTCATATCCACAAAAGCAATATCAGAATGAGGCTCACGTGAATAATCAAATAGCATATTTAAACCTCGAGTGGAAGAAAATGCCCGACCACAATACCGACGATTTTGGGCTCGTCTTCATAGGGAGCAAATAAATCATCGTAGTCAGGGTTGATGGATTCTAAGCGCAAACCTTCCGCTTCCCGATAGACTTTCTTGATGTAAGTTTTTCCATTCCACATGAGGGCGTAGACAGCCCCATCGTAGTCGAATCCAGTCTGCTTCATGAGGGCAACAGAGCCGTTGGGATAGAGAGGTTCCATCGAATCTCCGGATACCCAAGAGGCGAAATCGTGCTGGATCTCTTGGTCAAAATAGACAGTTTCATAGTCCGTTTCGTTGTCATAAAAGGTGTGTCCCAAACCGGCTGCTAGCTCAATCGAAAGAACCTTATAAGCTGTCAAGGAGACAACTTTTTGCTGCTGTTCCAATAACTGGCTGGCCAACTGGTCGACTTTCTTTTGATGAGGTGGGGTTAATAAAGGGTAGGTGTAGAGTGCGGAGTCTTTGTTAATAAAGTAGTCCTCTTTAACGGAGAGGCGCTTGGCCAACCTCCTGAGATTTTTTTCGTGTGGCTCCGCTAAGCCATTCTCCCAACTGGAGTAGGTCTTGCGAGAAATCTTGAGATTCTCGTAGACACCAGCTTGGGTCAAGCCTTTTTCCAGGCGTCTTTCTTTTAGTTTTTTTGCATCAAACATGTTAGTTCTCCTATGTAACGTTTTAAAGGTTACATATAGTTTATCAAAAATGAATCCTTTTTGCAAGAGAAAAATTCAGTTGAAAACGAATGAAAAGACTTGATTTTGATTGAAAAAAGAGTATAATCATTTCTAAAATGTCTATAAATGAGGAACTATATGAAAAAAAGTTTTATCCACCAACAAAAAGAAATTTCGTTTGTTAAAACGACGTTTACACAATATTTAAAAGATAAATTGGACATCATTGAAGTCCAAGGGCCAATTTTGAGCAAGGTCGGAGACGGGATGCAGGATAACCTTTCTGGGATTGAACATCCGGTATCTGTAAAGGTCCTTCAAATTCCTGATGAGACTTATGAAGTCGTGCATTCACTTGCAAAATGGAAACGCCATACCTTGGCACGTTTTGGTTTTGGCGAAGGAGAAGGTCTCTTTGTCCATATGAAGGCCCTTCGTCCGGATGAAGATTCGCTAGACGCTATCCACTCTGTTTATGTAGACCAATGGGACTGGGAAAAAGTCATCCCAAATGGTCAACGCAACATTGCCTACCTTAAAGAAACGGTTGAAAAGATCTACAAGGCGATTCGTTTGACAGAACTAGCAGTAGAAGCGCGCTATGATATTGAATCAGTTCTTCCAAAACAAATTACCTTCGTTCACACAGAAGAGTTGGTGGAACGCTATCCAGATTTAACTCCAAAAGAGCGTGAAAATGCTATTGCCAAAGAATTCGGAGCCGTTTTCTTGATCGGGATTGGTGGAGAGCTTGCAGATGGCAAACCACACGATGGCCGTGCACCTGACTACGATGACTGGACAACAGAGTCTGAAAATGGCTACAAGGGCTTGAATGGTGATATCCTCGTCTGGAATGACGTTCTAGGTTCAGCCTTTGAGTTGTCTTCAATGGGGATCCGTGTCGATGAAGATACGCTTCGCCGTCAAGTTGCGATCACAGGGGACGAGGATCGTCTCCAATTAGAGTGGCACAAGGCTTTGTTAAATGGTCTTTTCCCACTTACAATTGGTGGAGGGATCGGACAATCTCGTTTGGCTATGTTCTTGCTTCGTAAGAAACATATCGGTGAAGTCCAAACTAGTGTCTGGCCTCAATCTGTCCGCGATGAATATGAAAATATCCTATAAGGAAAGAAAGAGTCGAGCAAAGTGCTCGGCTCTTTTAATTGTCGCTTGACCATATCAAATCGCAATTTTCTGATTTTTTTTGGTATAATGGTCCCTATGAAAATAGTATCTGGAACCTATGGGGGACGTCCCCTCAAAACACTTGAAGGAAAAACAACCAGGCCGACTTCTGATAAGGTCAGAGGGGCCATGTTCAATATGATTGGTCCTTACTTTGACGGTGGAAGAGTGCTGGATCTCTATGCTGGAAGCGGTGGGCTCTCTATCGAAGCCGTTTCTCGAGGCATGTCAGAGGCCGTTCTAGTGGAAAGAGATCGTAGAGCGCAGGAGATTGTAGCAGCCAATATTGCCATGACCAAGGAAAAGGAACGGTTTCAACTGCTAAAAATGGAGGCCAAGCAGGCCTTGGGCCTCCTAACAGGCACCTTTGACTTGGTGTTCTTGGACCCTCCGTATGCCAAGGAAGAGATTGTTCGTGATATCGAAACCTTGTGCGAGCGTCAACTCTTGTCAGAGGACGTCATGATTGTGTGCGAAACTGATAAACACGTAGAACTTCCTGAGGAAATCGGACAAGTGGGAATCTGGAAAGAAAAAATCTATGGAATTAGTAAGGTAACAGTATATGTCAGATAGAAGTGGATTGTTTACAGGATCGTTTGATCCGATTACCATTGGGCATGTGCAATTGATCGAGCGAGCTAGTCGCTTGTTTGACCGTGTCTATGTCGGAATTTTTTATAATCCGGAAAAAGTCGGACTCTTTTCCATTGAGCAGCGCTTGCGCATGGTGAAAGGGGCCCTGGCTCATTTAGAAAATGTTGAAATTGTGACGTCAACTCAAGAGTTAGCTGTGACAGTGGCGCGCAATCTTGGGGTTATCACCTTGATCCGGGGCTTGCGCAATGCACAGGATCTGGTATACGAAGCCAATATGGATTATTTTAATCACCAGTTGGCGCCTGAATTGGAGACGGTTTATCTTTATGCCCAGCCTCCTTACCAGGCCATTAGTTCAACACGTATTCGAGAGTTGCTAGCTTTTCAGCAAGATATCTCACCTTATGTACCAAAGAGTGTAATGGAGGAAATCAAAGATGACACAAGCGAATAAACCAAGCTTGACCCCTAAAAAGAAAGAGGGACTGTTGAAAGAATACCGATGGCCGATTGCAGGCGTTCTTTTCTTGCTCCTCTTGCTAGCTGCTTTTGTGATTCGCCTTCCCTATTATATTGAGATGCCGGGTACGGCCGAAGACATTCGATCGGTCATGACAGTCGATGGAAAAATGGATACCAAGTCAGGATCCTATGACTTTGTAACCGTAGCAGTGAAAGAAGCGACTCCGGCTGATTTGATCTATGCTTGGGCGACACCTTTTACAGATATCTACTCTGCCAAGGATATGACAGGTGGTAGTTCGAGCCAAGAATTTACGCGGATTAACCAATTCTATATGGAAACCTCGCAAAATATGGCCATCTACCAAGGGCTAAAGACAGCTGGAAAAGAAACCCAGATGGACTTTCTAGGTGTTTATGTCATGCAAGTGGCAGATGATTCGACCTTTAAGGGAATCTTGAACATTGCAGATACCGTCACCGGTGTGAATGGCAAGACCTTTAAGAGTTCCAAAGAATTGATTGACTATGTTGGTTCTCAAAAAATTGGCGACCCTGTTTCGGTGACCTATATTGAGGATGGACAAACCAAGACCGCAGACGGAAAGATCATCAAATTGTCCAACGGGAAAAACGGAATTGGAATTAGCCTGATCGACCGGACTGAAGCCAAAGGCGATGTTCCTGTCCAATTTGCGACTCAAGGAATTGGTGGACCAAGTGCCGGTATGATGTTTAGCCTAGCCATCTACACCCAAGTGGCTGATCCAGATCTTCGTCAGGGACGCCATATTGCAGGGACAGGAACCATTAACCAAGATGGAACGGTTGGCGATATCGGTGGGATTGACAAGAAAGTCGTCGCAGCCGATAAAGAAGGAGCAGAAATTTTCTTTGCCCCTAATAATCCAGTTTCCAAAGAAGAAAAGAAAGCCAATCCCAAGGCCAAATCAAACTATGAAACAGCTAAAGAAGCAGCGAAACAAATTCATTCGAAGATGAAAATTGTCCCCGTCAAAACCCTTCAAGATGCCATTGATTATTTGAAGAAGAAGTAGAAGTATCTTGCTAGATAAGTCTCGTACTTGAAAGTACGAGGTAGAGTTGGCAGATAGGAAGATTCATCTTCTAATCAAATTCAAGTTTTTGCTTATCAATCTCTCTATTTTTAGAGGGATTTTTTCTTTATACTGGTATCAGAAAGAAAGGGAGGTAGTGAAATGATTCAAACCAGTTTGTTTTCCATTTCAGTATTCTTAGCGGGAGTTCTATCCTTTTTCTCCCCATGTATTTTGCCACTGATGCCAGTCTATGTAGGGATTCTATTGGATTCTGAACGTGTGAAAACTGTTCGGATTTTTGGAAGAGATATTTCTTGGTATGGCTTGGTGAAAACTCTTTGTTTTATCGCAGGTCTATCAACTGTTTTCCTGATTCTAGGATACGGTGCAGGGGCTCTTGGCCAGGTGCTTTATGCTCCATGGTTTCGCTATCTGCTAGGAGGGATTGTGATCTTATTGGGAATCCATCAGATGGGCCTCATCAATCTTCAGCAACTCCAAAAACAAAAGAGTATCCAACTGAAGAAGGATGAAAAACGCAATGAATTCTTCAATGCTTTTCTGATAGGGGTCACCTTCAGTTTTGGTTGGACCCCTTGTGTCGGACCAGTTTTGAGTTCTGTTCTAGCCATTGCAGCTTCTGGAGGAGATGGTGCATTGCAAGGCGCTCTCCTGATGCTGGTATATACATTAGGCTTGGCTCTGCCTTTCTTGCTTTTGGCCTTGGCTTCTAGCTGGGTTCTACAACATTTTGCTAAACTCAAGCCCCATATGGGAACCTTGAAAAAAATTGGTGGTGCCCTCATCATCTTGATGGGCATCTTGCTGATGCTAGGAAATCTTAATAGCCTCGCATCTTTGTTTCACTAATCTTAAGGGATTAAAGGAGAAAAATCATGAAAAAAATTCTTGCACTTTCTATTGCTACACTTAGCATCGTCACTTTAGCAGCTTGTTCTGGACAGAAATCAGATTCAGACATGAAAAAAACGGACGATAGTAGTATGATGAAGAAGGACGATATGAAGAAGGATGACATGAAGGATTCATCCATGTCCGATGATAAAATGAAAAAAGAAGACATGAAAGATTCATCTATGATGTCTGACAGCAGTTCTGAAATGAAGGACGATATGAAAAAGGATGAGATGAAATCCAGCGATTCAGAAATGAAAGACGAAAAGAGTGGATCATCTGATATGAAATCAGACAAGGAATGAAAGAAGGGAGAGGTCATCTGAGGATGACTTTCTCCTTGTTTAAAGAGGTAATAATGATGAAGAAATTAGCTTTAGTAGCTGCAGGAATCTTGTGTACGGGACTTTTGGGGGCTTGCTCGAGTCAAGGAATGGCTACTTCCAATAAGGACATGAGCCAACAAACAGCCAAAGCTGGGGCTAGGCAACCATCTGGCAAGAAAGTGAAGGAGTTTAACCTGCAAGGAGTAGACGGTAAGACCTACCGCTTATCCGATTACAAGGGAAAGAAAGTTTACCTCAAATTTTGGGCTTCCTGGTGCTCAATCTGTCTTTCAACATTAGGCGACACAAATGATTTAGCAAAGGCAGAGGAGGGTAAGGATTATGTGGTCTTATCCGTTGTAGCTCCAACCTTTAATGGTGAAAAATCGGAAGCAGATTTCAAAAACTGGTACCAGTCTTTGGATTACAAGGATTTCACGGTCTTGCTAGATAGTAAAGGGGAACTGCTCAAAGAATATGGGATTCGTTCTTATCCATCGGCACTCTTTATTGCAAGCGATGGAACTCTCGCTAAGACCCATATCGGTTATATGAGCAAGGAAGACATCGTCCAGACTCTAAAAGAAATGAAGTAAGGAGGACATAAAATGGAAACAAAATGGAAACTCATTTCCATTCTTTTAGTGGGGCTATTTTGTTTTGGAATCTTTTTCCTTGTCAAAGGATCCATGGCCTTGGATACATCAGATGCGACGACTGAGCAGATCAAAAAAGCGTCCATGAGTCAGACTCCAGTAGCCAAAAAGGAAACAAAGGAAACGGTTGATCCAAAGGATCAGCGTGAAATTTATTTGGCTGGTGGTTGCTTCTGGGGCGTAGAGGAATATTTCTCCCGTGTTCCAGGTGTGATTGATGCCGTATCAGGATATGCCAATGGAAAGGGAGAAACGACCAAGTATGAATTAGTCCCTCAAACAGGGCATGCCGAAACAGTTCACATCACCTACAATGTCAAGAAGGTATCTCTGAAAGAATTGCTCCTGCATTATTTCCGGATTATCGACCCAACGTCGAAGAATCGACAAGGAAATGATCAAGGAACACAATACCGAACAGGTGTCTATTATGTCTCTCAAGAAGACCTTCCAACTATTAACCAAGTCTTTGAAGAAGAAGCAAAAAAATACGACAAACCGTTAGCAGTGGAAAAAGAGCCACTGACCAATTTCATCAAGGCTGAGGACTACCACCAGGATTATCTAAAGAAACATCCGAATGGGTATTGCCATATCGATGTCAATCAGGCTTCTTATCCTGTTATTGATGCTAGTCGCTACTCCAAGCCAAGCGATGAGGAGATCAAAAAGAAGTTATCTCCTGAGGAGTATGCGGTGACACAAAAAAATGATACCGAACGGGCCTTTTCCAATCGTTACTGGGATCAGTTTGATGCAGGTATTTATGTAGATGTCGTGACCGGTGAGCCCCTCTTTTCCTCTAAGGATAAATTTGATTCTGGTTGTGGTTGGCCAAGTTTCAGTCGGCCTATTAGTCCTGATGTGGCCATCTATAAGGAGGATAAGAGTTTCAATATGACTCGGACAGAAGTTCGGAGCCGTGTAGGAAATTCTCATCTGGGCCATGTTTTTACCGATGGTCCTAAGGAAAAAGGTGGCCTTCGCTATTGCATCAATAGTTTGTCTATTACCTTCATTCCCAAAGCAGAAATGAAAGAAAAGGGCTACGGTTATTTATTGGACTATGTCTGAGACAATTCGATCTATAGTTTGCTATAATAAGCATAGCAAAGACAAGTAGGTGAAAGACATGTATGCGATCATGATTGTGGAAGATGAAGAGCTTATCCGGCAGGGTCTGACTTCCTTAGTAGATTATGAACAGTTTGGAATGATCGTCATCAACCAGGCAGAAAATGGCCGTGAGGCCTGGGAGAAGTTTCAAGATCAACCAGCCGATATCCTTCTAACTGATATCAATATGCCACAAATGAACGGCTTGGATCTGGCCCATCTCGTCAAAGAGAAGTCTCCGTCTTGTCATATCATTTTTTTGACAGGTTATGATGACTTTGAGTTTGCGAGAAAAGCCATCAAGTTAGGTGCAGATGATTATTTGCTGAAGCCTTTTTCAAAAGATGATATTGAAGAGATGTTAGCAAAGGTGAAGGGAAAACTCGATCAAGAGCGAAAAAAGGCGCAAGTCGAAGATTTGGTCAGTCATGGTTATTCGACAGACTTGGAAGAAGCTATTCATGCTCGTTTAGCAGACTCTCAGTTAACTCTAAAGGATCTGGCCTATCAACTTGGTTTCAGTGCCTCTTATCTAAGTGTATTGATCAAGAAAAAATTGGGACTCCCCTTCCAAGACTACCTCATCCAGGAGCGAATGAAGAAGGCTCAACTCTTGCTTCTCACGACGGATTTAAAGATTTATGAGATCGCCGATCAGGTTGGTTTTGAAGATATGAACTATTTTTCTCAACGCTTTAAGCAGGTTGTTGGGGTGACACCAAGGCAGTACAAAAAAGGAGAGCATGAATGAAACGATATCCCTTGCTGATTCAGCTGGTCCTCTATTTTTTTCTCTTCATTCTCCTACTTTTTGGTCTTATTGGTAGCCTTTACTATCAAACGAGTTCAGGGACGATCCGCCAGCTAACGGAGCGGACGACAAGAAATAGTATCGATCAAAGCAGTCAGTTTATCACCTCCTATCTAAAAAAATTAAAGCAGACCACAACGGTTCTTAGCAAGGAACAGGCTGTTCGCCAATTTGCCCAAGACAAGAGTGCGAATCAAGAAACGGTTCAACACCTGATGCGAACGATGATTGAAACGGATCCGGACTTGGTCTCAGCAGTCCTGGTGACTAAGGACGGACGTCTGGTAGCGACAGATACCAAAATCAGCATGCAGACTTCTTCAGATATGATGAATGAAAGTTGGTATCAAGAGGCGATTAAGGAAAGAGCCATGCCAGTTTTGACGCCAGCTCGAAAGGAATCCTTGACTTCGGAAAAAGAAAAATGGGTGGTTTCTATTACCCAAGAAGTGGTCGATCAGACTGGCCAAAATCTCGGAGTAGTACGCTTGGATATTGGCTACGATAGCCTTCAGGCTTACTTGGATCACCTGCAACTAGGGAAACAAGGCTTTAGTTTTATCATTAATCAAAAGCATGAGTTTGTCTACCATCCCAAAAAAGCGGTTTATTCTTCCAGTCAAGAAATGCAGGCCATGCAGCCCTATATTGCTGTGAAAGATGGTTATGGCAAAGGAGGGGAGAATTTTATCTATCAGGTTCCGATTCCAGATAGCGATTGGACCTTGATTGGAGTGGCTTCCCTTGAAGGACTTCAGATGCTTCAGTCGCAGCTCCTATACTCTTTCATTGGTCTAGGATTACTAGCTTTGATCATGTGTTTGATAGGGATCGGCTTTGTTCTGCGTTTGTGGATCAAACCCTTACGAGACCTTCAGACTATCATTTTGAGGATTGGAGCAGGAGATGCTCACGTGAGAGCTGCAGCCAAAGGATCTCCAGAATTGGTGGACCTCGCTCAAACTTTTAATGCCATGTTGGACCAAATCGATCACCTTATGCAACAGGTTAAGGAAGAGGAGCAGAACGCACGGCGGTACGAGCTGCGGGCACTTTCGGCTCAGATTAATCCGCATTTCCTCTACAATACTTTGGATACGATTGTTTGGATGGCGGAGTTTAATGATAGTCGGCGCGTGGTCGACATCACAAAGTCTCTGGCTCAATATTTTCGACTGGCTCTCAACCAAGGCCAGGAGCAAATCCTACTGAGAGATGAAATCGACCATGTCCGCCAGTATCTTTTCATTCAGAAGCAACGTTATGGGGAAAAGCTCAACTATGAAATTCTAGAAGATGAACGGTTGAGCGACTATCAGCTTCCCAAATTAGTGCTTCAACCCTTAGTGGAAAATGCGATTTACCATGGTATTAAAGAGATCGATCGGCCAGGTCTCATTCGAGTGACGACTGAAGTCAGTGGAGACTACGCCTGCGTATCGATTTTTGACAATGGACAAGGCTTTGACCGATCAGGATCAACAGACCAAACCCTTCTTCGTTTAGGAGGTGTTGGCTTGAAAAATGTGGACCAACGATTGCATCTTCAATTTGGCGAAGCCTATCATATGGAGATTGATTCTAAGGCCAATAGCTATACGAAAATCACTCTTTATTTGCCCCGTTCATCCGGCAATGAATATTCATAGAGGCTGGGACAAAAGTCCTAGCCTCTCAATTATTTTTGGATTGTCGATCAAGGCGCAGTGGTTGAGTAGGCTCTACTACGCTGATTTCATCAGCTTTTACATCCCTACTCAACTGTGAGGAGGTGGGACGACGAAATCGAATTCTAACGAATTACCGATTTCTGTCCCACTCTCTTTTTGCTCTCAAAGGAATTTCAACTCTTTTCTAGTCAAATCTGACGCAAGTCATCAAATTTATGATAGAATAAAGTGTTACAGTAAATAGATTTTGATGAAGGAACACTATGCGAAAAGAGATTGACCCTGAATTATATAATTACAATAAATTTCCTGGACCTGTGTTTCGTCAGGTAGGAGACCAGATCCTTTCAGAAAACCTCTCTTTTGAGTTGTTAAAAAATGAGAAGGAAGCATTTGATGCGACCGTTTTTGGTCAGCGATTTTCTGAGATTTTAACCAAGTTTGATTACATTGTTGGTGATTGGAGCAATGAGCAGTTGCGCTTGCGTGGCTTCTATAAGGAAGAGCGCGATGTTGCAACGATGGATAAACTAAGTCGCTTAGACGATTATTTGTTAGAATATTGTAGCTATGGTTGTGCTTATTTTGTCCTTGAAAATAAGGAACCTCATCGTGCTTCCTTTGATAAGAAATCACCGGTCAAAAAAGCTCAATCAGAAGAAAGAGAGCCTAAGAAGCGTTCGCGCAATCGCAAACAAAAAGATCGTTTCCAAAAACGAGAGCGCGACAAGGGACAACCAGCCAAAAACTCGAAAAAAACAAGACCGTCTGCTGAAAATAAAAAAACAACGAAGACAGACAACAAACGTCATTTTGTGATTCGACAAAAAGAGGAGTAAGAAAGAATGAAACCATCCATTTATAGTTTAACACGCCAAGATATGATTGATTGGGCGGAAGAAAACGGTGAGAAGAAATTCCGTGCAGCACAAATCTGGGAATGGCTCTATCGCAAACGCGTCCAGTCTTTCGAAGAAATGACCAACCTTTCTAAGGACTTGATTGCGAAGTTAAATGATCAATTTGTCGTCAACCCACTCAAGCAACGAATCGTGCAAGAGTCAGCAGATGGAACGGTCAAGTATCTTTTTGAATTGCCAGACGGCATGTTGATTGAAACCGTCTTGATGCGTCAGCACTATGGTTTATCTGTCTGTGTAACGACTCAAGTAGGATGCAATATCGGTTGTACCTTCTGTGCTTCTGGTTTGATCAAAAAACAACGCGATTTGAACAATGGGGAAATCGTGTCTCAAATCATGTTGGTCCAAAAATACTTTGACGAACGTGGCCAAGATGAACGGGTCAGCCATATCGTTGTCATGGGGATCGGAGAACCATTTGACAACTATAACAATGTCTTGAAATTTATCCGGACGGTCAACGATGACAAGGGATTAGCGATTGGTGCTCGTCATATTACCGTGTCTACTTCTGGTTTGGCTCATAAAATTCGTGATTTTGCAAATGAAGGTGTGCAGGTCAATTTGGCAGTGTCTCTTCATGCACCAAACAATGACTTGCGCTCTAGCATTATGAAGATCAACCGAGCTTTCCCAATTGAAAAATTGTTTGCAGCGATTGAATACTATATTGAGACTACGAACCGTCGGGTGACCTTTGAGTATATCATGCTCAATGAAGTCAATGATGGGGTCGAGCAAGCCTTAGAATTGGCAGAATTGCTTAAGAATATCAAGAAATTGTCTTATGTTAACTTGATTCCTTACAATCCTGTCAGTGAGCATGACCAATATAGCCGGAGTCCAAAAGAACGGGTCATGGCCTTCTATGATACCTTGAAAAAACAAGGTGTTAACTGTGTAGTGCGTCAAGAGCACGGTACAGATATTGATGCAGCCTGTGGCCAATTGCGTTCAAATACCATGAAACGGGATCGGGAGAAAGCGATTGTTGAACATGCGCAACCTTAAACAAGGGCTGATCGATCATACAGAACTAACAAAAAGAGGAAGAAGGCTGTTACGGAGTGGCAGCTTCTTCTATTTTATCCTTTTGTGTCTGATGTGTTTTTTGCCCCAACAGCCAGAGCCAGGTATGGAAACACCGGGTATTCAACATTTCGGTCGTATCGTCGTCCTGCTGGTTCCTCTTAATTCGGTGATGAACCTTGGTCAGATCACCAGTGTCCTCCAACTCATTAAGGTCATTCTCCAAAACATAGCCAATATCTTTTTGTTAAGCCCGCTGGTCTTTCAACTTCTCTGGCTATGGCCCTGGTTGAGGAGTCGAAAACGGGTCTTGTGCTTCGGCTTTGCCATGAGCTTGTGGATTGAATGCAGCCAAGTTCTGTTAGATCTCTTGTTTGATGCCAATCGTGTCTTTGAGCTAGATGATTTGTGGACCAATACCTTAGGAGCTTACCTAGCCTATCTGGGCTTTCAGTATTGCAGAGCACGATTGCTAGCAAAAAATGGGGAAATGTAAAATCCGAACATTTTAGTGTCTTTTTGAAATTTTTGTTGACAAAATCAGAAGCGGGAGCTATAATAGCTTCAAGACATCAGAAAAGTAGAGATTTTTCTCACTTCCAGGGAGCTTGTGGTGATTGCGAACAAGCAGTGGTGAATCTTGAAATGGGCTGATGCGTTTATGATAATGAATTTGAAACAATAAAAATTCGGTGAGCACACCTTATCGTGCACCCTGTTGTTAGACAGGTCAGAGATGTAGGAGAAAGAATATCTTCCTACAATTGAGGTGGCACCGCGGTATCGAATCGTCCTCACACAGATTTTTCTGTGTGAGGTTTTTTGTATCTCAAAGGAACCCAGTGAGACTGCAGCTCAAAGGGCCTGCGAGAGAAAAAGATCATAAACAGGATTGAAGATATAGAAAAGAGGACACAATCATGACAGAAACAAAAGGCTATTTCGGACAATTTGGTGGATCTTTCGTACCAGAACCGATTCAAAACTTGCTCAATCAATTAGAGGAAACCTTTGAACAGTATAAAAATGATCCAGAATTTATCTCAGAATACAAACATTATTTGAAAGATTATTCTGGTCGGGAAACACCGCTCTACTTTGCGGAAAGTTTGACAGAGCATTTAGGTGGGGCAAAAATTTATTTGAAGCGCGAAGACTTGAATCACCTAGGTTCGCATAAATTGAATAACGTTTTGGGGCAAATCCTCTTGGCTAAACGCATGGGCAAAACGCGCGTGATTGCTGAAACAGGAGCCGGTCAACACGGTGTAGCTACAGCAGCTGCGGCAGCTAAGTTCGGTATGGCCTGTGATGTCTACATGGGGGCAGAAGACGTGGAACGCCAACGCTTGAATGTCTTCCGCATGGAAATGATGGGGGCAACCGTTCATGCGGTTGAAACCGGGACTAAGACCTTGAAAGACGCTGTTGATGCTGCCTTTGGAGCATGGATGGCGGATCTGGATGCCTTTTACGTTTTGGGTTCTGCTGTTGGCCCTCACCCTTACCCAACCATTGTGCATGAATTCCAAAAAGTGATCAGTGAAGAATCTAAACGTCAAATCTTGGAAAAAGAAGGTCGTTTGCCAGACTATGTGATTGCCTGTGTCGGTGGTGGCTCTAATGCCATCGGTGCCTTTTCTGAATATGTCGCAGAAGAGGAAGTCGGCTTGATTGGGGTAGAAGCAGCTGGTCATGGCTTGGATACCGATCAGCACGCAGCGACTATGACCAAAGGGACTATCGGTGTGGTTGATGGGATGAAGACCTATGCAGTCTTTGGCGAAGATGGAAAAGTAGCGCCAGTTTACTCGATCTCTGCTGGTTTGGACTACCCAGGGGTTGGCCCAGAGCATGCTTTCTTTAAAGATTCTGGTCGTGTCGAATATGTAGCAGCGACAGATGATGAAGCAGTAGAAGCCCTTCTTCTTCTCAGTAAGACAGAAGGGATCCTCCCAGCCATTGAAAGCTCACACGCGATTGCAGAAGCGGTTAAACGTGCTCCACAATTGGATAAAGACAAGATCATCATCATCAATGTTTCCGGACGTGGGGACAAGGACGTAGCTGCCATCGCTGATTATCTAGAAGCGAAGGCTACAAAATAAGCAATCTTATCTGCAAAACATTGTATAAAGCAGTAAAGCGTGATAACTGAGAAAGAGACAGGGAACAAAGGGAATCCGGTCTCTTTCTTTTTTGAGAGCAAAGACGAGAATGCCTAAGATGGATGCGATCTGAATGAGAATGAGGATCTGGGTAGAAGAAAAGCTTAGCGAAAAGGTGGCGAGTAAGAGAAAATCTCCTGCTCCCATTCCGATAAAGAAAAAATGAGCTCCGATCGCAAGGAGTAAAAAGACCAGCATGAGGAGATTACTACCGGATAAAAAGAGGACCAAGGCGTGTATACAGCACCAGATGACCAAGGGGTATTCCATAAAGCGAAGGTCATAGATGGCTAAAACGGCTGCTCCCAGTAGTGTTAGAAGGTGAGGCAGAGAAAGAAAACCATTGGCACAGGCCAAAAAGAGCAGGCCACTCCAGACCTCAAAAAGGCAGTACCAAAATGGGTAGGTCTGATGACAATAGTGGCAGCGAAAACGATGGAGTAGTTGCGAGATAATGGGGATGAGATCCCAAACGCCAAGGACGTGCTGGCAGTGATCACAATGACTGCGAGGAGCGAGAATAGATTGGTTTGGGAAACGGTCTACAACGAGCCCCAAAAAAGAGGCGATACAAGTACCGATGGTAAAAAAATAAAAGTTGATCATACTTATTTATTCGTAAAGCAATCGGAAAATTTCATCATTTGCTTGAAAATCTTGTAAAGCCTTTCTAAATTTGATACAATAATGAACATGAAAAACCTGTATGATGTTCAACAATTTTTAAAACGTTTTGGAATCATCATTTACGTAGGGAAGCGCCTCTATGACATCGAATTGATGAAAATTGAGCTTCAACGTCTTTATGATGCAGGCCTGATGGAGCGGCTCGATTATTTAGAAGCCGATACCGTTTTAAGAAGAGAACACAAGCAAGAATTAGAATTTTTGAAAAAGAGTGAGGTAGAGTAATGGGAAATATCATTGTTTGGTTGGCTATTTTAGGAGTATTTGGATGGATGGCATTTAATTATTTCCGCATCCGTAAAGCTGCTAAATTTGTGGACAATGCTACTTTTGAAGAGCTGATTCGTCAAGGGCAGTTGATTGACTTGCGAGAGCCAGCTGAGTTTCATGCCAAGCATATTTTAGGAGCTCGTAACATTCCTTCTACTCAGTTGAAGTTGAGTCTTGCAGCCTTGCGCAAAGACAAACCAATTTTGCTCTATGAAAATAGCCGTAGTTCGCGTGTAACCAATGCGGCTCTCTATCTTAAGAAACAGGGCTATACAGACATTTATGTCTTGTCTTATGGTCTTGATTCTTGGAATGGGAAAGTGAAAAAAGACGCCTAATAAAAAGAGCTCTAACTGCACAATGTGTGTGGTTAGAGCTTTTTATCTCGTTTTTTCAAGGAAATCTTTGACCCATGTGAGCTCTACCTCATTTAAAGGTCGGCTTTCGCCAGGTGCTAACTGAGGATCCAAGGTGAAGGGACCAAAAGACAAGCGTTTTAAGGATATTACTTTGACCCCAATGGCTAAAAACATCTTTTTCACTTGGTGGTATTTTCCTTCCGAGATTCGGACCTGGGCCTTGCTGTAGCTGGGGGTACTTTCTAGAATGGTCAAGGAGGCAGGCTTACAGATAGGACCGTCTGTGAATGAAATCCCATTCTGAAATTGCTCGATGTGGGCTGTATAGAGCGGACCATTGACTTCTACCTCATAGACCTTTTCCACATGGTATTGAGGATGGAGCAGTTGAAAGCCTAAGGGACCATTATCTGTGAGGAGGAGCAGACCACTGGTATCGCGATCGAGGCGACCAAGTGGATAGAGGTCGAGGTACTCTTGCTGGGGGTCTACTAGCTCGATCACCGTTAGATGGTGGGCGTCTCTTTTGGCGGTCACGGCTCCAATTGGTTTATGGAGCATGTAGTAGTGGTGACGCGGTTCTTGAATGATTCGTTCTCCGATTTGAATCTGTTGGAGTCCAGGGTCGATGTTTTGGGATAGCTTTTGAGCTGGTAGGTGATCGACCAAGATTTGCCTTCGGGCCAAAAGTTGTTTGATGTCTTTACGAGCGTACTGATGGTCTGCCATCAATTGATCTAATCTCATGGGAGCCTCTTTTTCTGAAAGTCTAATAATCAGTGTATCATGAAAAGAAAAGGAAATCGAGTCGGAGAAAAGAAATAAAGATGAAAACATTTACAACTAGCTGAACTGTGTTTTTTAGATAGGACTGTGGTATAATTGTTCAGTTAGAAATATTATTTAAATTTTATAGAGGAAATCATGACAAAATTAAGAGAAGATATTCGTAACGTTGCGATCATTGCCCACGTTGACCATGGTAAAACAACCTTGGTAGACGAATTGTTGAAACAATCGCACACCTTGGATGAACGTAAAGAATTGCAAGAACGTGCAATGGACTCAAACGATCTTGAAAAAGAACGTGGGATCACGATTCTTGCTAAAAATACAGCCGTTGCTTATAACGGAACTCGAATCAATATCATGGACACACCGGGACACGCGGACTTCGGTGGAGAAGTGGAACGGATCATGAAAATGGTTGACGGAGTTGTATTGGTCGTTGATGCCTACGAAGGAACCATGCCTCAGACGCGTTTCGTATTGAAAAAAGCCTTGGAACAAGATCTTGTTCCGATCGTTGTAGTCAACAAAATCGATAAACCATCTGCTCGTCCAGAAGAAGTTGTAGACGAAGTTCTTGAACTCTTCATCGAATTGGGTGCGGATGATGACCAATTGGAATTCCCGGTTGTTTATGCATCAGCGATTAACGGAACATCTTCACTTTCAGACGATCCAGCTGATCAAGAGCACACAATGGCACCGATCTTTGATACTATCATTGATCACATCCCAGCTCCAGTTGATAACTCAGATGAGCCTCTTCAATTCCAAGTATCCCTGCTTGATTACAACGACTTCGTTGGACGTATCGGTATCGGACGTGTCTTCCGTGGTACTGTAAAAGTTGGGGACCAAGTAACCCTTTCTAAATTGGATGGAACGACTAAGAACTTCCGTGTTACCAAACTCTTTGGTTTCTTTGGTTTAGAACGTCGTGAGATTCAAGAAGCTAAAGCGGGTGACTTGATTGCTATCTCTGGTATGGAAGATATCTTCGTTGGAGAAACCATCACACCGACAGACGCAGTTGAAGCTCTTCCAATCCTTCACATCGATGAACCGACGCTTCAAATGACCTTCTTGGTTAACAACTCACCATTTGCTGGTCGCGAAGGAAAATGGGTAACCTCTCGTAAAGTTGAAGAACGCTTGCAAGCGGAATTGCAAACAGACGTCTCTCTTCGTGTTGACCCAACTGATTCACCTGATAAATGGACCGTTTCAGGACGTGGGGAATTGCACTTGTCTATCTTGATCGAAACCATGCGTCGTGAAGGATACGAATTGCAAGTATCTCGTCCAGAAGTTATCATCAAAGAAATTGATGGTGTCAAATGCGAACCGTTTGAACGCGTGCAAATTGATACACCAGAAGAATACCAAGGATCTGTTATCCAAAGTCTTTCTGAACGTAAAGGTGAAATGTTGGATATGATCTCAACTGGTAACGGTCAAACTCGTTTGGTCTTCCTTGTTCCAGCGCGTGGTTTGATTGGATACTCAACAGAGTTCTTGTCAATGACACGTGGTTACGGAATCATGAACCACACCTTTGACCAATACTTGCCAGTGATTCCAGGAGAAATCGGTGGACGTCACCGTGGTGCTCTTGTTTCAATCGATAACGGAAAAGCAACCACTTACTCTATCATGTCTATCGAAGAACGTGGTACGATCTTTGTCAATCCAGGTACAGAAGTTTACGAAGGAATGATCATCGGGGAAAACTCTCGTGAGAACGACTTGACCGTAAACATTACGAAAGCAAAACAAATGACCAACGTTCGTTCAGCTACTAAGGACCAAACAGCGGTTATCAAGACTCCTCGTATCTTGACCTTGGAAGAATCTCTTGAGTTCTTGAACGACGATGAGTACATGGAAGTAACACCTGAATCTATCCGTTTGCGTAAACAAATCTTGAACAAAGCAGAACGCGAAAAAGCAAATAAAAAGAAAAAATCAGCAGCTGCTGAATAATACGGAAAGAAAGGAGAAGCAAAATGGTCTATTTTATCTTAGGGATTTTGATTCTCCTTTTTTACCTTTTTATGACCCCAAAAAGTATTCGTGGTACCTTAAACAGTGTCACAATGGTGGTCTTGATCGTCTCCATTATCGTACTGACTTGTCTCGCTATTTTTCAGATATTCCAACTACCGTCTGAGTTTTTTGTCGGTGCCTTTCTCGCCTTTGTTGGCTACCTGGCTTTGGTGGATATTTCCAAAATGACGACCAAACAGAAAAAATAAACGCTGACGTGATTTTTAAAGCCCTTTGGGCTTTTTAATTTTGCTAAAAAAAGGTAAAATAGAGAGTGATAAAAATGGAGCGAAGAAATCATGAAATTTGTGAAACAATTTGAAAATAAAAAGGTTCTTGTATTAGGTTTGGCTAAGTCAGGCGAGTCAGCTGCCCGTTTGTTGGATCGCTTAGGAGCGATTGTGACCGTCAATGATGGCAAACCTTTTGAAGAAAATCCAGCAGCACAAAGTTTACTGGAAGAAGGGATTAAAGTTGTGACAGGAGGTCACCCTCTGGAACTGTTGGATGAAGACTTTGCCGTCATGGTCAAAAATCCAGGAATCCCTTATACGAATCCGATGGTCGAAAAAGCGCTTGAAAAGGGCATTCCCGTCCTCACTGAAGTGGAATTGGCCTATCTGATTTCGGATGCGCCAATTATTGGGATTACAGGATCAAACGGAAAAACGACGACGACAACCATGATCGGGGAAGTCTTGACGGCTGCCGGCCAAGGTGGTTTATTGTCTGGGAATATCGGTTTTCCAGCTAGTCAAGTTGCGCAAACAGCAACAGAAAAGGATGTTCTGGTCATGGAATTGTCTTCTTTCCAATTGATGGGAATTGAAGCCTTCCATCCAGAGATTGCAGTGATTACCAACCTCATGCCGACCCATATCGACTATCATGGTTCTTTTGAAAATTATGTAGCTGCCAAATGGAATCTTCAAAAGAATATGACAGAAAAAGATGTCATTGTCTTGAACTTCAACCAAGACCTGGCCAAGGAACTGGCGACAAAAACCAAGGCAAGTGTCCTTCCGTTTTCAACGGTCGAAAAAGTGGATGGGGCTTATTTGGAAGATGGACTTCTCAAGTTTAAGGGAGAAGTTGTTATGCGTGCAGATGAACTGGGCGTTCCAGGTAGTCACAATGTAGAAAATGCCTTGGCAACGATTGCAGTTGCAAAAGTCCGTGGTGTGGAGAATGAGGTCATTAAAGAAACCTTGTCAGCCTTTGGAGGTGTCAAACACCGTCTTCAATATGTGGATGAGATTCAAGGTGTCAAATTCTACAATGATAGCAAATCGACTAATATTCTAGCAACACAAAAAGCTCTTTCTGGTTTTGATAACAGCAAGGTGATCTTGATTGCAGGGGGGCTCGATCGTGGCAATGAATTTGATGAATTGGTGCCTCACATTACTGGTTTAAAGGAAATGGTGATTCTAGGGGAATCAGCTCCTCGAGTGAAACGCGCAGCAGATAAAGCTGGCGTCTCTTATGTTGATGCGGCAGATGTAGCGGATGCTACAAAGAAAGCCTTCGACTTGGCTAGCCCCGGAGATGTTGTGCTACTAAGTCCTGCTAATGCCAGCTGGGATATGTATCCGAATTTTGAAGTGCGTGGGGATGAATTCCTTGCTACAGTAAAAGGGTTGAAATAAGATGAAAAAAATAATGTTTACTGGTGGGGGAACCGTGGGACATGTGACCCTTAATCTCCTCTTGATTCCAAAATTTATCGAAGATGGATGGGAAGTTCATTATATTGGGGACAAAAAAGGAATCGAATACCAAGAGATCAAAAAGTCTGGCCTAGACGTACGCTTCCATTCAATTGCAACGGGGAAATTGCGCCGTTATTTCTCTTTCCAAAATATGATGGATGTGTTCAAGGTGGCTTGGGGAACGCTCCAGTCCATTGCAATCCTGCTTCGTGTGCGCCCACAAGTTCTCTTCTCAAAAGGGGGATTTGTCTCTGTGCCGCCGGTGATCGCAGCTAGACTCACGCGTGTCCCTGTCTATATCCATGAGTCGGATCTCTCGATGGGATTGGCCAATAAAATTGCTTATAAATTCGCTACCAAGATGTACACGACTTTTGAGCAAGCTCATGGTTTAACAAAGAGTGCGCATATCGGTGCGGTAACCAAGGTCACAGATCATATTCCGACAACTTCTGAAGAATTAGAAGAAAAAACACAAGGATTTCAAAAAGACTTGCCGACCCTTCTCTTTGTCGGAGGATCAGCCGGTGCGCGTGTCTTTAATGAATTTGTGACAGAGCATCAAGCAGAGCTCTTGCAGCACTACAATATCATCAATTTGACGGGTGATTCAACATTGAATCAGGCTGAGGGTGGCTTGTATCGAGTGGATTATGTAACCGATCAGTATTTACCCATGCTCCAGAAGGCTGATTTAGTGGTGACTAGAGGTGGAGCCAATACCTTATTTGAGCTCTTAGCTATGAACAAACTCCATTTGATTGTACCGCTAGGAAAAGAAGCCAGCCGTGGCGATCAGATTGAAAATGCCCAATATTTTGTGGATAAAGGTTATGCAGAGCAATTGCAGGAAGATCAATTGACGCTCGAAACCTTTAATGAAACCATTCAAGAAATGTTGAAGCAAAGCCAAGTCTACCACCAAGCAATGGAAAAATCGACAGAACTCCTTTCACTAGACGATTTTTATGGCCTGCTTCAAAAAGATATCAGTAAGGGAAAAGATGACGGACGACAATAAAAAAACGCCAACGGATGACAAAATTACAGAATTGTCAGCCTGGCAAAAAAGAAACAAAGAATATTTAGAAAAAAAAGCGCTTGAAAAAGCGGAAGAAGCTGAAACAGAGGAAACTGAAAGCGAAGAAGCAAAAGCAGACGAAGACCTTTCAGAAAAAGAAACAGCTTCCGTCTCAGAGGAAGAATCTGAAGAAGAAATAGAAGAGTCTGAAGAGGAAAATGAATCTGAGGTCGAAGAGGATCCAGAAGCAGATGGAGAAAGTTCAGAAGGAGAAAAGGATGATCCAGCTATAGAGGAGCTAGATCCTTCAGAGAAGCAAGAGAAAAAGCCTTCATTTTTTAAAGGCTTAAAGACGAAAAAACCAAAGAAGGAACCGACAGTGGCAAAATGCCATATCTATCGTGCCCTTCCGGTTATCGGAATCAGCTCTATTGTCGCCCTTCTCTCAATCTACTTTTTAAGCCCCTTGTCCACACAGAAAGTGATTGAATTTTCAGGGAATAAAGCGGTTGATCAGCAACTTTTGTATGAAAAAAGTCGCATCAAAGAAGAAGATTATACTCTGACGACCTTCCTTCATAAATCGGTCTATGAACAAAATATGAAAACGGCTAGTCCATGGATCAAAGAGGTTCACATGCATTATCAATTCCCGGTGACCTTTAAAGTCAATATCGTGGAACACAAAGTGGTTGCCTATTATGTGACCGGAGAAGACCACTATCCAGTATTGGAAAATGGAGAAGTCGTTGAGACAGTAACTCCAGCTTCGGAATTGCCGTCCTCCTATATTAGCTTAAAATTCTCAGATCGAGAATTGGTTAGACAATTTGTCCAAGAAATGAAATCCATTTCTTCTTCCATTACGGATAAAATTGTTTCGGTTGATCTGACACCGAGCAAGGTCACCAAGGATCTGGTGACCATCACCATGAAAAACGATAATAAAATCTTGGTGCCTGTTTCCCAAATTACCCGCAAGCTTCCTTATTATAAAGCCATTAGTAAGCAATTAGATGATGATTCGACTATCGATATGGAGGCTGGAGTTTTCAGCTATAGTGAACAATCCATCGCAGATGCCAAAGAGCAAGCTGAAAAAGAAAAGGCTGAAAGTACAGAAAAGCAAGAAGAACATTCTGAGGAAGCAAGCCAAGAACAGAATCAAGAACAGAATCCAGAAGGAGAAAATTCTTCTGGGAATGAGTAAAGCCCATAAATTATCTCAAATAATTGAAGAAAAAATGTCCATTTTAGGCTTCTTTGTGATATAATGAAGTTTGGATAGTTCCAACTAAAAGGGCTATAAATAGATGTAAAGTGAAAACAAATAAAGAGAGAGGACTGGTGTAATGGCTAGAGACGGCTTTTTTACAGGTTTAGATATCGGTACTAGTTCAATAAAAGTATTGGTGGCAGAACATGTCAATGGAGAAATGAATGTAATTGGAGTCAGCAATGCAAAAAGTGCTGGCGTCAAAGATGGAATTATAGTAGATATCGAAGCTGCTTCAAATGCAATTAAAACTGCAATCAGCCAAGCTGAAGAAAAAGCAGGGATTTCAATCAATCTAGTCAATGTTGGGTTGCCTGCAAACTTACTACAAATCGAAGCAACTCAAGGAATGATTCCAGTCACAAGTGATTCGAAAGAAATCACAGATGCAGATGTTGAGAATGTTGTCAAATCTGCACTCACAAAAAGTATGACACCGGATCGTGAAGTAATCACCTTCATTCCTGAGGAATTCACAGTTGATGGTTTCCAAGGAATCCGCGATCCACGTGGAATGATGGGGATCCGACTTGAAATGCGTGGCCTTCTTTATACAGGACCTCGTACAATCTTGCACAATTTGCGTAAAACAGTCGAACGTGCAGGCTTACAAGTTGAAAACATCATCATTTCACCGCTTGCGATGATCAAAACAGTCTTGAATGAAGGCGAACGTGAATTCGGAGCAACGGTGATCGATATGGGTGGTGGCCAAACAACGGTGGCATCTGTTCGTAGCCAAGAACTTCAATTTACAAATATCTACCAAGAAGGTGGCGATTATGTTACCAAAGATATTTCTAAAGTATTGAAAACTTCTCAAAAATTGGCAGAAGGCTTGAAGTTCAACTATGGTGAAGCCTATGTGCCATCTGCTGGAAACGAAGTCTTCCATGTAGAAGTCATCGGTGAAGTAGAGCCAGTTGAAGTGACTGAGAAGTACTTAGCTGAAATCATTTCAGCACGTATCAAACACATCTTTGAGCAAATCAAACAAGACCTTGAGAGAAGACATCTGTTGGATCTTCCTGGTGGTATTGTGATTATCGGTGGAGGAGCGATCCTTCCTGGTGTTGAAGAATTGGCTCAAGAAGTCTTTGGTGTAAATGTGAAATTGTTTGTTCCAAATCAAATTGGAATTCGCAATCCAGCTTTTGCCCATGTAATTAGCTTGTCTGAATATGCAGGCAATTTGACAGATGTGGATATTATTGCTCAAGCTGCGGTTCATGGAGACGAAGTCTTGCGTCAACAACCGATTCAATTTGATCGTCCAGTGCAACCACAAGTACAACCACAACCTGCTGCTCCAGCACAACCGGTAGTACCTGCATACAATGCTGAGAAGATTGAATCTCCAGTGGATACTCAAGAAATTCCAGCAGCAAGCAATGATAGCAAACAAGAACCAAAAACTACATTCACAGACCGAATGAAAAATTTGATCGGTAATATGTTTGATTAAGGAGTGTAAGTATTTATGACATTTTCATTTGACACAGCAGCGGCACAAGGTGCAGTAATTAAAGTAATCGGTGTCGGTGGCGGTGGCGGTAACGCCATCAATCGTATGATTGACGAAGGCGTTGCCGGTGTAGAATTCATCGCAGCTAATACAGATGTTCAAGCACTTTCAAGTGCAAAAGCTGAAACAGTTATCCAATTGGGTCCAAAATTGACTCGTGGATTGGGTGCTGGAGGTCAACCTGAAGTTGGTCGTAAGGCAGCTGAAGAAAGCGAAGAAGTGTTAACAGAAGCTTTGCAAGGTGCAGACATGGTCTTCATCACTGCAGGGATGGGTGGAGGATCTGGTACAGGTGCTGCACCAGTCATCGCTCGTATTGCAAAAGCAGTAGGTGCTTTGACAGTAGCCGTTGTCACTCGTCCATTCGGGTTTGAAGGTTCAAAACGTGGCAACTTCGCTATTGAAGGGATCAACGAACTTCGCGAACATGTAGATACCTTGTTGATTATTTCTAATAACAACTTGCTTGAAATTGTAGACAAGAAGACACCACTTCTTGAAGCTTTGAGTGAAGCAGATAACGTTCTTCGTCAAGGTGTTCAAGGGATCACTGACTTGATCACAAGTCCTGGATTGATCAACCTTGACTTTGCAGACGTGAAGACTGTTATGGAAAACAAAGGAAATGCCCTCATGGGTATTGGTGTTGGTAGCGGTGAAGAACGCGTTATCGAAGCGGCTCGTAAAGCCATTTACTCTCCACTTCTTGAAACTACAATTGATGGTGCAGAAGACGTGATCGTCAACGTAACAGGTGGTTTGGATATGACATTGATCGAAGCTGAAGAAGCTTCAGAAATTGTGAACCAAGCTGCAGGTCACGGAGTGAACATCTGGTTGGGTACATCTATTGATGAATCTCTTAAAGATGAAATCCGCGTGACGGTTGTTGCAACTGGTGTCCGTCAAGACAAGGTAGAACGCGTTAGCGGAATTGCTTCCTCACAACGTCCTTATAAAACAGGACCACGTGAACAACGCCCACAAGCTGCACCATTTGACCGTGAATTTGATTTGAAACAAGATGTTGAATTGCCAACAACTCCAAGTCGTCCAGCGGTAGAACCAAACCGTGGCTCAGCCTTTGGTGATTGGGATATTCGTCGTGAGAATATCGTTCGCCAAACTGAACCAACATCAACACATCAAGTTGATCGTTACGTAGATTCATCTTCAGATGATGATGAATTGGAAACACCACCATTCTTCCGGAATCGTTAATCATGAATCTGGTAGAGAATGCTGATCTTGTTCGGCAACAAGTAGAAACAGCAAGAAACAAAGCTAACCGTCAAGATCAAGTTAATGTGATAGCTGTTACCAAGTATGTGGATGTTGCCACAACAGAAGCACTGGTGAAAACAGGTATCCAACATATCGGTGAAAATCGTGTCGATAAATTCCTAGAAAAGTATCAAGCTCTAAAAGAGTATGACCTCACTTGGCACTTGATTGGGAGCCTCCAACGGCGGAAAGTAAAAGACGTGATTAATCTCGTCGATTACTTTCATGCCTTGGATTCGGTGAAGCTGGCTCAAGAAATTCAAAAGCGAGCAGAACACCCGATCAAGTGTTTCCTCCAAGTGAACATTTCTGGTGAAGAAAGTAAGCATGGATTTGCACCCGATGAACTGGATGATGTTTTAGCGGAAATCGCACAGCTGGACAAAATTGAAATTGTTGGTTTAATGACGATGGCTCCTTTTGAGGCTAGTCAAGAAGAGTTGCAGGATATTTTTTCAAAAACTCACCAACTTCAGAAACAACTAGAAAAGAAACAATTAAAAAATATGCCTTTTTCAGAACTAAGTATGGGTATGAGTCGTGACTTTGAAGTAGCCATTGCGAACGGAGCGACTTATGTAAGAATTGGGACATCATTTTTTAAATAGGAAAGAACTATGTCATTAAAAGATAAATTTAACAACTTTATTGACTACTTCACAGAAGACGGTGAAGAAGTAGAAGTTCGCGAGGCAAAAGCAGCTGGGGCGGAAACACAACCAGTTCCACAGCCACAGCCGACTCCTCAAGTGACTTCTCCACGTCCACAGATTAGTCAAAGAGAACCAGTAAAACCAAAACCGACTCCTGTCGCACCTGTTACGACTCCAGTGTCTACAGCGGCAGTGAAGGAACCTGTTTCAACAACGAAAAATACATCTGAAAATATTACTCGCCTGCATGAACGTCAACGTGAATTGGCTGCTAATCGTGCGAATACAGATGAAAAGATTACCATTGATGTACGCTATCCCCGCAAATACGAGGAAGCGACTGAAATTGTTGATCTATTACTATCTAATGAGAGTATCTTGATTGACTTCCAATATATGACTGAAGTACAAGCACGTCGTTGTTTAGATTATTTGGATGGGGCTCGTTATGTTTTAGCAGGAAATCTTCGTCGTGTTGCAAGTACCATGTACTTGTTGACTCCAATTAATGTAGTCGTTAACATTGAAGATATCCGCCTTCCAAATGATGTGGAAGTGACAGAATTTGACTATGATATGAAACGTAATCGTTAAGATGGTTATCTTTCAATACTTATCAAATATCATTCAAATCTATTCCATCATTCTTGTCATCTATGCCTTACTATCTTGGTTCCCTGGGGCACCTCAGAGTACTCTTGGACAAATGGTTCACCGCCTAGTTGAACCATTTTTGAGCCTTTTTTAGAAAGTTACCATTACAGTTTTGGGGCTTGGATTTTACGGTTCTTGTAGCACTTTTGGTCTTGAACTTGATGAATCAGTTATTAGCCCGCTTGTTCCTATTTTTGATTGGATAGAATACGATGGGACAGACAGAGATTTATCAACATTTCAATCGCGAAGATCACGAATTCATTGATCGCTGTATTGAATTGTCTGAAAGAGTGGTGGAACGCTATTCTGTTGAGGTGACGGGTTTTTTAAACCCTCATCAGGTCACTATTTTACGAAATGTCGCGGCAAGCTACCAATTACAGGTCTTTGCTTCCAGTGATGAGCAGAAAATGGAGTATGCCAAGGTTATTGTTGCTCCGGATTATTACCAATTGGATCCAAGTGACTTTGATCTGGCCTTATTGGAAATGGTCTATGCTTCAAAATTTCATCACTTGACCCATTCTCAGGTACTGGGGACCATTGTTCACCAATTAGGTGTGGAGCGCAAGTCCTTTGGAGATATTCTGACGAGTGATGGAAAGATCCAAGTATTTGTTGAACAGCGTTTTGTTCACTATTTCATGGATCACATCCAGAAAATTTCTCGGGTACCTGTTAAGCTGAGGGAAGTTCCTCTCTCTGAACAAATGATCGTAGAGGAAGAAAGCCAGCAGCGAGATATTCTCGTGTCGAGTTATCGGTTAGATAAGGTGATTGCTGGGACCTTCAAGCTTTCGCGCTCACAAGCTAGTCAGTTGATTAGTTCTGGTCTAGTGAAAGTTAACTATGCGACTACTTCCAATGTTAGCTATGCTGTAGGTCTGAATGATTTAGTCAGTGTCCGACGCTTTGGGCGTCTTAAAATTGTTTCTGAAAATGGTATTTCAAAGAGTGGAAAATATAAAGTAACTGTTGAAGTACTCTTAAGTAAAAAATGAGGAGGAGTTATGGCTCTTACTGCTTTAGAAATTAAAGATAAAACTTTTGGCGTTAAATTTAGAGGATATGATGCGAACGAAGTAGAAGAATTTCTAGATATCGTTGTTCGCGATTATGAAGATCTTGTTCGTTTAAATCATGATCAAGAAGCAAAAATTCATGCTCTTGAAGAACGCTTAAACTATTTTGATGAAATGAAAGATTCATTGAGTCAGTCTGTTTTGATTGCACAAGATACTGCTGAACGTGTAAAACAAGCAGCTAACGAACGTTCTGAAAATATTGTTCGTCAAGCTGAACAAGATGCACAACATTTAGTAGATGAAGCAAAACAAAAAGCAAATGAAATCCTTCGTCATGCAACGGATAACGCCAAGAAGGTTGCCGTTGAAACAGAGGAGTTGAAGAACAAGACACGCGTCTTCCATCAACGTTTGAAATCAACCATCGAAAGCCAATTGAGCATTATCGATACGCCTGAATGGGATGAAATTCTTCGCCCAACAGCTATGTATATTCAAACAAGTGATGAAGCTTTCCGTGAAATTGTTGAGAAAGCTTTGGGTGAATCTGTTCACCATCATCATGCAGAAGATGATAACATTGATTTGACTCGTCAATTCTCTCCAGCTGAAATCGAAGAATTGCAAAAACGCATCGAAGCTGCTAATTTAGAATTGGGTGCAACACAAGCGTTTGAAGGTTTGAATGAAAAAGTTCAATCCGCTTTAGAAGAAGCAGAGCACGCTCGTCATGAAAATGAAGAAGTTGTTGAGGTTGAAGAAACTATTCAACCTGAAGATGATGCAAATCGTGAATCTGTCAATATTTTATAATTTTGTAAAAACAGGTCCATTAATGATAGGTCTAGCGAGCAGATGATGGTGGAAGATCTGCACTCCCTCTTAATGGATGATCCTTTTACAGTATTCGTTCTGAACCATTGAGTAAGAACGGACGTTTCCCTCGTTACGGGATGAGAGGAGAAAGTCGTTTGCGACTTCTCGAACAAAGGTGGTACCACGAGCAATCGTCCTTTTTAGGATGCTCGTGTTTTTTTATAGCTTTTTAAATCAATAAGGAGACACAATGAAACTTAAAGAAACATTGAATCTTGGGAAAACAGCTTTTCCAATGCGGGCTGGGCTTCCAACGAAAGAACCAGTTTGGCAAAAAGAATGGGAAGATGCAAAATTGTATCAACGCCGTCAAGAGTTGAATGAAGGAAAACCGCATTTTACCCTTCATGATGGCCCTCCCTATGCCAACGGAAATATTCACGTAGGGCATGCCATGAACAAGATCTCAAAAGATATCATTGTTCGTTCTAAGTCTATGTCAGGATTTTACGCCCCTTATATTCCAGGTTGGGATACTCATGGTTTGCCAATTGAGCAAGTCTTGGCCAAACAAGGCGTGAAACGTAAAGAAATGGACTTGGTTGAGTATTTGAAACTCTGCCGTGAATATGCGCTTTCTCAAGTAGATAAACAACGCGAAGACTTCAAACGCTTAGGTGTTTCAGGTGATTGGGATCATCCTTATGTAACCTTGACGCCTGACTATGAAGCAGCACAGATCCGAGTCTTTGGTGAAATGGCCAATAAAGGCTATATCTACCGTGGGGCTAAGCCAGTTTACTGGTCTTGGTCTTCTGAATCAGCCCTCGCTGAAGCAGAGATTGAATACCATGATTTGGTATCAACGTCTCTTTACTATGCGAACAAAGTTAAAGATGGTAAGGGTGTCCTAGATACAGACACTTACATCGTTGTCTGGACAAGAACTCCATTTACGGTTACAGCTTCTCGTGGATTGACAGTAGGTGCAGAGTTTGATTATGTCGTAGTGAAGCCTGCTGGATCTGACCGCAAGTATGTCGTAGCATCTGAGCTCTTGCCAAGCCTTTCTGAAAAATTCGGTTGGGAAAATGCTGAAGTCCTTGCGACTTACCAAGGAAAAGAATTGAACCATATCGTTACAGAACACCCATGGGATCCTGAAGTGGATGAATTGGTGATCCTTGGTGAGCATGTAACCCTTGATTCAGGTACTGGTATCGTCCATACCGCTCCTGGTTTTGGTGAGGATGACTACAATGTAGGGATTGCCAATGGCCTCGAAGTTGCTGTTACTGTTAACGAACGCGGAATCATGATGGAAAATGCTGGCCCTGACTTTGCTGGTCAGTTCTATGACAAGGTTGTTCCAACAGTTATCGAAAAACTTGGCGATTTGCTCCTTGCTCAAGAAGAAATCTCTCACTCCTACCCATTTGACTGGCGGACGAAAAAACCAATCATCTGGCGTGCCGTGCCACAGTGGTTCGCTTCTGTATCAAAATTCCGTCAAGATATCTTGGATGAAATTGAAAAAGTGAAGTTCCACTCAGAGTGGGGGAAAGTCCGTCTTTACAATATGATTCGTGACCGTGGTGACTGGGTTATCTCTCGTCAACGTGCTTGGGGAGTTCCTCTTCCAATCTTCTACGCAGAAGATGGCACACCAATCATGACAGCTGAAACCATCGAACATGTGGCTCAACTCTTTGAAGAACATGGTTCCATCATCTGGTGGGAACGTGATGCCAAAGACCTCTTGCCTGAAGGATTTACCCATCCGGGTTCACCAAATGGCGAGTTCAAGAAAGAAACAGACATCATGGACGTATGGTTCGACTCAGGTTCATCATGGAATGGGGTTGTAGTGAACCGTTCAGAGCTCAAATACCCAGCTGACCTCTATTTAGAAGGTTCAGACCAATACCGTGGCTGGTTCAACTCATCACTCATCACATCTGTTGCCAACCATGGTGTCGCACCATACAAACAAATCTTGTCACAAGGTTTTGCCCTTGATGGTAAAGGTGAGAAGATGTCTAAATCTCTTGGAAACACCATTGCTCCAAGCGATGTTGAAAAACAATTTGGTGCGGAAATCTTGCGTCTCTGGGTAACCAGTGTAGACTCTAGCAACGATGTACGTATCTCTATGGATATCTTGAGTCAAGTTTCTGAAACTTACCGTAAGATTCGTAACACGCTTCGTTTCTTGATTGCTAATACTTCTGACTTTAATCCAGCTGAGGATGCAGTTGCTTACGAAGAGCTTCGTTCAGTGGACAAGTACATGACCATTCGCTTTAACCAACTTGTTAAGACAATTCGTGATGCTTATGCCAACTTCGAATTCTTGACAATCTATAAGGCATTGGTTAACTTTATCAACGTTGATTTGTCTGCCTTCTACCTGGATTTTGCCAAGGATGTTGTTTACATCGAAGGAGCTAAATCCCTCGAACGCCGTCAAATGCAAACAGTCTTCTATGATATCCTTGTGAAAATCACGAAACTCTTGACGCCAATTCTTCCTCACACTGCTGAAGAAATCTGGTCCTATCTTGAGTTTGAAGCAGAAGACTTCGTTCAATTGTCAGAATTGCCAGAAGCAGAAACGTTTGCCAACCAAGAAGAAATCTTGGATACTTGGTCAGCCTTCATGGACTTCCGTGGTCAAGCGCAAAAGGCCTTGGAAGAAGCACGGAATGAAAAAGTGATTGGTAAATCACTTGAAGCTCACTTGACAGTTTATCCAAACGAAGTCGTGAAAACACTTCTTGGAGCTGTTGATAGCAATGTTGCTCAACTCTTGATTGTTTCTGAATTGACGATCGCAGAAGGACCAGCTCCAGAAGATGCAGTGACCTTTGAAGATGTAGCCTTCACAGTTGAACGTGCCGCTGGTGAAGTTTGTGACCGTTGCCGTCGCATCGATCCAACAACGGCTGAACGTCACTACCACGCAACCATCTGTGATCACTGTGCAAGCATCGTCGAAGAGAACTTTGCGGACGCAGTCGCAGAAGGATTTGAAGCTAAATAAAAGCCATTAAAAAAGAAGTTCCATAAAGGAACTTCTTTTTTAATGGCTAGAATAGTGTAGAGATTCATGCATTAAGGAAATAAAAAAAGTAAGGCAAATTGGCCTTACTTTGTAATTGGAAAGGAAATTTCAATTAGTTTATCGGAGTAGAGGGTTTTAATAGCGGATTGGTCAATGATTTGAAGATCAATCTTACGTTTTAAAAAGAACTCACGAATTTTTTCTACTTCAGTTTCACGAATAGCTCGGTGTTTGTTACTGATCAATAATTCATAGTGTGTTGGGGCCTGTGTAAAAACGACATCGGTATTGCCCGCGGAATAAACCTCGACAAGCAAGGCGTCAGTGCTGGCAAGTTGGCTTTTGACCAGTGCAGCATGACTATTTGTGGTATTAATGAGCTTCATATGAGTTCCTCCTAACCTCTATCTTCATTTATTATAGCACTTTTTTATTTTTTGTGAAAGAATTCCTTTATTTTTTGTGGGTATTTTTCCACTGTTCAATGCCCCATTTATGACTGCCACGTTTGAGTTTTTCAATAGCTTCATCTACAGGAAACCAAGCAAGATTGTTAAAATCTTCCAGTGGTTTTTGAGCCTCTGTATAGTCTACCACTTCATAAATATAGGCAGGATTGTAGTAGTAGGTGTCGCGATGACTGGAATAGAAATACTCATCTGCTTGGCCATAGTATTGCCCTAAAACAGCGGTAAAGCCTAATTCTTCGATCAGTTCCCGTTTCAGAGCTTGCAAGTGATCTTCACCCACCTCAATTTCCCCGCCTGGTAAGAACCAAGCCCCATTTGGAGCTTGAACGAGGATGATCTGATCCTTGTCCTTATTGGGAATAACAGCGTAGACACCATAGCGATTGACGTAGGTCACATCTTGTTTTTTTTCACCAAAACTTGGAATGGTCATGGTTTTCTCTTTTCTTATTTTTTCATCATTATATCATATTTTTTAGCAAAAATCTGGAGGGAAAAAAGAAAGAGAGTGGGACAGAAGTCCTAGCCTCTCAATTATTTTTGGATTGTCGAGCAAGACGCAGTGGTTGAGTGGGCTCTACTACGCTGATTTCATCAGCTTTTACAGCCCTACTCAACTGTGCGGAGGTGGGACGACGAAATCGAATTCTAACGAATTACCGATTTCTGTCCCACTCTCTGAATGTACATTTACTGATTATGCTTCTGACTTCTTTTCGGCCGTTTTGTGAACAGCTTTGATACTAATATTCCCATTGCTGGTCATGACGGCTTTGAGTTGTTTCTCACTTGGATGTTCCAGGTAATAATCGGTAATAGCATCTTCGATATGGTCTTGGATGGTACGACGGAGTGGGCGGGCCCCCATTTTTGGATCGTATCCCAGATCAACCAATTTTTCTTTGACCTTCTCTGTCACATCCAGATGAATCTCATTTTGTGCGAGACGTTGACTGACTTCATCCAGCATGAGGGTAACGATTTGGAGAAGGTTTTCTTTTGATAGAGGTTGGAATTCAATGATGCCATCAAAACGGTTCATGAATTCAGGGCTAAAGAAGTTCCCGAGTTCTCCAAGTACAGAGTTGGTTCGACCTTCGCGAGCAGCTCCAAAACCAACATTGGCCTCAGCCTTGCCGGTTCCAGCATTAGAGGTCATGATGATAATGGTATCTTTAAAGCTGACGGTACGGCCTTGACCATCTGTCAAACGGCCATCATCTAAAACTTGCAAGAACATGTGCATGACATCTGGATGGGCTTTTTCCACTTCATCCAACAACACGAGGGAGTAAGGATTGCGACGAACCTTTTCAGTTAGTTGTCCAGCTTCATCGTAGCCAACATAGCCCGGAGGAGCTCCGACTAGTTTCGCTACGCTATGTTTTTCCATGTATTCGCTCATATCAAAGCGGATCATATTGTCTGCAGAGCCAAAGAGCTCGATCGCTAATTGTTTAGACAGTTCGGTCTTTCCGACACCAGTTGGTCCGACAAAGAGGAAGCTTCCGATTGGACGGTTAGGCGATCCTAAGCCGACACGATTGCGTCGAATGGCTTTCGCGATTTTATCTACTGCATCGTCTTGACCAATCACATGAGCTTTCAAATCAGAAGCCAGATTGATCAATTGAGACTGTTCTTTTTCTTTCAAATCACCAACAGGAATATTGGTCTTTTGTTCAACGATGTGTTCAATCGTTTTTTCACTGATGACAGGGGTCTCCTGATCAGTGACATGTTGACCTTGCATTTCCTTGTATTTCGCGATTTGATCGCGGAAGTAGGCTGCTTTTTCAAAGTCTTCTTCTCGCGTCGCTTGAGCTTTGAGGTTTTCCGCTTCAATCAAGCGCTGATCGATCACTTTTGGATCCACAAAGTTTAGGGTCAGGTTCATCTTAGATCCCGCTTCATCCAACAGATCAATGGCCTTGTCTGGCAGGAAGCGATCTTGGATATAGCGGTTTGAAAGAATAGCTGCCGCTTCGATGGCCCCGTCTGTATAGTGGACGTGGTGGTAGTCTTCGTATTTTTTCTGGATGCCCTTGAGGATGGTGATGGTTTCTTCAACCGTTGGTTCATCGACCTTAACGGGCTGCATCCGACGTTCCAAGGCCGCATCTTTTTCAATGATACGGTATTCATTGAGGGTAGTAGCCCCAACTAATTGGAGTTCTCCACGCGCTAAGGCTGGTTTGAGGATATTTCCAGCGTCCATATTACCTTCGCCGGCTGATCCTGCGCCAACAATTTCATGGATTTCGTCGATGAACAGAATAACATCTTCGCGTTGACGAATTTCATCCATTAATTTTTGCATGCGTTCTTCGAATTGACCACGGATGCCTGTGCCCTGAACGAGGCTCACGACGTCTAGGCGGATGACTTCTTTTCCTTGCAATTTATGTGGAACGTCGCCATCGACGATTTTTTGAGCCAGGCCTTCCACAACGGCAGTTTTTCCGACCCCAGGTTCTCCAATCAGAACCGGGTTGTTCTTGGTTCGACGGTTGAGAATTTCGATGACACGGATAATCTCCTCATCACGGCCAATGACAGGGTCAATATCCCCTTTGCGGGCAATTTCTGTGACATTGATGCCGAACTCTTCTAAAAGACCTTTTGGCTTTTGAGGACGGGCTTGACGAGGGTCTTGACCACCACGGTTATTGTTTTGGCCGTAGCCGCCACCTCCATAACTGCCTCCGGATTGAGTTGGAGGGGTTTGAGGTTCTTGCGGACTTTGGAAGTTTCCAAGGTTATTGAAGAAATCTTCAAAAGGATCTCCAGTGAGTTGGCTACGTTGGGTCATGCCTTTCAAGAAGCTGTTATTAGGGTCTGTTTTCATAATTTTATAGCAATTTTGACAGAGGTCTACTTGCTGCTGACGTCCATTTACATTTGTATATAAATGGATGGTTGATTCATTTATTTTACAATTTTGACAAAGCATATACATACCTCACAGTAGGTTTTTGATGGTTTTCCATCAAGAGTCGAGCCTATTTTTGAAAGGTCAAAAATAGTCAAAGATTTATAGTTTCATTATATCAGTATTCTAGAAGTTTGCAAGAATTTGCTACGGAATGTCGCTAAGGATTGAAGAAAGAGCAAATCAATGGAAAAATGTGAATTTTTATTGGAAGAGCTTTCTCTTTTATGATAAAATAGGAGAGTAGAAAGTAAAGAGGAGAAATAAAATGGAATCACATTTAGTACGGATTATCAACCGTTTGGAGACGATGACAAAAGACGGTGGAAACTTGAAACGTAATTTTGAACGTGACGGTGTTGTTGTCGCTGAAGTAGCCTACAACCACAATGAAGAAGAAGGTTCAACCTTTACACTTCGTGATGTTGAAGCGCGTGAAACCTATACATTTGATAGCATTGATTTAATTGCAATGGAAATTTATGAATTGCTTTACTAAGCAGCTGTGTGGATGAGTTTGGGGTGGTCTCAAGCTCATTTTTTGTCCATCTGGCTATAGTTTTCGTCTATAAGAAATTCTAATTAGGAACAGTTAGGTTTGAGAGTTGAAATCTGCTATAATAGAGAGGACTATTTTCATTACTTGACTAGAAAGAGAATTGACATGACGACAATCATTGATGGGAAGGCGCTCGCTACAAAATTACAGGGTGAGATTGCGAAGAAAACAGCACGATTAAAAGAAGAGACAGGAGTTGTGCCTGGCCTCGTTGTCATCGTAGTAGGAGATAATCCAGCTAGCAAAATCTATGTAAGAAATAAAGAGCGTTCTGCTATTGCGGCAGGCTTTCGGAGTGAAGTGAGACGACTTCCTGAAAGCATTAGCCAGGCTGAATTATTAGAAGTGATCGAACACTACAATCAAGATCCCCTTTGGCATGGGATTTTGGTGCAGTTGCCACTGCCTAAGCATATCGACGCGGATGCAGTCCTTTTAGCCATTGATCCGACAAAAGATGTGGATGGCTTTCATCCATTGAATATGGGACGCTTGTGGGCTGGAAATCCTCTCATGGTGCCTTCAACTCCCGCTGGGATCATGGAGATGTTCAAAGAGTACGGGATTGATCTAGAAGGGAAGCGAGCAGTCGTGATTGGTCGTTCCAATATCGTTGGAAAACCCATGGCGCAGTTGCTCCTCGCCAAAAATGCGACGGTAACCTTGACCCATTCCCGGACCCATCATCTGCCTAAAATTGCTAGAAGAGCAGATATCTTGGTTGTTGCGATCGGTCGTGCGAAATTTGTAACAGCAGACTTCGTGAAAGAAGGCGCCGTTGTTATTGACGTCGGAATGAATCGCGATGAGAATGGCAAATTGTGTGGGGATGTCGATTTTGAATCCGTTGCACCTTTGGCCAGTCATATTACTCCGGTACCAGGAGGGGTTGGGCCTATGACCGTCACCATGCTGATGGAGCAGACCTACGAAGCAGCTGTTCGTGCCTTAAAAAAATGAAAGTGTGAACAAGATGAAGTTTGTATTTGATTTAGATGGAACCCTGTCATTCGATGGTGTCACAATCGATGATGAAATCAAACAGGTCTTATTGAGAGCAGAAGAATTTGGCCATGAAGTCGCCTTTGCTTCTGCACGTTCTTACCGGGACTGCTTGGGTCTTTTAGGGGACCCATTGAGTCAGCAACTCGTGATTGGTTTAAATGGTGGATTGGCCTATCGCCAGGGGCAATTGGTATATGAGGACCAATTGGACAAGGATGTGTATCGGGAAGTCCTTGGCTTTTGTCGCCATTACAATCTACCATTTTTTGTGGATGATATCTTTGATTATAGCGGACAGATTTTGGAAAAGATTCCTTTTGTTGCTAATGTAGATCCCCTCAAGAAAGCCCAGTATCGGTCTTTAGAGGAGTTGACAGATCCGATTAAGGTCGTGATCTATATGGGTGGCCATGAGGAGCTCGTGGATGAGATCATCGAGCGGATCGAAAAGACAGATAAGGCCCATATCCGATATTATGCGCATGAAAAATGCATCTATCTCAATCCAGCAGACACGCATAAAGCGACAACCGTAGAAGAACTCTGTGGAGAGAATTTCGTGGCTTTTGGCAATGATCAAAATGATATCGAGCTCTTTGAAAAAGCTCTTTATGCAGTTCAGATTGGTGATTTTCCAGCCCTTCAGCCTTATGCGGATGATCAATTGGTAGCCAAACAAAATCAACCACAAGCTGTGGCTGCTAAGATCTTGCAAGTCTTTGCAGAATTCAGAGGAAAATAAAAGATGGAGGGGGAGTCGTGGCTTCTCCTTTTTCACTAGAAATGAGGAAGGTATGAGAACAGTTCAGAAAGAAGAGATCCAGCGTGTTATTGTGAAGCGAGAGGAGAATTCTTATAAGGGCGATTTTGGTCGCCTGCTCTTGATTGGGGGAACTTACCCCTATGGAGGAGCTATTATTATGGCAGCCCTTGCTGCGGTTCATAGTGGAGCGGGGCTGGTTACTGTCGCAACAGATCCTGATAATCTGACAGCCCTTCATAGCCATCTTCCTGAAGCCATGGGCTTTGATCTAGCCGATCACGAACTCCTTTGTGAGCAGCTCCAAAAAGCCGGTGTGATTCTCGTAGGACCGGGCTTAAAGGAAGCAAGAGAAAGCCAAGCGATCTTACACATGATTTTTGAGCATGTCTCTAGCCAGCAGGTCTTGATATTAGATGGCGGAGCTATTAGTCTTTTTGCAGCTTCTCAGTTTGACCTGCCAGAGGCTCAGTTGGTCTTTACCCCTCATCAAAAAGAATGGGAAAAACTATCGGGACTTGATCTAGCAAGCCAGATAGAAGGCAAGAGTCGAAGAGCAGTACAGAACTTTCCTCAAGGGACTGTCATTGTAGAAAAAGGGCCTCACACCCGCATTTGGACAAGTGGGCAAGATGAGGGCTATAAGCTAGATGTTGGTGGTCCCTATCAAGCCACAGGTGGAATGGGGGATACCTTGGCAGGGATGATCGCAGGATTTGCGGGTCAATTCCCACAGGTCAGTCTCTATGAGCGTGTGGTGGTTGCGACCTATCTCCATTCAGCCATTGCAGAAGACTTGAGCAAGGAGGTTTATGTGGTTCTACCGACGACCATTAGCCAAGAAATCCCAAAATGGATGAAAAAGTGGAGTGACAAAGATCAGGTTACCAGCACTGAAAATAGAAAATAGGTAAAAAAGATGAAGGAAAGCATTCGGAAGGCAAATCAGTATATCGATGAAAACAGGAAGAAGGTTAACCAGCAATATAGAGGAGCATTTCATTTGTTACCTCCAATCGGCTGGATGAACGATCCAAATGGCTTTGTTTATTTCCGTGGGGAATACCATTTGTTTTACCAATTCTATCCCTATGATAGTGTTTGGGGTCTCATGCATTGGGGGCATGCCAAATCAAAAGATCTTCTCCATTGGGAAGAACTGCCAGTAGCTTTAGCACCAAGTGAAAGCTATGATAAGGATGGTTGTTTCTCGGGGAGTGCTATTGTGAAAGATGACAAGCTCTATTTGCTGTATACGGGTCATGTAGACGATGAGGAAAAGCGAGAAGAGACTCAGTGTCTTGCGGTGTCGACAGATGGCATTACCTTTGAAAAATTGCCTACTAATCCTGTGGTCCATGCTCAACATATTGAGGGGATCGCAGATATTGCAGATTTTCGTGATCCTAAAGTATTTGAATATCAAGGAAGCTATTACACTGTCGTTGCTTCTAAGACGCCAGATGACAGAGGTCAAATTCTCCTATTTGCATCAAGTAATCTAGTAGATTGGGCCTTTACATCTGTTCTTTTAGAAGGTGAAAAAGGGCAAGGGATTATGTGGGAGTGTCCTGATTTCTTCCCTTTAGATGGCAAATGGGTCTTGATCCTGTCTCCCATTGAAATGGAAAGGCAGCAAGAAAAATACTGGAACTTAAATTCGACGGTTGCCTTTATCGGTGACATGGATTGGGAAACAGGGCACTTTCATATCGATTCCTATGATGAAATGGATGGCGGTTTGGATTTCTATGCTCCTCAAACTTGTCAAGGGTCAAATGGCGAACGATGCATGGTTGCCTGGATGCAAATGTGGCACCGGTCTATCCCCAGTCATGATTTAGCTCATGGGTGGGCAGGAAGCATGACGGTTCCTAGAAAATTAGGTTTGAGAGACGGAAGATTGGTTCAGGAATTACCTGAGTCTGTGAAAGATCACTTCCTTGTAGAGAATGCGCCAGAAACCATTGTGAAGGGCAATCAAATCACGATCCCAGCTAGAGGGAAACAAACCTTGTTTGAGATAGGTGCTAAATCAGGTCGCTCCTTTATCCTAAGCTATGGGAATGAATCTGATGCTGATAGTGCCTTGCAATTGATTTACGATGCCTCCAATAAACGCTTTAGCTTGAGTCGAGACCAATTTGGACACCTCATTTCTGGAAAAGAAAGCCCAGAAATTCAATCAAGATGGATTCAGTTGGATGGTGAAAAGGATCTTCATTTCTCGATTCTTCGAGATACCAACTCAATTGAAGTATTCGTGGATGGTAAAACTCTATCAATGACCTTTTATGAAACGACTGAGAACCCTGTCTATACCTTCAAAGCAGATGAAGGGGTCGATTTAGTTGTAAAAACATATCAAAAATAGGTATATAACAATCTCCTAAAGAACAAAAAGACAAGTCGCAGGACTTGCCTTTTTGTTTTAGGATAGGACGGAAGCGAGGAGTCCTCCGAGAATGAGGATGATAGCCCCGCTTAGTCGGTTGGCTATTTGGGCGAAGGCGATCATTTCCATTCGATCAGATGCAGAGAGAACGGCGATATTTCCAGTTCCTCCCATAGAGTTAATGAAGGGGAACTCCAAACACTTCTTAGCTCCTTTATTGAACGATTAGAGAAGTGTGAAAAATAGGGAAGCTGGTTTAAAATAGACCAGTAGAAAGTGACTTGAATAAAATGAGGCTTGTAGAGAAAGGAAATTCATGATTTCGCTTTGTCTGCCAGCCTTTTTTGGTGTTTTTTGGTATAATTAAACTTGATCATATTCTGCAGAAAGGAGTTCCTATGTCCAACTATTTATCCGTATCAAGTTTGACTAAATATTTGAAATTAAAATTTGATAAGGATCCCTATTTGGAAAGGGTTTATCTGACAGGCCAGGTCTCCAATTTCCGAAAACGTCCCAACCACCAGTATTTCTCTCTAAAGGATGAAAAGGCTGTGATTCAGGCGACTGTTTGGGCTGGGATCTATAAGAGTTTTGGCTTTGAGCTAGAAGAAGGCATGAAAATCAATGTCATTGGTCGGATCCAACTCTATGAGCCAAGTGGGAGTTATTCCATTGTCATCGAAAAGGCGGAGCCAGATGGTGTAGGGGCCTTAGCTATTCAGTTTGAGCAACTCAAGAAAAAGCTGACCGAAGAAGGGCTTTTTCAGGATCGGTGGAAGCAAGCTCTACCACAATTCCCAAGAAAGATCGGGGTCATCACTAGTCAAAGTGGGGCCGTGATTCGCGATATTATCACAACGGTGAGCCGTCGTTTTCCTGGTGTGGATATCGTGCTCTACCCGACCAAGGTCCAGGGAGAAGGCGCTGCAAGTGAGGTGGTTGCTAATATTCAAAGGGCTAACCAACGGGATGATTTGGACGTCTTGATTATCGGTCGTGGGGGTGGTTCAATTGAAGATCTCTGGGCCTTTAATGAAGAAGCAGTGGTGCGAGCCATTTTTGAATCGCGGATTCCGATTATCTCCAGTGTTGGACATGAGACAGATACGACTCTAGCCGATTTTGTAGCAGACCGACGAGCCGCTACTCCGACAGCCGCTGCTGAATTGGCCACCCCAGTAACTAAGTTGGATCTCTTGTCCCATTTACAAAAGCAGGAAAATCGCATGGCAACAGCTATGTCCAATCGCTTGGCCTATAATCGTGAACGCTTGGCCAAATTAAGTCAATCGGTCATTTTTAGACAGCCTGAAAGACTCTATGATGGCTACCTGCAAAAGATTGACCAGTTGCAATTGCGATTAAAACAAGGGATGCGGGATGCTTATGGACAAGGGGCCAATCAGCTACAAGGTCTGCGTCATCGTCTAGAGGCCATGTCTCCTTTGCATCGCATCGAGCGCTACCAGGACCGCCTGCTCCAAGATAAGAGACTCTTAACCAACCGAATGGAACAAGTCCTAAAAGAGCAAAAGATCAAGGTCCAAGGCTTATCAGAAGCCCTCTTGATGCTCGATACCAGTCGGATTATTGCGCGTGGCTATGCCATGGTCAAGCAAGACGATCAGGTCCTAGATTCGGTTGCGAAAGTAAAAGAAGGAGACCCGCTGTCCCTCATCATGAGAGATGGCCAGTTAGAAGTAGAGGTAAAACATGTCGAAAGAAAAGAAATTTGAAGAAAATTTAGCAGATTTGGAAGCCATCGTCCAAAAATTGGAGAGTGGTGATGTGGCTCTTGAAGAAGCGATTACAGAATTCCAAAAAGGAATGAAGTTGTCAAAAGAATTGCAAGATACCTTGGATCAAGCAGAGAAAACCTTGGTCAAGGTCATGCAAGCAGATGGTACTGAAGCGGATCTAGCATGAGACAAGAAGAAAAACGAAATAGAGTAGAGCAAGCGATTCGCTCTTTTTATGAGGAAACATCCATCGCCCCCCATTTAGTGGAGTCGGTCCTTTATTCGATCCAAGCAGGTGGAAAACGCCTACGCCCAATGCTTCTTCTAGAATTGTTAGAAGCCTTCGGACAGGAGTTGACAGAGGCTCATTTTCAAGTGGCAGGGGCTTTGGAGATGATCCACACAGGAAGCCTTATCCATGATGATCTACCGGCCATGGACAATGACGATTACCGTCGGGGGCAATTGACCAACCACAAGAAATTTGGAGAAGACTTGGCGATTTTAGCAGGAGATGCACTTTTCCTCGATCCCTTTGGAATGATTGCTGCGAGTGCCCTTCCTGATGCGGTCAAGGTCTCTTTGATTCTTGAATTGTCAGATGCTTCCGGTAGTCGTGGAATGGTAGCTGGCCAAGTCCTTGACATGGAAGGGGAGCACAAACAGCTCACGCTAGCAGAGTTGCAGACCATCCATGCCAATAAGACAGGATGCCTCCTTGCCTATCCTTTCATCGCAGCAGGTTTGATTTTAGAGTTGCAAGCAGACATTGCTCAGCTCTTAGAAAAAATCGGGAAAACATTAGGCCTGGCTTTTCAAGTACGGGATGATATTTTGGATTTGGTCGCTGATTTTGAAGCTTTGGGGAAGACTCCTCAAAAGGACTTAGTAGCTGAGAAATCGACCTATCCAGCCCTGTTGGGATTGGAAGAATCAAAAGCTTTACTGACAAGTGAATTAGACGCTTGCGAGGACTTGTTGGATCAGATTACAGCTGCTTGTGACTTTGATCCGCAAGCGATCAAGAAATTAATAGAAGGATTACGAATAGATGGCTAAGGAAAGAGTGGATGTATTAGCCTATAAACAGGGCCTATTTGATACCCGCGAACAAGCCAAAAGAGGGGTGATGGCAGGTCTTGTCGTTGCCGTTATCAATGGTGAGCGCTTCGATAAACCGGGTGAAAAAATTGATGAAGCAACCGAGTTGAAATTAAAGGGTGAAAAGCTCAAATATGTCAGCCGGGGCGGTCTTAAATTAGAAAAAGCACTGAACCAATTTGGTTTATCTTTAGAGGGTAAAATTGCCATTGATATCGGAGCTTCTACAGGTGGCTTTACAGATGTCATGCTGCAAAACGGAGCCAGCCAGGTCTTTTCGGTGGATGTCGGGACCAATCAGTTGGCCTGGAAATTGCGAAATGATCCTCGAGTGGTCTCGATGGAACAGTTCAATTTCCGCTATGCCGAGCCAGATGATTTTGAAGCGACACCGAGCTTTGCGAGTATCGATGTCAGCTTTATTTCCTTGGACTTGATTCTGCCAGCCCTTCACCGGATTTTGGCAGAAAATGGACAAGTCGTAGCCTTGGTGAAACCTCAGTTTGAGGCAGGACGCGAACAGATCGGGAAAAATGGGATCATTAAGGATCCTAAGATTCATTTAGCCGTCCTTGAAAAGGTCGCTGCATTTGCAGGGATACATGGCTTTGCGGTAATGGGAGTGGATTATTCCCCTATCCAAGGAGGCCATGGCAACATCGAATTTTTGATGTATCTAGAAAAAAAAGAAGAGAAAACAAAGCCAACTTATGAGCAGCTGGAGGCTGTTGTGGAGCTGGCACACAAGGAATTTAAACATGAAGAGTAAGAATATCAGATTAGAAAAAATTCGCCGCTTCATTCGCGATCATGAAGTGGGGACCCAAGAAGAGATCGTCGAACATTTGAAAGAAGAAGGCATCTCAGCAACCCAAGCGACGGTATCACGGGATATCAAAGAATTGGGCATCGTAAAACGCCCTCTGAAAGATATGACCTATGTCTATGAATTGCCACGTAAGCACCACCAAGGGATCGGGATGATCGAAAGCAATATTTTGTCTCATCGTCGCATGGGAGAATATGTCAATTTCACCATGGTTCCAGGGACAGCGCCTTTAGTCAAACGTCGCTTGCGGGAGATTTATAAGGAGCATATCTTTAGTATTGTTGCAGATGATGATACGATCTTACTGATCGCCTATTCCGCACCTGAAGCAGAGAATATCCTCAAATCAATCTTTGGGTGGTAAGAGCCTATGCTATTAGAAATTTCGATTAAGAACTTTGCCATTATCGAAGAGATTTCCTTAAATTTTGAAAAGGGAATGACGGTACTGACAGGGGAAACAGGTGCAGGGAAATCCATCATTATCGATGCCATGAACATGATGCTGGGAAGCCGTGCAACGACGGATGTCATTCGACACGGAGCTCCAAAAGCAGAAATCGAAGGTCTCTTTACCGTTGAGAGCAATCGCCACTTGACGTCGCTTTTTGAAGAACAAGGACTAGAGTGGACCGATGAATTGATCATTCGCCGAGAGATCCTGCAAAATGGACGAAGTGTCAGCCGGATCAATGGTCAGATGGTGAATTTATCTGTCTTAAAAGCAGTCGGCCAACATTTGGTGGACATCCATGGCCAGCATGATCAGGAAGAACTGATGCGGCCCCAATTGCATATCGCCATGCTGGATGAATTTGGGGATGCAGCCTTTTTCCAAACCAAAGATGCTTATCGTCAGACCTTTGAAGATTACAAACGCCTGCGCAAACAAGTGGTGGAACTCCAGCGCAACCAGCAGGAAAACAAGGCCCGTATCGAGATGTTGGAGTTTCAAATTGCAGAGATTGAGGCAGCTGCCTTGGAAGTGGATGAGGACCTGCATCTGGAGCAAGAACGCCAACGCCTGCTCAATCACAAGATGATTGCTGATACCCTAACCAATGCCTATACCATGCTGGATGCAGAAGAGTTTTCGAGCCTCTCCAATGTTCGCTCAGCCATGAATGATCTGGAAAGCATTGAAGAATATGATCCGACCTACAAAGAGCTCTCAAGCCAGTTATCGGAAACCTTCTATGCCCTTGAGGATATTACCAAGCGCTTAGAAGATGTGGTCGATGGTCTGGAGTTTGATGGCAATCGCCTCATGCAGGTGGAATCGCGTTTGGATTTGATCCATTCTATCACGCGCAAGTATGGTGGCCAAGTCAAGGACGTCTTAGAATACCTGGCGCAAATCACCAAAGAATATAGCCTCCTCACCGGAAGTGACCTCTCGTCTGAGGATATGGAAAAAGAACTCAAACGTCTAGAAAAGAGCTTGGTCATCTTGGCTCAAGATTTGAGTGATCAGCGGCATACTCTGGCCCAAGCTTTGGAAAATGAAATCCAGCAAGAATTGGCAGACCTCTACATGGACAAGGCGCGCTTCCAAGTGCGCTTCAGCAAGTCTAAGTTTAATCGTGAGGGAAATGAAGCTGTCGAATTTTACATTTCGACCAACCCAGGAGAGGACTTTAAACCTCTTGTCAAGGTAGCATCCGGCGGAGAATTGTCACGCTTGATGTTGGCCATTAAGTCGGCTTTTTCTCGAAAAGAAGGAAAAACCAGTATCGTCTTTGACGAGGTGGATACAGGGGTCTCTGGGCGCGTGGCTCAAGCCATTGCAGCGAAAATTCATAAGATTGGTCAAAATGGCCAAGTGCTTGCCATTTCTCACCTGCCTCAAGTCATCGCTGCAGCAGATTATCAATTCTATATTGAGAAAATCAGTGATGAACACTCAACTGTATCTACTGTGCGTTTGCTCAATAGAGAAGAACGAATTGAAGAAATTGCCAAGATGCTGGCAGGAGAGGATCTAACGGAAGCTGCCCGTCAACAAGCAGAGCAACTTCTCAAGCGTTAAGAGAAAGAAGGTTTGAAACAATGTCAACATACTTTGTAGTCGGAGATATTCACGGAAAAGCACAAATGCTAGAAGAGCTCATGACAGAATGGGATGGAAAAGCTCAATTGGTCTTTTTAGGGGATTTGATAGATCGAGGCGAAAACAGCAAACGATCAATTGAAATCGTAAAGGACTACGTAGACCATCACGGAGCTGTTTGCCTTTCCGGGAATCACGAGTACATGTTTTTAGCCTGGTTGGACAATCCAGAAGAGCGTTATGACCACTACCGAAGAAATGGTGGCGATACGACTATCAACTCTCTGTTAGGCCGGCCGCTCGATGCTCCTGTAGATGGCATTGCGGATGCGCAAGCAGTAGAAAATGCCGTTCCTGACTTGGTGGCCTTCATCCGTAGTTTGCCTTTTGACTACGAGACAGAGACCTATTATTTTGTCCACGCTGGTGTGGATCTAACCCTTGAAAATTGGCGAGAAACCAGTGATTACCAAAAGGTATGGATCCGAAAACCATTCCATGAAGCGGAGAATCATACAGGCAAATGGATCGTCTTTGGTCATACACCAGTCTATGGACTGCTCAATGAGCCAGTCGGTACTGAAAATCTTTGGATTTCAGATCAAAAAATGGGTGTTGATGGGGGCGCTGTTTATGGAGGGGTTCTCCATGGGTTGCTCTTGGATGATCAAGGAATTGTCCAAGACCATGTCCTTCACAATACAGGTTTTTCTGCTGCAGATGATTAAGGGAGCCGAACTAGTTATCTTTCACTGCAAAACCCCGTGTTTTTTGATATAATGAAAGCAGAACATTCTAGGAAGAGTATAGGAATATATGGCAAATATTAAAATAGTTACAGACTCATCTATTACAATTGAGCCTGAAGTGGTTGAAGAATATGGCATTACAATTGTGCCGCTTTCTGTTATGGTGGATGGAGTCCTTTATTCTGACAGTGAGTTGGGCCAAGGGGACTTCTTGCGCTTAATGCAGTCTAGCAAAAATCTTCCAAAGACCAGCCAACCACCCGTTGGAGTCTTTGCGGAGGTGTATGAAAAGTTAGCAGCAGACGGAGCTCATATCGTTTCAATTCATATGTCTCATGCCTTGTCAGGAACCGTAGAGGCGGCTCGTCAAGGGGCAACCTTGTCAGGAGCAGATGTTACTGTGATTGATAGTGGCTTTACAGACCAAGCCATGAAGTTCCAGGTGGTTGAGGCAGCCAAGTTGGCCAAAGACGGAGCTGATTTAGACACTGTCTTGGCTCGCATCGAAGAAGTCAAAGAAAAGACAGAGTTGTATATCGGTGTTTCTACCTTGGAAAATCTGGTTAAAGGTGGGCGCATTGGCCGTGTTACCGGACTTTTGAGCTCCCTTCTTAACATCCGTGTCGTGATGCAAATGAAGGACCATCAGTTGGAACCAATTGTCAAGGGCCGTGGAAACAAGACCTTTAAGAAGTGGTTGGATGAATTGGTAGAGAAACTATCCCACAAGAAGGTAGCTGAGATCGGAATCTCTTATGCAGGAACACCAGAGTGGGCCAATGAAATGAAGGCTCAGTTGCAATCGCTCGTTGAAAAAGCGATCCCAGTTCTAGAAACTGGATCGATTATTCAAACCCATACAGGTGAGAATGCATTTGCAGTTTTGGTGCGCTACGAATAAGCTGAATAAATGTTTGAAAAAACAGGTTTAGTACTTGACCTAAAGGCTTTTTTTAGATATGATAGTACTGTTAAGGCGTAAAGCCTAAAAAAAATTGGAGGATTTGTTAAATGGCTAACAAACAAGATTTGATCGCAAAAGTGGCAGAAGCTACAGAATTGACTAAAAAAGATTCAGCAGCAGCTGTAGATGCTGTATTTGCAGCAGTTTCAGAATACCTTTCAAAAGGTGAAAAAGTTCAATTGATCGGTTTCGGTAACTTCGAAGTTCGTGAACGTGCAGCTCGTAAAGGTCGCAACCCACAAACTGGTAAAGAAATCAAAATCGCAGCTTCTAAAGTTCCAGCATTCAAAGCTGGTAAAGCTCTTAAAGAAGCAGTTAAATAATTGCATTTTGAAAAGTCATCCTAGATTTCTAGGGTGGCTTTTTTGTTGGACAGCTCTATAGGATAAGGGGTATAATAGGAAAAAAGAAAGAGAGAGAAGAGACCATGCGATTCATTTTAGGACTCTTTGCCTTGTTGTTTATCCGACCTATTTTGTATCTACTGAAAGGGCTGTGGTTTGTACTGGAGTTCTGTTTTATGATCCTCGTGGTCAAAATGATCCTGGGAACCGTGCGCTGGATGACCAGTTGGATAGGCTGAGAGTAGATGAATCTATTTCAGGCTAGTGAATCAATGTCCCCCGGACATAACCTCGCTTTTCGGTTTTCAGGCTCGTGAAAAAAATGTCCCCCGGACATTTTTTTTAATTAAAAGCATTCTAAATAGTGATTTATTTTGAAACATGATATAATAAGGGTAACGAATCGATTAAATCATATTGGAAAGGGGGGATCATAGTGAACGCATTGCATCGTCATGAAGAAGAGCGCGTGGAAGAAGTTTTGCAAAGTTTGCGTGCCAAGGGCATTCGGATAACCGATACTCGCAGAGCAGTTCTTTCCTATTTAGTGGCGAGTCATGAACATCCAAGCGCTGAGAAGATCTATCGCGATTTATTGCCTCAGTTTCCAAGCATGAGTCTAGCAACTGTCTACAACAATATCAAGGTTTTAATTGATGAGGGGGTTGTCTCTGAGATCAAGGTTCGTAATGATACCACGACCTATTTTGATTTTATGGGGCATGACCATTTGAATGTGGTATGTGAAAAATGTGGTCGTATCGCAGATGTGGACATTGAAGTCCCAGATCTTCGCGAAGAAGCAGCCAGTCAAAGTGGTTACCAGATCACCAAGACTCAGATGACCGTCTATGGCATTTGCCCCGACTGTCAGAAAAATTAATGTGAGAGAAAGCAGAGCCGTCAGGCTCTTTTTTGTGAGAAATTGCACTTTTCTATGGTCGCCACTAGATTTTTTACTGAAAATCTAGTAGAATAAAATAGATAAACGGGGGAAACCTCGGAGAATAAAAAGGAGATCCATCTAATGGTAAAATTGGTTTTTGCTCGCCACGGTGAGTCTGAATGGAACAAAGCTAACCTTTTCACTGGTTGGGCTGATGTTGATTTGTCTGAAAAAGGTACACAACAAGCGATCGACGCTGGTAAATTGATCAAAGAAGCTGGTATCGAATTTGACCAAGCTTACACTTCAGTATTGAAACGTGCGATCAAAACTACTAACTTGGCTCTTGAAGCTTCTGACCAATTGTGGGTTCCAGTTGAAAAATCATGGCGCTTGAACGAACGTCACTACGGTGGTTTGACTGGTAAAAACAAAGCAGAAGCTGCTGAACAATTTGGTGATGAACAAGTTCACATCTGGCGTCGTTCTTACGATGTATTGCCTCCTGCAATGGACCGTGATGATGAACACTCAGCACACACTGACCGTCGTTATGCTTCACTTGACGATTCAGTGATTCCAGATGCTGAAAACTTGAAAGTTACTTTGGAACGTGCTCTTCCATTCTGGGAAGATAAAATCGCTCCAGCTCTTAAAGACGGTAAAAACGTATTCGTAGGAGCACACGGTAACTCAATCCGTGCTCTTGTTAAACACATCAAACAATTGTCAGACGACGAAATCATGGACGTGGAAATCCCTAACTTCCCACCATTGGTATTCGAATTTGACGAAAAATTGAACGTTGTAAAAGAATACTATCTTGGTAAGTAAGATAGCAGGATTCGTTATCAATCATAGAAAGCTGACTTCGGTCAGCTTTTTTGCTTGTCTTCCTTAGATCCTAGCTGGTTTTGGGTTTTCAGGGTCTCCTAAAAATGTTATAATAGAGTGTTACTAAATTGGGTTCCATTAGCCCTGAAAGGAAAAGAAAATGACAAAATCATTCTACATCACAACCCCTATCTATTACCCATCTGGTAAATTGCATATTGGTTCAGCTTACACAACGATCGCCTGTGACGTCTTGGCGCGTTACAAACGTATGATGAACTACGATGTTTTCTACCTGACTGGTCTTGATGAGCACGGTCAAAAGATCCAGCAGAAGGCAGAAGAAGCTGGGATCACGCCGCAAGCTTATGTAGATGGGATGGCCGTTGGAGTGAAAGAACTCTGGCAATTACTCGATATCTCATATGATAAATTCATCCGTACGACAGACGATTACCATGAAAAAGTGGTGGCCCAAGTCTTTGAACGCTTGCTTGCGCAAGACGACATCTACCTGGGTGAATACTCTGGCTGGTATTCAGTCTCTGATGAAGAGTTCTTTACAGAAAGCCAATTGGCTGAGGTCTACCGTGATGAGAATGGCAAGGTTATCGGTGGGGTAGCCCCATCAGGCCACGAAGTAGAATGGGTTTCTGAAGAATCTTATTTCCTTCGTCTCAGCAAATACCAAGACCGCTTGGTTGAATTTTTCAAATCCCAACCTGATTTCATCACGCCAGATGGCCGTCTCAATGAAATGTTGAAAAACTTCATCGAGCCAGGTTTGGAAGACTTGGCGGTATCTCGGACCACCTTTACCTGGGGTGTGCCAGTCCCATCTAATCCAAAACACGTGGTCTATGTATGGATCGATGCCCTTCTTAACTATGTGACCGCTCTTGGTTACGGTCAAGAAGATCATGAAAACTTTGACAAATTCTGGAACGGAACCGTCTTCCACATGGTCGGAAAAGACATCCTTCGTTTCCACTCCATCTACTGGCCAATCCTTCTCATGATGTTGGATGTTAAATTGCCAGAACGTTTGATTGCCCATGGTTGGTTTGTCATGAAAGACGGCAAGATGTCGAAGTCTAAAGGGAATGTCATCTACCCAGAAATGTTGGTGGAACGCTTCGGCTTGGATCCGCTTCGTTACTACCTTATGCGCAGTTTGCCAGTTGGTTCAGATGGTACCTTTACCCCAGAAGACTACGTAGCCCGCATCAACTATGAATTGGCTAATGACCTTGGAAACCTCCTTAACCGGACGGTAGCCATGATCAATAAATACTTTGGTGGCCAAGTTCCAGCTTATATCGAAAATGTTACTGCATTTGATGCTGATTTGGCAAAGGTGGTTGAAGAAAACATCGCTGAATACCACAAGCAAATGAACGCGGTGGATTACCCACGCGCTTTGGAAGCTGTATGGAACATCATCTCTCGTACCAACAAGTACATCGATGAGACAGCGCCTTGGGTCCTCGCTAAAGAAGATGGTGACAAGGAACAATTGGCAGCGGTCATGGCTCACTTGGCAGCTAGCCTTCGTGTCGTGGCTCACTTGATCCAACCATTCATGATGAACACCTCAAACGCCATCATGGAACAACTTGGCTTGGGCTTGGACTTCGATCTTGAAAACTTGACCTTAGCAGGCTTCCCTGAAAATGTCACAGTGGTTGCCAAAGGAACTCCAATCTTCCCACGTCTGGACATGGAAGAAGAAATTGCCTACATCCAATCTCAAATGACTGCTGGAAAACCACAAGAAAAAGAATGGATTCCAGAAGAAGTGGAGCTCAAGTCTGAAAAAGACGAGATCAAATTTGAAGACTTTGACAAGGTTGAAATCCGTGTAGCAGAAGTCAAAGAAGTGGAACGCGTCGAAGGATCAGACAAATTGCTTCGCTTCCGCCTAGATGCAGGAGATGGCGAAGACCGTCAAATCCTCTCTGGTATTGCGAAATTCTATCCAAATGAACAAGAATTAGTCGGTAAGAAACTCCAAATCGTGGCCAACCTCAAACCACGTAAGATGATGAAGAAATATGTCAGCCAAGGTATGATTCTTTCCGCAGAACACGGAGATCAATTAACAGTCTTAACTGTTGATCCATCTGTACCAAATGGAAGCATCATTGGCTAAACGATAGACAAAGAAAAAATCATCTAAAAAACTTTCCTTAGGTGAGTACGGACGTCAGCGAACTTCGAAGAAGTTCCATGACTTAGTTTTGGACCCTAGGTTCCAAAACTCCCGAGTGCTAGAAATACAATTGTTTCTAGCACTTTTCTCACGGCGGAAAGTTTCAGTAGATGATTGAATAATTCTAACGAATAAATTTTTTGATTTTTATAGAATTAATTTGATTTGTAAGAAAGAACAGATTGTCTACACTCTCAAGCACTCCCGCAGGAGTGCTTTTCTTGTGTCGATAAGGTTCCCATCATTGAATTTTACAAGGATGGTAGATGAGTCCTATTAGTAATGGGTGTTAACGGAGACTTCCGCAGTGAGAAAAGAGTCTGAAACATTTTCGTTTCAGACTCTCGGAAGATTTGAGACAGTGGGCTCAAATCTTAGGTATGGAATCCCAAAGGGATTCGCTACTGTCCGTCCTCACCTAAGGAAAGTCTCCGAATATAGTTCCTATTCATCTGGTCGATATTCCAGGATATCTCCGGGCTGGCAGTCGAGTTCTTTGCAGATGGCTTCAAGGGTGGTGAAGCGGATGGCTTTGGCCTTGCCGGTTTTGAGGATGGAGAGGTTAGCAGTCGTGATGCCGATTTTGTCGGCTAGCTCGTTGGATTTCATCTTTCGCTTGGCTAGCATGACATCTAGATTGACGATAATCATGGCAACCTCCTTAAATGGTTAGCTCATTTTCTTCAGCAATCTCAATACCTCTCTCTAAAATCTTGCCAGAGACCCAGACGATTGGAACGGCAAGGAGAAGCCCTGTGTTAAAGGTGAATTTGAAAGTGAAGGGAAGGAGATAAGCATTTCCACTGGTTTCAAGTGTGCCAGACATAAAGGACAATACCAAGAGAATCTTCCAAGCTCGGTTGCAAAGATCAATGTTGGAGTGAGAAAAGATCTTTTCTTGGTAGAGATTTTGGAGGAAGCTGCGAATGGTGATGAGAAGGTAAATATAGATAGCGCTTGAGGCTAGTGGGAAGAGCAACTGCCAGAGAGGTTGCAGATGTTTGGGGAAGAGCTGGATGCCATTCACATCAAAGGACAAGCGTCCAGTTTGAATGAGATCTTTAAACACTCCCATCCGTGAAAGCAGGTGGACGACCAGTGCAGCCACAGTCATAAAGCCACAGAAGTAAATGAAAGTCGTCAAGACTTCAATGACATTTTTTAAGGTTTTTGAGTTTTTCATCGCAAGCCTCCTTGAAGTTTATTTATTTTTCACTTATAGTATACTCCTTATAAAAAATTAGTCAATAAAAAAGTATCGAAAAACGATAAAAAAATAACGATAAACAAAATATTATTTTTGAAAAACAGGTATTCTCTGCTAAAACTAGTCGGTTTAAGCCGGAGAAACCACTACATAGAGGGGAATTTTACTATACTTTCGATTTAGGGTATACTAGTGTAAAGATCTTATTCCATGGAGGTAGTAAAATGAATCTTAAGTGGAAGAAAAAATACCTGGGGCCGATTCTGGGGCTGGTCGGAGCAGCTGTTCTGATCGGTGGAGTCTATCTCTACTCTAGCTCCAACATCCAACCAGACCATCAAAAGGAATTTAACCAGACCAGTAAGAAGGCCACTAAGCCAAAGGAAAAAGCTATTGACTTGAGTGGTGACTACGTCTCTAATGAACGGGATGAAGCCAAAATCGAGAAAAAAGGCAAGGCCTGGAAGATCGATTACCAAACGGCTGACGGCAAGGTATCTGCTGAATTTAGCACGAATTGGAAGGTCGAAGGATCTAACAAAATTTCAACAGGCAAGATGAAAAAATCCGATGGCAATACAGACTTTACAGTCACTGTTCGTGTCTTCAAATACAAGACAGATAAGAAGCCTTTGATCACGGTGACCATGTCTGACAAAAATCCCGACCACGAGATGGTCTTTGCCAATCGAGAGGATTTTTTCAAATCGACAGATCCCAATGATGTCGTCCTTGATGGCAATCTCTCACCGTTTGAAGGTGCTTATTCCAATGATACCTATGAAAAGGAAATCGCAGATTCCGGTTTTAAACTTTATGGCTATACTCCAGAAGAATATTACCAAAACAAGACCAATGCCTTTCCAAGTATTGTAAATGGGGAGACCGGCTGGACTTTCTGGAGTGGAGGCACTCGGGCGAGTTACCTGCTCAATAAAGAAAAAGAGCCCAAGAAGCGAAAAGGCTATTATGAAGTTTATTTCACTGGGGCAAACGGGACTGCGATCCAAGGGCAAGAGCAAACCTTGTACCTGATCCCAGCGGGTGTGACAGGTCCTGATGGAGTAGCTTCCCAAGAACGTCGGATTCTCTTTGGGGATGCGGCCTACCGGGATTATCATCTAGAGTGGTGGAAAGCATACCCACAACCGAAAAAAGAGAAAGACTTGGATATTGCGGCCATTAACGGAGGAGATTTCTCAAGCTTAGCTGGAACCTGGCGCAATGGCAAGGGGGCTGAAATCGTCATCCAAGCAGATGGAAAAGTCAAGGGCCAAGGCAGCCTCAAGGCTGTTGCAGACTCGGATAAGAAGAGCAAGATCCCTTATGTTGAGATGAAGATGGGTGAGACTGGTGCTGCGATTGGACTTCTGAAAATCGGTTTCCAAAATCCAGATGGAGACCAGTCTGATACCAGCAAGCCACGTCTAGTGGTCACTCAATCTGCAGGCAACTATCCGGCCGATCAATATTTCTACCGTCAATAAAAAGTTTGAGACATGTTTGTCTCAAGCTTTTTTTACTGCAAGGAAGGCTTGTGGAATCTAGGCAACTGTTAGTCTCTAACATTAAAAGGGAAAAAATGTAAAAAAAGCTTGACAAAGCAAATGATTCGCAGTATGATTAACTAGTTAATTAACTGATTAATAAACTAGTTAACAAAAATGAAAAAGAGGTGAAGAATGATTAGGAGAAAAATGAAGGTTCTGGGACTCATGTTCCTCAGTTTCTTTCTGCTGACAGCTTGTGCTAGTCAAGGAAATGCAAAGCCCCCTTCTAAAAAAGGTCTTAAAATTGTCACGAGTTTTTATCCCATCTATGCCCTGGTCAAGGAAATCTCTGGCGATCAAAATGATATCTGGATGGTTCAGTCAGGTGCAGGGATCCATGATTATGAACCCTCAACCAAGGAAGTGGCCCAGATCTATGATGCGGATGTATTTGTCTATCATTCTCAGACCCTGGAATCTTGGGCCGGTCGCTTAGATCCCAATCTTCAAGGTTCCAAGTTGCGAGTGATCGAAGGCAGCCAAGGAATGACCCTTGATAAGGTGGCTGGATTAGAGGATGTCGATGCTGGTCAGGGAAAAGAATCCAAGCACTTGTATGATCCGCATACTTGGTTGGATCCTGTAAAAATTGCAGAGGAAGGAAAGGTTATCGCCCAGCGTTTGGGAGAGATCGATCCAAAGAACAAGGAGCTCTATCAGGCCAATGCTCAAAAGCTTGAAAAGCGCTGTGAGGACCTAGTAGCCCACTACCAGCCTCTCTTTGACAAGGCCAAGCAAAAGACTTTTGTGACCCAGCATACGGCCTTTTCTTATCTGGCCAAACGCTTTGGTCTCAAGCAGTTAGGGATTGCAGGGATATCCCCAGAGCAAGAACCGACCGCTCGGCAATTGGCCGAGATCCAGCAGTTTGTCAAAGACTACAAGGTGAAAACGATCTTTGTGGAAAAGCACACGTCGTCAAAGGTGGCAGATAGTATCGCCAAGGCAACAGGGGCGCGTGTTAAGGTTCTGGATCCACTGGAAGCTGATCCACAAAATGATAAGGATCTATTAGAAAATTTAGAAGAAAATATGGCGACTTTAGCCAAGGAATTAGAGGAGTAAATCAAGAATGAAGAAAAAGGGAACGATTGGAATTGTAGCGACTTTGGGGCTAGGACTCTGTGCCTATGCGCTCAGTCAGCAACCACAAGTCAAGGAAGAGAAAAAGAATCAGATTCAGTATTTGCAAGCGGACAAGAAATCGTCATCGTCTGCCTCCAGTAAAAAGGAAGACAGCATCGAAGCGGTCAATGCCAAGGAAAAGACCCAGGCAGAGCAGATTGTCATCAAGATTACAGATGAAGGCTTTGTCACTTCTCATGGGGATCATTTTCATTACTACAGCGGCAAGGTCCCATTTGATGCCATCTTTAGTGAAGAGTTGATTTTGCGGGATCCAACTTATCAGCTGCAAGAAGCAGATATCGTGAGCAAGGTCAAGGATGGCTATATCATCAAACGCGCTGGGAAATACTATCTCTACTTAAAGGATGCCCAACATACAGTTAATGTGCGCTCGATCGAAGAGATCGCCCAACAACAAAAGGGAGGCACCAAAGAAGAAGGAGAGACGGGATCGGTGCAAGCTAGCTCCTCGCACAAGGCAGGCAAGACCCGTGACTTCCGTCAACCGAGTCAAGCGCTGAAAGAAGGTAAGACTCTTGAGATGTTGACGGCTAAGAACCATACAGGTGGTGGCTACCGTACGGACGATGGTTATGTCTTTAGCCCTGGAGATGTTATTTCAGATACAGGGGACGGCTTTATTGTGCCCCATGGAGGCCATTTCCATTATATTCCAAAGAGTGCCTTATCTGCTGGAGAGTTAGCAGCAGCCCTCTCCGTCTTAGGTGGTCAAGCCGGCCATCAGGCTGGGAACTCACGCCTAGCTGGAGCAAGCACAGAGCAAGGTACTCCAGATCAAGTCTCTCCAAGCCTTGGGAAGCAAGCGAGCAACCAGCCGTCATCCAGTCCAACCAATACACAGACAACCCCAACGACGTCTAAACCAGCTACCTCTAAACCGAGTCCAACCCTGACCAACTTGATCGAAGAATTGCAGAAAACACCTCTGTCTTCTCGTCATGTGGAGTCTGATGGTTCTGTCTTTGATCCAAGTAAGATTACCAAGTGGACCGATCAAGGAATTGTCTACCCTCACGGGGATCATTTCCACTTTATCCCTTACAGTTCCCTCTCTCCTTTAGAGCGTGAGTTGGCTCGGCAATTCCAACTGCTTCGGGCCCAGGGTGCCACGACACCTGCAGAAATAAGTCCAAGTCGCCCTTCAAGTCCAAGTACAAAACCAGTTGACCATAATCACGAGCATGAACATGGGGACAGTCAGGACCACGATCACGGAGAGGAGCACGATCATGGTTTCCACGCAGACAAGGTCATCAGTAAGGACGAGGACGGCTATATGGTCGCTCATGGCAACCACGCTCATTATTTCTACAAGAAAGATCTTTCTCCTCAAGAGATTGCAGCAGCGGAAGCCACTCTAGCGGGCAAGAAGGAAGAGGATAAGGGCCAGCCACTGACAGATGATGTTGCTAGCTATTCTCGCGATGCCTCAGATGAGGAAAAGATCCAGTACATCAGCAAGACTTACGGCGTCCCACGAGAGGCTATTAAGATTTCCAATGGTTTCTTTGTCTTTAACAACCCCGATCAAGAATACGATCCGACCCACATCCACCCTTATGCTGTTCGTAAGGAACATGTTCGGATTCCGCTTGAGACGGGCAATCCTGAACTAGACTTTATCAATGAACTCTATGCAACAGCGCTTCGTTCAGGAATTTCTCCTTATAGCCTTCAGATTGAAAATGGCCAGTTTGTCATCCCGCATGGTGATCACAACCACTATATCAAGGTGCAATCAGCGGGACTAGCAGACTACTTAGCCCACCGTCTTCCAACCATCCAATCGCCATACAAAAAAGGAGACTTGGATAAAAAAGCAGTAGAAGACAAAGTCAACCAACTCTTAGCAGAAAGTCGAATTCTTTACGCTTCTGATCCATTGCAGCAACGACGGATTGAGCTCATTTTGGGCCACTTCTTGGAAAACGTCAAGAGTTTCCCAAGCAACTCGACGGAAGGCTACCTATCCAGTCTCAACCAGGTTGACCAGCAATACATCCATGCGACTCAAGCTGTCAAACCAAAAGAAGAGACGGCCTTGGACCGTCGCTACCAGGAATTGCTGGAACAAGTGCGCTTGCTAGACACAGAAGCCTTCCAACTGAAGAAGGAAGGATTGGTCTCACAACTGCAGGAAGCCTATGCTGCCAAGGACAGCAAGCGTTTAGAGCAGGAAGGGAAGCTATTAGAGGCTGTTCAGGAGATGCAAGATCGGACGGGTGTGACATCGGTCGACTATCTCAAGTATTTCTATCAAAGCTTGAGCGATGTGCGCTTGACACCAGAACTGCGTACCAAGGCGGCAGATCTAGCCTTGAAACTCTATCGGGCCCAAGCCTTTGAAGAAGCCTGGGATGCTAAGGCTCACTTTATGGAACTCTACCAAACCAAACAGGCAATTGACCAGCTATTCTCTCAAGAAAAAGGCCAAACCTATCCTATTGAAAAAACAGTTTTGGATCAAAAAGGAAGTCAAGCCCCATCTTATAACTTAGCGGTTTACGATTTCCTCAAGGGCTTGTATGGAGAGTTGGACAAGGCGACAGAAGCCCGTCAACGAAGCAGCATCCTGACAGCCCTCTCAGAGCAAATCCAGTCGCTCTTGCCACAAGTCGAAGACCAAGGAAAACGAACTGCATTTGAAGCAGGTTTGGCTCAGCTTGGAAATGAGACAGACCCAGACCAGGTGATTGCAAGTGGGAAAGCTCTGTTACGTGAAATCAGTGACACCATTGAAAAGCAAAAACAAAAGCAAACGGAAGTGCCTCAGATTGGGGATGTCGCACTGTATCAACAGCTCTATAACCAATTGATGGCCTTGCACCAACAATTGCAGGACAAGGGGGCCAGTGATGCTCTGTATGATCGTTTGGAAGCTCTCTTTGATCAATTGGCGAATCCAAAGAGTGACAAGGCAGCCTTACTACAGGCTATCCAAGCCTTTCAGGCAGAGTTGGCAGCAGCGTCATCTGCAAGCGAAGTGACCAAACCAACGACCACAACTGAAACGCCTCTAGCTAAGACCCCAGATGAAACAGAAGCTCCAGCTTCAGAAGGAAATACCACCGCCACAACGGAGACAGAAACAGAGCCTGCAAGCCCAGCTTCTACAGAAGCCAGCCAGCCAGATGCTCCATCTTCTCAGAACCAATAGAAAACAGAAAATCATCTGAAAGATATTTCAGATGATTTTTGCGTTTTAGTGAATAGAAGAGGTGGTCCTTTTTCAGTAGTTGACCCTCACTCTTTATGCTCAAGAAGCAGTGGTAAGGTGGTCTCGACGGCTTTTTTTCTCTTGAAAAATGCAGCCATTTGAACCAGGATACGGGGAACGGTCTGCCATTTTTTCCAAGCTTGGACACGGGTGTCGAGGAGTTGCTTGGCTAGACGTTCTAGCATTTCTCTTTCTGTAGGATCTAGGTCTTGAGCATTTTGAAAGATCTCTTTGATCTTGGAGAAATTTTTCAAGTTCCTCAAATCGTTGATTGAAGTAATGCCTGCATCTAAGAAGAGGCCGAAGAAGGTATCAAAGAACTTCTTGCGCTCGTCTGCCGATGTCTCGCGAACCCATTGTTTTAAAGTGAGATCCGTCTGCTGGCTATCCGGACTAGTCTCAGTAACCGTCACAAAACTGAGGTCCTTCGTTTCCCAAGTAAAAGCATCGTGCTGGACAAAGCCACCAAAAGCTCGACTTTTAACAATTGTAGCAGGCTCAGGAACTTCTAGCATCATGCCGACGATGGATCCTTGTGGGACAAAACGGTGAATTTTAGGTGATGTACGCTGGTAGCCTTGGGTTTCAATAACAGCCTTGTTGAGGCCAGGAGCATCGTAGCTGTAGATAGCATCGACTCGTTCAAACAAAGGATCCGGCAGGTAGGTGCAGGCATAGGTCGCAAGATTGCCCCCTTTGGAGTGTCCGGCTACCATAAATCGCCCTTTTGGAAATTCCTTCATGACGTTTTGCAGGTAGCTAGCTGCGCGCTTCTGGGCTGGAACATGGTCCATATAGGTCATGTGGAAGTCTTCCTTCCAGCCGATCAAGGTATCATCCGTCCCTCTATAGACAACTAAATACACATCCATGGTAAGACGATAGGTCATGGCCGCAAATTGCTTCTGAACATCAGGATCGTACTCGTCGACATAGTTGAGGAGTTTGATGTTCTTAAAACGCTTAGAACTAGCTAGCTCATCGACTAAGTGAAGGTGTTGATTCGTCACGATGAAATTGGTAGTTCGATCGACCAGACCGGCCGCATCAGACAGGCGGACTTGGATCCCTGTTGTATCTCCTTGAGGCACAATGTGTCCAAAGGGTAGATAGGTCAGCTCCGTTAGTGCTAAAACATCTAGTTCCCTGAAGGGACGGTCATATATGGAATCGTGAGTCACTTCTTTTAGGTAATCAAAAATAGTCGACATCTGTGCCTCCTGTGTCTTATTTCTATCAGTATAGCACAAAAATGGGAGTAGAAAAAGCAGTTCCTGTTAAGAAGGTTACGCTCGATCTTTTTCTCTGCTTCTTAATCTGTTATAATAGGAAGAAGAAAAAAAGAAGGAAAGAAAGCCATGCATAAAATTCTCTTAGTGGAAGATGATGAAATTATTCGCCAACAGGTCAAACAATTATTGGAACAATGGGGCTATGAAGTGGTCGCAGTAGAGGATTTTATGGATGTCCTTGGGATCTTCGTCGCAAGTGACCCCCACTTGATTCTCATGGATATTGGCCTTCCACTCTACAATGGTTACCACTGGTGCCAGGAGATTCGCAAGGTGTCAAAGGTTCCGATCATGTTTCTTTCTTCACGGGATCAAGCCATGGATATTGTCATGGCCATCAATATGGGTGGAGACGACTTTGTTACCAAGCCCTTTGATCAAAATGTGCTCCTTGCCAAGGTCCAAGGACTCTTACGCCGCTCCTACGAATTTGGGACAGATCAAAATCTGCTGGAGCACCGTGGGGCTATTCTCAATCTCAAGTCTACAGACTTGGTGTATCAAGGAGAAGTCATTAAGCTGACTAAGAATGAATTTCAGATTTTGCGGGTCCTGTTTGAGCATGCGGGCAGTATCGTAGCACGGGATGATATGATGAAAGAGCTCTGGAATAGCGACTTCTTTATTGATGATAATACCTTGTCTGTCAATGTAGCTCGCCTGCGAAAGAAACTAGAAGAGGTTGGCTTGTCAAACTTCATCGAAACCAAGAAAGGCATCGGTTACGGGTTGATCCATGAATAAATTTGGAAACATCTTTTGGCAGTATGTGGTATCCCGCAGGCGCTTGCTCTTTCTAGTAGTCATCTTTTTGATCGTCGATCTGATCTTTGCATATCTCTTTCCAGAGGCTGGGACGGTTTTCCTTTATGCGACCCTAGTGCTAGGTTTTTTTGCCCTCTGTGTCTTGGTCTGGGACTTTGCCATGACCTTTCAGGAGTACCGCAAAGCCATGCTGTATGAGGAAATAGAGGTTGCCTCCCCTCTGGAACAACTTCTTTATGAAAAATACATGGAAGAAAAGCAGGCGCGCCTGGAGGAAGGCAAAACAGCCCAGGCCAAGTTCAATGACCTGATGGATTACTACACCCTCTGGGTTCACCAGATTAAGACGCCCATTGCAGCTAGCCAGCTCTTGGTCCAAGATGTCGAGACCCCTATGGTCAAGCAGCAGATGGAGCAGGAGCTCTTTAAGATTGACTCCTATGCTAATCTGGTTTTGCAGTACCTGCGATTGGAGAGTTTTCATGACGATCTGGTCCTAAAGCGCGTGTCGCTAGAGGACTTGGTCAAAGAAGTGGTCCGCAAATATGCCCTCTTTTTTATCCAAAAGAACTTGACAGTGGACCTGCATGATTTGGATGTCGCCGTCATTACCGATCGCAAGTGGCTCTTGGTCATCATCGAGCAACTCTTGTCCAATAGCCTCAAGTACACTAGCACAGGTGGCATTGAGATCTATTTCAAAGACCAGACCCTTTATATAAAAGACAGCGGGATTGGGATCAAAAATAGCGATGTTCTCCGTGTTTTTGAGCGGGGCTTCTCGGGCTACAATGGCCACATGACCCAGCAATCCTCAGGTCTGGGGCTCTATCTGTCTAAGAAAATAGCAGAACAATTGGGCCACAAGATTAGCCTCCACTCAGAGGTCGGCCAAGGCACAACCGTCGCTATTCACTTTGAAGAAAAGAAGTTGGTGATGGATTAGTTTTTTCCATCTTACAAAAATGTAAGAAATAAACGGTAAAATGAAAGGTTAGGTTATGGTAGCCGCCTTTTATTTTTTATACAATAGTCTCATCAAATGAAGGAGGTCAAGAAAATGAAACTCTTGAAATGGATGAAACAACCCAAAAAGATTAAGAAACCAAATGAGCAAACCGATCTGGAAAAGACGGAATTTGGTCTCCAAGTCCTGCAACAAACCCAAGAATTTTTCTTGATCTACTAGTAAAAGGAGAAAAGTATGTCATTGCTAGATGTTCAACATATCAAAAAAATCTACAAAACCCGCTTTCAAGGAACGCAGGTTGAAGCCTTAAAGGATATTCACTTCACTGTGGAAAAGGGTGAATACGTCGCCATCATGGGGGAATCAGGGTCCGGGAAATCGACCCTCCTCAATATCCTAGCCATGCTGGACCAGCCGACCGAAGGGCGGGTCTACCTCAACGGTACCGATACTTCAACTATCAAGAACAAGGATGCCTCGAGCTTCCGTCGGGAAAAACTTGGCTTTGTCTTTCAAGACTTCAACCTGCTCGATACCTTGTCCGTCAAGGACAATATCCTTCTCCCTCTCGTCCTCTCACGCAGACCCGTCAAGGAAATGATGAGTAAGGTCGAGAGCGTCAGTCGGGAATTGGGCATTCACCAACTCCTTGAGAAATACCCTTACGAAATTTCTGGTGGGCAAAAACAACGGGTGGCTGTAGCACGGGCCATCATCACCTCACCTGAAATTCTCCTTGCTGATGAGCCAACAGGGGCGCTGGATTCCAAGTCCTCGGCTGCTCTTCTAGATGTCTTTGAAGATATCAATAGCATGGGACAAACCATCCTCATGGTGACCCACTCAACCGCAGCGGCAGCTCGGGCCAAGCGCGTGCTCTTTATCAAGGACGGAATTCTCTACAACCAGATCTTCCGCGGGGAAAAAACAGAGCGTCAGATGTTCCAAGAAATCTCGGATACCTTGACGGTCATGGCAAGTGAGGTGGAGTAGATGTTACGATTAACCACTAAATTAGCTTGCTCCAATCTGATCAAGAACCGCAAGCTCTATTATCCTTTTGCGATTGCGGTCATTCTCGCAGTGACCATCGCCTACCTCTTTGACTCCCTGACCTTTAATCCCCACATTCACGAGCTTCGAGGAGGATCTTCTATAGTGTTCACTCTCAGCTTGGGATTCTTCGTGGTCAATGCTGCGGGTGCTATTATTGTGCTCTATGCCAATAGCTTTGTCATGAAAAACCGCTCCAAAGAGCTGGGAATCTACAGCATGCTTGGCCTTGAGAAACAGCATCTCATCAGCATGGTCTTCAAGGAACTCTTGATCTTTGGATTTGTAACTGTCTCAGCCGGTGTCTTGATCGGAGCCCTCTTTGATAAGCTGATCTTTGCCTTCCTCTTGAAACTCATGAAAATGAAGGTCCAGCTGGTATCTACCTTCCAACCTGGGATTGTCGTCCTGGTCTTTGTCACCTTTGGTCTCATCTTTGGCCTTTTGGTTCTTCTCAATGCTTGGCGCATTCTCCGTTTGAATGCCCTGCAACTAACTCGTGAGAAAGCAAGTGGCGAAAAGAAAGCCCGCTTTTTGTGGCCCCAAACCATCCTGGGCCTAGCCTCTCTCGGTCTTGGCTACTACCTAGCTGTGTCTGTCAAAGACCCCATCATTGCGCTTGTGACCTTCTTTCTAGCCGTTATCCTGGTTATGATCGGGACCTACTTACTCTTTAATGCGGGGATCACCGTCTTCTTGCACCTGCTTAAGAAAAAGAAGAGCTATTATTACCAACCCAACAACATGATCTCGGTCTCTAACCTCATCTATCGCATGAAGAAGAATGCAGTGGGCCTTGCGACTATTGCCATCCTCTCGACCATGGTATTGGTGACGATCTCTGCTGCCACCAACATCTATGTCGGTAGCGAAATGGTCAAGAAAATCATGGCTCCTCATGATTTCTCCGTCCAAGGAAAAGGGGTAGACCTGGAGCAGATTAATCAGAAATTTGATGAATTTGCTTCTGAGCATCATCTTGAGATCAAAAATCGCGACCTGATGACCTATGCCAACTTTGGGGTCAAATCACAAAAGGGCACGGATTTCACCGTCTATCCAGCTGATGAACGCAGCGTCACTCCTAAAACCGTCTTTATGGTCTTTGATGCGGAAAGTTATGAACAGATGACAGGAGAACACGTCGATCTGACCGGCAACCAAGTCATCCTCTTTGCTCATAACAAGGCTCTGATAGGGCAAAAGCAGTTCACTATCAATGGGCAAGACTTCCAAGTCAAGGAAGAAGTGAGCAAGGATTTTATCACCGATCATGTTCCAAATCAGTTTAATATGCTGACGGAGGATTTCAATTACTTGGTCGTGCCAGACCTTTCAGCCTTTGTCGCTCTGTTTCCGGATCTTGCCATCAATACCAATATCTATGGTGGCTTCAATGTCAATGTTGACGAAGACCAGCAACTCAAGCTGGCAGCCAGCTATGACAAGATGATCGATGAATTGAGTAGCCGACAGGCCCAAGGAACATTTATCTATGGAGGCAACCGAGCCAATGATGTGGCAGAGTTGAATAGCCTCTTTGGCGGCATCTTCTTTATCGGTATTTTCTTGTCATTGATCTTTATGGTCGGAACCGTCATCGTTATCTACTACAAGCAAATCTCAGAAGGCTATGAAGACCGTGACCGCTTCGTCATCCTCCAAAAGGTAGGGCTTGATGAAGATGAGGTCAAACGGACCATCAACCGTCAAGTGCGGACTGTCTTCTTCCTCCCCCTCATCTTTGCCTTTGTCCACCTGGCCTTTGCCTACCATATGATCCGCCTCATTCTCAAAGTGCTCGGTGTCATCAATAGTGGCCAAGTCCTCATCGTGACCCTCAGTGTCTGTGCCGTCTTTCTCATCACCTATCTGATCGTCTTTTGGATCACCTCTCGGAGTTATCGTAAGATTGTGCAGATTTAGGAAAAGAAACTCAAATTAAATTAGAAACTTTCCTTAGGTGAGCACGGACGTCAGCGAACTTCGAAGAAGTTCCATGACTAATTATTGAGCCTAAGGTCTCAATAATTCCGAGTGCCTGAAACATAATTATTTCAGGCACTTTTCTCACAGCGGAAAGTTTCAATATACTCTAATAATAATCAGATATTATTTGGATATTTTTGCACAATAATCCAGCATAGGTTATTCAAAGAAAAGAATTGTCAATTTTTTTAGCTTGCTCATAGCGGGCTTTTTTGTACGAAAACCGACTGCGATTGTTTTTGTTTTTCAAAGGGATACACAAAAAAGACTGAACCCGTAGAGTTCAGTCTTTGTTCACTTTCTATTAAAGTGATGTAAGGAAAGTCAATCCCCCTAGGATGACACCTGCTGAATTTGGAATGATCAAAATCCAGTCTTTTTTAGGTTCCTTTGTCCAACCATAAATGACCCAGATCAAGCAAGAAATAGCAGCTGACAAGGGTTGGAAAGGTTGGGCCTTATTTCCCTGTAAATTAGCAATAATTTGTGGGATGTAGGCAATGAAAACGATAATCCCAATAAAGGCACCGATCGAGCCAACGATTTGGTTGATTTTTTGTTTATTCATAAAATTTTACCTCTGTGTATCAAAATAGCATAAGTAGGAAGAAAATGCAATTAATTTGCATGCTATGCAAGATGAAAACGATTACATTCGCACAAAATTAGACAATGTGTCAAAAAAATAGCAACTAGAGAGAAGACTCTCTCGAAAAGAAATCCATCTTCCTGCAAAATCACAAGATTGTGACACTTTACAGTTCGGTAACATTTGAAAAAAAGACTTGAATTTGTAAAGGACAAAAGGTAGAATAGTGCATACTTTAAAAAAAGAAAAGGAAATGGTAGTTTCAAAATGAATGAAAAACAAATGAAAATTCTTGGTTGGGTTGCGACCTTTATGTCTGTTATGATGTATGTGTCTTACTTCCCACAAATCATGGATAACCTCGCAGGTCACAAAGGGAACTTTGTTCAACCCCTTGTCGCAGCCATCAACTGTAGCCTTTGGGTTTACTACGGACTCTTCAAAAAAGAACGCGATATTCCACTTGCTGCAGCCAATGCACCAGGGATCATCTTTGGTTTGATCACAGCCATCACAGCCTTGTAATCAATGAAAGAGAGAGTAGGACAGAAATCGGTAATTCGTTAGAATTCGATTTCGTCGTCCCACCTCTGCACAGTTGAGTAGGGCTATAAAAGCTGATGAAATCAGCGTAGTAGAGCCCGCTCAACCACTGCGTCTTGCTCTACAATTCAAAAACAATTAAGAGGCCAGGACTTTTGTCCCAGCCTTTTTTTGATGGAATGAATCATTTCCATGGTATAATGGGAGGACTATTCATAGAGAAGATCAAAAGGAGACAAAAGTGGAGCAAAAACATCACTGTCAAGTCCTATGGGCGAAAAATAAATACCTGGTGCTCAGTCGTTCGAGTAATATCTACAAGGAAATCCGGGAATACCTCAAGCGAGACCAGGTGGAGGTCAGCCACGTCGAGGACCTGATCCAGCAAGCGCTGGCCTTGCCAGAAAATCGTGGCCAGGTCTCCAATGCCTTTCAGCATATCTGGGGCTATTTCAAAAAGCAGGCGACTCCTGAGGAAAAGGCGGACTTTATGTTGCTACTTGAGAAGTACCAGCATGGCCAAGCCCAGCAAGAAGATCTGATCAAGGGAATCCAAACGCTCCTTGAGCGCTATCCCAATCGCTACTTGCAAGAGTCGACACTATTAGGAGGTCAATAGATGAGACTGTGGCACCAAGACTTGATTCCCAAACTCCCTCGTCCTCAGCTCCTGGGCCAACACCGAGAATGCTGCGCCCTTCGAGGCAATGGCTGGGGCAAGAAGCACGCGACGGTCAACTATGTCTTTGACTACTCGCCCTATCGTCTCTATGCCTATCACCGCCTGATCATGGAGGAGATGACCGCTCGTGGCTACAAGGTCAGCCCAGAGTGGTGGGAGTCGACCTACAGAGGCAAGACCTGCCCAGCCTATCCAGAACTGGAAGAGGAAGCCTTGAGCACTCCCATCTATCCTGAGCATCAGGACACTTACCTACAGGAGTGCCTGGATAACCTAGTAGAAAAAGGGATCTATTTAGATTAATCATTGATTAAGTAAAAATGTAAGCTAAACCATTCGTAATCAAATTATTACGAATGGTTTTTAGTATCTAAAATATGATAAAATAGAAAGGATAATAGATTAATTAAGGAAAGTAAAAATGGCAAGTAAAGAAAATGCAGAGCGCAAGGAGCTTCACCGTAAAATTTGGGCGATTGCAGACGCTGTTCGTGGAGCAGTAGACGGTTGGGATTTCAAGCAGTACATACTTGGAATTCTATTCTATCGCTTTATTTCTGAGCATATGGCTGACTATTTTGATCATGCTGAGCACGAGGCTGGAGATTTAGAATTTCGTTATGCTGATTTGAGTGACCAAGAAGCTGAGCGAGATTTCAAACCAGGGACAGTTGAGGATAAGGGATTTTTTATCCTTCCTAGTCAATTGTTTGAGAATGTCGTCAAAAATGCTTCACAAAATGAAAATTTAAACGAAGATTTAGCCAATATTTTCCAAGATATTGAGAAATCAGCGATTGGATTCAAGTCTGAGGATGATATCAAAGGATTATTTGATAATTTGGACACACGAAGTAACGTCCTTGGTGGTACTGTCCCAGAAAAAAATAAACGTCTTTCTGATATTCTTAATGGTATCAATAGCATTAACTTTGGCAACTTCGAGGAAAATGACATTGATGCCTTTGGGGATGCCTATGAGTTCTTGATTTCAAACTATGCGAGTAATGCTGGTAAAAGTGGAGGTGAATTCTTCACACCTCAGACAGTTTCTAAATTACTGGCTCGTTTGGTTATGGTTGGTAAGGTGAAAATTAACAAGGTCTACGATCCAACATGTGGGTCGGGTTCACTCTTGCTTCAGATGAAAAAGCAATACGAAGACCATATCTTAGAGTATGGTTTCTTTGGTCAAGAAATCAATATGACCAATTATAACTTGGCTCGAATGAATATGTTCTTGCACAATATCAACTACAATAACTTCGATATCAAGCGAGGAGACACCCTTTTAAATCCTCAGCATTTGGATGAAAAACCATTTGATGCGATTGTTTCTAACCCTCCTTACTCTGTCAAATGGGTAGGAGATGGAGACCCAACTCTCATAAACGATGACCGTTTTGCGCCAGCAGGGAAACTAGCTCCTAAGTCAAAAGCTGACTTTGCCTTTATCATGCATAGTCTCAATCATTTGTCTAACAAAGGTCGAGCAGCTATTGTCTGTTTCCCAGGTATTTTCTATCGTGGTGGTGCTGAGAAGACCATTCGTCAGTATCTAGTAGATAACAACTTTGTTGAAGCAGTGATTGCTCTACCTGATAATCTCTTCTTTGGGACTCCTATTGCGACTACGATTTTAGTTTTGGCGAAGAATAAACTAGAAAATAAAACACTCTTTATTGATGCGAGCAAGGAATTCAAAAAAGAGACCAATAACAATATCTTGACGGATGATAATATCGACCATATCGTTGAATTATTTACTAATTATCAAAGTGTGGACTACAAATCAGCTCTTGTTGATAATGAAGTGATTGGTTCAGAGCAGGATTATAACCTTTCCGTATCTACCTATGTTGAACAAGAAGATACACGCGAGAAGATTGATATTGATGTTCTCAATAAAGAAATAGAAGAGACTGTTGCTAAGATTGACCACTTGCGTGCAGAGATAGACAAGATTGTAGAGGAATTGAGCCATGGCAAATGATGTGATTCTCTATAGAACTGATGACGGGGAGTCTGCTATTGAACTTCACTTGGATAATGGAACGGTTTGGCTGACTCAACAAGAACTAGCTGAGCTCTTTCGAACTTCCAAGCAAAATATTAGTAAACATATTAAAGCAATATTTGAAGATGGTGAATTATTGGAAGAGTCAACTGTCAACTATAAGTTGACAATTCAAAATGAGGGGAGTAGAAGTGTTCAGAGAAATGTTGCCTACTATAATCTCGATATGATTTTAGCAATTGGCTACCGCGTGCGCTCCCCTCGTGGAATCCAGTTCAGGAACTATGCTTCTACAGTCTTGAAAGAGTATCTGATCAAAGGCTTTGCGATGGATGATGAACGCTTGAAAAACTTGGGTGGAGGCTCTTACTTTAAAGAACTTCTAGAAAGAATCCGAGACATTCGCTCGAGTGAAAAAGTCTTTTACCGTCAGGTTTTGGATCTTTTCGCGACATCTAGTGATTACAATGCAAATTCACCAGAAGCAAAGAAATTCTTTGCGACGGTTCAAAACAAGATGCATTATGCTATTCACCACTATACTGCGAGCGAACTCATCTACAATCGTGTTGATAGTGAAAAGGAGTTTATGGGCTTGACTACCTTTAAGGGAGACCTCCCTACTCTTTCTGAAGCAAAGGTTGCCAAGAACTATCTGACAGAGAAGGAACTTCGAGGGCTTAATCAGCTGGTATCAGGATATCTAGACTTTGCTGAAAGACAGGCAGAGCGAGAAGAAGTCATGACTATGGCGGATTGGGTGGCTCACGTAGATCGTATCCTTCAGGCTACTGGAGAAGACTTACTGGATAACAGTGGCTCTATTTCTCGTGAACAGATGAATCAGAAGGTAGATAAGGAATATAAGAGCTACCAAGCCAAGACCCTCAGCCAAGTTGAAAAAGATTACCTCAAGGAAATCAAAAGTATTGAAAATCTAGCCAAGGAAGGAGGTGAATCATGAACATTCTAGAAGAAATCCAAAACTGCCACGTTGAGTGGAAAGAGTTGGGGGATAAAAATGTAGCGTACTTGTCTCGTGGTAAGGTGATGTCGAAGCAGTTTTTAGAAGAGAATAAAGGAAATTTTCCAGTATATTCTTCCCAAACTGCAAATAATGGGGAAATCGGAAGAATTTCAAGTTTTGAATACGATGGAGAGTATATAACTTGGACTACTGATGGAGCAAACGCAGGAACAGTTTTTTATCGTCGAGGAAAATTTAGTATCACCAACGTATGTGGATTAGTAGAAATTAATAATGACCAACTCCTTACAAAGTTTGTCTATTATTATTTAACAACTTCAGCTAAGAATCATGTCTCGTCTGGAATGGGAAATCCAAAACTGATGTCTAATGTTATGGGGAAAATAAAAATTCCCATCCCTCCATTAAAAATTCAAGAAAAAATCGTGCAAAAACTTGACAAAATGACAGAGTATGTTACAGAATTGACCTCAGAATTGACCTCAGAATTGACCTCACGTAAAAAGCAATATTCATATTATCGAGATAAGCTTTTGTCCTTTGAGGATGAGGTTTATCGGGTTGAGTGGAAAGTTTTTAAAGATGTTGCTACATTGAAAAATGGAAAAGATTGGAAAAATCTTCCAAGTGGTGATATACCAGTATATGGAAGTGGTGGGGAAATGGGACAGTTTGTTTCAGACTATGCTTATGATAAACCAACTGTTTTAATTCCTAGAAAAGGCTCAATTTCTAATTTGTTTTATTTAGAGAAAGCTTTTTGGAATGTTGATACAATTTACTATACAGAAATTGATGAAGAACAGATTATTCCAAAATATTTTTATTATTATTTAACAACTGTCAAATTAGAAGAAATGGCAACTAATCCAACAAGACCTAGTTTAACCCAAGCAATTCTTGATAAAATTAGAATCCCAGTCCCTTCCCTTAAAATCCAATCTCGTATTGTTCAAGTTCTGGACAACTTTGATATGGTTTGTAACGACTTAAACATTGGTCTTCCTAAGGAGATTGAACTGCGTCAAAAACAGTACGAATATTTCCGAGAAAAACTCTTGACATTCGTCGCCGAAGGCGAGTACACTGACAGTACAGTACAGTACAGACAAGACATCATTAGGCTCTTAAATTGGGTATTTGGACCGATTAAGGTTGAGTTAGGAGCTTTGGGAGATATTATTCGAGGCAATGGCCTACAAAAGAAAGATTTCCAGGATGTTGGTGTTCCGTGCATTCATTACGGACAGATATATACATATTATGGAATTGAGACTGAGCGAACGAAATCATTTATAAATTCAGAATTAGCAAAAAAACTTCAAAAAGCTAAAACTGGTGATTTGATTGTTGCGACGACATCCGAAAATGTTGAGGATGTTGGTAAATCTTTGGTTTGGTTAGGGAAAGAGGAAGTTTGTATAGGTGGGCATTCATGTATAATTAGAACTGAGCAAAATACTAAATTTTTAGCCTATTTTTTTAGAACTGGATTTTTCCAAATTCAAAAGGAAAAAAGAGTACTTGGTACAAAAGTAATTGAACTATATCCTAAAAATCTTGCAAAAATTAAGATTATCTTACCGTCCCTTTCCGAACAAGAAAGAATTGTCTCCATTCTTGATCATTTCAACACTTTAACCAACTCTCTTTCTGAGGGCCTTCCAAAAGAAATCGAACTAAGACAGAAACAGTATGAATACTGGAGAGATGAACTACTTCATTTTCATGTATAAGGAAACAGTAAATTATGGCAGATGATAAAGTATTTAATACGTTAGAAGAGATTGCAGATGAACTCATTTCAAGTAATAAGAAGTTGCATTTAATTTATGCTTTTAATGCTACGGGGAAAACACGTCTTTCTATGATTTTAAAGGATAAATTAAATGTATCGGAGAATGACGAAGAGTCGGAAATTAAGAAAATACTTTATTTTAATGCCTTTACAGAAGATCTTTTTACTTGGGAAAATGATTTAGAAAATGATGAAAATCGTTATCTTAAATATGACAAACGTACCTATTTTGGTAACTTTTTGGAGAATCAGCAACAATTTAATCAGGTTATTTTAACTTTTCAGAAATTTGTCGGTGATTTAATAGTTCCTATTTTTGAGGATATTGAAGAACAGGCTGTTGATGATTTTGGTATTCCAATTGTTGATATTATTGGTGAACAGCGTATACCAAGATTAGAGAGTAACTTCAAAAGTATTCGTTTTACAGTAGATGATGAAACGATCAAAATTTCTAGGGGTGAGGAGAGGATTTTTGTTTGGTCTATATTCACTACTCTCTTAGAACTTATTATTGAAGAATTGAGCGACTCAGAAATTGACTCTGATTTTCAGGACTTTAAGTATATTTATATTGACGATCCAATTTCTTCGTTAGATGATAACAATACTATTGATTCTGCTATTTTTTTAAAGGAAATTATTGCTAAATCTAAACGCACTGATTTAAAGTTTATTATTTCTTCTCACCAACCACTTTTTTATAATGTTTTGTACAATGAAATACGGTTTGACAGAGAAATACCAAATAAAAAAAAGTCCTTTTATGTTATGAAAAAAGAGGTTGATAAGGAGGATAAAGTCAGATATATTTTAACTGACGTTGAGAAAGATTCTCCCTTCGGATATCACCTAAAGGTAAGAGAAGAGTTACGTAAAGCTGTAGACAGTGGACGAGTAGAAAAATTTCATTATGCTTTGTTTAGAAATTTGTCAGAGAAAACAGCTACATTTTTAGGTTATAGTAGATGGGAAGAAGTTTTATTAGGGTTAGAAGTGGCTGGTGATGAGATTACTCCAGAAAATATAGAGTTATATTCTCAAAGGATTGATTTATTCACACATAATCGTCAATCAGATTTGGAGTTTAGAGAATTGCAAGAACGAGAAAAAAATACTTTAATAGAATTATTCAATAGTTTTGAGAAGAAATATAAATTTAACCAAAAAGAGGAAAATGGAAATGGTTGATTATTCAAAAGTACATGAAGCAATTGCGGAAACAAATGAAGGGATTCTCTTGGCTGAGTATCAACCAGAGTATCGCACGGATAGAGAATATCAGTCAGAGGCTGATTTAGAAAATCAGTTGATTTCTGACTTGTCGAATCATCTCAACTATGAGCGCTTAACTATTCATACACCTGAAGAGCTCTTAGCAAATGCCAAGGTGCAAATAGAAAAACTTAATAAGGTGACTTTTTCGGATGCTGAGTGGGATCGCTTTGTGCTAGAGTATTTAGACTGTCCCAATGAAGGATTAGTTGAAAAAACTCGAAAAATTCAAGAGAATTATATCTATGACTTTGTCTTCGATGATGGACGGATTAAGAATATCTTTATCATTGACAAGAAGAATATTCATAACAATAGCATGCAGGTCATCAATCAGGTAACCCAAGTGGGTAGTCATATCAACCGTTATGATGTTACTATTTTAGTGAATGGTCTGCCGTTAGTTCAGATTGAATTAAAGAGACGAGGGGTTAGTCTTAAAAAAGCTTTTGAACAAATCCATAGATATAGCAAGGAAAGCTTCAATAGCGAAAATTCTTTGTATAAGTATATTCAGATTTTTGTTATTTCCAATGGGACTTATACACGCTACTTTGCCAACACGACAGCTCAAAATAAAAATCATTATGAGTTCACCTGTGAATGGGCAGACAGAAAAAATAAAATCATTCATGACCTCGAGGACTTTACTGTTACCTTTTTGAGCAAACGAGTTCTCTTGGAAGTCTTGACCAAGTATTGTGTGTTTGATGCTGATAATACATTACTCATCATGCGCCCATATCAGATAGCAGCAACAGAGAGTATTTTACGAAAGATTCATTCCACGAATGAAATGAAGAATTTTGGTACGATCAATGCCTGTGGTTATATCTGGCATACGACGGGTTCTGGGAAAACATTGACTAGTTTTAAAACTGCTCGATTGGCCACAGAGTTGGACTATATTGATAAAGTCATTTTTGTGGTGGATAGAAAAGACCTAGACTATCAAACCATGAAGGAATATCAAAAATTCCAACCAAATTCAGTCAATGGTAGTAACAATACAAAAGAACTCCAACGTAGTATTGAAGAAAATGATGATCGAATTGTTGTCACAACTATTCAAAAGTTAAATAAATTTATAACAGCAAATCCAAATCATGAGATCTATAGTAAGAAATGTGTCTTGATTTTTGACGAGTGCCATCGCTCTCAGTTTGGGAAAGCACAAAAACGGCTTAAAAAAGCTTTTAGACAGTATGCCTTATTTGGGTTTACAGGGACTCCGATTTTCCCAGAAAATAGCTTAACGGGAGAAACAACACAAGAGGTTTTTGGAGAGCAACTTCATAACTACGTTATCACAGATGCTATTCGGGACAAAAAAGTCCTGAAGTTCAAGGTTGACTATAACTATATCAAACCTGAAATCAATAAGTATAGAGAAGCGGAAAAAGCGGTAGGCCGAGAGCTTGATGAGAAGAAGCTCAAAAAGATGGAGAAGGAACTCCTTTTGCATCCAGAACGGATAGCAACTATCACAGAGTACCTTTTGAGAGTTTATAATGATAAGACGCATCGGAGTATATATTACACTCATAAACAAAAGAAGATGCAAGGTTTTAATGCTATGTTAGCAGTACAAAGTATTGAAGCTGCGAAATTATACTATGAAGAACTTCAACGACAACAAGCAGAATTACCAGAGTCTAAGCGTTTGAAGGTCGCAACGATCTTTAGCTTTGCGCCTAACGAAGAGCAGTCAGCTTATGGTGATATTCAAGATGAAGAGCTAGATCCTCAAGATGCAGCTATGCCTCTTTCATCTAAAGAGTTTCTTTCTAAAGCAATTTACGACTATAATCAAATGTTCAAGACCAACTTTTCGACTGATGGGAAAGAGTTTCAAAATTACTATCGTGACCTTTCTAAACGTGTTAAATCTAAGGAAGTGGATTTACTAATTGTCGTTGGTATGTTCTTGACAGGATTTGATGCTCCAACCATGAATACTCTCTTTGTAGATAAAAATCTTCGTTATCATGGATTGATTCAGGCATTCTCGAGAACCAATCGAATTTTTAACGAGGTTAAACCTTTTGGTAATATCGTTTGTTTCCGTGATTTAGAAAAGGCTACGCAAGAAGCTATCAAAACCTTTGGGGATACCAATAAACTTGATATTATCTTAGAAAAAAGTTTTAGCGAATACATGGATGGTTTCGTGGATCAGGTAACGAGTATTAAGGTCAAAGGTTATACAGAAGTCTGTCAGGAAATTCTGGAAAGATTCCCTAATCCACAAGAAATTGAAACAGAACATGATAAAAAAGAATTTGTTAAGTTATTTGGTGAGTTTCTGAAGCTTGATAATGTCCTTCGAAATTATGATGAGTTTCAAGAAATCGATAAACCTATCTCGGAAGGTTATCTCCAAGATTTAAGGAGTTCTTATGTAGAAATTCGAGATGAATTCTTAAACCTTAAAAATTACGAAAGAACAAAAGACTTAGGTGTTGACCTTTCAGATATTGAATTTGAGATTGAACTCTTAAAAACAGATGAGATTAATCTAGACTATATCCTTGCTTTGATTGTCGAAAAATCGAAGAACTCTGAGTCTAAGGAAGCAATGAAAGCTGAAGTTAGCCGTGTCATCCGCTCAAGTATTGATATTCGTGCTAAGGAAGAGTTGGTAATTGGTTTTATTAATGATACTGATTTAGCGAGTTTGAAAGACCATGATGAGATTATCAATGCATTCTACGCTTATGGTAAAGAACGTAAAGCAGTTGCTATTCGTGAATTGGCAGAGTCTGAAAAGCTTGTGAAAGATTATCAGTTATTTATTGATAGATCTATTCAACGTGGTTATGCTGAGAATAGTGGAGCTGACTTGGATTCGATTATTCCACCGACTTCTCGTAGACAAGGAGCTCGTGAACGTAAGAAACAAGAAGTTTTACAAAAGATACAAACATTAGTAGAAGTATACTCAGATATTTGATCGTTAATCTATGAAAAATAACCTAATAGAAAGATCGATTCAACATTAACAAAGTTTGGGTTTGATAATTAAGAATCTTATTGATAAGTGGATAGGAAAAACAGAAGAGGTTTAACTATTCCCTAAATTTTTTTCGAATTATAAAAGTAGAGGGACCTCCCCTCTATTTTTTATCGGAAAGGAGCAGGGATGCAGAAAAGACACGCGCATGTATCGCCGACCTTGGATATCATGGCCAAGAAGATTTTTAGTTTGCCGGAGGTGACGGCAGCATTTATTAGGGACATTTTGGAGCTGGATGTAGCGGACGCTCAGATTGTGGAAGGAAGCCAGCCCCACAGCATGGCCTATGAGGAGGATGATTTGTTCTCCACTGCGGTGGATGTGAGAGCCAAGCTCCACGACGGGACCGAGGTGATCATCGAGATCCAGATTCGCAAGCAGCAGTATTTCTTGAATCGGTTCCACTACTATTTGGCCAATCAGCTGGTGGAGAATGTGCAAAAACTGCGCCAGCAAGGCCAGACTCATAAGATGTACGAGCAGATGGAGCCCGTCTATGGGATTGCGATTTTGGAGAAGTCGCTCTTACTAGACGAAGAGGCCGCCATCAACAAATACTGGCTGACTAATAGCCGGTCCGGGAAGCAACTCAAGGCCTATTATAAAAATGGCAAGCACCAAAATCTTCTGCAGGTTGCCTTTTTAGAGCTAGACAAGTATAATAAAGATGAGAACCTGACAGATGCAGGCAGACAATGGTTGGAGTTTTTTGGGAATCTTCCCTTTACAAAAGCTCCCAGTCAGGCTGTGGCTCATGCAGATTCATTACTAGATTCATCTAGCTGGACCAAGGAGGAGAAGACCATGATAGACGAGCGTATTCGGATTCAAGAAAATTATGATATGACCCTGGAGACAGCGATTGATGAAGCGCGAGAAGAAGGTTTAGTACAAGGGCTGGAACAAGGCTTAGAAAAAGGCTTGGAACAAGGTCGTAAACAGTTGGTATGCGAGATGGTCTCACGAGGGATGACGGCTGAGCTTATCTCGGAGATGACGGGTTTGTCCATTGAAGAGATCAAATCTATGTTAGCGTAAAATCTAGCTGGACCAAGGAGGAGAGGACCATGATAGACGAGCGGATTCGTATTCAAGAAAATTATGATATGACCCTGGAGACGGCGATTGATGAAGCGCGTGAAGAAGGTCTGGAACAAGGTCGTAAACAGTTGGTATGCGAGATGGTCTCACGAGGAATGTCGCCTGATCTTATATCGGAGATGACGGGCTTAACCATTGAAGAAATTGAGACTCTTCTTTCCTGAGTCGTTAACGGAGGCATCGCCTCTTTTCTTTTTTGAAAAAACTTGAAAATTTTCCCATTTTTTCAATCCGCCTTTCTAGAATTGTGGTAGAATAGAGTCAACAAAGAGCTATCCTCACCAACAGTGTGATCGATACTAGAAAAGAGGATTCTGATGACAAGAAAAATTGGTATTATTGGTTTGGGGCATGTGGGTGCGACCTTGGCCCACAGCATGATTTTGAAACACACCTGTGATCACTTGGTCTTGATTGATACCAATGAGAAAAAGGTCAAGGCAGATGCCTTGGATTTCTGTGATACAGTTGCCAATACGGGGTATCCGGTTCATATCACGGTCAATGACTACGCGGCTTTAAAAGATGCGGATGTTGTGGTATCGACTCTTGGAAATATCGAGTTGCAGGCTAATAACACAGATGACCGTTTTGCGGAGCTTCCTTTTACTAGCAAGCAAGTAGTGCAAGTAGCGCGTGATTTGAAGGCTTCTGGCTTTAGTGGGGTCTTATTGGTAGTGACCAATCCGGTCGATGCAGTCACTCAACTCTATCAACAATATACCGACCTTCCAAAAGAGCAGGTGATTGGGACAGGAACCTTGCTGGATACAGCTCGGATGAAGCGCGCAGTCGCTGATCGTTTGCAGGTTTCTCCTGCTAGTGTATCAGGCTATAACCTTGGTGAGCATGGAAATTCCCAATTTGTTGCTTGGAGCCAGGTCCGTGTCAAAGGACACGCCATTACCGATCTCTTCTCTCAAGAAGAGCTGGACGCCATTAACTACGAGTCCTTGCGTGGTGGTCACACGGTTTTCTTTGGTAAATTCTATACCAACTTTGGGATTGCAGCAGCAGCCCAACGCTTAGTAGAAGCTGTGATCAATGATAGCCACGAGGAAATGCCGGTCTCTAACTATCGTCCAGAATATGGAACCTATCTTGGCTATCCAGCGATTGTAGGTCGAAAAGGAATTATTGAACGATTGGACTTGCATTTGACAGAAGAAGAAAAAGAAAAATTACTCCATTCAGCCGAAACCATCAAGGAAAACACAAAAAAAGGACTGGAGCATGCATAAAAGAGAGGAGGCTGGGACAAAAGTCCTAGCCTCTCAATTGTCTTAGCCCTTGCTTAGTGAATGTAATAAAGCTTAGTAAATTCCAAGTTGTAATTCTTGACATTACATCTAAGGTATGTATAATATTACTTGTAATAAATAATCTTACAACAGAAAGAGGAAACAGCTATGAAAAACATTTTATTTATCGTCGGATCCCTTCGTCAAGGATCTTTCAACCATCAAATGGCCCAGAAAGCAGAAAGCCTTCTTGAAGGAAAAGCAACGGTGACTTACTTGGACTACAAGGACATCCCAATGATGAACCAAGATTTGGAAACGCCAACCTTGCCAGCTGTGCAAGCAGCACGTGATGCGGTCCTTGCTGCGGATGCCATCTGGATCTTCTCACCAGTCTACAACTTTGCCATTCCAGGTGTAGTGAAAAACCTGATCGACTGGCTTAGCCGTGCCCTTGACCTGTCAGAAACTCGTGGTCCATCTGCCCTCCAAGACAAGATCGTAACCGTCTCTTCAGTCGCTAATGCAGGACACGAGCCAATGTTTGCGGCTTACCAAGCCCTCTTACCATTCGTTCGTACTCAAGTAGTGGGAGACTTCACAGGAACAACTGTTAACCCAGAAGCCTGGGCAACAGGTGAATTAGTCTTGACAGATGAAGCAATCGCAGGATTAGAAAAACAAGCACAAGCCTTATTAGAAGCATAAGAAAAGCATAAAAAAAGTTGAGACAGAAGTCTCAGCTTTTTTTAAATACTAAACAATTGTCCGAAGAAGTAAGTCACACCCATGGTGAGAAGGCCAATGATCAGGTTGCGAAGCATGGCTGGCTTGGTTGGTGCTTTTCCTAGTTTCGCACTGGTATAGCCAGTGAAGATCAAGGATAGTCCAACAACGAAGACTGTCACTGGAATGCGATAGTTAACTGGAAAGAGAATGATAGAGAGCATTGGAGGAAGGGAACCAATAGAAAAAGCAAGGAAGCTAGATGCAGCTGCATGCCAAGGATTGGTAAATTCTTCGTATTCAATGCCGTATTTCTCTTCGACCAAGGCTTTGAGGGGGTGTTTCAGAAAGGCCCGCTCTGTTAGAATTTTTGCTGAAGTTTCACATTCTCCATTTTCAAGATAAGCATGGTAGAGAGAGTCTCTTGCTAACTTTGGATCGCGATCCAACAAGGCTTGTTCGCGGTTCACAGCGGCTTCTTCCGTGTCTTTTTGTGTGGAAACAGAGACATACTCACCGCCTGCCATCGAAAAGGCACCTGCCAGAATCGCCGATAAGCCAGATAGGAAAATGATCCAGATGTTTGGTGTGGCACTGGCCACCCCGATCACCACCCCAGCAATAGAAATGATTCCATCATTGGCCCCGAGAACAGCAGCTCTCAAGATATTCAATCGGTCGTTAAATGATTCATCTACTCCATGTTTTATTTCAGTCATACAATATCTCCTTTGTCTTATTTAGAATGATTATAAATAAAATACAAAAAGAAAGCAAGGATTTTAACTCAAATGATAAAAGTTCGACAATTTAATGAAATTTAAGTTATAATCTTTGACATTGCAAGCAAAAAAGAAAGAATAGGGCATACGCCTATTCTAGCAAGGTTTATTTAGCGGAAGTGGTCTTACCATTGAAGATCCTGATGGCATTGTCACACGGGTCAGAAAAGGATAACAAAAAAACAGCAAATTGCTGTTTTCTGATGAGAAAAATTAATTCGTATCTTGTTCTTTCCCAACAACCCAAAATAAGAGAAGGAGTTGGAAGATGCCCAAGGCAAATAAGACCATAAAACCGTTGCGACTTCCTTTAGCAGTGGCTTGAGTAAAGTCCATCTTTTGATTAGCTTGGCTCATGGCAACGATCAGCGAAGCCAGGGTTGTTCCGACAGCGCCTGCAAATTGTTGCAGGGTGTTAAAGATCGCGTTCGCATCGGGTTGCTCTTCCAGAGAGAGTTGTTTTTGTCCGTTGGTCATGATATTGCCAAAGGCCAGTCCCATACCAGTCATAAAGATCATGTAAAAGATAAGAATCAAGCCATTTGTCAGCTTCAGGGCAAAAAGGGTGAAGTGGAAATGGGCCAGAAGGATTAAAGCAGCTCCAAGGAGAATCGGTTTACGGGCGCCCAACTTATCTAGAATGAGACCGGAGAAAGGAGCAAAACCTGCTCCAATGATGGCTCCTGGAAGCAGCATCAAGGCCGCAAGCGTGGTGCTCGAGTGGTTGACCAATTGGACATAATTGGGCAAGAGGAAACTCATGGCCAGAGAACCTAATTGGAAGGTGAAAAAGGCAAGAACATGGCCAGTGAGGAGATGGTTCTTTAAGATGGCAAGGTTGATAATGGGAGTCTCCAAGCGATTAGACCGCCAGACTAAGAGAACCAGTCCCAAGAATCCGATCACCAGCCAACCAAGGACAGAAAAACTAAAGAAAGCATGGTCAGAGAGTCCGTGAATGCCTAGAATCAAGCCTAAAAATAAAGCAATAATGGCGAGAAGACTCATGATATCAAGCCTTTCTCGCTTGACTGTACTGATTTGTTTAATGGAGCGAAGTCCTGCAACCAGAGAAGCTAGAAGGATCGGGAATTGAACCAAAAAGATGGACCGCCAACCGAAGTTAGCCGTCAAGAGACCACCGACAGTAGGCCCAATAGCGGGAGCGATGGCTGTTATCAGGGTACCCACTCCCATCATGAGACCGATCTTGCGTTTTGGGACCTGCTCTAAAATGATATTAAACATCAGAGGAAGGGCAAAACCAACCCCCATTCCTTGGACCAATCGACCCAAAACCACAAAGCCAAAACTTGGAGCTAGGAAGTCAATGAGAACACCTAAAACAGATAGGAGATTTCCAACTAAAAAGATGGACTTCATTTTAAAAGAGCGTTTGAGATAAGCAGACAAGGGGACCACACAGGCAACCACTAGAAGATAGATGGTGGTGACCCACTGGACGGTTGCGGTATTGATCTCAAATTCCTTCATCAATATTGGGAAGGTGATATTCATGGCAGTTTCTCCAGCCACCCCGCAAAAGGAAAGGATCCCTGTTGCAAAAATAGCATACAGGACCTTGGCTGAAATTTTTTCTTGTGACATCGGTGTCTGATTCCTCCTAAATCTTCCTAAAGATATGGAATTTGGTATAAAATCGGATGAAAATTCATGGTTACGATCTGATTTTCCGTCAGCTCCAATCGCTATGAGCATAGCAAGACCAACGGTAACCTGATTCATCGTTTTGTTAGCTAACAAATAGTATAGAGGAAATGAAGACCCCTGTCAAAGAGTTTTTGAAAAGTTATGAAAATAATAGCATTCTCAACTGATGACGTCTCTACAAACGAAAGGAAAGGCTCGCCAGTATGGTATAATAATAGAAAAGTAAACAATGTGAATAAGTCAATCAACTCGAACAGGAGGCCCCATGACCAAGTATTTAGTCCAGAAGTTTTTCTGGTTACGAGAAAAAAGTTTGATTCAAATTTCCCAGAAAACCCTGGTTTCCTTATTTCCTTTTTTCCTATTTTCAGGAATCATTCGGGTGATCGCTCTATCGGTCTTCTCCGATCGAGGCTATATCCATCAGCTCTTTTCGATGGATAGTTGGTTGCCGTGGGATCAAGCTATTAGTCAAGTCCTTATCAATTTTTCCAACTTTCTAGGAGGTCTAGCTGGACCGTTAGCAACCTACTTCGCTGGAAAATACACAGCTGGGCACTATGGCAGAAGTACAGGAACAGCTGGAGTGACAGCTCTTTTGGTTAGCCTGGTGGTGGGGTCCCAGGAATTATTGGTGGGTCCACTCCATGACGGGCAACTGACGCGTATCAACTTACCTGCGACGACCAATATCCTCTTAGCCATTGTTTTAGGCTATCTTATCGGACAGATCTTTCGTCTATCCAAGGCCAGTGACGACCAGATTGTGGATAAGGATTTCATCTATCAGCCCAAGACGGTGCGTCCCATTTTCTTATCCTTAGTTCTAGGGGTCAGCCTCAATCTTCTTTTGGTTCTTGGAAATCAATTTAATATTTTTCAGACTATCCGACAGTTCTTGGCTTCTCTAATGGTAAGCAGTCATCATCTGCTGTCCACCTTTGTCATGGGACTATTTAGTGGGCTATCTGCTTGGTTTGGTAATAGTCAATCCTTTGCCTTGAACTCAATTGCGGATGATAACTTTGCTTTGGAAAATCTTACCTACGCTGTGACGCATCATACAACGACAGGCATTCCTCATCTCTATACCTTGACCAATTTGTACCGCAGTTTTGGTCTGGTAGCTGGAATTGGTGCAGTTCTAGCCTTATTGGTAGCGATCCTGCTGGTTTCACGAAGTCAAAAGGACAAGAAAGTCAGCCTCCTCAGTCTGTTTCCAAGTCTCTTTAACAATGGGGCGTCTTTCATGGTAGGGATACCGGTCCTTCTCAACCTGCTTTATGTGATTCCTTTCTTGTTGATCCCTTTGGTGAATATGGCGATAGCAGCTCTAGCTTTGTGCCTCAAACTGATGCCAGCAGCCGTCTATCCGGTGCCAGATGGGACTCCTAGCCTTCTCTATGCTTTTATTGGAACAGGAGGTAGTCTGAGAGCCTTAGCTGTAAGTATATTTTGTTTTGCCGTCGATGTGCTCCTTTATCTACCATTTGTCCGCATGGGAAATCGTATCCGAAAAGATTTAAAAGTGAAAGGAGAAAGCGGTGAAACAATCTAAAAAAACAGCAATCGTCCTTACTTTGGTCAGTCTTTTCTTAATCGCTTTAGCCATTCCATCTTATAGCTGGACTCGGACCAATGTTTCAAAAATTGAGAAATTTTATAATTCAAAATTGTCTCCCATCATCATGATCCCGGGAAGCTCTGCGACAGAGAACCGCTTTGATGGCTTGGTGACCAAGCTCAACCAAGACCGCCAAGGAACTAAACACAGCCTGCTCAAGGTCAAAGTTTGGAATGATGGGCATATCACCTATAGTGGAAGTATTGATGCCAAGGACAATGAGCCAGTAATTGTGGTTGGTTTTGAAAACAACAAAGATGGCTATAGCAACATTAAAAAGCAAGCTAAACTATTTAATCAAGCCTTCGAAGCCCTTCAAGAAAAATATAATTTTAATAATTTTAAGGGCTTGGGTCATTCCAACGGTGGCTTGATTTATACAGCCTTTATTGAAAATTATCTGGGGGATTATGATATAGATCTCAAGACCCTCATGACCATCGGGACTCCTTACAATTTCACGGAGACCAATATCAAAAATAAATCTGAGATGTTGGCCGATTTTATCAAGGGAAAAGAAGCCATCCCGACAACCCTTCATATGTATTCAGTAGCAGGGACCATTACCTATGATTCAGATGAGTTAGTCCCGGATGCCAGTGTCTCTGCTGGGAAATATATCTACCAAAATCAAGCTGCTAGCTATACGGAGATTACGGTGACGGGCGAAGATGCCCAGCACTCGGACCTTCCAACCAATGATGAGGTGGTTGCCTTGGTGAAAGAGCATATTGAAAGTCAAACGGATCGTCGAGTCAAACCGAATAAAATAAACTAAGTGTGAAGAAGGGATTCCTTCCTCACTCTTTTTTTAGTATAATAAAGTTTAGTATGAAAATAAGGGAGACTATAGGAAATAAGATGAAAAGAAAACAATGGGTGCAGTTAGGCTTAGTGGCTTCAAGTATGGTCATGTTAACAGGATGTTACCAGAGATACCAGCGCCAGTCCAGTCCCAAAAAAGAGGCTGCAACAAGCCAGACAAGCACTAAAAAACAGACGAAAAAAGCAGATAACAAACAATTATACCAGTCTGTTTTTTCAGACTACCAAAAGATTTTTGCCGCTTCAAAAGATTTAGATGCCATTTCCAAATTGAATGATGCATTAGCTAAAGAAGATCGGATGATCAATAGCTGGGTGATCGAGACCGTGATCAATCAGCCAGAAGCCGTTCGCTATGCCTTTAAGGACTTAAATAACGATGGGGTAGATGAGATGATCATCGCCAATCAGCAGACCGATGGAAGCTACTTTGTGACAGGAGTCTATTACCTCAAGGAGCAAAAACCGACTCTGCTAGCTGAAGGTTTCGTCGCTGGACACGGTGGAGCGCGCAATGCGACGACCCTCTATCAGGGAGGAGAAGTCTTAGAAGTCAGCTGGATGTCAGGAACTGGCCGTGGGGTAGCTGTGCTCTCACGAATAGAAAAGACGCCTCAAGCCGCGACCAAAGTCCAGGAAGAAGAAGTCCAAGTACCTGGTTCAGATCTGAATAGCCTCTTTGGAAAATCGGATGAGGAAAAATTGGATCTCAAGAGTTTCGATTGGCAAACTTTTGACAGCACACCATCAGCGGGAAATAGCCAAAGCCAGGAAAAAACGCCTTGGAATGCTGAAAAATCAGCAAAATTAGCAGAATTTATGAAGACCTGGGGCGAAAAGATGGGCCAACCCAACTATCAAAAAGGCATCGCTGGCGGTGATGTAGGACCAGACAACCTCTATACTCTAGAGGAAAATAGTAAGATGGATGCCATTTATACAGATACCGGTCAGGGAAATGCAAAATACCGCATCGTGGAACGCTATAGCAATTGGGACAAGTATCCAGATGTGCATAGTTATTTCTTTGCTATTACAGATACAGGAGAAGGCATTGTCTTTCATTCTCCAACGACCAATGGTGGAAAAATGTATCTAAAACCAACGGATAACAAGGAACTTCAAGAAGAATTTACTCAACTGCTTCATCAATAAAAAGAAGAATAAACCAGAAAAGGACTGTTTTTCTGGTTTTGTTTATTCAAATAATGAATAAAGATACAATATAAGAAATAATTTTTAGGACATAAAATATGTTAAAAACTAGTGATAATTAGCAGTGTATAGGCATTTGGAAACAGAAAATGTTTGACAATTAAAGGAAAATCATTTAAAATATATTCATTCTTTATTTATAGGAGAAAAAATATGAAAAAACTTCTTACAGCCGGTGTGGCTCTTTTGTCTGTTGCAACGTTAGCAGCATGTTCTGGTAAAACTGCTTCAGAATCATCAAGCAAGGATTCAAAAGCTTCTTCTAGCAAAGTAGAAAAATCATCTACTTCAGAAAGCAAATCAAGCAGTTCATCAAAAACATCTAAATCAGCAACCTCTTCTGTTGAAATTCCAGAAATTGTCTTGTTAACTGATGAAGAAATCGACAACGCCAAAACACTTGGTGATATGAAAACCATTTATGGAAAAATGATTGACAACTACACAAAATATGTCAAAGAGATTGGTGACAAGATCCCAGCATCTGGTAAAGATGCCTATAATAAGCAAGTAGATCCTGCGATCCAATCTATGGAGACTGCAAGAAAAACATTTAACGATACACTTTCAGCTGCAGGTTCTGATGATACAGTTGTTCCTGAACAAGCTCGTAGTCAATTCGCACAACAATTGAAAAATGCTCGCGATATTGCCCAAAAAGCTCTTGAAGGTGCTTATCAATCAATTGCACCATTGCTCTCTTCATCAGCTGAATAATCAATAAAAAAATAGGTTAGGACTTGAAGTCCTAGCCTATTTTTCCTTTCTTACAAAAATGTAAGAAATAAAGGGGAAAATGTAAGGTTATGTTATGGTGAAAGCGTTTCAGTTTTAGTACAATAGATTTGTAAAAAACGATTGAAGCTTTTTTCGAGCTAGAAAGGAACGGACCATGACCCTACTAGATGTTCAACATATCAAAAAGATCTACAAAACCCGCTTTCAAGGAACGCAGGTCGAAGCCCTAAAAGATATTCACTTCACTGTTGAGAAGGGTGAATACGTGGCCATCATGGGGGAATCAGGATCTGGGAAATCAACCCTCCTCAACATCCTGGCCATGCTGGATCAGCCGACCGAAGGGCGGGTTTACCTCAATGGCACAGATATCTCAACTATCAAGAACAAGGACGCCTCCAGCTTCCGCCGGGAAAAACTTGGCTTCGTCTTTCAAGATTTCAATTTGCTCGACACCTTGTCTGTCAAGGACAATATCCTTCTCCCTCTGGTCCTTTCTCGCAGACCAGTCAAGGAAATGATGAGCAAGGTCGATAGCGTGAGTCGGGAGTTGGGCATTCACCAACTTCTTGAAAAATACCCTTACGAAATCTCTGGTGGGCAAAAGCAACGGGTAGCCGTAGCGCGTGCTATTATCACCTCCCCTGAAATCCTCCTTGCGGATGAGCCAACAGGGGCGCTGGATTCCAAGTCTTCAGCTGCGTTGCTGGACGTCTTTGAAGATATCAATACCATGGGCCAAACCATTCTCATGGTGACCCACTCAACCGCAGCCGCAGCGCGTGCCAAGCGCGTGCTCTTCATCAAGGATGGGATTCTTTACAACCAGATCTTCCGTGGGGAAAAGACAGAACGTCAGATGTTCCAAGAAATCTCGGATACCCTTACGGTCATGGCGGGGAAGGAGGATCGTGATGTTTAAATTAACAAGTAAATTAGCTCTTTCCAACCTCAAACAAAATCGCAAGCTCTATTATCCCTTTGCCTTGGCTGTTATTTTAACGACCATGATCCTTTATAGTTTTATCGCCCTGTCATTGACCCCTCATTTAGAGGATTCTTACGGAGGGGGATCGGCGAGAACTGTTCTTGGTTTCGGTAGTTTCGTCGTCCAGCTGGTCGTCATCATTTTGGTGGCTTATGCCAATGGCTACGTTATGAAAAATCGATCCAAAGAACTTGGCTTGTACAGTGTTCTGGGAATGGAGAAGAAGCATCTCCTCATCATGACCTTATGGGAATTGCTCTTCTTCTATGTTCTCACAGTTGGAGTAGGACTGGGTTTGGGACTCTTGTTTGATCGCTTGATTTTCGCCTTGCTTCTAAAATGTATGGGTCTACCAGTCGTCATTCAATCAACCTTCCAGATAGAGGCTGTTCTTAACACTTTACTTGGGTTAGCCTTAGCTTTTGGCCTCATTCTCTTGTTGAATTCTTTCCGCCTCTTGCGCTACAGTTCCCTCCACCTTATGCAGCAAAAGAAAGCAGGAGAGAAGAAAGGACGATTCTTGCTGGTCCAAACTCTGTTAGGACTTGGGCTCTTAGGAATTGCGTTTTATATAGCGCTAACCGTTGAGCGTCCGGTAGCGGCTGTTCAAGGATTCTTTATTGCTGTCATTTTGGTCATTCTGGCGACTTATCTCTTATTCAACGCAGGATCCATTACCTTCTTAAAATTTCTCAAAGGTCGGAAATCCTATTATTACAAGTCAGAGAATTTTATATCCGTCTCTAACTTAATAGCTCGGATGCGAAAAAATGCAGCGGGCCTCGCGACCATTAGTATTCTTTCCACCATGGTCTTGGTCACCTTAACCGGGTCGCTTAATATCTTTATTGGAGGGCAGAATTACCTAGATACTGTTTACCCTTCTGACTACATGATTAGTGTAGGGCACATGCCTTCAGATGCTGAGATAGAACCGGTTATCGAGGATGTTCAAGCTCAAATTAAGAAAACAGCTGATGCGACACATCTGTCAGATTATCAGGTGGCACAGACAACATACTGGTCTGCTGAAATTCGAAGGATAGATGGAAAGGTGTTAGAGGTGAATGACCAGTCCACTCCATCAACTGGTCAGGAGTTGAAGTCAGAAGGAACAGTCTACTTTTTTGATCAGGCGACTTATGAGCAACTGACCGGGCAAAAAGTTGAGCTTGGTGAAAATGAAATCTTAGCCTATGGATATCAGTATCCTGGAAGATTAGACGCACAATTAGAAATCAATGGGAAGACCTTCACGATTAAAGAAAAGCTAAACTCCAATTTTATCCAAGGGAAACTCCCTCAATCCGACCTGTTTCAACACCAAATGGGCTTGTACCTGGTCCTCCCTGACTTGAACCAACTGGGACTAAAAGTTGATAAAAATTTGGAATTCTCTATTACTGCTAAAAATAAAGATAACCAAGATTTTATTTCTGGCTTGATCAAAGAGCTGTATTCGACAGACAAAATCAGTCAATATGATGCGACTTATTTTGGTGGATTTGATCGATACAGTATAGAGAAAGATTGGCGTGAAACAGCAGGGACTCTTCTATTTATCGGGATTTTTCTATCGGTGATCTTTCTATTAGCTACAGTTCTTGTCATTTACTACAAACAGATTTCAGAAGGCTATGAGGACCGGGAAAATTTTGTGATCTTGCAACAAGTAGGATTGGACCAAAAGCAAACGGCCACCACCATTCGCAAACAAATTCTCACCGTCTTTTTCCTCCCATTATTCTTCTCCTTCTTGTACCTAGGAGTAGCCTACAAGATGATCGCAAAAATCGTTGCCATCTTAGGAGCAACCAATACGGGCTTGGTCCTTCAAACAACTCTTTCCATCTGCGCTGTCTTTTTCATCTCTTATGTTCTCGTCTTTCTTCTGACTTCTAGAAGTTATCGGAAGATTGTCGTGAGATAGCGTTCGAGTCTATAAAAGATTAGAAATAAGATGAAACATACAACATTTTGTTAGCACAAAAAACACCGAGGATTTTATCCTCGGTGTTTTCTTTCGTGATTATTTCACGTGTTTTGCAAGTTCTTCTTGCGCTTTTTTGTTTGATTCTTCTTTTTCTTTCAACCAATTCTTATAAGTTTTTTCGTAGTCAGCCGTTGTGACTGTCTTGTCTTGCACTTTCTGGTATTTGAAGAAGCTTGTTTCACCTTTAATACCAATTGCAGAATTTGCTGCTGAGAATGGCGTCACCTTCGTGATAGATGGAACTCCACCCTTAGAGTAGATTGGAAGAACAATGGCGTTTTCTGTCAACCAAGCTTGGGCAGCAGCGTATTTTTCATAACGTGCATTGGTATCCAATTTTTCAGCATTGGCAGCATCCAACAATTCTTTGTATTGGTTCAAACCAATTTTTTCGATGAGAGCTTGGTCTTTCTTAGGATCAAGTCCCATACCAGTCAAGGTTGAACCATCTGTTGGGTTCAAGATATCCAAGTAAGTAGATGGATCTTGGAAGTCAGGTCCCCAACCTGTGATATCCATATCAAAGTCTTTTTGGTCTGGTGATTGGGCAAAGTAAGTAGCGTTATCCGCATCGTCTGTAGACAATTTTTGCACATCGATCACGACATTGTCTTTACCAAGAGCAGCTTCGATTGAGCTCTTCATAGAGTCGGCTTGTTGGACAAGAGCATTAGAAGATTGGTCTACAACATAGTCGATATGGATTGGGAATTGAACACCTTGTGATTGCAATTCAGATTTTGCTTTTTCAAGTTCTGCTTTTGCTTTATCCACATTGTGCAAGCTATCTTGAGCATCAGCAAAGCTCACACCTTTCCACTCATCTCCTGTTGCGGCAAGTTTTTCTTCAACGAGCGTACCGAAGTCTTTCCCGTCTGCTTGCACAAATGTCGGTGGAACTAGAAGGGTACGTAGAGTTTTTGATGCTCCGTCTTTCCCATTCACTTGAGCGCTGTAGGAAGTTCTATCCAAAGCGAAGTTCAAAGCTTGACGGAAGTTTTTGTTTTGAAGGGCTGTCTTCGTGCTGTTCTTTTGCTCATCAGATGTCTTCTTCGTATGGCCGTAATTTTGACGGTTGACGTTGAAGTAAGCGTAGTAAACAGTAGAATCTTGTGGGGAATAAACGATGTTATCCTTGAATTTCTTCTCAATCGTACTGTAAGTTGAGCTTGTTGGGAAGAGACGAGCAGTAGATAGGTTCCCATCTGAGAAGTTACGAGCAAGATAGTCTTGGTCAGATCCATCGAAGTAAGTCAATTTAACCGTATCGATGTGAACATTTTTCTTGTCGTAGTAATCAGGGTTTTTATCCAACTCGATTTGTGATTTTGAAGTGAAGGATTTCAAAATGTATGGACCATTGTAGAGGATACCATTTGGTTTCACGCTACCAAAGTCTTTCCCAGCTGATTCCAAGAATTTTTCATTAACTGGCATCATGGTAGCAGTCGTCAATTTAGAATTCCAGAAAGATTCTGGTTGGTTCAAAGTGTATTGAAGAGTGTGATCATCAACAGCTTTTACCCCAACGGTTGAGAAGTCTTTGGTTTTCCCGTTTACATAGTCATCCAAGCCTTTGACTGAGTTTTGAACCAAGTAAAGAGCATCCGATTTTTTATCTGCTACGTATTTTAGAGATGTCACGAAATCTTGTGCAGTGACGTCAGCGTATTCATTTCCTTCTGAATCATACCACTTCGCATCTTTTCGAAGCTTGTAAGTATAAGTCAGACCATCTTTTGAAACGGACCAGTCCTCAGCAAGAGCAGGCACTAAGTTACCGTATTGATCGTTTTCAAACAAACCATCGACCAAGTTGGTTGTAATGTCGCTTGTAGTTGAACGATTTGAAGTCAAATAGTTCAAGGAATCAGGGTCTGTACCATACACGTAGTTGTAAGTAGTCCCTTTTGACGCATTAGAAGATGAGCCACATGCTGCAAGGAAAAGCGTTGAAGCCGCGGCGACACCTGCTAAAAGAGCAAGCTTCGATTTTTTCATATTCGTGTCTCCTTTTGAATAATTTAAATTATTATACTCCAATCAATCTACAAAATAAAGTGTTTTTTGAACTTTTTTTGTATATTTACACACCCGTATACACTGAAAGTCTTGATTTTAAGGGATTTTTAAGGAATAAAAATTTTTTTGAAAAAAGTTACTATTATGCTTTGCATACTAGTCGAGAAAGAGTATACTGATAGTGAAACAGCTAGTATGTAAAACAAACTAGTAAAAAATGTGAAGAAAGAGGTGAGAAGGATGAAAGAGTCCCAATTACTAAAGGGAGTCTTGGAGGGCTGTGTACTTGAGATTATTTCTAAAAAGGCTATCTATGGCTATGAATTGATCCAAAGTCTCAAAGAGATGGGATTTGATAAGATTGTCGCCGGGACCATTTATCCCCTGCTTCAAAAATTAGAAAAACAAGGAATTATTCATGGGGAAATGAGGCCGTCTCCAGATGGTCCCGATCGTAAGTATTTTTCACTCAGTGATGCTGGAAGAGAGCGCTTAGAGGAATTTTGGGACCAGTGGCAGGAGCTAGTCACAAAAGTAGAACGTATCAAGAAGGAGGGAGAAGAATGACATCAGCTATTTATTTTGAAGAAACGCAGGCCTTGATGCAAACCTTTAGCCAGGAGGACCAAGCCTATTTCCAAGATCTCTGGGATTATTTCAATCTTGCAGGTTTCTTATATGAGGAGAAAGCCTTAAGAGAGCAGGTCTATAATCTAGCACTTGACTTTTCGCAAGCAGGAGCGGATGGCCTCACGGCAAAGGATTATTTTGGCCTTGATCCAAAGGGAATGGCAGACCAAATCATCGAAAATATGCCCAAAGAATCGACACGGTCTGTTTTGAAATATGGGGCTATCTTTTCAGGTATTGTGATTTTTTATCGCCTCCTAAGTGATTTTGCTTCTCAAGCGGTCCTTGTGCTCAAGCCACTAGTCTATTTAACCGACATCATTTTGGGACTCCTAGCTGTTGGGATAATCTTCTATCTCCTTCGTCGCCTCATTTTTGCGGAAGAAAAAGCGAAAAAAGCAATTTATGTAGCATTTGTTCTAGTTCTAGGATTCTATTTTGTTGGTGAAATAGTGGGGGTCCGTTTCTTGCCAGCTCTTGCATGGTTTGTAGTCCCTAGTCCTTGGGATGCTCTTCTCATGACAGGGTCTAGCGGAGCTCTCATTCTTTGGCAATGGAAAGAAGAGTTTGGACGAGCTTTCATCTTTCCTATCGTCGCCTTTTTAGTGGTTGGATTCTTACATCGCTGGACCTTGGCACAAGGAGTTCAGAATCTTGGTATGACGGTTCTTCTGCCCACAGTGATCATCGTCTTTGGGTTGGTTATTTATTATTGGTTTACGATTCGTGCTTTGAAAAAGAATAGGACGGAAAGTGATAAATAGTAAGAAAAGGGGGAAAAAGAGTCTCCCCTTTCTTGTCCAAGTATGATAGAATAAACTCATTAGATGGGAGAATATGCATGAATCTATTTCGAAAAAAGGGACTTGGGCAAGTACACCCGGGTCTAAATCGCCATTTACGTTTATGGGATTTGATCATTTTAGGAATTGGTGCCATGGTGGGGACAGGGATCTTCACGATTACGGGAACTGCAGCAGCGAATTTAGCTGGGCCAGCCTTGATCATTTCAATTGTGATTGCGGCTTTTTGCGTTGGCTTATCTGCCCTTTTCTTTGCAGAGTTTGCTTCTCGCATCCCTTCAACTGGTGGAGCCTATAGTTACCTCTATGCCATCTTTGGAGAGTTTCCAGCCTGGATTGCAGGTTGGTTGACTGTGATGGAATTTATGACAGCTGTATCAGGGGTGGCTTCAGGTTGGGCTGCTTATTTCAAGGGCTTGTTGGCCAATCTTGGCTGGAGCCTGCCGACAGCTTTAAACGGGACTTTTGATCCAGCTAAGGGAACTTATGTGGATCTCTTGCCTATTTTGGTCATGGTCCTCGTCACAGCCTTAGTCCTTATGAATGCAAAAGCGGTTTTACGCTTTAATTCCTTGCTAGTCTTACTCAAGTTCTCCGCTCTTGCCTTGTTTATCCTTGTGGGGATTTTTCACCTAAATCCTGGCAACTGGGCAAACTTTGCTCCGTATGGATTTGGCGAAATCTATGGTGGTCAGACAGGGATTATGGCTGGAGCTTCGCTCATGTTCTTTGCCTTTCTTGGTTTTGAGTCCATTTCAATGGCGGTCGACGAAATCAAGGAACCACAAAAGAACGTCCCTCGCGGCATTGTCCTTAGTCTTTTGATCACAACGGTTCTTTATATCTTGGTCACCCTGGTTTTGACCGGTATGGTTCCTTTTAAGAACTTAAATGTAGAAGACGCGGTTGCCTTTGCCCTTCGTCAGGTCGGAGCTGGCTGGGCTGGAAATTATGTATCGCTGGTAGCGATTTTGACCCTAATCACCGTCTGCATTTCCATGACCTTTGCCCTTTCACGGATGATATACAGTTTGGCGCGGGATGGGCTTTTGCCAAAAGCTATGAAACAGCTCGATCCAAAAACCAGAATTCCCAAAAATGCAACACTAGTAGCTGGATCAATGGCTGCCATTGCTGGTGGAATATTTCCACTTGCAAGTATCGCTTCCTTCTTAAATATCTGTACCTTGGCTTACCTGGTTATGTTGGCCTTTGCCCTCTTGAAATTGCGCAAGGAACACGGGGCTCCTGGACCTGGTGAATTTAAAACACCCTTGGTTCCAGTCTTGCCAATCCTATCGATTGTGGTCTGCCTGTCCTTTATGACCCAGTATTCCCTATCGACCTGGCTGGCCTTCGGAGTTGCTCTCCTGATTGGGATCGGAATTTATTTCGGTTATGGCTATCGCCACTCAGAAGAAAATCAATAAAACATGAAAGCTAGAGTAGAAGAACTCTGGCTTTTTGTATAGGGGAAGCTTTTTTTTTTGGTATAATAAAGGGAGAAAGTTAACTAGATAACAAAGGAGAACATCATGACATTTGAAGAGATTTTACCAGGCTTAAAGGATAAGAAAAAATATGTACGAACAGGATGGGGTGGAGCAGAAAACTACGTCCAACTCTTTGATACCATTGAGCAAAATGGAGTGGCTCTGGAAGTGACCCCTTATTTCCTCATTAACGTTTCTGGTGAGGGGGAAGGGTTCTCTATGTGGAGTCCAACTCCTTGTGACGTCCTAGCGACAGATTGGGTGGAAGTCCATGACTAAACAGGTCTTGATTACAGGCGTGAGCTCTGGCATTGGTCTTGCTCAAGCTCGCCTCTTTCTAGAAAAGGGCTACCAGGTCTATGGGGTGGATCAGGGAGCGGATCCTCAGTTGTCGGGTGATTTTCACTTCTTACAGCGGGACTTAACTCTTGATTTGACGCCGATTTTTGACTGGTGTCCTGAGGTAGAGATCTTGTGCAATACAGCAGGAGTTTTGGATGATTACAAGCCGCTTCTGGAGCAAAGCGCTGAGGAGATTCAGGAGATCTTTGAGATCAACTATGTGACTCCGGTAGAGCTGACACGGCATTATCTGACTCAAATGTTGGAGAAGAAGCAAGGGACCGTCATCAACATGTGCTCCATTGCTTCTAGCCTGGCAGGAGGAGGCGGTCACGCTTATACCTCGTCCAAGCATGCTCTAGCGGGCTTTACCAAGCAGTTGGCCCTGGATTATGCAGAAGCTGGTATTCAAGTCTTTGGCATTGCGCCGGGGGCCGTCAAAACAGGCATGACCGCAGCTGACTTTGTGCCAGGTGGCTTGGCTGACTGGGTAGCCAGTGAGACGCCGATCAAGCGCTGGATTGAGCCAGAGGAAGTAGCAGAACTCAGCTTCTTTTTGGCTAGCGGAAAGGCATCTGCCATGCAAGGACAAATCCTGACGATTGATGGTGGTTGGAGTTTGAAATAGGAGGATGAAAAAGCAAGAGTTGAAATCTTGCTAAGAAATGTAATTGTTTTTTCCTTACTGAAAGAGGATCAAACCTAGGTGAACAATTAAGTTAGGACAGTGGAGAGACAGGTATTTACCTCTATGCTAAAGAAGATCTTACTGAACGAAATTAAACCTACCAGAGTGATCAGGATGAATCAGATTTCTTTATGATTGGTCACGATGGAGATCTAGCCTATTTCACCAAAAAAAGACAGGGATAATAACAATTATGAAGATAACTGAGGGTAAGTTCAGAAGAACTTTTTGAATGGGTTACCTGAAACCTTAAGAGATTGTTTTAGAAGAAACGAATAGTACAATTGATTTGCTAAGTTATTGTGGAATGAAGGTGAAGTCATGATTAAATTAGTGAATGTTACTAAATGTTTTAGTGATGGATCGAATGTCAGATATATTTTCAAAAATTGTAATTTTGAATTTAAAAAAGGTAGCACGACTGCAATAGTTGGCCGTTCTGGATTAGGAAAAACTACTCTTGTTAAAGTAATATTAGGGATTACCAGTTTAAATGAGGGGGATATCTTAGTCTGTGGTAGTTCCATTTTAGATATGAAAAATTTGAGTAAGGTAAGGCGTAGGAATATTGGCTGTGTCTTCCAAAACTTTAATTTGATTTCAGGTTTCACGGTGAAAGAGAATATTCTACTTCCAAGATATTTTTTTGAAAATGGAGAGAATAACATTAACGAAATTTGTAACACTCTAGGTCTTTCAAAGGAAATGTTAAGCAAGAGTATTGATAAGATTAGTGGAGGTGAAAAACAAAGAGTTGCCTTGGCAAGAGCTCTTATTAATAATCCAGAAATATTGATAGCAGATGAACCTACTGGTAATTTAGACGCTGCTAACGAACAAAATATAATAGAATTGTTGAAGCGGATCAATGAGGAGTTAGGTATCACGATTATAACAGTAACTCATAGTGATAAGGTGGCCAATAGTATGCAGTCTATTTGCACAGTTGTTGATGGCAAAATTGAGTACGTAAGGAGATGATAAAATGAATCATTCCATATTATTCATTGCTAAAAGAGATTTAGAAGTTAACAAACGAAGATATAGATTAGTTCGACTGTCAATAGCGATCTCTGTTTTGCTAATTGTTTTAGTGATGCTCATTTCTAATTCTTTCTATAATAAAATGATTAATGAAATGACTGTAGCAAATAAAAATGTTGTTACTGTTGCCTTTGGTAATAAAGAAAATTCTCTGAATTATAAAGCTTTGCCTTTATTTTCTAATGAAGATATTGATCGAGTAAAAAAAATAGATGAAGTAAAAAATATTACTGGTGTAAAACTATTATTTACGGATGATATCAAATTCCAAAATGGTAAGACATCGGTTTCCAATACTATCCATTGTCTAGAAGAAAAGTATTTAAAAAACCTGAATATTAGAATTGCTGAAGGGAAATTTCCAGAGAAGGACAATGAAATATTAATCGGAGATTCCGTACACAAGGCTACATCAATGAATGTCGGAGATACGGTGACTATTAAGATTGATAATCATTATGAAAAGTTTGTAATTTCTGGCATTATAGACAAGCAAGAAGCGCAGTTATTTTCTACCTTGCCAACAGAAATAAATCAAATGATGGCAATCAATGTAAAAAGTAGTAGCGTTTCATCAAATAAGTATTACTATCTGAATGCTACTGTAAAAAATGGAACCGATTTAAATGAAGTAGCAAATAAGATAGAAAAGAATGTTTTAAAAAATGAAAATTTAAAACAATCTTTATCAGGAACAGGATTAGATGTTGTTGTAGCAACACAACAGGATGTTATCAATATGCTATCCAGATGGTTTTCCTACATCGACCTTTTTATCCTCTTAATCATAGTTCTTATCTCTATTGTAGCGATTATTAATATCATCAATATTCTTGCCATTACCATTCAGGAGAATCATAAACAGATCGCAACTTTTAAAATCATCGGTGCATCTGATCGACAGATAAAAAGAATATATTTATTTGAAAGCTTCATGATGGGAGTACGAGGTACAAGCGCGGGATTGGTGATAGGAATTGCTATTTCTTATTTGATCATCTTTTTGAGTGGATTGCCACTAGATATTGAACTTAGCAGATTGTTGTTCCCGGTATTAATAGGGATACTTACTTCAGTTTTTGCAGGATTATTGGTATCTAGAAAAATTACTAAAATTGATATTGAAAAAGTATTAAATCAATAGAGAAGAAATGATTAGGGTCAATAAGAGATGGTGTTGCAAAAAGAATAGCTATACTGGTTTCACTATCGACTGAGCTTTGAATGAAAGTAGGAGGATTTGATGGAAATCAAAAATCACTTTGGTGTCTACGGAGTCTGTCTTCAAGAGGGGAAACTACTCTGCATTGAAAAAACTAGAGGACCTTATCAGCATCGCTTTGATCTACCGGGTGGTAGCCAGGAACTAGGGGAGGGACTGACAGAAACCCTCAAGAGAGAAGTTCTTGAAGAGACAGGCTATACGATTAGCAGATACGCTAATCCTAGGATGTATGACGTGATGGTTCAAGAAGAAGGGAAAGACTTCGCTGTGCATCATATCATGGCCTTTTATGATATCGTAGTCGATTTCGAAGGCCCTCAACAATCCCTTCCTCAGGAGGTTCTTGATGGGACTAATGATTCAGCAAATGCAGTTTGGTTGAATGTGGAAGACATTACTGAAGACAATGGTTCTCCTTTAGTATTAAAGGTAAAGGCAGAGTTAGGAGGATTTCCAGAATTGGACATGACAAGCTATAGAAATTGGAAGGTGAAATAGAGGGAGAATGGAACTATTTAAAACATGGAAGAAATATATGGTTCTCTATGGTCTTAAATCTCAAATTGGAACTGTTTATCGAAACAGTGATTGGACAACGAGCTTTTATGATATTGGGAATTTTCTATACCTAGCAGGGGAGTTGGATCCCAGATTTTGGGAAGACTTTGTTAGGCAATATGGTTTAGATTATAAGATTATTATTTCAGAAGACACTAAATGGCAAGATTTTCTGCATCGGCAAGTGGGGTTAATTTCTTTTACTCGCTATTCTTTTAAGGATAAGGCAAATTTTCAAGTTGAATTTCTAAATGATCTAGTTACTCATTTAGAGGAAGGTTACAATATTGTACCTATTGACAATCGTATTTATAACTATCTTTCTGAGGAAGAATGGTCACAAGATTTACAGGGGGATTTTGAGTCCTACCAGGATTTTGCTTTAAAAGGTGGATTTGGCTTTGTTATTCTTAAAAATAATGAACTGATTGCTGGGATTTCCTCAGGGTTAGTTTACCACGGAGCAGTTGAAGTGGAAGTTGCAACTAGACCAGACAAACAAGGAAATGGATTTGCTAAAAAACTTGGTGCTGCAATGATTCTAGAGGCTTTAAATAGAGAAATGTTCCCACTTTGGGATGCTCATAACGAGGCTTCTAAAAAAGTAGCAGAATTTTTAGGATACGAATTAGTTGAACCTTATGAAGCTTTTGAACTAGAGGAAAGTATCATATAATGATATCTGATATTGTATCTTTTAAGACGAGGTGAATGAACATGCAAAATCAACTAGGTCTTAGTGGCGAAAAAATTGTTGAAAAAGTTTATCCCCATTTATTGCACCACGTCGGCTTGATTCGTGGGGAATACTTGTTGAGAGAACTAAACCAAAACATACTATTACCAAATTGTCAGCAATTTGTGAAAGATTATCTAGACACTATTTGTCATTTGTACTCAGATGAAGAAGTCTGGTATCGCTTTTCAGAGTTAACAAATGCAGAAGCAAATATTCTAGACGGGACTAAAGAGTATTTTGACGAACGCCACCCCTTATTTGGATACAGAGGTATCAGGCGTTTGTTGGCGTGTCCAGATGAATTTCAGGCTGAGACAAATGTTGTTACCGAAGTTTTTCAAACCAATCCCAATCTGTCTGTTATTTTTCCTTTTGTCAATGATGCCGAACAATTAAAACAAGCTATTACAGTATTGCGCCAGCATGGTTTTACTGGAAAAGTTGGAACAATGATTGAATTACCATCAGCTTATTTTGACTTGGACAGGATACTGGAAACTGGTATTTCAAAGATTGTAGTGGGAATGAATGATTTGACTTCTTTTGTTTTTGCGACTGTGAGAAATAGTCAATGGCATGATATAGAAAGTCCAATTATGTTAGATATGTTGAGACAGATGCAGGATAAAGCAAGGAAGAACAAGATTGATTTTGCTGTAGCAGGCTATCTGAATACTTCTTTCATACAAAAAATGAATCAGATGGGTATCGAATGTATTCTCCATTACAGCTCTATTCCAGAGATTTTTGATTTAGAAATTGACCATCCAGACCATCTTAAACATATAAAAGAAGAAAGTAAAAAATTACAAAGGAGAACCCATGACACCTCAAGAAATGTGGAATGCCTACAAGCAAATCAACCCCTCTATCGGAGATGAGATAGACGCCTGGGCTTTTGGAGCGGAACCAGACCTTTTAGCGGAACTGGTCTTTAAAGGCGAAAAAACAGCAACAGCCTCAGCTTACGACCTCTACGCATTAGAGGACGAACCCCTTCCCCAAGAAGGGACTTTTGATGTCATTTTAGACAGTCAAGATCAGGCTGTCTGCATTGTTGAAGTTACAAAGGTTTCTGTTCAGCCTTTCAAACAGGTTTCAGCTGACCATGCCTACAAGGAAGGTGAGGGAGACAAATCTCTAGCTTATTGGCGTCAGGTTCATGAAGACTTTTTCACAGACTGTTTAGGAGAAGTGGGACTAACTTTTACACCTGATAGCAAGGTGGTTTTAGAAGAATTTCGCAAGGTTTATCCATTATAGAACACTCTTTTCTTTTAGAAAATCAGAAAAGAGAATAACTGTTTTCTATTAAAAAATACCTAGTGATTGTGTCAAGCTAAAAATACTGCCCAGTTCTTAGAACTATTAAAAGATTTTTTGAGACTTTCCGCTGTGAGAAAAGCGCTTGAAACCTAAAAGTTTCAAGCGCTCGGGAGTTTTGAAACTTTAGGTTCAAAACTAAATCATGGAACTTCGAAGAAGTTCGCTGATGTCCGTACTCACCCAAGGAAAGTCTCAACGAAGATTTGATCTTAATCTGACTCTCCTTCTAGGAGAGTTTTTTGGTTTGGGTCTTATTTTCCAAAAGGGCTAAAAAATGGTATAATGTAAGCGATATTGTACAGAAAAGAGAAATGTTATGCCAAATTATGCCATTATTTTAGCAGCGGGGAAAGGTACCCGTATGAAATCAGATCTGCCCAAGGTTCTCCATAAGGTTGCAGGGATCTCTATGTTGGAGCATGTCTTCCGTAGTGTTGGAGCCATCTCACCAGAAAAGACTGTAACAGTTGTGGGCCACAAGGCGGAATTGGTAGAGCAAGTCTTAGCGGGACAAACAGAGTTTGTCAAACAAACCGAACAATTGGGAACTGGTCATGCGGTCATGATGGCAGAGCCAGTCTTGAAAGGTCTTGAAGGGCATACCCTCGTCATTGCAGGAGATACTCCTTTGATTACGGGTGACAGTCTCAAACACTTGATCGACTTCCATATCAACCACAAGAATGTGGCAACGATTTTGACAGCCGAAGCAGCTAATCCATTTGGCTATGGTCGGATTGTCCGTAATGACAATGCGGAAGTGCTTCGCATCGTCGAGCAAAAAGATGCGACAGATTTTGAAAAACAAATCAAAGAAATCAATACAGGGACTTATGTCTTTGACAATGCCCGCCTCTTTGAAGCTTTGAAGAATATCAATACCAACAATGCCCAAGGTGAATACTATATCACAGATGTGATTGGGATCTTCCGAGAAGCAGGAGAGAAAGTTGGAGCCTATACGCTCAAAGATTTTGATGAAAGTCTCGGGGTTAACGACCGCGTTGCCCTTGCGACAGCAGAAGGCATCATGCGTCGTCGCATTAACCAAGCCCACATGGTCAATGGAGTGAGCTTTGTCAATCCAGATGCAGCCTATATCGATGTCGATGTTGAGATCGCACCAGAAGTGCAAATCGAAGCCAATGTTACCCTAAAAGGGCACACAAAAATTGGGGCTGAAACCGTCTTAACTAATGGAACCTATATTGTGGACAGTGAAATTGGTGCAGGTGCCGTTATTACTAACTCTATGATTGAAGAGAGCACGGTAGCCGATGGTGTGACAGTGGGACCTTACGCCCACATTCGTCCAGGATCTAGCTTGGCCAAAGATGTCCATATCGGAAACTTCGTCGAAGTCAAAGGTTCGTCTATCGGAGAAAATACCAAAGCAGGTCATTTGACTTACATTGGCAACTGCCAAGTTGGTAGCAACGTCAACTTTGGTGCTGGAACTATCACGGTGAATTACGATGGCCAACACAAGTTTAAAACAACAATTGGCAACAATGTCTTTGTTGGTTCAAATTCGACCATCATTGCACCCGTCGAGCTCGGAGATAATTCCCTAGTCGGGGCTGGATCCACCATTACCAAAGATGTGCCAGCAGATGCTATTGCGATCGGTCGTGGCCGTCAAGTGAATAAAGAAGAGTATGCTCTTCGCTTGCCACACCATCCTAAAAATAAATAGGAGAATCTCATGCAATTTGAAGAAAAAACCATTGAGCGCAAGGAAATTTATCAGGGACCGATTTTCCAAGTGGTGACTGATCAAGTAGAACTACCCGCTGGAAAAGGCCAAGCGCAGCGTGATTTAATCTTCCATAACGGAGCAGTAGCGGTTTTACCGATCACAGAGGAGGGCAAGACCATTTTGGTCAAGCAGTACCGCAAGGCGATCGAGAGGACTTCTGTAGAGATCCCAGCAGGGAAGTTGGAAAAGGGTGAAAATGCGGATCCTCAAGCGGCTGCTCTACGCGAATTGGAAGAAGAAATTGGCTACACAGCGGATCTAGAGTTATTGTATGATTTTTATTCTGCCATTGGATTTTGCAACGAGCGGATCAAACTCTATGCTGCAACCAATTTGAAAAAAGTGGAACATCCACGCCCACAAGATGAAGATGAGACCTTAGAGCTGCTAGAAGTGACCTTGAAGGAGGCTAAAGACTTGATCCAAGCTGGCGAAATCTGTGATGCCAAGACCATCATGGCGATCCAATACTGGGACTTAATCAATAAATAGAGGAGGATCCAATGGGAAAACCTTTATTAACCGATGAAATGATTGAACGAGCGAGGCGAGGTGAGGACATTTCGAGTCCTAAAATGGTCGATGCTGAAGAGACGAAGATTATTCAGACAGACCACAGGGGATTTGGCTACGAACGTCCTATGAGAGAAAGCCGTATGGAGCGCCCGCAGGAGAGCTATTCACAGGATACCTTGCAGATCCAAGTGGAGCCCACTGTGACCAAGAGTCGTCGCATTGAAGAGCGCAAACAAAGTGTGGTCCAATCCAAACTCAATAAGATTTTGTTCTGGATCATTGTGCTCCTCATTGTTTTGATCATTGCTATTTGGCGTCTGTAAGGTCGTCACAAGGAGAGAATGGATATGAAAATTGGAATTATCGCAGCCATGCCCCAGGAGTTGAAGATCTTGGTTGAAGCCCTTGAAAATGGGGAAAAGCATCTGCGTCTTGGAAAAGTCTACTATACAGGATCGATTGGTCGCCATGAAGTCGTTTTGGTTGAAAGTGGCATCGGGAAAGTCATGTCTGCCATGAGTGTAGCGGTTCTAGCCAATGATTTCAAAGTGGAAGCTATTATCAATACCGGATCTGCAGGAGCAGTCGCACCGGGAATGGCTGTTGGGGATATTGTCCTTGCCGACAAACTGGCCTATCATGATGTGGATGTGACAGCCTTTGGCTACAAGTATGGTCAAATGGCAGGTCAACCGCTTTACTTTGAATCCAGTCGCTATTTCGTATCAGAAATGAAAAAAGTTCTGGAAGAAGAAGCTGCAACCACACATGTGGGCCTGATTACAACAGGAGATAGCTTTATCGCGAGTGAAGAAAAAGTTGCAGCGATTCGGGAGCAGTTTCCAGAAGTATTGGCAGTTGAGATGGAAGGGGCAGCCATTGCCCAAGCCGCTCATGCAGTTGGACGTCCCTTCATGGTTATTCGGGCCATGAGTGATACGGCAGATCACTCAGCCAATCTCTCTTTTGATGAATTTATCGTAGAGGCTGGTGAGCGCTCTGCTCAAACCCTGATTACCTTCTTAAAGAGATTGGTGTAAAACAAAAAATAGATAGAAGTGGGATTGGATGAATTTTTTTACAATTCGTTTTGTCCCTCTTCTTTTTTTGAAGCTGATTCTTTCAGAAATAGGGTGCTTTCATGCTATAATAAGGACTAGTAGTGTAAAGGAGAAATGATGGTTTTATCAAAGAAACGGGCACGTCATGTGATTGAAGAAATTATCGCCCTTTTTCCAGATGCTAAACCGAGTCTGGATTTTCGTAATCATTTTGAATTATTAGTGGCAGTCATGCTCTCTGCTCAGACGACTGATGCGGCTGTTAATAAAGCGACACCAGGTTTGTTTGCGGCTTTTCCAACCCCACAAGCCATGGCAGCAGCCAGTGAAGCAGCTATCGCCAAGCATATTTCTAAATTAGGTCTCTATCGAAATAAGGCCAAATTTCTCAAAAAATGTGCCCAACAATTGTTAGACAACTTTGATGGGCAAGTGCCTCAGACTCGTGAAGAGTTAGAAAGTCTAGCAGGAGTAGGGCGCAAGACAGCAAATGTTGTCATGAGTGTAGGTTTTGGTATTCCAGCTTTTGCTGTCGATACCCATGTGGAGCGGATCTGCAAGCACCATGATATTGTCAAGAAATCAGCGACGCCATTGGAAGTTGAAAAACGGGTCATGGATGTTCTGCCAAAGAGCGAATGGCTGGCGGCTCACCAAGCCATGATTTATTTTGGGCGGGCTATCTGCCATCCTAAAAATCCTGAATGTGACCAGTACCCACAACTCTATCATTTTGATTAGGAATCAGTTCCTCTGCTCGAAAGTGCAGAGGTTCTTTTTTTGTAATGAAACGTATATTTATTAAAAGTATTGAAAGGTGATATCTATGTTGGATCTGGTGGTAGGTGCCTAGACTCCTCTATCCGGCTTCTTTGAGATCGATTTCAAGATGCTTTTTCTTTATATCTTATTATATTCATTCAGAAATAACGAACTTTTTTTAAATAAATTTGGTTTTTTTTAAGAAATAGTGTATAATGGTAGAAAATCTAACATAAGGAGATAGTGATGAAAGCAAAAAAACTGTTAGCTCTTGCAGGAGTTTCTGTTGCAGGTGCCTTTCTTTTAGCAGCATGTGGCGGTGGTAGTAGCAATCAAGCAACCTACTCATTCGTCTATTCAGCAGATCCAAATACCTTGGATTACATCGCTGCAACTCGTACAACAACTTCAGATGTCACAAGTAACCTTGTAGATGGTCTTCTTGAAAACGACCGATACGGAAACTTTGTGCCAAGTCTAGCAGAAGATTGGACTGTCTCTGAAGATGGATTAACCTATACTTACAAACTTCGTAAGGATGCCAAATGGTATACGAGTGAAGGAGAAGAATATGGTGCTGTAACGGCTCAAGACTTTGTTACAGGGATCAAACACGCGGTTGAGTCTAAATCAGAAGGTCTCTTCTTGATTCAAAATTCGATCAAAGGTTTGGATGCCTACGTAAAAGGGGAAACCAAAGACTTTAACACAGTTGGAGTCAAAGCCTTAGACGACCACACCATCCAATATACTTTGGTTCGTCCAGAAAGCTTCTGGAACTCAAAAACAACCTCAGGTGTTCTTTTCCCAGTTAATGCGGATTTCTTGAAATCTCAAGGAAAAGATTTTGGTTCTTTGAAACCTAGCAGCATCTTATACAATGGTCCATATTACCTGAAATCATTGACTTCAAAATCTGAGATTGAATTGGTCAAGAACAAAGACTATTACGATGCGAAAAATGTTCATATCGACAATGTCAAATTGACCTTTAACGATGGATCAAACCCAGATTCTATCATTAAGAACTTTGAAAAAGGTCAATATTCCTTTGCATCTGTTATGCCAAACAGTTCGACTTATAAGAGTGTTAAGAAAAACTTTGGCGACAACATTGTCTACGGTTTGCAATTGGGAACATCCTACTATCTTGGATTCAACTTGGACCGTCAAAAGTATGACCACACAGCCAAAACAACGGATGAACAAAAAGCTTCTACCAAGAAAGCAATCTTGAACAAGGACTTCCGTCAAGCAGTGAACTTTGGCTTTGACCGCAAATCATATGCGGCACAAGTATCTGGATCTGATGCGGCTGAAAATACCCTTCGTAGCACTTTGGTGCCACCAACTTATGTCCAAGTCAATGGAGAAGATTTTGGCAAAGTCGTTGAAAAACAATTGGTTACCTATGGGGATCAATGGAAGGGTGTGAGCCTGGCCGATGGTCAAACGAGCCTTTACAACCCAGAAAAAGCCAAGGCTTCATTCGCGAAAGCCAAAGCTGAATTGCAAAAACAAGGAGTTCAATTCCCAATTCATTTGGACTACATTGTCAGCCAAGTGGACAACAGCATGGTCCAACAAGCTAGTTCCTTCAAACAATCTGTAGAGTCAGCGCTTGGTGCAGACAATGTCGTTGTGGACCTTCAAAAGGTATCGGATGATGATTTCCAAAATATCACCTACTTCAGCGATACAGCGGCTGCGAGAGATTACGACATCTCAGGCGGTGGTTGGGCTCCTGACTACCAAGACCCATCAACTTACCTCGAAAGTATCAGCCCAGTAAATGGTTCTGTCTTCTACTATCTTGGTATTGATGCAGGTTCAAACAATCCAGCCATTGCAACAGTTGGTTTGGATCAATACGCTAACATGTTGAAAGACGCCGATGCTGAATTGTTGGATCAAGGAAAACGCTATGAAAAATATGCAGCAGCGCAAGCATGGTTGACAGATAGCTCGATTACGCTTCCAACTGTTTCAAATGGTGGTTCTCCAATGCTTCAACGGACCGTACCATACAGCCGTGCTGCTTCATGGGTTGGTACAAAAGGAACAGGAACATTCTACAAATACCTTGAAATGTCTAAAGATGTTGTCACAACAAAAGACTTTAACAAGGCCAAAGAAGAATGGTTGAAGAAAAAAGCAGAATCCAATAAAAAAGCTCAAGAAGATCTCAAAGATCACATTGAGAAGAAAAAATAAAATAATCAATCATTGGTCTATCAATGAAGATAAAAAAGTCGGAGCCGTCATGTGAAGGCTCCGGTTTTTTTATGTCTCGAAAGTCAGTCTGTCTCATTCTTTAAGATGAAAGATAAATAAATCACCCGCTATTGAACTGTACTCACAAAAATAGATTTTTGGGTATGGCTCATAGACGGGTGATGATCATTCTATTCACTAAATCTTAAAAAATAGCCATCTGGATCTAAAACTGCAAATTCATGAGGATAGATATACTGTTCACCAACACGAAATTTTCTTTTGTTATACCCTATGCTTTTTAGTGAAAGCGTTTCCTGTTTTAATTTAAATAAACTATAAAAAATGATATAATACATGTGAGTCAACCACTTTAAGGAGAACAATCCTGATGAAAAACAAAATAATATTAAGCTCTGTAATGCTTCTATCTGCATTTATACTAGCAGCATGCGGAAACGGAGAGAAGAAAGCAGCAGAAACTACGGCTGCATCAACGACAAAAGCTCAAACAACAACTCCTGGGTCTTCTTCTGGGTCAAAAGAAATATCCCTTGCAGATACTCAACGTATCGGAAATGAAAAATTTGGTTATATCAATATCCCTAAAGATTGGGTCGTATACAATGACAAAACTCAAAGTAGCCAAACGCTCAAATATTCATCACCAGACAAACACAATGCGTTAATAATGGGCTCAAACACTAAAGATACTGTTGAACTTGGCCCCAACGAAACCTTTGACGCAGAGTTATTTGCGAACCGTTTATATAGCTCATTCGGAAAACACAAAAATCGAACTAGTATAGAAGGTGTAAAAGCTATATTTGCCGGTGGGGACGCTTTCTTAATAAAAGTAACAGTTAAAGATGGGAGTACTTTATACGTATGGGTATTCCAAAAAGGAGATAAAGTATACACAATCATAATCCAAGGTTCAGAAGATATGATTAAATCCTTAAGACCTGTTCTCGAGCAATCTTGGGGCCTAGATCCGAATACTCCGGGGAAATAATCCTTAAAAAACTAAAAGAGACTAATCAATGTGATTAGTCTCTTTCTTTTTTTGTTTCTTTTTCTACTCTAGTGATCTATTTTCTTATTCACTAAATCTTAAAAAATAGCCATCTGGATCCAGAACTGCAAATTCATGGGGATAGATATAATGATCACCAACACGAAATTTTCTTTTGGTCAAAGGACGATGAATAGGATAGTTAGACTCGATTACTTTTTGATAGAGTCTAGGGACATCTTTTATGCCGAAGGAGATATTAACTCCACGACCAAAGGGGTAGGTCAGTTCAGCTAATTCTTCAACTGTCCCCTCCTCTAGCATGAGCTGGCACTCTTCAAGAGAAAGAAAGAGGAAGTTCTCTTCTGGTCGCCCGTATTCGATGGTGAAACCCAGTAAATCACAGTAGAAGGAACGGGACTGTTCTATATTCGATACCATAAACTCGGGAATTACTGCATTGTAGTTCATAAAGAAAATCCTTATAATTTAATCTCCAAGACAATGGGTGTGTGGTCTTGGCGTGCGCCTGAGTCAATCATGTCTGACTTGGTAACCTTGTCTGCTACACGGTTACTTGTGAGCCAATAGTCGATTCTCCAGCCTGTATTGTTGATTTTTGAGGTTTTACTGCGTTGTGCCCACCAAGTGTAACGCTCCGGCACATCACCGTGGAGGTGGCGGAAGGTATCTGTAAAGCCTGCTGCTAAAAGGTTGGTAAAGCCTGCACGTTCTTCATCTGTGAAACCTGGTGAACGACGGTTGCTGGCTGGATTAGCAAGGTCGATTTCCTTGTGGGCAACGTTGTAGTCACCTGTAGCAAGGACAGGTTTTTGCTTATCAAGTTCAGCCAAGTACTCCGCATATTTGACATCCCAGACTTGACGTTCTGCTAAACGTTTGAGGCCATCACCGGCATTAGGAGTATAGACTTGTGTTACAAAGAAGCCATCAAATTCCAGGGTAATGATCCGGCCTTCCAAATCCATGGTTGAAGGAGCTCCAATTTCAGGGAAAGTCACAATTGGAGTAAGCTCTTTTTTATAGAGGAACATGGTTCCAGCATAGCCTTTGCGAGCTGGCTCTTGAGAAGAACGCCAGGTATTTTCGTAGCCAGGAAAGAGTTCCTCAAGAATTTCGAGGTGTTTTTTGGTTGGACCTTTAGCGGATAGCTTGGTTTCTTGAATAGCGATGATATCAGCATCTTCAGCTACCAAGGTTTGAAGGACTTCTTGAGAGAGTTTAGCACGTGCTGAATCGCTGGTCAATGCAGCATTAAGCGAGTCGATATTCCATGAAATGAGTTTCATTGTGTTTCCTTTTCTTGACATAATTGATAGTTTTATTATAACAAAATTTTAATGATTTTCTGATCACAATGCCTTGAAATCTCTTGTGAAATCTATTATAATAGCTTGAATTCATTTGGAGAAAGGGAGTTCATTATGAAATTTTACTCTTATGACTATGTATTGAGTCAGATTAGTCAGCAAAATTGGGTGACCATTGGGATCTCTGGTTTGCTCATTCTACTGACTGGTTTTTTTGCGGTAAAAGCCTATCGGGATAAGCGCGATAGCAAATTCCGTGAATTATCCATTATCTCGATTTTGACTCTGGTTGCAGTCGTCTTGATCGGCATCAGCAATTTCCAAAATAGCCAAAGTAATAATGACCAATTCCAACGTTCTCTGCGTTTTATTGAGGTTATCTCAAAGGAGTTGGATGTCAAAAAAGAAGATGTCTATGTCAATACTTCAGCAGCCACAGATGGGGCGATCCTGAAGGTTGGAGAGGTTTATTACCGAGCTATCGCAGGAAGTGACCCAGATAGCTACCTATTAGAAAAGATGGATCTGTATAAAACAGACGTGGAACTTGTGGAGGTGAACAAATGACAGTAGATTTTTTAGCCATTTTGATTAAATTAGCTCTCGGCTTGATTTCCTTGGTATTTGTAATCAATGTGACCGGGAAAGGAAACTTAGCACCAAGTTCTGCAGTAGACCAGATACAGAACTTTGTTCTTGGGGGAATTATTGGTGGGGTCATCTACAATAGCTCCATTACCATTCTTCAGTACATTGTGATTCTCTTGATGTGGACCATTTTGATCTTGCTCTTAAAATGGCTCAATACCAATGTCCGTTTTATGAAGCACTTGATCGATGGCAAACCAACTGTCATTATCAAAGATGGGAAGCTTGATCCGGAAACTTGCCGATCCAAGGGACTTTCTGCTTCAGACGTTGCCTTGAAATTGCGTTCACAAGGAATTTTCCAATTGAAGGGAGTGAAACGAGCTGTCATTGAACAAAACGGTCAAATGATCGTTGTCCGTGCGGGGGATGAAAATCCTAAATACCCGATCATTACTGATGGTGTGGTTCAGCTTGAAATTTTGGAAACAATTGGGAAAAGTGAAGAGTGGTTGCTGGCTGAATTGGAAAAAGAAGGCTATGACAACGTTCTGGACATTTTCATTGCCGAGTATGACAAAGGCAAGATCAATGTTGTGACCTATTAGAAGAAGGGATTGGACGAGCCTGTCCAATCTTTTTTCTTTGTAAAATTCCAGGAAAGGGCTCTTCCTTTTCTTGAGATACTCTGGGAAAAATAGTAAAATGGAAGGTAAGTGTTCATTAGAAAAGAAGGATAGAAAATTTCATGAAGAAGAAAATACGGAAGTTTGAGAATCATTCGATTACACGCAGACTCTACCTGCTGTTTAGTTTGATTTGCCTTCTTTTTTTGGTGCTGATTGCCCGACTTGGCTATATGCAGATCACTCACCAAGCCTACTATACGGATAAATTGGCAAAAGCTACGAAAAAGACGGTCAAACAAGGGAGTGTGCGAGGGCAAATCTATGATGCTTCTGGTAAGCCCTTGGTGGAAAATGTGGGAAAACAAGTCCTGACTTTTACGCGCGATCGTAAAATGACGGCCCAAGAAATGCGAGAGACAGCTGGGAAACTCCTGCAGTATGTCGACGTAGAAAATCCTCAAGTAACCGAACGGCAAGAAGTGGATTACTATCTAGCCAATACCAAGGTCTACCAAGAGGTCGTGGAACACCTGCCTGAGAAAAAGAAATTTGATACCGATGGCAACCGCCTGCCGGAAGCCAAGATTTATCAAGCGGCAGTGGATAGTATCGACCCTTCAAAACTCGGCTATACAGATGATGAGAAAAAGATTATTTATCTCTATAGCCAGATGAATGCGGTAGAGAATTTTGCGACTGGGATCATTACGACGCAGGCACTAGGAGCTGAGCAGATTGCGACCATCGCTGCGGACAGTCAGGACCTTCCGGGAATTGCCATCACGACCAGCTGGGACCGCAAGGTTTTGGATACTCCTTTAGCTTCTATCATCGGAACGGTTTCGACTGAGCAGGCAGGACTTCCAGCAGAAGAAGTCGAGGAATATGTCAAAAAAGGTTATGCCCTCAATGACCGGGTTGGAACATCTTATCTCGAAAAGGAATACGAAAACGTCCTTCAAGGAAAACGCAGTGAAAAAGAAATTCTCCTGGATAAAAATGGCAACATGGATAAAGTGGTAGACATTTCAAAAGGAGCTAAGGGAGAAAACCTCAAGCTCTCGATTGACTTGGATTTCCAAAAAGGGGTGGAAGATATTCTCCGCTCTGCCTTTAGCGCAGAGTTGCAAGCTGGAAATGCGACCTACTCCGAAGGTGTCTATGCTGTAGCCCTTGAGCCTGATACAGGGAAAGTCCTTGCCATGGCAGGGATCAAACACCAGGCTGGTAGTCAAGATTTATCAACCGATGCTTTGGGAACAGTCACCAATGTTTTCGTCCCAGGATCGGTCGTTAAAGGAGCAACCTTGACTTCAGGATGGGAAAATGGTGCCATTTCCGGCAATCAGGTACTGACCGATCAGCCCATTGTTTTTGCAGGATCAGCTCCTATCAATTCTTGGTTTACCCAATACGGCAGTCGCTCCATCAATGCAGTAGAAGCTTTGGAATATTCTTCTAATACCTACATGGTCCAGATTGCTCTTAAGATGATGGGGCAACCCTACACTCCCAATATGACCTTACAAGTGGATCAGGTGGACCCTGCTATGAAAAAATTGCGTTCTACTTTTGCAGAGTATGGTCTTGGAACATCAACGGGGATTGACCTTCCCAATGAATCGACTGGTTTTATTCCAAAAGACTACACAGTCGGCAATTATTTGACCAATGCCTTTGGCCAGTTTGACAACTATACACCGATGCAATTGGCCCAGTATGCGGCAACCGTTGCAAATGATGGGAAGAGGGTGAGTCCTCATGTCGTCGAAGGCATCTATGACAATAATGATCAAGGGGGGCTTGGTCAGTTGAAAAAAGCGATCGAAACCAAGGAGCTCAATCAGGTCCATATCTCAGCGGAGGACATGGCTTTGATCAAGCAAGGGTTCTACCAAGTTGCAAATGGTACGAGTGGGTTAACGACAGGAAAGACTGTGGGTCGAGGTGCTAGTGTGCCCATTAGTGCAAAGACCGGTACAGCTGAAACCACAGTCGATGGAGGCAAACAAGCCATTAATACCAATGTGGTGGCTTATGCACCGTCAAACAATCCAAAGATTGCGGTAGCAGTGGTTTTTCCACATAATACCAATCTACAAGCGACGGTCAGTCATTCCATTACGCGTGACATTATTAACTTATACAATCAGAAACACCCCATGAATTAGAAAGGAAACTATGCTTTATCCAGCACCTATTGCAAAATTAATTGACAGCTATTCGAAGTTACCAGGAATTGGGATCAAAACAGCGACTCGTCTGGCTTTTTACACCATTGGTATGTCAGATGATGATGTCAATGAATTTGCCAAAAACTTACTGAATGCCAAGCGTGAGCTAGGGTATTGCAGTATTTGTGGCAATTTAACCGATGAAGAAACCTGTGAGATTTGTCGAGATGAAACGCGGGATCCATCCCTCATTCTTGTTGTAGAAGATAGCAGGGATGTATCTGCTATGGAAAATATCCAGGAGTACCACGGTCGCTACCATGTCTTGCATGGCTTGATCTCGCCCATGAATGGCGTGGGACCCGATGACATCAATCTCAAGAGTTTGATTAGTCGCTTGATGGATGGAACAGTCACAGAGGTCATTGTTGCGACCAATGCGACGGCAGATGGGGAAGCGACATCTATGTATATCTCGCGCGTGCTCAAGCCAGCAGGGATCAAAGTGACCCGTTTGGCACGGGGGCTAGCAGTTGGAGCCGATATCGAGTATGCGGACGAAGTGACCTTGCTTCGCGCGATTGAAAATCGGACAGAATTATAAGAGAAGTTCTTTCGAAAGGGCTATCATTGTGGTATACTATCAAGTAAGAAATCAAGGGAACAATTAGGGAGAAACTATGAGTAAACAAGACTTAATCCTGTTGTATGGTGGACGTAGTGCAGAGCGTGAAGTATCTGTTCTTTCAGCAGAAAGCGTGATGCGCGCGATTGATTACCAAGCATTTTCGGTTCAAACCTACTTTATTACGCAGTCAGGAGACTTCATCCAGACGCAAGCTTTTGAAGAGAAACCAGCGGATGATGAGAAATTGATGACCAATGAGACAGTGGACTGGTCTAAAAAAGTGGCTCCATCTGCGATTTACAAGGAAGGAGCAGTGGTCTTTCCAGTTCTTCATGGACCGATGGGAGAAGATGGTTCCATTCAAGGCTTCTTAGAAGTCTTGAAGATGCCTTATGTTGGCTGTGGTATCCTAGCTTCCAGTGTGGCGATGGACAAGATCACGACCAAACGGGTCTTAGAGTCTGCAGGAATTCCGCAAGTTCCTTATGTAGCTGTAGTGGAAGGCGATGACGTGGATGAGAAAATTGCTGCAATTGAAGCGACTCTCTCTTATCCTGTCTTTACCAAACCATCCAATATGGGTTCAAGCGTAGGGATTTCAAAATCTGAAAACCAAACAGAACTTCGGGCTGCTCTCGAATTGGCCTTCAAATACGATAGCCGTGTCTTAGTAGAGCAAGGAGTCAATGCGCGTGAGATTGAAGTTGGACTGCTTGGAAACTATGATGTGAAGAGCACCTTGCCAGGTGAAGTTGTGAAAGATGTGGCCTTCTATGATTATGATGCTAAATACATCGACAACAAAATTACCATGGCGATTCCGGCTCAATTGGACCCTGAGGTTGTGAAAACCATGCGGACCAACGCAGAAAAAGCCTTTCGTGCGATCGGTGGTCTAGGTTTAGCGCGTTGTGATTTCTTCTATACCGATAAAGGAGAGATCTTCTTAAACGAACTCAATACCATGCCAGGATTTACCCAATGGTCTATGTATCCCTTGCTTTGGGACAATATGGGACTTAACTATACAGATTTGATTACCAAGTTAGTAGAACTTGGAAAAGAAGTCTTCCAAAAACACGAAGCGCATTTGTTGTAAGAAAAGAGAGAGTGGGACAAAAATCGGTAATTCGTTAGAATTCGATTTCGTCGTCCCACCTCCGCACAGTTGAGTAGGGCTGTAAAAGCTGATGAAATCCGCGTAGTAGAGCCCACTCAACCACTGCGTCTTGCTCGACAATCCAAAAACAATCAAGAGGCTAGGACTTCTGTCCCAGCCACTTTTTTTGTGGTCTAGAATATGGTATAATGAGAAGAATTTGATAGGAGTGTCCAAATCTTAGAGGACGCTACGGAGAACTGAGGAGTCGGATATGAATCTCACATTACATGAAGTTGCTCATCTAGTACATGCAAAAAATGATATCAGCCAATTTGAAGATGTGGCCCTCGTCAAGCCGGAATTTGACAGCCGTTTGATTGGGCCTGGAGACCTGTTTGTTCCTTTAAAGGGAGCGCGTGATGGTCATGACTTTATTGAGACTGCTTTTGAAAACGGAGCCGTAGCCACTTTTTCAGAGAAAGTGATCGAAGGCCACCCTTATATTTTGGTGGAAGATGTATTGAACTCTTTTCAAACCCTGGCTGCAGCCTATCTTCAAAAGACAAAAGTGGATGTTTTTGCAGTAACGGGGTCAAATGGTAAAACAACTACAAAAGATATGTTGGCACAGCTTTTGTCCACCACCTACCTGACCTATAAAACACAGGGAAACTATAATAATGAAATTGGTCTTCCTTATACGGTTCTCCATATGCCAGAAGGGACAGACAAACTCGTCCTTGAAATGGGGCAAGACCATCTAGGAGATATCCATCTCTTGTCAGAACTGGCGCATCCCAAGGCTGCTATTGTCACATTAATTGGGGAAGCCCATTTGGAATTTTTCAAAGATCGAAGCGAGATCGCAAAAGGAAAACTCCAAATTGCGGATGGCATGCCAGAAGGTGGCCTTCTGGTGGTTCCAGCTGATCCGATCGTGAATGCCTACCTCCCTGAAAAACAAAAAGTGGTCCGCTTTGGTCCAGACGAGGAGATTTTTATTACCGAGTTAATCGAGCGAAAGGATAGCTTAACTTTCCGAGCGAATTTCTTAGAAGAAGCGATTGATCTTCCAGTAACAGGAAAATACAATGCGACCAATGCCATGATTGCAGCTTATGTTGCCCTGCAAGAAGGGGTGAGTGAAGCTGCGATTCGTGACAGTTTTGAAACCTTGCAATTGACGCGCAACCGCACAGAATGGAAGAAGGCCAGTAACGGAGCGGATATCCTATCCGATGTCTACAATGCTAATCCGACGGCTATGCGCCTAATCTTAGAAACCTTCTCAACTATTCCTGCCAATCCAAATGGTCGAAAATTAGCTGTCCTGGCGGATATGAAAGAACTAGGGGAGCAATCCATTGATCTGCACAACCAAATGATTCTCAGCCTCTCGCCAGATGTCTTGGATACGGTTATTTTCTACGGCCAAGACATTGCGGGATTGGCTCAGTTAGCGAGTCAGATGTTCCCACTCGGACATGTCTATTATTTCAAGAAAACAGCTGAGGAAGACCAGTTTGAGGACATGGTCAAACAAGTCAAGGAAAGCTTGAAAGAGCAAGACCAAATCCTTATCAAGGGAAGCAATTCCATAAATCTAGCCAAATTGGTAGAGGAGTTGGAGAATGGTAAGTAATAATGTACTGAAGGACATTCAGCGCTTGATTTCAATCACCAATACAGGCTTAGCCTTCTCAAAAGATCCATTTGATCAAGAGCGCTACCAGGATATTCGTGAAATTTTACAGGATCTTGTGAGAGAAACGACTGATCTGAATTCACAAGAATTATCAGATTTGTTTCGACCGACAAACTATTATGACACCCCCTTAATTGATGTTAGGGCTTGGATTGTCAAAGATAGAAAACTTTGTCTGGTGAAAGGTCAGGGAGAAGAGACCTGGGCTTTGCCGGGTGGTTTTGGTGAGGTTGGCTATTCTCCTAAAGAAAATATTTTAAAGGAAGTTCAAGAAGAAACGGGCTATGTAGCACGTGTCAATCGGTTGTTGGCAGTATTTGATACCAATCGCTACCAATTGCAAAGCCGCCAATATGTGAAATTGGTATTTGAATGTGAATTGCTGGATGGAAGTTTTCAACAGAATCAGGAAATTTCCGATCTTGCCTTTTTTGAGAGAGAAAAAATGCCTGCTCTTTCTACCAAGCGCAATACAGAAGAACAATTGAACTTCCTTTGGGAGGTTTATGATGGGAAACGAGATTTGTATTGTGATTAAAAACGATCTATAAATTAAAGGGATATAAAAATGACACTTTGGGATTTATTGTTTACGAACCAAAAATCAGCCCCGCCTGAGTTTGGACTCTGGTATTTCATTTTGCCAGCTTCTTTGTTGGTGGTTGGCTACTTTTCTATTAAATATGCGCAGTCGAAAAGCTACCAACGCTTTTGGTACTGGGCACAATTGATTCAAGTCTTGACTATCAATGCTTGGTATATTCTCGCCCACATGCCTTTGACAGATAATTTGCCTTTTTATCATTGTCGCTTGGCCATGCTTGCAATCCTCTTTGCCCCGAGAGGAACCTATATCAAGCAATATTTTGCTCTCTTGGGAGTTTTGGGATCGATTGCGGCCTTGGTTTATCCGGCCTTTGACCCCTTCCCATTCCCCCATATTACTGTGCTCAATCTGATTTTTAGTCACTGGGCCTTGTTTGCCAATAGTTTGATTTACCTGCAAGATTTTTATCAGTCGGAAAAGCAAGACAGCCTACGAATTGTTAAGATCACCTTTGGCATGAATGCCGTCATCTTTTTGGTCAACCTTTTGACCAGTGGAGATTACGGCTTCTTAAAGCGTCCACCAATCATTGGAGACCACGGTGCTCTCTTGAACTACCTCTTGGTCAGCATTGTGATGGTGGCAGGTATTTGCTTGGTCAATCAACGCTATAAATACAAATACAAGATGGTCGAAGAGAGTATCGTTTCGCGTTCAGAATAAAAAGAGCAGATAAGGGAAAGAAATCATGACACTTTGGGACTTATTTTTCACCAGTCAACCAACGGCCCCTCCTCAATTAGGAGTCTGGTATTTCTTATTGCCGACTTCATTGGTAGTAGTGGGAGTTCTGTCCATTCGATTTGCTCACTCTAAAGCCTACCAAAACTTTTGGTATTGGGGGCAGTTGATCCAGTTGCTCATTATCAATGCTTGGTATCTAGCAGCTCGCTTGCCTTTTTCAGAGAGTCTTCCTTTCTATCATAGCCGGATGGCCATGTGGATTATCCTTTTGGCCCCCAAGGGAAGCTTCAAGCAATATTTTGCCCTCGTGGGAGTCTTTGGCTCCATTATGGCCTTGCTTCATCCCGTCTTTTATCCCTACCCTTTTCCTCACGTATCCTCGATCAACAATGTCTTTGGTCACTGGGCTCTCTTGGCCAACTGTTTGATCTATCTGGTTCAATCCTACCAGGTGGAAGAGGGGGCTGTTTGGAAAATCTGTCAGATGACTGTTGGGGTCAATGCTATTATTCAGCTTGCTAATCTCGCAACAGGTGGAAACTACGGCTTTATGCGTTGCCCACCTGTGATCGGTGACCATGGCCTTGTGCTCAACTATTTGATCGTGACAGTTCTCATGACGGGGACACTGATTTTTATCAATACGATTGTTCAGTACAGTAAGAAAAGAAGAATACCTAAATCTGTTTAAATAAGGAGATTTTATGCATCATTTTTTCACTACAGAATCAACAGCACCACCAGCAATCTCAGCACTTTGGTATAGTGTGATGGTCTTGTTCGTTGTGACAGCGATTATGATGTCACTTCGCTATTATCAGAATGAGCAATTTCGCAAATGCTTTCAATACTTACAAGGCTTCCAGTTAATTTGCTTGTATCTTTGGTATTTTGCCTACCACATTCCTTGGTCCAATAGCTTACCATTTTATCATTGCCGCTTGGCCATGTTTGCAGTCTTGTTTTTACCAGACCGATGGAAAAGCAAACAGTTCTTTGCCTTGATGGGAGTTAGTGGAGCCATCTTTGCCTTGGGCTATCCAGTCTTTGATCCCTATACTTTCCCTCATATTACAAGTTTTTCTTTCCTCCTCGGACATTACTGTCTCCTCATCAATTCCTTGATTTATCTTTTGAGATGGTATGATCGAAACCTCTTAAAAAATAGTCAGATTGTTCTCTATACCTTTGCCTTAGATTTATTCATGGTTGGAGTCAACCAATTGACGGGAGGAAATTACGGCTTGATGGCCCGACCTCCGATTATGAGAGGGGATAAGGTGTGGCTCAACTATCTGGTTGTATCCAGTATTTTAGCCCTTGCTTTATTACTCTTTAATCAGTTCTTCAGTCGCAGAAGTGAGCGGGTGAAAGTGAGAAAATAAATATGATTGAATTAGACTAGAATCTACGGATTTTAGTTTTTCTTTTTGCTCTCAAAGAAGAATCATCGTTGAAAAAAGTGCCTATTTTCGCTATAATAGGACAGATAGAGAAATTGAGGAGAAATCCGATGTAGAGATGAATTTGTAAATTTATCAAAAAATAAGAAGAGAAAGAATTAGGAACATGAACGTACAAGAAGAAATTAAAAAACGCCGTACTTTTGCCATCATCTCCCACCCGGATGCTGGTAAAACGACGATTACTGAGCAGTTGCTCTACTTTGGGGGAGAGATTCGGGAAGCCGGTACTGTCAAAGGGAAGAAAACAGGAAACTTTGCCAAATCCGACTGGATGGACATCGAGAAACAACGTGGGATTTCGGTAACCTCATCTGTCATGCAGTTTGACTACGATGGCAAGCGCGTAAATATCCTAGATACCCCAGGGCACGAGGACTTCTCTGAAGATACTTACCGGACCTTGATGGCGGTGGATGCGGCGGTTATGGTGGTAGACTCTGCTAAAGGGATCGAGGCTCAAACCAAGAAACTGTTTGAGGTTGTCAAACACCGTGGCATTCCAGTCTTTACCTTTATGAACAAGCTGGACCGTGATGGACGTGAGCCACTGGACCTCTTGCAAGAATTGGAAGAAGTCTTGGGCATCGCAAGTTACCCAATGAACTGGCCGATCGGGATGGGGAAAGCCTTTGAAGGGCTTTACGACCTCTATAATCAACGCTTGGAACTCTACAAAGGGGATGAACGTTTTGCCAGTCTAGAAGATGGAGACAAGCTCTTTGCCAACAATCCATTCTACGAGCAGGTGAAAGACGATATCGAACTCTTGCAAGAAGCCGGAAATGAATTTTCAGAAGAAGCTATCCTTGCGGGTGAATTAACACCAGTCTTCTTTGGATCCGCTTTGACGAACTTTGGTGTACAGACTTTCTTGGAAACCTTCCTCAAGTTTGCTCCAGAACCACATGGCCACAAGAAGACCGATGGAGAAATGGTCGATCCTTACGATAAGGATTTCTCAGGCTTTGTCTTTAAAATCCAAGCCAATATGGACCCTCGTCACCGCGACCGGATCGCCTTTGTGCGGATCGTATCGGGTGAATTTGAGCGTGGGATGAGCGTCAACCTGCCTCGTACTGGTAAGGGTGCTAAGTTATCTAACGTGACTCAATTTATGGCCGAAAGCCGTGAAAATGTCAGCAATGCTGTAGCAGGAGACATCATCGGGGTCTATGATACTGGTACTTATCAGGTTGGAGATACGCTGACAGTTGGTAAAAACAAGTTCGAATTTGAACCACTGCCAACCTTTACGCCTGAAATCTTCATGAAAGTGTCAGCCAAGAACGTCATGAAGCAAAAATCCTTCCACAAAGGGATTGAGCAATTGGTGCAAGAAGGAGCTATTCAGCTCTATACCAACTACCAAACAGGTGAATACATGCTTGGTGCCGTTGGTCAATTGCAGTTTGAAGTCTTTAAGCACCGGATGGAAAATGAATACAATGCCGAAGTGGTCATGAGCCCAATGGGTAAAAAGACAGTTCGCTGGATCAAACCAGAAGACTTAGATGAGCGCATGTCTTCAAGCCGAAATATCTTGGCCAAGGACCGCTTTGACCAACCTGTCTTCCTCTTTGAAAACGACTTTGCCCTCCGCTGGTTTGCGGATAAGTATCCAGACGTTGAGCTGGAAGAAAAGATGGGGTAAGGAATTTTTCAAAACTGATCCATAACAAAAAAATAAGAAAACGAAAATCTATCCGTTTTCGCTTATAAAGGAGAAATGATGGGATTATTAAGTGGTTTGATGGGCAATGCCTCTCAAAAAAATGTTGATAAAGTAGAAAGAGATCTGGAAGATATCTTGGTGCCGGGAGAGCAAGTCACACTTGCTTTTAGCTTGATTCGTGATTTAATCGTCTTTACAGAGTTTCGTTTGATCTTGGTGGATAAGCAAGGAGTAACAGGAAAGAAAACGTCCTACAAATCCCTTCCTTATCGCTCGATCTCTCGATTTTCAGTCGAAACTTCCGGTCATTTTGATTTGGATGCCGAATTAAAAATCTGGGTCTCTTCTGCAGTCGAGCCTTCAGAAGTTTTACAATTCAAGAGTGACAGCAGCGTCATTGAAATCCAGCAAGCATTAGCCAGTGCAGTTTTTAAATAAAAATATCATTTTGATAGAGAACAGTTGAGAAAGGAGACGGAATGTTTATCGAAAAACAATTGGGTCAAGATCGGAAATGGATCAATATCGACTCGGATATGATTGCTGAAAACTCATATCTTTATAAAAAATACGAGATTGACAAAGAAACCATTGAGTACGCGATGGATAAGAACGAACGTGCCCATATGGATTATAATCGAGAAAACGGTACGATCACATTTATCTACAATGTATTGGATTTAGAAAAGGACAAGGAATACTACGAAACCATCCCTATGACCTTTATCGTTCAAGATACGCGACTCGTGACCATCAGTAACCAGGACAATGCCTATATCATTGAACAAATGGTTCGCTATTTGGAAAGCCATGGGGAGTTGTCGATCTATAAGTTGCTTTTTGCAGGTCTTGAAATGATCAGTAATGCTTATTATCCGATTATTGATCGCTTAGATAAGCACAAGGATGAACTCAATCGTTTGCTTCGAAAGACAACGACGACCAAGAATCTTTATGCCCTGTCTGACCTTGAGACCGGTATGGTGTATCTGGTCGCAGCAGCCAAGCAGAATCGGATGTTGCTAGAACATATTAAAGCGCATGCCATTTATCGCAGGATGAATGATGTTGAAAAAGAGCAGTTTGATGATGCCATGATCGAAGCGCGTCAGTTGGCTTCGATGACTGAGTTGATTTCCAATGTCTTGCAACAGTTGTCAGGATCTTACAACAATATCCTAAACAACAACTTGAATGACAACTTGACAACCCTAACCATCTTTGAAGCCTTGTTGGCGGTTTTAGCCGTTATCACCGGTTTCTTTGGAATGAATATCCCTCTTCCGATGACAAAGGATCCCAATGCTTGGATTTATGTATCCGTATGTAGCTTTATATTATGGCTCATTTTGGGAAAGGTTATGCGGTGGATTGTGAAACAAAGATAAAAAAGAGGCTTGGAGAAATCCGAGCCTCTTCGTATCTAGAATAATCTGAGAAATAGGAACCATCTAGACACCTGCCCTCCTCTCCAAAGAAGGGGCAGTGTGAATAGTTCATTGACTGTACAAAATCTTCTTGGAAATAGTAGGAGTAGATTTAATAGTACTGAGTGGTTCTAAATAAATCAGAACTTAGAATAAATCGTTGAATCAGATAAAATGATCCTATTTCTTTATACAGAAATATTTTAGATACTAACTGTATTATACATATTTATTTGTAAAAACGCAAGAACTACCAAAAAAAGTTTTTCCGAAGTTTTTATACTCCTATTTAAAGGGATTCTTGAACGGTGTCAGAAGAAAGTCAGCTAAATCTAGGGGAAACTGCCCTCTTGACTATTTTCAAGTTTTTAAAAATTTTTCCTAAAAAATAAAATTATTCTCCTTTGACTATCATTTGGTCGTCCATTGTGTTATACTAGATAAGTTGCAAACTTGTATGAGAGAAATGCTGGTGAGATGGAACAATTAGAAAAGGAATGTTGGTCAATCTCCCACAAGGAGGATCTTGGTGTCTTTTCGTTTGGAAAACGACTTTAATCAACCAAATCCGCTAGTGCGAAAACATTTTTCGCAGAAGGGAATTCCATAAAAAAACGATTGGGTTTTCCTTTAGATGAGTCTTGCGACAGGTAACCGGGAAGGAGACTTCCTATGCAATCAGTGCGTTTTCGCATTGAAAAGAAGTGTGATAAAGTGGCTTCGCACCACTTTTTAGAAAGAAGAAAGAATTGAAATTCAATGAATTTAACTTATCTGCTGAATTATTAGCAGAAATTGAAAAAGCTGGCTTTGTAGAAGCGAGCCCGATCCAGGAACAAACCATTCCTTTAGCCCTTGAAGGCAAAGATGTTATAGGTCAAGCGCAAACAGGGACCGGTAAAACGGCTGCTTTCGGTCTTCCAACTTTGGAGAAGATTGATGTCGATAACACAGTAATTCAAGCCCTTGTTATTGCCCCAACGCGTGAATTGGCGGTTCAAAGTCAGGAAGAACTCTTCCGCTTTGGACGTAGTAAGGGTGTCAAAGTTCGCTCTGTCTATGGTGGATCGAGCATTGAAAAGCAAATCAAAGCCTTGAAGTCAGGCGCTCACATCGTTGTGGGAACACCTGGCCGTTTGCTTGATTTGATCAAGCGCAAGGCCTTGAAACTCGATCATATTGAAACCTTGATCTTGGATGAAGCAGATGAAATGCTCAACATGGGCTTTTTGGAAGATATCGAAGCTATCATTAGCCGTGTTCCAGAAACACGTCAAACCTTGCTCTTTTCAGCAACGATGCCAGAAGCCATCAAACGCATTGGTGTTCAGTTTATGCAAGAGCCCGAACACGTTAAGATCGCAGCCAAAGAATTGACTACCGACTTGGTCGATCAATACTATATTCGTGTCAAAGAAGGCGAAAAGTTTGATACCATGACTCGATTGATGGATGTCGAGCAACCGGAGCTTGCCATTGTCTTTGGTCGGACTAAACGCCGGGTCGATGAATTGACGCGTGGCTTGAAGATCCGTGGTTTCCGAGCAGAAGGGATTCACGGAGATTTGGATCAAAACAAACGTCTTCGTGTACTTCGTGACTTTAAAAATGGGAACTTGGACGTCTTGGTGGCAACGGACGTTGCGGCGCGTGGTTTGGACATTTCAGGTGTGACCCATGTCTACAACTACGATATTCCACAAGATCCAGAAAGCTATGTTCACCGGATCGGACGGACAGGTCGTGCTGGGAAAACAGGGCAATCCATTACCTTTGTTTCGCCAAATGAAATGGGCTATTTGCAAATCATTGAGAACTTGACTAAAAAGCGGATGAAGGGAATGAAACCTGCAACAGCAGCAGAAGCCTTCCAAGCGAAAAAACAAGTAGCGCTGAAGAAAATTGAGCGAGACTTTGAGGATGAAAAAATCCGAACTAACTTCGAGAAGTTTGGTAAGGATGCTCGCAAATTGGCTGCAGAATTCACTCCTGAAGAATTGGCTATGTATATCTTAAGCTTGACCGTTCAAGATCCAGATAGTCTTCCAGAAGTTGAAATTGCGCGTGAAAAACCATTGCCATTTAAACCATCCGGTGGTGGCTTTGGTGGGAAAGGCAAAGGGGGCCGTGGAAATGGCCATCGTGGAGACCAACGCCGTGATCGAAATCGCAGAGATGACCGTGAAGGTGGACGCCGTGATTTCAAACGCAAGTCCAATAAAAATAGTCGAGACTTTGAGGGCAAAGGTAATAAACGTCCTCATCGCACTTCCAATGAAAAGAAAAATGGCTTTGTCATCCGCAACAAAGGGGATAAATAAGTCCTAAAGACGGTCTAGCAATAGGCCGTCTTTTTAATGAAAATCAAAAATACAAGGGTTAACTAGCTGTTAACCCTTGTATATTTATAAGGAGACCTAAATGATAACTGACTCTTTTAGAAAAAATGTATCATGATAAGGAGCATCCTAAAAAAGTCAGAAAACAGAAAGAACGGATTCCTAAAACGGAATGTTTCTGTTAACATATTAAGTTTACAATTATTTCTGAGCTTTGTCAAGGTTTTTTTCTTATATTTTTAAAAATTTTTAACTAAAAAGATAAAAATTGACAATCTCTTCTAAAAGGTTATAATGAATATAATAACTATACTAATTAAAAAGAGGTGTCGCCCATGGTGATTGCATTAAAAAATGATGATCTAGAAGTACAATTTAAGACATTTGGTGGGGAATTGAGCTCCATTCGAAGTAAGGAAGGCATAGAATATCTCTGGCAGGGAGATCCAGAGTATTGGTCAGGACAAGCGCCGGTTCTGTTTCCGATTTGCGGGAGTGTTCGTAATGGCCAAGTGCAGTATCATCTAAAAGATGGAGTGAAGACAGGCCAGCTTCCAAGACACGGCCTCATTCGCAAGAGAGAGTTTGAACTCAAAGAACAAACAGACCATCGTCTTGTCTTTGAAATCACCTCTAACGACGAGAGCTTACAAAATTATCCCTACCATTTTCGAGTGGAAATCGATTATGAATTGAAAGGGAAAGAGATCACCATCACCTATCGCGTGCAAAATTTAGAGTCAGATCAAGTCATGCCTTATTTCATTGGAGGGCATCCAGCCTTTCGTTGTCCCCTTTTAACAGATGAAGACTATGAAGACTACGAGTTGATTTTTGAAAAAGAAGAAAGTTGTAGCGTTCCTCTCTTGTTCACAGAAACCGGTTTGATTGATCGCCTGCAGCGGACGCCATTTTTAGACCATAGTCGTAGGCTACCTTTGCGCCATGAACTGTTTGAAAAAGACGCCATTATTTTAGATCAATTAGCCTCTAAATCTGTGCAGCTCCTCTCGAAAAAATCTGGTAAAGGTTTGGAATTTGCCTTTGCAGATTTTGAGAATCTCGTCCTTTGGTCTACCAATAACAAGGGGCCTTTCATTGCCTTAGAGCCTTGGACGGGTATTTCCACATCTGCAGAAGAGGGCGATTTCTTCGAAGATAAAAAAGGTGTGATCCAGTTGGCTCCTCAAGAAACACGGAGTCACCAGTACCGTATCACCATTTTGTAAATGAAAAACCGTTGGACTATGGAGTCCGACGGTTCTTTTTGATATAGTTTAGCTTAGCTTGGCGTGATTTCTTTTTAAAGAGAGCCTCGGCAGACATAGCAGAGGGTTTATCTGGATAGGATTCTTGGTAGAGAAGTTTAACGGGGAGGCGAGCCCGTGTGTATTTGGCACCTTTTCCAGCATTGTGCGTCTTTAGGCGTTTTTCGACATCTGTGGTGTAGCCAGTGTAGAGGGAGCCATCCGCACACTCTAGGACATACATGTAAGCCTTAGTTTCCATAGTAAATCTCATGAATCTCGTCTGTATAGCTGCCGTCTTCATTGTGAATAAAGAGGGGCGGCAGAATTTTTAAACCGTCCAGTGAGCCATCCTTGATCGCCTCAATCAACAACATATTCGCCTCTTTGGTCACTTTGGGATAGACAAACTGGATCCGCTTAGGTGCAAGATTGTAACGCTTCATGGTTTCGATGATATCCAAGAAGCGATCTGGACGATGGACCATCGCTAGTCGACCATTTGATTTGAGAACCCGCTGGGCCACATGGCAAATCTCATCTAAATTGGTCGTAATTTCATGCCGAGCTAAGAGGTAGTGTTCACTCTCATTGAGATTGGAATGCTCATCCACCTTGAAATAAGGAGGATTGCAGAGGATAATATCCACCTTACTGCCCTTAATATGTTGAGGCAAATGCTTGAGGTCATCGGTGATCATGGACATTTGCTGGTTCAAGTCATTGAGGGCAATGGAGCGGGTAGCCATATCCGCTAGACGTTCCTGAATTTCGACACCAATGATCTGAGCCTCTGTCCGAGTGCTTGCAAAGAGTCCCACAGCCCCATTTCCAGCGCAGAGATCTACGATCAAGCCTCGCTTGGGCAATTTTGGAAAGCGCGAGAGCAGGACGCTATCCACGGAGTAACTAAAGACTTCCCGATTTTGTATAATTTTCACATCACTTGAAAAGAGTTGATTGACGCGCTCGCCGTCTTTTAATTCGATATCTGTCATGGCTCTATTATAGCATGAAAAGAGGCTTGGGGAAAGATCGATAGAACATAAAAAGAGGCTGGAACAAAAGTCCTAGCCTCTCAATTATTTTTGGATTGTCGATCAAGACGCAGTGGTTGAGTGGGCTCTACTACGCTGATTTCATCAGCTTTTACAGCCCTACTCAACTGTGCGGAGGTGGGGCGACGAAATCGAATTCTAACGAATTACCGATTTCTGTCCCACTCTCTTTTTTAATCAAATTCATATTTTTGTAGAATCGTTGTGAGGATAAAGACTCCTGTAAAGATGGCCATCAACGCCAGATAAACTGGGAAAGTAGTGGCTGTAAGGAGGGAAATCTCGATCAAGTTTTTCAATACGACCGCAGATGCGTAGAATCCTACAACAGAGAAGAGGATGAGGAGGGCTCGCCAGATATTTAGTGGAAGGCAAGCACGGATGACAGATAGGAAACCGATGGATCCAAGTAAGTAATAGGATACAGTAGACATATCGGCTGCAGACCAACCATGGCTTGCTCCCCAAAGGCGAATGAACAAGACGCTAAAGACGACCATCAAGGCGCTTGGTAAGGCTAACAGAAGGGAACGTCTTAAGAAGTGTTTTTCAACCGGTTTGATATTGCGTTCAAAGGTCAACACAAATGGTGGGAATCCTTCGACGAATTGGTCAATTAAGGTGATTTGAATAGGGATGAATGGAAAAATCAGCAAATAATTGACGTTGAAGAAAAGGGCACTGGCGATACAGATAATAGCCAAGAGGAAGGAATAGATCGTTTTGATGAAGAAAATCGGAGCGATTCGCCCAATGTTATTGACCACACGACGACCTTCGAATAGAATTTCTGGAACATCATTAAAGTCAGAGTTCAAAAGAACAATATTTGCAATTTGACGGGTTGCAGGATCTCCTTCAGCCATTACGATGGAGCAGTCTGCTTCACGAAGAGCAAGGATATCATTGACTCCATCTCCTGTCATAGCAGTCGTCCGACCAGCTGCTTTCAAGGTTTGGATGAGCAGTTTTTTCTGGTGAGGAGACACGCGCCCAAAGATAGCTGTTTCTTCTGCTTGATCCACTAATTGATCATCAGAAATTTTGGAACAATCGACGTAGTTCTCATAATTTTTGAAGCCAGCTTGTTGAGCGATATAAGAGACTGTTACAGGGTTGTCACCGGATATGATTTTAAGATCCACTCCTTGAGAGCGCAAATACTCAAGGGTATCAGAAGCCCCTTCACGAATGGGGTCCGTAATCTCAATAACGGCAATCCCTTCAAGATTTTCAGGCAGTTTCAATTCCTGCATGCTGATCCGTTCTGAACTGTGGGCTAAGACCAGAACGCGCGATCCACGGCCTTGTGCTTCGACGACAGCAGTTGGATTTTCTTGCAGGAGCATTTCAGGAGCACCGAGAAAGACAGTGCCAAGATTGGAGAGGTGCATGGCTCCCCATTTCCGATCGCTTGAGAAAGGAATAATGTTTTCTGCAGTATAAGCATGCTCCAACTCCCCATAAGCCTTGCGAATAGCTTGAGCAGTAGGATTGGTGTCCTCACTATTTTGCATGTAAGCAGAGAGGATGACCTGGATCGTTTCCTCAGAAAAATGCTCGGATAAGCTATGGAGAGCTTCGACTGTCATCTTTCCTTGAGTGATGGTCCCGGTCTTATCTAGACACAAGGTATCCACACGCGCCAGGGTTTCCACTGAGTACATTTCTTGAACAAGAACCTTGCGCATGCCGAGCTTAATGACAGCTGTCAAGAGAGAAGTAACTGTCAGTAGCGCAATTCCTTTTGGCAACATTCCCAAGAGAGCTGTGGAAGAATTCACGACAGAATCCTTGATCGGTAGCATCTTGATCAACAATGCTTCAAAGAAGAGGGCAAGGCCAAATGGGATGATAATTTTACCAGTGAAGCTAGAGATTTTCGCTAAATTATAGAGAATACGCGAATTGATAGGCTTCAAGGTTTTGGCTTCCATCATCAGTTTGTTGGCATAGTTGTTTGCCCCAACTCGCTTGACACGGGCATAGACTTGACCACTGGCAATATAACTACCAGAAAGCAGTTCATCACCAACTTCTTTTAAAACCAGGTCACTCTCACCAGTCAGCATAGCCTCATTAGCTTCTGCAATACCGGACATGACTTCAGCATCACTAGGGATCTGCTCGCCCGAAGATAAGAGCATTAAATCACCCAGAACAAGCTTTTCTGGTGGAATCGCATCTTTTTCCCCGTCTCGAATGACAGTCACTAGCTCACGACTCATGAGGTTGAGCTTATCAATCATCCGCTTGGCGCGCATCTCGGTCATGATCCCTGTAATGGCATTGAAGCAGATGACTGCGAAAAAGATCATATTGCTCCAGGCCTGTACAGCAGCCAAGGCCACGGCAATCACAAAGTTTAAGGTATTAAACAAGGTGAAGACGTTGCGCTTGATAATTTGCCAGGTACTGGTACTTGTATTCGTTGTAAAATCATTGGTTTGTCCGCGATCCATTTTCTTACGGACTTCACTGAGGGACAAGCCCTTTAAATCAATAGTTTCCATAGACAATATGATATCATTTTTTTGAGAAAAAGACTATCTAGAATCGGTCCGCTGAGACAATTTTTATCTAAAAAAGGTTTGCGGTCAAAATCAGGATACGGTATAATAAGAAAGAACCTTTTACAGGATGGAATATCTTGTAGAGAGACGAATGAAATGGATTTGAGGAACAACTATGTTTTATACCTATTTACGTGGCCTTGTTGCCTTTATTCTGTGGGTTTTAAATGGGAATGCCCATTACCATCATAAGGACAATATTCCAGATCGAAAAGAGAACTACATCTTGGTATCGCCTCACCGGACTTGGTGGGATCCGGTCTATATGGCCTTTGCGACCAAGCCAAAGCAATTTATCTTTATGGCAAAAAAAGAGCTCTTTACCAATCGTATTTTTGGCTGGTGGATTCGCATGTGTGGGGCTTTTCCGATCGACCGTGAAAATCCGGGAGCAGAAGCCATTAAGTATCCTGTCAATATGCTGAAAAAGAGCAACCGTTCCTTGATTATGTTCCCAAGTGGAAGTCGTCATTCTCAAGACGTCAAAGGTGGTGTTGCCATCATTGCCAAAATGGCGAAGGTCCGTATCATGCCAGTGACTTATACTGGTCCAAGAGACTTGAAAGGATTGGCAACGGGTGAACGTATTGATATGAACTTTGGACATCCCATTGATATTTCGGATATTAAAAAGATGAATGACGAAGGAGTGGCAGAAGTTGCCCGCCGTATCCAAGAGGAGTTTGATCGCTTGGATGCGGAAGCACAAGCAATCAACACCCCAACAAAACCGTTTATCTTGATTCGTTTGTTAAAAATCCTTTTGATTCCCCTTGTCTTAGTCGTGGGCATCTTGACCTTGCTCTTTAGTTACCTGGCAAGCTTTGTATGGGATCCAGACAAACATCGGAAAAACAAGTAAAAAAACTGAGAGTTTTTCTCAGTTTTTTTTATTTTTACGAATAATAAAAGTGAGAGGAGGTTTCTTATGGAGGATATCATCGAAAAAATCAAAGAATATAAGCTCTTTTTAGCTCTTACTGCTATCGGACTCTTACTTGGAGGGTATTTTCTTTTTCATCGACCTCAGTCAAGTGCATCCACCATACCGGATCTTTATCAGTCTTCTAGTTCAACTTCGAGCAAAGAAAAGGTGCAGACTACTAGTTCCAAAGAAGAAAAGACGGTTACTTCTGTGTCTGATGCACCCGAGATCATTACGGTCGATGTCAAAGGAGCCGTCAAACAACCAGGTGTCTATGAGTTGCGCTCCAATAGCAGAGTCCACGATGCTATTTATAAGGCAGGCGGGATGACAGCAGATGCCAATAGCCAATCGGTCAACTTGGCGCAAAAACTCACCGATGAAGCAGTGATCTATGTTGCTAAAGAAGGGGAGGATGTTCCGGCACTTGGAAGTTCAGAAAGTCCTGTAACTTCGTCAGCGCCAGCAGAAAAAACAGGCAAGGTCCGTTTAAATCGAGCGACCGAATCAGAGCTCCAAACCGTATCAGGCATTGGACAGAAACGTGCCCAGGACATTATCGCCTATCGCGAAGCAAATGGTCCTTTTCGATCAGTGGATGATCTGAAGAATGTTTCAGGAATCGGAGAGAAAACACTGGAGAAACTAAGAGATGCTTTCACGGTGGATTAAAGACCTTCCTTTTTCTCTTGTCCATCTCACCTTTGTACTTCTATGGCTGTATTTTAGTATCTATCAACCATCTTGGCTTTCGATCAGCGGTCTAGTAGTAGTGGGAGTTTTAGCGGTTCATCACTATAAAGGGGAGCGCTCAAGTTTGCTAGGGCTTGTTTTAGCAACCCTTTGTTTTGTGGCCTTCTTTGTTTTTCAGCGACTACAGGATCATCCAGTACTAGTGGAAAGTCAGCCCCCATCCCACTTACGCCTGATTCCAGATACTATCAAGATCAATGGGGATGCCCTGTCTTTTCGTGCTAAAAATCAGGGAAGGACCTACCAAGTCTTCTATACTTTAAAATCAGAAAAAGAAAAACAGCAGTGGCAAAGTCAAACCCACTTGCTGGAGTTGACATATAAAGGTGTTATAGAAGAGCCAGAAGGGCAGCGAAATTTTAGAGGATTTGACTACCGGTCTTATTTGCAAACACAGGGGATTCACTATCAAATAAAAATTGAGGCGATCCAATCCGCGCTTCCCATCCAAACTTGGAATGTTTTTGACTGGCTATCTCAATGGAGGCGCAAAGCTATTGTTTGGAGCAAGGAGCACTTTCCGCAACCGATGAACCAGTATATGACCGGCCTTCTTTTTGGCTATTTAGATAAGGATTTTGAAGAGATGGACCAGCTTTACACGAGTTTGGGAATCATCCATTTATTCGCCTTATCTGGGATGCAGGTTGGCTTTTTTATCAATGGGATCCGAAAAGGTCTCTTACGTCTAGGAATCTTGCAAGAGACAGTCGATATCTGGATGGTTCCAATTTCTTTGGTCTATGCTGGCTTGACAGGTTTTTCAGTTTCAGTGGTTCGCAGTCTCTTGCAAAAGAACCTCTCTCAAAAGGGGATCCGAGGGATGGAGAATATGGCGATGACCCTGATGCTCTTAATGTTGCTCATGCCCAAGTTTCTTCTGACAGCTGGAGGGGTCTTGAGTTGTGCCTATGCCTTTATTTTGACCTTGGTAGATACCAGTTCTTATTCAGGACTTAAAAAGCTACTAGTGGAAAGTTTCTGGATTAGCTTGGGGATTTTGCCCCTTTTGACCTATTACTTTAGCGTCTTTCAACCCTGGTCACTCCCTTTAACCTTCCTCTTTTCTTTCTTATTTGACCTTGTCCTTCTTCCAGGTTTAACGGTGCTATTTATCTTATCGATTCTAAAGCCCCTTACAATTTTTAACAGTTTCTTTCTTCTCATAGAGGAGTGTATTCGTTGGATTTCAAAGCTCACGTCGCTACCTTTGGTATTTGGTCAGCCGACGGGACCAGCTCTGATCGCTCTCTTCCTTCTTTTAGGGATCTTGTATGATCTTCGAAAGCAAAAGAAACGTCGTTTTCTGTTAATAGGTATGATTCTAATCATCTTTTGTTGGACCAAGCACCCTTTAGAAAATGAGATTACCATGGTGGATATCGGTCAAGGAGATAGTATCTTTTTACGCGATTGGAAAGGAAGAACCATATTGATTGATGTCGGAGGACGTGTCACTTTTAAAAGTGGAGAAAAGTGGCAAGAGCGCAGTCAATCTGCCAATGCGGATCAAACCTTGATTCCCTATCTCAAGAGTCGTGGTGTTGGAAAACTCGATGCTTTGGTCTTGACTCATACAGACCAGGACCATATGGGCGATATGGTGGAGGTTGCCAAACAAATCCCAGTTAAAAAAGTGTATGTCAGTTCAGGTAGTCTAACTAATTCTCAATTTCGAGAGAAATTGAAACAGCTTCATAGTCCGATTAAAGTAGTCCAGAGAGGGGATCAACTTCCTATTTTTGATGATTATCTAGAAGTCTTATCCCCTGATGAAGTGGGGGATGGTAAAAATGATGATTCGATTGTCCTCTATGGACAGTTCTATCAGAAACGATTTTTGTTCACAGGGGATTTGGAAGAAGCTGGAGAGAAGAAACTATTGAAAAACGATCCCCAATTACAAGTGGATGTCTTGAAAGTAGGCCACCACGGATCAAAAGGTTCCTCTAGTGATGTGTTTTTAGACCAGTTACATCCTCAGTTGGCCTTAATCTCTGTTGGAAAGAAAAATCGCTACCAACATCCCCATAAAGAATTGCTCGATCGTCTAGAGGAACGCTCTATTTCTTATCTTCGTACCGATGAAAGGGGAGCAATTCGCTTGATTGGGTGGGACCATTGGAGGGTAGAAACGGTCCGCTAGAGACGAGGAGAGGTTTGCTTTCTATGCTGAAAATTGCTATTATAGAAAGTGAAATCAATGTAAAGGTAGAATCGTATGAACGCATTTAAGCAATTTTGGATACAGTATGCAGATTTTTCAAGTAAGACCAGTCGGGCCCATTTTTGGCTAGCTTTTTTCTGGAATTCCCTGATTTCTTTGCCTCTTTGGGTTTTTTACATCGTGACCTCTTTATCCCATCAAAATGCTCAAGAAACGCTCAATTTTTCAACTGTTCATTCTAAGACAGGTTTATGGGCGCTCGCTTTCTTAGCATTCTTTTACTTCCTCATTTTGGTACCCAGTCAAGCCATTTGTGTACGTCGCTTGCGGGATGCGGGAATCCATTGGTCTTGGATCTTTTTGAACCTTGGTCCGGCTCTGCTCTATTTGTTGACGGGGCTAGATATTTTCCTATTTCTTTGGGGGATTACAGTTATTTCTCTCTTGATTCTCATGATGCTTCCAGGGAAAAACACCTTCCCACAACCAGTAGAAACTCCTATGGGAGTGGCTTCTGAACCACAGGTCACAGCGACAGGGGGGAGCTTTGGAGGCAACTCGTTTGAGCAAATCCCTAATTTTGTAGCAGCACCTGATTTGTCTGATGAAAAACCACCATTGGAACAAAGAATGGCTGCTGAACACGAAATCCACTAGACTGATAGAGATAAGAGAGTTTCATGCAAGCAATTACCGACACTAAACATCTGACGGTTCAAACTCTGCCTCCTATTCTTGTCTTGACAGGGGAGGATGTAGGTCAATTTGAATGGTTAAAAAAAGACATTTTAAAAAAAATAGGCTATGATCCTTCAGATTTGAATTATTCTTATTTTGATATGAAGGAAGCCTCCTATGCTGAGGTCGAGCTGGATTTGGTCAGTCTTCCCTTTTTTGCAGATGAAAAAATCGTGATTTTAGATCACTTATTGGATCTGACCACTGCCAAGAAACGCAATTTAACCGATGAAGATCTGAAACAATTTGAAAACTATCTGGGAAATCCTTCTGAATCGACCCGTTTGGTGATATTTGCAGAAGGAAAATTAGATAGTAAGCGCCGCTTGGTCAAACTCCTAAAACGGGATGCCCAAATCATTGAAGCGACCACTCCTAAAGAGCAAGATTTAAAGCGTTATTTTTCTGGTCAGGCGCAAGAATTGAGCTTACAGTTTGTGGGCGATTCCTTGGACCAGCTGCTCTTAAAATCTGGCTATGATTTTGGAGAGTTACAGAAGAATCTCGCTCTATTGCAGGCTTACAAAGAAGATGGTCAGATTACCCTCCAAGATATCGAGGAGGTTGTTCCAAAGTCCTTGCAAGATAATATTTTTGATCTGACACAGATGATTCTCAAACGCCAAATCGATCAAGCCCGGAATTTGGTTAAGGATCTCCGCTTACAAGGAGAAGATGAAATAAAATTAATCGCTATTTTATTGGGGCAATTCCGAATGTTTTCTCAAGTTAAAATTTTCTCAGAAGAAGGCCAATCCGAAAGCCAAATTGTAGCGAGCTTGTCGGAGTTGTCAGGACGCAAGGTCAATCCTTACCAGGTGAAGTTTGCCTTACGGGATAGCCGCAGACTTACCCTGTCCTTTTTGAAGCAGGCTATGATGACTTTCATCGAGACGGATTATGCGATTAAAAGTGGAACATATGAAAAAGACTACTTATTTGATTTGGCCCTGTTGAAAGTAGCTAATAGCGTCTAACGATGAATGAAATCGCAAGCAGATTAGTTGAATAATTTAGCTGTTTACGTTATCATCAAGTCAGTAATAAAGAAAAGAGGACCATAAAATGGCTATCATTTTACCAGAATTACCATATGCTTATGATGCATTGGAACCTTATATCGATGAAGAAACCATGCATTTGCACCATGATAAACACCATCAAACATATGTAAACAATGTGAATGCAGCTCTTGAAAAACATCCTGAAATTGGAGAAGACCTTGAAAGCTTGTTAGCTGATGTTGAATCCATTCCAGCTGATATTCGCCAAGCTGTGATCAACAATGGTGGTGGTCATTTGAACCACGCTCTTTTCTGGGAATTGATGACTCCAGAACAAACAGCTCCTTCAGCAGAACTTGCTGCAGCGATTGATGCTACATTTGGTTCATTTGAAGACTTCAAAGCAGCCTTCACAGCAGCAGCAACGACACGTTTTGGTTCTGGCTGGGCATGGTTGGTTGTTAACAAAGAAGGCAAACTCGAAGTAACTTCAACAGCAAACCAAGATACACCAATCTCTGAAGGTAAAACACCAATCCTTGGTTTGGATGTTTGGGAACATGCCTACTATGTAAAATACCGTAACGTACGTCCTGACTACATCAAAGCTTTCTTCTCAGTGATCAACTGGAATAAAGTTAATGAATTGTTTGCAGCAGCAAAATAATAAAATGAAGGAATCTATAAGAGCAAGTATTGGCTCTTATAGATTTTTTTGTTTGTATCCGGAAAATCGGAGTATAATTTCTTGCGTTTGGACAGGAAAATGATACACTAGTAGGAGTGTGTCTTACTTATCAGAAGCCCAGTTTGAAGGGCCTAGGCAAGGAAAAGATGACCGTTAAAATGAAAACTGAAACATTCAGGGAGAAATGAAATGACTAGTATTACCATTACCAAAGGAGCAGTTGAGACGCCTATCTATTTACGGATGTTGAATCGTCATGGCTTGATTGCAGGAGCAACAGGGACAGGGAAAACAGTTACCCTCAAGGTCCTCACAGAAAAATTAAGCAAAGAGGGCATTCCGGTCTTTCTAGCTGATATCAAGGGAGATTTATCTGGTTTAGCCAAAGCGGGGCAATGGACTCCAAAACTGGAAGAACGCTACAAACTGCTTGGTCTCACAGATCCGTTTGAGCCGCAAGCCTTCCCTGTTCGATTGTGGGATGTCTTTGGCCAAGCTGGTCATCCTGTTCGTGCGACTGTCGAAGGAATGGGGTCATTGCTTCTTTCTCGTCTACTTGATTTGAATGAAACTCAATCAGGAATTCTTGCAATTGTCTTTAAAGTGGCTCAAGAGAAAGATTGGCCCTTGATTGATTTGAAGGACCTGCAAAGCCTGTTAAAGGAAGTCTATGAACACAGCTCAGACTATTCTGCCCAATATGGTAATATCACCAAACAATCTGTCGGTGCGATCCAAAGAAGCCTCTTGGTTCTTGAAGAAGAAGGAGCGGATCAGTTTTTCGGAGAGCCTGCACTTGATTTAAATGACTTTATGCAACTCGATGCATCAGGGCGTGGGTATATCAATATTCTTTCGGCTACAAAGCTCTTTCATTCACCAAAATTGTATTCAACCTTTTTAATTTGGATGTTGTCTCGTCTCTTTGAAACACTTCCCGAGGTTGGGGATCCCGAAAAGCCAAAACTGGTTTTCTTCTTTGATGAAGCCCATCTCCTCTTTAAGGATGCAAGCAAGCTCTTTCTTGAGAAGGTCGAGCAAGTCGTGCGCCTGATTCGTTCTAAGGGTGTAGGGATTTACTTTATTACCCAAAATCCTCAAGATCTACCAGAATCTGTTTTGGCACAGCTTGGAAATCGTGTACAACATGCTCTTCGAGCTTATACACCAAAAGAAATGAAGGCCATCAAGGTAGCTGCCCAAAGTTTTCGTCCGAATCCAGACTTTGATACAGAAACAGTGATCACAGAATTAGGGACAGGGGAAGCCTTGGTTTCTTTCCTGAATGAGAAGGGGCAACCTAGTGTTGTTGAGCGTGCTTATATTCTCTCTCCTCAATCGAGTTTTGACCTCTTAAATGAAAGTGAACAATTGGCCTTAATCACGACATCGCCTTTCCATCAAAAGTATGCGACGACGATTGATCGGGAATCTGCCTATGAAAAATTAGCAGCTAAAGCAAGCAAGGAAGCACAAGAAGAGGAGAAAAAAGAAGCAGAAAAAGAACGAGCTACGGCGGAAAAAGCAGAGCAAAAGCGCAGTCCAGGTCGCCCAAGAAAATCCAGTCTTGAAAAGGCGAAAAATTCCTTCTTAAGTTCCTTATTCCGGACGATTGCGCGTGAGATCGCTAAGCTAATTATGGGCTCCTTTAAACGAAAATAAGCCTTTGATGAAAAGAAATAAACTTTTTAAAAAGAAATCGTTTTCTATTTCTGATAATTCTTGTTATTTTCAGTAGAATCTTTTATAATTAATCTCGTATGAAAAAATATTTTAATCTACGCTCGATCATGATTGCGATCAGTATTCTATTGTGCTTAGTGGGAACAAGCGCACTGGGCTACTTGCATATTACGCAACCAACAGCATCAGCAATTGAAAAAAAAGCAAAGAAAACAAAAGAAGCAAAAGAAAAAGATATAGAACAGTCTACGCCTGAGACGAAAAAACCACGTGTCAAATCTCCTGAAGCTAAGCAAGCAGTAGTAGACGCAGACATGGAAACGATGAGTGCTTATGGCCTTGTCTATGATTATGCTAATAAGGGGTTGGTAGAGGTTGTCCAGGATTTCCTAGCGGAAAGTGGAATTGATCCGTCACAAGTTGCCTTCACGTATCGCAATGCCATTACAGGAGAGCAATTTGCCATGAATGATCTTCAACCAATGACGGCAGGAAGTACCTATAAGCTACCGTTGAACATGTTGGTGGTGGATGAGGTCACAAAGGGGAAACTCAATTTAACAGATCGGTTTGACATTACCAATACCTACTATGAATATGTAGGGGAACATGACAATTACGTTGCTGCCTTTGATGGAGCCATGTCTATCCCTGATATGCAACGCTATTCATTAGTTTACTCTGAAAATACCCCAGCCTATGCCTTGGCAGATCGTTTAGGGGGAATGGAGCAAGCGCGCAAGTTATTCAGTCGCTATGGTCAATCTCGCTCACCAGAAGTCAAAACCTTTAGCGAAGATAATAAAACGACAACGGATTATTATATCCATGTCTTGGAATATCTTTGGAATCATCAAGAAAAATATGCAGATTTGTTGGAATTGATTGGGGAATCTTTCCCAGGTGAGTACTATAAGAAATTCTTGCCAGATTTGGTCATTCAACAAAAACCGGGATATGTTGCGGAAGCGCTCAATGTGGATGCCATTGTCCATGAATCGACCCCTTATTTGGTTGCCATCTATACTGCAGGACTGGGTGGAACGACCCCAGAAAGTTCTGAAATCAGTGGTGTTGGTCTTTATCAATTGGGTCAATTGGCTTATGTTATTAATGAATGGCATCGTGTGAATATGAATGAATAATTGACGGAAGGTCTGAGGGTTGCTCAGACCTTTTCTTCTATCACAGTAGCATAAAATTCACTTGGTGTTTCGAAATACTTTTCTGTTTTAAAGAGGCTTCTTTCCCTCTTCTATCAAAAAATATGTTATACTAATTAATAGTAATAAGAGGAAGTATAAACATGATTACAAAGGAAGATTACCAGTTGGTCCGCTCGCATCCAGCCTTCTCTGCGTTGCCAGTGGAGCTATTTGATAAATTAGCTGTTGAAATTCATGCTAGGGATATACAAAAAGGACAAATTTTATTTTATGCAGGAGATAAGCGGGATCGCATTTTTCTTCTTTCAAAAGGCTTTGCTCGCATTGAGCAATTCGATTCGTCTGATCAATTTTCCTATATGGATTATATCAAAAAAGGGGCCCTGTTCCCTTATGGAGGGATGTTTCAGGATGAGCGTTACCACTATACAGCTAGTGCGGTGACAGATTTGCGTTGTTTCGTTATCCCCGTCAACCTCTATGAATCATCTGCCCAAGAGAGCAAGGAGCAGTTGCTCTTCATTACGAGAAAGCTCTCGTCAATTTTAGAATTTCAAGAGTTGCGTCTACGTAATGTCGTGACAGCTAGTGCCAGTGAGCGTGTGGTTCAATCTTTAGCTATCTTGTGTAAGGACTATGAAAGTTTAGGAAATCAACTTCCATTTCCAATCAGTATGAAGGAATTGGCCAAATTAGCGGCCACAACCCGAGAAACCGTCAATCAAGTTTTAAAGAAACTCATCGATTCTCATAAGATACAATATGAAAGAAAACAATTAACCTTTCTAGATACAGCCTACTTTTTAAATAGTTTTAAAGAGATCAATTAATTTGTTGATCTTTTTTATTTTTGTAAAAAAATATATATTCATAAAAATAATATAAAAGACAAAATATGCAAAGAAAACGCTTCATATTAACTAAAAAATAGGAATAATTCAAAATAATGCCAAATTCTTTGCATTAAAAAAGTAGAATCCTTCATGAAAGCGGTACCAATTGGTGATAAAATAAAACCTGTAAACAGGATTAGGTAAGCTAAACCGCAAGAAAAAGGAGGACTATAGATGTCTACACACCCAATTCATGTTTTCTCAGAAATTGGAAAACTGAAAAAAGTTTGTTTGCACCGTCCAGGTAAAGAGTTGGAAAACTTGATGCCTGACTATCTTGAACGTCTTCTTTTTGATGATATTCCTTTCTTGGAAGATGCTCAAAAAGAACACGACGCATTTGCTGAAGCACTTCGTAACGAAGGTATCGAAGTACTTTATCTTGAACAGTTAGCTGCTGAGTCATTGACTTCTCCAGAAATTCGCGATCAGTTCATCGAAGAATACCTTGAAGAAGCGAACATTCGTGGACGCCAAACAAAAATTGCGATCCGTGAATTGCTTCACAGCATTGAAGACAACCAAGAATTGGTTGAAAAAACAATGGCAGGGGTTCAAAAAGCTGAACTTCCAGAAATTCCTGAAGAAGCAAAAGGATTGACAGACCTTGTTGAATCTGACTATCCATTTGCTATCGACCCAATGCCAAACTTGTACTTCACACGTGACCCATTTGCGACAATTGGTAATGCAGTATCATTGAACCACATGTACGCAGATACACGTAACCGTGAAACTTTGTATGGTAAATACATCTTCAAATACCACCCAGTTTACGGTGGAAAAGTTGAACTTGTCTACAACCGTGAAGAAGATACTCGTATCGAAGGTGGAGATGAGTTGGTACTTTCTAAAGATGTATTGGCAGTTGGTATCTCACAACGTACTGATGCTGCATCAATCGAAAAATTGTTGGTAAACATCTTCAAGAAGAACGTTGGCTTCAAGAAAGTATTGGCCTTTGAATTTGCTAACAACCGTAAATTCATGCACTTGGATACAGTATTCACAATGGTGGACTACGATAAATTCACAATCCACCCAGAAATCCAAGGTAACCTTCGCGTCTTCTCTGTAACTTATGAAAACGAACAATTGAAGATCGTTGAAGAAAAAGGTGATTTGGCTGAATTGCTTGCTGAAAACCTTGGTGTTGAAAAAGTTACATTGATCCCTTGTGGTGATGGCAATGTGGTTGCTGCTGCTCGTGAACAATGGAACGACGGTTCAAATACTCTTACAATCGCACCTGGTGTGGTAGTCGTATACGACCGTAACACAGTCACAAACAAGAAATTAGAAGAATACGGACTTCGTTTGATCAAGATCCGCGGAAGTGAATTGGTTCGCGGTCGTGGTGGACCTCGTTGTATGTCAATGCCATTTGAACGTGAAGAAATCTAATGTAGAAGACCGAGAGCTGGTCTTGAGGGATCAGCTCTTCCTTCTTACTGATCAATACTAGAAAGAAAATAGGAGACAATTAGAATGACAAATTCAGTGTTCCAAGGACGTAGCTTCTTGGCAGAAAAAGACTTTACACGTGCAGAGTTAGAATACCTTATCGGACTTTCAGCTCACTTGAAAGACCTTAAAAAACGCAACATCCAACACCACTACCTAGCTGGTAAAAACATTGCGCTTTTGTTTGAAAAAACTTCAACTCGTACTCGTGCAGCCTTCACTACTGCAGCTATCGACCTTGGTGCTCACCCAGAATACCTTGGTGCAAACGACATCCAACTTGGTAAAAAAGAATCTACAGAAGATACTGCTAAAGTTCTTGGACGTATGTTTGACGGTATTGAATTCCGTGGTTTCAGCCAACGCATGGTTGAAGAATTGGCTGAATTCTCAGGTGTTCCAGTATGGAATGGTTTGACTGACGAATGGCACCCAACTCAAATGCTTGCTGACTACTTGACTGTTCAAGAAAACTTTGGACGTTTGGAAGGTTTGACACTTGTATACTGTGGTGACGGACGTAACAACGTTGCAAACAGCCTTCTGGTAACAGGTGCAATCCTTGGTGTGAACGTACACATCTTCTCACCAAAAGAACTCTTCCCAGAACAAGAAATTGTTGAATTGGCAGAAGGATTCGCAAAAGAAAGTGGTGCTCATATCTTGATCACTGAAGATGCTGACGAAGCTGTAAAAGGTGCAGATGTACTTTACACTGACGTTTGGGTATCTATGGGTGAAGAAGACAAATTTGCAGAACGCGTTGCCCTTTTGAAACCTTACCAAGTAAACATGGAATTGGTTAAGAAAGCTGATAACGAAGACTTGATCTTCTTGCACTGCTTACCAGCTTTCCACGACACAAACACTGTTTATGGTAAAGATGTTGCTGAAAAATTCGGCGTAGAAGAAATGGAAGTTACTGACGAAGTGTTCCGTAGCAAATATGCTCGCCACTTTGACCAAGCTGAAAACCGTATGCACACAATCAAAGCGGTTATGGCAGCTACTCTTGGTAACTTGTACATTCCAAAAGTTTAAGACTTTATAACCGTATACCAACAGCTATAGGGGCTGGACTGCTAGCTTTAGTCCTGCCCCTATTTTTTATAGAAAGGGAAAACCTATGTCAAGAAAAATCGTCGTTGCTTTGGGAGGAAATGCTATTCTCTCATCTGATCCTTCTGCGCAAGCTCAACAAGAAGCACTTGTAGAAACAGCTAAACACTTAGTTAAATTAATCAAAAATGGGGATGACTTGATCATCACTCACGGAAATGGTCCTCAAGTAGGAAACCTCTTACTCCAACACTTGGCTGCAAATTCTGAAAAGAACCCAGCTTTCCCATTGGATTCATTAGTTGCTATGACCGAAGGAAGCATTGGCTACTGGCTTCAAAACGCTCTTCAAAATGCTCTTCTTGAAGAAGGAATTGAAAAAGATGTGGCTTCTGTTGTGACACAAGTCGTTGTTGATAAGAACGACCCAGCTTTCGTTAACCTCAGCAAACCAATTGGCCCATTCTACTCAGAAGAAGAAGCAAAAGCAGAAGCTGAAAAATCAGGTGCAACTTTCAAAGAAGATGCTGGTCGTGGCTGGCGTAAAGTTGTGGCTTCACCAAAACCAGTGGATATCAAAGAAATCAATACCATTCGTACTTTGTTGAACGACGGTCAAGTCGTGGTAGCTGCTGGTGGTGGCGGTATCCCGGTTGTGAAAGAAGCAGATGGTAGCTTGACTGGTGTTGAAGCGGTTATCGATAAAGACTTTGCATCTCAACGTTTGGCTGAATTGGTAGAAGCAGACCTCTTCATCGTCTTGACTGGTGTCGATTATGTCTTTGTGAACTACAACAAACCAGACCAAGCGAAATTGGAACATGTGAATGTGGCTCAATTGGAAGAATATATCAAACAAGACCAATTTGCACCAGGAAGCATGCTTCCTAAGGTGGAAGCTGCCATTGCCTTTGTAAATGGTCGCCCAGAAGGAAAAGCAGTTATTACATCACTTGAAAACCTTGGAGCTTTGATTGAGTCTGAAAGTGGAACAATCATCCAAAAAGACTAATGAAAAATTAGGAAAAAACTAGTATTTTAAAGCTTATTGTGATAGAATAAGTCTATAGGTAAGCGTTTTACAAGAGACTCTTGTAAAACATCACTCACACTTTGTTGCGTTAGGAGGAAGACAAATGAGTGAAAAAACGAAAAAAGGATTTAAGATGCCTTCATCTTTTTCCGTATTGTTGATCATCATTGCCATTATGGCAGTGTTAACTTGGATCATTCCAGCTGGTCAATACAAAGTTGACGATGCAGGTGCTATCATTGCAGGTAGTTATGAATCTGTAAAAGCACATCCTCAAGGGATTTGGGATGTCTTGATGGCCCCAATCAATGCCATGCTTGGTAAAGCACCAACCAGTGCAGCGATTGATGTAGCCTTCTTCATCTTGATGGTCGGTGGTTTCCTTGGAGTTGTGAACGAAACAGGTACCCTTGATGTAGGGATTGCTTCTATCGTTCGTAAATACAAAGGCCGCGAAAAAATGTTGATTTTGATCTTGATGCCATTGTTTGCCCTTGGTGGTACAACTTATGGTATGGGTGAAGAAACCATGGCCTTCTATCCACTTCTTGTACCTGTTATGATGTCCGTTGGTTTTGACAGTTTGACAGGGGTAGCCATTATCCTCTTAGGATCCCAAATCGGATGTTTGGCGTCAACATTGAACCCATTTGCGACAGTTATCGCATCTGATACTGCAGGTATCTCAAGTGCTTCAGGTCTCTTACTTCGTGTGATCTTCTGGATCGTATTGACAGGACTTAGCACATACTATGTATACCGTTATGCAGATAAGGTTCAAAAAGACCCAACCAAATCTCTCACCTATGCAACTCGTGAAGAAGATTTGAAACACTTCAATGTTGAAAGTGGCGAAGAAATTCCTTCACAAATGAACAAGAAACAAAAACGTGTCTTGGTCGTCTTCATCTCAACATTCGTTATCATGGTTGCTGGATTTATCCCATTCAAAGATTTGGGTATTAAATTCTTTGAAACCTTCAACGAATCTCTCCATAAAATTCCAGTACTTGGTCAATTGATCGGTAACACAGATGCTCTTGGTACATGGTACTTCCCTCAAACAGCTATGCTCTTTGCCTTCATGGGAATCCTCGTTGGTATCATTTATGGCTTGAAAGAAGATAAAATTATTTCATCTTTCATGAATGGTGCAGCTGACCTCTTGAGTGTTGCTCTTATCGTAGCGGTAGCACGTGGTATCCAAGTCATCATGAACGACGGTATGATCACTGCGACAATTCTTCACTGGGGTGAAGAAGGACTTAAAGGTCTTTCATCTCAATTGTTCATTGTCTTGACTTACATTTTCTACTTGCCAATGTCATTCTTGATCCCATCATCATCTGGTCTTGCCAGCGCAACAATGGGTATCATGGCACCTCTTGGTAAATTCGTCAATGTACCAGGTAGCTTGATTGTCACAGCTTACCAATCTGCATCTGGTGTCTTGAACTTGATCGCACCAACTTCAGGTATCGTAATGGGAGCTCTTGCTCTTGGACGTGTTGACTTGAGTGCATGGTGGAAATTCATGGGTAAATTGGTCGTAGCGATTGTTGTGATCACCATTGCCCTTCTTCTACTAGGAACTGTGGTTCCATTCTTGCAATAGAATAAAGTAGGTGTTTCATGAAAAATAGAATAAAGAACGATGTAAAAGAGCAGTTTTTAAACTCGCTTCAAACCATCATTTCTTACCCCTCAGTATTAAACGAAGGGGAAAATGGAACACCGTTTGGACAAGCTATCCAAGATGTCCTAGAAAAAACCTTAGAGCTTGCTCGAGAATTAGGTTTTCAAACATATATAGATCCTGAAGGATACTATGGATATGCAGAGATCGGTCAGGGGGAAGAACTCCTGGCCGTTCTTTGTCACTTGGATGTTGTTCCAGCCGGTGATCTAAAAGATTGGCAAACGCCACCTTTTGAAGCGACCATTGTCGGTGACTATCTAGTAGGTCGTGGTGTGCAGGATGATAAGGGGCCGTCACTCGCTGCCCTCTATGCAGTTAAGAGTTTACTGGATGATGGCATCCAGTTTACCAAACGAATCCGCTTTATTTTTGGGACGGATGAAGAAACCTTGTGGCGCTGTATGAACCGCTACAACCAAATCGAAGAGCAAGCAGATCTTGGATTTGCACCGGATTCTTCTTTCCCATTAACCTATGCTGAAAAAGGCTTATTACAAGTGAAATTGCATGGTCCAGGTTGGGATGATCTTCCCTTACAGGCTGGTCAGGCCCTCAATGTTGTTCCAGACAAGGCGACCTATGCGGGTCATCGTTTGGAAGAGTTGCTTCCTGTTTTGGATCAAAGTGGGGTTCAGTATAGCCAAACAGAAGATTCTGTAACGGTCTTGGGTGTTTCCAAGCATTCTAAAGATGCAGCTGAAGGAGTGAATGCTATTGTCGGTTTAGCGGAAAGTTTATCCCTCATCCAACCCCATCCAGCCTTTCTCTTTATTGCAGATGCTGTTGGTGAGGATGCAACGGGAGAAGCGCTATTTGGCCCTATTTCAGATGAACCAAGTGGCGATCTTTCCTTCAATCTTGCGACCCTTGTGATCGATCAAGAACAATCGGAAATCGGGATTGATATCCGGATCCCCGTCTTAGCAGATAAGGAGGCCTTAGTAGCTCGTTTGCGAGAAATTGCAGCTAGTTATCAGTTGGAATATGAAGAGTTTGATTATCTGGCTCCTTTATATGTTCCTTTGGATAGTCCTTTAGTCAGCTCTTTGATGGCCGTCTACCAGGAAGAAACTGGTGATAAGACGCCAGCTATGTCTTCTGGTGGTGCGACATTTGCGCGGACCATGGAAAATTGTGTCGCTTTTGGGGCTCTTTTCCCAGGTGCAGAACAGACCGAGCACCAAGCCAATGAACGTGCAAAAATTGAAGATCTCTACGCAGCGATGGAAATCTATCGAGAAGCCATTCAACGCTTAGCCACAACATAAAAAGTTTGGAAACTTGGTTTCCAAACTTTTTATTTACTAAAGAAGAAGGGTGGGGTGAATTCTTTTAATTTTTCAAAGCAATCCAAAGCTCCTTGGTTGTCTTCGCAGATAACCAAACAGACATCGTCTCCACAGATGGTGGCTACAATTTCTTGGAGTTCCAGTGCATCTAAGATTGCTCCAAAGGATTGGGCCAGACCTGGAAGAGTTTTTACAACGACCTGGTTTTGAACGGGCCGCAACATGACTAAGGCATCTTCCATATACATCCGCAGTCGCTTTTCCCAACGGGAAGGAGCGATGGTGTTCATGGCATAGTAGGAACTATCCCCCTCGTTAATTTTTACTAGATTCAAGGATTTGACATCCCGTGAAAGCGTGGACTGGGTAACGAGAACACCATTGGCTTCTAAGGCTTCCTGGAGTTCTTGTTGGGTATGAATCCTACGCTCAGAAATGATCGAGCGGATCAAGCGATGGCGGCTTTCAATTTTATTCATGAGAGACTCCTTTACTTGATGAACATAGCATCCCCAAAGCTGAAGAAGCGGTACCGTTCCTGAATAGCATGGTGGTAGGCTTCGAGGGTTAATTCGCGGCCAGCAAAGGCAGAAACCAACATGACCAGAGTTGATTTTGGAAGGTGGAAGTTGGTTGAAAAGGCGTCGACGACTTTCCATTCATAACCTGGTTTGATAAAGATATTGGTCCAACCTGAATCGGCTTGGATGTCTCCATCAAATTTATTGCCAATTGTTTCAAGGGTTCGAATAGAAGTCGTTCCAACAGCTACGATGCGTTTTCCTGCAGCTTTTACCTGACGAAGGGTAGCAGCAGCCTCTTCAGAAAGTTGGTAAAATTCAGAGTGCATCTCATGGTCTTCAAGATTGTCCACGGATACTGGACGGAAGGTTCCCAGGCCCACATGAAGGGTCAAATAGACCAGGTGAACCCCTTTTGCTTCAATCTTTTGGAGCAATTCTTTGGTGAAATGAAGACCTGCCGTTGGAGCTGCTGCAGAACCATTTTCTTTGGCGTAAACGGTTTGGTAGCGCTCGCGGTCAGCAAGTTTTTCGTGAATATAGGGAGGAAGTGGCATTTCACCAAGGCTTTCTAGAACTTCTAAAAAGATCCCTTGGTAGTGGAAGCGAACGATACGGCCTCCGTGCTCTAATTCTTCCTCAACGGTTGCGGTCAACCGATCATCTCCGAAGCTGACTGTGGCCCCTACCTTTAAGCGTTTTGCAGGTTTTGCCAAGACTTCCCAACAGTCATCTTGCGTATTTTTAAGGAGAAGGAATTCGACGTGACCACCTGTTTCTGGTTTGACTCCATGAAGGCGGGCTGGTAGAACGCGCGTATTGTTCATGACAAGAGCATCTCCTGGCTCCAATTCATCCAAAATTGCATCAAAATGACGGTCTTGGAATTGCCCTGTTTTTCGATCGAGGATCAAGAGTTTAGAGGCATCTCGTTTTTCAAGAGGGGTTTGAGCAATCAGTTCTTCAGGCAAATCAAAGTCAAAGTCGTTAGTATTCATTTGCGCTCCTTTTATAATAAATTTGTGAGTAGATAGATGGTAGTCCCGACAGCTAAGAGCATCAGGCTGATTCCCATCAAAAAGATCAGGACCTTGAGAATCTTTTTTTGATGAATCAAGAAAGATAAGAGAAAGACAAGGAGTCCGATCAAAAAAATGATGAATAATAGTGATACAATCATACCTTTCATTATATCACGAATCGACTTGAAAATGAAAAAAATGCCAGAAAAAGATAGCGGTTTCACTTGACAAAAATTGGTCTATACCATATAATAAAAGCATAGAGAAATAGGAGGTCTATCCAATGAAAATTATTGAAGTAAAGGACCAAATTGAGGGTGGAAAAGTTGCCTTTGATATATTGAAAGAAACTTTAAAGGAAGGTGCTCAAACCTTAGGTCTTGCGACTGGAAGCAGTCCCCTTGAGTTTTATAAACAAATTCGTGAAAGTGATTTGGATCTGTCTAATCTAATCAGTGTGAACTTAGATGAATACGTAGGGTTGACGGGAGATGATCCTCAATCTTATCGGTATTTCATGGAGAAAAACCTCTTTGATGCCAAACCATTCAAAGAAAGTTATCTCCCATCAGGTGTAGAAGAATCTGCCGATCAAGAAGTGATCCGTTATAACAAAATACTCGAAGACCATCCAGTGGATCTTCAAATCTTGGGAATCGGACGCAATGGGCATATCGGTTTTAATGAGCCAGGGACATCCTTTGATAGTCAGACCCACTTAGTTCAGTTGGATGCCTCTACCATTGAGGCCAATTCTCGTTTCTTTGATAAGATCGAAGATGTACCAACCCAAGCCATTTCGATGGGGATTGCCAATATCTTAGCTGCGAAATCAATTGTCTTGTTTGCTTATGGGGAATCAAAAGCCCAAGCAATCAAAGGTACAGTAGAGGGTGAAAGGACAGAAAAAGTGCCAGCTAGTGCCCTTCAAGGACATCCAAATGTGACCATTATTGCGGATAAGGAAGCCTTGAGCTTGTTAAGTCGATAAAAAACAGGACCTATCGCCGATTTATTCGGGCCAGATAGGTTTTTTTCTGCTTCAAAATATGGTACAATACAAGTAATTATCTGCTGGGATTAGCTCTTTTCATCTACTGGGAGACAAGAGGAAAGGGCATGAGGGCTAGAAGCTTATTTTAGCCTCCAGCTGATTAGTCTGTTATAAAGGAAAAGTTTATGATAAAAAAATATTTGATCCATATTTGCCTCCTTCTGAGTCTCTTATGCCAGCCAGTTCTAGCGAGTGCGGATGAATTGGTAGATATGGCGCAAAAGATGTATCCAAATGACAATGTCCAAGCTATAAACCGTCCACATTCTTCGCTCATCATTGACGGCAATACGGGAAATGTTCTTTGGAAAGACAATATCGATGAAGCCAGAGATCCGGCCAGCATGAGTAAGCTCATGACGCTCTATCTCTTGTTTGAAGATATGGCAAATGGCAAGATCAGTAAGGATACAGTGATCAAGGCGACCGCTTCAGACCAAGCGATCGGAAAGATCTATGAGATCTCCAACAATAATATTGTTGCTGGAGTAGACTACACCATTCCTGAGTTGATTACCATGACAGTGGTTCCATCTTCAAATGTATCGACCCTCATGTTAGCCAATCTCATGTCCAACAATGATCCAGACGCCTTTATCGAGCGCATGAATGCCAAGGCTAAGGAATTAGGGATGACCAATACAGTCTGGAATAACCCGAGTGGGGCGGCCATCTCCACCTTGCAGGGCTATTATCAGGTCAACAATTATCCAAATGATGCAGCCAACCAGACAACAGCGCGTGATTTAGGGATTCTGGTTTACCATTTCATCAATCAATACCCAGATATTTTAAACTATACCAATCAAGCACAAGTCACGGTCAAAAAAGGGACTCCGTATGAGGAAACCTTTGATACCTACAATTATTCATTGCCAGGAGCCAAGTATGCTTTGAAAGGTGTGGATGGTTTAAAAACTGGATCAAGTCCTCGTGGAGCTTTCAACTATATCGCGACCATCAAACGGGGCAATCAGCGCTTAATTGCTGTCATTATGGGCGTAGGAGATTGGGCAGACCAAGATGGGGAATATTACCGTCACCCGTTTGGCAATGCCTTGATCGAAAAAGCCTATAAAGATTTTGGCTATAAAAAATTGTTAGATGCAGGTGTCCAGAAGATTGACGGCAAGACCTATACACTCGAAAAACCCTTCTATGCAACGGTCAAAAAAGGTGCTAAAGAACCGACCCTTGCGGTAAAAGATGGCTATTTGACAGTAGATAATGATCTCTACACCTTGTCTGAGGGTATCCGAGATGATATGAAGGTGGAAGAAGGATCCAAGCCAGAGCTTGTCAAAGAAACAGTAAGTGGGAAAAAGACAACGGCTAAGCACAGTAAATGGCTTTCGCTGGATCACTTCCTGATCTTGATTCCGATTCTTATTCTTATCATCATTCTTTCGATTGAAAAACAAAGTCGTGAGAGACGCAAAAAAGAGGCTCAAAAGCGCTATAATAAAGAATAAAATAAAACCTAACTGATTGTCAGTTGGGTTTTGTCATTGTCCCATTCCGATATTTTTAGAAAGGATTTAAATGAAAAAATTCCGAAATTCTTATGCGGCTTATATGCTGCTCTATAGTTTTTATTTTATGTCCACATCTCTCTTTACGACCCTTATTTCCGTTTATTTGATGGGAAAGCACTATAGTGCAACTCAAGTGTCGACCTTGGTATCGGTTGCCTTTTTCTTATCCATGGTAGCCCAACCTTTTTTTGGGTATATCAATGAGCGATTTGGAATCGTAAAAATGACGACCCTCAGTCTGAGTGTGATCATTGGTGGTGTCTTCGGTTTTCTTTGGGCCCCCAATCTCTTTTGGCTGACCGTTTTTTATGGGATTGTTCTAGTCTGTTTGAATGGGACAGCTCCCATGATGGAAGTTTTTGCAACGCAAAGTCCATACGCTTTTGGGAAGATTCGCGTCTGGGGAACCATTGGCTACTCGGTCGGTGTCCAAATAGCCGGCTGGGTCTATCATCAGTTTAGCCCCCAAGCTGTCTATTATACGGTTTTGATCACTATTGTATTGAGTCTCTTCTGCCTAAGTGCGGTTCGAATGAAGAAAAAAGAGACAGTCGTAGAAAAGGAAAAACACCCTGTCTCTATTCGTCCTCTTCTTCACAATGGACCTTATCTCTTCTTTATTGTGTTGATTGGGTTGGCTTCAGGGGTTGGAAATATTGGTCATACCTATATTCCTGAGCTACTCATGGATAGTGGTCTACCAGTGCATATTGCCTCAACAGTTGTGGCTGTCTCAGTCGTAGTGGAAGCCCCCTTGATCTTTTTCTCTGATCGATTCATGGACCACTGGCCTTTACGGGTTTTGATCGCTCTTCCAATTGGGATTATTTTCGCTCAATATGCTGTCTATGCTCTTCCAAGTCCTGTCTTCTTAAAAGTGATAATGACTCTCTTAGCCAAGCATACAACAGGGATGGTTTTGATTATGGTCTCCTTACGGTTTATTGCCCAACAGGTGAATGGCAAAGACTTGGTTCTTGCCATGGCCATTGTCCAAGGAGCTCGTTATTTAGGAACCATTCTCTTACAACCCTTCGCAGCCCTCTGTATTGAAAGAGGTGGTTACCAAGTCATGAGTTTCTTTTTAGCAGGGGTAGTAGGGATCGTCTTTTTGCTGAGCTTTGCCTTAAAAATGCCCCAAGGGAAGGCTCACGGCCTTTTTGGTGGCAAAGTAGACTAATGAAATTGTTACAATTGTATGACTAATCATCGAGGAGTTGGACAAAACACTGATTTCACAGTGTTTTGTCCAACTTTTTTGCTATTATTAAGAACTAGTGATTAATTTGACAGTCAAAGTATTCGATGGTAGAATGAGGTAAAATAAATATAAAGGAGACCATTTTATGAAAAAAATGATCTTATCGACAGCTGCTCTTTTGACGATTGTTTCCCTAGCTGCTTGTTCAAACAAACAAGACACAAAGAAGGAAACTTCAAATAGTCAATCAACGACTAAAGTGACGAGCAAATCTGCCAACACTTCAAAAAGCAAGGATACTTCAACAGATTCAGAAGAGACTTCATCTTCTAGCCTCTTAACAGACGCTGAAATCAGCAAGGCTAAAACAGTTGGAGACTTTAAAAAGTTGTTTGCAAAATTAATGGATCAATCTGTTTCTATTACTGAAGAAGCAGGTACTTCTGTGACAGGTTCTGCAAAAGAACAATACGATGCAATGATTAGTACCTTAAAGCAAGGATTAGAAAACCAAAAAGATATCTTTAATGAAGGCTTGGAAAGCATCGGTTCAGATAGCACAGTCGTTCCTAAAGAAGACCGTGAAGCTTTGATAGAAATCTTGAAAGATGCTCGTGAAGAGTTGGAAAGTACTCGTAAAGAAATGAAAGATATGCAGAAAGAATTGAGTAAATCTCCTGTTGCAGATGACGACAGTGATGATTCAGCTTCAGATTCTGAAGAATAAAAAGAAGAAAGGTTGGAATTTCCAGCCTTTTTCCTATTTTTTTTTCGAATGATATAGATGAGGAGGTGGGCCTATGTTTATTGCCATGGATAACAATCAAAAGCGGTGGAACTGTATGGAAGAGATCCCAGCTGTGACAGAAGGTCCCTTCTATTGCTTGGCTTGTCATAGTCCAGTGCGTCTAAAAAATGGCTCGGTTCTACGGGCTCATTTTGCTCATATAAAATTACAGCATTGTCCCTATCATCACGAAGCTGAGAGTTTTGAACATCTGGAATTAAAAGCTTGTCTTTATGATTGGGCCTCTAAGGAATCTCATACAGAAGTAGAAAGCTATTTAGCAGACTTTCAACAAATTGCCGATCTTTTGGTAGTAGACAAGAACTTAGCTTTGGAAGTGCAGTGCAGCTCCTTATCTTTAGAACGCTTGAAGGAGAGGAGCGATGCTTATCGATCCCACGGTTACCATGTCTATTGGTTACTTGGTAAAAAGTTGTGGCTCAAGGAAAGACTAACAAAGCTACAGGCTGGCTTTCTTTATTTTAGTCAGAATCGAGGGTTCCATCTTTGGGAATTGGATCTGACAAAGAAAGAGCTACGTCTGCAATACCTCATCCATGAGGATTTACGAGGGCGATTGCATTATCAAACAGAAATTTTCCCTTTTGGCCAAAGGTCCTTACTGGAAGTCTTACGGACCCCTTACCTTTCGCAGCCCATGCAGCATATGGCAGTCGAGCTCGATCGTACATTTTTAACGTATATACAGCAGCAACTCTTTTATCGTCACCCAAAGTGGCTGAAGCTTCAGGAAGAACTCTATATGCAGGGACACCATCTGATGGAACTGGGGCTAGATTTCTTTTATCCTCTTTGTCGTCCGATCCTTTCACAGAACTTGCTCCAAATTAAAGAGGATGTAGAAGGTTACTACCAGCAATTTATGACCTATTATCAGTCGCAAGGGATCCAACCCGTTCAGATCCTTTATCCCCCACGTTTTTATGCTCAACAGAAAAGCTAACTTTCTAAGATAGAAATCCTCCCGAAATGTTCATTTTTATGCTAAAATAGTACCATTGGAGGATTAATCGAAATGGTAAAACAACGTAATGAAATTGATGAAAAATACCAATGGGATTTGTCGACAATTTTTGCGACAGATCAAGCTTGGGAAGAAGAAGCAGCTAGCTTAGCTGCAGATATTAAAGCAGCAAGTCACTATGCTGGTCATTTGTTGGATTCAGCGCAAACACTTTTGGATACAACCAATGCATATTTGGAATTGAGCCGTCGCTTAGAAAAGGTCTACGTCTATGCCCATATGAAAAATGACCAAGACACACGAGTGGCTAAATACCAAGAGTACCAATCAAAAGGGATGTCTCTTTATAGCTTGTTGGGTGAAACATTTGCCTTCTATGAGCCTGAATTCATGGCCATTACGGATGAGCAGTACAAGGCCTTTGTGAGTGAGGTTCCGGCCTTGGAACAATATGGTCATTATTTTGATCGTTTGCTAGAGAAGAAAGAACATGTCTTGTCTCAAAAAGAAGAGGAATTACTTGCAGGAGCTGGTGAGATCTTTGCGGCTGGTGGTGAAACCTTTGAAATATTGGACAATGCAGATATTGTTTTCCCAACTGTGCATGATGACAAGGGCGAAGAAGTTCAATTAACCCATGGAAACTATATTTCTTTGGTAGAATCAAAAGATCGTGCCGTTCGTAAAGAAGCTTACGAAGGTCTCTACAAGGTCTATGAACAGTACCAACATACCTATGCTAAAACCTTGCAAACCAATGTGAAAGTTCACAACTTTAATGCCAAAGTTCGTAAATTCTCATCTGCCCGTGAAGCGGCCCTTTCTGAAAACTTTGTACCAGAAAGTGTTTATGATAGCTTGGTAGCAGCTGTGAACAAACACTTGCCACTCTTGCAACGCTATGTGCAATTGCGTTCAAAAATTCTTGGAATCTCAGACTTGAAGATGTACGATATGTATACGCCATTATACGATACAGACTACAAGTTTACCTATGAAGAATCATTGGCCAAAGCAGAAGAAGTCTTGGCTGTTTTGGGTGAGGACTACCTTTCTCGTGTAAAACGTGCCTTCAGCGAACGGTGGATTGATGTGCATGTCAACCAAGGGAAACGCTCAGGTGCCTATTCAGGTGGTTCTTATGATACCAATGCCTTCATGTTGTTGAACTGGCAAGATACATTGGATAATCTCTTCACCTTGGTGCATGAAACTGGTCACAGTATGCATTCTAGCTATACTCGTGAAACCCAGCCGTATGTCTATGGGGACTATTCTATCTTCCTTGCTGAAATCGCCTCTACAACCAATGAAAATATCCTAACCGAACGTCTGTTAGAAGAAGTAGAAGACGATGCAACTCGCTTTGCTATTTTGAATCACTTCTTGGATGGCTTCCGTGGAACCGTCTTCCGTCAAACCCAGTTTGCCGAATTTGAGCATGCCATTCATAAAGCAGACCAAGAAGGTACGGTATTGACTAGTGAGTTCTTGAACAACCTTTATGCAGAGCTCAATGAAAAATACTATGGTCTTTCAAAAGAAGACAACCCTGAGATCCAATATGAATGGGCTCGGATTCCTCACTTCTACTATAACTACTATGTCTTCCAATATTCAACAGGTTTTGCAGCAGCTTCAGCCTTAGCTGAAAAGATTGTTCATGGAACACAAGAAGATCGTGATAAATATATCGACTACTTGAAAGCTGGAAATTCTGATTATCCACTCAATGTCATCCGCAAAGCAGGTGTGGATATGGAAAAAGAAGACTACTTGGACGCAGCCTTTGCGGTCTTTGAACGTCGGTTGAATGAATTTGAAGCCCTAGTAGAAAAATTAGGACTCGCATAAGATGGTAGAGTCTTATAGTAAAAATGCCAACCACAATATGCGCCGGCCAGTGGTTAAAGACGAGATCGTTGACTTTATGCGCACGCGTCAAAAACCGGTAGCAGGTGCCTTGGAGGAGTTAGAAGCATTCGCCCGCAAGGAAAATATTCCGATTATTCCGCATGAAACGGTAGCTTACTTTAGACTACTCTTGCAAGCCCTACAACCAAAGAAAATCCTTGAAATTGGGACGGCAATTGGATTTTCAGCGCTCTTAATGGCCGAAAATGCTCCCGATGCACAAATTACCACTATTGATCGGAATGAAGAGATGATTGGCTTTGCCAAGGAAAATCTGGCTAAATACGATCAGAGAAAACAAATCACCTTGCTTGAAGGAGATGCAGTAGATGTTTTGCAGGATTTGACAGAGACCTATGACTTTGTCTTCATGGACTCTGCTAAGTCTAAGTACATCGTCTTTTTGCCACGAATTCTCGAACTCTTAGAGGTTGGGGGAGTCGTGGTATTGGATGATATTTTCCAAGGAGGAGATGTTGCCAAGGACATCATGGAAGTGCGTCGTGGGCAACGAACCATTTACCGGGGGCTTCAGAACCTCTTTAATGCGACTCTCAATCATCCAGATTTGACCGCTAGTTTGGTGCCACTTGGAGATGGTATTTTAATAATTCGGAAAAATGCAGAGACGGTAACTTTGCCAGATCCTAGCTCTTTTTAGGTAAATTTAAGGTATTCTCTCTAATTTGTGGTAAAATAGAAGAAGTTTAAAAAGGAACGGAGAATAATTTTCATGAAGAAAAAACTTGTAGCGGGTGCTGTGACCTTGCTATCAGTCGTAACACTAGCAGCCTGTGCCAATGGCACAAACAAAGATGTCGTGACCATGAAAGGGGACACGATCACAGTTTCTGATTTCTATAATGAAATCAAAACTAACCAAGGTGCTCAACAAGTTCTTTTCCAAATGACCATCAATAAAGTCTTTGAAAAAGAATATGGATCAAAAGTTTCTGATAAAGAAGTCGATAAAGAATTGGCTAAACAAAAGAAACAATTGGGGAACCGATTCGATGCTTACTTGGCGCAACAAGGCTTGACGGAAGAAACAGCGAAGAAACAAATCCGTAGCAATATGTTGTTAGAATATGCAGTCAACCAAGCTGCTAAGAAAGATATCAAAGAGTCTGACTACAAGGCGGCTTTTGAATCTTACACACCAGAAGTAACAGCACAAATTATCAAGTTAGATTCAGAAGACAAAGCAAAAGAAGTGTTGGAAGCAGCTAAAGCGGAAGGTGCAGACTTTGCCCAAATCGCCAAAGACAATTCAACAGATACTACTACAAAAGACAAAGGTGGCGAAGTTAAGTTCGATTCAGGAACAGCAGATATTCCATCTCAAGTCAAAGAAGCTGCCTTTAAGTTGGATGAGAACGGCATTTCAGATGTGATCACAGTTTCAGCAGGTCAAAACTATTCTGCTAGCTACTATATTGTCAAATTGAATAAGAAGACAGAAAAAGGCTCTGACTGGAAGAAATACGAAAAACGTTTGAAAGAGATCATTGTTGATGGTCGTAAGCAAGATACCAACTACATCCGTAGCATTATTGCAAAAGCGATGACCAATGCCAATATCAAGGTCAAAGATGATGCCTTCAAATCAACATTTAACCAATATTTGCAAAATATCGGTGTTCAAACGAGCGATAGCAAATCATCATCTAAAAAATAGTTGACGGTTCCTTTTGGAACTTGTATAATGAAATAGTTGAGAATAAATCATTGTTACTCGGAATCAGAGAAGTGGCGGGGGTGTGAGCCATGGAAGAGAAATGATTTTGCTACTCGGCTGAGACAATTGCATATAAAATGAAGAATGACAAGTTCATTGAATGAAGGTGGTACCGCGGTTTTTCGCCCTTCGTTTAGTGGCTTGTCTTTTGTTTATGGGCAGTTGTCTGGAGCTTTTTAAAGGAGATCAAAAGATGCGAACCTATCAAGTGAAACAAAAATTTCGATTGGGTGGCGAGCGGTTCGATATCAAAGATGAGTTGGGAAATGTTGAGTACCAGGTTGAGGGATCTTTTCTTAAGATTCCCAAGACTTTTACCATCTACGATAAGAATGGACAAGAAGTGAGCCATATCACCAAAAAAACAATCAGCTTTCTTCCCAAGTTTGTGGTTGAGTTGAAGGATGGGGATCGCTTTTTTATCCATAAAAAGCTGACGCTCTTCAGGGATAAATACGATATCGAAGATTTGGGACTGCGGGTACAGGGAAATATCTGGGACCTAGAATTCAAATTGTTTGATGATCGGGATCAAATCGTCGCTGAGATTAGCAAGGAACTCTTTCATCTAACCTCTACCTACCAAGTATCGGTGTATGAGGATGAATACGCTGATTTAGTCATCTCACTTTGTGTCGCCATCGATTATGTCGAAATGTTAGAAGCTGGCGCAAATTAATCTTAAAAAAATTAGGAGACAAATATGAAACAATTATCTAGTGCACAAGTTCGTCAAATGTGGCTTGATTTCTGGGCAAGCAAAGGCCACTCTGTAGAACCATCTGTTAGCTTGGTTCCTGTAAACGACCCTACACTTTTGTGGATTAACTCAGGGGTTGCCACTCTTAAGAAATACTTCGATGGAACCATCAAACCTGAAAATCCACGGATTACAAATGCTCAAAAAGCCATCCGTACCAATGATATCGAAAACGTAGGGAAGACTGCTCGTCACCATACCATGTTTGAAATGTTGGGGAACTTCTCTATCGGAGATTACTTCCGTGATGAAGCCATTACGTGGGCTTATGAACTTTTGACAAGTCCGGAATGGTTTGATTTCCCTAAAGACAAACTTTACATGACCTATTACCCTGATGACAAGGATTCATACAACCGTTGGATCGCTGTTGGGGTAGATCCAACTCACTTGATCCCAATCGAAGACAACTTCTGGGAAATCGGTGCAGGGCCTTCTGGACCAGATACAGAAATCTTCTTTGACCGTGGAGAAGCCTTTGACCCTGAAAATATCGGTCTTCGTCTGCTTGCAGAAGATATCGAAAACGACCGTTACATCGAAATCTGGAACATTGTCTTGTCACAATTTAACGCAGACCCTGCTGTTCCTCGTAGCGAATACAAGGAATTGCCACACAAGAACATTGATACGGGCGCTGGTTTGGAACGTTTGGTAGCCGTTATCCAAGGAGCGAAGACCAACTTTGAAACAGACCTCTTCATGCCGATCATCCGTGAAGTGGAAAAGATGTCTGGTAAAACCTATGATCCAGATGGCGATAACATGAGCTTCAAGGTGATTGCTGACCACATCCGTTCGCTTTCATTTGCGATTGGAGATGGGGCTCTTCCAGGTAATGAAGGACGCGGTTACGTTCTTCGTCGTCTCCTCCGTCGTGCTTCCATGCATGGTCAAAAATTGGGGATCGAAGGAACCTTCTTGTATAAATTGGTTCCAACTGTTGGGAAGATCATGGAAAGCTACTACCCAGAAGTACTTGAAAAACAAGACTTTATTGAAAAAATCATCAAGAGTGAAGAAGAATCATTTGCTCGTACCTTGAACTCTGGTCAACACTTTGCCCAAACTATCGTTGAAGACTTGAAAGCCAAAGGTCAAACAGTGATTGCTGGTCAAGATGTCTTCAAACTCTATGATACATACGGATTCCCAGTGGAATTGACAGAAGAAATCGCTGAAGAAGCTGGAATGACAGTCGATCGTGAAGGTTTTGAAGCAGCCATGAAGGAACAACAAGAACGTGCGCGTGCATCTGCTGTCAAAGGTGGATCTATGGGGATGCAAAATGAAACCCTTCAAAACATTACAGTTGAAAGTAGCTTCAACTACAATGCTAGCCAATTGCCTTCTAAGTTGGTGGCTATCGTAGCGGACAATGCAGAAGTAGAAGCTGTATCTGAAGGGACTGCATCACTGATCTTTGCAGAAACTCCATTCTACGCTGAAATGGGTGGACAGGTTGCGGACCATGGTCAAATATTGGATGCTGCAGGAAACGTCGTAGCGACAGTGACAGATGTTCAAAAAGCACCAAACGGACAACCACTCCATACCGTTGAAGTTCTCGCACCTCTTACCTTGAACCAAGAATACACCTTGGCTATCGATACCAATCGTCGTCATCGTGTTATGAAGAACCACACTGCAACTCACTTGCTCCATGCGGCTCTTCACAATATCCTTGGTAACCATGCAACCCAAGCAGGATCTCTCAACGAAGTAGAATTCCTTCGCTTTGACTTTACCCACTTCCAAGCCGTAACTCCTGAAGAATTGCGCGCTATTGAACAACAAGTCAATGAAAAGATTTGGGAAGCGATCGCAGTCGAAACGATTGAAACAGATATCGATACTGCTAAAGAAATGGGAGCCATGGCCCTCTTTGGTGAAAAATACGGTAAAGAAGTTCGTGTTGTCACTATCGGGGACTACTCTGTTGAGCTCTGTGGTGGTACTCACGTAGGCAATACTTCTGAAATTGGTCTCTTCAAGATTGTCAAAGAAGAAGGGATCGGATCAGGAACTCGTCGTATCTTGGCAGTGACTGGTAAGGAAGCCTTCGAAGCTTATCGTGAACAAGAAGATGCTCTGAAAGCAGTCGCAGCAACCTTGAAAGCACCTCAACTTAAGGAAGTCCCTCACAAGGTGGAAGGTCTTCAAGAACAACTCCGTCAATTGCAAAAAGAAAATGCAGAATTGAAGGAAAAAGCGGCAGCAGCTGCAGCAGGAGATGTCTTCAAGAATGTTCAAGAAGCAAACGGCCACCGTTACATTGCCAGCCAAGTTTCTGTATCAGATGCAGGTGCCCTTCGTACCTTTGCGGATAACTGGAAACAAAAAGATTACTCTGACGTCCTTGTTCTTGTCGCAGTAATCGGTGACAAGGTCAACCTTCTCGTAGCTAGCAAGTCTAAAGACATCCACTCAGGTAACTTGGTTAAAGAATTGGCTCCAATCGTCGATGGACGTGGTGGTGGAAAACCAGACATGGCCATGGCAGGAGGAAGTAACCAAGCGAAAATCCAAGAATTGTTGGATGCCGTAGCAGGTAAATTGTAATCATCGGAGAGGTTGGATCTTTGTCCAACCTCTTTTTTCAAAAAAGAAGTAAATCCAATTAGAAAAAGATTGCAACAAAAAAACCTTTCCGTCTGGAAAGGTTTTTTCTTCTTATAGTCCGTAATTGTAATCGTCATCCTGCATGGCTTCTACTTCACCGAGAAGGTAACCATTTCCGACTTGAGAGAAGAAGTCGTGGTTAGAGGTACCGGTTGAAATTCCGTTCATGACGATTGGGTTAACGTCATCTGCTGAGTCTGGGAAGAGCGGGTCTTGTCCCAAGTTCATGAGGGCTTTATTGGCGTTGTAGCGAAGGAAGGTCTTGACTTCCTCTGTCCAGCCCACACCGTCATAGAGGCTCTCTGTGTAGCCTTCTTCATTCTCATAGAGGGTGTAGAGAAGATCATACATCCACTCTTTGAGTTTCTCTTGTTCTTCTTCTGGTAATTCGTTAAATCCAAGTTGGAACTTGTAGCCGATATAGGTTCCGTGAACAGATTCGTCCCGAATGATCAACTTGATGATCTCAGCTACGTTGGCCAACTTGTTGTTTCCAAGATAGTAGAGAGGTGTGAAGAAACCAGAGTAGAAGAGGAAGGTTTCAAGGAAAACGCTGGCGACTTTCTTTTCAAGAGGGGTCCCATTGAGATAGATTTCGTTGATGATTTCTGCCTTCTTTTGAAGGAAAGGATTGGTGTTGGTCCATTCGAAAATCTCTTCGATTTCTGACTTGGTATTCAAAGTAGAAAAGATAGAAGAGTAAGACTTAGCATGGACAGATTCCATAAATTGGATGTTGTTAAAGACAGCTTCTTCATGGGGAGTACGAATGTCCGCACGAAGAGCTTGAACACCTGTTTCAGATTGCATGGTATCTAGAAGGGTCAATCCCCCAAAGACTTTACCAACTAGGTCTTTTTCTTTATTAGACAACTTTCTCCAGTCATCCAAGTCGTTTGACAAAGGGATACGTGTATCCAACCAGAATTGCTCTGTCAGTTTTTCCCAGGTCGATTTATCGATGACATCTTCGATCGCATTCCAGTTAATGGCTTTGTAGTATGTTTCCATTTGAAATCTCTTTCTTTTTCTAATTCATTCGATCATACAATCATTATTATTCTAACACAATTGTTAGAATACTGCACAAAAAGTCGGCGAACCGACTTTTTAGTAGCAATGGATCAGAGTGTCTTAGATGACACAGCTTTCACATTGGTTGGCGCCAACTTCTCCACCATCATCTGTAAAGGTACGGACGTAGTAGATAGACTTGATACCCTTGTTAAAGGCGTAGTTCCGAAGGATAGACAAGTCACGAGTGGTTTGTTTGTTTTCAGTTTTCCATTCGTAAAGACCCTTTGGAATATCGCTACGCATAAAGAGAGTCAGTGAAAGACCTTGGTCTACGTGTTCAGTTGCGGCAGCATAGACATCGATGACTTTTCGCATATCCATGTCGTAGGCAGAAGTGTAGTAAGGAATCGTTTCCGTTGACAATCCTGCTGCAGGGTAGTAGATCTTACCGATTTTTTTCTCTTGGCGTTCTTCAATCCGTTGTGTAATTGGGTGGATAGAAGCAGATACGTCATTGATGTAGCTGATAGATCCATTTGGTGCGACAGCTAGGCGGTTTTGGTGGTAAAGACCATCTGCTTGAACTTTAGCACGCAGTTCTGCCCAATCCTCAGCACTTGGGATAAAGATGTCTTTAAAGAGTTCTTTGACGCGATCAGATTTTGGTACAAATTCTCCAGTCGTGTACTTATCAAAGTAAGTACCGTTGGCATAGTCTGATTTTTCGAAGTTGTGGAAGGTAACACCACGTTCACGCGCAATGTTATTTGATTCGACGAGAGTCCAGTAGTTCATGAGCATGAAGTAGATGCTAGTGAACTCGACAGACTCAGGTGATCCGTATTCGATCAATTGTTGCGCAAGGTAGCTGTGAAGTCCCATTGCTCCAAGTCCGAACGAATGCGCCAGTTTATTTCCGTGGTCAATAGTTGGAACGGCCACGATATGAGAGCTATCTGTAACGAAGGTCAAAGCACGAACCATGGCACGAATCGAACGTCCAAAATCAGGTGAAGTCATCATGTTAACCACGTTGGTTGAACCAAGATTACATGAGACGTCAGTTCCCATTTGGACAAATTCTTGGGCATCGTTGATCAAGCTTGGTTCTTGAACCTGGAGGATTTCTGAACACAAGTTACTCATGATGATTTTTCCATCAACTGGGTTTGCCCGGTTAGCAGTATCAATGTTGACTACATATGGATAGCCAGATTCTTGTTGCAATTTAGAAATTTCAGTTTCCAAATCACGGGCCTTAATTTTTGTCTTGCGGATATTTGGATTAGCAACCAATTCATCGTATTTTTCAGTGATGTCGATGTAGTTGAATGGTACTCCGTATTCACGCTCTACAGAGTAAGGGCTAAAGAGGTACATCTCTTCATTCTTACGAGCCAACTCGTAGAACTTATCTGGCACGACGACACCAAGTGAGAGAGTCTTCACCCGAACTTTTTCATCGGCATTTTCCTTCTTAGTAGAAAGGAAGGCGATGATGTCTGGGTGGAAGACGTTGAGGTAAACCACCCCAGCCCCTTGGCGTTGTCCCAATTGGTTAGAGTAAGAGAAGCTATCTTCAAAGAGTTTCATAACAGGTACGACCCCAGAAGCGGCTCCTTCATACCCTTTGATTGGTGCTCCAGCTTCACGAAGGTTGCTGAGGGAAATCCCAACCCCACCACCGATACGTGAAAGTTGAAGGGCAGAGTTGATGGAACGTCCGATCGCGTTCATATCATCGGTTACCTGGATCAAGAAACACGAAACCAATTCCCCACGGCGGGCACGTCCAGCGTTTAAGAAAGAAGGAGTAGCTGGTTGGTAGCGTTGGTGGATAATTTCGTTTGCGATGTCTCGCGCGATAGATTCATTTCCATCTGCAAAATAGAGAGCATTGAAGAAGACACGGTCTTCCATGCTTTCAAGATAGTATTCTCCATCATTTGTTTTCAAAGCGTATTGGTTATAGAATTTGTAGGCCGCCATGAAGGACTTGAATTGGAAGTTTTGATCTTTGATAAATTGGGCCAATTCCTCTAAAAATTCAGGACGGTATTTCTCGATAAAAGCTCTCTCAATGTAATTGTGCTCGAGAAGGTACTGAATCTTGTCTGTAATCGAGTCAAAGGTTTTAGTATTTGGTACAACATTTTCTTTAAAGAACGCATCCAAAGCTTCTTTATCTTTATGAAGCATGATTTGGCCGTTTACTGGACGGTTGATTTCATTGTTAAGACGAAAATACGTCACATCTTCAAGAGATTTTAATCCCATAATAATCCTTTTCTAGTTCAAAAAAATGAAGAGGAGAAGTCCTCTCTTTCCAAGTAAAAAGTCTAGTGTTAGGTTGCTAACGCTAGACCCTATTTAAGCAAAATACTGTGTTAATTAAGAAAGTTTCTTCAACTTAGCTGGTTGAAAACCAGAAAATACTTCATCCGGTGTTTGAATAACTGGAGCAGCATTGAAACCAAGGTTCTTAACATGCTCTACAAATTCTGGCTGTTCATCTAAGTTAATTTCGCGGTATTCCACGTGATTGCTATCGAGGAATCGCTTGGTCATTTTGCATTGAACACAATTATTTTTTGAATAAATGGTTACCATTTCTTTTCCGTTCTCCTATCGAAATATAAATCTGTAAACAGTATAAACAAAATCCAGCAACTTGTCAACAAAATAAAACTAAATATTGTGCAAAGAGATGAAATGGAGTTTTCAAAGCACAATATATTGTGGTGAGTGAAAAGTGTGAAAATCGAAGAAATGGGATAGGAATAGGCTTTAAAGCATCTTTAATTAGTTATAATTTTTTGGTGAATCAATATCCTGTGGTTCAAGAGCTTCTTTACATTGAAAGCGGAGGAAAATGTTACTTATAATATAGTAGAAAATTGAAAAGATATTTCCTCTGTTCTTCAAGTGCTTCTTAAAATGTATCTAAATTGGGATTTTTCGCAGTCTTTTTCTGTAAGTCAGTGATAAAAATCTTGAAAAAAATTTCAAAAGATGATATAATACCAAATTGTAAGGGTTATCAAAAGGTAACTCAAAAACTATTTTTAAAAAGGAGAGTCAAACTATGGCTTCTAAAGATTTCCACATCGTGGCAGAAACAGGTATCCACGCACGTCCAGCAACTTTGTTGGTTCAAACTGCTAGCAAATTTGCTTCAGATATTACTCTTGAATACAAAGGTAAATCAGTTAACTTGAAATCAATCATGGGTGTTATGAGCCTTGGTGTTGGTCAAGGAGCAGACGTTGTAATCTCTGCAGAAGGTGCTGACGCTGATGATGCTATCGCAGCTATCTCAGAAACAATGACTAAAGAAGGATTGGCTTAAAAATATGACAAAAATGCTAAAAGGAATTGCAGCATCTGACGGTGTTGCCGTTGCTAAGGCATATTTGCTCATTCAACCAGACTTATCATTTGAGACTGTTTCAGTCGAAGATACAAGTGCAGAAGAAGCTCGTTTGGATGCAGCTCTTGAAGCTTCACAAAACGAGCTTTCTCTTATTCGGGAGAATGCAGTAGCAAGCCTTGGTGAAGAAGCAGCGCAAGTTTTTGATGCGCATATGATGGTTCTTGCTGACCCTGAAATGATTGGTCAGATCAAAGAAACAATTCGTACGAAAAAAATCAATGCAGAAGCTGGCTTGAAAGAAGTCACTGACATGTTCATTGCGATCTTTGAAGGAATGGAAGACAATCCTTACATGCAAGAACGTGCAGCAGATATTCGTGACGTTACCAAACGTGTCCTTGCCAACTTGCTTGGGAAGAAATTGCCAAACCCTGCTTCTATCAATGAAGAAGCAATCGTGGTTGCGCATGACTTGACTCCATCTGATACAGCACAGTTGAACAAAAAGTATGTAAAAGCTTTTGTTACGAATATCGGTGGACGTACAAGTCACTCAGCTATCATGGCTCGTACACTTGAAATTGCAGCTGTTCTTGGTACAAATAACATCACAGAACTTGTCAAAGATGGCGATGTTTTGGCTGTATCAGGGATCACTGGTGAAGTAGTGATCAACCCTACTGAAGAACAAATTGCAGAGTTCAAAGCAGCTGGTGAAGCTTATGCTAAACAAAAAGCTGAATGGGCTCTCCTTAAAGATGCGAAAACAGTGACTGCTGATGGAAAGCACTTCGAGTTGGCTGCCAACATCGGTACACCTAAAGACGTTGAAGGTGTAAACGATAATGGTGCAGAAGCTGTTGGTCTTTACCGTACAGAATTCTTGTACATGGATTCTCAAGACTTCCCTACTGAAGATGACCAATACGAAGCCTACAAAGCAGTTCTTGAAGGTATGAATGGTAAACCTGTGGTTGTTCGTACAATGGATATCGGTGGGGATAAAGAACTTCCTTACTTCGACCTTCCTAAAGAAATGAACCCATTCTTGGGTTACCGTGCTTTGCGTATTTCTATCTCTGAAACTGGTAACCAAATGTTCCGTACACAATTGCGTGCCTTGCTTCGTGCATCTGTTCACGGTAAATTGCGGATCATGTTCCCAATGGTTGCTTTGTTGACAGAGTTCCGTACGGCTAAAGGTATTCTTGAAGAAGAAAAAGCTAAATTGCTTGCTGAAGGTGTTGCTGTGGCAGATGATATCCAAGTAGGTATCATGATTGAAATCCCAGCTGCTGCAATGCTTGCGGACCAATTTGCTAAAGAAGTTGATTTCTTCTCAATCGGTACAAATGACTTGATCCAATACACAATGGCTGCTGACCGTATGAACGAACAAGTTTCATACCTTTACCAACCATATAACCCATCAATCCTTCGTTTGATCAACAACGTGATCAAAGCGGCTCACGCTGAAGGCAAATGGGCAGGTATGTGTGGTGAAATGGCCGGTGACCAAACTGCTGTTCCACTTCTTGTCGGAATGGGCTTGGATGAGTTCTCTATGTCAGCGACATCTGTCCTTCGTACACGTAGCTTGATGAAGAAACTCGACACTGCTAAAATGCAAGAATACGCTAACCGTGCTCTTACTGAATGTTCAACAATGGAAGAAGTTCTTGAACTTTCAAAAGAATACGTGAACGTAGACTAAGAGTCGATCAAGACTAAGACAAATTTGTCTTAGTCTTTTTTTACATTGTTCATAAAAATGTTCATTTTATTCGTAATAAACTAGTTAGTAATAAAAATAGTGATTTAAATGTTCGGTTTTTGTTTGATTTTCCTCGTATATATAGTATAATCGTAAGTAAGATAAGGAGGATGACCAAGGAAGGATAGAAAAGGTTCGGGAAAGAAAATGGAAAAACTTTTCCTGATAATTTTACATGATTTTACAGGAATCAACTTGAAACTTAAGTGATTTTATAGTAAAATAAAAACAAATAGAAAACGCTTTCAAAAACAAAGAGGTGAGTATATGGATAGAAGCACAGACTTATGGACATTTGGAAGAGGGGATAATTTCCATCTTCAAGAGTACTTAGGAGCTCACAAGGAAACAAGGGGAGAACAAGAAGGCTTTACCTTCCGTGTTTGGGCTCCCAATGCTCAGGCGGTGGATCTGATTGGTGATTTCACTGATTGGGAAGCTCGTAAAATTCCAATGGTTCGTAATGAAGGAGGCGTCTGGGAAGTCTTCTGTTCCGATGCAAAAGAGGGGGATATTTACAAGTATTTGGTGACTCGACAAAATGGTCATCAGGTGCAAAAAATCGATCCTCTAGCGTTATGGATGGAAAAGAGACCCAATACAGGATCTATTATTAAGACCATTCCAGAGAAAAACTGGAAAGATGGTCTCTGGAGAGCACGCCGCAAAAAACTTGGTTTTAAGGAACGACCTGTTAATATTTATGAGGTTCACGCAGGATCGTGGAAACGTAATGAGGATCACAGTTCCTATACCTTCAAACAACTAAAAGAAGAATTGATTCCATATTTGGTGGAGATGAACTACACCCACGTGGAATTTATGCCAGTGATGGCCCATCCATTGGGCTTGAGTTGGGGCTATCAGCTTATGGGATATTTTGCACTCGAGCAGACTTATGGTAGCCCAGAAGAGTTTCAAGACTTTGTGGAAGAATGCCACCTCAACAATATCGGAGTGATCGTGGATTGGGTACCAGGACATTTCATTATCAATGATGATGCCTTGGCTTATTATGATGGAACACCAACCTTTGAATACCAGGATGAACATCGTGCCCATAACTACGGATGGGGAGCTTTGAACTTCGACTTAGGAAAGAATCAAGTCCAGTCATTCTTGATTTCTAGTTTGAAGTTTTGGATTGATACCTATCATTTAGATGGGATTCGGGTCGATGCTGTGAGCAATATGCTCTATCTTGACTACGATAGTGGTCCATGGACACCAAATATTGATGGTGGAAACCTCAACTACGAAGGCGTTCATTTCCTTAGACGTTTGAATGCGATTATCAAGAACGAACACCCAGATGTCATGATGATTGCAGAAGAAAGTTCTGCTGGTCAAAAGATCACGGGTCCTGAAGAAGAAGGTGGACTTGGCTTTGACTATAAATGGAATATGGGTTGGATGAATGATATCCTTCGATTCTACGAAGAAGATCCCATCTACCGGAAATTTGACTTTAACCTGGTAACCTTTAGTTTCATGTATGCATTTTCTGAAAACTTCTTACTACCATTTTCACACGATGAAGTGGTGCATGGTAAGAAGAGTTTGATGCATAAGATGTGGGGAGATCGTTACAATCAATTTGCTGGACTCCGTAACCTCTTGACCTATCAGATTTGCCATCCAGGTAAGAAATTACTCTTTATGGGTTCAGAATTTGGTCAATTTTTGGAATGGAAGTCAGAAGAGCAACTAGAATGGGGCAATCTAGAGGATGAAATGAATGCTAAGATGCGTCGTTTCACTTCTCAGCTCAATCATTTCTACAAAGAACACAAGGAATTGTGGGAGATTGATGATAGCTTTGATGGCTTAGAGATTATTGATGCAGATAACCGGGATCAGAGCGTCTTGTCTATGATCCGGAAAAATCGTAAAGGCGATCTTTTGGTGTGCGTCTTCAATATGGCACCAGTGGAACGCAAGGACTTTACGATTGGTGTGCCTATATCAGCGGTCTATGAAGAAATTTGGAATACAGAATTAGAAGAATGGGGAGGTGTCTGGAAAGAGCACAATTCGACAGTTCAGTCTCAAGATGGACTGTGGAAGGATTATGAACAAACTTTGACCTTTACTTTGCCGGCTTTAGGAGCTAGCATTTGGAAGGTGAAACGAAAGGTTCGCAAAACGAAATCTAAAACATCAGATAAAAAATGATGATCGGTTGACTCTAAGGGAGTCCAAGCTTTAAAAAGAGGAAGTAGTCAATGAAGAATGAAATGCTCGCTTTAATTCTTGCCGGAGGGCAAGGAACACGTCTTGGAAAATTAACCAAAAACATCGCGAAACCTGCGGTTCAATTTGGTGGGCGCTATCGGATTATCGATTTTGCTCTCTCAAACTGTGCCAACTCAGGAATTCACAATGTTGGTGTGATTACACAGTATCAACCACTTGCCCTTAACAGCCATATTGGGAATGGTTCCAGCTGGGGCTTGGATGGAATCAATACAGGTGTGTCTATTCTCCAACCTTATTCAGCTAGTGAAGGAAATCGGTGGTTCGAAGGAACTAGTCATGCGATTCTCCAAAACATCGACTATATCGATAGCATCAATCCGGAATATGTCTTGATTCTATCTGGGGATCATATCTACAAGATGGATTACGATGACATGCTTCAAGCACACAAGGATAATAACGCAAGCTTGACTGTTGCCGTCCTAGATGTACCTTTGAAGGAAGCGAGTCGTTTTGGAATCATGAATACCGATGCTAATAATCGGATTGTTGAATTTGAAGAAAAACCAGCTGAACCAAAATCTACCAAGGCTTCAATGGGGATTTACATCTTTGACTGGGCTCGTCTGCGCAATATGTTGGTTGCTGCTGAAAAGAGCGATATCGATATGTCAGACTTCGGTAAAAATGTCATTCCAACTTATCTAGAATCAGGCGAAAGTGTTTATGCTTATGAATTCAATGGTTATTGGAAAGACGTTGGTACGATTGAGTCTCTTTGGGAAGCCAATATGGAATATATCGATCCGAATAATGCTTTGGATAGTCGCGATCGTCACTGGAAAATCTATTCACGCAACCTCATTTCTCCACCGAACTTCTTTGGGGAACATGGCCACATCGAAGATTCTCTTGTCGTCGACGGTTGTTCGGTAGACGGTACAGTCAAACACTCCATCTTATCAACAGAAGCTCAAGTTCGTGAAGGAGCAGTTGTCGAAGATGCTGTCGTGATGAGCAATGCCATTATCGGTAAAGGAGCTGTCGTGAAACGCGCGATTATCGGAGAAGGCGCAGTCATTGCAGAAGGTGTCGTGATTGATGGAACAGAGGAAGTACAAGTTGTCGGTTACAATGAAAAAGTGGGGGTAGCAACAGATGAAGATTGATAAATATTCAGCCATTTTAGGAAATACAGTTGGGTATCATGATATGTCCACTTTGACTAGCCATCGTCCGGTAGCATCCCTACCGTTTGATGGGAAATACCGCTTAATCGACTTCCCATTGTCTAGTCTTGCAAATGCTGGTATTCGTAGTGTTTTTGGGATTTTCCAACAAGAAAATATTAGTTCGGTCTTTGACCATATTCGTTCAGGTCGTGAGTGGGGCTTGTCTACTTTATTGAGCCACTATTACCTCGGAATCTATAATACTCCAGTTGAAAATACAACGGTAGGGCCAGAATACTACCAACAATTATTGACCTATTTGAAACGGTCTGGTTCTAATCAAACAGTTGCTTTGAACTGTGATGTATTAATGAATATTGACCTCAATCAGATTTTCCACCTTCATAATACCATTGATCGTCCGATTACAGTGGTTTATAAAAAGTTGCATCCGCAAGACATCTCAGAAGTCAATGCTGTCTTGAAAATTGATGAAACAGACCATGTTACAGAGCAAAAACTTTTTGATGGCAAGGATCCTGATGAAGTATACAACATGTCAACAGATGTCTTTATTGTGGATACTCCTTGGTTGATTGAAAAAATAGAAGAAGAAGCTAAGAAAGAATACCCACAAAAATTGCGCTATATCTTGCGTGATTTGGCGGTGGAATACAATGCTTTTGCTTTTGAATATACAGGCTACCTAGCAAATATTCACTCAGTTGAATCCTATTATCAAGCAAACTTGGATATGTTGGAAAACCAAAAATTCATGAAGCTCTTTTCACCAAATCAAAAGGTGTATACAAAAGTGAAGAATGAAGAGCCGACTTATTATTCCAAGACTTCAAATATCAAATCGTCCCAATTTGCTTCGGGTAGTATTGTAGAAGGAACCGTTGAACGCTCTGTTGTTTCACGCCGGGTACACCTTCATCAAGGTTCAGAAGTCCGTAGTAGTCTTCTTTTCCCTGGTGTTTTCATTCATGAAAATGCAATCGTCGAACATGCCATCCTGGATAAGGGGGCCGAAGTGGCTGCTGGTGTGACGATTCGTGGGACAGAAGAAGCACCTGTCGTGGTTAAAAAAGGAACGATTGTTACAGAGGATATTGTCTAATGAAACTATTATTTGTTGCAGCTGAAGGAGCACCGTTTTCTAAAACAGGTGGTTTGGGAGACGTTATTGGCGCTCTTCCTAAATCCTTAGCGAAAAGTGGTCATGATGTGCGCGTGATCCTCCCTTACTATGATATGGTAGAGGCTAAGTTTGGAGATCAAATTGAAGATGTCTTGCATTTTGAGACCAAGGTTGGCTGGAGAAGTCAATATGTTGGTGTGAAACGCATTGTGCGCGATGGCGTCACCTTTTACTTTATTGATAATCAACACTATTTCTTTAGAGGACATGTGTATGGTGACTTCGATGATGGCGAACGCTTTGCCTTCTTCCAGCTCGCGGCCTTAGAAACGATGGAACGAGTTGACTTCATTCCAGATGTTCTTCATGCCCATGATTACCATACGGCGATGATTCCTTTCTTGCTGAAGGAAAAATACCGTTGGATTCAAGCTTATCATGGAATTAAAACAGTATTGACCATCCATAATTTGGAATTCCAAGGTCAGTTCGACCCAGGAATGTTGTGGGATCTTTTCGGAGTTGGATTTGAACGCTATGCAGATGGAACGCTTCGGTGGAATGATTGCCTGAACTGGATGAAAGCTGGTATTCTATATGCTGACCGTGTAACAACCGTTTCTCCTAGCTATGCGCATGAGATTATGACTGCTGAATATGGTTGTGGCTTGGATCAGATCCTTCGAATGGAGTCTGGCAAGGTGACCGGAATTGTTAACGGGATTGATGCGGATCTGTATAATCCTGAAACGGATCCACTCTTGACGTATCACTTCAGTCTCTCAGATCTTTCAGGTAAAGCAGCTAGCAAACGAGCTCTTCAAGAACGTGTCGGTCTACCTGTTCGCGATGATGTTCCTTTGTTTGGGATCGTCTCTCGTTTGACACGTCAAAAAGGTTTTGATGTGGTGGTAGAAGAGTTGCATCAACTTTTGCAAAAGGATATTCAGATTGTCTTGCTCGGTACAGGAGATCCTGGATTTGAAAATGCCTTTGCTTGGTTTGGTCAAGCCTACCCAGATAAACTTTCAGCGAATATCACATTTGATGTCCAATTGGCTCAAGAAATCTATGCAGCATCAGATGTCTTCTTGATGCCAAGTCGCTTTGAACCGTGTGGCCTTTCTCAAATGATGGCCATGCGTTATGGAACCCTTCCTTTGGTGCATGAAGTCGGTGGACTTCGTGATACCGTTCAACCGTATAATGCTGTTGATGGAAGTGGAACAGGCTTTAGTTTCAATAATTTGTCTGGTTATTGGTTTAACTGGGCGGTTGATGAAGCCTTGGCTGTCTACTACAATGACAAACAGGCTTGGTATGGTCTCCAAGAGCAAGCTATGACGCGTGACTTCTCATGGGATACGGCTAGTCAACGATACAATGATTTGTACCAATCCTTATAAATAGATCTATAATACAAACGCCTTTCGAGGCGTTTTTTGTGTTGCTTTCTTCCTATAAAGAAAACGGTTTATTTTTTTGAGTTTTAGAGCTTGCTAAAATAGAAGAAAAAAGATAAGATAGGTAAAGGTAAAAAATCCCGGGAAGGTTCTTATTTCTAGAAAGGATCCCAGCCTCTCTAAAAACAATCAGGTCCTTGCTTGAGGGTTAAATATTACTATATAGGAATTTTAGGATGAAAAAAGCGAAACAAACGTTTGAAAAAATGACCAAATATTCGATTCGAAAATTATCTGTCGGTGTTGGTCCGGTAGCCATTGGAGTCTTTTTATTAGGAGGAAGCTTGTTAGGAGCTCGTCCTGTCAAAGCAGATCAGGTGACTCTACCTGCTCATGTGCACTTAGGATATGTGACAGAAGAAGAGCTGACTGCTGAAGAAAAAGCACAGGTGATTCATGCAATCCCTGAAGCATATCAAAATGAAGATACTTTCTATCTCGTCTATAAGAAGAAGGAAGCAACTCAGTCGGTTCTTCCTCAAACAGGAAGTCAGGAAGTCGCCCTATTTGGCCTAAGTCTAGCCACAGCTTCCTTTGCGGTCCTCTTACTTTCTAAAAAGCACCGAAAGAAGGTTATGGGCGTCCTTTTGATTGGAGCCATGGGACAAAGTCTTCTACTTCCAGTTGAAGTCGCAGCCCTACAAAATCAAGTTTTGCGCGCTTATAACCAGGATCTTGCGATCGCATCGAGCGAAGATCTTGCAGATGGTGTGATTCAAATTGATGGCTATGACTATGTGGGCTATCTGCGCTACCCGTCAGTCCAAAAGACGAGCTTACGAGAGCCAAAGGCTATGCAGGAAACGAAACCTTCTGTAGAAGGAACGATCAAAACAAGTACAGGTATTCCACAAGTGGAAGCACAAGCGCGTGTGACGCCAGAAGTCGCTCCAGCCTTTCCTCAAGTTGAAAAACCAAGCCTGGAAGTCTCTACTGAGCCTGTGCCATTTGAAACCGTCAAGCAAGCTGATCCTACATTAGCCAAAGGGCAAACCAAGGTGCTGACTGCTGGTCAAAATGGGGAGCGGACCATATTGACGGAAGTGAGTGTAGTAGATGGACAAGAAGTTCGCAGAGTAGTCGAAAGCAAGGTCACCAAAGAACCAGTTTCACAAATTCTTGCTGTTGGGACAAAAGAAGATGCCCAATCAACCCCTCAACCCAGCCCTTCTCCAGTTGTAACGGCTAAGGGGACACAAGAAGAAGGCCATGTCGGCGAAGCTCCTGTTCAACCAGAGAATCAAGCCTATACAGGTGTGGTGGAAGCCAAGGGGACACAAGAAGAAGGCCATGTCGGCGAAGCTCCTGTTCAACCAGAGACTCCAGCCTATACAGGTGTGATGGAAGCTAAGGGAACACAGGAAGAAGGCCATGTCGGCGAAGCTCCTGTTCAACCAGAGAACCCAGCCTATACAGGTGTAGTAGAAGCCAAGGGAACACAGGAAGAAGGTCATGTCGGTGAAGCTCCTGTTCAACCAGAGACTCCAGCCTATACAGGTGTGGTGGAAGCTAAGGGAACGCAGGAAGAAGGCCATGTCGGCGAAGCTCCCGTTCAACCGGAGAATCCAACCTATCAAGTTACGGAAGGGACGGTAACAGAGACAGAAACGGTAATCCTTCCATATGAAACAGAGTATGTAACGGATACCAATCGTTACACCGATGAAGAAAGCCTTCTTCAGAAAGGCGAGGCTGGTAGCCAGGAGATTCGTCGTGTTTATAAGACGGTCAATGGTGAGAAGATTGGCGAGCCCGTGAGCACGACCACTGAAACGGTAAAAGCTCCTGTGACAGAAAAAATTAGTCGTGGGACTAAGGCGATTGAAGGCCAAACAGAGGATGTTTCGTTTGAAGAAATTCCATTTAAGACGGTAACCGAACAAGATGCCACCTTGCTAAAAGGAACCGAAAGGGTTTCTCAAGTCGGTAAAAATGGGAAGAAAAAAATCACCAAGGTCTATAAGACCATTAAAGATGTCAAAACAACGGATGCTCCTACAATTTCTGAAGAAGTAGTAGAACAAGCGCAAGATCAGATCATTCAACAAGGGACAAAGGAATTAGACAAGCCAACCTTGACCTTGACCAATCTTGATCAGGAAGAATTGAAGCGCAGTGCTAAAGTTACTTATCATTTGGATAAACCAGACGGTGTGACCATCAAGTCCATCCAGGCTGTATTGAAGAAGGGTGATCAAGTGGTGAAAACCTTGACCCTTTCAGAGACGGACTTGGCAGCTGCTTTAGCGGACTTGGACTACTACAAGGATTATACGCTCGCAACGACCATGGTGTATGACCGTGGAAATGGGGATGAAGAAGAAGTTCTCAAGGAAGAACCACTGAGAATTGATCTTAAAAAAGTTGAAATCAAAAACATCAAGGAAACCAGTCTGATTAGCGTGGATGACCAAGGTCTTGAGACCGATAGCAGCCTCTTGTCTGAAACACCATCAGATGTGAAGCCTTACTACTTAAAGGTCACTACCTATGATAATAAGGTTACAAAACTAGCCGTTGATAAAATTGAAGAAGTAACGGTAGATGGCGTGACCCTCTACAAAATAACAGCCAAAGCTCCTGATCTCATTCAACGGACTGCGGACAACCAGTTCAGTGAGGTCTATGTCCACTATATTGCGAAACCCAAAGCACATGAAGGTGATATCTACTACAATTTCAACGAACTTGTAAAAGCTATGCAAGCCAATCCGACTGGTACCTTTAAACTGGGTAGCAATATGAATGCGGCTAATGTCCAACCAGCAGGGAAATCCTATGTGACCAATGCCTTCAAGGGAATTTTGGAAAGTACGGATGGGAATACATTTGCCATCCATAACATTACAAGACCATTGTTTGGGAACATCGAAGGTGGCTCGGTTAAGAATCTCTTGCTTGAAAATGTCAATATCGACCTACCTGGGACAGATCGAGTAGCCCCAATCGCAGGTGTTATCAAAAATAATGCAACTGTCGAGAATGTTAAAGTAACAGGAAGTGTTGTCGGGAACAATGATGTAGCAGGAATTGTCAATAAAATTGATGGTAGTGGGAAGGTCAGCAACGTTGCCTTTATCGGTAAACTGCACGCTGCTGGGAACAAAGGTGGCTATCTAGCGGGTGTTGTTGGTGAGAACTGGAAAGGTGTCGTTGAAAAAGCTTACGTTGATGCTGAAATCACTGGTAATAAAGCCAAAGCTGCAGGTCTCGTTTATTCCTCTCAAAATGGTGGAAATAACCACACAGTAGGTAAAGAAGGGGTTCTCAGAAACTCCGTTGCTAAAGGTTCGATTGAACTAAAAGAAGCTGTTCAGTCTGGTGGATTACTAGGGACCAACTGGGCCTTGGGGACTATTGAAGACAACATCACCATGATGAAAGTCAAAACTGGTGAGATGGTCTTCGGACACTCCGATATCGACGCAGATGATTATTTCACCTATTCAAGAACCAAGCGCAATTACAGTGTGGAAGGCGTGAGTGAAGGGAAGAAATCCTTTAACAACTCCCGTAAAATCCCTAGCATCTCGCTGGCAGAAGCTGAGCAGAAAATCGAAGCAATGGGAATTACAGCTGATACATTCACCAGCAGCAAACCGATTGAAGACACGCTCAATCACCTTGTTAGCAAAGACGATCAATACAAGGCCATCACTGCTTACGATGCGACTCGTGAGCTGGCTTACCGTAATATTGCTAAATTGCAACCATTCTACAATAAAGAGTGGATTGTCGACCAAGGGAATAAATTGGCTGCGACGAGCCCTCTTTTGACCAAGGAAGTCTTGTCTGTGACCGCTATGAAGGGCAATGATTTTGTCACTGAACTAGCAGATGCTGATCACATCCTGATCCATTATGCCGATAAGACCAAAGATGTCTTTAGCATGACACCGAAAGATTCTAAAGTCAAACAAGTCAAAGAGTACAGTGTGGCGGAGCTCGGTGAAGTAGTCTACACGCCAAATATGGTGGACAAGGACCGTAGCGATCTCATCAGTGCCATCGTAGAGAAATTAAGTCCTGTAGAATTGCAATCAGATCCAATCTACACTCACTTAGGTCGAACAGGACCTAACAAAGTCAATGCCATTAAGAACCTTTACCTCGAAGAAAGTTTCCAAGAAGTCAAGGATAATCTGACTCACTTTGTCAAACAACTGGTTGAAAACCAAGACCATCAATTAAACACAGATGAGGCTGCTAAACGTGCCCTTATCAAGAAAGTTGATGACAACAAGGCGGCCGTTCTTTTAGGGCTTTCTTACCTCAATCGCTATTACGGAGTGAAGTTCGATGATGTCAATCTTAAGCAGCTCATGTTGTTCAAGCCAGACTTCTATGGGAAGAATGTTGATGTCTTAGACCGTTTGATTGAAATTGGTTCAAAAGAAGACTACATCAAAGGAACTCGTACCCATGATGCCTTCCGAGAAGTCGTTGCGAAGTCTACTCTTTCTAGCAACCTAAATGACTTCCTGAAGTACAATATGGACCTCTTTACAACTGATACAGACTTGAATGATTGGTTCATCAAAGCAACCAAAGACAATGTCTATATTGTGGAGCCTGAGACGACCAATCCAGCTTTCGCATCTGCTAAGCATAGAGCCTATGAGGGCTTAAACAATGATATTCACGGTAAAATGATCTTGCCACTCTTGAATCTTAAAGATGCGCACATGTTCTTGATTTCAACATACAATACCTTGGCCTATAGTTCCTTCGAGAAATACGGTAAAAACACTGAGGCAGAACGAAATGCCTTCAAGGCGGAAATTGACAAGGTGGCTAAAGGGCAACAGAATTACCTAGATTTCTGGTCACGTCTCGCAACGGATAAGGTTCGCAACCAGCTCCTAAAGAGCAATAATATGGTGCCGACCCCTGTCCTTGATAATCAAAACTATAAAGGCATTAGTACAGACCGTTATGGCCATACGAATAGTGGAAAAGATGTCGCTCCAATTCGTGAATTATATGGACCAACTGATCGTTACCATGCGACAGATTGGCGCATGGGAGCAACCGCTCGTGTCTATGGAAATCCTTATAAAGATGATTCGGTCTTCTTTATGGTGACGGATATGATCAGTGACTTTGGGATTTCTGCTTTTACCCATGAAACGACGCACGTCAATGACCGCATGGTTTACTTAGGTGGTTGGAGACATCGCGAAGGAACCGATATCGAAGCCTTTGCCCAAGGCATGCTCCAAACACCATCAGTATCCAATCCAAATGGGGAATACAAGGCCTTGGGTCTCAACATGGCCTATGAACGTCCAAATGATGGAAACCAATGGTACAATACCAATCCAAATGATCTCACTTCACGCGAGGAGATTGATCGGTACATGAAAGGCTATAACGACACCCTCATGCTTCTGGATTACCTGGAAGGAGAGGCTGTCCTCAATAAAGGCAGTCAAGCATTAAACAATGCTTGGTTCAAGAAGGTTGATAAGCAATACCGAGGGGCTAATACCAAAAATCAATTTGATAAGGTGCGTCCTTTGAGTGATGAGGAAAAAGCCATCACCTTACATTCAGTAGATGATCTCATCACCAACAACTTCATGACCAATCGTGGTCCTGGAAATGGTGTCTATAATCCATCAGACTTTGGCTCAGCCTATGTGACGGTGCCGATGATGACAGGGATCTATGGTGGAAACACCAGTGAAGGGGCTCCTGGAGCCATGTCCTTCAAACACAATACCTTTAGACTCTGGGGCTACTATGGTTATGAAAAAGGCTTCTTAGGCTATGCTTCAAACAAGTATAAACAAGAATCCAAACAAGCAGGTCATGCGACTTTAGGGGATGATTACATCATTCAAAAGATTTCTGATGGAACATTCAGTACCCTTGAAGACTGGAAGAAAGCATACTTCAACGAAGTGGTGACCAGTGCTAAAAATGGACTTCAGGCTATTGAAGTTGATGGGACTACTTATAGCACTTATGATGACTTAAAACAAGCCTTTGCAACTGCGGTTGAAAAAGATCAGGCCAGCTTGAAGAATGGTTCTGTCAAATTTGACAATACCCTTGCCTTGAAAGAAAAAATCTTTAAGAAATTACTGCAACAAACAGACAGTTTCAAAACGTCTATCTTTAAATAATCGAATTCTCTCATCTGCTGAGCAGGTGAGAGTTTTTTAGAAGAAAAAATGAATAGAGGTGGACAAAGTGTCTAAAAATTAAAAGGAATCAATCGTAGGTCGGAAAAATTATCATATTAAAAAAATAACGTAATTTAACAAAAACGCTTTCTTTTCTAGGAAATATTTGACTATTATATCTTTTAGGAGTAAACTAAGGAGGTAAAATATATAAAAGGAGAATTCATCATGAATTTAACATTTTTAGGTCTTTGTTTAGCCTGCTTTGGTGTATCACTGGCAGAAGGTTTGATGATGAGCAGCCTATTGAAATCTGCGTCTCGTCAACCAGAAATTATTGGTCAATTGCGTAGCCTCTTGATTCTTGGTGTTGCCTTTGTCGAAGGTACTTTCTTCGTAACCTTGGTTATGGCCTTCATTATCAAATAAGCACTTCTATTTTAGAAAAGGAGGTGTCAAAACTTGGAAGAAAGTATCACTCCAACGATAACTCTTGGACCTGTAACTTTTAATTTGACCCTACTTGCTATGACCTTGATTGCTGTTTTGGTGGTTTTTGGCTTTATTTATTGGGCCAGCCGTAAAATGACGATCCGACCAAAGGGCAAACAAAATGTGCTGGAATACGCATATGACTTTGTCGTAGGCTTCACCAAAGGAAATATTGGGGAACATTATATAAAGGACTATTCCTTGTTCTTGTTTGTTCTTTTCCTATTTCTTTTAGTGGCCAATAACATTGGATTGATGGCTAAAATCGAAACGACCAATGGTTACAATTTGTGGACATCACCAACCGCTAACCTGGGTTATGACTTTGCCTTTTCATTTTTGATCACCTTAATCGCCCATGTAGAAGGAATTCGCCGACGTGGTGTGAAGGAATATTTAAAGGCTTTTGTGACACCTGGATTTATGACCCCCATGAATATTTTGGAAGAATTAACGAACTTTGCCTCCTTGGCACTTCGGATCTTCGGAAATATCTTTGCGGGTGAGGTATTAGCAAGCTTGCTCGTGAACTTATCACACCAAGCTTTCTATTGGTATCCATTTGCCTTTATTGGTAGCATGGCATGGACTGCATTTTCAATTTTTATTTCATGTATCCAAGCCTATGTGTTTACCATGTTGTCATCAATCTATATTGGTAAGAAAATTAATGGCGAAGAGTAAGTAGAGGAGGAGTAGAAGAATGCATGTATCAATGAGTGAAATTATTGGTAACTTTATTCTCATTGCTGGTTCCTTCCTATTATTAATCTTTTTAATAAAGAAATTTGCATGGAACAATATCAATGGAATTTTAGAAGCGCGTGCCAAAAAGATTACAGATGATATTGATGGAGCAGAATCAGCTCGTCAAAAAGCTGAGGAACTAGCAAGTAAACGTGAAGAAGAGTTGGCAGGTAGCCGCAAAGAAGCTGCGTCTATCGTCGAAAATGCAAAGGAAACTGCAGAAAAGAATAAATCTCAGATCCTTTCAGAAGCCACTCAAGAAGCAGTACGTTTGAAAGAAAAAGCGCAACAAGAAATTGCGCATAACAAAGAAGAAGCATTGAACAGTATCAAAGGTGATGTGGCAGATCTCACTGTCAATCTTGCCAGCAAATTGTTGAGCCAACAGCTGGATGCTGAAGGTCAACGCCAACTGATCGATCGCTATCTTGATGAATTAGGAGAAGCCTAATGGACAAAAAGCAACTGATGGTGATTGAGAAATATACCCAGCCTTTTGTTCAATTGGTCTTTGAAAAAGGAGAACAAGACCTAGTCTTTGAAAAATTGACTCAAATCAAGGCTATTTTTGAAGAGACTGGACTTGCTAACTTCTTAGCTCATATCGGTGTAGAGGATGAAGAGAAAGCAAAAAGTCTAAGACTTTTTCAACCCTCTGATTCACAATTACTCGACCATTTGATTGAAGTGGTTATTCTCAATCATCGTGAAGCCTTATTTTATGACATTGTAACGATTTGTTTGGATCAGATTCAACTGTTGAGCAACGCATTTGTCGTCACTGTTACGACAGTTGCTGGTTTGGATCCTGTTCAAGAGCAAAAGCTAGTACCCATTATCGAAAGAAAATTTGGGATTCAAGTTCGCTCGATCCAACAAAAGATCGATCCAGATTTAATTGGTGGCTTTGTCGTGACAGCCAATCATAAAACGTTGGATACCAGTCTCAAACACCAATTGCAAGTTATAAAATCTAAATTGAAATAGAAAGTGGTGTGAATTTTGGCGATTAACGCACAAGAAATCAGCGCTTTAATTAAGCAACAAATTGAAAATTTCAAGCCAAACTTTGACGTCACTGAGACAGGTGTTGTAACCTACATTGGTGACGGGATTGCCCGCGCTCATGGGCTTGAAAATGCCATGAGTGGTGAGTTGTTAATCTTTGAAAATGGCTCATACGGGATGGCCCAAAACTTAGAAACAACGGATGTCGGGATCATCATCTTGGGTGATTTCACGGATATTCGTGAAGGAGACTCTGTCCGTCGTACAGGTAAAATCATGGAAGTCCCTGCAGGGGATGCCTTGATTGGTCGGGTTGTCAACCCACTTGGCCAACCAGTAGATGGTTTGGGTGAGATTGTGACAGATAAATTCCGTCCAGTTGAAACACCAGCTCCTGGTGTTATGCAACGGAAATCTGTCTCAGAACCCCTACAAACTGGTTTGAAAGCCATTGATGCCCTTGTTCCAATTGGACGCGGTCAACGGGAATTGATCATCGGGGACCGTCAAACAGGGAAAACTTCGATTGCCATCGATACCATTTTGAACCAAAAGGGTCAAGACATGATCTGTATCTATGTGGCGATTGGTCAAAAAGAATCAACAGTTCGTACGCAAGTAGAAACTCTCCGTAAATACGGAGCTATGGATTATACGATTGTGGTAACCGCTTCGGCTTCTCAACCGTCTCCATTGCTTTATTTGGCCCCTTATGCTGGGGTTGCCATGGCAGAAGAGTTCATGTATAACGGTAAACATGTTTTGATCGTCTATGATGATTTGTCAAAACAAGCCGTAGCTTACCGTGAATTGTCCCTTCTTCTCCGTCGTCCACCAGGACGTGAAGCCTTCCCAGGGGATGTCTTCTATCTCCACAGCCGTTTGTTGGAACGTTCTGCGAAAGTTTCGGATGAATTGGGTGGGGGTTCTATTACAGCTCTTCCAATCATTGAAACCCAAGCAGGGGACATCTCCGCTTATATCGCAACCAATGTGATTTCGATCACAGACGGACAAATCTTCTTGCAAGATAGTTTGTTTAATGCCGGTATTCGTCCAGCCATTGATGCCGGATCTTCTGTTTCCCGGGTTGGTGGATCTGCTCAAATCAAGGCTATGAAGAAGGTTGCTGGTACCCTTCGTATCGACCTCGCTTCCTACCGTGAGTTGGAAGCCTTCACGAAATTTGGTAGTGATTTGGATGCGGCCACTCAAGCGAAATTGAACCGTGGTCGTCGGACAGTGGAAGTCTTGAAACAACCTGTTCATGAACCATTGACAGTTGAAAAACAAGTCGTGATCTTGTATGCCTTGACTCATGGTTTCTTAGATAGTGTTCCAGTAGACGATATTCTTCGTTTCCAAGAAGAGTTGTTTGATTACTTTGAAGCACATTTTAATCAAATCTTTGAGACGATTCGTTCGACACATGATCTTCCAGCAGAAGAAGAACTGGATGCAGCCCTTACAGAATTTGTCAACCAGTCAAATTTCAAATAGAAATAGGAGTGGAAGATGGCAGTTTCATTAAATGATATAAAAAATAAAATTGCATCCACTAAAAATACTAGTCAAATTACCAATGCCATGCAGATGGTGTCTGCTGCTAAACTCGGAAAATCGGAGCAAGCAGCCAAGGATTTTCAGGTTTATGCTGCTAAGGTACGTAAGTTACTAACAGACTTGCTCCATGGACATGAAACAGAAAATGCTAAGTCCCATCCCATGTTGGTGAGTCGGCCGGTAAAAAAGACAGCTTATATCGTGATTACATCCGATCGTGGTTTGGTCGGAGGCTACAATGCCTCCATACTTAAAACCATGATGGAAATGAAGGCAGAATACCATCCAATTGGAGATGACTTTGAAGTGATCTGTATTGGAAGTGTCGGGGCGGATTTCTTCCGTGCCCGTGGGATTCAGCCGGTTTATGAATTGCGTGGTTTGCCTGATCAACCTAGCTTTAAGGAAGTTCGTACGATCATTTCGAAAACAGTCCAAATGTATCAGGAAGGCTTGTTTGATGAGTTGTACGTCTGTTACAACCATCACGTCAACAGTTTGACTAGTCAAATGCGGGTAGAACAGATGCTTCCGATTATTGATTTGGACCCCAATGAAGCAGATGAGGATTATGTATTGAATCTAGAATTGGAATCTAGTCGAGATGCCATTTTGGATCAATTGCTCCCTCAATTTGCTGAAAGCATGATCTATGGTGCCATTATTGATGCTAAAACAGCTGAAAATGCTGCGGGGATGATGGCCATGCAAACTGCAACAGACAATGCCAAGAAAGTCATTGATGAATTAACGATTCAATACAACCGTGCTCGTCAAGCAGCGATTACACAAGAAATTACTGAAATCGTTGCTGGTGCTAGCGCCCTTGAATAGTTGTCGGATACAATTTTATATACAAAAACAGATGCTCGAAAGAGAACTTTTGAGCAGTAGAAATTACTTAGAATAGGAGAATGACATGAGTTTAGGCAAAATTTCTCAGGTCGTAGGTCCCGTCGTAGACGTTGCCTTTTCCGTTGGAGATAAACTTCCTGAGATCAATAATGCGCTTGTAGTCTATAAAAATGACCAACAAAAATCAAAAGTCGTTCTTGAAGTAGCTTTGGAACTTGGTGATGGGGTCGTACGGACCATTGCCATGGAATCAACTGATGGTTTAACACGTGGAATGGAAGTCTTGGACACTGGTCGTCCAATCTCTGTTCCTGTCGGAAAAGAAACCTTGGGACGTGTCTTCAATGTTCTTGGAGATACCATTGACTTGGATCAACCTTTTGCTGAGGATGCTCCTCGTGACTCCATCCACAAAAAAGCTCCATCCTTTGACGAGCTCTCTACTTCAGAAGAAATTCTTGAAACAGGGATCAAGGTTATTGACCTCTTAGCCCCTTATTTGAAAGGTGGGAAGGTCGGACTCTTCGGTGGTGCCGGAGTTGGGAAGACCGTCTTGATTCAAGAATTAATCCATAATATTGCCCAAGAACACGGTGGTATTTCTGTATTTACCGGTGTTGGGGAACGGACACGTGAAGGGAATGACCTTTACTGGGAAATGAAAGAATCTGGCGTTATTGAAAAAACAGCCATGGTCTTTGGACAAATGAATGAGCCACCTGGAGCACGGATGCGTGTTGCTTTGACTGGTTTGACCATTGCGGAATACTTCCGTGATGTCGAAGGTCAGGACGTTCTCTTGTTTATCGACAATATCTTCCGTTTCACTCAAGCCGGATCTGAAGTATCAGCCCTTTTGGGACGGATGCCATCAGCCGTTGGTTACCAACCTACTTTGGCAACTGAAATGGGTCAATTGCAAGAACGGATTACGTCAACGAAGAAAGGTTCTGTTACATCGATCCAAGCCATCTATGTGCCAGCCGATGACTATACAGACCCAGCGCCAGCAACCGCTTTTGCTCACTTGGATTCAACCACCAACTTGGAACGTAAATTGGTACAATTGGGGATCTACCCTGCGGTGGATCCATTGGCATCAAGCTCACGTGCCCTTTCTCCAGAAATCGTAGGAGAAGAACACTATGCAGTAGCTTCTGAAGTCAAACGCGTCCTTCAACGTTACCATGAATTGCAAGATATCATTGCTATCTTGGGGATGGATGAATTGTCTGACGAAGAAAAGACCTTGGTTGCTCGTGCTCGCCGGATCCAATTCTTCTTGTCACAAAACTTCAACGTTGCGGAACAATTTACAGGTCAACCTGGTTCTTATGTACCAGTTGGAGAAACTGTTCGTGGCTTTAAAGAAATTTTGGATGGGAAATATGACCATCTTCCTGAAGATGCCTTCCGTGGTGTTGGATCGATCGAAGATGTGATCGCCAAAGCTGAAAAAATGGGATTCTAAGAAGAGGTGAAAGATGAGTCAAATGAACGTCCAAATCGTTACACCGGATGGACTGGTTTATGATCATCATGCCGCATTTGTATCTGTCAAGACAATTGATGGTGAATTAGGGATTTTACCTCATCATATCAATACCATTGCGGTTTTGGCTGTAGACCAAGTAAAGGTTCGTCGTGTCGACGATGACAAACATATTGATTGGATTGCAGTCAATGGTGGGATTATCGAAGTAGCTGATAATGTCATTACCATTGTTGCCGATTCTGCCGAACGTGCTCGAGATATCGACATTAGTCGTGCAGAACGTGCCAAACTGCGAGCTGAAAAAGCGATTGAAGAAGCCAAAGATCAGCATTCGGTTGATATGGAACGTCGTGCTAAAATTGCTCTTCAACGCGCCATTAACCGGATTAATGTCGGAAATCGTTTATAAGATATTCAAAATAAGGTGGAGGTTTTGTCCTCACCTTATTTTTGTTGGGAGAGAATCAAAAGAAGAAAGTACGGACCAAATATGGTATAATAGCTGTATGATTCAAATGATTTTTAATCTTTCAAGCCATCTATTGTTTATCTTTTTTGCCTATTACCTATTGATGAACTTGGTTCAATGGGAAAAGTTTTTAAAAGTAAGTGCTGAAAATGCAGTTAAAATCCGTTTTTTGATCTTGATGATCAGCGTTGGAATAGGCTATCTAGCAAGCTCATTTTTTATCAGTGTCTATGAGATGAGTCGGCAGATTTTTATTGGCCAATTCTAGCCACATTTTATAAAAAATATGGTATGATAGAAAGCGTGACTTTAAGAAATTGGAGAACAATCCCGTATGGAAAAAATAATCGTTAATGGTGGTCATAATCGACTGGTTGGAACCGTCAAAATCGAAGGAGCAAAAAATGCTGTCCTTCCTCTTCTTGCTGCAACAGTTCTAGCAAGCGAGGGCGTGACAACCTTGAAAAATGTACCTGTTTTATCAGATGTCTTTACAATGAACAATGTTGTTCGTGGGTTGAATGCACAAGTAACCTTCAATGAAGAAGACAATACGGTTGTCGTAGATGCGCAAGCAAAATTATCAGAGGAAGCACCTTATAAGTATGTGAGCAAGATGCGGGCTTCTATCGTTGTCCTAGGTCCTGTCTTGGCACGCAATGGCCATGCCAAAGTTTCCATGCCTGGAGGCTGTACGATCGGTAGTCGTCCGATTGACCTCCACCTGAAAGGTCTGGAAGCTATGGGGGCTGAAATTACCCAAACAGCCGGCTATATTGAAGCAAAAGCAGATCGTCTCAAGGGTGCACACATCTATATGGACTTCCCATCAGTAGGGGCGACACAAAATATTATGATGGCGGCAACCTTGGCAGATGGAGTCACGGTGATTGAAAATGCAGCTCGGGAACCTGAAATTGTTGACCTAGCTCTCTTGCTGAATAAAATGGGGGCTAATGTTAAGGGGGCAGGAACTGAGACCTTGACCATTGTTGGTGTGGAGAGCTTGCATGGGGCAAACCACAATGTTGTGCAAGACCGCATCGAGGCCGGAACCTTTATGATTGGGGCAGCCATGACTGGTGGAGATGTCTTGATCGAAGATGCCATTTGGGAACACAACCGTCCGCTTCTATCTAAGATGCAGGAGATGGGTGTAACGGTAACCGAAGAAGAAAATGGCATTCGGATTCAGTCGGATATCAGTAAGCTCCGTCCAGTGACCGTTAAAACTCTTCCCTACCCAGGATTCCCAACCGATATGCAGGCTCAATTCACAGCCTTGATGGCCATGGCTAAAGGTGAGTCTACCATGATTGAAACGGTCTTTGAGAATCGCTTCCAGCATTTGGAAGAAATGCGTCGGATGGGCGTTCACTCGGATATTATGCGGGATACAGCTCGTATCGTTGGAGGGGAAAGCTTCCAAGGTGCAGAGGTCATGTCGACAGATTTACGAGCAAGTGCAACCTTGGTCTTGATGGGCTTGGTAGCAGAAGGAGAGACGAAAGTCAGCAAATTAAGTCACTTAGATCGTGGTTATTATCAATTCCATGAGAAATTAGTGGCACTAGGTGCAGACGTGAAACGTGTAGAGGAAGAAGACGATGAAAACTAATCTTCGCTATGTTGGAAAACAGCTAGGAATTGTCCTCCTGTTGGCTGTGATTGGAATCATCATTTTTGCAGTTGGTTTGGTCATTGGTTATGGAGTGATTGGAGATGGAAAAAATCCATGGTCCATTCTCTCTCCGGACACTTGGTCAGAGATCATTGGAAAACTAACAGGCAAATAAGCTTTTAACTAAAATTGAGTAAAAAGGAGAGCAGCGAATCGAGTCAGTGACCCATCTAGCGCTGCTCTTTTTTGGAGAGATGTATGGCAAAACAAACAGTAAGCAAACGAACCAAACAAACCCTAGCAGGTTTTGTGGTGGCAACGGCCCTAGCTATTGGGGGCTATTATTTCAATCAACCGACGGTAAAAGAAGCGACAGATCAGGTTGTTTCGGTGGTGACTAGTAGCCAACAAGAAACACCTAGTAAAGAGTTAGCTAGCTCTGTACTAACGAAATCTGCTCGTTCACAATTAGGAAATGACTTGGAATGGAATGGTGCTGGAGCCTTTGTAGTTAAGGGAAATCGAACAGATCTGGATGCCAGTGTGGCTAGTCAACCCTATGCGGATAACAAGACAAAAGAAGTCAATGGAAAGACTGTGCCTACGGTTGCCAATGCCATCATGACCAAAGCGACTCGCCAGTACAGAGATCGGGAGGCAACAGGAAGTGGTCTAACCGATTGGAAACCAGCAGGTTGGCACCAGGTCCACAATCTGTCCGGTGAGTATGACCATGCTGTGGATCGGGGCCACCTATTGGGCTACGCCTTGATCGGCAATCTCAAAGGTTTCGATGCTTCGACGAGCAATCCCAAAAATATCGCTGTACAAACGGCTTGGTCCAATCAAGCCAATGACCCTCATTCTACCGGTCAAAACTACTACGAGACCCTGGTTCGAAAAGCACTGGATAAGAACAAGAGGATCCGCTATCGAGTAACCTTGATCTACAACCAACCAGAAGATTTGATTCCGTTAGGTTCTCATATCGAAGCCAAATCGAGTGATGGGAGCCTTGAGTTCAATGTCTTTGTTCCCAATGTTCAAAGTGGGATTAGCCTGGATTACCAGACAGGAAAAGTAACCGTTCATCAATAAGCCAGAAAGCATGGCTATTTAAGTTTTTTTTAAGAATGGAGTGTTACAATGGCATACCTTCTTTAAGAGAAAGGAGAATGTATGAGAACCATTTTTCGATTTTTCAGAGGAATCCTTCGCATGGCTTGGAGTCTTTTTTGGGGATTTTTCTGGACCATTGCCATCAGTTTTCTCGTCCTAGTGGGGATCATCTATTTCACAGATTCTCCTAGTTCTGGTATGGATGGATTTGGACGAGCTGCCCAAAAGGTTGTCTATCAAGTCGGCAATTTATTTGGTGATCAGGGCTTTGCATCGCGCTTTGGGATGACACCTAGCTCACAGACCACGCAGACGGACAATCATGAGCATAGTGGCGCTCGCTGGGAAAAAGCGGAAGCCACGGTCTATTTGGATCCCAATATCAATCAAACCTTTATAAAAGCTTATCGGGATGCTATTGAGGCTTGGAACCAAACAGGCGCCTTTACCTTCAAGCTGGTTACAAATGAAAAAGAAGCTAATGTGGTCTTGACGGAAATGGATAACGCATCGGTTTCTGCTGCTGGAGAGACTGCCTCTCAGACTAACCTCTTAACCAACCGCTTCACCCACATCACAGTGCGTCTCAATCGCCATTATCTTTTAAATTATGTCTATAACTATAGTTATGATCGGATTGTCAATACAGCTGAGCATGAGCTAGGCCATGCGATAGGGCTGGACCACACTGATGGAGAATCGGTCATGCAACCGGCTGGTTCCTTCTACAGTATTCAGGATACAGATGTGGAAGCAGTTCGACAATTGTATAAGGAAGAATAAGTTTTAAAATACTTTCTAAAAGTTCTGAGCCTCAAGGGGCTCAGGATTTTTTTGATGGCTCGTCTTTTCTTGTTTAATCCGTAAAAAGATAGTAAAATAGGGACATGATTATTTTACAAGCCAACAAAATTGAACGCTCTTTTGCAGGGGAGGTTCTTTTTGATCATATTAGCCTGCAGGTGGATGAACGGGACCGGATTGCCCTGGTCGGAAAGAACGGAGCAGGCAAGTCTACGCTCTTGAAAATCTTGGTGGGAGAAGAAGAACCAACTTCAGGAGAAATCAATAAAAAGCGGGATCTTTCTCTCTCCTATCTGGCCCAGGATAGCCGCTTTGAGTCGTCCAATACCATCTACGATGAGATGCTTCATGTCTTTGACGACCTCCGTAAAACGGAGAAAACTTTGCGGCAGATGGAGCTTGAGATGGGGGAAAAAACTGGGGCTGACTTAGAAAAGCTCATGCAGGATTATGACCGTTTATCGGAAGAATTCCGTCAAGCTGGTGGCTTTACCTATGAGGCAGATATCCGCGCTATTCTTAACGGCTTCAAGTTCGATGAGTCCATGTGGCAGATGAAGATTGAAGAGCTGTCTGGTGGGCAAAATACCCGTCTCGCTCTGGCCAAGATGCTCTTGGAAAAGCCAAATCTCTTGGTGTTGGATGAGCCAACCAACCACTTGGATATTGAGACCATCGCCTGGTTGGAAAATTACTTGGTTAATTATAGCGGAGCTCTTCTCATTGTCAGCCACGACCGGTATTTCCTAGACAAGGTCGCCACCATTACACTGGACTTGACCAAGCATTCCTTGGACCGCTATGTCGGCAATTACTCCAGCTTTGTCGAGCAAAAAGAACAAAAATTGCTGACCGAAGCCAAGAACTACGAGAAGCAACAAAAAGAAATAGCTGCTCTCGAAGACTTTGTTAATCGTAATTTGGTGAGGGCGTCGACTACCAAGCGAGCCCAGTCTCGACGCAAGCAGTTGGAAAAAATGGAGCGTCTAGACAAGCCTGAAGCTGGGACCAAGTCTGCCCATATGACCTTCCATTCCGATAAGACCTCGGGAAATGTCGTCTTAACAGTAGAAGAGGCAACCGTCGGCTATGACGATCAAATCCTGTCAGAGCCTATTAATCTGGACATCCGCAAGATGAATGCGGTCGCTATTGTGGGACCAAATGGGATCGGGAAATCGACCTTAATCAAGTCTATTGTCGGACAGATTCCTTTTATCAAGGGTGAAGCTCGTTTTGGGGCCAATGTCGAGGTGGGCTACTATGATCAGACCCAAAGTAAACTGACGCCTCACAACAGTGTCTTGGATGAGCTCTGGAATGACTTTAAACTGACGCCAGAAGTGGAAATTCGCAATCGCCTGGGAGCCTTTCTTTTCTCTGGGGATGATGTCAAGAAAACCGTCGGCATGCTGTCGGGTGGAGAGCGTGCCCGCTTACTTCTAGCCAAGCTGTCTATGGAAAATAACAATTTCTTGATTCTCGATGAGCCAACCAACCACTTGGACATCGATAGCAAGGAAGTGCTGGAGAATGCCTTAATTGATTTTGACGGCACCTTGCTCTTTGTCAGCCACGACCGTTACTTTATCAATCGGGTAGCCACACAAGTTTTGGAACTCTCAGAAGAAGGCTCAACTCTTTATCTAGGAGACTACGACTATTATCTGGAGAAGAAAGCAGAGTTAGAGGCCCTTGCTGCAGCACAAGCAGAGGCTGTGCCTGTTTCTTCGACCGAAGAAGTCACCAGCAATGATTATCACTTGCAGAAACAAAACCAGAAGGAACTCCGTAAAATCACCCGTCGCATTGAGCAATTGGAAGCAGAGATGGAAGAGCTGGATCAAAAAATCCAAGACATCACTGAAACCATGCATAGCACCAACGATGCAGCTGACTTGGTTCAACTCCAGAGCGAGCTGGATCAACTAACTGTCCAGCAGGAAGCGGTCATGGAAGAGTGGGCAGAACTGTCAGAGCAGGTGGAATAGATGGAAGATCTTGGAAAAGTTTTTCGTGAATTTCGAATCAGTAAGAATTATTCGTTGAAAGAAGCTGCAGGCCATCAATGAACCCGGCGAACTCATGGAGAGCCAGTAGCAAATCGACCAGCTGACTGTCGCCCAAGAAGAAGCCATGCTAGAATGGGAAGAACTAGCGCAGTAAGTATAGTTTTCTAATTTGTATAAGGAGAACATTATGGCGACTGAAAATGATTGGTTTATGAAGCAGGTTAAAGGTGTAGCCGACATGATTGGTACAACTTTGCGCCTACAGATTCAGAATTTAGATTTGGGGCAGTATGAGGATGAGGAAGGGAGACTCATCAACGGGGCTCACTATCTTCAGCAAGTTCTAGAAGAGCAGCGCTTTGCAGAGGCCATTTCTTTTGTTGAAGAGCAGATGAAACGCCTACCTCTTCATCAGTATGATCTATTGGTTGATTGGCTGATTTCCTACCTAAGACAATTAGATGTTTCCGTGAAAGAAGATCAAGGATTCTACGAAGGGTACTTGCAAGAGTTAGAAAGGCACTTAAAGGAATTTAAGTGGTAATCAAATGGAAGATTTAGGCAAAGTTTTTCGTGAATTTCGAATTAGTAAAAATTATTCATTGAAAGAAGCTGCAGGAGAAGCTTGCTCGACCTCCCAATTATCCCGTTTTGAATTGGGGGAGTCAGATCTGGCTGCTTCGCGCTTCTTTGACATTTTGGACAATATCCATGTGACGATAGAGAATTTTATGGATAAGGCCAGAAATTTTCAACACCATGAGCATGTCGCTTTGATGGCTCAGATTATTCCGCTTTACTACTCAAATGATATTGCAGGTTTTCAGAAGCTTCAAGAAGAGGAACTTGAAAAGGCTAAAGGTTCGACCAATCCCCTCTATTTTGAGCTGAACTGGATCCTGCTACAAGGCCTGATTTGCCAGAGAGATGCCAGCTACACGATGAAGCAACGTGATCTGGATAAGGTGGCGGATTACCTCTTTCAAACGGAAGAGTGGACCATGTATGAATTGATCCTCTTTGGCAATCTCTATAGCTTTTATGAGGTGGACTATGTTTCTCGCCTTGGGAGAGAAGTGATGGAGCGCGAGGATTTCTACAAAGAAATTGGTCGCCATCGAAAACTGGTCTTAATTCTAGCCCTGAATTGTTACCAGCATTGTTTAGAACACCGTTATTTTGAAAATGCCAGCTATTTTGAAGCCTATGTAGAAAAGATTATCGGGAAGAGCATCAAGCTCTACGAACGCAATATCTTTCATTATCTCAAGGGATTTGCTCTGTATCAGAAGGGCAGAAAAGAAGAAGGGCAGAAGCAAATGCAGGAAGCCATGCATATCTTTGATGTACTGGGACTGCCAGAGCAGGTAGCCTATTATCAAGAACACTTTGATAAAATTGTAAATCATTATTTTTCCCAAATAGGGGACAAAATGAAAACCTCTTTCATGAACTGATACAATAGTTTCAGAAAATGAAGGAGGTTTTTTATGAATCGACATGCTATCCAGTTGATTGCTCGTGGAGCGATCAATCGAATGGGAAATATGCTCTATGATTACGGGAATAGTGTCTGGCTGGCCTCGATGGGGACGGTAGGAAAGACGGTATTAGGGATTTATCAGATTTCTGAACTTGTCACCTCCATTCTAGTCAATCCATTTGGAGGCGTGATCTCAGACCGTTTTTCCCGTCGCAAGATTTTGATGACAACCGACTTGGTTTGTGGTCTCCTTTGTTTGGGCATTTCTTTTATTACGAATGATAGCTTGATGATTGCGGCCCTGATTTTTGCCAATATTGTCCAGGCCATTGCCTTTGCATTTTCTCGTACGGCCAACAAAGCTATTATCACAGAAGTTGTAGAGAAAGAAGAGATTGTGACCTATAATGCTCGCTTGGAGTTGGTCTTACAAGTGGTGGGTGTTAGCTCTCCTGTGCTCTCTTTCCTTGTTTTACAATTTGCCAGTCTCCATGTGACCCTCTTACTGGATGCGCTGACCTTTTTCATCGCCTTTGTCCTAGTGGCATTCCTTCCGAAAGAAGAAGCCAAAGTTCAAGAAAAGAAACGGTTCACAGGAAAAGATATTTTTTCGGATATCAAGGATGGACTGCACTATATCTGGCATCAGAAAGAGATTTTCTTCCTCCTCTTGGTGGCTTCCAGCGTCAATTTCTTTTTTGCAGCCTTTGAATTTTTACTTCCCTTTTCCAATCGACTTTACGGGGTCAAGGGGGCTTATGCGACCATCTTAACCTTGGGGGCTATCGGTTCCATCATCGGAGCCTTGATTGCTAATAAATTTAAGTCAAGCATGGAGATGCTTCTCTTCTTATTGATTTTAACAGGAGTGGGAGTGTTCATGATGGGCTTGCCTCTTCCTCACCTTCTTTCCTATTCTGGAAATTTGGTCTGTGAACTCTTTATGACGATTTTTAATATTCACTTTTTTACCCAAGTGCAAACCAAGGTGGAAGGAGACTACCTGGGCAGGGTCTTAAGCACCATTTTTACCTTGGCCATTCTCTTTATGCCTGTGGCTAAAGGCTTGATGACCTGGTTACCAAGCGTCCGAGTAGAATCCTTTCTCCTGATCGGAGCTGGTGTCATTCTCTTTTCACTCTTAGCTCAAGTAGTCGCCAAGCACCTACAAGCAAAAAATCATTAGAACAACATGAAAAAAGCACCGAATGGTGCTTTTTTAGTTGTTATTTTTTTCTTCTATTTTAACTTCTTTCTTTTCTTCCTCCAGTTGCTTTTGAGTGCTCTTGAGTTCTTTTTTTAGGGAGAAGCCCTTTGAAAAATTAACCAAGGTCATGACAAATGCACCCAAGAGGACACAGAGCAAGATCAGAATGATCAAGGGCAATTTAAATTGGACCAAGAGGAAATTCACAGTGACTGATTGCATGTTTGCAAGGGAAATACCAGCAATCAATAAAATTAAAAGTAATAAAGCAATGTAGTGTAGATTATTTTTGTTCATCATTATCTCCTTATTGTTCAGTCGGTGCCTTGCTTTTCACATCAGCGTATTCTTCCGGCTGCTCTAGGCTTAGAATCTCCTCATAAGCCGGTAGGGAAAGGTCCGTGCCATATTTATTTTTTAAGGCAGTGCTCACCAAGCGATAGGCCAAATTGGCATTTCGGGACAAGATAGGACCGTGGAAGTAGCTCCCAAAGACGTTCTTGTAATGAACCCCTTCGCAACCATCTTCTTTGTTGTTCCCATTTCCGTAGACGACCTTACCTAGCGGTTTTTCATCCTCAGCCAGGAAGGTCCGACCTTGGTGGTTCTCAAAACCATAATAGGTTTCGTTAAATTCTGCGTTATGGATTTTGATATCACCGATATAGCGGTTGTTGACTTGGTTGAGCGTATAGTGGCCCATAATACCAAGTCCCTCAATACGTTTGCCAGAAGCTTCAATGTAGTACTGACCCAGAAGCTGAAAGCCACCACAGATAGCAAGGACCACACCATCGTCATGAATGAAGCGTTCAAGATCTTCTTTTTTATCTGGTAGATCTTCTGATACAATGGTCTGTTCGTAGTCTTGGCCGCCACCGAAAAAGGCGATATCATAGGCATCAGGGTCGAACCGGTCTTTGAGAGAGACGATATCCACTGTGACATGGGCTCCAAGTTTTTCAGCAACGTACTTGAGCATGAGGATATTTCCATTGTCTCCGTAGGTATTCATTAAGTTGCCGTAGAGATGGGCAATGCGCAGGCTGTATGGATACTGTGCCTGATCAGAAGATTCTAGAGAAGTATAAGTCATTAGTGCATCTCCTTTTCAATCAGGTGTTCTTGGGCCAAGAGTTCACGGAATTCAAGCATGGCCGTATAAGTGGCTAAGATATAGGCGTGAGGGGTTTCCTGTTGCTGGATGCGTTGGAAGACCTCTTTTAATTCAGCCATTTCTGTGATCTTTTCAGCCGGATAGCCAGTGACCCGAAGTCGCCGAGCAATCTCAGAGTGGCGCACCCCACCAGCATTGATTTCTGGAATATCCATCTGGGTGATTTGCTCAAAGTCCGCATCCCAAATCCAGCTGGTGTCGATCCCATCCGCATAATTCGCATTGAGGAGGACTGATAAGCTAAAGGAATAAGGAGCTAGTTTGATCATTTCAATAGCTTGGGTCGCACCAACTGGATTCTTAATCAAAACCAAGGTACATTCCTTATCCCCAATCTTAAAGGTTTCCTGGCGACCAAAGACAGCGCGACTGCGATCAAATCCTTGCTTAATCACTTCAGGTTGAACCCCAAAGAATCCAGCAACGGAAACAGCTGCTAAGGCATTATAGATGTTGTAGAGACCGCCGATATTGATGTGGTAGTCTTGGCCTTGAATCCGGAATTGGGAAGAGCGATGGGTTAAAGACAGTAAGTCGGACACGGCATAAGTCAGAGGGGGCCGGTGGAACCCACAGTGTTCACAAACATAGTCGCCAAGGTTAGCATAGGTATTGAGCTTGTACTTGAGAATGTTGTGGCAATGCGGGCAGAGGATTCCTTCCGTATTGTAATGGGCTAGTTGTGGCTCTGATTTGTCTGTATCAAATCCATAATACTGGATTTGATTGGATAAGGTCTGACTATTAAAGAGAGGACTATCTCCATTTAACAGAACCGTGGCAGTTGGGACCTTATGAATGGCATCCAAAATCATCTGGTAAGTTGTATAGATCTCTCCATAGCGGTCCATCTGGTCCCGGAAAATATTGGTGACCACAAACAGGCTGGGCTTAATATAATCACAAATCCGAGAGAGGCTAGCCTCGTCAATTTCAAGTACCGCAATCGGTCGATTTGATTTCGAATGCTTAGCCCGTAAGAAGGTCGTTGTAATCCCAGAGATCATATTGGCCCCACTTGGATTGGTTAAAATAGGTCCAAAAGCTTCTTGGAGAATACCTACGGTTAGCGCAGTGGTTAGGGTTTTCCCATTTGTCCCTGTAATCACAACAATCTCATAGTTTTTTGCCAGTTGACTGAGTATATCTTTATCAAATTTGAGGGCTACTTTACCTGGTAGGGTTGATCCCCGCCCCATTTTTTTTAGAATAGAGCCGGAAAGCTTTCCTGCCAGAAGGCCCAAGGTTGTATTTATCTTCATAAATCATATTTTATCATAAAAAGCATCAGAAGGTTACAGAAAAATCTGTTGAAACATGTTATAATAAGGTGATGTCTTTTAGAGAAGTGGTAGGTATGAGAATATGAATATTCAACAGTTTACAAATCCACAATTTTGGACCAGTTTGTTCCCGAATTGGTGGAGTATTATTATCAATATCATTGATATTGCTCTGGTGGCTTGGTTGTTGTATTTTTTGATCAAGGCCATCGTAGGGACTAAGATCATGATTTTGGTTCGTGGAGTTATTATCTTTTTCTTGGTGCAGTTTTTAGCCAATTTCTTAGGGCTCACGACTATTTCATGGCTGATCAATCAAGTGATTACTTATGGGGTTATCGCCCTGGTTGTGATTTTCTCCCCTGAGATTCGGATTGGTTTAGAGCGTCTGGGTCGAGCGACAGAATTCTTTACGACAAGTGAAGTCAGTCAGGAAGAGAAGATGGTACAGGCCTATGTTAAGGCAGTGGCTTATATGAGCCCACGTAAGATTGGTGCCTTGGTAGCTATTCAAGGGGCCAGAACCCTTCAGGAATACATTTCAACAGGGATTCCACTAGATGCGGAAATTTCAGGAGAATTGCTGATTAATATCTTCATTCCTAATACTCCCTTACACGATGGAGCCGTCATTGTTCGCAATGATAAAATCGCTGTTTCTTGTGCCTACCTGCCCTTGACCGAAAATACTGGAATTTCAAAAGAGTTCGGAACGCGTCACCGCGCGGCTATTGGTTTGTCTGAAGTTTCGGATGCCTTTACCTTTGTGGTATCAGAAGAAACGGGCGGGATCTCTGTGACCTATAATGGAACTTTCCGACACGATTTAACTTTAGAAGAGTTCGAGGCAGAATTGAGAGCCTTCTTGGTTCCTGAAGAGAATAAAACGATTAGTTGGAAAGAGCGTCTATTTGGGAGGGTAACAAAATGAGATCGAAAAAAGAATTTCTTTATGTTTTCGCCTCCGTTTTATTGTCCTTTATCTTGTTTATCAATGCGTCATCCTTTAATTTTCAAAATAATAGTAGCGCTAGACAAGTGAGCTCAGAGACCTACACCAATACCTTGACCAATATTCCAATTGATGCCAAGTACAATGACAAGACATACTTTGTCAGTGGGTTAACATCAGAGGTAACGGTCTTTCTAAAGGGTTCAAACCGGGTCGCTCTAGCAAGCGAAATGCAGCCGGGAACTCGGAAGTTTCGCGTGGTAGCGGATCTTCGTAAGGCCAAGGAAGGTACCGTTGAAGTGCCGTTGATTGTGGAAGATCTTCCGGCTGGTTTGACCGCAACCGTAGAGCCTCAAAAAGTTTCTGTAAAAATCGGGAAGAAAGCGAAAAAATCGTTTGCGGTCAGGGCCACGATCCCGGACAATCAAATTGTGGATGGAATAACGGTATCGGATATTACTCTTGAAACCACCAAGGTAGAAGTGACCAGCGATCAAGAAACCTTGAGTCGCATTGATCATGTCCAAGCGGTCTTCCCATCCAGTGAGATCATTAGTGGAAATTATAGCGGAACTATTTCCTTAAATGCAGTAGATGCCCAAGGAAATGTTCTACCAGGTTTGGTCAAGCCGAGTGAAACACGGATTCAAGTGACCACAAAGAGTAGCTCGTCTACGTCAAGCTCAAGCAGCTCGTCGTCGACCTCCTCCAGTTCAAGTAATTAGAAAGTAAAAAAGGTAATTAAGAATGGGTAAATATTTTGGGACGGACGGTGTCCGTGGAGAAGCAAATGTAGAATTAACGCCAGAATTGGCTTTTAAACTAGGCCGTTTCGGTGGCTATGTCTTGAGCCAACACGAAGAAGAAACGCCCTTGGTATTTGTTGGACGTGATACGCGTATTTCTGGTGAAATGTTAGAGCATGCCTTAATTGCTGGCCTCTTATCTGTTGGGATTCGTGTCTACAAGTTGGGTGTGATTGCAACACCAGGTGTCGCTTATCTAGTTCGTACGGAAAAAGCCAGCGCCGGAGTGATGATTTCTGCTAGCCACAATCCAGCCTTGGACAATGGCATCAAATTCTTTGGTGGTGATGGTTTCAAATTGGATGACGATCGCGAACTTGAAATTGAGGCCTTGCTTGATGCGGCTGAAGATACGCTTCCACGTCCAAGTGCGCAAGGTTTAGGAACGGTCATGGAATATCCGGAAGGCTTGCGTAAGTATCAAGAATTCCTTGTATCGACAGGTGTCCAACTCGAAGGCATGCACGTAGTCTTAGATACAGCAAATGGTGCAGCCTCTACTAGTGCGCGTCAAATCTTTGCAGATTTGGGAGCTCAATTGACCGTCATCGGTGAAAACCCAGATGGTTTGAACATCAATGATGGGGTTGGTTCTACTCACCCAGAGCATTTGCAAGAGAAAGTAAAAGAAGTAGGCGCAGCGATTGGTCTTGCCTTTGACGGAGACAGCGATCGCTTGATTGCTGTTGATGAAAATGGAGAGATCGTAGATGGAGATAAGATCATGTACATCATCGGTTCTTATCTTTCAAGCAAGGGCTTGCTCGAAAAAAATACGATCGTCACAACCGTCATGTCCAATCTCGGCTTCCACAAGGCATTAGATGCGAAGGGAATTCAAAAAGAAATCACAGCTGTTGGAGACCGTTATGTAGTCGAAGAAATGCGCAAATCAGGATACAACCTTGGTGGTGAACAATCCGGTCACGTCGTCATCATGGATTACAACACAACTGGTGATGGTCAATTAACAGGAGTTCAATTGACTAAAATCATGCAAGAAACTGGCAAGAAATTATCTGAATTGGCTGCTGAAGTAACCATTTATCCACAAAAACTCGTCAATATCCGGGTTGAAAATAGCATGAAAGACAAGGCGATGGAAGTGCCTGCCATTCGTGAAATCATTGAAAAAATGGAGGCGGAAATGGCAGGAAATGGTCGCATCCTCGTGCGCCCAAGTGGAACGGAACCCCTCCTTCGTGTGATGGCAGAAGCACCAACCCATGAAGAAGTGGACTACTATGTGGATACCATTGCTGCAGTTGTTCAAGCAGAAATCGGACTTTAAAAATGAATGTGTCTAGGTGTGAGCTTTGTGTGTTCAAAAGTTAGGGACCAGTCTTACCGATCCTGCCCATGAGCGTTCCTATCTTTCGCTCTGAGAAAGACACACCTAAAGAGAAAAAGAGATCAGACATCTGTCTGGTCTTTTTGTGTAGGCTCGATTTGAAAAATCCCCTATTTCGTGGTAAAATAGGGCTAATGAATTTATAGTAATCGAGGTATTAGAAGTGGCTTTTGGAGATAACGGAAAACGTAAAAAAACACCATTTGAAATGATCACGATGGTGGTTATTGTGATCATGTTGATTGTCACCGTTGGTGCAATCTTTGCAACAGCAATTGGTGCTCTTTCTTATTAAGATGCACGCAGAAATAAAGGAAATCATCTATTTATGAGTATGTTTTTAGATACAGCCAAGATTAAGGTCAAGGCTGGTAATGGTGGCGATGGCATGGTGGCTTTTCGTCGCGAAAAATATGTCCCTAATGGCGGACCTTGGGGTGGTGATGGAGGTCGTGGTGGCAATGTCATCTTCGTAGTAGACGAAGGCTTGCGTACCTTGATGGATTTCCGTTATAACCGGCATTTCAAAGCCCAAAATGGGGAAAAAGGAATGACCAAAGGGATGCACGGACGGGGAGCAGAAGATCTCTATGTACGAGTCCCTCAAGGGACGACCGTCCGAGATGCTGAGACTGGCAAGGTCATTACAGACCTAGTTGAAAATGGACAAGAGTACATTGTCGCACACGGTGGCCGTGGAGGACGTGGAAATATTCGTTTTGCTACTCCTAAGAATCCAGCCCCAGAGATTTCTGAGAATGGGGAACCGGGTCAGGAACGCGAATTAGAGTTAGAACTTAAGGTTTTGGCAGATGTTGGTTTGGTTGGCTTCCCATCAGTAGGGAAATCAACCCTTCTTAGTGTCATCACTTCAGCCAAACCAAAGATTGGAGCTTATCATTTCACAACCATCGTTCCAAACTTGGGCATGGTTCGGACGCCGTCAGGTGAATCCTTTGCAGTCGCAGACCTTCCTGGATTGATTGAAGGAGCTAGCCAAGGTGTTGGACTCGGAACCCAGTTCCTTCGTCACATCGAGCGCACCCGGGTTATCTTGCATGTCATCGATATGTCAGCCAGTGAAGGACGCGACCCTTACGAAGATTATGTTCAAATCAATAAAGAGCTTGAAACTTATAATCTTCGTTTGATGGAACGTCCTCAGATTATCGTGGCAAATAAGATGGATATGCCGGAGAGCCAAGAAAACTTGAAAGAATTCAAGAAGAAATTGGCGGCCAATTATGATGAGTTTGATGAACTGCCACAGATCTTTCCGATCTCTAGTTTGGCGCATCAAGGTTTGGACAACTTGTTAGAAGCAACGGCAGAATTGTTAGACAAAACGCCAGAATTCCTCTTGTATTCAGAAGACGAAATGGCCCAAGAAGAAGTCTACTATGGCTTTGATGAAGACCAGCCAGCCTTTGACATCAGTCGGGATGACGATGCCGCTTGGGTCTTGTCTGGTGAAAAACTTGAAAAACTCTTTAATATGACGAATTTCGATCGTGATGAAGCGGTCATGAAATTTGCTCGTCAATTGCGTGGCATGGGTGTTGATGAAGCTCTCCGTGCGCGTGGGGCAAAAGATGGCGATATCGTCCGGATCGGTAAATTTGAATTTGAGTTTGTAGATTAAGATAGATCCCCAGAGGATCAAGGATTCCAAATAAGAAGTGAGGCTTTTTCAGTGGGAGATAAACCAATATCTTTTCGAGATGAAAATGGAAATTTTGTTTCAGCAGCCGATGTTTGGAATGCTGAAAAACTAGAAGAACTCTTTAATACGCTAAATCCTAAGCGAAAATTGCGCTTACAAAGGGAAAAATTAGCAAAAGAAAACCAGCAGAAGTAAATAGACTTGGAGAATACTATGGCAAAAACAATTCATACAGACAAAGCACCCGCAGCAATTGGACCTTATGTTCAAGGGAAAATCGTAGGGAATCTTCTCTTTGCAAGTGGACAAGTTCCCTTGTCACCTGAAACAGGTGAAATCATTGGAGAAACCATCCAAGAACAAACAGAGCAAGTCTTAAAGAACATTGGGGCTATTTTGGAAGAGGCTGGAACAGACTTTGACCACGTGGTGAAAACCACTTGTTTCTTAAGTGATATGAATGACTTTGTACCTTTTAATGAGGTCTATAAAACAGTCTTTACTACAGAGTTTCCAGCTCGATCTGCTGTTGAAGTAGCACGCCTGCCACGTGATGTGAAGGTTGAAATTGAAGTTATTGCGGAAATCAAAGCCTAATAACCATTCAAAGACAAAAAGACAGAGTGGAGAGCAGGAAACTGTAGGCCACTCTGTTTTATTTATGGGAGGAGAAAATGACAGAAAGTAAGATTCAACTGGTCATGGTAACAGGGATGAGCGGTGCGGGTAAGACCGTCGCCATCCAATCGTTTGAGGATTTGGGTTACTTTACCATCGATAATATGCCACCGGCGCTCTTGCTGAAATTTATTGAGCTCATGCGCCACAGTCCCGATAACAATAAATTAGCCGTTGTTGTGGATATGCGGAGCCGTTCTTTTTTCAATGAAATTCGCACCATTTTGGATGAATTGGACAACCAAGAAGACCTCGATTTCAAGGTCTTGTTCTTGGATGCCACTGACAGTGAGTTGGTAGCACGATACAAGGAAACCCGTCGTAGCCATCCATTAGCGGCAGATGGCCGTGTCTTAGATGGGATTACCCTAGAGCGCGAACTTTTATCGCCATTAAAAAATATCAGTCAAAATGTTGTGGATACGACTGAGTTGACGCCTCGTAATCTGAGAAAAACGATTGCAGAGCAATTTGCCAGTCAAGACAATCAGCCAGATTTTCGGGTTGAAGTCATGTCATTTGGGTTTAAATATGGCCTTCCGATCGATGCTGACCTTGTCTTTGACGTGCGTTTCCTTCCAAATCCCTACTACAAATTGGAGTTACGGAATTTAACCGGTCAAGATCCAGCAGTCTATGATTACGTCATGGATCACCCTGAATCAGAGGACTTTTACCGTCATCTCCATGACTTGATCGTTCCTATTTTACCGTCTTATAAACGGGAGGGTAAGTCCGTTCTCACCATCGCTATGGGCTGTACCGGTGGGCAACACCGTTCAGTAGCCTTTGCAGAGCGCTTAGCGCATGATTTAGAAAAAAATTGGCAGGTCAATTGCAGTCATAGAGACAAGGACAGACGGAAAGAAACGGTGAATCGCTCATGAGAAAACCTAAAGTAACCGTTATTGGAGGAGGAACAGGGATTTCTGTTATTCTCGATAGTCTGAGAAAGAAACCGGTCGATATTACTGCTATTGTAACCGTTGCAGATGATGGCGGGAGTTCAGGTGAATTGCGGAAGAACATCCAAAAATTGACACCACCTGGAGATCTTCGAAATGTGCTGGTTGCCATGTCAGATATGCCTCGTTTTTATGAGAAGGTCTTTCAATACCGCTTTGCTGACGATGATGGCCCTTTGGCTGGGCACCCTTTGGGAAACTTGATTATTGCAGGGATTTCAGAGATGCAAGGCTCGACCTATAATGCCATGCAGTTGTTGACCAAGTTCTTTCATACAACCGGCAAGATCTATCCGTCCAGTGATAGTCCCTTGACCCTTCATGCCGTTTTTCAAGATGGAAAAGAAATAGTAGGAGAAAGCCACATTGCCAACTACACTGGCATGATTGATCATGTTTATGTGACCAATACCTTTGATCAAGAGCGTCCAAAGGCTAGTAAGAAAGTGGTGGAAGCTATTCTTGAAAGTGACATGGTCGTCTTGGGTCCTGGTTCGCTCTTTACCTCGATTCTTCCTAATTTGATGATCGATGAGATTGGGAAAGCCATCCTTGAAACCAAGGCCCAAGTAGCCTATGTTTGTAATATCATGACCCAAAGAGGAGAAACCGAGCATTTCACAGATAGTGACCACGTTGCCGTGCTCCATAAACATTTGGGAGAAAAGTTCATCGACACCGTCCTTGTCAATATCAATCAGGTTCCCGCAGCTTATATGAACAGCAATAAATTTGATGAATACTTGGTCCAGGTAGAGCACGATTTTAAGGGCTTGCGATCGCAAGTGCCTCAAGTGATTTCTTCCGATTTCTTAAAGCTGGTCAACGGGGGAGCTTTTCATGATGGTGAAAAAGTGGTCGAAGAGCTGATGCAGATCGTGCAGGTGAGAAAATGAGTTTTACGGTTCGTGTCAAAGAAGAATTATTGTCTCTCAAGCGATTTGAAAAGAGTGAATTAGCTGCTATTATCAAGATGTCTGGGAGCCTCGGCATATCAATGGGCGGCTTGACGCTATCGGTAACGACAGAAAATGCCAAGATCGCTCGCCATATCTATGAATTATTGCATCATTTTTATGAGGCCAAATCAGATATTCGCCACCATCAAAAAACCAATTTGAAAAAGAATCGTGTCTACACAGTATTCTTGGATGAAAAGGTAGAAGAGATTTTAGCTGACTTGCATTTGGCAGATGCCTTTTTTGGGATTGAGACAGGCATTGATGCTAGTGTTTTAGAAGATGAAGCAGCTAGCCGTGCTTATCTTCGGGGAGCTTTTCTGTCGAGTGGTTCGATAAAAGATCCTGAAAAAGGGAAGTACCAGCTGGAAATTCATTCTGTTTATACAGACCACGCGGAAGGAATTGCCCTTCTCATGCAAGGATTTTTACTAGATGCGAAAACCATCGAGCGGAAAAAAGGAGTGGTAACCTATCTGCAACGAGCGGAAGATATTATTGATTTTCTCATTGTAGTAGAGGCCATGCAAGCCATGCAGGAATTTGAGTCTATCAAGGTCATGAGAGAGACGCGCAATGACCTCAATCGGGCCAATAATGCCGAAATGGCCAATATCCAGCGCACAGTCACAGCCAGTATGAAAACCATTAATAATATTAGTAAAATTGTGGATACGGTCGGCCTAGGTAGTTTACCAAGTGACTTGCAAGAAGTTGCCTATATCCGGATGAACCATCCAGATTATTCCATCCAGCAAATCGCAGATAGCTTGCAACAACCTATTTCAAAAAGCGGCGTTAACCACCGCTTGCGTAAGATCAATAAGATCGCAGACGATCTAGACAAATAAAAAAGGCCAAAGGCCTTTCATAATGAGGTTAAAGTCTTTTTAAAAACTTTCCTTAGGTGAGTACGGACGTCAGCGAACTTCATAGAAGTTCCATGACTAAATCAAGATACTAAGGGCGTCTGCGGATCAAGTCAAAATAGGAAGTTTGACGCAGAATCCTTAGGTTCTAGGAAAACTTATCTTTTTGACACAAGCCGCAGCCCGTGTTCAATTCGTATTGAGCCCCTTCGCTCTTTAATTTCTGGGCTCAGGCTAAAATAGTTTCCCAAACTGTTTTACTCTCAAAACTTCCGAGTGCCTGAAACGTATTGTTTCAGGCACTTTTCTCACAGCGGAAAGTTTTTGTATTTTCTTGATTCATACTAAAAATAGGAACTCATTTTTACTTCTTTGCAGAATCGATTAACTTAAAATAGTTTGACTTCAATTTAAAAAAGGCCAAAGGCCTTTTTTATTATAAACTAGTTGAGTGCGTTGGTTGGACTTTCTTATCTGGATAGATGTAGTTGATGGCATTGTTTACGGCTGTTGGAGCTTCCCCAAGACCTGTAGCGATGAGATCAATCTTTCCTTCGTAGAAGCAGCAGTCTCCACAGGCATAAATTCCAGGAAGGCTGGTTTCTTGTTTTTGGTTCACCTTGATTTTATGGCGTTGCAATTCTACACCCCATTCTTTCAAGTTTCCGATAGAAGATTTAAAGCCATAGTTGACAAATAAGTGATCAATCGGGATAAGTTCGGTTTCATCGGATTTAACTTTTGTGATTTCAAGATGAGTGGCATGACCATTTTCGCCAATCAAGCGGCTAGGAACAAATGGTGTTTTGATGCTGACAGAAGATTGTTTGAGTTCTTCAACGCTATGTTCCAAGGCACGGAAGTTGTCCCGACGGTGAATGATTGTAGTTGGAGCAATCTTGTCAAAAGCAAGAGCCCAGTCCACAGCAGAGTCCCCACCACCAAGGACGGTCACTTGCTGTCCTTCATATTGCTGGATGTTTGAAACATGGTAGTGGACATTATCGAAGTCTTCAGCCCCCTCGATATCAAGAGCACGTGGTTTAAAGGCACCGCCACCCATGGCAATGATGACGGCTTTAGACTGATGTACCTGACGAGAAGTAGTGATAGTGAAGAGATCGCCTTCTTTTCGGATATCCTCTACAGTTTCATTGAGGAAGATCGGTGTATCGAATCGTTTGACTTGCTCGATCAAGCGGTTGCTCAATTCTTCACCTGTTAAATTGGTAAATCCGGGTACATCGAGGATACTTTTTTCTGGATAGAGAATGGCTGGTTGTCCTCCAAGTTGAGGTAAGGAATCAATCAGTTTGACTTTAACTTGGCGCATATTGCCATAAAAAGCAGCAAACAGACCAACTGGTCCGCCCCCAACAATCGTAATATCATAAATTTCTGACATGGTATCTCCTTCAGGGTTTTCTATGTTTCCATTGTATCATAAAATAGAAAGAATGAAAAAGTCGGAAAAAAGAAATGGCATGAAGGCTAGGAAGGCTAGAAAAGTTTTAAAAGATCTTGACAGCGTCCTTAAAGTGTGATAAAATGATTAAGATTTTAGGCTTGAAGGGAGTGAAAAATATGTCAAAAACAGTAGTACGTAAGAATGAATCTCTTGACGATGCTCTTCGTCGTTTCAAACGTGCGGTTACTAAAGCTGGTACTCTTCAAGAAACACGCAAACGTGAATTCTATGAAAAACCTTCTGTAAAACGTAAACGTAAATCAGAAGCAGCTCGTAAACGTAAAAAATTCTAATTGAATACAGAAACAGACTTCGGTCTGTTTTTTGTTTTTTCTCATCCATCAAAGACAAAAAAACCGACCTTCCAGCTAGAAGATCGGATCTTTTTATCTGATTATTTGTTTGCAAGCAAGTCGCGGATTTCAGCAAGCAACTCTTCTTGAGTAGGAGCAGCAGCTTCTTCTTCGACAGCTTCTTCTTTTTTACCAAGGTTTTGAGCTTTTTCAGCAGCTTTCACTACGAAGAAAAGAACAGTACCAACAACAAGGAAGTTGATCACAGCGCTCAAGAAGCTACCGTATGCAACACCGTTCCATGACAATTGTGCAATATTTTCAACATGAGCAGCTTTCAAAGCTGGTTTCAAAATAAGTGGAGTGATGATATCGTTAACAAATGATGTTACGATAGCTCCGAATGCAGCTCCGATAACGACTGCAACAGCAAGGTCAACAACGTTTCCACGAAGGAGAAAAGCTTTCAAATCTTTTAACATATCCTATATATGTCCTTTCATAATAATTTTTTACTATGATAGTATAACGGAAAAATATGTGACTGACAAGAAATATGCCCAATTTTTTTAAATTAGTGATAAAGGTTGAAAATCTTTTCTTTTCTGTGTGAAATCGGTAGGAAAAAATTTACTTTTACTAACTTTTAGTATAAAATATAAAGTGATAATCTATGGTAAAATGGAGGCACTGTTTATGGTTGATAAAGAGCTGATTGCAGAGATTAAAAACAGTGTAAACATTGTTGAAGTCATTGGAGAAGTTGTTTCTTTGACCAAGGCGGGCCGTAACTTTTTAGGCCTCTGTCCTTTTCATGGTGAAAAGACTCCTTCCTTTAATGTCGTTGAAGACAAGCAGTTTTACCATTGTTTCGGATGTGGTCGCTCTGGAGATGTCTTTAAGTTTATTGAGGACTACCGTGGAGTCGCCTTTATGGATGCGGTCCAGATCGTAGCAGAAAAAGCTGGCATTGCGCTTCAGTACCAAGTAAGGCCGGCTCAACCAGCGTCTGTCAATCCAAACCAAGAACTTTATGAGATTCATCAGGAAGCTAGTAAGTTTTATCAGGCGATTTTGATGACGACTAAGATGGGGGAAGAAGCGCGACACTATCTGCATGAACGTGGTCTGACGGATGAAGTCATCCGACATTTTCAATTGGGTTTAGCACCTGCAGAAGGAAATTACCTCTATCGCAATCTCTCTGAGAAATTCTCTGAGAAAGTGATTACCGATTCGGGTTTGTTTACAATCTCAGATGCTGGAACGGTTTTTGATGCTTTTCAGGATCGGATCATGTTTCCCTTGACAGATGATAGTGGACGTGTCATTGCCTTTTCTGGTAGGCTGTGGAAAATGACGGATGATGGCAGTCATCAAGCCAAGTACAAGAATAGTCGTAGTACCCGTCTATTTAATAAAAGTTATGAACTCTATCATTTAGATCAGGCTAAGGCAAGCGCCAAAAAGCAACATGAAATGTATATCATGGAAGGCTTTATGGATGTCATTGCGGCATATCGAGCTGGGATTGAAAATGCGGTCGCTTCTATGGGGACAGCCTTGACACCAGAGCATGTCCAGCACCTGTCTCATTTTACCAAAAAGGTCATCTTGACCTATGATGGGGATAAGGCAGGGCTTGAAGCAACAGCTAAGGCCTTGGATGTCTTGCAGGATCTGGAGTTAGAGATCGTCCGTATCCCAGATCAGATGGACCCTGATGAGTACCTCAAAAAGACGTCCCCAGAAGATCTTGCTACCCTCTTGAAGAATTCTCGAATCAGTAAGGTTGAATTCTTGATGCACTACTGGAAACCCCAGTATATTGAGAACTTGCAGGCGCAAATTGAGTTTGTCGAAAAGCTGGCACCGATGATCGCCCAGACGCGCTCCATTACAGCGCAAAACACCTATATTTATAAGTTGGCTGATTTATTGCCGGACTTTGATTACTTGCAGATTGAGCAGATTGTCAATAATAGTCGCTTGCATCAACGGCAAGAAGCGCAAAAAGGTGGACGATCAAAAACGTCGAATTTTTCAGTAGAGCTCTTGCCGAATCGTGGGATGACGCGCTTGATCAAGGCGGAAAATCATTTATTAAGTAGGATGAAGGATTTTCCAATGGTGCTCAATGATTACCGTTTGCGACCTGATTTTGCCTTTGACACGCCGGAGTTACAGATCTTGTATCAATTGCTCTGTCAAAATGGAGAAGTCACCTCTCAGGATTTATCCGAGCAGCCTGAAGGGATCCAGCACGCCTGGTACCGGATGTTAGAAGAAGATTTACCAGAAGAGATAGCAGATGGTGAGTTAGAAGAAGTAGAAGCGACGCGGAATCGTGAGCTTCTTCGCAAAGAAAGTCAACAAATTGGAAATAAAGTGAAGGAAGCTTCCTCAATAGGGGATGCGGAAAAAGCTTTATTGGAACTCGAGCGTTTAATCGCTCAAAAAAGAAGAATGGAGTAAGAATGGCTAAAGAACAAAAAGATATTACAACATTGGACGTTCAAATTGCAGAATTTATTCGCAGCCACAAGAAAAGCGGAACTGCAACAGATGATGAAATTAATGACCAATTGGTTATTCCATTCACGCTCGATGCAGATGGGATTGAAGATCTTTTGCAACGCATTCAAGATGCAGGGATTTCGATCACTGATAAAGACGGCAACCCAAGTGCGCGTGTGTTGAACAATGAGGAAGAGCCAGAGTTGTCAGATGAGGAATTGCTTGGAAGCAACTCTGCTAAGGTCAATGACCCAGTACGGATGTACTTGAAAGAAATTGGGGTTGTTCCACTTTTGACCAATGAGGAAGAACAAGAATTGGCTATCTTGGTGGAACAAGGTGACTTGGAAGCCAAGCAACGTCTAGCTGAGGCTAACCTTCGTTTGGTTGTTTCCATTGCGAAACGCTACGTTGGTCGTGGGATGCAATTTTTGGACTTGATCCAAGAAGGAAACATGGGCTTGATGAAGGCGGTTGATAAGTTTGACTACACCAAAGGGTTCAAGTTCTCTACCTATGCTACTTGGTGGATCCGTCAGGCTATCACTCGTGCCATTGCAGACCAAGCACGGACCATTCGGATCCCTGTTCACATGGTGGAAACCATTAACAAGTTGGTTCGTGAACAACGCAATCTCTTGCAAGAATTGGGACAAGACCCAACCCCTGAACAAATCGCTGAACGCATGGATATGACGCCTGATAAGGTGCGTGAAATCTTGAAGATTGCCCAAGAGCCTGTTTCTTTGGAAACGCCAATCGGGGAAGAAGACGATAGCCATTTGGGAGATTTCATCGAAGATGAAGTGATTGAAAATCCAGTAGACTACACCACTCGTGTGGTTCTACGTGAACAATTAGATGAAGTCCTCGATACCCTGACAGACCGTGAAGAAAACGTCCTTCGTTTACGTTTCGGTTTGGATGATGGAAAAATGCGGACCTTGGAAGATGTGGGTAAAGTCTTCAACGTGACCCGTGAACGGATCCGTCAGATCGAAGCCAAAGCCCTCCGCAAACTCCGCCACCCAAGCAGAAGCAAACCATTGCGTGATTTTATTGAGGATTAAAAAGATCCTGTGGATCTTTTTAACCCGAGCTGAGAAATTCGGAAGCGAGGAAGGTCTGGGGGACATTTTTAACGGCCACCCAAAAATAAGAGAGTGGCCAGATCCTGCGGATCTTTTTAACCCGAGCCAAGTAATTCTATCGAGAGTAAAATAGCAAAAAAGGAAGTCATATGGCATATACAACTGAGCAAATTGAAGAAATTAAAAATAAAATCTTAAATGCTTTGGAAGAGGTAATCGATCCTGAGCTTGGGATTGATATTGTCAATTTAGGTCTTGTCTACGAGATCCATTTTGACGGTGAAACTGGAGCAACCATCATTGATATGACTCTAACGACCATGGGGTGTCCATTAGCGGATCTTCTGACAGATCAGATTCATGATGTTTTAGCAGAAGTAGAAGAAGTGACATCAGTGGATGTGAAGTTGGTCTGGTACCCTGCTTGGACGGTTGAAAAGATGAGCCGTTATGCACGGATCGCACTTGGAATTAGTTAAAAATTCTATTCATGAAAACAAGAGGTTAGGGGCTTCCCTAACCTCTGATTTGTTTACATCTGTATTTTTGAACAACCATTTTCAAATTCTTAGCAAATTTTCAGATAAAGTTGCAATCATCAAGAGGACAAGGTATAATAGCATAAATAGAAAATAAAGGAGATTTACATGAATCAGTATCCTTTGGTCTACTTGGACCATGTGACAAAGAATTATGGGCATGAAGTTGCTCTCATGGATGTTAGTTTGAACATCCAACCTGGCCGTATTATTGGCCTTTTGGGGCCTAATGGTAGCGGGAAAACAACCATCATTAAATTGATTAATGGTTTATTGCAACCAAGCCTTGGAAATATCTATATTCATGGGCAATTACCATCCCCAGCTTCTAAAAAAGTTGTTTCCTATTTGCCGGATACGACTTATCTGAGTGAAAATATAAAAATTAGTGATGCTATTAGCTATTTCCAAGATTTTTATTCAGATTTTAATGTCCAACGAGCTTACCAATTGCTCAACGATTTGCATTTGCATCCAAATCAAAAATTGAACAGCCTTTCAAAAGGGAACAAGGAAAAAGTACAATTGATTTTGGTGATGAGTCGTGAAGCTGACTTGTATGTTCTTGATGAACCAATCGGTGGGGTTGACCCAGCGGCGCGTGATTATATTTTGCGGACCATTATTCAAAACCGACGTCCAAATTCTTCTGTCTTGATTTCTACTCACTTGATTGCGGATATTGAGCAAGTTTTGGATGAAGCGATTTTCATCAACCAAGGAAGAATCCTCTTGCATGAAAATACGACTGTTTTGCGCAATCAACACGGAAAATCAATCGATGAGATCTTCCGTGATCAATTCCGTGTTTATTAGGAGGACTTCATGTTTGGTAAATTATTAAAATACGAATTTAAGACAACAAGTAAATGGTATCTGTTGATTACTTTGATCGCACTTGGTTTGTCAGTGATTACAGGTGTTATTGGTGGAAGTGCTACAAACGGTTTTGTGAATATGGAAACCGATAGTATGCAAATCATAACGGGGACTCTTGGGATTCTCATTTTTGGAGGAGTCATTGGTCTTTATCTTAGCAACTATTATATTATTATCCGTCGTTTCTATTCCAACTTATACGGACGTGAAGGTTACTTGACCTGGACCCTTCCAGCTAGCCCACATGCGATTATTTTGTCTAAATTTGTGGGAGCTTTAGTAGCGAGTCTTTACTGCCTATTCCTTCTATTTTTGAGTGGTTTTATCACAATTATTGTGATGGGTGCTGTCATTGGACAAGACCTCTCTCCTGTATTTAGTATTATCGCTGAGGCTTTTAGTCATTCTATTGCTTATTGGATTATCGTTTGGTGGATTTTTACCACAGCTTCAGGAATCTTACTATTTTATGTATCGATCGCACTTGGCCAACTCTTCCAAAATCGTCGTGGATTGAAGGCTATTCTGTTTTTCTTTCTCTTGTGCATTGTTTTAAGTATCATCGGTACAGCAGTTAATCCATTAAAAGATTCATATGCTGTCGGGTCTGCATTGGTTTATGGAAATATTGATGATTTTGGACCTAACTTTATCCCAGGTCTTATCTATGAAGTCATCAAGATTGTTTCTATGTACTTCACGATTCACTATATCAGCAAGTACAAGTTGAATCTTCAATAAGAACAGTAAATTGAACAAGGAGCTTCCCGGTGGAAGCCTTCTTGTTCAATTTTTTTCTTTTGCATTTTTGGCTACATTTTGATATACTAATTGTATTCGTTTTGGGGTCGTTACGGATTCGACAGGCATTATGAGGCATATTTTGCAACTCATCTAGCGGATGTAAAACGCCAGTTAAATATAACTGCAAAAAATAATAATTCTTACGCTTTAGCTGCCTAAACACCAGCAGGCGTGACCCGATTCGAATCGCTCGTGTTTGATGACAGGTCTTAATTATAGCGAGATACGATCTAGCTTGGTCTAGGAGTTAGATAAGAGATTGATAGACTCGCAGGTACAGGGCTTGAGTTATGTGTCATGTAGCTGTTAAACTAAGACATAACCTATGGTTGTAGACAAATATGCTGGCAGGTGTTTGGACGTGGGTTCGACTCCCACCGGCTCCATATTTTTATTCATGGAAGATTACTCAAGAGGCTTAAGAGGCCGTGTTGGAAACGCGGTAGGCGTGTAAAAGCGTGCGTGGGTTCGAATCCCATGTCTTCCGTTGTTGAGACATCATTGTGTAGCAGTGGTGTTTTTTTGTACAAAAAAGAGTCCCAAAAATAGACAAGTGAGGGAGGAGAAAAAGTGATTGCACAGCTAGATACCAAATCAGTCTATACTTTTATGGAAAGCCTTGTGACCATAAAAGACTATGTCCACGTGGCTAAAAGCATGGGGTATGACGCATTGGGAATCATGGATGTAGATAATTTGTATGGTGCTTATGAATTTATCGAAGCCTGTCAGGCCCACAATCTCAGCCCCTTGGTCGGATTAGAAGTTGGACTAGAAGTAGACAATGAAACAATTCCGTTTCGGATGATCGCCTTGTCCACGAAGGGCTACCAGAATCTGATGAAGATGTCGACCGTCAAAATGATGGGGAAGAGCAATTGGGAGGATGTGAAGCACCTAACAGAAGGAGTAGCAGTCATTGTCCCAGCTCCTTTTGCTAGTGGAGACTTGCCGCTTGGTCTAGATTACTTCATCGGAGTTTTTGCGGATACGCCTGTCCAAGAGTTTAGCCACCCTGTGATTCCTCTTCATACCGTTCGATTTTTTGAGGCGGAAGATGTGGAAGCCATGCAGATGCTGGCAGCCATCAAGGACAATCAAAGCTTGACGGAAACAGGACCAATTGATCCGACAACAGTCCTAAAAACTCCTCAGGATTTAAAGAATGATTTTGCAGAGCGATTTCCGCAAGCTATCACAAATCTGGAAAAACTTGTCCAAGGGATTCAATATGACATTGATACCCAGTTGAAATTGCCTCGCTTCAATCCTCAGAAACCAGCAGTTGAGGAACTGAGAGAATTAGCTCAAGCGGGTCTCCTTCGAAAGAACCTGACCAGTCCGGTCTATCAAGAACGTCTGGAGCATGAATTAGACATTATTCACCAGATGGGCTTTGATGATTATTTCTTGATTGTCTGGGACCTTCTTCGTTTCGGACGGAGTCAAGGCTATTATATGGGAATGGGACGTGGGTCTGCTGTAGGCTCACTGGTAGCCTATTCCCTAGGGATTACAGGGATTGATCCTGTGGAGAAGAACCTCCTCTTTGAGCGCTTTTTAAATGTGGAGCGCTACACCATGCCGGATATTGATATTGATATTCCTGATATCTATCGACCAGAATTTATCCGCTATGTGAGAGACCGTTATGGGAGTTACCATGCAGCACAGATCGTGACCTTTTCAACCTTTGGGGCCAAACAAGCCATTCGAGATGTCTTTAAACGTTTTGGAGTACCAGAGTACGAATTGACCTCCATTACCAAGCGGATTGGTTTTAGGGATACACTGACGACTGCTTATGAACAGAATCTAGCTTTTCGACAAGTGATTCATAGCCGAGCAGAATTTGAACGTGGCTTTGAAATTGCCAAAAGAATAGAAGGCCAACCAAGGCAGACCTCTATCCATGCGGCTGGGGTTGTGATGAGTGACCAGGATTTGACGGATCACATTCCTCTCAAGTATGGAGAAGACATGTTTGTCACCCAGTATGATGCTCATGCGGTTGAAGCCAATGGTCTGTTGAAGATGGACTTTTTGGGTCTGCGAAATTTAACCTTTGTTCAGAAAATGAAGGAAGCGGTCTATGAAAAGTACCAAGAAGAGATCGTGATTGAAGCCATTGATTTAGAAGATCCAGGAACCTTGGCCTTGTTTGCTGCAGGGGATACCAAGGGGATTTTCCAATTTGAACAGGCTGGAGCCATTCGCCTCTTGAGACGAGTGAGACCCAATCATTTCGAAGAAGTGGTAGCGACCACCTCTCTCAATCGTCCAGGAGCTAGTGATTACATTGATAATTTCGTCAAAAGAAAGCACGGTCAAGAAAAAGTTGAGATTTTAGATCCAGCGATTGAAGAAATTTTACGGCCCACTTATGGGATCATGCTCTACCAAGAGCAGGTCATGCAGGTTGCCCAGCGTTTTGCAGGTTTTAGCCTGGGAAAAGCCGATATTTTACGTCGGGCTATGGGCAAAAAAAATGCAGCTGAAATGCACAAGATGGAAGACGATTTTGTCGCAGGTGCTCTTAAACTTGGACATACGGAAGAAAAAGCCAAAGAGGTCTTTGCGATTATGGAAAAATTCGCAGGCTATGGGTTTAACCGTTCCCATGCCTATGCCTATTCTGCCTTGGCCTTTCAGATGGCCTATTTCAAGGTCCATTATCCAGATGTTTTCTTTGATGTCATGCTCAATTATTCGAGCAGCGATTATCTGGCAGATGCTCTCCAGTTTGATTTTAAAGTCGCGCCATTATCCATCAACACCATCCCTTACAGAGATAAGTTCCAGGATCGAAAAATTTACTTGGGAATGAAAAATATCAAGGGACTCCCGAGAGATTTAGCCTATTGGATCATTGATAATCGTCCCTTTGAAAGTGTCGAAGATTTTATTTTACGCCTCCCCAATCAGTATCATAAATTACCTCTGTTAACACCTTTAGTGGAGCTTGGATTGTTTGATATTTTTGAAAAAAATAGACGCAAGGTGCTTCACAATTTGCCGAATTTGTTTGTCTTTGCTGATGAGCTAGGCAGTTTGTTTGCAGATTCTAACTATTCCTGGACAGAAGCGGAGGACTTTAGCCAGGCTGAAAAATATGAGAAGGAAGAGGCCATTATTGGTGTCGGGCTCAGTACTCACCCATTGGTTGCGATTGGGCAAACGAGTCCCTACGAGATCCAACCAATTTCTCAACTCATATACGGAGAGCAGGCACGCATTCTCATTGAGGTACAAAGTATTCGAACCATTCGAACCAAGTCAGGTGATCTCATGGCTTTCTTACAAGTCAGTGATACCAAGAAAAAATTGGATGTGACCCTTTTCCCTGAAACCTACAATCGATTTTCCTCCTTGATAAAAGAAGGTGGCTTTTATTACTTGACAGGGAAAATACAAGAGCGTGATGGGCGCTTGCAGATGATTCTAGCAGAGGCACAACTAGCGACCAATGAAAAGTTCTGGATCCAGTTGCTCGATCATCGTCAGGATAAAACAATTCTTTCTATCTTGAAAAAATATCCGGGCCCATATCCTGTGATATTACGCTATGAAGACGAGAAAAAAACTCTACAATTGAAGGGCTATACAGTCCAGAAAAACAAAGAATTGGAAGATGAATTAAAGAATCTCGTTATGAAAACGATTTATCGGTAAAAACTGCGAAAAATACGAGAATTTTAGTCTTCTTTGTGTTATAATTACGTAGAATGTAAAAGAAAAAAAGGAGCAAACAACGAAATGAAACGTATTGCTGTTTTAACTAGTGGTGGAGATGCCCCTGGAATGAACGCTGCCATCCGTGCAGTTGTTCGTCAAGCAATTTCAGAAGGAATGGAAGTTTTCGGTATCTATGATGGATATGCGGGAATGGTTGCTGGTAAAATTCAGCCCCTTGACGCCTCATCTGTTGGAGATATTATTTCCCGTGGTGGTACCTTCCTTCATTCAGCTCGTTACCCTGAATTCGCACAACGCGAAGGTCAATTAAAAGGGATCGAGCAATTGAAGAAACACGGGATCGAAGGTGTTGTCGTTATTGGTGGAGATGGTTCTTACCATGGTGCGATGCGCTTGACTGAGCTTGGATTCCCAGCTGTGGGTCTTCCTGGTACGATCGACAACGATATCGTCGGAACTGACTTTACAATTGGTTTTGATACGGCAGTCACAACTGCAATGGACGCGATCGATAAGATCCGTGATACTTCATCTAGTCACCACCGTACTTTCGTTATCGAAGTGATGGGACGTAACGCTGGAGATATCGCTCTTTGGGCAGGGATTGCATCTGGTGCAGATGAAATCATCATCCCTGAAGAAGGATTCAAGATCGAAGATGTTGTTGAGAGCATCAAAGAAGGTTACGCAAAAGGTCGTACCCACAACATCATCATCTTGGCTGAAGGCGTGATGTCTGCAGATGAATTTGGTAAAGCTTTGAAAGAAGCTGGTGATGAAAGTGACCTTCGTGTGACTGAGCTTGGCCACATCCAACGTGGTGGTTCACCTACTGCGCGTGACCGTGTTCTTGCTTCACGTATGGGAGCACACGCTGTTAAATTGTTGAAACAAGGAATCGGTGGTGTAGCCGTTGGTATCCGTAATGAAAAAATGGTTGAAAACCCAATCCTTGGTAAAGCAGAAGAAGGAGCCCTCTTTAGCTTGACAGAAGATGGTAAGATTGTGGTAAACAATCCACATAAAGCTGATCTTGGTCTTGCCGAGTTGAACCGTAGCTTGTCTTCAATCTAATTTTATTTCATAAATTCGTTAACCTTGTCTTAAAAAGACAGATATATTTAAAAAGGAGTCATATATATCATGAACAAACGTGTAAAAATCGTTGCAACTTTAGGTCCTGCGGTAGAAATCCGTGGCGGTAAAAAATTCGGTGAAGATGGATATTGGGCTGAAAAACTTGACGTTGAAGCTTCAGCACAAAACATTGCTAAATTGATCGAAGCTGGCGCTAACACTTTCCGTTTCAACTTCTCACACGGTGACCACCAAGAACAAGGTGAACGTATGGCGACTGTTAAACGTGCAGAAGAAATCGCTGGTAAAAAAGTTGGTTACCTTCTTGATACAAAAGGTCCTGAAATCCGTACTGAATTGTTCGAAGGCGAAGCTAAAGAATATTCATACAAGACTGGTGAACGTATCCGCGTTGCTACAAAACAAGGTATTAAATCAACTCGTGAAGTGATTGCTTTGAACGTTGCTGGTGCGCTTGACATCTTTGATGATGTTGAAGTTGGTCACCAAGTATTGGTTGATGATGGTAAATTGGGTCTTCGCGTTGTAGAAAAAGACGCTGCAAAACGTGAATTTGTTGTTGAAGTTGAAAACGATGGTATCATCGCTAAACAAAAAGGTGTAAACATCCCTAACACTAAGATTCCTTTCCCCGCACTTGCTGAACGCGATAACGACGATATCCGCTTCGGTTTGGAACAAGGTATCAACTTCATCGCGATCTCATTCGTACGTACTGCAAAAGACGTTCAAGAAGTTCGTGCTATCTGTGAAGAAACTGGTAACAGCCACGTTCAATTGTTTGCGAAAATCGAAAACCAACAAGGTATCGAAAACTTGGATGAAATCATCGAAGTTACTGATGGTATCATGATCGCTCGTGGTGACATGGGTATCGAAGTACCATTCGAAATGGTTCCAGTTTACCAAAAAATGATTACTTCTAAAGTAAATGCTGCTGGTAAAGTTGTTATCACTGCAACAAACATGCTTGAAACAATGACTGAAAAACCACGTGCAACTCGTTCTGAAGTATCTGACGTCTTCAATGCTGTTATCGATGGTACTGATGCTACAATGCTTTCAGGTGAATCTGCAAACGGTAAATACCCACTTGAATCTGTAGCTACAATGGCGAAAATCGACATGAACGCTCAAACACTTTTGAAAGAATATGGTCGTTTGAACCCAGCTTCATTCGAACGTAACTCTAAGACAGAAGTTATGGCTTCAGCTGTTAAAGATGCTACAAACTCAATGGATATCAAATTGGTTGTAACATTGACTAAGACAGGTCACACTGCACGTTTGATCTCTAAATACCGTCCAGATGCTGATATCTTGGCATTGACATTTGACGAATTGACTGAACGTGGATTGATGTTGAACTGGGGTGTTATCCCAATGTTGACAGATGCTCCTTCATCAACTGATGATATGTTCGAAATTGCTGAACGTAAAGCAGTTGAAGCTGGTCTTGTTAAATCTGGTGATGATATCGTTATCGTTGCTGGTGTACCAGTTGGAGAAGCTGTTCGTACAAACACAATGCGTATCCGTACAGTACGTTAATAGACAATTTGATCTTAAAGCCTTGCTGGTTGGTCCGAAAGGATCGACCGCGAGGTTTTTCTTTTTCTTCTGGTGTGTGTTGACAAGAATTCTCACTAATGCTTACTTTCTCTTTTTTAAAGATTAAAAACATGGTATAATAAATAAAAAGGAAGGGAGACATACATGCCAAGGAGAGATTTAATTAGAAATGTCATCATTGTCGGTGTACTGGTTTTGGCACTGATTTTGCTTCGAATCTTTGTATTTCATCCATTTAGTATCAATGATAAAATGGCCAATGCTTCTGTGAAAACTGGAGATCTTGTGGTAGCGACTAGAAATGCTCAGGTAGATCGCAGTGATTTGGTCTTATACAAGGTCGGTGGAAAAGAATACCTTGGACGTGTCATTGCCAAAGAAAACGACGAAGTCAGCTACGTAGATGACGTCCTCTATTTGAATGGACAGGCAACACCAGAACCTTACCTGAATAAAATGCTCAACAAACACCTAGCTGCTCCAACGAGTAATGGGTATTATACGGATGATTTCTTTTTATCAGAGTTAAAAGGGACCAAGGCTGGTCGTGTACCATCGGATACTTATCTGGTCTTAAATGATAACCGTGGGGATACAGAAGATAGCCGTGAGTTTGGTTATATCCATAAAAATCAGATCGAAGGAGTCGTGAATCTGCGTCTCTATCCTCTCAATAAATTTGGATTTATAAAAGTAAAAGAATAGCCAAAAGGCTATTTTTTTTATAAATATCAGAATGAACTAGTTTTTTTTCCATTTTTGTGGTAAGATGTTCATTAAATAATTTTTTAGGAGGAGAATGCTATGCAGTATGCTTTGGAAATTTTACCAAGTTTGTTAAAGGGAGCAAGCCTCACCTTGCAAGTGTTTGCTTTCGTATTGATTTTATCGATTCCACTAGGAATCGTTGTTGCCTTTTTGCTTCAATTGCGCTCAAAGATCCTGCATGGACTCCTAACGATTTATATCTGGATCATGCGAGGAACTCCTCTTTTGCTTCAGTTGATCTTTATTTATTACGTCCTTCCAAGTATCGGGATTCGGATTGATCGGTTGCCTGCGGCTATTACAGCCTTCACCCTCAATTATGCAGCCTATTTTGCGGAAATCTTCCGTGGAGGAATTGTTGCCATTCCGACAGGTCAGTATGAGGCGGCCAAGGTCTTGAAATTGAGTTCATGGCAAACAATTCGCTATATCATTTTGCCTCAGGTGGTGAAGATCGTTCTTCCAAGTGTCTTCAATGAAGTCATGTCCTTGATTAAAGATACCTCCTTGGTCTATGCTCTGGGAATTAGTGATTTGATCCTCGCTAGTCGGACGGCAGCCAATCGTGATGCCAGTCTAGCACCCATGTTTTTGGCGGGAGCTATTTATTTAATCCTCATTGGGATCGTGACCATCATTGCCAAGCGAGTTGAAAAGAACTTTTCATATTATAAATAGGAGGAGAAGCATATGTTAGAATTAAAACAAATTTCGAAACGGTTTGGGGATAAGCAGATCTTATCAGATTTCAATCTTCTCGTTCCTGAAAAACAAATTGTCGCCATTGTTGGTCCTTCTGGGGGAGGAAAGACCACCTTGCTTCGCATGTTAGCTGGTCTTGAAACGATTGATTCTGGTCAGATCATCTACAATGGTGAAAACTTGCCTCTGGATGCCTTAGAAAAACGAAATCTTCTTGGTTTTGTCTTCCAGGATTTTCAATTATTTCCACATTTATCGGTCATGGAAAACCTTATCTTGTCTCCTGTTAAGACCATGAATGTGACTAAGGAAGAAGCGAGTAAAAAAGCCATGAGCTTACTGGAGCGTCTAGGACTCGAACAACATGCGGATGCTTATCCCTTCTCTCTATCTGGTGGTCAGAAGCAACGGGTGGCACTGGCTCGTGCTATGATGATCGATCCAGAAATTATTGGCTATGATGAGCCGACTTCGGCCTTGGATCCAGAATTGCGATTAGAAGTTGAGAAGTTAATCTTGCAAAACCGTGAACTGGGGATGACTCAGATCGTTGTTACCCATGATATTCCATTTGCAGAAGCAATTGCGGATGTTCTTCTCAAGGTTGAGCCTAAATAGGAGGAGAGGATGAAACGAGTAATACCATGGCTGCTAGGTGTCCTTAGTCTCGTTCTTCTGACTGCCTGTGGACAGACAGTGAGTGATCCTAAAGTGGACAACTGGCAAAAATACCAAAAAGAGCAGTCCATCACGATTGGTTTTGATAATACTTTCGTTCCCATGGGCTTTGAGCAAAAAGATGGGAGCTACGCTGGTTTTGACATTGATTTGGCCAATCAAGTCTTTGAATCTTATGGGATTCATGTCAACTGGCAACCCATTGATTGGGATATGAAAGAGACGGAACTGAAAAATGGTACCATTGATGCCATCTGGAATGGCTATTCGGCAACAGATGAACGTCGGGAAAGTGTTGCTTTTACTAAGCCCTATATGAAAAATGAACAAGTCTTGGTCACTAAGAAAGCCTCTGGGATCCAATCAGTCGATGGGATGAAAGAGAAACGATTAGGTGCCCAGACCGGATCGTCTGGCTATATGGATTTTGAAGCCAATCCTAAAATCATAAAAAATAAGGTTAAAAATCAAAAGGCTACCCAATACCAGAGTTTCAACGAGGCGCTGATCGATCTTCAGAATGATCGGATCGATGGCCTCTTAATCGACCGTGTCTATGCCAACTATTATCTGCAGACGGAAGGAATTTTAAAAGACTACAATGTCTTTCCTGTCGGTTTTGAAACTGAATCCTTTGCGGTAGGAGTGCGCAAGGCGGATAAAACCTTGAAGAAAAAAATTGATGAAGCTTTTGTAAAACTCTATCAAAAGGGCCAATTCCAAAAGATCTCTAAGAAGTGGTTCGGAACGGATGTAGCAACAGACGATATCAAGTAAAAAAGCTAGGAAATGATTCCTAGCTTTATATTAAAGACAAAGTTATCTCAAAAACTTTCCTTAGGTGAGTACGGACGTCAGCGAACTTCTACGAAGTTCCATGACTTAGTTTTGAACCTAAGGTTTCAAAACTCCCGAGTGCTAGAAACATCACTGTTTCTAGCACTTTTCTCACAGCGGAAAGTTTTGGTATACTTTTGATTCATTTTAAAAATTAGAAAATTTTTAGAGGATCAATTAACTTTTTTTATAAGGTTTGGCTGCTCTCTCAAGCTAGGAAATACTTCCTGGCTTTTTAATCTGTTTTATTTGTAATTTGATGGAAAATCTTTTGCCACGTTTCGTGGCGACGCCAGAGACTGGTATGGATTTGACCGTCTAGTTCATAGCGTATGAGTTTGGTTTTTTGGCTGATGGACTCTAGTTCAAAGTTTTGGAATTGAACTTGGTCGCTTGCGAGAGCCTCTATTAATTCTGCCTTGTTGTGTTCGTGACCGGTATCGTCAATCAAGGTATAATTATCCGCTAGCAATGTATCAAACTCTTGCTTAGCAAAGAGGCGTTTTTCGTAGGTTAAGAGTTTCTTTTCAACGTTTTCGATCAGCTCATCCTCAGGAATTGAGCTAGGTTCTACATGGACGTCAATGTCAAAGACTCCAAATTCTTCTTTCAGGAGATCCTCGACTTCTTCTGTGATCGCATGGCTTTCATAGACGGAAAGATCGGGATTCATCTCCAAGACAACGTCCAGATAGATATTGCTTCCGTAGGTCCGTCCGCGTTGGTATTTCACACGCGCAATCTTAGGGAGTTTTAAAATAGCTTTTTCGTAATCTTCGAGGAGACTATCGTCAAAGCCGTCTGAAAGACTAAAGGAAGATTCCATAAAGATATCGTAGGCTGTTTTGAGGATAAAGAAGGTGATGATGATGGCTACGATTTTATCGACAATTGGATAGTTAAAAGCACTAGCAGCGATCGCGATCGACGTTCCAAGAGATGTGACGACGTCTGAAAGATTGTCTTTTGCGGCTGCTTTTAGGGCTTTGGATTTGGCTCGTTTGGCTAAGCGAAGATTGTAGAAATAAACGCCTAGCATGACAAGGGCTGAAATCACTCCGACGCCAGCACCGAGTGGATCAATGCTAACTGTTTCATTGCTGAAGATCTTTTGGAGGGTATCGCGTAAGACATCAAAACCGACATAAAACATAATGATGGAGGTGACTAGACTAGCTAGATCCTCAATTTTCCAGTGACCAAACTTGTGATCGCGGTCAGCTGGTTGGCGAGCGAGACGAATCCCGATGAGCAGGGCAGCATTGCTGATAATATCTGATAAGTTGTTAAATCCATCGGCTACCAAACTAGAGGAGTGAAGCAGATGGCCAGTAGCTAATTTTGCTGAAGAAAGTAGTAAATAGGCTAAAATACTGATGATGGCACCACGTTCGGCCAGTTTTAAGTTACTGTATGGTTTTTCCAAAATTTCCTCCTACAACCTCGGATATGAACCTGTTTTCTTTAAGCTACTATTATATCGTTTTTGGAAGGGAAATTCAAATGAGTCCTTTTTTAAAAGAAGCTAGGACGGTTTTTGTGGTATAATAGAACGATTGAATGAATGAGGAGTATGAGATGAATCCTTTATTGAATGGTATGAATGATCGCCAAGCAGAGGCGGTCCAAACGACAGAAGGTCCCCTCTTGATCATGGCGGGGGCTGGTTCTGGTAAGACACGTGTCTTGACCCACCGCATTGCTTACTTGATCGATGAAAAAATGGTCAATCCTTGGAATATTTTGGCCATTACCTTTACCAATAAAGCCGCTCGGGAGATGAAGGAGCGGGCTTATCAGTTAAATCCAGCCACCCAAGATTGCTTGATTGCAACCTTCCACTCCATGTGTGTGCGCATCCTTCGCCGAGATGCGGATCACATTGGCTACAATCGTAACTTTACCATTGTCGACCCGGGTGAGCAACGGACCTTGATGAAGCGGATTTTGAAGTCCTTGAACTTGGATCCTAAAAAATGGAATGAACGGACCATCTTGGGGACTATTTCCAATGCCAAAAATGACCTGATCGATGAAGTGGCCTACGTCGCCCAGGCTGGCGATATGTACACCCAGATCGTCGCCAAGTGCTATGAGGCTTACCAAAAGGAACTCCGTCAGTCAGAAGCAGTGGACTTTGATGATTTGATCATGTTGACCCTGCGTCTCTTTGATCAGCATCCAGATGTGCTGACCTATTATCAGCAGAAGTTCCAATACATCCACGTAGACGAGTATCAAGATACCAACCATGCCCAATACCAGTTGGTCAAACTCTTGGCTTCACGCTTTAAAAATATCTGTGTCGTTGGGGATGCGGACCAGTCTATTTATGGCTGGCGGGGAGCAGATATGCAGAATATCCTGGACTTTGAGAAGGATTATAAGGAAGCTAAGGTCGTCCTCCTAGAAGAGAATTATCGCTCGACCAAGACGATCTTGCAAGCAGCCAATGATGTCATCAAAAACAATCGCCACCGCCGTCCGAAGAATCTCTGGACACAAAATGAAGACGGGGAAGAGATTGTCTATTACCGGGCTAATGACGAGCAGGATGAAGCAGTCTTTGTTGCTAAAACGATTGAAGAGCTTAGTCGCGAAGCTGGCTACAAACACCGTGATTTTGCCGTTCTCTACCGGACCAATGCCCAGTCACGGACCATTGAAGAAGCCCTGCTCAAGTCTAACATTCCCTACACCATGGTAGGGGGCACTAAGTTCTACAGCCGGAAGGAAATTCGGGATGTCATTGCTTATCTGAACTTGATTGCCAACCTCAGTGACAATATCAGTTTTGAGCGCATTATCAATGAACCCAAGCGGGGAATCGGGCCAGGTACAGTGGATAAGATTCGCGACTTTGCTCAAATGCAAGAGTCCTCACTCCTGGATGCTTCAGCCAATATCATGCTCTCAGGCATTAAAGGAAAGGCAGCCCAAGCCATCTGGGACTTTGCCAATCTCATTCTTGATTTGAGAGAAAGATTGGACCAACTGACCATTACAGAGTTGGTCGAAGAAGTCCTTGACAAGACAGGTTATATGACAGCCTTAACCAATCAGGGGAATTTGGAAAGTCAGGCCCGCATCGAGAATATCCAAGAGTTCCTGTCTGTTACTAAGAATTTTGATGAAAATGGGGAAACCGTCGAAGACGAATCAGGTGTGGAAACCTTGAGTCGTTTCTTGAACGATTTGGCCTTGATTGCCGATACAGATGATGGGGCGCAAGAAACTTCTGAAGTCACCTTGATGACTCTTCATGCGGCTAAGGGATTGGAGTTCCCAGTCGTCTTCTTGATTGGAATGGAAGAAAATGTCTTTCCTCTTAGTCGTGCAGCAGAGGATCCAGACGAGTTGGAAGAAGAGCGTCGCCTAGCTTATGTAGGGATCACGCGGGCAGAGAAGGTTCTCTTCTTGACAAATGCCAACTCACGTTTGCTCTTTGGACGGACCAGCTACAACCGGCCAACGCGTTTCATCAATGAAATTAGCTCGGATTTATTGACTTACCAAGGATTAGCCCGTCCAGTCAACACTAGCTTTAAGGCTTCTTATAGCAATGGTGGCGGAACTACCTTTGGAAAAGGCATGAGCCTGTCACAAGCCCTTCAAGAGCGCAAGAGACAAGCAGCCCCAAGTGCTCTCACGTCATCAAGCCTCCCCTTTGGCAATAGTAACCGAGATGCTGCTAAAGAAAGCGTCGCTTGGTCTATTGGCGACATTGCCATTCACAAGAAGTGGGGCGAAGGAACTGTTCTAGAAGTCTCTGGTAGTGGTAGTACCCAAGAGCTCAAGATCAACTTCCCAGAAGTGGGTCTCAAAAAACTCTTGGCCAGTGTCGCTCCGATTGAAAAGAAATAAACTAAAGCCAGTAAGCTAAGCTTGCTGGTTTTGTCCTTTTATCAACTTCCCTTAGGTGAGGGCGGACGGTAGCGACTCCCTTTGGGATTCCATACCTTAGATTTGAGCCTTCCGTCTCAAATCTACCGAGCAGCAGAAACAAATTTGTTTCTACTGCTTTTCTCACGGCGGGAAGTTTTAATGGTCATTGTTCTTCTTTCTTAAATTCTCTCATTTACTCTATTCACTGTCATAAACTAGGGAAATAGTAGGAGCAAGCCTCGTTTGTTGGTTTTGATTTTACTGGTGGCATGATATAATATACTAAGAATAGAGAAAGAGGCATGCTATGAACGAAATCAAGTGCCCCAACTGTGGGGAAGTCTTTACAGTCAATGAAAGTCAATACAGCGAACTCTTGTCACAGGTACGGACAGCTGAGTTTGACAAGGAAATTCATGAGCGGATTCGACAAGAGTTGGCTTTAGCTGAGCAAAAGGCCCTTAATGAGCAACAAGAGAAGTTAGCTAAGAAGGACCAAGAAATTGCTCAGTTACAAAACCAGATTCAACAGTTTGATACCGAAAAAGAATTGGCCAAAAAAGAGGTGGAGCAAACAGCTAGCCAAAGCCTGCTAGAGAAAGAAAAAGAAGTGCAAGCACTGGAAAATCAGTTGGCCACCTTGCGCTTGGAGCATGAGAATCAACTGCAAAAGACGCTTTCTAATTTGGAGAAGGAGCGTGATCAGGTACAAAACCAATTGCTCCTTCAAGAGAAGGAAAATGAACTATCCCTAGCTTCTGTCAAACAAAATTATGAGGCTCAGCTTAAGGCAGCCAATGAACAGGTCGAGTTCTACAAGAATTTTAAGGCCCAGCAGTCGACTAAGGCTATCGGGGAAAGTCTGGAACAGTATGCAGAAAGTGAATTCAACAAGGTTCGCAGTTTTGCCTTCCCAAATGCCTATTTTGAAAAGGACAACAAGGTCTCTGCACGTGGGTCTAAAGGTGACTTTATCTTCCGCGAGTGTGATGAAAATGGAGTGGAGATTATCTCCATCATGTTTGAGATGAAGAATGAAGCCGACGGGACCGAGAAGAAGCATAAGAATGCGGATTTCTACAAGGAATTGGACAAGGACCGTCGAGAAAAGAACTGTGAATATGCGGTTTTGGTGACCATGCTTGAGGCAGATAATGACTACTTCAACACAGGGATTGTCGATGTTAGCCACGAGTATGAGAAGATGTATGTGGTGCGTCCTCAGTTCTTTATCCAGATCATTGGGCTCCTGCGTAATGCGGCCCTCAATTCCCTCAAATACAAGCAGGAATTGGCGCTTGTTCGTGAACAAAATATCGACATCACCCACTTTGAAGAAGACCTGGATGCTTTCAAAGTTGCCTTTGCTAAGAACTACAACTCAGCTTCCGTCAACTTCGGTAAGGCCATCGATGAAATTGACAAGGCTATTAAACGGATGGAAGAAGTTAAGAAGTTCTTGACTACATCAGAAAATCAACTTCGTCTTGCTAACAACAAGTTGGATGATGTTTCCGTTAAAAAATTGACACGGAAAAATCCAACCATGAAGGCTAAGTTTGATGCCTTGAAGGAAGAATAGGAGAATCCTATGCAGATACGAAAAGCAACCATGAAAGATGCTGAAGCCCTACTGTCTCTATACGAAGACTTGGGCTATCCAACGACCGCTTCTAAGCTGTCTCGACGTTTAGAAATGATTCTTTCTCAGCCGCATTATGGCTGTCTTTTAGCTGAAAGAAACGGAGAAATTTTAGGTTTCTTAGGTTATGCAAAGCTCTTCTTTTTTGAAGCAGATGGATCTTACTATCGTATTTTGGCTTTGTCAGTTGCAAAAGAAACAAGACGACAAGGAATTGCCAGTAGGCTAATCGATGAATTGAAAAAACAAGCGGTAAAAGAAGGAGTTGAGGCACTGGCTCTAAATAGTGGATTAACCGCTGAACGAAATGCTGCACATCAATTTTATCAGGCAGTTGGATTTGAAAAAGTGACTGCTGGCTTTGCCTTGCATTTAAAAACTCAACCTAAATAAATCATGAAAAAATAGTAGAGGGAACGAAGTAATGTCTTCAACAAAAGGGAAAACCTTATATTTTAACGAAAAGAGCATGGACTATGTGACATTTGGTAAAGGTAAACAGCCATTAGTGATCATACCAGGCTTGGGAGATGGGTTGCAGACGGTTAAAGGAAAGGCCCAGCTCTTTTCCCTCTCTTATCGTCTACTTGCTAAGTGTTATAAAATCTATGTTTTTTCTCGAATCAATGAGTTGAGGCAGGGCTATACGACGCGGGATATGGCAGCAGATGTAGCAGAAGCAATGGAGACACTAAACCTAGATACAGCCTATGTCATGGGGATTTCACAAGGTGGAATGATTGCTCAATGGCTAGCTGCAGATTTCCCTGAAAAGGTTCAAAAGCTCATCTTAGCCGTGACCACTGCAAAACCTAGTCAACTTGCTAGAGGACGAATTGAGCATTGGCAACAACTTAGTCAATCTGGAAATTTTAAGCATCTCATGCTGGATATTGCAAAGCATTCCTACACGCAAAAGAGCTATCAAAAGTGGCGGTTGCTTTATAATGTCATGGGTCGCTTGGGGCGAATCAAAGATGAAAATAGAATAGCCATTCAGTCTCAGTCTTGCCTGGAACATAATAGCCTTGAGGCCTTAAAAGAAATTCATTGTCCGACCCTGATCCTTGGTGCCCTTGAAGATGATGTGGTCGGTGTGGACGGATCTAAGGAACTAGCAAAAGCGATTTCAGGTTGTCAACTCCTCATTCTTAAGCACTCTGGGCATGCTCTTTATGAAGAAAATAAAGCATTTCAAGAGGCTGTCTGTGAATTCTTAAACTAAAAAACGCTGGAAAAATTTTCCAGCGTTTTTATTCTATTTAAATCGCAAAGAGATCGTTTAGGTTTTCTGCCATGGTTGGGTGGGTAAAGATTTGTTTTGCGATGTAAGTATAAGGGATCTTGTTGTCCATGGCCATGGTGATCAGGTTGATGATTTCGCCTGCAGCTTCTCCAAAGAGCGTCACTCCAAGGATTTCTTTGGTTTCTGAGTTGACAACGGCTTTGAAGGTACCTCGAAGGTCTGCATTGACGTGACCGCGTGGCATAGCAGCAACTGGCAATTCTTTAACAGCAACTGGAAGTCCTTTGTCACGTGCTTCTTGCTCGGTCAAGCCGACTTGGGCAAGTGGAGGAGCAATAAAGAGTGTTGTCGCATAATTTCTACGAGTTTCGAGATTGTAGCTACCATCGCCTGTAAGGTAGTTGAAGACAATGCGGAAGTCATCGAGTGACATGTAAGTGAACTGAGGACCACCATTGACATCCCCAACTGCAAAGACACCAGGGACGCTGGTTTCCAAATGACGGTTTACTTGAATCGCTCCACGATCAGTGACTTGGATGTCTGTGTTTTCAAGACCAAGTCCAGCTGTGTTTGGCTTACGACCTGTTGCGTAGAGAAGGATATCGAACTCAAAGTCTCCCTTATCTGTGACAACCGTTAAGCTGTTTTGGCCATCTTTGATTTCTTGGGTATGAACGCCTTGCAAGAATTGAATACCGTCTTCTTCAAGGTAGCTTTTTGCAAGAGCTGCAATACTTGGCTCGATCCGTGGCAAGAATGTTTCAGAAGCATCCAGCACCGTTACTTGGCTACCCAAGGTATTATAGAGATGAGCAAATTCCAATCCGATTGGTCCACCACCAAGGACACCCAGGCGTTTAGGTAGGTTTTCCAAACGTTGAATACCGGTTGAATCCACAGCAAATTTACTTTCAGCCAATCCTGGAATCGGAAGGATAGTTGGCACAGCACCAGTATTAATAATAATGGTTTCAGCTGTCAATTCTTCCTTTTCATCTCCAGCTTGAATTTCGATGACCTTGTTGGAGACGAAACGAGCCGTCGCGTCGATAATGTCTACACCAGTTCCAGCAATGGTTGCGTAGTTCTTGCCATTGAGACGAGTAGTGACTGCATTTTTCTCATTCATGGCTTGCTCAAAATCCAAGCCTTTTTCTGCTGCAACAATCAAGGTCTTGGTTGGAATACAAGCGATATTGATACAAGTACCACCGTACATAGATTTGCTCTTTTCAATTAGAGCAACTTTTTTTCCTTGGCTTGATAATTTCGCTGCAAGTGTTTTACCAGCTTTACCAAATCCAATCACAATAACATCATACATTAACATATGTTACACCTTCTTTCGCTTTCTATTGTATCAAACCCATTTTAAAAAGTCTGAAATCTGCTACGGGATTTTTTAGGAGCTCATGGGAAGGGGGGAAAGAGGGACAAGAAGTCTTGTTTCATGGTATAATAAAGGGTCGGTGGCCCGGATGGTCACACAATCAGTTAGAAAGAACAAATCAGATGGACGGAATTATCAATGTAAAAAAAGAAGCAGGCATGACCTCACATGATGTGGTCTTTAAACTGCGAAAAATCTTAGGAACTAAGAAGATCGGCCATGGGGGAACGCTGGATCCAGATGTGGTGGGAGTGCTTCCGATTGCAGTTGGAAAGGCGACCCGGATGGTCGAATTCATGCAAGATGAAGGCAAGGTCTATGAGGGAGAAATCACTTTGGGATTTTCTACCACGACGGAGGATGCCAGTGGGGAAGTCATAGAGCGGACCCCAGTGGAAGCCCCTTTAGATGTAGCAGAGGTGGACCGCATGATTGCCCAAATGGTGGGAGAAATCGAGCAAGTACCACCTATGTATTCAGCAGTCAAGGTCAATGGACGTAAGCTCTATGAATATGCGCGGGCAGGAGAAGAAGTGGAACGCCCTGTCCGGCAGGTAACCATTTATGAATTCACGCGCACTAGTGAGATTGGCTATGAAGAAGGCCTGGCCCGTTTTCGCTTCCGGGTTAAATGCAGCAAGGGGACCTATATCCGGACCTTATCTGTGGACCTTGGTCAAAAACTGGGTTACGCAGCCCATATGTCTCATTTGACACGGACCAGTGCTGCTGGTTTGTCACTGGATGATGCCCTGACCTTAGAAGAAGTGGCTGAAAAAGTAGGGCAAGGAGATTTGAGCTTCCTTCATCCACTTGAATTTGGAACAGGGGATCTGGAAAAAGTAGAGCTGACAGTAGAAGAGGTCGGTGAAGTCCAAGTGGGACGCTTTATTCCGGTTGAGAGCGAAGCCAAAGAGTTAGCTGCTTTTTACCAAGGGAAATTGGTAGCCATTTTAGAAAAAAGAGAAGAACTTTACAAACCTCGCAAGGTTTTTCTGACAGAAAGTGTGTTACAATAAATTCATGAATATTCGTACGATTACTACTGCTAACCAGATCCATTTGGAGAATGAGACAGTTTTGGTTCTGGGCTACTTTGATGGCCTGCATCTGGGACATCAAGAACTTTTTAAAATGGCGCGTCAGATCGCGGATGAAAAAGGCTTGAAGGTCGCTTTGTTAACCTTTCCTGAATCTCCTAAGTTAGCCTTTGTTCGCTACCAACCAGAATTGTTACTCCATTTGCAAAGTCCTGAGGATCGGTTCCAAAAATTAAACGAACTAGGAGTAGATGAGCTCTTCCTCATTGATTTTACGACCGATTTTGCTTCTAAAACTGCCAAAGAATTTGTCGATCAATTTGTCAAAGCCTTGAGAGCCCGAGTTTTAATTGCTGGATTTGATTATAGTTTTGGCTCTGATAAGAAAAAGGCCTCTGACTTAGCTGATTATTTTGATGGTCAAGTGGAAGTCATTTCTCCTGTATTGGATCAGGGGGAGAAGATTAGTTCGACCCGTATTCGTCAAGCTATCCTAGAAGGACGCGTCCAAGAAGCTGCCCGTCTACTTGGTCACCCTTTATCCAGTCGAGGAATCGTCGTGCATGGGGATGCGCGTGGTCGCACTATTGGCTATCCTACCGCCAATCTAGCGCCGATTGACCGGACCTATCTACCATCAGATGGGGTTTATGTAGTTGATGTCGATTTTAAAGGGCAGATCTATCGTGGCATGGCTTCTGTTGGGAAAAATGTCACCTTTGATGGAAAAGAGCTTCGTTTCGAAGTCAATCTCTTTGATTTTACAGGAGATATCTACGGTCATACCCTGACCATTCATTGGTTGGATAAGATTCGAGAAATGGTCAAATTCGATGGGATCGATCAACTAGTGGCGCAACTAGAAGAAGATGAAGCAGTTTCACGAAACTGGACCAAGGGAGTGGGACAAAAGTCCTAGCCTCTCAATTGTTTTTGGATTGTCGAGCAAGACGCAGTGGTTGAGTGGGCTCTACTACGCTGATTTCATCAGCTTTTACAGCCCTACTCAACTGTGCGGAGGTGGGACGACGAAATCGAATTCTAACGAATTACCGATTTCTGTCCCACTCTCTTTTTTCGGGCCTCTTCTTGGGAAAAATGAAAGGGATTTCTTTTTTCCACTGAAATTCAGAAAAATCGTCTAGAAATCAAAAAAGCGCTTTTCAAGCACCTATTTTTTTTGTATAATAGAGTCAGATAGTTATATATAAAAAAAGAAGTGAACCACATGATTACATTATTTTTATCGCCGAGTTGTACATCATGTCGAAAAGCTCGGGCTTGGTTAAAAAAGCACGATGTTCCATTTAAAGAACACAATATTATGACAAGTCCTTTGAGCAAACAGGAGTTGACAAGTATATTGGCCTTGACCGAAAACGGAACAGACGACATTATTTCAACTCGTTCAAAAATTTTTCAAAAATTGGATGTTGATGTTGAAGATTTATCCATCTCAGCCTTGATCCATCTGATTGAGGAAAATCCAAGTCTCTTGCGGAGACCGATTATTTTAGATAACAAACGCATGCAGATTGGCTTTAACGAAGATGAAATTCGGGCCTTCTTGCCACGGAGTTATCGCAAACAAGAGTTACGCTCTGCCACTCTAAGAGCAGAAATAAACTAAGAAGTATGTCGAATGCAAAAAAATTATAGTTACCCACTGGACTTATCGTGGAGCACTGAAGAGCTTGCTTCAGTGCTTTCTTTTTTCAATAAAGTTGAAGAAGCCTATGAAAGTAAGGTAGAAGCCAAAGAATACATGGAAGCCTACCGCGCTTTTAAGAAGGTCGTGCCTAGTATCGGAGAAGAAAAGCGTCTTGGACGGGAGTTCGAAGAAGTGAGCGGTTATTCTCTCTATCGTGCGACCCAGGCTGCAAAGCAAAAAGAGGAAGGATGGTTTTCTCTTGAAGAATAAATTAGAGTTTGCCAAACAAATCGTTTTAGAGGCTGGAGACTACTTGCGTCTTCATCTCCATGATGACTTGATGATCTCAAAAAAGACTGGGCCGACAGATTTAGTCACCCAGATGGACCAACAGGTTCAAAAGGATTTGGTTGAAAAAATCACACATCGCTACCCAGATGATCGGATTTTTGCGGAGGAAGATGGCCTTCGCTCCCCAATTTCAGAAGGATCCGTTTGGGTGATTGATCCTATTGATGGGACCAATAATTTTGTGACCCAAAAGGAAGATTTTGCGGTGATGGTGGCCTATTTTGAAGACGGAATTGGTCAGTTTGGCCTGATCTACGATGTGATGCGGGATAACCTTTTTTATGGGGGTGGAGAATTCCCTGTGTATCGCAATGAGGTTGAACTGACACCCTTTGTGGACCAACCTCTGGAAAACTTTCTGATTGCTTCAAATGTCGGCATGCTTGAGAAAAATGACTGGGGTATGGCCGATCTTGGTATGGATTCTCTTGGCATTCGGGTCTACGGAAGTGCCGGTATTAGTTTTTCAAAAATTCTCTCAGGTGGGATTCTAGCTTATTTTAGCTATATCTGGCCTTGGGATTATGCCGCAGCTGCGATCATGGGGGAACAGTTGGGCTATACCGTTTTAAATCTAAATGGAGATAAACCTAATTACCAGTCAGTGGAACCCATTATGATGGTTCCAAAAGTGAAGTTAACAGAAATTCAAACCTATCTTAAGAAAGGGAGAAGTTAAATGAATTTTCCCAATGGTTTTAAAGAAAAATACCAGCATCTTCTAGGTGAGGATGCTGCTGCTTTTTTTGCGACCTTTGAACAAGAAGCAGTATCGGCCTTTCGGACTAATCCTTTGAAAGAAGCTCAAAAAGCATTTGATGATCCGATTCCCAATACCCCTTGGGGCCATTATGGAAAGGTCTCAGGAAAATCCATCGAGCACGCGACGGGCTTGGTCTATTCGCAAGAACCAGCAGCTCAGATAGTGGTCCAAGTCGCCCAGCCTAAGCCAGGAATGAAGGTCTTAGACTTGGCCGCAGCTCCTGGTGGAAAGACCACCCAGCTCTTGTCTTATTTGGATAATCAGGGACTCTTGGTCTCCAATGAAATCCACAAGGGTCGTTCGAAAATTCTTGTAGAGAATGTAGAACGCTTTGGTGCGCGAAATGTGCTGGTGACCAATGAGTCTGCCGATCGTCTGGCCAAAGTTTTCTCAGGCTTTTTTGATCTGATTGTACTAGACGCCCCGTGTTCAGGTGAGGGGATGTTCCGTAAGCAACCAGATGCCATGGACTATTGGTCCATCGATTATCCTCGAGAGTGTAGTCTTCTTCAAAGAGAAATTCTAGAGGATGCTCTCAAGATGTTGGTTCCAGGTGGTTCCTTGGTTTATTCAACCTGTACCTGGGCTCCAGAGGAAAATGAAGAGGTCGTATCCTGGCTTTTGGAAAACTATGATCTGGAGCTGGAAACGATCGAGAAGATCAATGGTATGGCAGAAGGCATTGACCATCCAGAAACGGCGCGCATGTATCCTCATCTCTTTAAAGGGGAGGGACAATTTGTTGCTAAGTTCCGTTATCTAGGAGAGAATCGTCCTGCCAAAATCCCTTCCAAAAAGGACCAATTATCTGCGGAGCAAAAGAAATGGTGGCAGGAGTTTTCTAAGAAACACTTGAAGATCACTCTAGAAGGTGTCCTCGAAACCTTTGGGGACGAGCTGTATTTGGTTCCTTTAGGTTTACCAGATTTGCGCAAAGTAAAAATAGCCCGAAATGGCTTGCACCTAGGAACCTTCAAGAAAAATCGATTTGAACCTAGTTTTGCCCTTGGTCTAGCATTGAGACCGAGTGAAGTCAAAGAGACCGTTTCGATCACGCCTGAGGACTTTGTTCATTATGTGGTAGGAGAGACGGTCCAATTGAAGGAAACGCATCCAAATGGATGGTACCAGGTCCTGGTCGAAGGCAATGGTTTGGGCTTTGCCAAAGTGACCGGACAGACCCTGAAAAATTTCTATCCAAAGGGGCTTCGTTTTAGGTAAAATGCTGGGCAAAGAACCCGTTCTATGATATAGTGGAAGTACAGGTTTTTTTGAAAAAAACTTGTCAAAATCATAAGTGAAATAGTGAAATATCAAGGAGACATGATTTGAAAAAGTCTAAAAAGCTGATCCTAGGACTAGCGACGATCGCATTAGCAGGAAGTTTATCTGCTTGTGCTTCTTGGATCAATCGCGGAGAATCCATCACTGCTGTCGGATCGACTGCCTTACAACCCTTGGTTGAAGGAGTAGTAGATCGCTACATTGAAGAACATCCTGGTAAGATTGTAAATGTACAAGGAGGAGGTTCTGGTACAGGACTTTCACAAGTTCAATCAGGCGCTGTGGACATCGGAAATAGTGACCTTTTTGCGGAGGAAAAATCTGGGATTGATGCCTCTAGTCTAGTCGATCATCAGGTAGCCGTGGCAGGGACAGCCATCATTGCCAATAAAAATATCTCAGTAGATAATTTGACAACAGAGCAATTGCGAAAGATCTTTACGGGTGAATATACCAACTGGAAGCAATTGGGAGGTCCAGATCTTGAAATCACGATTGTGAACCGGGCGGTTGGTTCTGGTAGCCGTGCTGTCTTTGATGCCATTATCATGGATGGCAAACAACCCAAGCAGGCCCAAGAGCAAGACTCTAATGGAATGGTGAAAAACATCGTTTCTCAAACGCCAGGAGCCATCTCTTATCTAGCCTTTACCTACTTGGATAGCAGTGTCAAAACCATGAAGCTTAACGGTTATCAACCAACCAAAGCCAATGTTGTCAACAATAACTGGCCAATCTGGTCTTATGAACACATGTATACCAAAGGAAAACCCAATGAGTTGTCTAAAAAATTCATTGACTACATGATGACCGATGAGATCCAGCAAAAAGTTGTTGGTAAGATGGGCTATATCCCAATCAATGATATGAAAGTCACCCGTGATTTAAAAGGGAATGTGACAAAAAAATAAAAGAATTAGGTAAAAAATGAACGAAGTAGCAAAAAAAATGCTGACGAAATCAAAAAACTCCCGCCTAGAAAAATTTGGGAAAACCATTACTTTTCTATGCATGAGTTTGATTGTTGTCGTCGTTGCCATGATTTTGATTTTCGTGGCCCAAAAAGGTTTATCGACTTTCTTTGTCAATAAAGTCAATATCTTTAGTTTTCTATTTGGGAGCTCTTGGAATCCTGCTGCAAAGGAATTCGGAGCCCTACCAATGATTCTAGGTTCCTTTATTGTAACCTTGCTTTCTGCCCTCTTGGCAACGCCGTTTGCCATTGGTGCAGCTGTTTTCATGACAGAAGTCTCTCCTAAAGGAGCTCGTTTCTTGCAACCAGCGATTGAGCTCTTAGTGGGGATTCCTTCAGTTGTTTACGGATTCATTGGTCTTCAAGTGGTCGTCCCATTTACGCGTAGTCTCTTTGGAGGGACTGGTTTTGGGATTCTCTCAGGGGTCTTTGTCCTCTTTGTTATGATCCTGCCAACTGTTACCTTTATGACGACCGATAGCCTCCGAGCTGTGCCTCGTCATTACCGGGAAGCTAGTATGGCCATGGGAGCGACCCGTTGGCAAACTATTTGGCATGTCACGCTCAAGGCAGCCCGCTCTGGAATCTTTACAGCGGTTGTCTTTGGTATGGCGCGTGCTTTCGGGGAAGCCTTGGCTATCCAGATGGTTGTAGGAAACTCGGCAGTGGTACCAACCTCGCTCACAACACCAGCTTCCACCCTCACCTCTATTTTGACCATGGGAATCGGAAATACCGTCATGGGTACGGTCAATAACAATGTTCTTTGGTCACTCGCCTTGGTATTGCTCCTCATGAGTCTTGCCTTTAACAGTGTGATTAAACTGATTACGAAAGAAAGAGGTAAGAAGAACTATGCACGCTAAACGAATGGATAAAATTGCGACAGGAGTGCTGTATGCTATTTCAGGGATCATCGTTGCGATTCTTGCCTCATTGATCCTTTATATCTTAGTCCGTGGCTTGCCCCATGTATCTTGGCACTTCTTGACTGGAAAATCTTCTTCTTACCAAGCAGGAGGAGGGATCGGAATTCAATTGTATAATTCCTTCTTTCTCTTGGTCATTACCTTGGTGATTTCCTTCCCACTTTCTCTTGGAGCTGGGATTTACCTCTCTGAGTATGCTAAAAAAGGTCGTTTGACCAATTTGGTTCGTACCTGTATTGAGATCTTGTCTTCCTTGCCATCTGTCGTTGTAGGTCTCTTTGGTTACTTGGTCTTTGTTGTCCAGTTCAAATATGGATTTTCGATCATTTCAGGGGCCCTGGCCTTGACCGTCTTTAACCTGCCACAGATGACTCGCAATATCGAAGATAGCTTGCAACACGTCCACCATACGCAGCGCGAAGCAGGTCTAGCTCTGGGCTTGTCTCGCTGGGAAACTGTGATCCATGTCGTGGTACCAGAAGCTCTTCCAAGTATTATTACTGGGGTTGTCTTGGCCTCAGGGCGGATCTTCGGGGAAGCTGCTGCCTTGATCTATACAGCAGGTCAATCAGCTCCAGCTCTAGATTGGTCAAACTGGAATATCTTTAGTGTAACCAGTCCGATTTCGATCTTCCGTCAGGCTGAAACCTTGGCTGTCCATATCTGGAAGGTCAACAGTGAAGGAACCATTCCAGACTCAATCGAAGTCTCAGCCGGTTCTGCCGCCGTTCTTTTGATCTTTATCTTGATCTTTAACTTTGGAGCACGCAAACTCGGAAGTTACCTCCATAAAAAACTAACATCTGCTTAAAGGAGAAGAAATGTCAAAATACAATTGGGATGAGAGACACATCATTACTTTTCCTGAAGAAAAGGTGGTCCTATCGACCAAAGATTTGCATGTCTATTATGGAACGAACGAGTCCATTAAAGGCGTCGACATGCAGTTTGAAAAAAATAAAATTACAGCCTTGATCGGTCCTTCAGGATCTGGGAAATCAACCTACCTTCGTAGTTTGAACCGGATGAATGATACCATCGATATTGCGCGTGTAACGGGGGAAATTTGGTATGAAGGAATCGATGTTAATCGTCCAGATATCAATGTTTATGAAATGCGCAAGCACATTGGGATGGTTTTCCAACGGCCCAATCCTTTTGCCAAATCGATTTATAAAAACATCACCTTCCCGCATGAACGCGCTGGGGTGAAAGACAAGAAGATTTTGGACGAATTGGTCGAAACTTCTTTGAAACAGGCAGCCCTATGGGATCAGGTCAAGGATGACCTTCATAAATCAGCCCTGACTCTTTCAGGTGGTCAACAGCAACGGCTCTGTATCGCGCGGGCTATCTCTGTGAAGCCAGATATCTTACTCATGGATGAGCCTGCTTCAGCGCTTGATCCGATCGCGACAGCTCAATTAGAAGAAACCATGCTTGAGTTGAAGAAGGATTATACCATTGTCATCGTGACCCACAGCATGCAACAAGCAGCCCGTGCTAGTGATTATACCGGTTTCTTCTACCTTGGAAACCTCATCGAGTACGATAAGACTTCGAATATTTTCCAAAATGCGAAATTGCAATCGACCAACGATTATGTATCTGGTCACTTTGGATAAAGTAAAATGACAACAAAAAGGAAAATAGAATGACAGAACCAATTTTGCAAGTCAAGGACTTGTCGGTTTATTACAATAAAAAGAAGGCTCTAAATAGCGTCTCCTTGGACTTTGCTCCAAAGGAGATTACAGCCTTGATTGGTCCTTCAGGATCAGGAAAATCTACCCTTTTAAAAGCTATTAACCGTATGGGCGACCTCAACCATGAGGTCACTACCACAGGAACCATCCTCTACAATGGACATAATATCTACGGACCACGGACCGATACGGTCGAATTGCGTAAGGAAATCGGAATGGTCTTCCAACAGCCCAATCCTTTCCCAATGTCCATTTATGATAATGTGACCTATGGATTGATGATTAATGGTGTCAAGGACAAGGCTGTCTTGGATGAAGCAGTTGAAACCTCTTTGAAACGCGCGTCCATCTGGGATGAAGTCAAGGATCGCCTGCATGATTCGGCGATCGGACTTTCCGGTGGTCAGCAACAGCGGGTCTGTGTGGCGCGGGTTCTTGCGACCAGTCCAAAGATTATTCTTTTGGATGAGCCAACTTCAGCGCTGGACCCGATTTCAGCTGGTAAAATTGAAGAAACCTTGTATGGACTAAAAGACCGCTACACCATGCTCTTGGTGACACGCTCCATGCAACAAGCGAGTCGGATTTCCGATAAAACAGCCTTTTTCTTGGATGGGGATTTGATCGAGTACAATGACACCAATGAAATGTTCTTGAACCCAGCTAAGAAAGAAACAGAAGACTATGTCTCTGGTAAATTTGGATAGGAAGAAAATAAAATGTTACGAGTTCAATTTGAAGAAGATTTAGAGAAGTTGCATAACCAGTTTTATGCAATGGGAAATGAAGTGTTGAGTCAGATCAACCGTACGGTCCGCGCTTTCGTGACCCATGACCGTGAATTGGCCCGCCAAGTTATCGAAGATGACGCGGAGATCAACGACTACGAAGTGAAGTTAGAGCGCAAATCCTTTGAGATTATTGCCCTTCAACAGCCCGTTTCACAAGACCTTCGTATCGTGATGACTGTCTTAAAAGCGGTCTCCGACTTAGAGCGGATGGGTGACCACGCAGTATCAATTGCCAAGGCAACGATTCGCATGAAAGGGGAAGTCCGCATCCAATCTGTTGAGGAAGAGATCAGCAAGATGGGCCGTGAAGTCAAAGATTTTGTCGAAGCGACATTAGATGTTTACCTCAAAGGCGATGTGGATTTGGCCTATGAAGTTGCGACACGAGACGAAGTCATCAACCATTACTTCGATAGCATCCAAGAATTAGCAACAGAAGAAATTCGGAAAAATCCTGAGTCCATCGTGACCGGGAGGGATTATTTCCAAGTGATCAACTTCTTGGAACGTATCGGAGATTATGCAAAAAACATCTGTGAATGGGTGGTTTACTTCGAAACAGGTAAAATTATCGAAATGTAAGATCATAGAGTCTTTTCGATATCAGACAGGCATTCTAATGCTTGTCTTTTCTTTTATCTTGACTTTGTGATAAAATAGTTTTATTAGGGCTTTTCATTGGAAAGCAAGAAACATTTAAAGGAGGAAATTATGCAAGCAGTTGCACATTTTGTAGAAACATTCGTTCCAGAACATTACGAAGTGTTTTTGGATTTAAATCGTAAAACCAAGACCTTTAGCGGTCGTGTGGTGATCACAGGTCAAGCCAAGGCGGACAAGATCTCGCTTCACCAAAAGGATTTGACCATCGAAACAGTAGAAGTAGCAGGTCAAGCCCGTCCATTTACGGTTGATGATGACAATGAAGCAGTCTATGTTGAATTGGAAGGAACAGGTCAAGTGACAGTTACTCTGACCTATTCTGGTAAGATCACAGACAATATGACAGGGATTTACCCATCTTACTACAGCATTGATGGCGTGAAGAAGGAAGTCCTCTCTACCCAGTTTGAGAGCCATTTTGCGCGTGAAGCTTTTCCAAGTGTGGACGAGCCTGAAGCCAAAGCAACTTTCGATCTTTCTTTGAAATTTGACCAAGAAGAAGGTGAAATCGCCCTTTCAAATATGCCTGAAATCGATGTGGAAAACCGCAAAGAAACAGGAATTTGGAAGTTTGATACGACTCCACGGATGTCTTCTTACCTCCTTGCCTTTGCTGCTGGAGATCTTCAAGGAGTGACAGCTAAGACCAAGAATGGAACCCTAGTCGGTGTCTACTCTACCAAAGCTCACCCATTAGAAAACTTGGACTTCTCATTAGATATTGCCGTTCGTGCTATTGAATTCTACGAAGACTACTATGGCGTTAAGTATCCAATCCCTCAATCCCTTCATATCGCTCTTCCAGACTTCTCTTCAGGAGCGATGGAAAATTGGGGCTTGGTAACCTACCGTGAAGTTTATCTCCTTGTAGATGAAAACTCGACTGCCCAAAGCCGTCAAACAGTAGCCTTGGTGGTGGCTCACGAATTGGCTCACCAATGGTTCGGAAACCTCGTGACCATGAAATGGTGGGATGACCTCTGGTTGAATGAAAGTTTTGCCAATATGATGGAATATGTCAGCTTGGATGCTATCGAACCAAGCTGGAATATCTTCGAAGACTTCCAAACAACCGGTGTGCCTGCTGCCTTGAAACGCGATGCTACAGATGGCGTTCAATCCGTCCATGTGGAAGTCAAACACCCTGATGAGATCAACACCCTCTTTGACCCAGCAATCGTTTACGCCAAGGGTAGCCGTCTCATGCACATGCTTCGCCGTTGGTTAGGCGATGACGCCTTCCGTAAAGGCTTGAAGATCTACTTTGAAAAACACCAATACAGCAATACCATCGGTCGTGACCTTTGGGATGCTCTTGGGCAGGCTTCAGGTCGTGATGTCGCAGCCTTTATGGATTCATGGTTGGAGCAACCAGGATACCCTGTTGTCTCAGCTTCTGTGGAGAACGATACCTTGATCATCCGTCAAGAGCAGTTCTTCATCGGAGAAAGAGAAGAAAAAGGTCGCAAGTGGGTTGTTCCTTTAAATAGCAACTGGACAGGTATTCCAGATACTTTGGAAACTGAAGTCTTAGAAATTCCAAACTACAGTGCCTTGAAAGCAGCTAACAGCGGAGCTCTTCGCTTCAATACAGAAAATACAGCTCATTATATCAGTGACTACCGTGGGGAATTGTTGGAAGACATCCTTGCTGAACTTGCTAGCTTGGATAGCACTTCGAAACTACAAGTGGTTCAAGAACGCCGTCTCTTAGCGGAAAGTGGTCAAATTTCTTATGCAAGCCTTTTGCCAGTGATTGAACACTTGACAGAAGAAAGTTCCTACTTGGTTGTTTCAGCTGTTTCGAGCGTCTTAGCTGGAATCAGTCTCTTTGTGGATGAAGGAACTGAAACAGAAGCGGCCTTCCATGAGTTGTTGAAACGCCTGAACCGTTACAACTTTGAACGCTTGGGTCTAGAAGCTAAGCCTGGTGAAACAGAAGAAGACGAAAAAGTTCGTCAACTAATGATTGCTAATATGATCAAGGCCAATGATGAAGCTGCAAAAGCTCAAGCGAGCGCTATCTTTGAAGCGCATGCAGATGATTTGGAAAAACTTCCAGCGGCCATCCGCTTGCAAATCTTGGTCAACCAAATCAAGCACCAGGAAACCAAGGAGCTTAGCCGACAATACCTGGATACTTATGTTAAGACAGTTGATGGAAACTTTAAACGCCAGTTGGCGGCTGCACTTTCTTATACCAAGGATAAGGAAACTTTGGAAGCTCTATTGAAGGAGTGGAAGAACAAGGATGTGGTGAAACCTCAGGACTTGGCTATGAGCTGGTATTACAACTTCTTGCATGATGACTTTACCCAAGGTAGAACCTGGACTTGGGCGCGTGAAAACTGGGATTGGATCAAGAAAGCACTTGGTGGTGATATGAGCTTTGATAAGTTTGTCATCTACCCAGCTAACTGTTTCAAGACCCATGAACGGTTGAATGAATACAAGGCCTTCTTTGAGCCTCAATTGGATGATATGGCGATCAGTCGTAATATCAAGATGGGAATCAAAGAAATTGCTGCTCGTGTGGATTTAATCCAACGGGAAAAAGCAGCAGTAGAAGCTGCTATCCTTGCGACAAAATAGATTGAAAAAAGATGCTACAGAATTCATTCTGTAGCATCTTAGAATGTAGACAACGTCATCTTTGAAACTTTCCTTAGGTGAGCACGGACGTCAGCGAACTTCTTTGAAGTTCCATGACTTAGTTTTGAGCCCCTTCACTTTTCAATTTTTGGGCTCAGGCTAAAACAGTTCCCCGAACTGTTTTACTCTCAAAACTCCCGAGTGCCTGAAACAATTGTGTTTCAGGCATTTTTCTCACGGCGGAAAGTTTCAGTGTATATTTGATTGAGACTTAAAAAATATATTATTTTAATTTTTGGGGCATCATTTAGGTTGGTTAATGATAGTTTAACTACATCCTAATGGAGTGGGAAAGAAGTCCTCTCTTTTCAATTTTTCCACCCCCGCATAGATACAACAGTCTGGAAGAGTGTTGGAGGTTGCAGATAAAGGAAATACTGTTTGCGTCACCTCAAAGCAGTGCTATGAGCAATCAACCAATGTGTCAAACTGTTATTTCTATCTAACTTCAAAGGCTGGACAGATTTTGCCCAGCCTCTTTTTTATAAATGACCTGAATAAGACCTCAAAGGAGAAGAATCATTAGTTTACTGGACTTGGTAAGAGGATCTCCGTTCGATAATGGCCATTTTCTTTGAATCGTTTGATAGTTCCTTGGTATTCTTGTACTAGGGCATCAACGTTTCGCAAGCCCCAACCATCTCTTTGACGTGTTTTACGAGTCTCTTGTTCCTGTTCATTAAAGGTATTGTTGATCGAAATAAATAGATTTTGTTGAAAATAACGTATATTCAGAGACAATGTTCTCTCTGATTTATCAGTCAATCGAAGACAGGCTGAAATACTATTATCCAAACAATTTCCTAAAATAACAGCTAGAACATCTGGCTGAATAGATAGTTCTTGTGGGATAAAGCAGTTAATATCCAATTCAATTTCATCTTCCACATCGTGCAGTTTTTGATTCAGTAAATAATTAACCGTTGGATTTTTGGAGTAAAAGGTTTGTTTTCCTGAAATACTATCGGTTAACGATTGAAGGTACTCTCTAGCCTCATCAGGATTTTCTTCTAGAAGTGCCAAGAGGGTTAAATGTTTATTTTTTAAGTCATGCCGAAGACTTTGCAATCGTTGGTATTCTTCTTGAGACTGTTGTGTTTCTCTTAATTGGAATTGAAGTTGTTCTTTATCCAATTTATTTTGATAATAAGCGTGCTGTTGTTGAGAAAGATGCAAGGTAAAATACAGCGAGGAAAACGACAATACAATAAGAGACAAGAGTGAAATGACAGAAAGATAATCTGGTCCAAATACTTGCCCTTGAATAGCAGATACAGTAAAGGCAAAAATAATCGATAAAATCGGCACGATAAATTGATAAAGCCAATTTCTTCTAGATGTTGCCATGCTTAACTTTTGATGTGTTCGAAATAGCTGTCGAAGAACAAGAGTGATCACAGTTGAAAAAAGAAAACTGATGGCAAGGTAACCACTAATCATTCCTAAATTTTTCGATACTTTTGACAGTGGAAGAAATAGTTGGATAGCTTGATTGAGGACAGCTCCGGCTAATAATGTCAGGCTTGTTTGTAAGAATATCCAAAAGGAAGAATCACGAAAGGAGTAGCCAAAATAGAGTCCTACAAGAGAGGATTCTAAAATACTAAGAAGGAGATTGCTGACTAAAAAAACGCGACTTTCTAAAAATATAAACACAAGAGCTACATGAAAAAGCAAGCAACAACAAAGGGCTAAAAGTGTCTCTTTTGAATGTTTACTTTTGGATATTGGCCTATAAAATAAAACACTTGCCAGAAATAAGTCAAACAAGATACTAATGATCCGCAATCCTATTAGCATTAGAAATTCCTTTCACTGAGATAGTTATAGTATTTTTCTTTAAAAGAAGACTGGAACTTACGACTAATTGGAAGTGAATGCTCCTCGGTTCCATTTAGCAAAATAGTTACTGTTTTCGCATCAAAATCTTTTATATATTTGGGATTTACAATATAAGAAGCATGAATTTGAATAAAATAATCAGGTAGTTTATCTAAAATGTCTTGAGTTTTCAGTAAGGACTTATAGGTATCTGCTAGTGTGTAAATAAAAACGGAACGCTTATCTTTCTCAAAATAGGTAATGTCACTTAAAGGAATAGAGTAACTTTGTTTTCCAAATGAGAAGTTAAAGATGGTTTGTCCTAAATCTAAATAACGTAAAATTCTGTCTACTACCTTATTTAGCCTTTGAGGTTCAATTGGTTTTACTAAGTAATCAAAAGTCTGTACTTCAAATACTTGTTCCATATAATCACGATAGCTGGTCACAAAAATAATGGGGATAAAAGGATTGAACTGACGAATTTCACGTGCAAGGTCAATTCCAGAAATTTGTGGCATATCAATATCCAAAAAAACACAATGTGTATCCCTTGTTAACTGTTCTAGCATTTTTTGTGGATTTGTATATAGTTTTGTTTCTACAGGAACCTTGTCGTAAGAAAGTAAATACTGTTCTAACTGACTAGCATCTCTAGTTGAGTCATCACAAATAACGACGTTTAACATAAGTCCCCCTTATCAAATTGAGTTGGCTAATTATGACACTAAAATGGTAAATCATGACGTAAACCAAGGAAAGTCATATGTTTATTATACAATAATCTTATCAAAAATGAAGGAAGCTGGGAAAATCTTCTCAGTCTTGAGTGATGAGATGAAGACATTTGCAACACTGACTATTAGAGATTTGACAAAATCATTTGATAAGCAACATTTTGCTAATAACCATATTTCCTTAGAAATAGAAGCCGCTAAAATTACAGCTTTTTTAGGACACAATGGTGCTGGTAAGTCCACCCTCTTAAATCAAATGATTGGTTTTACCAAACCTGATAAAGGAGACGTTAGCTATGGAGACATTTCTTTTGTACAGAATCGTAAACAAGCTCGCTCAATGATGAGCTATATGTCTCAACAGTATGCACCACTTGAAAAATTAACGGTGGAACAAAACTTAGAAATGCTTGGAAGAATGAGAGGGTTAAACACCATAGATTTACAAAAAGAAATGAATCAGCTCTTAACCGAGTTGGAAATTGAGGACTATCGGGCAAAACAAGGAAAGGATCTCTCAGGTGGTTTAAAGCGTCTGACCTCTTTTGCAATGGCTTTAATCGGATCTCCGACCATCATTCTTCTTGATGAGCCGACGAACGATGTCGATCCAATACGTCGTGAAAAACAGTGGCAATTATTACAGAAGTTGGCGCATAAAGGGCATACCATTATTATTGTGACACATAACTTGTTGGAAGTTGAAAAATATGCAGACAACTATGCATTATTTAACCATGGGAAGTTAATCAAATCAGGACCAGTTCAGCAAATAACCTATCAAAAACAGTATCAAATCTCTTTTGAATTTAGGAATGCAGATAGCTTAGCTCTATTTCAAGATTATACCATTATCAATGGTTCGATTTGCCAGATTGAAATAGAAGAGAAGGAGTTAACGAGACTGCTACCAAAAATAACACAGGAATTGGATAGAAAGAATATTTTTAATCTGTCACTTGCTCAGAAAAACGTATCCATTTCAGATCTTTATAGAGAGGAGTTGACAAACTGATATGACTCAATTTTTTTACTTACTTCGTTGGAACTATCTTCGTCAAAAAGATCTATTTCTACTCTTTACGCTAGCTCAGGTTCTGTTGTCCATTTCACTTCTTTTTGGTTATCCACTAGTGATCGGTGAGATTGATACGACAGCTGCCTACTATCTCTCTTCTGGTTCAGTTCTGATAGGAATCATTTCTATTGGCTGTACTATCTCATCCCCTGTTATAGCAAATGCGAAGTCAGAAGGACATGTAGACTACGTACGAGCCCTTCCAATACCTCGAATTCTGATTTCCTTAGCAGATCTTTGGATGTGGATGATTGCTATTTTGCCTGGAGTGTTCATTTCTGTTATACTGGGCTATTTTCGTTTTTCTGTCCGCCTAAATGTATCTGTTCTGGCTGTTTTCATCCTATTTCTGATCTGTCTTACGATGATCAGTCTTGGATTTGCCATTGCTTATACTTTTTCTCCCAATATTGTCACGCTGATGTCTCAGTTGATTCTCATGATTGGTTTGATGTTTTCTCCAATCATGTACCCAGCGAGTCGTCTTCCAGATTGGGTAAACCATCTCTATCATGTTCTTCCATTTGTCCCTTCTGTCAACCTCCTACGAGCTTGTGTCTATAGTCATGGTCACGTCTCATTTTTTGACTTCACTATTCTGATCATCTGGATTTTGCTAACACAGTTACTGATCTTGAGAGTTCTTTATAAGGAAAAATAAAGGAAGGAGGGGAGATAGAAGGTTCTTCTTCGAAACAGTAATCCATTTAAAAGTAGTTTAATTGAAGAGATTTATAAATGTATCCCTACAACAAAAATCAACATCTGCGTTCAGATGTTGATTTTTTTAATATATCCTCTAAGCCCTTTGTATCTTATTTGAAATACCAGTGGTGTTTGAGGCTGGCAAAAATTGCCTTGCTGGTGATCGTGATGATGACCAGTTTGATGAGGTCAGCAAGGATAAAGGGAGCGACGACCAAAGTAAATGCTTTTTGGAGATCGGTATGCGTGACCAGCATAAAGCCGATAGCTCCTGACACAAAGAGGAGAGCACTACTGAGGAGATTGGCCAAAAAGATAGTGACAAGGCTGGATTTAGCACTCGTGAACAGAGACGTGATCCATGCTCGGAATGGGAAGAAGAGGAGGAAACCAGCAGTAGGACCAAGGAAATGCGAAGCGCCACCAGCACCGCCGGCAAATATTGGAAAACCTAAGAAGCCTAAAAGTAGGTAGAGACAGACTGTGACAAAGGCATGGCTGGGTTTATAGATGGTCCCGATGATCCCGATCATGAGTGTCTGCAGGGTCAAAGGAATTGGACCAAAGGGAATGGTGAATTGAGATAGGACGGAGATCATGGCCACTCCAATGGAGATGAGAACTAAGGGAAAGATTTTCTTCATAACAGTTAACCTCGTATTTATTTTATGGTAACTATTCTACAATAAGGGGTTCATCCTGTCAATAGCCCACGCTTGTTTTAGGATTTTTTAAGTAAAAATTTAGGCAGGCTTAAGACTCCTGAAGTATAATCGCCTTACTAAAGGATCGAGCTCCCTTTAAATTTTAAAAGACAAGTACTTGTACAAAAAGATAAAAGGTAAAAAGATGAATCAAAAAGAAACAAAACAAGTAGTCGAAACGCAAGAATCCAAAGAAAAAATGGTTGTCCTAAAACGAAGTCCTAAGTGGTGGATTGGCATAGCAGCAGTTGGTGGATTGTTGGTCGGTGCTGGAAGTGGCTTTGGTGTCGGAGTCATCGCTTCTCAATCTTCCAATAACCAACAATTTTCTCAACCGGTCCAAACGGGTCAGAACCAAGGATCCAATCAGCAACAAAATAGTCAAAATGGCCATGCTTCACAAGGAAACCAGCAAAATGGTGGCCCACAGGATGGCGGTCCTCAAGGCGGTGGTCCACAAGGTGGTGGCCAAGGACAAGGCGGCCCACAAGGTGGCGGACCTGGTCAGATGCCACAGGAAGGCAATGGTGGCCCAAAAGGGAATGGTCCAGATAACGGCATGAACCAATCTGGCGGACAAGAAGGGAACCAGGATTCCTCTAAAAAGTCCAATAAGAAGAATTCAAAAAATAAAAACAAGACGAGTGATAGTCAAAGTAACAAAGAAAACACGACAAATTCATAGAATAAGCCTTCCTCAGGCAGGCTGAATTTGATCATAAAACCAGGTTCTAAAGTATAGGAAATGAAGGCAAGTCGTGTTATAATGGTTAAGAATAGATTAGAAAGACTCGCTCACGAAAGAGAAGAGGATACGACAATGATTAAAATTCTATTGGTCGAAGATGACCTTGGTTTATCAAATTCAGTATTTGATTTTTTAGATGATTTTGCGGACGTCATGCAGGTCTTTGACGGAGAAGAAGGTCTTTATGAAGCAGAAAGCGGGATCTATGATTTGATTTTGCTGGACTTGATGCTTCCTGAAAAAGACGGTTTCCATGTCTTGAAAGAATTACGTGAAAAAGGCGTGACAACCCCTGTTTTGATCATGACAGCCAAAGAAAGTCTGGATGACAAAGGGCACGGATTTGAGCTAGGGGCAGACGATTACCTCACCAAGCCTTTCTACCTAGAAGAGCTTAAGATGCGGATTCAAGCTCTCTTGAAGCGCTCAGGAAAGGTCAATGAAAATACCCTCAATTATGGCAATTTGAAGGTCAATTTATCTACCAATTCGACTTATGTGGATGGGAAAGAAGTGGAACTTCTTGGGAAGGAATTTGATCTTTTGGTCTATTTCCTTCAAAACCAAAATGTCATCCTTCCAAAGACCCAGATCTTCGATCGTCTCTGGGGCTTTGATAGTGACACAACCATCTCAGTGGTTGAAGTCTATGTTTCAAAAATCCGTAAGAAATTAAAAGGTACTGATTTCGTTGAGAACTTGCAAACATTGCGCAGTGTGGGGTATATCTTAAAAGATGCTAACCAGAATTAAGAAAACCGTCGGGGAAGATGATTTTTCCTACTTCATCCGATATTTTGGGCTCTTTACTTTGATATTCTCAGCCATGACCCTGATTATCATCCAGGTCATGCGCTCGAGTCTCTATACAACGGTCGATGAAAACCTCAAGACTCTCAGTCAGGATCCCTACTCACTTGTAGCGATTGCTTATCGAGACCAGCGACAGTCAAATACCAAAGGAGATGATAATGATCATGAGATGATGATCCCAGATCATGATAAATCAGAACCTAAAGGGGATGTCACATCCAATACCACTGTTGTTTTGCTCAATAAAAAATATGAAAACTTGACAACCGGTAATGGGTTTTTAAACTTCAAAACGGTGACGTTTGGTCGAAAGCTCCTCAACAAGGTTTCCCAGCTTCAAATTACAAATAGCTATGGGAAAAAAGAAAGTTACCGGGCCTATATGGCAGAGTTGAGTTTATCTGATGATGAAAGTGATAGTGACATCAAGTATGCGGTTGTCATGACCAATATCAGTCAGCTAGAGCAGACCAGTGAAGAGCACGAAAGTCAAATCGCCCTCATCATGATCTGCTTCTGGGGAATCTCCTTATTCGCTAGTCTCTTCTTAGCACGTCTCAGCGTCAAGCCCCTTCTTGAGAGTATGCAAAAGCAAAAGGCTTTCGTGGAAAATGCTTCCCATGAGTTGCGGACGCCTTTAGCAGTTCTACAAAATCGCCTTGAAACGCTTTTTAGAAAGCCTGAAGCGACCATTATGGAATCGAGTGAGAATATTGCATCCAGCTTGGATGAAGTTCGAAATATGAAGCTCTTGACCACCAACCTTCTTAACATTGCCCGAAGAGATGACGGCTTGAAACCAGAGATGGAAGATATCGAACCAAGCTTTTTCGATCAGACCTTCTCGAATTTTGAGATCATTGCGGAAGAAAATGGTAAACTCTTCCGAGGAGACAATCAGGTGGACAAAGTCATTTGTTCTGACAAGACACTCCTCAAGCAATTGATGACGATTCTCTATGACAATGCCTTGAAATATACCGATGAAGATGGTGAGATCCAGTTTGAAGTCCAGTTGAAGGACAAAAATCTTCTTTTGAGGGTGCTGGATAATGGTCCAGGGATTCGAGATGAGGACAAGAAACGGATCTTTGATCGTTTTTACCGGGTCGACAAGGCCAGAACCCGTCAAAAAGGTGGATTTGGTTTGGGCTTATCCCTCGCTAAGCAGATCGTAGAAGCCTTTAAAGGGACTATTCAAGTCAAAGATAATAAACCAAAAGGGACTATCTTTGAAGTGAAATTATCCATTAAGACGGAAAGTCGTAAAAAAAATCGTTCATAATCTTTAAAAGATAGAAAAGAGGAAAACCTATGAGTTCAAAAATGTTGCACACTTGCCTTCGTGTGGAAAACTTAGAAAAATCAATCGCTTTTTACCAAGATGCTTTTGGTTTTGAAGAAAAACGTCGGAAAGATTTCCCAGACTACAAGTTCACGATTGTTTATTTGGCCTTGCCTGGAGATGACTATGAGTTGGAATTGACTTACAATTATGATCATGGTCCATATGTCATCGGAGATGGCTATGCTCACGTTGCTTTGAGTACTCCTGATTTGGAAGGTTTGAATGCGGAACACAAGGCTAAAGGCTATGAAGTGACGGAACCAAAAGGTCTTCCAGGAACGAAACCGAATTATTATTTCGTTGTAGATCCGGATGGATATAAAGTAGAAGTCATTCGCGAAAAATAAGATTGATTAAAAATTAGGGGCTGGGACAAAAGTCCTAGCCTCTCAATTATTTTTGGATTGTCGAGCAAGACGCAGTGGTTGAGTGGGCTCTACTACGCTGATTTCATCAGCTTTTACAGCCCTACTCAACTGTGCGGAGGTGGGACGACGAAATCGAATTCTAACGAATTACCGATTTCTGTCCCACTCTCTCTTTTTTATGAAACCATTTACAAAAAAGGAATGTTTTTTCGAGAGAAATTTGCTATAATAAAGTTATGAGATTAAAACACACGAAAACTATTTTATTAATCATTACAAATCTCCTTTTACTGATTCTTTTGTATATCGGCTATCAAAAGATTCAAAGGGTTCGTGAACAAAAAGCCTATCAGGATCAGTTTGCTAAGGTTACCCAACTTGAGAAAAGCTCTGAAAAAGGGAAAGATGTTCAAGTTCAGGAAGGGATTTTAGGAACTTCTTATGTGACGGCTTATTATCCTACTAAGGATGGACAGCCTGTTGAGATTGTGAAAGAGAAGATCCAAGAAGACCTTCAGCGTCTAGGATCCGATGAAAAAACCAAAGAACCAAAGCATTTGACCTTCTACCATAGTGAAGAAGCAGAAGCGCCTTTTGTCGGCTATCACCCTATCCAAATCAAACGGGCGGAGTACCAGTACAAAAAAGGGAAATTCATCAAAGATGAGACGGTGAAGTTGCCCCTCTTTTACTTGGATGATGAGAACAATCCTCTGACCCTGAGCCAAGTTTTTGCGGATCCAGATGGAGCTAAGCAGATCTTTTTGGAGGAATTACGGGGGAATCTAGCCTTTCGTCAGCTGGATGAGGAGAGCATTGATCAAATGGTTGCCCACTTCTCAGAGTTGGATTTGAGCCAATGGGAATTCCAATATGAAAAAGGAAATTTCACCATTCCATTTCCAACCAAGGTTAAGGGAGATGATACCTTCACTGTTCCCTTGTCTAAATTCTATGACGTGATTGATACAGAGCGCTTGCTTCCTGATGATCTAGCTTCTTACGAATCCTATATTGAAGAACGCCACCGTAAGATGATTGCTTTGACCTTTGATGATGGACCAGATCCAACCACGACTCCTCAGGCGCTTTCTATCTTAAAGAAATACAATGCCAAAGCTACCTTCTTTATGGTCGGAAAAAATGTCAGTGCGAATCCGGATATTGCTAAGCAAGTCCGCAAAGAAGGTCATCAAATTGGGAACCATACCTGGGATCACCCTCAATTGCCAAAATTGAGCTTGGATAATGCCAAAAAAGAGATCTTGGATACCCAAGAAGCTATTCAAAAAGCGACAGGTGTGCAGACCAAGATTACCCGTCCTCCGTATGGAGCCATCAATAGTGCCATCCAATACGGTGTCGACCAATCTTTCATCATGTGGGATGTGGATAGCCTAGATTGGAAGACACACAATACGACGGCCATTCTCAATGAAGTGAAAAAAGAAGTCAAACCGGGTTCGATTATCCTCATGCATGATATCCATCAAACCACGATTGACGCTCTACCGACCGTCCTTGACTACCTCAAATCACAAGGCTATACTTTTGTAACGGTGGATGAATTGTTGGATTATCAACTTGAAAGCCATCGCATCTATTACAATGGAAATTAACGTAAAAATCCTCTGCAGTTCATTCACTAGCAGAGGATTTTCTTATTCATTTAAAAAGAGTTCTGAATTTTTTAAAACCAGTTCACGTACAGAAGCGTATTTTTTTATGGATTTGAGTTCTTCTGGGTGGGTGATAAAGGTAATCACATAGCCATCATGCCCCATTCGTCCTGTACGACCGGCACGGTGGGTATAGGTCTCTACATCACGAGGAATATCGAAGTTAATCACACACTCAAGATGTTCAATATCGATGCCACGAGCGACCAAATCGGTGGCCAGCAAGAGGGTCAGCTGATGGTCTTTGAAGCGCTCCAGAATGACCTTGCGGTATTTGACATTGACATCACTGGCGAGCGATACGGCCTCAACACCACGGTATTGTAGTTTTTCTTCAGCACTACCCAGATCAGACAGGCTATTGAAAAAAGCCAGACCACGAAAATCTTCGACGTAGGCGAGTTTGCGGAGCAATTCGACCTTGTCCCGCTTATCCACTTGCATATAAAAATGTTGGATATTGTCCAAAGAAACTCCATTAACCGTAACGCGAAGAGTATTTTCCTCTAGCTGGTCTGGATCGACCTTAGCTGTGGCGCTCATGTAGACATATTGGTGTTCACGGGGAGCATAGTGGCTGATCTTGTCGATGAAGTGGTACTGAGAATCGCTCAGTAATTGGTCGAATTCATCTAAAATGATGGTTTCTACATTCATCATTTTGATCTTTTTCAGCTTGATCAGCTCAAAGATCCGACCAGGCGTCCCAACCAGGATTTCGGGTCCTTTTTTGAGGCGTTCGATTTGCCGTTTTTGACTAGATCCTGAAAGGAAGAGTTGTGTCTGGAGACCGAGAGGCTCTGCCCATTGTTTGGTGACATCAAAAATTTGTCCTGCTAACTCTGTATTAGGAGCCAAAATCAAGAGTTGTTGGGCCTTCTTCGGTTTGAGTTTGAGCAAGCTCGGAAAGAGGTAGGCGAGTGTCTTACCAGTACCGGTAGGACTGATGCCGAGGACATTTTCTCCTTCATAGATAGGGGAGAAGATCTGTTCCTGAATTTCAGTGAATGCATCAAATCCGAGTGTTTCTAACTGGTCTTTCCAGCTTTGTGGAAATTGTTCTTTCATTCTTTTTCATCCTTAAATTGTATTCCAGCGCTTTGACGCATCTGGTAGAGGGTTTCATGGACCTGCTCACCTGTTTGTAACCATTCAAGATAAGCAGCTGGCTTTTGATGAGCGATGGCAAGGGCAAAGGCTTCCGCCTCTTCTTGCATTTGGTGTGGGCAGGGCTGGACCGGAAGGTCGATGACTTCCCCAGAATGGCTGACGAAGCGAGCCTGGTTGATGGCTGCTACAGCATTGAGAGTCAGCGTTCCAGTCTTGGTGTAGATTTCAGCAGGTAGATGGCTGGTGATATTTTTCCCTGCCTGAATGGCAACCTGAAACTCTGGATAAATCAAGACACCTTGACCATAGAGATCAACCGAATTGGGTAATTGCTGAGCGCAATAGTGACTGGAGATCGGTTTTCCAAAGAAGCCAATGGCCAAGTAGAGGCAGTAGACTCCCAGATCCATCAAGGCTCCCCCTGCATAGACATCTGAGAAAATATTGGGCATCTCACCCGCAAGAAGGGCCGGCAATTTAGAAGAATATTTGGCAAAGGTGAAGTTGGCGCCCAGTATTTCCTGATTAGAGAGGAAGTCTTTAACTACTTGAAAGGCCGCTTCTTGGTAATTTCTGGCAGCTTCAAAGAGATAGACCTGGTGCTCCTTAGCGAGCTTGACCAGTTCCTTCCATTCAGAAGGGGTGGTCACAGCGGGTTTTTCAATGATGACATGCTTCTTGGCCAGAATAGCAAGCTTGGCCTGAGCGAAGTGAAGAGAATTAGGGCTAGCAATGTAGACCACATCCAGCTCACTGTCTAAGAAGTCGATGATATCCATGTAGCAAGAGATCTCCCCATAAGGCTCACAAAACTCTTGAGCTGTCTTCATCTTTCTCGAATACACAGCCTGCAAGTGATAGTGGCCCGTCTGATGAGCAGCTTTAATAAATTCATGTGAAATCCAACTCGTACCAATAATTCCCAGCTTTAACATAAGGTGTCCTTCCGTCATCGATTCACTCTATTATACCATGAAAAGGGGGAGGGGACAGTATAAAGTAGAAAATATGCACTGATTATTGTATAATGAAGTGATATGCTTAGAAGGGAAAACAATAGGATTGAGAAATTCAGAATTATTGATCATTATTCCTGCTTATAATGAGAGTGGAAATATTGAAAAAACAATCAAGATGATTGAAGAACATACACCTGAATTTGATTATGTCATTATCAATGATTGTTCTACAGATCATACACTTGAAATTTGTCGCAATAACAACTTTAATGTTATCGATTTACCGATTAATTTAGGAATTGGTGGTGCTGTCCAAACTGGTTATCAATATGCAGTTAAAAATGGCTATCAATATGCTGTTCAAGTGGATGGAGATGGTCAGCATAATCCTGAATTTATCAGAAAGATGCTTCAAGTCCTTCAAGAGAAGAATGTGAACATGGTGATTGGCTCTCGTTTTATTGAAAATCAAGGTTTCCAATCCTCTTTCGCACGACGGATTGGAATTTCATTTTTTGAAAAATTAATTAAGATTTTAACCGGTCAAAAGGTAACAGATCCTACATCAGGATTGCGGGTGGCTGATCGAAAAGTGATTGAAGAATTTGCTAAACAATACCCAAGTGATTATCCAGAACCAGAAACGATTGTGTCCCTCTTAACCTCAGGCTATTCCGTTGCAGAAGTACCGGTCTTGATGAACGAGCGAGAACACGGAGAATCATCGATTACATTCAGTAAGTCTGTTTACTATATGATCAAAGTGACAATGGCAATGCTATTGGCTAGAATTGGTGGAGGATATAAGAAATAACATGCTAAATATTTGGTTAACCCTTATTGTAATTATTTTTATCGTTTATATTCTACGCCTAGTTGCAAAGAAAGTCGTTGAAATGAGAAATGTCATTTCTTGGCTTATTCTTTGTTTACTCTCGTTGCCAGTCATTTGGTTTCCTAATTTGATTGGACAGTTGTCAAAAATGTTAGGAATTCAAGTTCCAAGCAATCTAATCTTTTTCTTAGGCTTCTGTTTACTTGTCTATTTAAACTTCTCTTTGACTCGGATTACCTCAAAACAATCCGTTCAAATTCGACAATTGTCTCAGAAAATTGCATTACAGGTAAAAGAGCATGAAGAATAATCAACCTGTTTCAACGGAGAAGGTGTATTTTTGGAATCTGTTAGGGAACTTGGCATTTGCTGGATCATCTGTACTATTTACATTGATCGTTACACGCATGACCTCGCCAATGGAAGCAGATTCCTTTAGTCTTGCCTATGGGATTGCTGCGATTCTAGTAGTAGTAGGCATGTTTCAAGTTCGAAGCTACCAAGGGACAGATGTTCTCTTTAGACACTCCTTTACCAGTTATAGTATTGCCAGATGTCTTTCTCTCCTACTTATGGTGGCTGTCTTCTTTCCTTATTTATTTATTTCGGGGATTGATTTTCATGAGAGTTCAAAAATTACCATTATCGCTTTATATGTTCTCTTTCGAATGTGTGAGGCAATTTCTGATCTTTTTCAAGGGATGTTTCAGCGTCATGAACGATTGGATATTGCTGGCAAATCAATGACCATTCGGTATTCTATCAGCACGATTCTTTTGTTGGCATTTTTGCTGATTACAAAGTCATTAACACAATCATTGCTTTACTTAGTTGTTTTTAACTTTATCTTTGTATTTTGTTATGATTATGTAAAATCAAAAGAATTTGAATCCATTGATGTCTCAGTAAAAAATCTCCAAAGAGACCTATTTGATGCGATCACTATTTTAAAGAATTGTATTCCTCTCTTTATCAGTGGATTTTTACTAGCTTATATTTTCAATGAGCCTAGAATCGCGATTGACTCTGAAATTAGACTGGGACACTTTATTGCAGGGACACAACGGGACTTTAATATTTTGTTTATGCCTGTCTTTTTTATGAGTCTCTTTATTTTAATTCTTAGACCCTTAACAACGCAATTAGCGATCTTATGGAAGAATAAAGAATTGAAAAAATTTGATGCCATCATTGCGAAGATGTTTGTCATTGTTTTGGGTGTCGGCTTGGTTTTAACTGTGCTAGCTTATTTGATCGGGACGCCAATATTAAGTCTTGTTTTTGGTTTACCTTTAAACCAGCATAGTACTACCCTAGCCATCCTTGTTTTTTCTGGAATTCTGTATTCTATTGGGATTGTTTTTGGGGATGTCATGACGGTTATTCGAAAACAAACGTATCTGTTGCCTGTGTATTTATTCATGTTTATAGCTTCCAAATTGACAAATAATGATTTGGTACAAAAAATGGGACTTCTAGGTGCGTCTTTAAGCTTTTTCATCGTGATGTTCGTTTATTTTAGTGGAAGTTTACTTGCTTATTTTATTGCAAGAAAAATAGAAAGGAAGGGCTATGCTCGTTAATCAACAACATACTTGGGTGATTTGTGCTTATGGTGAGAGCGAATACTTAGAAGCTTGTATTCAATCCTTGAAGAATCAAACTCTCCAATCACAGATTATCTGTTACAGTTCAACACCACTGGATTCGATCAAGGAACTTTGTCAGCGTTATGCTATTCCATTTTACACTAAGCAAGGTGGTGGGATTGGTAAGGATTGGAACAATGCCATGTCTTTTGTAGAGACGAAGTATGCTACCATCGCCCATCAGGATGATTATTATGAGCCGGACTATGCTGAGAAAGTTTTGGCTAAGATGGAAAAAAATCAAGATGTGTTGATTGGGTATTCTGATTATTTTGAAGAAAAAGATGGCCATAAAATTCCTGCGAATACAAATCTGAAGATCAAAACCTTGATGTTAAAAACTATGAATCTTTTTCCTGCTAGTCACTTTTGGCGAAACCGTGTGATGGCTTTTGGGAATCCGATTTGTTGTCCAGCTGTCACCTATAATCGTGAAAATTTGAAGAATTTCTATTTTGATGAAGGAATGAGAGTGAGTTTGGATTGGTACGCATGGTATAAGATCAGCGAGTATAAAGGTCGTTTCGCTTATGTATCTGACAAACTCATGTGCCACCGTATCCATGAAGAGTCTGAAACTTCAAAAACCATTGCAGACAATACGCGTAGTAAAGAAGATCTATACATGTACCAACTCTTCTGGCCCAAATGGATGGCCAAGTTGTTGATGAGACAATATGTGAAGAGTCAAAATTCGAATAATTAGGAGAAACTGATGGGATATTTTGTTGATAGTTATGAGCGAAATAAAAAGTATTTAGTAGCTTTCGCAGTTTTGGCCTTTTGTATTGCAGTTATTTATACAAAGCGCTTAGTAGATTTTCCTAAAATTGGTGTAGCGTTATTTGTTGTATTGGCTTTTTTCATTTTTCTTTTACCGAAGAAGAATGTTGGAACCTTCCTTGCGATGCTTATTGGTGGTCTGTCCTTTGCTTTCATTACACCCGTTTTGAATACGCCAGATGAACAAGTTCACCTTTCAAGAACGATTCATATTGTGGAAGGCAACGTCAATATGGGAAATAAAAACATCCATATTACCGAAGATTACTTTGATGTTTATAAGAATTTCAAAAAACCATTTACCAAATCTTCTTTATTTGAAGAAGGGCAGACGACCAAACAAGTGAAGTTTGGGAAAGAAACGGATTACAGGGCAACCAACTCATATTGGTTTATTGGTTATATCCCTCAGGCTCTTGGATTTGGGATTGGAAAATTTTTGAACTTGAGTGTAGGAGTCTCCTATTATCTTGGTCGAATTTTTAATGTCATCGCTTACTGTATTTTAGCTCTCATTGCCATTAAATTAAGTGGGAAAGCGAAGCAGTTGATGACAATGGTAGCGATGTTTCCAATGAATCTGGTTCTAGCTGCTTCTTATAATCAAGATAGTGTAGCATTAGGGTTGACCTATATCATTATTGGATTATTTTTGAACTATGTAACGGATGATGAAAAAGTGGTTAAAATTAAGGATTTATTGCTTTATGCTTTCCTTTGCGTGATCCTTGTAACAATGAAGCTTCCTTATGTCTTGCTTGTAGGATTATTGCTATTTATACCGAAAAAGAAAACGCAATGTAAAAACTACTATCTCATTTCTCTCGCTTTGATTATCTCAGTCTTTGTCTTTACGATTTTTTGGTACGTTCTTACCCAGCAAGTTCGAATTGAGAACTTTAAACTGGAGGGCGCAGATGTAAAAGGGCAAATTAGTAGCATCATTTCAAAACCTCATTGGTATCTTCCAGTGATTTTGAAGGAGATGTTATTATCAGTCAGTCATTTGAATCAACTCTATACATTTGGTTGGTTAGATTTGTCGATGTCAGAAGTCCTTATTCCAATTTATGCTCTTTATACTTTGATTACTTTTTCAAATATTGGGAAAATCAAACTTCCTAAAGTATCAGTAGTAGGAGCAAGTTTGGTTTCTCTTGCAATTGTTGGTTTAATTTCTTTGACCTTGTATCTGACCTGGACACCAGTTGGAAATTTTGAAGTTTTAGGAGTTCAAGGCCGATATTATTTGGGTGTTGTTGCTCTTTGTCTACCAGTTATTTGTAGTTTATTTAAGCAAAGAGTTCTAGATGAACAAAAGTTCTCTGATCATTTTGTAGTACAAAGCAGTCTCATTATTTTATCTCTAACATTACTACAAACCATCTCTGTTTTATATGCTGCAGTTTAATTAAAAGGCTAAAATAAGTTATTACTAGGGGAAACCCTAGTTTTTTGTTACAATAGAAAGTGAATAATTCAAGGAGTAAGAGATGACCATATCAGTTGTAGTCCCATGTTTTAACGAAGAAGAATCAATTCCATTGTTTTATCGAGAGATGGAACGTGTTCGGATGAAAATGGGAGAAAAGTTTGAATATATTTTTATAAATGATGGCTCTTCAGATGGTACGCTATCCATTCTTCGAAAGCTACATGTTACAGATTCAAATGTGCACTACCTTTCTTTTTCTCGAAATTTCGGAAAAGAGGCCGCACTATATGCTGGACTTGAGCGTGCTAGTGGTCAATATGTGACGGTCATGGATGTAGATTTGCAGGACCCACCAGAGTTATTGATCGAAATGAAGCAGAAGTTGGAGGAACAGCCGGATTTAGACTGTGTCGGAACGAGACGTGTAACCCGTGATGGGGAACCGCCGATCCGCTCTTTCTTTGCGCGGATGTTTTATAAATTGATCAATCATATTAGCCAAGTGGAAATGGTGGACGGGGCGCGTGATTTCCGTTTGATGCGACGTCCTATGGTTGATGCTATCATGGAATTATCGGAGTACAATCGTTTCTCAAAAGGAATTTTTGCTTGGGTAGGATTTGAGACAGAATACCTCGAATATAAAAATGTAGAGCGTGTGGCAGGAGAGACGTCTTGGAATTTTTGGTCTCTCTTTAAGTACTCGATTGAAGGGATTGTCAATTTCTCGGATGCCCCATTAAACATTGCCTTTATTGGTGGACTGTTATCTTGGATTTTGGCCTTTATCATGATGATTTTGATTGTAATCCGCACCTTGGTCTTTGGGGATCCTACTTCAGGTTGGCCATCTCTTATGACAGTGATTCTTTTCCTGGGAGGGTTCCAATTATTGACCATCGGGATTTTAGGGAAATATATTGGTAAGATCTTCATGGAAACCAAGAAACGTCCAATCTATGTTATCAAAGAGAAAAGTGAAGAATGAAGAATATCCTAAGTATGAGTCTTGCTGCTAAGCAAAAGATAGACAGATTTTACGAGGGAGTGGATCGGCTCCTCGATAAGATCAATCAGTTGGATATGGTAAAAGGGATCCGCAGTTATATTGACCGGCTTATAGATGTTTTCAACCAAATCAGCAATAAGTTGGTCTACCTATTACTAACTTCCTATGCGCTCATTTTTACATTTATATCTTTCAATCTGATCAATTTTCAAAGTCGCTCATATGACTATGTCTTCCATTTATCCCGCATTGTCGGCTTAGCAGAGTCCATTGAGCATTGGGATTTACTCCCCAATCTGAATTTTTTATTTGCATTCGGTACGGGATATGCTTCTCCTATGTTTTATGGAAATTGGCAGTTTTATCCGTCAGCCATCGTTTATATGATGACCAACGATGGAAATCTTGCTTATTCTATATTTGCATTTTTGTTCATTCTTGGTACAAGCCTAACAAGTTATATTGTTGTTTCAAAAATAGTAAAAAATAAGGTGACTGGTATAGTAGTGGCCTTGACCATTCCTTGTTATTACACCTTATTTGGTTTTGGAATGACCATGGTAGTGCCACTTGTCCCAATTCTTATTTATTCTATTTATCGAGTGCTCTACTTAAACAAAAAGAACCCTCTCTATTTAGGGATTGTAGTAGCGCTTTTAATTCAAACCCATATTTTATCAACGATCATATTAGCAATCTTTTCTGCGGTATTTTTATGTTTAAATTATAAAAGGCTCACACTGGAAAAGATTATCTCTTTTGTATTTTCTATCTTGTTTGCCTTATGTTTATCAGCAGGGTACATTTTTCAATATTTGGAACAGGTTTCATCACAAAAATTTTTCTTCACATGGACAGCGAGAAATTTTCCTGTCAATGTGAAAGATACTTTTTTGGTTCCTTTTCCATTTCAAGCAGATCGATATGGTTTTTATAAACCTTTCACACCATTAGAGTGGCCGATCCATCAATTTGTACGAGATGGTCTATTCTATGCGAGTATGATGGTAATCTTATTCTATCGCCGTCTAGGGAGTTTAAGTAAAACCATATTTTGGACTTGTTGGATCTTATATTTTTCTGCAACGAGTCTGCTGCCTTGGAATTCCGTATTGAAATACACTTTTTTAGGGAGTATGCAGTATTCAGGGCGCCTATTGTTTTTCATTCCTCTGTTGTTCCTATTCTTTCTTGCTGTTACAAATAGAAATGGATTTTTCTCTATTGTCTTATGCCTCTTGAGTTTAACTTTCTATTTCAATCATGTGGTCCCTCAATTTGATAGCTCTTCAAAAAACTATAAACAGATGCGTGAGGATAATAAAAAGAATGAAAAATTACTGAAATCAGTATATAAAGGTGACAAATCCAAATATATTGATCCTGTAGGTGATGAATATTATAATCTTGATATTAACAATCGAGATGTACGCTTACCTCAATTTACTGAATTTCAAACAGCTAAGGATGTAAAAATATCAACTATTAAAAAGAGGTACAATCTTTTAGAATTTGATATAAAGGTTCCTGACGATAAAAAGGAAACTACTATCTCTATACCAATGATATGGTACAAAGGATATCGCGCAGAATATTCTAAGGGAGCAGAAGGTTCTCAACCTGTGTTGAAACAGCGAGCTTTTACCGAATCTGAGTTAAAAGAAAATAAAAAAGATCGGAAACCAACTGTCTCAGAAAAAGTTTTAAATGATGGTAAAATTTATTTATCTATTCGAAATTCTGGCCATGTCAAAGTTTCTTATCACAAGACATTTATACAGTATCTTGGTTTCATGATAGAGTGGATCTCTTGGATACTGGTATTCTTTATTTTTAAGCAGAAGTATTCAAAAAATAAGGAGCAATTCCCATCTTAAAAAGCAGAAAACTTCTGCTTTTTTTGCTATAATGATAGGGAAAAAGCATTTGAAAGGAATTTAACATGATTTTAATTACAGGAGCAAATGGGCAACTTGGAACAGAACTTCGCCATTTGTTAGATGAACGAAATGAAGAATATGTAGCTGTTGATGTGGCTGAAATGGATATCACAAATGCAGAGAAAGTAGACGAGGTATTTGCGGAAGTAAAACCAACCTTGGTCTATCACTGTGCTGCCTACACAGCTGTTGATGCTGCGGAAGATGAAGGTAAAGAGTTGGACTATGCGATCAACGTGACTGGTACGGAAAATGTAGCAAAAGCGTCTGAAAAGCACGGTGCAACCTTGGTCTATATCTCAACAGACTACGTTTTTGATGGGAAAAAACCAGTGGGACAAGAATGGGAAGTAGACGATCAACCAGATCCTCAAACTGAATACGGTCGTACCAAACGTATGGGGGAAGAATTGGTTGAGAAGCATGTGTCTAACTTCTATATCATCCGTACAGCTTGGGTCTTCGGGAACTACGGTAAGAACTTTGTCTTCACCATGCAAAACCTTGCGAAGACTCATAAGACTTTGACGGTCGTTAATGACCAACATGGTCGTCCAACCTGGACCCGTACTCTTGCAGAGTTCATGACATATTTGGCTGAAAATCGTAAAGAATATGGTTATTACCACTTGTCTAACGATGCGAAAGAAGATACAACTTGGTATGACTTTGCAGTTGAAATCCTCAAAGATACGGATGTTGAAGTGAAACCAGTGGATTCTAGCCAATTCCCAGCTAAGGCAAAACGCCCTCTCAACTCAACGATGAGCTTGGCTAAGGCTAAGGCTACAGGATTCGTTATTCCAACTTGGCAAGATGCTTTGAAAGAATTTTATAAACAAGAAGTGAAATAAGATCAAATAGAAGCGACCCTCAAGGGTCGCTTTTCTGTTTGGATTAGGCAAAAAACCTAGAAAATGGTATAATTGAATAGACTGTGAATGATTTGAAAGGGAACTCTATGCAACATGTTTTTATTATCGGAAGTCGTGGGCTTCCGGCTCAATATGGCGGTTTTGAGACTTTTGTGGACCAATTGGTTTCGCATCAAGTGTCTCCAGATATCCAGTACCATGTTGCCTGCCTTTCTAATGATCAAGCCTATCATCATTTTGACTACAAGGGTGTGGATTGTTTTACCATTAAAGCCCCCAAGCTTGGGCCTGCGCGTGTCATCGCCTATGATATGATGGCCATCAACTATGCCTTGAAGATTATTAAGAAACAAGGAATTGAACAGCCGATTTTTTACGTCTTGGGCAATACAATCGGAGCCTTTGTGGCGCCTTTTGCGCGCAAGATCCATAAGATAGGCGGACGATTTTATATCAATCCAGATGGACTGGAGTGGAAGCGGGCCAAGTGGGCCAAACTGATCCAAGCCTATCTCAAGTATTCTGAAAAGATCATGACGCGCCACGCTGACTTGGTGATTTCTGACAACCCTGGTATCGAATCCTATATCAAGGAAGCCTACCCTTGGTCCAAGACGACCTATATTGCCTATGGGACGGATTTGTCTCAGACCAGCCTGACCAGTCAGGATAATAAGGTCCTAGAATTCTATCACAAGTGGCAGACTCAGGAGAAAAATTATTACCTAATTTTGGGTCGTTTTGTCCCAGAAAATAATTATGAGACTGCCATTCGTGAATTTATGGCCTCTTCTACCAAGCGGGATTTGGTGATTATTTGTAACCAAGAAGGCAATCCCTATTTTGAGGAGCTCCGAGTTCGAACTGGATTTGATCAGGATCCTCGTGTTAAGTTTGTAGGAACGGTCTATGATCAAGATCTCTTGAAGTATATCCGTAAAGAAGCCTTTGCCTATATCCATGGTCATGAAGTGGGCGGAACCAATCCTGGTCTCCTAGAGGCTCTCGCTCAGACGGATCTGAATTTAGTTTTAGGAGTCTCCTTTAACCAAACGGTCGCTAAGGATTCGGCTCAATATTGGACTAAAGAAACTGGGAATTTAGCGCATTTGATTGACCAGGTAGATTCTTTAGAAGATGTATCTGAATGGGGTCAACGTGCCAAGGCCAATATGAAGCAAAACTTTACCTGGGATAAAATTGTAGGTGAGTACGAGGAATTATTCTTATCATGAAAGTAAATATCTTGTTGTCCACCTATAATGGTGAACAGTATCTAAAAGAGCAGGTCAAAAGTATCCAAGACCAGACTTATCAAGACTGGCAACTCTTGATCCGAGATGATGGATCGACAGATGGTACGGTGGAGATCATTCAAGAGTTGGTAGCCCAGGATGAGCGCATCCGCTTTATCAACCAAGGAGCTATCGAAAATCTCGGTGTTATCAAGAGCTTCCATGCGCTTCTGAAATATGAAAAAGCAGATCTTTATTGCTTCAGTGACCAAGATGATGTCTGGCTTCCTGAAAAGATTGCACTTCAGGTAGCAGAAGCCGAGAAGCATCCTCAAGAAGTGCCTTTGCTGGTCTACACAGATTTAAAAGTGGTCGATGAAAACTTGCACGTGCAGCATGAAAGTATGATTCGCACCCAGTCTGATCATGCCAATACAGAACTGATTCAAGAGCTGACGGAAAATACGGTAACTGGTGGGGTAGCCATGATTAACCATGACCTGGCGGAATTGTGGACAGGTCAAGAAAAGCATGCACTCCTTATGCATGATTGGTATTTGGCCTTACTAGCAACTGCCTTTGGAAAGCTCATCTATATCGATCAGCCGACAGAGTTGTACCGTCAGCACAGTAGCAATGTTCTGGGGGCTCGTACCCTTAGAAAACGGGTTAAAAACTGGGTTCGCCCTCATATTCTTTTTGCTAAATATTGGAATCTCATCGAGTCCAGTCAAGAACAAGCAAAAAATTTATTGGATCTGCCTGTCAGTCCCCAAAATAAAGAAATTATTGAAAACTTTGTGACCATCATGGACGTTCCGCTAAGAGAACGTTTGAGAAGGATTCGTCAGTATGGTTATCGTAAGAACCGAGCTTTTCACACCTTTGTGTTTACTAGCTTGATTCTGACAAAGTTTGCATATCGAGGTAAAAAATAATGTTTGACGTTTTTAGTCAGAAAAATCGAATTTTATTAAGAGAATTAATCAAAACAGACTTTAAATTACGTTACCAAGGATCAGCAATCGGTTATCTTTGGTCGATTTTAAAGCCCCTGATGACCTTTACGATCATGTATATTGTCTTCATCCGATTCTTACGCTTGGGTGGAGATGTGCCCCATTTCCCAGTTGCCCTCTTGTTGGCCAATGTAATCTGGGGCTTTTTCTCAGAAGCAACATCTATGGGGATGGTGTCTATTGTTAGTCGAGGCGACTTGTTGCGAAAATTGAACTTCTCCAAACACATCATTGTCTTGTCTGCGATTTCAGGAGCAGCGATTAACTTTGTCATTAACCTGGTTGTTGTCTTGATTTTTTCATTCTTTAATGGGGTGACATTCTCTTGGACAGCTTTGATGGTGATTCCGCTATTCTTTGAGTTGTTCTTGATGGCGACAGGATGTGCATTGATCTTAGCGACATTTTTTGTCCGTTTCCGTGACCTAGGTCAAGTCTGGGAAGTACTCCTGCAAGCCGGCCTGTATGCGACGCCAATTATCTATCCAATTACCTTTATTGCAGACCGCAATCCCTGGGCTGCTAAGTTGGTCATGATGAATCCTTTGGCCCAAATTATTCAAGACATGCGATACTTCTTGATTGATAAGGCCAACACCCCTGTCTGGCTTTTGGTGGAAAATAAGTTCTTGGTTTTGATTCCTTATGTTTTACCAATTCTTATTTTTGTCGCTGGCTATGCTTACTTTAACAAACATGCTAAGAAATTTGCGGAGATTCTCTAATGACAGATAAACAAATTGCAGTAAAAGTAGACCATGTCAGCAAGTACTTTAAGTTGCCAACAGAGGCAACCAACAGTCTTCGAACTGCCCTGGTCAATCGCTTCAAAGGCATTAAAGGCTACAAAGAACAACATGTGCTTAAGGATATTTCTTTTGAAGTAGAAAAAGGTGATTTTTTCGGGATCCTCGGAAGAAATGGTTCTGGAAAATCGACTCTCTTGAAAATTATTTCTGAAATCTATGTGCCGGAAAAAGGTACCGTCACCATCGATGGGAAATTGGTGTCCTTTATCGAGCTTGGAGTGGGCTTTAACCCAGAGCTGACTGGTCGTGAAAATGTCTATATGAACGGGGCTATGCTGGGCTTCTCGACAGCTGAAATTGATGCCATGTATGATGATATCGTAGACTTTGCTGAGTTGCATGAATTCATGAACCAAAAGCTCAAGAACTACTCATCAGGCATGCAGGTTCGTCTAGCCTTTTCGGTTGCCATTAAGGCCCAAGGGGATATCTTGATTTTGGATGAGGTCCTAGCAGTAGGAGATGAGGCCTTCCAGCGCAAGTGTAACGATTACTTCCAAGAACGCAAGAAATCAGGGAAAACCACGATCCTGGTTACCCATGATATGGGAGCTGTCAAGAAATATTGTAACAAGGCTGTTTTGATTGAAAATGGATTGGTGAAGGCTTTAGGGAGTCCAGAAAATGTTGCCAATCAGTACAGTTTTGATAATACAGCTCCTTTGCAACAGGGAGGAGAAGCTAATGGAGCAGGCAATTCCAACCAGGAAGAAAAAGTCTTGGTTGAAAATTTTCAGCTTCAGTTGTTAAGCTCAAACAAATTACGTCCTCAAGATCCTATTCAGTTCCAGATTGATTTTGATGTTCGTGAAGATATCAGGACCTATATCGCTCTGTCTTTAACGGATATTGATCGGAACATTTGGATCTACAATGATAATTCTATGAATCAACTGATGAGTGGAGCTGGACATAAAACAGTTCATTATACTTGTTCACTGCCAACTGTAAATGACTTAAAAATGAAATTGGAAGTGACAGTAAGGGATGAGGAAGGGCAGATGTTGGCCTTTTCAGATGCCACCCAGACTCCACTGATCTTTATCAATCGAGATGATATCGCTTTGGATGATAAATCAGCAATGGATTCGGCAAGTGGCTTAATCCAACGCAATGGAACATGGTCAATGACTGACTAGACTGAGGGAAATATGAAAACGACGCCTTTTGTTTCGATTATTTGTACGGTTTTTAATAAAGAGCCCTGGCTAAAGAAGACGATTGATAGCTTCTTAGCCCAACAAACAGAGTTTGATTATGAGATTATCTTGGTGGATGATGCTTCAAGCGATGGATCTCGTTCTATCATTCATGATTATCAAGCCAACTACCCTGATCTGATTCGTGCCTTTTATCAGGATGAGAATCAGGGAATTTCTAAAACCTGGGTCTCTATCTGTAAAGAAGCACGTGGAAAGTATATTGCCCGCTGTGATGGAGATGATTTTTGGTTAGACCCTTTAAAACTTCAGAAACAGGTTGACTTATTAGAAAGTGAACCTGATTGCAAATGGTCCAATACAGATTTTGATATTTATGATGAACAAGGAACCCTCGTTTCTAAGGCCGGCTTTGCTAATCATACGATTCCATTAGCAGATACCTATGAAAAGATGCTTGCAACAAGAGGGTTTACCATGGCCTCTACATGGCTAGTTGAAAGAGATCTGATGTTAGAAGTCAATCAAGAGTTAGATTTAACGACATCAGATGATACTTTCAACCTCCAATTGGAACTCTTTCAACGGACTTCTTTAGCCTATCTGGATGAAGCGACAGTTGCTTATACCATTAATCAAGGATCGGATTCTCGTCCTACTGATTTTAAAAAATTAGAACATCGTTTTCATAAGTTGCTACAAACACAACTGGACTATCTTGATAAATATCCAAATGCCGATTATAAAGAGATGACGAAGATCCTTTTAGATCGTAATAATACTTATGAGATTCGCCTTTCCAAACCAATGGATTCTCTTTCACACATCGGAATGGAGTCTGTTACAATTTATTTTGGTGACGAAGAAAATACTTATTCGGAAGATCGTACCATGACCAAACTTCTTCAAAAAGAAGATAGTCTGGCAATCGAAATTCCGAAGGGAACTTCTGTTATCCGAGTTGATCTGTCTGAAAGTCCAAGTTATTACTCTGATGTTGAATTGAGAGATTCTAACGGAAAGGTTTACTCGCCAGTTTATAGTAACGGAGTCATTGTTGATGGTTACTTTTTCTTTAGCGAACCGGATCCACAACTGATCTATGATGTTAAGGAAGAAGGAGAATATAGATTAAGTTATAAGATGATTCCTGTCGATGATATAGCTGCACCGGATTATATTGGAAAAGTTTTTGCAGCTGAGTTCTTGGATAGTCAGAATAGAATAAAAAAACTTGAGGCTGATCTAGAAGCTACGAAAGTAGCATATAACGCCGTTATCACATCCAAACGTTGGACCATTCCAACAAAGATCTTGAAATTCTTAAGAATAAGGAAATAATATGCAACGTTTACTTTTATATGTCCACTTCAATAAATTTAACTTTATCAGTGGACATGTACTTTACCAATTAGAAAAAATCCGCCCCTTGTATTCACGGGTGGTCTTTATCTCCAATAGTCAGCTACCAGAAGATATGAAGGATCATTTGTTCTCGCAACAGTTGGTAGACGATATTCTAGAGCGCCAAAATAGTGGCTTTGACTTTGCGGCGTGGCGGGATGGAATGAAGACAGTCGGCTTTGATCAACTGGCTCACTTTGATTCTGTTACCCTCATGAATGATACCTGCTTTGGACCGCTTTGGGATCTAGAACCTATTTATCAGCAGTTTGAACATGATGATGAAGTAGATTTCTGGGGTATGACCAATTACCGGAAAGACAAGGATTTTAACGAGCATATTCAGAGTTATTATCTCAGTTTTAAAAAACAGGTGCTGACATCAAACGCCTTCCCAGAATTTTGGCAGGGTGTTCAAGACTTCACCAATGTTCAAGATGTGATTGATCACTACGAGACCAAGGTCACAACGAATTTCTTGGATGCTGGTTTTCGCTATAAAACTGTTTTTGATACCATTCATGAAGACACCACAGGGATGCTCTATCCAGACTTTTCTTACTACAATCCTACAGCGATTCTCCGTCATAAGGTTCCTTTTATCAAAGTCAAAACCATTGCGAATAATGAAGGAATCATTCCTTACATTTTTGACGAATTGGAACGTATATCGGACTATCCATTAGATTTGATCCTCAACCACATGTCTATGATTGATCGTCCGGACTATCCTTATCTCTTGTCTCGTAAGTACTTGAAAAATCAGGAATTAGCTGGAGAGTTCGGTAAAAAAGTTGCTGTTCATCTTCATGTCTTTTATGTGGACCTCTTGGAAGAATTTCTAGATGCTTTCCAAGCTTTTCATTTTGCTTATGACTTATGGATCACGACAGATGTAGAAGAGAAGAAGCAGACTATTGAGAAAATTCTTTCTCATCGAGCACAAGATGCCACGGTTTTGGTGACTGGAAACATTGGACGGGATGTATTGCCAATGCTGCTCTTAAAAGAGCAACTTTCTCAATATGATTATGTTGGCCATTTCCATACTAAGAAATCTAAAGAAGCAGATTTCTGGGCAGGTGAATCTTGGCGCAAAGAATTGATCGAGATGTTGGTCAAACCGGCTGATCAAATCCTAGCCAATATGGAAGCCAATCCAAAAGTCGGAATCACTATCGCAGATATTCCAACCTTCTTCCGTTACAATCGAATAGTGGTTGCCTGGAATGAAGCCCTCATTTCACCAGAGATGAACAAGCTCTGGGAACGGATGGGAGCGACCAAGACGATTGACTTCAAAAATCTCAATACCTTCATTATGAGTTATGGGACTTTTGTTTGGTTTAAATACGATGCTTTGAAACCACTCTTTGACTTGAATTTGACAGCAGCAGATGTTCCAGCAGAACCTCTACCACAGAATTCAATCCTTCATGCGATTGAACGCTTGTTGATCTACATTGCTTGGGATCAAAAATATGACTTTAGAATCTCTCAAAACCCACATGTTCTGACACCGTTTATCGATAATAAGCAATTGAACAATCGTGAGGATCTCCAACCGCATACCTTTGTGGACTTTAATCAAATAGGAGGGATTAAAGGGGCCTTGAAGTATATTGTGATTGGACCAGCAAGAGCTGTGAAATATATACTAAAAAGAATGATAAAGAAAGTGAAATAATGAAACGGAAAAAAGAGTTTAATATTAAGAAATTTATCCTCTCAGTTTTATCAAAAGTCTCAAGAACCCAGTGGTATTATGTGATTACTTTCGTTCTATTTTCTTTTTTTAATTTTTATCTAGCCCAGAATAATCTTGCTGTTCACAACAAGGCAACTGGTACAGTCTTACAATATGTCAATTTTTTAGGAATTTTATTTGGAATAAGTTTCCTACTATTAGTTCCAATATTATCCCAGTTCAATTTTAAAAAATGGTTTCCATTCAAACTGGTTGTCAGTTATTTGGTTTACAATACTCTATCTTATTTGACGGAAATCACGATCTATTTGAATAATCCAAAATACAAGGTTTGGAATTTTGATCAGAATCCATTCTTTAGAACGGATTCCTTCCTTGTCATTTTCCTTCTGTTTGCTTCTACAGGTGGTTTGGTTCTATTGCGACAGCATTATGATAAGCTACCAAGTCGGAAAAAAGGAGGAGAAGAGATTGGCGAGAACTATCAGTATCTGGTCTTGTCGCAACTCTTGATCACCTTTATCGTAACAGACAAAAATTTTTCGACCCTGATTTACAGGACAGATAATTTTTTGTATAAGGCCTTTGAAATTGGCAAATACTCAGCTCAGCAATTTTGGTTAACAAATGAATTCTTATACATTCTCTTTCCATTGATTTCCTTACTTGGCTTCTTATATACAAAGGGACAACGAGATTTCGTCAAGAACAAACCGAGTTTCTCTTTAGTGTTCTTCTCTAGTACCACTATTGCAATTGTATTGAATTATTTTATCCAATTCAGTTTAGGTCGAACAGAACCCTTCTTAGGCGTTCATTACACGATTCCAGATGCCATCTTATTTCAAATTCTCATTCTGACAGCGATACTTATCTTTGTTTACATTTGTATCAATCAATATTGGATTGCTACCTGTCTCATTTCCATTGTTTCCATTGCTTTTGTAGTTGCAAATTCCATCAAGTTTGGCATGAGGAATGAACCAGTTTTACCGAGTGATTTAACTTGGTTAACCAAGCCAATGACGCTTTTGAGCTTTATGGACAAAGCGCAAATATTTTACATCTTTTTATTGGTGGTCTTTCTGGTTTGTCTACTGATTGTCGGGAAAAAGTACCTCTTTAAAGGAAGAATTATTTCTTCATGGAAAATACAAATCGGAGCTATTGCAGTGATGCTCTTATGCTTTAAGAGTGTCAATGGGATATTCAGTGATAAAGAAAACGGGAAGATCAAGGATAATGTACCAATTATTAGCACCCTGAACAATTACCAAGATATTAATTGGCTAGGGAATACGACCAATGCTCGTTACAAAGGATTGTCTTATGTTTGGATGAATCAATTGACGACGGAGGTTGTTCCAAAACCGGATGGTTATTCCAAAGAACGTCTTGAGAAAATAGCCCAAAAATATACCAACTTGTCTAATGCGATCAATAAGGAGAGAAGTAACTACTTAAACGATCAAACGGTCATTTATATTCTGAGTGAAAGTTTTTCTGATCCTAGAAAAGTCGAGGGAGTTGAGCTTACGCAAAATCCGATTCCCAATATTGAGAACATCATGAAGACCCACACGAGTGGGCAAATGCAATCGGATGGATATGGTGGCGGAACTGCAAATATGGAGTTCCAGACTCTTACAGGTTTACCATTCTATAATTTATCACAAACTGTATCTGTCTTGTATACGGAAGTTCTTCCTAAGATCCATGATGTGCCGTCTATCAGTAATGCATACTCAAAAAAGAATAAGATTGCTGTTCACTTGGCAGGTAAATCGAATTATTCTCGGGATATCGTGTATTCGAGATTGGATTTCAAAGATTTTATTACGACGGATACAAAGGGAATCAAGTACAGAAAAGAAGGAATTAGTCCGAGTGATGAATCCACCTATAATATTGTGTTGGATAATTTAAACGATAAAAACGGACAATTCTTTTCTGTGATGACCATGCAAAATCATACTCCATGGTTAGAAGCAAATCCAGAAACCTTGGATGCAAAAGGTAAAGGGTTTAGTGATGAAGAAAATTCAAAACTGACTTTCTACAGTCGCTTGCTTTCACAAACCGACACCGCCACCCAATCTTTCCTGGAAAGTCTTTCTAAAATAGATAAGAAGATTACAGTGGTATTCTATGGAGATCACTTGCCAGGTCTTTATCCTGAGTCCGCCTTTAAGAATAATCCGGAGAGTCAGTATCAGACAGACTACTTTATTTGGAGTAATTTTGATGCACCGAAATTGAACTATCCTTTGGTCAATTCAAGTGATTTCTCTGCTATGGTCTTTGAACAGACCAATTCAAAAGTTTCGCCTTACTATGCTTTGTTGACGGAAGTGCTGAAAAAAGCAAGTGTCGATAAAAAGGCCCTAGAAGGAGAAGCACAAGAAATTGCAGAGGATTTGAAAATGGTTGAATACGACTTGATTAGTGGGAAAGGTTACCTTTCTAAAGACTTCTTTAAAGTTCCAACTAATAAATCCAATTAAAAGGAGAGCAAGCAGTTAAAAATCTTTGTGATTTTGGCTGTCTGGCTCCCTTTTTTTTGTTTTTTATGCTAAACTATTAGATGGGGGTACGCTCATGATTAAGATATTTGGAAAGGTCCATTATCATTGGCAACCGGACTTATCTATTCTTGTGACTTATTGGTCCATTGCAGTGATTCCGGTCTTTATTGGACTGGCCTTGATGTATGAGAGCTCTAGTGTGCCAACGCTAGTTTTGTTTTCGTTCTTTTTATTTATGGTCTTGCTCGCGATTGGGGTCCATCGTTACTTCACGATCTATGAGGATGGGATCTTGCGGATTATTACTGCCAATCCTTTTACTCCAATCAAAGTGAAGATTGACTCGATCGAAAAGGTCGAAGTAAATAAGAAATCGATCAAGCTCATATTTAATGATGGATCGCGCAGTCGAACATTCTGTATGCGTAAATGGCCGAAAAAATACTTTATCAATGCACTTGCCTTAAATCCTTATTTTAAGGGAGAAGTAATCCTGACGGACAATTTCATCCATGTGGATTACTACGAGATGTATTATGCAAACAAATAAAAAGCCCTCTTAATCTTTTAAGAGAGCATGAGTGGGGCATTCTTTAATAGCCTCGAGAACATCGTTTGTGACAGGGACTTCCTTTTCAAGGAGGTCGTCCTCTTCAGCAGCAAATTTAACGATGCCATTGTCATGGTAATCAAATAATTCAGAATAGGTCTGACAGAGACCGCAAGCGATGCAACGATCTGGAATTAACGTAACTTTCATACTTCTATTGTAATGATTTTTACGAGAAAAAACAAGGAGGAAGTCATGGCAAAAGAACCATGGGAAGAAGATATTTACGATGATGGAGAAGAAACATTGAAAAGAACGAGTAAGTTAAACGGAATCAAGGCAGACCGTCTATTGACGATTTTAGCCATTATTTTCTTTGTAGTAGTAGTGGCGATGGTCTGCTTGTTGATTTTCCTTTCAACAGGTGGCAGCAACAAATCAAAACAAATGTCTGGTTTCTACAATGGAGAGACTAAGGTTGAACAGAAATCATCAGCCCCTGCAGCACAAACTGACCAAGCGGCTAAAGACGATAGTTCAAAAGATGAGAACTCTGAAGAAGGTACGATCACTGTTCAAGCAGGTGAAGGGGAAGCAGCGATTGCTGCGCGTGCTGGTATTTCCATTGCCCAATTGGAACAGTTAAATCCTTCTCATATGTCTACAGGATCATGGTATGCGAATCCTGGTGATGTCGTTAAGATTCAGTAGGAGTTGAGGACAGCATGAAACAAATTCAAATTGCCATTGATGGACCGGCTTCTAGTGGAAAATCCACAGTCGCAAAGATCATTGCCAAGGATCTAGACTATACGTATCTAGACACGGGAGCTATGTATCGTGCAGCGACTTACCTAGCTTTGCAAAATAATCTGACAGCTGAACAGGTTGATGACCTCTTAGCCCTTTTAGATCAGTATCCAATTAGTTTCGGTCGTTCAGAAGAAGGAGAGCAGCTTGTCTTTGTAGCAGACGTGGATATTACCCACCCAATTCGCGATAACCAAGTGACCAACAATGTTTCATGGGTTGCAGCGCTTGCGCCAGTCCGTGAAAAACTTGTCGCTCTACAGCAAGAAATTGCAGCAGAGGGGGGCATCGTTATGGATGGACGCGATATTGGGACGGTCGTCCTTCCACATGCAGAGTTGAAGATCTTTTTGGTTGCTTCGGTTGAGGAGCGGGCAGAACGTCGTTATAAGGAGAATGTTGAAAAGGGCATCACAGCGGATCTTGAATTGTTGAAAAAAGAAATCGCTGAGCGGGACTATAAGGACAGCCACCGTGCCGTTTCTCCTTTGAAACCTGCAGCTGATGCCATTCATTTTGACACAACGGGTGTTGGAATTGCAGATGTTGTTGCCTTTATTGAAGAAAAAGCAAAAAAACTTCTTGACAAAGAATAAAAAACTTGATATCATATAAAAGTTGAGAAAAGCAGAAGTGAGAACTTCTCGCCTTGTGACGCAAGTTGCCTGGCCCCTACGGATCAAGTTTCAGAAATGAAATACATCATGTAGTTCGGGCCTGTTTTGCAGGTCCGTTCTTTGTTTTTCTCGAATAATAAAAAAGAGGTGAAAACCATAGCAAAGCAAGACTTATTCATCAATGATGAAATTCGTGTACGTGAAGTTCGCTTAATCGGTCTTGAAGGTGAGCAATTGGGTATCAAACCACTTAGCGAAGCGCAAGCACTTGCGGACGACGCTAATGTTGACTTGGTTCTCATTCAACCTCAAGCTAAACCTCCTGTTGCGAAAATTATGGACTACGGTAAGTTCAAATTTGAGTACCAGAAGAAGCAAAAAGAACAACGCAAAAAACAAAGCGTTGTGACCGTGAAAGAAGTTCGTTTGAGCCCAGTGATTGACAAGGGTGATTTCGATACAAAACTTCGCAATGCTCGCAAATTCCTTGAAAAAGGAAATAAAGTGAAGGTATCCATTCGCTTTAAGGGTCGTATGATTACCCACAAAGAGATTGGTGCTAAAGTTTTAGCCGACTTCGCTGAAGCTACACAAGATGTGGCGATCATCGAACAACGTGCTAAGATGGATGGACGTCAAATGTTCATGCAATTGGCGCCAGCAACTGACAAGAAATAATCTGTCAGAAAGTTAAAAAAAGGAGAAAATATCATGCCAAAACAAAAAACACACCGCGCATCAGCTAAACGTTTCAAACGTACAGGTTCTGGTGGACTTAAACGTTTCCGTGCTTACACTTCTCACCGTTTCCACGGAAAAACTAAGAAACAACGTCGTCATCTTCGTAAAGCATCTATGGTGCATTCAGGAGATTTCAAACGTATCAAAGCAATGCTTACTCGCTTGAAATAATCGCGTATTCGTAAGTAAAGAATTCTAGGAAATATTGGAGGAAATATAAATGGCACGTGTTAAAGGTGGCGTTGTATCACGCAAACGTCGTAAACGTATTCTTAAATTAGCTAAAGGTTACTATGGAGCTAAACATATCTTGTTCCGTACTGCAAAAGAACAAGTAATGAACTCTTACTACTATGCATACCGTGACCGTCGTCAAAAGAAACGTGACTTCCGTAAATTGTGGATCACACGTATCAATGCGGCAGCTCGTTTGAACGGACTTTCATACTCACAATTGATGCATGGTTTGAAATTGGCTGAGATCGAAGTTAACCGTAAAATGCTTGCTGACTTGGCTGTTAACGATGCAGCAGCTTTCACAGCTCTTGCAGATGCAGCTAAAGCAAAACTTGGTAAATAATATTTATAAGGCTGAGGAGTTTTCCTCAGTCTTTTTTTCTTGCTGATTTCATGCTATAATGAAAATAATCGTAACCGATATGAGGAGAGATGGAGGATACAAAGGTGACACACAATCGACTAGCATGGGATGAATATTTTGCAGCACAGGCCTTACTGATTTCGAATCGAGCGACATGTAATCGAGCGAAAGTAGGTGCTGTTCTGGTTAAGGATAATAAGGTCATTGCAACAGGGTATAATGGATCCGTTTCTGGGACAGATCATTGTCTAGAGGATGGCTGTCTTATGGTCGAGGGACACTGTGTCCGGACGATTCATGCGGAAGTCAATGCGATTTTGCAAGGAGCTGAACGTGGAATTCCTAAAGGCTTTACAGCTTATGTGACGCATTTTCCTTGTCTCAATTGTACCAAGCAGTTGCTTCAAGTCGGTTGCAAGCGAGTGGTATACATTCATCAGTACCGCATCGATGAATATGCCGAATACCTCTACCGCGAAAAAGAAGTAGAACTGGTTCATCTGCCGATTGAAGAAGTCAAAAAGGCTATTGCAGAGGCTGATTTTATTTAGGGAAGGCTTCCAGTCTATTTCATGATATGTTAGCAATCTAACTGGAAACCTGTCCAAATTAATGTTTAAGAGATAGCATTGAATAGATGGCTATCATGAAAAGAATGATGGAATCAAGAATAATGGTGTTAACGGAAAAACATAAAAATATAAGAAAGTTAGGAGAAAGTGATGACAAACCAAGAGAAACATCTTGAGGAAAATAAAGAACATAGTAAGATCAGTGAAGATTATCCCAATTTTGTATCTGTTCAGAATTCTCCAAAAGAAAATAGCTTACATTCTATTCTTCTTTCAGCGACATTTTACTTATCCATTATCTATCTTGTAATGTTTGTCTGTTACTTTGCACCTTGGGGTGATGGTTGGGGATTTGTCGTTTTGATTTTCCTTGGTCCAAACTTATTAAGTCTTGCGATTGGAGCCTTTCTAATTCGACTAGGGATGAAGAAGGGGAATAAAAGCCTTCTCTATGCGAGTATTGGACTCTATCTGCTGTCTATCATCTTGGCTTTTGATCCGGACTGGGAAATATTTCGAATTGCTCCCTTATGTTTAGGTATTTTGGATTTAATCGGAACACTCCTGGTTAAAGAAGTGAAAAGCTCTTAATTAAAAAATGGATATGGTCAACTCTACTCAATAAAAAATATTCGGGTCGATTAAAGCCCTAGTTAAATCAGTTCTTCCGCTCTATTTTTAAGCGCTATTATTTGAAAGAATAACTAAAAATGTTTGGAGAAAGTTATGACAGATCAACAAAAAAATCCTGAAGTAGATAAAGAAAATGAAGCATATGCTTCAGATGAAAGTCTTTTTCCGAACAATGAAATGAAGCCAGAGAAGAGAATTGGAAATTCTGTAATCCTTTCTATTGCTTTGTTTTTGGCCATTGTTTATATAGTTTTACTTTTATTAGGTCTCTTTTCAATGGGAGCGTGGGCTGGTGGCTTTTTGTACTTTTTGGGAATCCATATGATTAGCTTTGTGATAGCAACCATCCTGCTTTGGAATGGAATAGTGAATGCCAATAAAGCAACTCTTTATATGGCAGTAGCTATTTATGTTTTTTCATTTATTGCTGCGGGTGATCCGGATTGGGTGATTAATCATATACCACCGTTTGTGGTAGGAGTGCTGGTATTGATTGGAACTGTATTGTTAAAAAATGGAGACTGATGATAGGAGGTAGGGTGTTCAATCCTATCTTTTTTATTTATTTATTTAGTACTGATAACGCAATAGGAAAACGGTTACAAATTGTGTTATAATTTAAATAAATGAATCGTTAAATACTTTTCTTAGAAAGCGGAGGAGAATCTATGTCTAGAAAAAAATGGTATGGTATACTGCTAATTCTTGAAGCAATTCTTTATCTTGTTTCTTATGGTAGTAGTATAGTAGTGAACTATAGTTCCCAAAGTTTAAATGAAAATACACCACTGTTCACTGTCTCTAGTATTTTTTCTATATGGAATGGAATGATTATTTGCTGGGTAATTTGGAGAATCATGAATCAGCGTTTAAATGTTGAAGGATTGATAGCTGCTCTTCTCCTCTCAATTACCCAACTACTGATGTTTTTTTTACCACCTTTCTCCCCAACAAATCTGATGAACATTTCCTTTGTGCTAAATATCATTTGTTTAATATGGATTTGCCTGCTTATAAAGAATGTAGAAATGAGGGAGCTTTTAAACAATTGGAAAAGTAAAGATGGTTGGAAATCATCGATAGCTTATTTAGTACTATTTGTTTCCTCTACAAATATTTCTCCACTATTTATATTGATTGGTATGGATAGAACGAGTGACATTTACGCTTTTACACTGCGATACACTGTAATGGAGTTAATGTTTCTACTTCTGATTAATGTTATGATCACAAGTACAAGTGATAAACTTCAGAAAGTATTTTCTCTTTTGATAATTTTATCTTCTCTTGTTGAGATAGGTGTAGTATACTCTTTCATCTCTCGTATAAGCTTCTACGGTCTCTTTTATCTTCTCTTATCGATTTATATTGTTTGTCGTGTTTTTGGTTTGTTTGATAAAGTTGCAGCTAGCTGGGAGTCCAAGGTGAAAGTACAAGATCTATCATCTATTGAAACTAAACCAGAGATGGCGTACTCTCAAGTAGAAGGAGACATAGATGTAAACGATCAGTTGAATGCTGAGATACGATCAAACAATGATAAAGAAAATTCGCCAAAAAGAATTATTTTTCAGTCGTCTTGGTTATGGAGCGCCCTTATAATAGCAGTCTGTCACCTTGGTATTATGATTTTTCCTTTATTTTTAGGAAACCCCATGTATCTACTGATCTTATATATTGGTGCCATCCATTATATTTGTTTTATGATTGCGACTATATTACTTTTCATTGGTATGAGAAAAGGAAGTAAAGGACTCCTAAATGTGGCAGCTATCTTATTTGTTATTTCCATTATAGGTACGCTAGATCCTTATTGGACAGGTCCAAATATTTTATCCTTTATTCTGGGAGTCTTGGTATTTATTGGAACTATATTATTTAAAAATGAAGACTGATTAAAGTAGATAGGGGTGAAAATTTTTAAAGAACTGTTATCATTTAAGTAGGTGGTAGGTTTTCGAGTACCCATTGGTACGCGGACGCCTACCATTTTTGAAGATAAAAAAAGCACCGTGTGAGGGTGCTAGATCTTGCCTGCTGAACTCGTCAATTGATAGATACCCTACGGGGTATTTTTGTGAACTTTTTAGGAACTTTGAGGACTGTTTAAGTCAGTTTAACTGGGTAGTGCATAGACTGAAAAAGCTGATTTAATGGGCTTTTTGAAAAACCATTTTCCATATCATATGTAATGTGTTATAATGAAGTGTTATATGGTCCCGATAAGGTGGTAGAAATCTTCTATCAGTACTTTGTAACTCTATAACAATATTTTTTTAAGGGGGGACATTTTTATGTCAGAACGTAAACTTTTCACGTCTGAATCAGTATCTGAGGGGCATCCAGATAAGATTGCAGACCAAATTTCAGATGCTATTTTAGATGCTATTTTAGAGCAAGATCCAGAATCACACGTTGCGGCTGAAACAGCTGTTTATACAGGTTCAGTCCATGTTTTTGGTGAAATTTCAACAAATGCATATGTCGATATTAACCGTGTTGTTCGCGATACGATTGCAGAAATTGGCTATACCAATACAGAATATGGTTTCTCTGCTGAAACTGTTGGAGTACACCCATCATTGGTGGAACAATCTCCTGATATCGCTCAAGGGGTAAACGAAGCCCTAGAAGTACGTGGGAATGCGGATCAAGATCCACTCGATTTGATCGGTGCAGGAGACCAAGGTCTCATGTTTGGTTTTGCGGTGGATGAAACAGAAGAACTCATGCCATTGCCAATTTCACTCAGCCATAAGTTGGTTCGTCGCTTGGCAGAATTGCGTAAGTCAGGTGAAATCAGCTATCTTCGTCCAGATGCGAAATCGCAGGTCACTGTTGAGTACGATGAAAACGACCGCCCAGTGCGCGTGGATACGGTTGTTATTTCAACCCAACACGATCCAGATGTCAGCAATGAACAAATCCACGAAGATGTGATTAACAAGGTCATTAAAGAAGTGATTCCAGCTTCTTACCTAGATGATGAGACTAAATTCTTCATCAACCCAACTGGCCGCTTTGTTATTGGTGGACCTCAAGGGGACTCAGGATTGACAGGTCGTAAGATCATCGTCGATACCTATGGTGGTTATTCACGTCACGGTGGTGGTGCCTTCTCTGGTAAGGATGCAACCAAGGTGGACCGTTCGGCTTCTTATGCAGCTCGTTACATTGCTAAAAACATCGTAGCGGCAGGTCTTGCTAAGAAGGCAGAAGTGCAATTGGCTTATGCGATCGGGGTGGCACACCCGGTATCTGTTCGTATCGATACTTTCGGTACAAGTACTGTTGCTGAGAGCAAATTAGAAGCAGCAGCGCGTGAGATCTTTGATCTTCGCCCTGCAGGGATTATCCAAATGCTGGACCTCAAACGTCCAATCTACCGTCAAACAGCAGCATACGGTCATATGGGACGGACAGATATCGATCTTCCATGGGAACGTTTGGACAAGGTAGAAGCTTTGAAAGATGCTGTAAAATAATTCGTTGAAATGGAAAAGTTAGGGTCAAGTTGATCCTAGCTTTTTTTCGTTTTGAAAATTCCTACAGATGGAAAAATAGGTCGATCTGTGGTATAATAGATGCAGTATTTTGAATACGTTGTCCCTTTTATTTCCGTTACAAAAAACGATAGTAAAAGGAAAAAGACTTGAAAGAGCTAATAAATTATTAAGATGAAAAAAATTGTAATAAATGGTGGTCACCCTCTAAAAGGAGAGGTGACCATTAGTGGTGCAAAAAATAGTGTAGTAGCCCTGATTCCGGCGACCATTCTGGCGGATGATATCGTGACCCTTGATGGGGTACCGGATATCTCTGACGTGGCGAGTCTGATTGAAATCATGACCATCATGGGGGCTAAGATCGAGCGCAAAGAAGACAGTTTGATCATTGATCCACGTGGGGTGAAGAATATGCCTATGCCATTTGGAAAGATCAATAGCTTGCGAGCTTCCTATTATTTCTATGGTAGCTTGTTAGGACGTTATGGTCAAGCAACTGTTGGACTACCTGGAGGGTGTGACCTTGGACCACGTCCGATCGATTTGCATTTGAAGGCCTTTGAAGCAATGGGAGCCGCTATGACCATGGATGGCTCTAGTATGAAACTTGCGACTGATGGCAAGCCTCTTCAAGGAGCAAACATCTACATGGATACTGTTAGTGTCGGTGCAACGATCAATACGATTTTGGCAGCGGTCAAGGCTGAAGGTCGGACAGTGATCGAAAATGCTGCGCGGGAACCTGAGATTATCGATGTGGTAACCTTGCTCAACAACATGGGAGCCCATATTCGGGGAGCAGGTACGGATATCATAATCATTGATGGTGTTCCACAATTGCATGGAACTAGACATCAGGTGATTCCAGATCGCATCGAAGCTGGAACCTATATTGCCCTTGCAGCTGCTATTGGAGAAGGTATCCAGATCAATAATGTCCTGTATGAGCATTTGGAGAGCTATATTGCCAAGTTAGAGGAAATGGGTGTGCGCATGACCATTTCTGAAGATAGCATCTTTGTAGAAAAGCAGACGGGCTTGAAGGCGATCCAGATTAAAACGTCTCCTTATCCTGGTTTTGCGACTGATTTGCAACAACCGATCACACCTTTGCTCTTAACGGCTGCAGGACGTGGGCGCATTGTTGATACGATTTATGAAAAACGGGTCAACCATGTGCCAGAATTGGCTAAAATGGGAGCCACCATTTCGACCTTAAACGACCACATTATCTATGAAGGGCCAAATCAATTGACAGGATCCAGTGTGAAAGCGACGGATCTTCGAGCTGGTGCGGCTTTAGTGATCGCCGGTCTCATGGCTTCTGGAACAACAGAAATTACAAATGTGGAATACATCCTTCGCGGGTATTCAGATATTATTCATAAATTGACCCAACTTGGAGCAGACATCCAGTTGGTAGAGGAATAGTGACAGAACTAGGGATCTGATAGTGGCGGCTGGATACACGAACAATGGAGTTTGAAATGAATATTTGGACGCACTTAGCTGCCTATTCACTAATTGAAACACAAAGGTTGTATTTACGACCTTTTCTCTTTGAGGATGCGGAAGATTTTTATAAGATTGCTTCGAATCCTGATAACCTACAATTTATCTTTCCTGCACAAGCCGATCTTTCTGAAACTCAATATGTACTAGCCAACTATTTCATGAAAAATCCTTTGGGGGTTTGGGCGATCTGTGATCAGGAAACCAATCAGATGATCGGTTCGATCAAGTTTGAAAAGTTGGATGAAATCAAGGGTGAGGCTGAGTTAGGCTACTTTTTACGCAAAGATTTTTGGGGAAAGGGTCTGATGACAGAAGCGGTCAAAGAGTTGGTCTATCTATCATTTGAGAAATTTCAACTGAAGGAGCTTAAGATTGTCACCCATGTTGAAAATGCAGGGAGTCAAAAGGTCGCTTTGAAGGCTGGTTTTCGTCTCTTTCGTCAATTCAAAGGGAGTGACCGCTATACGCGTAAAATGCGCGATTATTATGATTTCCGCCTAGGTAGAGGGGACTTCTATGAGTAAACACCAAGAGATTTTAGACTATCTCGAAAAATTACCGATTGGAAAACGGGTCAGTGTCCGCAGTATCTCCAATTTTTTGAATGTCAGTGATGGGACGGCCTATCGTGCCATTAAAGAAGCTGAAAATCAAGGAATTGTCGAAACGCGTCCTAGAAGCGGGACCATCCGTGTCAAATCGCAAAAAGCTGTACTAGAGCATTTGACCTATCGGGAAATTTTAGAAATCACCGGCTCTGAAATATTAGCAGGTGAAGAGGGACTCGAAAAAGAATTTAATAAATTTTACATCGGTGCCATGACGGAAAAGCACGTCCTAGACTATGTGTCTGAAGGGGGACTTTTGATCGTGGGTGACCGCACTAGCATCCAACGATTGGCTCTTAAGCATGACAATGCGGTCTTAGTGACAGGTGGCTTTGAAGTGAGTGAGGATGTGATTGATCTGGCCAATCAGGTACAAATCCCAGTCATCCGAACTTCACACGATACCTATACCGTCGCGACTATGATCAATAAGGCCTTGTCTAATATGCAGATCAAGACGGATATCTTGACAGTCGAGCAGGTCTATCGGCCCTTCCATGAGTACGGCTATCTTTCTGAGACGGATACGGTCCGGGATTATTTAGATTTGGTTCGAAAGAATCGCTTTAGTCGTTTTCCGGTTGTCAATCAGCACCAGATGGTAGTGGGCGTCGTGACCATGAGAGATGCCGGAGATAAGGCGCCTCAGACGACCCTTGATAAGGTGATGTCACGGACCATTTTTACCACTAATTTGTCCACCAGCATTGCGACGATTAGCCAACGGATGATCGCTGAAGATTATGAAATGATTCCTGTTGTTCGTAATAACCAGACCTTGCTGGGTGTTATTACGCGTCGGGATGTCATGGATCGGATTAGCAAGGTGCAGTTTTCGAGCTTACCAACCTTTAGTGAGCAAATTGGTCAAAAGATTCAAACAGAGAACGACCATTACCAATTCACAGTGGAGCCAAGTATGCTGGAGAAAAGCGGTGTTTTGGCCAATGGAGTCATGATCGAAGTGCTGATGAAGGTTATTCGCAAGATGATGCAACACAGTGGGCGTAGCTTGATTGTCGAACAGTTGATCATCAATTTTTTACAGGCTGTGCAGGTGGATGATGTGATCCGCATTGAACCCCAACTTGTTCGGCGAACCAGACGTTCGGCCTTGGTTGATTTTAGCTTGTATTTAGATCTGCAGCTAGTCGCGAAAGCAACCATTACGATTAAGATTAATTAAACAAAAGAAATGAGGAGACAATGATTACATTAAAATCACAACGTGAAATTGAAGCCATGGATCGTGCAGGAGATTTCCTTGCCAGCATCCATATTGGATTACGTGACTTGATCAAGCCAGGGCTTGACCTATGGGAAGTTGAAGAATATGTCCGTCGTCGCTGTAAAGAAGCCAATGTCTTGCCGCTTCAAATCGGTGTAGAAGGTAGTCTCATGGACTATCCTTATGCGACTTGCTGTGGTTTGAATGACGAAGTAGCCCATGCTTTTCCACGTCACGTCATTCTCAAAGATGGTGATCTCCTCAAGGTAGACATGGTCTTGTCAGAACCACTGGATAAATCTGTTTTGGATGTATCGAAATTAGATTTTGACAATGTGGCGCAAATGAAGAAATACACTGAGTCCTATACTGGTGGCTTGGCGGACTCTTGCTGGGCTTATGCGGTGGGAAATGTTTCGCAAGAAGTCAAAGATTTGATGGACGTGACCAAAGAATGTCTCTATAAAGGAATTGAGAAAGCAGTCGTTGGCAATCGCTTGGGAGATATTGGTGCAGCAATTCAAGAGTATGCGGAAAGCAAAGGCTATGGCGTAGTGCGTGATTTGGTCGGACACGGTGTCGGGCCTACCATGCATGAAGAACCAATGGTCCCACATTATGGTCGTGCTGGACGCGGTCTTCGCTTACGTGAAGGGATGGTCTTGACGATTGAGCCAATGATTAATACCGGTACTTGGGAGATTGATACAGATATGGAAACTGGTTGGGCCCATAAGACCCTTGACGGTGGCCTTTCTTGTCAATACGAGCATCAATTTGTGATTACAAAAGATGGTCCAGTGATCTTGACTAGTCAAGGTGAAGAAGGAACATACTAAAAAATAGAGAGGAAAGAATGGAGCTGAAGGCAAGTGTCTGGTTTCGCTCTTTGCTCTTTTTTAGTAAAATGGGGAGGTGACGAATGAAAAAGGTCCTACAAAAAATACTGGGACAGCCATTTATAAAAGGCTTCGTGCGATTTTATCAGAGTGCAGAGTCTGATATCACTAGCATTGCGGTGGCTTATTATTTGCTGATCTCCATTTTCCCTTTGATGCTGATTGCAGCCAATATTCTGCCTTACTTTCATATTCGTCCCACTCAGATTCTTTTAAGCTTACAGAAAGTTTTGCCAGCCTCCTTATATCGAATAGTGGCACAGATGATTTCGAGTGTCTTGACCAAACCTTCGACAGGCTTACTGAGTTTCTCGATTATTTCTGCTTTGTGGATCTTCTCTCAGAGCATTGCCTACCTCCAAAAAGCCTATAACAAGAGTTATGGGGTGGAAAAGGAGCGTGGTATTATCTGGGGGCGACTCTTTAGCTTTCTGATCAGTTTTGCCTTGCAGGGCTTGTTTGGACTCTCGCTGATCCTTTCCATGTTTGGGAAAATGATCGTTCGTTATCTCTATAAGACCTTTTCATTTGATCGGACGATTTATGTGCGCTTACTGAATTTGACAGAGCCGACCATCTATCTCTTGCTTTTTGTTAGTCTGGTCTTGCTCTATTACACCCTTCCAAATGTCAAAATTCCGAAATTTAGATATGTATTGCCAGGGGCGACCTTTGTTGTTGCTGTCCTGTATGCGATCTTGAATATCTTTTGGAAATATGTGGATCGTTATGTGAGTCATTTCTTAGATGCTCGTTTCTTCGGTTCGGTCGTCCTAGCGGTCATCATGTTCTGGTTTATCTTGGTGGCAAAAATCATGATTATTGGTTGTATTTTAAATGCCAGTATCCAATTTGCTAGAGAAGCAAAGTTCCAAACGCGCAGTGGAGAAATTGTCTCTAAGTTAAAATCAGAAGAAGTGGACTTTCGGCATAGAGAAGTTTCACAAAAATTAAAGCTTCGGTTACGCTTGATAAAAAAAGAAAAAACGGAATAAGGGAGAGTGGGACAGAAATCGGTAATTCGTTAGAATTCGATTTCGTCGTCCCACCTCCGCACAGTTGAGTAGGGCTGTAAAAGCTGATGGAATCAGCGTAGTAGAGCCCACTCAACGACTGCGTCTTGCTCGACAATTCAAAAATAATTGAGAGGCTAGGACTTTTGTCCCAGCCTCTTTTTTTCTTATCTATCTTTATTGCATTTGCAACAAAAATGTGTTATGCTATTGTCAATAGGAAAGGAGGAGTAAGATGAGTATTTTGCGTGAGATTGGCATCATTGCGAGAGCACTGGATTCTATAGCAAATATTGAATTTCGAGATTTGGATCTGGCGCGTGGTCAATACCTCTACCTGGTGCGAATTGCCGAGCAACCTGGAATGATTCAGGAAGAACTCTCTGAAGTCTTGAAAGTAGATCGATCCACCGTTGCAAGGTCTGTAAAAAAACTAGAAGAACGAGGACTGATTCAGCAGCGTCCAAGGGGTGAAAACCTTAAAATCAAGGAATGGGAATTAACTGAAAAAGGTAAGCAGATTTACCCCTTCATTTTAGGGGAGCATCTTTACTCTGAAAAAACTGCCTTAAAAGGATTTTCCAAAGAAGAAGTCGCACAGTTAGAGGAGTATCTCATCCGAGTTCGTGAGAATATCACCTTGGATTGGGAGCTAGTCAAAAAAGGTCAAAAAAGAAATTATAGTGAGGTAAAGCAATGAAAGTGACAGTCGATCAAGCATTTTGGGATTTATTTCCAACAGCTAGAATTACAGTGATGTCCTTGTATGGTATTGATAATACAGTAGATGAAGCCAAGGATCCTTATTTCAAAGAATTGTTGGACAAGGGTACCAAGAGAGCATGGGAATTTATTGATGAAGAAAACTATACCCAGAGTGAGTTCGTTCAAGAGTGGCGCCAAGCTTTTAGCAAGTTTAAAACAAAAAAAGGAGCCCGATCTTCCATCGAAGCACTCTTAAAACGGGTTCACCAGGGACGTGAATTCTATCCGATTAATCCTTTGGTGGATCTTTACAATAGCGTGTCGATGGCTTATGCCCTTCCTTGTGGGGGAGAAGATATGGATAAATTGGTGGGTGGCCTCTCTCTAGGTCAAGCGAAAGGAGGCGAACCTTTCTTTCCATTAGGTGCTGAAGAAGATGCGCCAGCTTTGGAAGGGGAGATCATCTACTACGATCAAGAAGGAGCTGTTTGCCGTTGTTTGAATTGGCGTGAGGCTCAAAGAACCATGTTAACAGAAGATACCAAGGACGCTATTTTGGTGATTGAAGCCATCAATGAGGAGCAGGCCAAACGGGCCCAAACAGCTATGCAGGAATTGAAAGATCTAGCCAAGGATTATTTTGGGGTTGAAGGCACCATCTATCAATTAAGTGCAGAGCATGCAAGTATAGAAGTTTAAAAGAATAAGGCTGAAACAATCTGAACTGCACCCCAAAAGTTAGACAGAAAAAAATCTAACTTTTGGGGTGTTTTTATTATGAAATTAACTTATGAAGATAAAGTTCAGATCTATGAACATAAAAAACAAGGGCGAAGCTTCAAAGAGC
>NZ_JASHEI010000003.1:0-297731 GCF_047463195.1 Streptococcus parasanguinis
CTCCGCACAGTTGAGTAGGGCTGTAAAAGCTGATGAAATCAGCGTAGTAGAGCCCACTCAACCACTGCGTCTTGCTCGACAATCCAAAAATAATTGAGAGGCTAGGACTTTTGTCCCAGCCTCTTTTGTGATGAACAGCAAGTAACAAAAGTAAGAGGATGAGAATAGATGTTCGGAAATCAAGCGTTTTCAAATAAAATTGCAAGAGTTTCCAGGAAAATATTGAAGTAAAACCGAAAAAATAGTAAAATGGAAGAGCTGATTGCAGCAATTCAACTGTTCTGCGTTCTCCTTTTTGGAGAAGTGTTCTACATTAGAAAATGGAGTATTCTATGAAGAAAAAAATTATCTTGAAAAGCAGTATCCTAGCGGTCGCTGCAGGTCTTAGTGTTTTTGCGATCAATAGCGTTTTTGCAGACGAATTGCCTGTGCAGTTCATGGGCGTCAATGACTTCCACGGTGCCTTGGAACAAACAGGGACAGCTCGTTTAGAAGGCGAAACTGTGAAAAATGCAGGAACAGCCCCACTTTTGGCAACCTATTTGAACGATTCGCAAAAAGACTTTGAAACGGAGAATGCCGGAACGCCAAATGCCAGCATCCGTGTGCAAGCGGGAGATATGGTCGGCGCTAGTCCAGCCAACTCTGCCCTCCTTCAAGATGAACCAACTGTAAAAGTCTTCAATGAAATGAACTTTGAATATGGCACTCTTGGAAATCACGAGTTTGACGAAGGACTTGGTGAATTCAACCGGATCATGAAGGGAGAAGCCCCAACACCTGGTCAATTCAATAAGATCGTCGATGAGTATCCTCATGAAGCTTCTAAACAAGAAGTTGTAATTGCCAACTTGGTTGACAAAGATACTAACAAAATCCCATTTGACTGGAAACCTTATACCATCAAAGAAATCCCAGTCAATGACAAGACCGTTAAGGTCGGATTTATCGGGGTTGTTACGACAGAATTCCCAAATCTTGTTTTGCGTAAAAATCATGAACAATACCGTGTTTTGGATGAAGCAGAATCCATTGCCAAATATGCGCGTGAACTGAATGACCAAGGCGTTCATGCTATCGCTGTCTTGGCCCACGTTGCTGCAACAAGTAAAAATGGGGTAGCAGAAGGTCCTGCTGCAGACATGATCAAAAAATTAAACCAAATCTATCCTGAAAACTCAGTGGATATCGTCTTTGCAGGTCATAACCACCAATATACAAACGGGATGGTTGGAAATACCTTGATTGTTCAAGGTACGTCTCAAGGGAAAGCTTACTCGGATGTCCGTGGGGTCCTAGATACGGATACAGCTGACTTTGTCAAAGCTCCAACTGCTAAGATTATTGCGGTAGATCCATCGAAAGGCAAAGCAAAAGATGCCAAGGTTCAAGCGATCATCGATGATGCCAATGCGACGGTTAAAAAAGTAACAGAAGCAAAAATCGGTACAGCAGACAAAGCTGAAAATATTACCCGTGAATTGAATGCGCAAAAAGAAAGTGCTGTTGGAGATTTGGTCACAGCAGCGCAACTAGATATTGCCAAAAAATCAGGTTATCCAGATGTTGACTTTGCCTTCACCAATAATGGAGGAATTCGTGCAGACCTCGTGGTGAAACCAGACGGAACAGTCACTTGGGGTGCAGCTCAAGCAGTGCAACCATTTGGAAATATCCTCCAAGTAGTAGAAATCACTGGGGACCAAATCTACAAAGCTTTGGATCAACAATATGATGAGAAAGAGCTTTACTTCTTGCAAATGGCAGGGATCAAGTACACCTATACGAAACCAGCCGATGCAACGGAAGAAAATCCTTATAAGGTCGTGAAAGCTTACAAGGCAGACGGAACTGAAATTGATCGCAACAAGACCTACAAGGCGATTATCAACGACTTCTTGTATGGTGGTGGTGATGGCTTCTCAGTCTTCCGCGATACAAAATTGATCGGTGCTATTAATCCAGATACAGAAGTCTTTATCCAATACATCGAAGATGTGAATAAGGCAGGGAAGAAGTTATCTGCTTCAATCTTGGGTAACAAGACATTTGTGGAAAAAGTGGAAGAAGAAAAACCAACTCCAGAACCTCAACCACAACAGGAACCACAGCCATCGCCAGTTGATCCAGTAAGTCCTGTAAATCCAGTCCATCCTGTAGCTCCAGTGACTCCTACTACCCCAACATCTCAACCTGAAAACCCAGTAACTCCAGCTCAACCAGCTGCAAGCGAAACAAAAGAAGTGGCAAGTGTCAAACCAGTCGCTGTCACTTATCATACGGGTGGCCAAGCAGAAGTAGCTGCTACACCAGCAACGGGTCTTCCAAAAACAGGTCAAGAAGAATTGGCTTCCACAGTCCTTAGCCTCTTTGGCATGACCTCACTAGCTTTAGCAGGCTTTGTAGTCAGCAAAAAATGTGAAGGTTAAGTTCTTCATCCGTTAACTTACCCTAAAAAACGTCCGTTTTTTTAAGAAACGGACGTTTTTCATGTCTTAGGCTGTTTTTTCCACCCAGACACTGCGGACAAAGAAGAGGCTGATCAGAGCTAGTGCTAGAAAGGCAACTCCAAGGTAATAATAGGGTTGATCCATTGTAGTAGATCGACCAGAGAGGTTAACAATCCCTCGGTAGAGGGCTCCGGCTGTGAGCGTAGCCACTCCAGAATTCCAAAGATTGAGACTCAGGCGAGAGAAGCCTTTCACCATCAACTGTAGAAGCACTAGTAGGGTGCCACCGATCAAAGGAATAAAGAAGAGGTAGTGCATGAAGGCAGAGGTTTCGCCAAAACTAAAGTGTTCATAGATGCGACTTCCAACGAAGAAGAAAGCTGAAATAAGAGGATACCAGAGAATCGTTTTTTTCAATCGTTGTTTGATAGGATTAGTAACCGATGTAGACAATGTCGCTCACCGCCCTTTCTGAAATAGTACCATTTGTAGTTGGTTTGTTAATAACTTGGCCATTGAAATAAAGGGTAGAAGATCCACCACCATCCAAGTTGTAGGCTGTTTTAACGCCATAAGACTTCATCACTTCCGCTAATTGGTAGAGAGACAGTCCTTCACTTTCTGAAGTCCGTCCATCTGACACGACGATAATGTAGTGGTTTTCATCGATGATCCCAATCGCTGTACGTGGGTTGGATGCCATGGATTGTCCAACTTCTGAGTTGGTATCGACGGTAATTTCTCCATTTTCAACTAAGGAAGGACCGAAAGCGAGGAGATTGACGACCCCGTCCTTGACCAATTGATCTGCAGAGATCTCATCTTCGTAGATAATTTTGAAGGATCCATCCTTGTAAATGGCTAGGTCACCATTGCTTGAATCTTCCCGAACGGTATCGCGGTAGACCACTCCATTTCGGATGACGTATCCTGTACTGTTAGCCCCGTAATAGTCACCATTCACTGCCAGAATGGCACTGTTGTTGGCAGCTGTGACAGAGGTCTTAGCTGTCACGTTGGTTCCGTATGTGTTTTGTGCAAAGGCTGTTTTGAGGTAGTCAGATGAGCTGACTGTGATATCTGCAATGTAAACCTGGGTATTTTCAACCGTTTTTTCTGTTAAAGTCACCTGGATATTGTCATCTGAATAGCTGGTATCGGTCGTTGTTGCCGATGCAGCTGCTTTTTTTGCTGCTTTAGTATCCGTAGTCGTAGCTTTTACGGTTTGGATGGCATCGGATAAGACAAAGGTCTTGAGCATCGAGTAGCTAAAACTGCTGGTCAAAAGAAGGCCAAAGCAGGCAGCATAGGTGTAGGATTTTTTAAAGAATTTCATGGTGGGGAGCAGTCCTTTCTTTGAAGATCACTTTTTTCTGGATCACCCATGAGACCAGAAAGAGGAGGAAGCCAACGACAATCTTACTGATCAGGAGATTGAGCCCGAAAGCAGTATAGAAGAGTCGAATCAAGAGCGTATCGAGAATAAAGAGGCCGAGGGCTAGGCCAAAGTAGCCACTTCCAGTTTTAGCGACGCTGTCTTTGTTCTTAAAGACTAGGTGCTTATTGGTCGAGTAGTTAAAGATGGAACTCGTTACACGAGCGATCCCATTGGCTAGGAGAATACGTAGACTAATGGGCACGGCCATCATCACGAAAAGGAAGAAGGCGTAGACCAGATAGTCAACGATAAAACTACTCAGAGAGGAGAGGGCAAATTTGAACATGTCCTTGTAGATCATGAGGCCATCTCGAATAGGTCGGAAATGGGAGCCTTCGTTGTCATTGATGTAGGCCGTCTCGATGGGAACTTCCACGATGGGGAAGGATTTGCTTGCTGCGAGGAGTACATTCATTTCATATTCATAGCGCTGTCCGTCAACCTCAAGCATGAAAGGCAAGAGATTCGTAGTGAAAGCCCGTAGGCCCGTTTGGGTATCGCTGACCGCCACTCCGGTTTGTTGCTTAAATAAGAAGCGGGTCAATTTATTTCCGAAGGCGGAACGCAAAGGAACTTTTCCAGAGAAGGCGCGGGCTCCTAGAATAAGTGTTCCAGGATGCTCTTGAGATTGGTTAACAACCCTGAAAATATCCCAAATTTTGTGCTGACCGTCTGCATCAGCTGTAACAATGCTTCCATAGGTGCCTCTTTCTAGGATGTATGCATAAGCAGTCTTGAGAGCTTGCCCTTTTCCTTGGTTGTGCTCATGGGTCAGAACTGTCGCAAGACCCTCTAATTTGTCAAAAATCACTTTTTTGTCAGCATCACTCCCATCGTCGACCACGATGATGTGGAGATCGCTCTTGGCGTGGACCAAGCGAACCAGTTTGACAAGATTCAGATCCGGTTGATAGGCGGGGATGATAAGATAATTCATAATCGTTCCTCGTTTCTTGAGATTTGTTGTAGCTAGTATAAAGACTCAAGCTTAAAGCTAACTGATATCAGTTTTCTTTAAGGAAAGGAGAGGAAGAGTGGGAATAGTTTCTTCTATAAAATATCATTTTTTAGGACATTTCTTTCTTTTTTCTCGAAGGGGACGTCCAGAAATCATTTTTTAAATCCTAAAGATAATTCTTGCCTTTGTTCGAAAAGTCTGGTATAATAGTTTCTTGTGAGTAAACCTCACTTACCCCTTGCAAAGACAGGGGGTCATTAGTCCAAAAGGAGGAACATTATCAATGGCTAAATACGAAATTCTTTATATTATTCGTCCAAACATTGAAGAAGAAGCTAAAAACGCTTTGGTAGCACGTTTCGATTCTATCTTGACTGACAACGGTGCAACTGTTGTTGAATCAAAAGATTGGGAAAAACGTCGTCTTGCATACGAAATCCAAGATTTCCGTGAAGGACTTTACCACATCGTAAACGTTGAAGCGAACGACGCTGTAGCTCTTAACGAGTTCGACCGTCTTTCAAAAATCAACGGTGACATTCTTCGTCACATGATCGTAAAAGTTGACGCGTAAGAAATCATCCGAGGTGACTTATGATTAACAATGTTGTACTTGTCGGTCGTATGACCCGTGATGCTGAACTTCGCTACACTCCAAGCAATCAAGCAGTTGCTACTTTCAGCCTAGCTGTCAACCGCAACTTCAAGAGTCAAAATGGAGAACGCGAAGCCGATTTCATCAACTGTGTGATCTGGCGTCAGCAAGCAGAAAACTTAGCCAACTGGGCTAAGAAAGGTGCTTTGATTGGGATTACCGGTCGCATTCAAACACGTAATTACGAAAACCAGCAAGGTCAACGTGTTTATGTCACTGAAGTCGTAGCAGACAGCTTCCAACTATTGGAAAGCCGTGCAGCACGCGAAGGGCATGCAGGTGGTGGTTATTCATCAGGCAACGGTGGTTTTGCTGGAAATGCAACCCCAAGCTTTGGTGGATCTGAACCAAGCAATGCAGCGCCAAACTTTGGTCGTGAAGAAAATCCATTTGGAGCGAATCCAATGGATATCTCAGACGACGATCTTCCATTCTAAGAATGGGTTTAACGAATTAAAACTATAAAGGAGAATTAAACATGGCTCAACAACGTCGTGGCGGATTCAAACGCCGTAAAAAAGTTGATTACATCGCAGCAAACAAAATCGAATATGTCGATTACAAAGATACTGAGCTTCTTAGCCGTTTCGTTTCAGAACGTGGGAAAATCCTTCCTCGTCGTGTAACTGGAACTTCAGCGAAGAACCAACGTAAAGTAACAACAGCTATCAAACGCGCTCGCGTAATGGCTTTGATGCCTTTCGTAAACGAAGATTAAAAAAAAGACCCTAACGGGTCTTTTTTTCATGAGCTTGAAGACAAGAGAGCGAATTAAGACCCAAACGGGTCTTTTTTTCACGAGCTTGGAAATGTAAGGGCGAGTTGAGGTCCAGTGGACCTCTTTTTCAGACCCATTGGATCTTTTTTTGCGAGCATAGAAATGTGATAGTGTGTTAGGTCCGTGTGAAGCTCTTTGAACTTTCCCAAGCTCTGATTATGCTATAATGAGGGGAGAAAGGTATCAAGGAGGGAACTATGAAGGAAGGTGTAATCATCAGGAGGATGATAAAGGCAGATATTGAGCACATCTCTCAAGCCTTTATCCACCAAGGGTGGCCAGGTAGAGAGGATATCTTGACTAGCTATTTTCAAGAGCAGGAGAATAGAGAGAGGGACGTATTAGTAGCTGAGTCGGATGGATTTGTGGCAGGCTATATCACTATATTGCCTGCTGCCAAGCACGGCCCTTTCGTGGGAGTCTATCCTGAACTATCTGATTTTAATGTTTTTGAACCATTTAGAAATCGAGGGATTGGGAATCAACTCTTAGAGGAGGCAGAAAAAAGAGTCCGGCTACTATCAGAGATTGTTACTTTAGGGGTTGGTTTACACTCGGGTTATGGCCCAGCTCAAAGACTGTATGTCAAACGGGGCTATATCCCAGATGGATCTGGGGTTTGGTTTAGTGATCACCCCTTAGCCCCTTACAGTTCTTGTGAAAACAATGATGACTTAGTCCTCTATTTTTCAAAAAGATTGAACAGGGAAATACAGTAAAACAAAAACGGATGAAAACTTCATCCGTTTCTTTTTAGCGACGAGTTGCGGGTGCTGTGCTCGAACTTTTAATATTAAAGCGTTTCTTGAGGTAGAAGCGAAGGACAAGTGCTAAAGCTCCTAAAACGATGGCAAGGACATCTGGAATAGTTGGGTTGAGAACCTGTGGGAGTAGGGAAGTAAAGGACAAGACAATGACCCAAAGGAACATGACTCCAACAAGAATCGGCATGGATTTCCAAAGAGAGGGACGCTCGCTGCGATCTTTGGTGCCATCCATATACTGATAGAAGAAGTAGTACATGAGATACAAGAGCAGGGCCCCTGTCAAACTTCCAAGAATCAAGGTGATCAACCCATAGCCAGTACGACGCGGTGCGACCAAGTTCATAAAGGCGCTAATCGCAGCAAAAACACCAAAGATAAAGAGGAAGGAATCCAAAATCATGAGAGAGGGAGCATCGTTTAATTTCGGATGCTCTTTTTCATAGCGTTCTTTCTCGCTGAAAGAATTCGCCCATACAGTTGGAGCTCCAAAAAGGGTCCGTGCCGGAATTCCTTTTCCTTGGTTTTCATGGATAGCTGGAAGAATTTCTTGGATGAGGCTTTCTGCTTCTTCCTCTGTCTTTCCGTTTTCAAGCAATTGGTGTTTGGCGATCCGGATAAATTCTTGATTTTTCTTACTAAGTTGATGAAGGTCGGTTTGAGACATAGTTACTCCTTTGATGTACAAGTTTGGTTAGAACCATTTTTTATGGATGAGGTAGACGACGAGAGACCCGGTCAGGGCAAAGGCGATGAAAATGATCAGCCAGAAGGCGTTTGGTTCTCCATTGAGCGGTAATTCATTGTCTTTGAAGTTCATCCCGTAGGCCGAGAAAATCATGGTTGGGATGGACATGACGATGGTCACCATGGCCAAGGTCTTCATGATGTTATTCTGGTTGTTGGAGATGATTGATGCGAAGGTATCGGTCATGGAGTGGAGGATGTTTCCATAAATATCCGCCATCTCAATGGCTTGCTGGGTTTCGATCAAGGTATCTTCCAGTAGATCTTCGTCTTCTAGGTATTTCTTGATGTTGCTAGTGGCACTGGTCAATTTCTTGATCACGCGCTCATTGGTTTTCAGTGAGGCCTTAAAGTAGACGATGGTTTTTTCTAACTCCATCAACTCAATCAGCTCTTCATTACGCGTTGATTTGTGCAATTGGCTTTCAATCTGTTCGCTCTTTCGATCCAGGGTACGAAGCGCAGATAAGTAGAGTTCAGCATTGCGATAGAGGATCTGAAAGATAAAGCGTGACCTCATAAAGGTATAGAAATTCCGCAAGCGTCGGTTGATAAAGATATCGAGAAGCGGCAATTTCTCCAAGCAAGTCGTGATGATAGCCTCTTCTGTTAGGATGATTCCCAAAGGGATGGTGACATAGTAGGTCTGATTGTTCCGCTCTTCCTTGATGGGAACGTCGACGATGATCAAGGTATACTCATCTTCGATGGTCATACGGGACATTTCTTCCGCATCGAGTGGTGCCCGTAAGTCGGCAATATCGATGTTAAAAGCAGAGGCGATTTCCATCGATTCACTTTGGGAAGGATTGACAAGGTTGATCCAGCTACCAGGTTCCAGCGTCTCTATTTCCTTAAATTCAGTCGTTGTCGATAAAAAGACCTGTTTCATGGTGCCTCCCCTTGTTTCTTTACACCTTAACATTATATCAGAAAAAGGACGGTTTTGGATAAAAGAATACTAAAAAATTTGTTATAATGGAGGTTAACAAAAAGGTGATTAGAGTAAGAACATGCAAGATAAAATTGTCATTCATGGGGCACGTGCCCATAATTTAAAAAATATAGACGTGGAAATTCCACGGGACAAATTAGTCGTGGTGACGGGTTTGTCTGGATCTGGAAAGTCCAGTCTTGCCTTTGATACCCTCTATGCAGAAGGTCAGCGCCGCTACGTAGAGAGCTTATCGGCCTATGCCCGGCAGTTCTTGGGAAATATGGAAAAACCAGATGTCGACTCTATTGACGGCTTGAGTCCAGCCATTTCCATCGACCAAAAAACGACCAGTAAAAACCCACGTTCTACAGTGGGGACGGCAACAGAGATCAATGACTACCTGCGCCTGCTCTATGCGCGTGTAGGGACGCCTTATTGTATCAATGGACATGGCGCTATTACCGCTTCTTCGGTTGAGCAAATTGTCGATCAAGTCTTGGAATTACCAGAGCGCCAACGCCTGCAAATTCTAGCTCCCATTATCCGCAAGAAAAAAGGCCAGCACAAGAATATCATTGAAAAAGTCCAAAAAGACGGCTATGTTCGGGTTCGAGTTGACGGTGAGATCTATGATGTGACAGAGGTCCCAGAACTGTCTAAAAGCAAACAGCACACGATTGAAGTGGTGGTGGACCGGATCGTGATCAAAGAGGGCATCCGCTCGCGTCTCTTTGATTCGATTGAGGCAGCTCTTCGGATAGCGGACGGTTATGTGGTGATTGATACTATGGATGGAAAGGAACTGCTCTTTTCGGAGCATTATGCTTGTCCAGTCTGTGGCTTTACCGTTCCTGAATTAGAGCCCCGTCTCTTTTCTTTCAATGCGCCTTTCGGCTCCTGTCCAGACTGTGATGGGCTGGGTATTAAGCTAGAGGTGGACTTGGATTTGGTGGTGCCAGATGATCGCTTAACCCTTCGTGAAGGAGCTCTTGCTCCTTGGAATCCGATCTCTTCCAACTACTATCCTCAGATGCTGGAGCAGGCCATGATCCATTTTGGCATTGATATGGATCAGCCTTTCTCAGATCTTTCTCAAGAAGAAAAGGACTTGGTTCTCTATGGGTCAAACGGGAAGGAATTCCACTTCCACTATGAAAATGAGTTTGGTGGAGTTCGAGATATCGAGATTCCTTTTGAAGGGGTCGTAAACAATATTCACCGTCGTTTCCGTGAGACCAATAGTGATTTCACCCGCAACCAAATGCGCTCTTATATGAACGAATTGACCTGTGCGACCTGCCACGGCTACCGTCTCAATGACCAAGCTCTCTCTGTTCGTGTCGGAGGAGAAAAGGGGATGCATATCGGGGAAGTGTCAGATCTATCAATTGCGGACCACTTAAAAGCCGTGGACCAGCTGGTCTTAACGGACAATGAAGCTACGATTGCAAGACCGATCCTAAAAGAGATCAAGGATCGCTTGACCTTCTTAAACAATGTGGGGCTCAATTACTTGACCTTGTCACGATCTGCTGGGACCTTATCAGGTGGAGAAAGCCAGCGCATTCGCTTGGCAACCCAGATCGGGTCCAACCTCTCTGGTGTCCTTTATATCTTGGATGAGCCGTCTATCGGCCTCCATCAAAGGGACAATGACCGCCTGATTGCCAGTCTCAAGAAGATGCGCGATTTAGGCAACACCTTGATCGTCGTCGAACATGATGAAGATACCATGAGAGAGGCAGACTACCTGATCGACGTCGGCCCAGGTGCCGGTGTCTTTGGGGGAGAGATCGTTGCGGCTGGAACTCCAAAGCAGGTGGCTCGCAACAGCAAATCCATCACTGGCCAGTATTTGTCCGGCAAGCGCAAGATTCCGGTTCCAACAGAGCGCCGTTCAGGAAATGGCCGTTCTATTGAAATTACGGGGGCCAGTGAGAATAACTTACAAGACATCACAGCACGCTTTCCTCTAGGAAAATTCATCGCAGTCACTGGAGTTTCCGGTTCTGGAAAATCGACCTTGATCAATGGCATCTTGAAAAAAGCCATCGCTCAAAAGCTCAACCGCAATTCGGAAAAACCAGGGAAATACAAGACGATTCAGGGGATTGAGCATATCGATCGCTTGATCGACATTGATCAAAGCCCGATTGGTCGCACTCCTCGTTCCAATCCAGCGACCTATACAGGCGTCTTTGATGACATTCGCGATCTCTTTGCTCAGACCAATGAAGCCAAAATTCGGGGCTATAAAAAAGGCCGCTTTAGTTTCAATGTCAAGGGCGGGCGTTGTGAAGCCTGCTCAGGAGATGGGATCATCAAGATTGAAATGCACTTCTTGCCGGATGTCTTTGTTCCTTGTGAGGTCTGCCATGGACGTCGTTACAATAGTGAGACCCTCGAAGTCCACTACAAGGAAAAAAATATTGCAGAAGTGCTGGATATGACGGTCAATAAGGCAGTTGAATTCTTCAAGCACATTCCAAAAATTGAACGCAAACTCAAGACCATCCAAGATGTGGGCTTGGGCTATGTAACGCTGGGGCAACCAGCGACCACCCTTTCAGGTGGGGAAGCGCAGCGGATGAAGTTGGCTTCTGAATTGCACAAGCGCTCTACAGGGAAATCCTTCTATATCTTGGATGAACCAACGACCGGACTCCATACTGAAGACATTTCTCGCTTGATCAAAGTCTTAGAGCGATTTGTGGATGATGGCAATACGGTCCTTGTGATTGAGCACAATTTGGATGTCATTAAGACAGCAGATCATATCATCGATTTAGGACCCGAAGGCGGTGTCGGTGGCGGAACTATTATTGCGACCGGAACACCAGAAGAAGTAGCAACAAATCCTGCTAGCTACACAGGACAATATTTGAAAGGAAAATTACAATGAATCAACGGATCAGCAACTTAAGAAGCAAAATGAAAGCCCAAAACCTCAAAGCGGTATTGATTAACAATTTGAAAAATGTTTATTATTTGACCAATTTCTGGGGTTCAAACGGGACTGCTTTGGTGACAGAAGAACGCGTGGTCCTCTTTACGGATTCGCGCTACACCATCCATGCTCATGCGACTTGTTTCCCCTTTGTAGAGATTGTGGAAACTCGCGATGAGTTGACTGCAGCTGCAGAGATCGTTAAGGATCTTGGAATCAAAGAACTTGGTTTTGAGGACGAAGTGACGGTAGCCTACCATGCCCGTATGGCTTCTGTTTTCAGTGGCATCAGCCTTCAATCCCTAGCGAACTTTGTCATGGAATTGCGCTTGATTAAGGATGAAACGGAGATTGCGGCCATTAAAAAAGCTTGTAGCATCTCTGACCAAGCCTTCCATGAGATTTTAGACTATATTAAGGTAGGGAAAACGACAGAGTTGGAAGCAGCGACTTTCCTCGATTTTAGAATGCGGGAGTTGGGAGCTTCTGGTGTATCTTTCGATATTATTTCAGCAGCTGGTGAACGCTCTGCGATGCCTCACGCGACTCCAAGTGATCGAGTGATTTCAGCAGGAGATGCCTTGACCCTTGATTTTGGTTGCTTGTATGACCACTATGTCAGCGATATGACACGGACTATCTATGCGGGTCATGTCAGCGACAAGGAAAGAGAAATTTACGAAACTGTTTTGAAAGCCAATCAAGCCTTGATTGCTGCTGCTAAAGATGGACTTGGCTTCCGATATTTTGATAAAATCCCACGTGATGTGATCGAGGCAGCCGGCTATGGCCAATATTTTACTCATGGAATCGGTCATGGAATTGGGCTAGATATCCACGAAGAACCATATTTCAGCCAAACGTCTAAAGAAGCGATTCAAGCAGGGATGGTCTTAACAGATGAGCCAGGTATTTATATCGAAGGTCTCTCTGGTGTGCGGATCGAAGATGACCTCTTGATCACAGAAACAGGCTGTGAAGTCTTGACCCTTGCTCCTAAAGAATTGATTGTCCTATAAAATAGACAGTATTTTCTTAACCCCTGTGTAACAAACAAAGATAAGAAAAGAGGCCTATGAAAAAACGAAGTGTAATAGTTGGAATTTTTCTAGTAGTCCTGCTATTTGTATTTGCTCCTTCTGCCCATGCAGGTGTCGGTAATACAGATAGTGGTGGCAGTAGCTTGATTGATTCAGGTGGCGGTAGCAGTTGGTCCGATGGTGGCAGTAGCTGGTCCGATGGCGGAAGTAGTTGGTCTGGTGGCAGCAGTTGGTCTGGTGGATCCAGTAGCTACAGTTCTAGTTCTGGAACAGACTCTGGTGGTGTAGTGGCAGTTTTTGCTATCGTTGGATTGATTGGATTTATCTATAATATTGCAAAAGAGGCTAATGATAGTGATGAATCATTCTCTTCAAATAGTGGTCCAAAACGGACAACCGAAGAGCGGGCCGGTCGACCAATTGAAAACAACTATGAAGCGATTCGCCGCATCCGTAAACTGGATCCAATGTTTGATGAAGACCGCTTCTTGTCGCAAGTCAAGCTGGTTTATCTTCAATTACAGTCTGCTTGGACAGAAAAAGATTGGAATTCTGTGCGGAACTTAGAAAGTACGAGTCTTTATGAGCAGCACTTGACGCAGTTACAAGAACATATTCGTGCCAAAACAACCAATGTTCTAGAGCGCGTGCGTGTGGAAGATTCCAAGATCAAAGACTTTATCGAAAATCCAGAAGGCAATGACCGCATCGAAGTCATTCTGTCATCGACGATGAGAGATTACATCCGAAATGATGAAACGGGTCGTGTGATCGAAGGGGATCCAACCAAAGATCTCTTTACCGTTTACCGCATGGTCTTCCTCCGTGAACATGGAGCGCAGACAGAGATCATTAAGAATTCAGAAGTCGTTAGTGATCATTGTCCGAACTGTGGTGCGCCATTGACGATTGATTCAATCGACAAGTGTGAATATTGCCAAGCATCCTTGAAGCACAATCCAAAAGATTGGGTCTTGGATGTCTACGAAGTTGTGGATGAAATTGAATTCTACAGATAGGAGAATGTATGGGATTTATTAAAGCAGCCCTTTCAGCGGGCATTTCAAGTTTTCAAGATAGTAAATTTAAGGAAGCCATTACCTTGCCAGAAGCTGTTCCAGCAACAGCTTTGGCCATTAAGGGACAGCTCTTGACCAAAGATCCAGATGGGCGCTCTCGCCAGAGCAACCAAAATACAGGTCTATTGACAGATGGATCTGTTGTCATTGTTCCTCAAGGCTATGTTGCTCTCTTGGTCAATAATGGAACGTTTCTAGGAGACCTTCTAGAAGCAGGGAGCCACGAATGGCAAGCCGGTGAAAATGCCTGGTTGTTTGAAAAAGGTGGTGTGAAAGGAACGTGGGATCAGTTCAAGAACCGCTTCTCGTTTGGAGGCCAAGTGGTCACCCAACAAGAAATTATTTTTGTGCGGATGCAACCTTTTACAGGAAATAAATTTGGCACTCAAAATCCAGTCGAGTACTTTAGCGACCGTTACCAACAACTTCTTAGCATTCGTTTTTATGGTCTTTATGATGTTAAAGTGGCAGATCCTGTACTCTTTTACATCAGTGCAGTCAGTCGTCAAATCACTGCAGATAAGCCATTTACCTTGGAAGATGTGGCTCAGGGAACCTTGCGCCAAAATCTAGCACCAAAAATTGCAGTAGCCATTTCAAAATATACGGCTGAAAATAAGGCAGACATCTACAATATCAATGCGGACCAAGATGTCTTCAATGAAGTTGCAAAACGCGAAGTCAACAAAACGTGGACAGAATTATATGGTATCGAATTAACCAATGTCCTCATCGAAGATTTGAGCTACGATGCAGACAGTATGGCCAAGGTCAATAAACTGGACAGTGAATTGGCAGCGATGAAGTACAATACCATTGAAATCGAAGAACGTCGTGCTCGCAATGAAGCCTTGGTGGCAGCTGCTAAAAATGAAGGTGGCAATGGCATGAACATGATCATGGGGATGAACTTGGGTCAAGCCCTTGGCAATGACCTTCAAAAACAAGCCTCTCCAGCGCAAGACAAGCCACATACCTTCTACATTGAAGTAGATGGAAAGTATGTCCATGTCACCAAAGATGCTGATGGCAATATTGTGCCTGTAGACCAATAAGGAATTGTGAAGCTGGTGGTGGAAATGTAGAGATTCGAAGGACTCGTTCCTGCAATCTCTCTCCGCCTTCTAGCCTTCCTAAAAAGAGAAAATTGCTGTTTGAGAAAAATCAAATAGTGTGTTACAATAAAGAGTAATCTATTTTTAATAAAGAGGTAATAAAACATGATCGAAGCAAGTAAATTGAAAGCTGGTATGACTTTTGAAACAGCTGACGGAAAATTAATCCGCGTTTTGGAAGCTAGCCACCACAAACCAGGTAAAGGAAATACTATCATGCGTATGAAATTGCGTGATGTCCGTACTGGTTCAACATTTGATACAAGCTACCGTCCAGAAGAAAAATTTGAACAAGCGATTATCGAAACTGTTCCAGCTCAATACTTGTACAAAATGGATGATACAGCTTACTTCATGAACACAGAAACATATGACCAATATGAAATTCCAGTTGTGAACGTAGAACAAGAATTGCTTTACATCCTTGAAAACTCAGAAGTAAAAATTCAATTCTACGGAAGCGAAGTAATCGGTGTAACAGTTCCTACAACTGTTGAATTGACTGTTGCAGAAACTCAACCATCTATCAAAGGTGCTACTGTGACAGGTTCTGGTAAACCAGCTACAATGGAAACTGGCCTTGTGGTAAACGTTCCAGACTTCATCGAAGCAGGACAAAAATTGATTATCAATACAGCTGAAGGAACTTACGTTTCTCGTGCATAAGAGACATCTCAGGGTGTCAAATAGAAAGGAACTTCTATGGCAACTGAACAATTTGGTGACATCGTTATTGCACCACGTGTATTAGAAAAAATTATTGCGATTGCGACAGCAAAAGTAGAGGGTGTCTATTCGCTTGAAAACAAGAGTGTTTCAGATAGCTTGTCCAAACGCTCACTTGGACGTGGCGTCTACCTTCATACGGAAGAAGATGGTCAAGTTTCAGTAGACATCTATCTTTATTTGGAGTACGGAGTCGCTGTACCGTCTGTTGCAGTAGCGATTCAAAAAGCGGTTAAGTCTGCGGTTTATGATATGGCAGATGTAACCTTGGATGCTGTCAACATTCACGTTGTCGGTATCGCAACGGAAAAATCTCCAAAACCAGACTTGAAAGACTTGTTTAATGAGGACTTCCTCAATGACTGATGAAATTTTATTAGAATCACGTCGAGATTTGCGTGAGCGCGCCTTCCAAGCCTTGATGGCCTTGGAATACGATGGAGACATTGTTGAAGCTTGTCACTTTGCTTATCTACATGACAAGGACCTAGCAGAAGACAAAGAAGTCGATCTTCCTGCCTTTCTCATGAATCTCGTGACGGGTGTCTATCAGTCAAAAGATCAACTAGACCAACAAATCGGTCAACATTTGAAAACCGGCTGGACTGTTGAGCGCTTGACCTTGGTAGAGAAAAATATCCTTCGTCTGGGAATTTATGAAATGACAGAGTTTGATACACCACAGATCGTCGCAGTCAATGAAGCGGTGGAATTGGCCAAGGCCTTTTCGGATGAAACCTCTTCACGATTTGTCAACGGTGTCCTCAGTCAATTTGTGACAGAAGAATAAGTAAAAAGAGCCTACTGGCTCTTTTTTTGGTAAAAAATATGAGAGTGGGACAGAAATCGGTAATTCGTTAGAATTCGATTTCGTCGTCCCACCTCCGCACAGTTGAGTAGGGCTGTAAAAGCTGATGAAATCAGCGCAGTAGAGCCCACTCAACCACTGCGTCTTGCTCGACAATCCAAAAATAATTGAGAGGCTAGGACTTTTGTCCTAGCCTCGTTGTTTTAGACACTTTTTCCAGAGTGGAGACTAACGGGCAAGAAATAACCGGTAGTCGCTACTTTTTTTCCTTCGATCTTTTGGAGTAGTAGATCCACCATCAGAACGGCAATATCCTTTAGAGGTTGCTGGATGGTTGTCAGTTCAGGTGTATAGGTTTCGATGAACTGGGTTCCATCATAACCAATCACTTTCAAATCCTGAGGAATCTGAATATCTAATTCTCTAGCGACTTTCATGATCAAGATCGCCGTCAAATCATCGGAGGCAAAAATGGCATCTGGTTTTTGCTGGGTTAAGATCTGTTTGATTTCCATTTCTTTGCGAATAGGGGAGAAATCACTGGAAACATTGATGATCATGGACTCAGGTAGAACTGATGCAAATCCCGCATGACGCAAGCCAGTTGGGGAGTTAGAGTTGTCATTACCTGTGATCATGATGATCTTTTTAGAACCACTTTTGACCAGGGTTTCTGCTGCTAAAACTCCACCAGCGTAGTTGTCTGAAGAAACAACCGGAATTTCTGGGGAGAGGTTGCGGTCAAAAGCAATGATAGGAGCAGTTACCCGGTTGTAATCTTCAATGCCCAAATTATGACTTCCTGAAATGATGCCATCTACCTGGTTAGCCTCCAACATCTCAATGTATTCGCGCTCTTTCTCGGAGTCGTGCTCACTATTGCAGATGATGGTTTTATAGCCGTGTTTGAAGAGTTGGTGCTCTAGTTTGTCAATTAATTCAGCATAGAAAACATTGCTGATGTTGGGAAAGATCAAGCCGACTAACTTGGCTGATTTTCCTTGGAGGCTACGAGCAACATTGTTAGGTTTATAGCCCAATTCTCGCATGGCTTCTTGGACTTTTTGGATCGTTTTTTCAGACAGGTATCCTTTTTTATTGATAACCCGTGAGACAGTAGTAGGGCTGACACCGGCGAGTTTGGCGACATCAGTTAGCTTTGCGACCATAATCAAGTTCGTAGTAAGTTCCAGTAGGGGTTCCAGACTTGATCAAGATTCCATTTTGATCCGCATGTGGGTAGACCCGACCAGAAAATACTTTTTCTCCTTTATTAATAAAGATTTCAAAAATCGAATTGTCAATGAAAATATTAGCAGTTGTCGCTTGGTTAGCGATTGTGCAGCTACGGCTCGTACCGAATTCTTGGGCATATTGCTCACCAGCCTGGCTTCGATCGACTGTGACCAATCCTTTAGCCAGATCAAATGTGAGAGCTAAGCCCTTTCCTTCTGCATCGGCAAAGAGGACGATTTCGTTCTGGCTATCCTTTTCAAACTGCAATTCCAATTCATAGCAGTTCTTGGTTTGTGCCTTGTTGGCAAATGCCTCACTCTCAGCGCGCAAGTCCTTGATCGCTTCAACTGGGTATTGGTAGAGTTTGCCATCTTTGATGGTTAATTCTTTGACTAGTGAGAGAGCTCCTTGGTAGTCATAGGAATCTGTTGGATAAGAAACGTCTGGAAGACCTAGCCAGCTGACAGCATAGGCACGTCCATCGGGTGCATTAAATCCTTGAGTGGCATAGGCTTCAAAACCATAGTCGAGATTATGCAATTCAGATACATCAACCATTTTGGCCTTTTCTGGGTCAAAGCTTGCCCCGATCTTGTACATATTTGGATAGATATTGTCATAATCGAGAACGGATTTATCTAAGCCTTGAGGACAGTAGAGGAGAACGGGTTGGTCTCCAACAAAGACTAGGTTAGGACATTCCATCATATAAGCTGTCCGATCGTTTGCAAAATCCAAGTCACCGACTGCAACCCAGTTGGTATAGTCGTTATCTACAGCCTTATAAAGACGGATGAATCCTTTCTTCTCAAGGTCTTGACCACCAACGATAGCGTAGTATTGACCCTTGAAATTAAAAATCTGTGGGTCACGGAAGTGATCGGTCGAATCAGCCGGTTGATCAATCAAGATTTTGTCAATTTTTTCAATCTTTCCGTCTTTGTCCATCAAAGCACCGACTTGGTAAGGATGACGGACCCATTCTGCATCACGAACATTTCCAGTGTAGAATAAGAATAGTTTGTCACCAAACTGCATGGCTGATCCGGAATAAGCGCCATGGCTATCCAGATCTGTGTCTGGAAGAAGCGTTACACCAGTTTCTTTGAAATGAACCAAGTCTTCACTTTCTGTTTGTACCCATGATTTTAACCCATGGGCTGCACCAAATGGAAAATTTTGGTAAAACAAGATCCATTTCCCATCAAAGTAGGAAAAACCGTTAGGATCATTTAAGAGACCAGCCTTTGGCTCTACATGGTAGTGTGTATGCCAAGGAGATTTCGCCATGTTTTCTTGGATCGCTTGCTTTTCCTCTGTTGTCCAGTCTTCATAACGTCGGTAACGACGTTCAGTTGTCCATTCCATTTTAGTCCTCCGAATTTTTTCTTACTTCCATAGTAACGATTTCCCATTAAAAATGCAAGCGATAAATGAAAAGAATGGCAAAAAATGTCAAACGATTGACATCTATTTTGTAGTTTGAAGAAAAAATGAGAAGTTGAAAATCCATGAAAAAATGAAAGAAAATGAAAATAAAAGACTGAATTAAAGCACTAAAAAGCGTAGTATAAGCCTCTCTTGAAATGAAAATAGTTTCATTCTGTCAAAACGTGTCAAAAAGTCTAAAAAAGTTTCAAAAAAATCCTGCAAAACGCTTGACATATTTTCAATACGTGGTACAATTAAAAACGTAGAAACGATTTAACCGTTTACATTACAAAAAATAAGGAGATTTACTTTATGGATTACAATAAAGTAGCCAAAGAGGTTATCGAAGCAGTTGGTAAAGATAACCTTGTTGCGGCAGCACACTGTGCGACACGTCTACGTTTGGTATTGAAAGACGATAGCAAAGTTGATCAAGCTGCACTTGATAACAATGCAGATGTCAAAGGAACCTTCAAATCAGATGGTCAATACCAAGTCATCATCGGACCTGGAGATGTAAACTTTGTTTATGAAGAGCTGATTAAAGCGACTGGTTTGAAAGAAGTATCAACAGACGATTTGAAACAAATCGCTGCAAAAGATAAGAAATTCAACCCATTGATGGCCTTGATTAAACTCTTGTCTGATATCTTCGTTCCAATCATCCCTGCCTTGGTTGCAGGTGGTCTCTTGATGGCCCTTCGGAACTTCTTGACTTCAGCTGGTTTATTTGGACCTAAATCATTGGAAGAAATGTACCCAGCTATCAAGGGTCTTTCAGCTATGATCCAATTGATGTCAGCTGCACCATTTATGTTCTTGCCAATTTTGGTTGGTATTTCTGCAGCCAAACGCTTTGGAGCAAACATCTTCTTGGGTGCTGCGATCGGTATGATCATGACCACACCAGATCTTGGTGGGGCTACTAAATTCTGGGATATCTTTGGTTACAATGTAGCACAAACAAACTATGCTTACCAAGTTATTCCTGTCTTAGCAGCGATCTGGATCTTGGCGCATTTGGAAAAATTCTTCCACAAGAAATTGCCATCAGCTGTTGACTTTACCTTTACTCCATTGCTTTCTGTGATGATTACTGGTTTCCTTACCTTTACAGTGGTTGGTCCAGTGATGCTTTTGGTATCAAACGGAATCACAGATGCTATTGTATGGTTGTATAACACAACAAGCTTTATCGGTATGACAGTCTTTGGTGGAACTTACTCATTGATCGTTATGACAGGTCTTCACCAATCATTCCCAGCTATCGAAACACAATTGCTTTCAGCATGGCAAAAAGGTGCGGGTCATGGAGATTTCATCTTCGTTGTCGCATCAATGGCCAACGTAGCGCAAGGTGCTGCAACTTTTGCCATCTTGTTCTTGACGAAGAGCGAAAAAACCAAAGGTCTTGCATCTTCTGCAGGTGTGTCTGCCCTTCTTGGTATCACAGAACCAGCCCTCTTCGGGGTTAACTTGAAATACAAATTCCCATTCTTCTGTGCCCTTATCGGTTCAGCAGTAGGTGCCCTCTTTGCAGGTCTTCTCCAAGTCGTTGCTGTTTCACTTGGATCAGCAGGTTTCCTTGGATTCCTTTCAATCAATGCAACATCCATCCCATTCTACCTCTTGTGTGAAGTGATTGCCTTTGCGGTAGCCTTTGCATTGACTTACTTCTACGGTAAGACAAAAGCAGCAGATGTGTTTGCTGCAGAAGGAAATGTAGCAGCAGCAGAAACTGCTGAAAAAGCAGAAGCCAAAGAAGTAGCAGCTGCTTCTGAAGAAGTTGAAGCAACACTTGCAGATGAAGTGATTGTAACTCCTATCGTTGGTAGTACAGTAGCGCTTGCTGATGTGAATGATCCTGTCTTCTCAAGTGGTGCGATGGGACAAGGAATTGCCATCAAACCAACTGAAGGCGTTGTCTATGCGCCAGCAGATGCTGAAGTAACGATTGCTTTTGCGACTGGACATGCTTACGGTTTGAAAACAGCTAATAGTGCTGAAATCTTGATCCACGTTGGGATTGATACAGTATCAATGAACGGTGAAGGATTTGATCAAAAAGTAGCTCAAGGCGATAAAGTTAAAGCTGGTGATGTCCTTGGTACATTTGATGCAGCGAAAATTGCCGCAGCTGGTCTTGAAGACACAACTATGGTGATCGTCACTAACACAGCTGACTTTGCTTCTGTCACACCTGTTGCAACTGGATCTGTTGCGAAGGGTGATGCGATCATCGAAGTCAAAGCTTAATCGAAACAATAAGTTCTCAAGGACTGGTCTATCATCTCCAGTCCTTGAATTTTATTTCTCAAAAAAAGGTGTGTTTTTTCTTTAGAGAAGAGAAAAAGATTGACTACAAAATATGCTATAATAAATACAGGATATTTTTCATAATAAAAAAGGAGCCAACATGACAAAATTATATGGAAGTTTGGAAGCTGGCGGTACAAAATTTGTTTGTGCGGTTGGTGATGAAAACTATAATGTTGTGGAAAAAGTACAATTTCCAACAACCAAGCCAATTGAGACGATTGATAAGTGTATTGAATTTTTCTCAAAATTTGAGGATCTAGTTGGGCTTGCGATCGGATCCTTTGGACCAATTGATATCGATCCAAATTCAAACACTTATGGTTTCATCACAACGACTCCAAAACCAAATTGGGCCAATGTAGATATCGTTGGGGCTTTCCGTCGTGCCTTGAATGTACCTATCTATTTCACGACAGATGTGAATAGCTCTGCCTATGGAGAAGTGGTCGCACGCAATAACGCGGGTGGTCATATCGAAAACTTGGTTTACTATACAATCGGAACAGGAATCGGAGCTGGTGTCATCCAACGTGGTGAGTTTATCGGGGGAGCTGGACACCCAGAAATGGGACACTACTATGTGGCTCAACACCCAATGGATGTGGAAAAAGAATTCAAGGGTGTTTGTCCTTTCCACAATGGCTGTTTGGAAGGCTTTGCGGCTGGTCCTAGTCTCGAAGCTCGTACAGGTATTCGTGGGGAAAACATTGAACTCAACAGCAATGTATGGGATATTCAAGCCTACTACATCGCACAAGCAGCAGTGAATGCGACAGTTACCTTCCGCCCAGACGTCATTGTCTTTGGAGGAGGAGTCATGGCTCAACAACACATGTTAGATCGTGTTCGCACGAAATTTACTGCTCTCTTGAACGGTTACCTCCCTGTACCAGATGTGAGAGATTACATTGTGACACCTGCAGTTGCTGGCAATGGTTCAGCGACCTTGGGGAACTTTGTCCTTGCAAAAGAAGTGAGCGAGAAGCTAAAAAAATAAGAAGCAATTGTCTCTTAGAGGTTAGAAACAAGAGCGAGGAGGCTGGGACACAAGTCCTAGCCTCTCAATTATTTTTGGATTGTCGAGCAAGACGCAGTGGTTGAGTGGGCTCTACTACGCTGATTTCATCAGCTTTTACAGCCCTACTTAACTGTGCGGAGGTGGGACGACGAAATCGAATTCTAACGAATTATCGATTTCTGTCCCACTCACTTCTTTCGTCTATCTATCAAGAAGTGAGGAAGGAATGAAAAAGAATATTGTAAAGGATGTCTTATTCTTGGGTCAAAAGTCAGAAGAAGCGACACCTGAGGATCGCACCTTGGCTTTGGATTTGCAGGACACCTTAAATGCTCATCTCCTTGAGTGTGTGGGTTTAGCGGCTAATATGATCGGGGTGAAAAAACGGGCGATTATCATCCGAATGGGAAGTGAAAATCTGGTCCTGTTTAATCCTGTTCTCCTTGAAAAGAAAAAGCCTTACCAAACAGAGGAAGGATGCTTATCCTTGGTAGGGATTCGGCCAACCACTCGTTATGAGGAGATTTCAGTGGCCTATCGAGATGTGAATTGGAAAGCAAAAACGATTCGTTTGTCAGGTTTTCCAGCCCAGATCTGTCAGCATGAAATGGATCATCTAGAAGGCATTATTATCTAAAGATGAAGGATGGAGTCGATTCGGCTCCATTTTTTAGTTCTTATAGAAACTTTTTTCTTGACAGGGATCTTTTTTGTGCTAAAATAGTTCTCATAGTAACTTTAAAGTTCTTATGAGAACTATTTGGAGGAATGATGGACAAACCGTTACAAGAATTTAAAAAAATCGGCCATCTCATTCACCTCATGGTAGAAAGAGAGGCCAAGAAGCAGGGGCTTGAATTTAGCGCAGGACCCCAAGGTCAGGTATTGAGCTTCTTATCTCATCGTGAAAAGGAGGGAAAAGTGACCTTGATTCGGGATGTTGAGCAGGAACTTCATATCGCAAAATCCGTGACCAGTAATCTGATCAAGCGAATGGAGAAAAATGGCTTTATTTATTTAGAGGCTAGTCCGACCGATAAACGGGCCAAGTATGTCTACCTAACAGACAGTGTGAAAGCCAATTTGAATGACATGAAGCAATTCTTTGAGGAAGTGGACCAGAAGATGATGGCTGGTGTATCAGAAGAAGAATTGGCCATCTTTTTCAAGGTCATGCATCAATTTTATGAGAATATGAAAAAAAGGAGCGAGGAATGATCAATATGTTTCGGCGGTTAACCGCCAAAGAATGGGGCATGATTGCCCTTAGTACGGTCTTTATCTGTCTGGCTGTTTGGATGGATTTAAAGACTCCTGAATACTTATCTGATATCACGACCCTCTTAGCTAAGGATGGGACCAAGGTTTCTGATATTATGGATCCGGGAAGCAAGATGTTGCTCTTCTCTTTTGGAAGCTTTTTGATGGCAGTTTTTGTGGGCTTTTTGGCTTCAAGAGTCGCTGCCAGCTTTACGACGCGACTTAGAGGAGAGATTTTCCATCAAGTGATGGATTACTCTGATGCCGAGATCAAGAAATTCTCCGTTCCCTCTCTCTTAACTCGTACAACCAATGATTTGACCCAGTTACAAATCATGATTGTCATGGGGATGCAAGTTGTGACGCGTGGTCCCATTATGGCGATTTGGGCTCTGACCAAGATTTGGGGGAAGAACAGTGCCTGGACAACGTCTGTTGGGATTGCGGTCTTGATGGTCTTGATTCTTCTCTCTGTTCTTGTTCTGATTGCCTTTCCGCGCCAGCAAAAGGTTCAGGGTTTGACCGATGCCTTGAATGCGACGACACGGGAGAGTTTGACTGGGGTGCGCGTGGTCCGTGCCTACAATGCAGAAGCGTATCAAAATGAAAAATTCCAAACGGAAAACAAGGGCTTAACCCGTCTAAATCTCTTTGTTTATCGTTTGATGTCTCTGATGAACCCTGTCATGACAGTGGTATCAAGTGGTTTGACCCTTGCTATCTACTGGATTGGGGCGCACTTGATCAATGATATCGCCATGCCAAAAGATCCTACAAAGATCTTCACCAGTCCTGCATTAGCGGATCGGACCAAGGTCTTCTCCGATATGATCACCTTCTCCTCTTACGCCATGCAGGTTGTCATTGGCTTTATGATGATGGTGGCCATCTTGATTATTCTGCCTCGTGCCTTAGTATCCGCAAAACGGATTAATCAGGTCTTGGCTCTAGAGCCGTCTGTTGATTTTCCATCTGAGTCCAAGACTGAGTCTGGAGAAAAAGGAAGTGTAGAATTTCAAGACGTTTCCTTCCGATATGGACGGACTTCCCGTGCTGTGATTGAGCACGTGACCTTCTCAGCTCAGAAAGGACAAACCGTTGCCTTCATCGGATCAACTGGTTCTGGTAAATCCACTTTGGTCAATTTAATCCCGCGTTTTTACGATGCGACAGAAGGAAAGATCTTAGTGGATGGGGTGAATGTCAAGGACTATAGCCACCAAGAATTGAACAATAAAGTCGGCTACATTCCACAAAAAGCAGTGCTCTTTAGTGGCACGATTCGCTCCAATATGGAATTTGGGGAAAGTAGCCAAGGAAAATTAGAGGATGAAGCCATCTGGAAAGCTCTTGAATTGGCCCAAGCCAAAGAGTTTGTTGCCGCAAAAGAGAAGGGCTTGGATACAGAAGTAGCGCAAGGAGGAAGCAACTTCTCTGGAGGACAACGTCAACGTTTGGCGATTGCGCGTGCCCTTGCACGCAAGCCCGAGATCCTCATCTTTGATGATTCCTTCTCAGCCCTGGATTATAAAACAGATCGGATCTTGCGACAAGCCCTAAAAGAAAAGTTGGCAGATACGACCAAATTGATCGTTGCGCAACGGATTTCGACCATTATGGATGCGGATTTGATTTTGGTCTTGGATCAAGGGAAGGTCGTCGGTCAAGGTACCCACAAGGAATTGCTTGCGACCAATGAAGTCTATCAAGAAATTGCCTATTCACAATTGTCTAAGGAGGAGTTGGAACATGCATAAAACAAAACAAGAATCGTCCCTTTGGAGACAACTTTCTCCCTATTTGAAGGGCTTCCACCTATTTTTCCTAGTTGCTATCCTCTTTTCGGTCGTATCGAGTATTATCACGGTTATTGGACCGGATAAATTAAAAGAAATCACGGATACTATCACAAAAGGGATGGGAGGAGTCATTGATATTGACAAGATCACTTCGATTGCTCTGACCTTAGCCATCCTTTATGGAGTTGGAGCACTAGTGTCCTACAGCAGTAGCTTCATTATCTCAACGATGATTCAGCGCTTCGCAGAACGCTTGCGCAATGCCATTGCTGAGAAGATCAATCGCGTGCCCCTCCAATATTTTGATAGCCATGAACAAGGAGATACCTTGTCTCGTGTGACCAATGACGTGGATTTGATGACCCAATCCTTTAACCAAAGCTTGGTTCAAATGGTCTCTTCTATTGTCTTATTGATTGGCTCCATCCTTATGATGTTTAAGACGGACTGGCACTTGGCGGTGACAGCGATTGTGTCCGTCTTTGCAGGTTTTGCTCTTTCCAGCATCATTATGGTCAAGAGCCAGCCTCTCTTTAAGCAACAACAGGACAACCTTGCCAAAGTTTCAGGTTATGTTGAAGAAATCTATAGTGGCCACAATATCGTCATTTCCTACAATGGCCGTCACCAAGCCAAAAATCATTTTGATGCCATCAACCAAGATTTGTACCATAGCATGTGGAAATCCCAATTCTTCTCTGGGATCATGATGCCCTTGATGCAGTTTGTAGGGAATTTCGGCTATGTCATGGTCTGTATCGTTGGGGCTGTCCTCACCATTAATGGAGACATTACCATCGGGACCATTGTTGCCTTTATGACCTATGTCCGCATCTTTACCCAACCAATTAGTCAAATGGCTCAAGGCATTACCCAATTGCAATCAGCTAGTGCTGCTATGGGGCGTGTCTTTGAATTCTTAGACGAAGAAGAAATGGAAGATGAATCCCAAAAAACACGCCAATTGGAAGTGCCAAAAGGTCATGTTACCTTTGAACATGTTCGCTTTGGTTATTCACCAGATAAGACTATTATCCATGACTTTACAGCTGAAGCTAAGCCAGGACAGAAGGTGGCCATTGTTGGTCCGACAGGTGCAGGTAAGACGACCATGGTCAATCTCTTGATGCGTTTTTACGACATTCAAGCTGGTAAAATTACCATCGATGGTGTGGATACTAAGGCCATGAGCCGAGAAGAAGTTCATGATGCCTTTTCGATGGTCTTGCAAGATACCTGGCTATTTGAGGGGACCATTCGAGAAAACCTGGTCTTCAATCAAACGGATATTTCAGACGAAGCGGTGGAAGCAGCAACCCGAGCGGTTGGGGTCCATCACTTTATTCGGACCTTGCCGAATGGCTATGATACTGTATTAGATGATTCAGTGACCTTGTCCGTGGGTCAAAAGCAACTCTTGACCATTGCGCGTGCCCTCTTGAAGGATGCTCCGCTTCTTATCTTGGATGAAGCAACCTCATCTGTCGATACCCGTACAGAAGAGTTGATTCAAAAAGCTATGGACAAACTCATGGAAGGCCGGACCTCCTTTGTCATTGCCCATCGCTTGTCCACTATTCGTAATGCGGATCTGATTCTCGTGATGAAAGATGGAAATATTATCGAGCAGGGTAATCACCAAGAACTCATGACCCAAAATGGCTTCTATGCTGATCTCTACAATAGCCAATTCACAGAAGAAGTAGCGTAACAACAAGATACAAAGCCCGTAAAATGCACAGTGAAAATAGGGAGTAGGACAGAAGCTATACGATTGTGGACGCTTCGCCGTCCTACCCCCACAAGGCTGATTAGAATTCTTCCGAGCTTATCAAGCGAGAGAAGAGTTCAATCAGCTACTGTGTCTGGAAGTTAGTGCTAGTATAGTTAGCGTTTTTCACCCAGCATTTAGGGCGTGTTCAATTCGTGTAACGGCAAGCACAATGGTGCCTTGCCGACACGACTCACTAACTCCTCAGGTGGATAATATCGATCCACCTTCGTCCTGTCGCAATTCCGACAAGATACAAAGGGCGTAACATACAAAGTGAAAAAATGAGAGTGGGACAGAAATCGGTAATTCGTTAGAATTCGATTTCGTCGTCCCACCTCCGCACAGTTGAGTAGGGCTGTAAAAGCTGATGAAATCAGCGTAGTAGAGCCCACTCAACCACTGCGTCTTGTTCGACAATCCAAAAACAATTAAGAGGCTAGGACTTTTGTCCCAGCCTCATTTTTTTATCGATAATAGTAATGGAAAAGACGTTTCTTGGAGACAGAAAAATGATAAATCATCAGATTTTAGTGCTAAATCATGTGAAAAAGAAGAAAGAAAGGATAAAAAAGAAGCCTGGCTTGACAGGCTTTCTTAGGATCGCGTATACTAGTAGTACAAAAATGAGATGATAGACAGGAGTGCCAACATGAAGCCCAATCTTCAAGATTATCCGAAATTTTATCGTTGGCTAACCCTGCCTTTTACGAGAAAGCCACATCGTGTGCAGGTTCTTCAAAGGATGAATCGAATCCTGACTTTCGTGATGCCAGGCATCTACGGCCTGGTCTTTTGTTGGCTGTTTTTAAAGAAAACTTCAATGGGAGAAATCTGGCCTTTTATCTGGATCCCTGCTTCGGGTTTTGTCTTGTTTAGCCTCTTTCGTCATTGGGTCAATGTTCCAAGACCTTATGAAAAATGGGAGATTCAACCCTTATTAGAAAAGAATTCATCTGGTCATTCCTTTCCTAGCCGACATGTATTTTCGGCGACCATTATCTCCATGTGTGTCTGTCAGTTGTCGCTTTCTCTAGGAATGTGCTCCATGCTCCTATCTCTTCTATTAGCCCTTGTCCGAGTTATTGGAGGGGTTCATTATTCCAAGGATGTTCTCGTCGCTTGGGGGCTGGGACTCGTTTGGGGAGGACTCTTTTTGCTGGTTTGAATGAACAAATTGCTGAAAATTGACCTTTGTCTAAGAGCGAGGGATAGTGTATACTGGAAAGTGGACTTAGAATAGGAGAGAAGATGAAGTACAGAAAAGCAGAAAAAGCAGATCTGGATCAGGTGGTTCGAGTAGCCAGTACAGCCTTTGAGGACTATCTATTTTTAAAAGTTATCAAGGATTTGGTTCGGGATCCCAAGCAATACCCAGCCTTTGTTGAGGCAATGATGCGCATCTTGGTGAAGGTTTTTCTTAAGCACCATATTTGCCTTGTGGCAGAAAAAAACGATGAAATTTATGCGGTAGCCTTGTTGCAAAAGGGACCGATTCCTTTTCGGGCCTATCTCTTAAATGGGGGATTTGGTTTGCTCAAGTTTATTTCCTTGAAAAATATGTTGGCCTACTTTAAATTTATGGAGGACACGGATAAGGAATTGGAGCAAAATGTAGACTTTGATTGGTATTTGATGCTTCTCGCAGTCGCCCCTAAACACCAACGGCAGGGCTATGGCAGTCGCTTTATGACAGAAGGAATTGAGCCTTTCTTGGAAGAGATCCAAGGAAAAAAACTAGCCTTTTATACCAATACCAAAGGAAATGTCTATTTTTACACGAAAAATGGTTACAAGGAAGTCTATTCAAGTGAGATTAGCTTTAACCAAGTAGAGATGGGTAGTTGGTATTTCTTGAAGGAACTAAAAAAACACTAAGGATACAACCTTAGTGTTTTTTCATTGTAGCTGTGAATCTGCTTGAACACTGAATTTTTCAAAGAAAGCAGTTCGTTCTTCTATGATGGCATCCGTCGGATGTTTGATATTCCGTAAGAGCTCAACAAGGTCCGGCGTGACTTCACGGAGCAGTTGCCCTAAAGACCAGATAGCCGTTGCAATATGAATCTGATTTTGTGAAGTTTCGATGATGTTCAGGAGCTTAGGAATGGCCGAGCGGTCATTGGCATTGGCTAGTGCGATAATGGCATTGCGCTGGAGGATATTTTTGCCTCGCCAGCTTCCAGCAACGTTCCCGAATTTTTCCTTAAATTGACCGTTGGACAGTTCGATAAAGGGAATCAACTCTGGATGAGCCAGATCAGGATCGATTTCTGTTGCCAAGGGATTATCTAGCCCTTTGTTATAAGGGCAGCTAATCTGACAGATGTCACATCCATAGATGACCGTTTTAATTTTCTTGCGAAATTCTAGGTCCATCATGCCCTTGTCTTGGGTTTGGAAGGACAAACAACGCTTGGCATTCATAGAGCCATCTCCGATTAAACAGGAGGTTGGGCAAGCATCTAAACAACGCCGACAGTCTCCACAACCATAGTCGACTGGCTGATCCGGTTCGATTTCGAGGTTGGTAATCAATTCGCCCAGAAACATGTAAGAACCGTATTCTTTTGAAATGACCAAGCCATTTTTTCCGATAAAGCCAATCCCTGCTCGTTGGGCGACAGCCGTATCAACCAATGCTCCAGTATCGACCATGCCCTTGTATTCAAAATCCTGCGTCATTTCTTCAATCCCAGTAGCTAAGCGGTTGAGCTTGTCTTGAAGGACATAATGGTAGTCTAACCCCCAGCTGTTTGGAGTGAATTTTCCTCTTTTATAGGCTGTTTTTTGAGGTTGTTGCTTGAGTTTGTGGGGGTAGGCGACAGCGATTGAGATGATGGTCTTTGCGGAGGAGAGACTTAATTTGGGTTGGATGCGCTCTTCAATATTCTTATGCTCGAATCCAGAATTCCGTCCTTCCTCAACGGCCAAGCGGAGCGATTTTTCCAAATAAGCAAAGTCATCAGCAGTTGTAAATCCAATTTTTGAAATCCCAATAGAATGCGCCAGTTGGATAATATTTTCTTTTAGTGTCATCCCTTTCATTATACACAAAAATGAAGTTTCTGGCGAGAGAGGAAAATAATGGGAAGGGCTTTCAAAAACTTTCTTTTTTTTGTATAATAGAAACATGAAATGCGAGGAGGATATTATGGGACAACCATTATTTTTACATTCAGTCATGCAGGAAAAAATTTGGGGAGGAACTCGTCTGAAAGAAGAATTTGGTTACGAAATTCCGAGCGACCATGTCGGTGAATTTTGGGCGATTTCAGCCCATCCACATGGTGTTTCTAAAGTAGCCAATGGTCCATACGAAGGAATGGGATTGGATCAGCTCTATCAAGAGCACCGGGAATTATTCAGTAATCGTAAAGAGCCTGTCTTTCCTTTATTAACAAAGATTTTGGATGCCAACGATTGGCTCAGTGTACAGGTGCACCCAGATGATACCTATGCAATGGAACATGAAGGAGAACTTGGAAAAACTGAGTGTTGGTATGTGATTGCGGCTGATGAAGGATCTGAGATTATCTATGGACACAATGCCAAGTCAAAAGAAGAACTCCGTCAGCAAATTGAGGACAAGAACTGGGATGCTTTGCTGACAAAGGTTCCAGTCAAGGCTGGAGATTTCTTCTATGTGCCAAGCGGGACCATGCACGCCATTGGTTCTGGAATTTTGATTCTTGAAACCCAACAGTCGAGTGACACCACCTACCGGGTTTATGATTTTGACCGCAAGGATGCTCAAGGAAACTTGCGGGAGCTTCACTTGGAAAAATCGATTGATGTGTTAAACATCGGTGAGCCGGCAAATAGTCATCCAGATACAGTTGTTGTCGATGATCTTCGAATGACCACCTTGGTTGCAAGTGACTTCTTCACCGTTTATAAGTGGGAACTGACTGGAAAAGCTGATTTTGAAAAGACTGCTGATTACAGCTTGTTAAGCGTCTTAGCCGGAGAAGGAAAATTGACGGTAGATGGAAAGGATTATCCTATTCGAAAAGGAAGTCACTTTATCTTACCGAGCGATGTTGAATCTTGGACTTTGGAAGGGCAAGGTTTAGAATTGATCGTGAGTCATCCATAAAAAAGAAAGGGTTTGAGTTAAAAGTTGTGAAACAACTCAAGCCTTTTTTATCTGAAAACTTTTTTTATGTTAAGCCTTGACTCTGACCTAAGGGGAGGGGTTATACTATCCTTGTAATACTCTTCGAAAATCAAATTCAAACCACGTCAGCGTCGCCTTACCGTATATATGTTACTGACTTCGTCAGTTCTATCTACAACCTCAAAGCAGTGCTTTGAGCAACCTGCGGCTAGCTTCCTAGTTTGCTCTTTGATTTTCATTGAGTACAAGGAGGAAATCATGTACCATATCAAAGAAGCTGCAGAGCTGTCGGGTGTCTCTGTCAAGACCTTGCACCACTATGACAAGATAGGACTTCTCGTTCCTGTGAAATCTGAAAATGGTTATCGGACATACAGTCAAGAAGATTTAGAACGATTACAGGTGATTCTCTACTACAAGTATCTAGGATTTTCCTTAGACCAAATAGCAGAACTCTTAGCTGAAGAAAAAGCTAACTTATTGCCCCATTTGACCAAACAGTTGGACTATTTGACTCAAGAAAGACAACGTCTGGATACCTTGATTTCTACCTTGCAAAAAACCATTCAAGAACAAAAAGGAGAAAGAAAAATGACCATTGAGGAAAAATTCACTGGATTTAGCTATCAAGATACTCAAAAATACCAGCAAGAGGCGGTAGAGAAGTACGGTCAAGAAGTCATGGACCAAGCGCTTGAGCGCCAAAAGGGGCGTGAAGATGAGGCTACGGAAGCCTTCAACCAAGTTTTTCAAACTTTGGCGCAAAATCTCAAAGATGGTCTATCCGTATCCGCAAATGAAAATCAAAATCAGGCAGCTAAACTTTTAGAAGCAATTCGAACGTATGGATTTGACTGCTCTATAGAGGTTTTTGGCCATATCGGCAAAGGCTATGTCTATAACCCAGAATTCAAGGAAAACATCGACAAGTTTGGAGCTGGCACAGCCCAGTACACTTCGGATGTCATTGCCCACTATGTGGCACATCAACCCAAATAAAAAAGAGAGAGTGGGACAGAAATCGGTAATTCGTTAGAATTCGATTTCGTCGTCCTACCTCCGCACAGTTGAGTAGGACTGTAAAAGCTGATGAAATCAGCGCAGTAGAGCCCACTCAACCACTGCGTCTTGCTCGACAATCCAAAAATAATTGAGAGGCTAGGATTTTTGTCCTAGCCTCGTTTTTTGCTTGGATCAATTTGAAAAGAAGCTGGCTGATCTAAGAGAGGTTGGATAAATGAACACAATGAAAACTTTACGAAGATTTCACAATTTCAGTTGACAGTCTTGAAAAAAAAGAGTAGAATAACCCCAGTTTTATGAAAAAGAGGCAGGGAATTCCCGGCCTCATGATCTTTTTTCAAGGAGTTTTTTATGTTTTCAACATTGAAAAAATGGTTTATTGGCCGTCCGTTGAAATCTGGTGCAGAAGGTGAAGGCGGATTGCTAGGGAAAATGCAGGCTTTGGCCATGCTCTCTAGTGACGCACTTTCTTCTATTGCCTATGGTCCAGAGCAAGTTATCTTGGTCTTGATGACCGTATCAGCAGGAGCTATTTGGTGGTCCATTCCAATTGGGATTGTGGTCCTGGTTCTCCTAGCTAGTTTAACGATTTCTTATCGCCAAGTCATTCATGCCTACCCTCAAGGGGGAGGGGCCTATATGGTGACTACGGAGAACTTGTCTCCCAAAGCGGGTTTGATCGCTGGTGGTAGTCTCTTAGTCGACTACATGCTGACAGTAGCAGTATCTGTGTCTTCCGGTGCAGATGCCATCACGTCAGCGATTCCATCTCTTCATCCTTATAATCTTCACATTTCCATTTTGTTGGTCTTGATTTTGATGCTGATGAACCTTCGGGGGCTACGTGAATCAGCGACATCATTGATGATTCCGGTATACCTTTTCATTGTCAGTACCATTGCCTTGATCGGCTATGGTGTGATCCAAATCTTGACGGGTCACTTGGCCTATAACGCAACTGCTCATGTGGGTCAAACCATTTCAGGGGTTAGTATTATTCTCTTATTGCGGGCCTTTACGAGTGGATCCGCTTCCCTAACAGGGGTTGAAGCCATCTCCAATTCGGTTCCTTTCTTTAAGAAACCAAAAGCAAAGAATGCAGCTTCTACCTTGACCATTATGGCTTTGATTTTGGGGATCATGTTTGCAGGGATTACCTTCCTCAATTACTGGGTGGGTGTCGTTCCGGCTAAAGGGGTAACAACTCTAGCCCAAATGGCCCAAGCCATCTTAGGGAATTCCCCAGTTGGACAAGCCTTCTTTTACATCTTCCAATTATCAACAGCCTTGATCTTGGCAGTTGCGGCTAATACCGGTTTCTCCGCCTTTCCAATGTTGGCCTTTAACATGGCTAAAAATAAATACATGCCACACATGTATATGGAAAAAGGGGATCGTCTGGGCTATTCTAATGGGATTTTGACCTTGGCGATTGGTGCCATCGTCTTGCTCTTGATTTTTGATGGACAAACAGAAAGCTTGATTCCGCTTTATACCATTGGGGTCTTCATTCCTTTTGCCCTTTCTCAAACAGGGATGGTGATCCACTGGAAACGCCAATATCAAAAAGGATTTCTTAAGTATTCGCTTGCCAATATCCTGGGGGCAGCCATCTGTTATGGAATTGTCTTGATCCTCTTATTATTCCGTTTGCGTGAGATCTGGCCCTTCTTCCCTATTATTGGTCTCTTGCTTTGGATGTTCTTGAGTATCCGTAATCACTATGATAAAGTTGCGGCTCAATTGCGCTTGGGAGGTAAGATCGAAAAGACAAGTTATGCGGGCAATACCGTGATTGTCCTTGTTGGGAATGTCACTCAGGTAAGTGTGGGAGCTATGAGTTATGCAAATAGCCTAGGAAACGATGTTATAGCTATGCACGTCTCAACGGAAGAAACCAAGGTTAAAGACGCTGAGGTAGCAGAAGAATTTAAGCACTATTTCCCTCATATTCGCTTTGAAAATGTCATGACCAGTTACCGGGATATTATCCAGCCAACAGTTGAATTTGTCTCAAAAGTGGCTGAGGAGGCCAAGGAAAAAGGCAACACCGTTACAGTCCTAGTCCCTCAATTTATCCCTAAAAAACATTGGCAAAATATTCTCCACAACCAAATGAGTTTGAAATTGAAGTATGCACTTCGTTGGCATGAAGAAGTGGTTGTGGCAAGCTATTCTTACCATTTGTCTGAATAACGATCGCCTAAAGAAAAGATGTCTGCTTGAGCAGGCATCTTTTTGGATTTTCTTACACGAAAAAAACCACTCGAAAGTCTTGTAAGATACAGCCTTGATCTTGAAAAAATGTTTAAAAAATGCTAGAATAAAAAGAACATTTTAGATTTTGAAAAATTCAAAGTAAGGAAAAAAATGGCAAATTTATTAAAAACAATTATTGAAAATGATCGAGGCGAAATCAAACGCCTTGAAAAAATGGCTGATAAGGTCTTTTCTTATGAAGACCAAATGGCAGCTTTGACGGATGACGAATTAAAAGCGAAAACAGTTGAGTTTAAGCAACGTTACCAAGATGGTGAGTCTTTGGATGATCTCTTGTACGAGGCTTTTGCAGTTGTTCGTGAAGCTGCAAAACGGGTTCTTGGTTTGTTCCCATACAAGGTTCAGGTCATGGGGGGAATCGTCCTTCACCATGGTGACGTTCCAGAGATGCGTACAGGGGAAGGAAAAACCCTAACAGCAACCATGCCGGTGTACTTGAATGCCTTGTCTGGTAAAGGGGTGCACGTTGTTACCGTCAATGAATACTTGACAGAGCGGGATGCGACAGAGATGGGAGAACTTTACTCATGGCTTGGCCTTTCAGTAGGGATCAACCTTGCAGCAAAATCTCCAGCTGAGAAAAAAGAAGCTTACCTCTGTGATATTACCTACTCGACTAACTCAGAGATCGGGTTTGATTATCTTCGTGATAACATGGTTGTTCGTGCTGAAAACATGGTTCAACGTCCATTGAACTATGCCTTGGTCGATGAGGTAGACTCCATCTTGATCGACGAAGCGCGTACTCCGCTGATCGTTTCTGGGCAGACAGCTTCTGATACAAGCCAACTCTATCACATGGCAGATGCTTATGTGAAGACCTTGACAGAGGACGATTACATTATCGATGTCCCATCTAAAACCATCGGTTTGTCTGATTCAGGAATCGATAAAGCAGAAAGCTACTTTAATCTTGAAAACTTGTACGATATTGAAAATGTAGCTTTGACTCACTTTATCGACAACGCCCTTCGTGCCAACTACATCATGATTTTGGATATCGACTATGTGGTCAGCGAAGATCAAGAAATCTTGATCGTCGACCAATTTACTGGTCGGACCATGGAAGGACGTCGCTATTCTGATGGACTTCACCAAGCGATTGAAGCCAAAGAAGGTGTTCCAGTTCAAGAAGAAACCAAAACATCTGCATCGATTACTTACCAAAACCTCTTCCGTATGTACAAGAAGTTGTCAGGGATGACAGGGACAGGGAAAACCGAAGAAGAAGAATTCCGTGAAATTTATAACATTCGCGTGATTCCAATTCCAACCAACCGTCCGATTGCCCGTATTGACCATCCAGACCTTCTCTACCCAAGCTTGAAATCAAAATTTAAGGCTGTTGTAGAAGATGTCAAGTCTCGTCATGAAAAAGGGCAACCAGTCCTTGTAGGTACCGTTGCCGTTGAAACCAGTGATTACCTTTCTCAATTGTTGGTTCAAGCAGGTGTCCCTCACGAAGTTTTGAATGCGAAAAACCACTACAAAGAAGCGCAAATCATCATGAACGCTGGTCAACGTGGTGCTGTTACCATCGCGACCAACATGGCCGGACGTGGTACCGATATCAAGCTTGGTGAAGGTGTTCGCGAACTCGGTGGACTGTGTGTCATCGGGACAGAACGTCACGAAAGCCGTCGGATCGATAACCAGCTTCGTGGACGTTCAGGACGTCAAGGGGATCCAGGTGAATCTCAATTCTACTTGTCTCTTGAAGATGAATTGATGCGTCGTTTCGGTTCTGAACGGATCAAAGCAGTGCTTGATCGCTTCAAGTTGAGCGAAGAAGAATCAGTAATCCGTTCAAACATGTTCACCCGTCAGGTAGAGGGTGCTCAAAAACGGGTTGAAGGAAACAACTACGATACCCGTAAACAAGTCCTTCAATACGATGACGTGATGCGGGAACAACGGGAAATTATCTACGCTGAACGCTATGATGTTATCACAGCTAACCGTGACTTGGCACCTGAAATCAAGGCCATGATCAAACGGACCATCAAACGGATTGTTGAAGGAGCCAGCCACTCAAGTAAGGAAGAACGCGTTGAAGCGATTCTGAACTTTGCCAAATACAATTTGGTTCCGGAAGATACGATTTCTGCAAGCGATATTGAAGGAAAATCTGACAAGGAAGTTATCGATTACTTGTATGCACGTGCAGAAGAAATCTATGCTAGCCAAGTAGCGAAATTGCGTGACGAAGAGTCTGTGCAAGAATTCCAAAAAGTCTTGATCCTTCGTGTGGTGGACAGCAAGTGGACGGACCATATCGATGCTTTGGATCAATTGCGAAATGCGGTTGGACTCCGTGGGTATGCGCAAAATAACCCAGTGGTAGAATACCAATCAGAAAGTTTCCGTATGTTTAACGATATGATCGGATCGATTGAATTTGATGTGACTCGTCTCATGATGAAAGCCCAAATTCACGAACAAGAACGTCCACGTACGGAACACAGTATTTCAACAACTGCGACTCGCAACATTGCAGCGCAACAACAAGATATTCCAGCAGATATTGACTTGTCACAAGTGAAACGCAACGATTTATGCCCTTGTGGTTCAGGTAAGAAATTCAAAAACTGTCACGGACGTAAATTTTAAGAGCTCCTCTGAAATAGAAAGAGGATGGGTCTAGGTAGCATAAGGAGGCCGTATGGTATTCATTACGAAGAGCAATAAGATTGATGAGCAAGAGATCACTTCGCTTTACCGCTTGGAAGGTCCAGCCTTGGAGCGCAAAGAAGCGCGTGATCGAGAATTGGAAGCTATTATCAAAGGAGAAGACCAACGGATCCTTCTTGTGATCGGGCCTTGCTCTTCTGATAATGAAGAAGCTGTGATGGAGTATGCCCGTCGTTTGGCAGACTTGCAAGAGCAAGTGAAAGATCAAATTTTCATTGTGATGCGGGTCTATACGGCTAAACCTCGGACCAATGGGGATGGCTATAAAGGCTTGATGCACCAACCAGATACACATGCAGCACCAAGCTTTGTGGATGGTTTGAAAGCAGTCCGACATCTCCACTACCGTGTGATTACCGAGACTGGTTTGACAACTGCGGATGAGTTGCTTTATCCAGCAAGTCTTCCTTATGTTGAGGATTTAATTTCTTATCATGCCATTGGAGCTCGTTCAGTTGAAGACCAGGAGCACCGCTTTGTATCTAGTGGGATCTCTGCTCCGACAGGCATGAAGAATCCAACCTCTGGAAATCTTTCTGTCATGTTCAATGCGATTTATGCAGCCCAACATCCCCAAAACTTTTTGTTCAATGCCCAAGCAGTGGAAACATCAGGAAATCCTTTAGCCCATGCGATCCTTCGTGGGGGCTTGGATGCAAGTGGTAAGAATATTCCAAACTACCATTATGAAGATTTGCTAGCGGCAGCAAAACGCTATAGCGAAATGGGCTTGCAACATCCCTTCATCCTGGTGGATACCAACCATGACAATTCTGGCAAACAATTCGAAGAGCAAGTACGCATCGTGAGAGAAACCATGATGAACCGTGCTTGGAACAAGGATTTGGCAACTTTAGTTCGTGGTTTCATGATTGAATCCTATCTAGAAGATGGCCGTCAAAATGAACCAGTGGTTTATGGTCAATCCATCACAGATCCTTGCCTGGGTTGGGAAAAAACACAGGCCTTGGTCAAAGAAATTGCAACGATGAATAAGTAAAAGGCAGGGGCGGAAGGAGTGATTCTTTAGCCCCTTCTCTTTTGTCAGTAAAACGATACTGAAACGATAAATAAGGATAAAACAAGATGATCAAAGGACATGGCATCGATATCGAATCGATCGCTGCGATTGAAAAAGCCTATCAGAAGAATACTCGATTCGCTGAAAAAGTCTTAACCGAGGCTGAGCGAGAGCGCTTTGAGGAATTGTCTGGAAAACGGAAAATGGAATATTTAACGGGCCGATGGTCCGCCAAAGAAGCCTTTTCAAAGGCAATGGGAACAGGGATTGGACCGGTTGGTTTTCAAGAGTTAGAAATTTTAAATGATGCCCACGGAGCTCCCTATTTTTCCAAGTCTCCTTTTTCTGGGAAGGTATGGATTTCGATCAGTCATAAGGGAGACCTAGTGTCGACCAGTGTCATTTTGGAGGAAGAAAATGAAAGCAAGTAAACATAGACCAACTGTTGCTAGAGTCGATTTGGATGCCATTGCCTTTAATGTGCAACAAGTCAGTGACCATATTCCGAGTCAAGCCTTGAAATATGCAGTCGTCAAGGCCAACGCCTATGGTCATGGGGTCGTTGCGGTGACCAAAAAATTGGCGCCTCAGGTAGATGGTTTTTGTGTTTCCAATATGGATGAAGCCCTCGAAATCCGTGAAGAAGGCTTGCAACACCCTATTTTGATTTTGGGAGTTGTGCCAAGTGAAACAGTGAATCTAGCCAAAGAGCATGACATCCGCTTAACGGTGGCGAGTCTTGCTTGGTTGGATCAATTGCTTGGACAAGAAGCAGATCTTTCAGGATTGAAGGTCCATATCAAGGTGGATTCAGGAATGGGGCGGATTGGATTCCGAAGGATCGAAGAGATCAAAGAGGCTGAACGCCTCCTCTTAGCAGCTGGAGCTGAAATTGAAGGGATCTTTACTCATTTTGCAACAGCAGATGAGGCAGATGATCGAAAATTTCAAGCGCAATACCAGTTTTTCAAAGAAGTATTGGCTGCTCTTGAAATCCTTCCTCCTATTGTCCATGCGAGTAATTCAGCCACTTCTTTGTGGCATGCGGATACGATTTTCACAGCTGTACGCTTGGGAGATGTCATGTATGGCTTGAATCCGAGCGGATCTGTGTTAGCCTTGCCATATGAAATTAAGCCAGCTTTGAGTTTGGTGAGCGAATTAGTTCATGTGAAACAGTTAGAAGCTGGTCAAGATATTGGTTACGGGGCAACCTATACGACGGAAGAACCCCAATGGATCGGAACGATTCCTATCGGCTATGCGGATGGTTGGATCCGAGAGATGCAAAACTTTCATGTGCTGATTAAGGGGGACTATTGTCCCATTGTTGGTCGCGTTTCGATGGACCAGATTACTGTTCGCCTTCCAGAAGAATTGCCTCTGGGGACCAAGGTTACCCTAATTGGCCGAGATGGAGAAAAAGAAATTACGGCAACAGAGGTTGCAGATTACCGTGGGACCATTAATTATGAAGTGGTCTGTCTCTTGAGTGATCGGATTCCTCGTGACTATACAGGTGAAGAATAAGAAGAAGCAGGTGGGATTTTCCCGGATGGGCCTGCTTTTTTATAAAAGAAAGGAGGAAAAATGAATCTACACCAACCCTTATCCGTACTTCCTGGAGTCGGTCCAAAATCGGCGGAAAAATTTAAAAAGTTAGGAATTGAAACCTTAGAAGATCTGCTCTTGTATTTCCCCTTTCGCTATGAAGACTTCAAAACGCGCAATGTTTTAGAGTTGGAAGATGGTGAAAAAGCCGTCATCTCTGGGGTAGTAGCAACACCAGCCAATGTCCAATATTATGGCTACAAACGAAATCGCTTGCGTTTTTCGATCAAACAGGGAGACCAGGTCATTGCGGTTAATTTTTTCAACCAACCCTATCTAGCAGACAAAATCGAGGTCCAGCAGACAGTGGCGATCTTTGGAAAATGGGACAAGGCCAAGGGGAGTTTGACAGGAATGAAGCTCCTGGCTCAAGTGGAAGATGATTTGCAGCCGGTCTATCGAGTGACACAAGGAGTGAGCCAAAACAGCCTGGTGAAATTGATCAAAATAGCGTTCGACCAGGGCTTGGACCAGCTTTTAGAAGAGAATCTACCCCACATCTTACGAGAGCGTTATCAACTCATGTCTCGTTCCCAAGCAGTGCAAGCTATGCATTTCCCTAAGGATCTAGCAGAGTATAAGCAAGCTCTTCGCCGGGTAAAATTTGAAGAGCTCCTCTTTTTCCAGTTGCAACTCCAAGTGTTAAAGGAAGAAAACCACGATGCCAGCCAAGGGATTTCCTTGGCCTGGAATCCAGAAAAATTAGCAGAACGAAAAAAACAGCTCCCTTTTGAGCTAACGCAAGCTCAAGAAAACAGCTTGAATGAAATCTTGACAGATATGGCTTCTCCTTATCATATGAACCGCCTCTTACAAGGGGATGTGGGAAGCGGGAAGACAGTCGTGGCCGGTCTTGCCATGTATGCAGCTATTAGTGCTGGTAAGCAAGCTGCCTTGATGGTTCCAACGGAGATTTTGGCAGAGCAGCACAAGGAAAGCTTGCAAAATCTTTTTCCAGATTTGCCAATTGCCCTTCTAACAGGAGGATTAAAGGCGGCTGAGAAACGAGAAGTCTTAGAAGAGATCGCCTCAGGAAAAGCCCAATTGATTGTGGGGACACATGCCTTGATTCAAGAGGGAGTTCACTACCAAGATCTAGGCTTGGTCATTATTGATGAGCAACACCGCTTTGGGGTTTCCCAGCGCCGTATTCTTCGAGAAAAAGGACAAAATCCAGACGTCCTGATGATGACGGCTACCCCTATTCCCCGGACCTTGGCTATTACAGCCTTTGGAGATATGGATGTGTCCATCATTGATCAGATGCCTGCGGGACGCAAGGAAATCATCACACGTTGGGTCAAGCATGAGCAGTTAGAAGTGGTCCTCGACTGGTTAGTCAAAGAACTTGGCAAAGGTTCTCAAGCCTACTTTATTTCTCCATTGATTGAGGAGTCAGAGGCGCTAGATTTGAAAAACGCCCTTGCCCTCCAAGAAGAGCTAGAGACCTTCTTTGGACAGCGAGCACGCGTTTCTCTGCTTCACGGGAAGATGAAAAGTGAAGAAAAAGATGCCATCATGCAGGCCTTTAAAGAGCACCAAGTCGATGTTTTGGTGTCTACGACCGTTATTGAAGTAGGAGTCAACGTACCCAATGCAACCGTTATGGTCATTATGGATGCAGATCGGTTTGGTCTTAGCCAACTTCACCAGCTACGAGGCCGGGTTGGTCGGGGAAACAAGCAATCCTATGCTATTCTAGTAGCCAATCCTAAGACAGATAGTGGCAAGCAGCGCATGAAAATCATGACAGAGACAACCAATGGGTTTGTGCTGGCGGAAGAAGATTTGAAAATGCGGGGTTCAGGTGAAATCTTTGGAACCCGTCAATCTGGGATCCCAGAATTTCAAGTGGCGGATTTGGTAGAAGATTATCCCATTCTGGAAGAAGCGCGGAAAGTTGCCAGCAAGATCGTAGCCACGCCAGATTGGCGCGAACACCCCGATTGGCATTTGCTCTCGCTTTATTTAGAAAAGAAAGAACATTTAGACTAAAATATAAAAAGGGAGTAGAGTGGAAATTCTTTGGATTCCACTCTACTCCCTTTAAGATGGCATTTTACGGGCTTTGTATCTTATTAATTGAACACGGGCTGCGGATTGTGTCAAAAAGATGAATCCTCCTAGAATCTTTTGGATTCTTCGTCGTATTCCCTATTTTGACTGTATCCGCTACGCCCTTTGTATCTTATTTTACCCTTCGATATAGTCTTTGAGTTCTTGTCCTTTTAGGCCGGCATTGAGGGCGATGAGGAGTTTGATGCGCGCTTTGGGTGCATTTAATTCTTTGATGAAAAAGACACCTGCTTGATGGAGTTGGACGCCTCCTCCTTCATATGCGTAGACGGGTTCAGCGATTCCATTGAAGCAACGGGATACTAAAGCGATTGGAAGGCCTGCATCTATAAGCTCTTGGAGTTTATGTGCCGTTTCTTTAGGGATGTTTCCAGCTCCAAAGGCTTCGATAATGAGACCATCCAGCTTTGAAAGATCCAGCATGTCCAGCAGATCGGATTTCATCCCTGCGTAGGTAGCAATGATCGGAACGAAACCATCGATGGTATCGAGATCAAAGCGCACCCTTGGCTCGGCTGTTTTAAAGAAGAGGATTTCCTTTTTCATGACCAAACCTAGTGGACCGTGGGTTGGTGTCTGAAAGGTACTGACATTGGTGGTATGAGTTTTGGTGACGTACTTAGCCGCATGAATTTCATCGTTCATGACGACTAAGACCCCTTTATCGCGTGCTTTTGGATCGGCAGCTACTCGAAGGGCTGTCAGAAAATTATAGACACCATCGCTTCCGAGCTCATTGGAGCTTCGCATAGCTCCTGTAATGACCACAGCAATCTCTGGTAACTCCATGGTATCCAAGAAATAAGCCGTTTCTTCCAGCGTATCTGTCCCATGAGTGATGACGATGCCGTCGTAGTTGTGGGCTTCCTCTTTGATTTTTTGATATAGAGCTAACATGTGACGGGGGGTCATTTGAGGGCTGGGAAGGTTGAAGAAGTCCTCTGAGGTGACTGCAATCCCTTCAATTGGTGAAGTAACTTGGGTCATGGGATTGACTTCATTGGTAATCACTGCCCCAGAGTCATCTGCCGCCATCGAAATGGTCCCTCCGGTATGTAGTGCTAAAATTTTCTTAAACATGTGAAGCTCCTTGGAATATGTGATATAATTTATTTTATCATAAAAAGAAAGAAACAGTAGACATGGAAATAAAAGCAGTCTTTTTTGATATCGATGGAACCTTGGTCAATGATAGTCGAGCGGTCCTAAAATCAACAGAAAAAGCCATTCAGTCTTTAAAGGAAGAAGGGATCTATGTAGGTCTTGCGACAGGTCGGGGACCGGCCTTTGTCAAACCGTTTATGGAACGCTATGGTTTTGATTTTGCAGTGACCTATAATGGTCAGTATATTTTGACCAAGGACCGCGTGCTGTTTACTAGCCCAATCGATAAAAAGAGTCTGCACCAACTAATTGACTATGCTCGAGAACACCGTAAGGAAATTGCTCTCGGTACCAAGGATGGGGTATTTGGTTCTCGGATCATGAGTTTTGGGATGAGTCCTATTTCAACCTGGTCCAGTCGCTTTGTGCCCCGTAAAATGGCCCGTACAGTCAGTCGAGGATTTAACAAAGTGGTCAGCAAGGTCGTCCCACAAGATCAGGACACCCTCTATGCACTAGCGCAAGAACCGATCTACCAAGTGTTGATCTTATCGAGTCCAGAAGAGACTGCAAAAATTGAAAAAGAGTTTCCGGATCTGAAATTCACACGGTCTAGTCCATTTGCAGCAGATGTCCTCAACCCAGGCATTTCCAAGTTAGAAGGGATCCGCATCGTTGGTCAGGAATTTGGCTTTGACATCGATGAAGTGATGGCTTTTGGAGATTCTGATAATGACTTAGAGATGCTGTCAGGTGTTGGCTTGTCTATTGCGATGGGAAATGGGACGACCAGTGTCAAGGCAATTGCCAAGCATACCACGACCAGTAATGGCAAGGATGGCATTCAAAAGGCCCTGCAACACTTTGGTATTCTCTCAGAGAAAGAACTCTTTCTTTCTAAGGATGATCACTTCAATAAGGTCAAAACCTTCCATGGTGTGATGGATGGGGAAACCCAGGAGAAACCAGTTGTTTGGCAGCCTCAAGACGCCCTTTATCGAACCATGTTCAAGCAAGAGGAGTTGGTTGAATTTGTCCGAGCAGCTAGCACAAGTGAGGAAGAATTTGACCGCTCGGTAGCAGCTCTTCACGAAGCCTTGGATAAGGCTGCAGATAAGGTTCGGAGCAAGCATCCAGCTGAGATCTCCATGGTAGGGCAGGTTGATGCCTTAATTGATACCCTCTATCTGACTTATGGTAGCTTTGTACTAATGGGAGTTGATCCTGAAGAGGTCTTTGAGATTGTTCACCGGGCCAATATGGGCAAGATTTTCCCAGATGGAAAGGCGCACTTTGATCCAGTAACCCACAAAATTCTGAAGCCAGATGATTGGGAAGAAAAATACGCCCCAGAACCAGCCATCAAAAAAGAACTCGATCGCCAGCTCAAGGCCTACGAAAAACATGCAAAACAAAAAGAAGCAAAAAAAGACAACTAAAAAAGGTTTGGAACAAAGGTTCCAAACCTTTTTTAGAATGTAGACAAACTATTTTTTACTAAGATAAGTAAAGTGCTCTACAAAGAAGTCGAAATATGTTCTTATTTTTAAAATTTATAAAAAATATTGAAAAACTTTCCACCGTGAGACAAGTGCTAGAAACACTATTGTTTCTAGCACTCGGGAGTTTTGAGACCTTAGGCTCAAAACTTAGTCATGGAACTTCGAAGAAGTTCGCTGACGTCCGTACTCACCTAAGGAAAGTTTTCAATATAACTTTTTCTTTCTTACATGGTTTTATCCTTATCACGTACTACTAGTAAGTCTACTTTGGCGTGGCGAAGGATATATTCTGAGGAGGATCCGACCATTAAACGTTCGAAGGCATTGAGTCCGGTAGCCCCGACCATAATAAGGTCAACCCCTTCCTTACTTGGGATATCATTGGCTAAGAGGACTTTTGGATTTCCCATTTCTACAACAGTCACAACATTTTGAACGCCGACTTTTTCAGCACGTTCCTTGTAGCCCTTGAGCAATTCGTTGGCTTCTTCTTGCAATTCTTCGTAGACCTCAGCATCAAAAGTTGAGACGCTTTGAAGGGCACGGGTATCGATGACGTGGGCAATAGTCAATTTAGAGCCGTTGCGAAGAGATACATTAACCCCTTTTTCAAAGGCTAATTCTGCTTCATGGGAACCGTCGACAGCGACCATAATGTTTTCGTATTTTTGAGACATAATCCTACCTCCTTATAGCTTGAAAACATGGATAGAATAGAAGGGAATCCTATTCTTTATACACTTATATTTTATCTCTTTTGAGCTAGAATGTAAAGGTAAAGTCTCGCTTTTCTGCTATATTTTTGCAGAATTTTTAAAGTCCTCGGTTTGTACTCTATTTCAACTAGTGGTATAATAGAGATAATTTCGTGAATCGAGGCAGAATATGAAGGAATATAATAAATCAAGCAAACTCGAACATGTCGCTTACGATATTCGTGGTCCAGTCTTGGAAGAAGCCATGCGCATGCGAGCAAATGGAGAAAAAATTCTACGTTTGAATACAGGGAATCCTGCTGAATTTGGCTTTACAGCTCCAGATGAAGTCATCCATGACTTGATCATGAATGCGCGTGATAGTGAAGGCTATTCAGACTCAAAAGGGATTTTTTCAGCCCGCAAAGCCATCATGCAGTACTGCCAGTTGAAAAAAATTCCAAATGTGGATATTGATGATATTTACCTTGGGAATGGAGTGAGTGAGCTGATCGTCATGTCCATGCAAGGACTTTTGGACAATGGGGATGAGGTCTTGGTTCCCATGCCGGACTATCCTCTTTGGACAGCAGCCGTCAGCCTAGCTGGTGGGAATGCCGTTCACTATCTTTGTGATGAAGAAGCAAACTGGTATCCAGATATTGAAGATATCAAGTCGAAAATCACCTCAAACACTAAAGCTATCGTTGTCATCAACCCGAATAACCCAACAGGTGCCCTCTATCCAGATGAGATCCTACTTGAGATTGTAGAGATCGCTCGACAAAATAACTTGATCATCTTTGCGGATGAAATTTACGATCGCTTGGTCATGGATGGGGAAAAACACACGGCTATTGCAAGTTTAGCGCCTGATCTCTTCTGTGTGAGTATGAATGGCTTGTCAAAATCTCACCGGATTGCCGGCTTCCGTGTTGGTTGGATGGTTCTATCCGGACCCAAGCACCATGTGAAGGGCTATATCGAAGGCTTGAACATGTTGTCCAATATGCGTCTTTGTTCAAATGTCTTGTCTCAACATGTTGTGCAAACCTCTCTTGGAGGCTACCAATCCGTGGATGAACTCTTGCTTCCAGGTGGTCGAATCTACGAACAACGCAACTTCATCTACAAAGCCATCAATGATATTCCAGGCCTCTCAGCTGTTAAGCCGAAGGCTGGTCTCTATATCTTCCCTAAGATTGATCGGGACATGTACCGCGTGGATGATGATGAACAATTTGTTTTAGAGTTCTTGAAGCAAGAAAAAATTCTCTTGGTTCATGGCCGTGGCTTTAACTGGAAAGATCCAGATCACTTCCGGATCGTTTACCTTCCACGTGTCGATGAGTTGGCTCAAATTCAAGAAAAAATGACTCGTTTCTTGAAACAATACAAACGTTAATTAGATAAAGGATTGAAGAGGAAAGTCTTCAATCTTTTTTTGATTCATTCTATAAAATCCATGTCACCGAAACGACATTTTTCTGAATTGCGCATAATTGTAGAAAAAATAAATAATTTTCAGATAATTTGATTGAAATTCCCACACTTATATGATATACTTGAGCTGACTATATGCGAGGTTTATTATGGCAAACTTATTAGAAAAGACACGTAAAATTACATCCATCTTGAAACGGACTGATGAACAGTTGCAGGTCGAGATGCCTTATAATGATATTGCCCAGCAATTAGCGGATATTATCCACTGTAATGCCTGTATCATTAATAGCAAGGGAACCCTTCTTGGTTATTTCATGCGTTACAAGACCAACAATGACCGGGTAGAAGCTTTCTTTCAAAATAAAAAATTACCAGAAGATTATGCCAAGGCTGCAAGCTTAGTTTATGATACGGAAGCTAATTTAGATGTGGACCATGATTTGAGTATCTTTCCGGTCGAAACCAAGTCTGAATTTCCTGATGGCTTGACGACCATTGCGCCTATTCATGTTTCTGGGATTCGGTTGGGTTCCTTGATCATTTGGCGCAATGATAAACAGTTTGCGGATGATGATTTGATCTTGGTTGAGATTGCGAGTACCGTGGTAGGGATTCAAATGTTGAACTACCAACGCGAGGAAGACGAGAAGAATATTCGTCGTCGGACAGCGGTGAATATGGCTGTCAATACCTTGTCTTACTCTGAATTGCGGGCTGTTTCTGCCATCCTTAGTGAATTGAAAGGAAATGAGGGACAGTTGACTGCTTCTATCATTGCAGATCGGATTGGTATCACCCGCTCTGTGATTGTCAATGCACTCCGGAAATTGGAGTCAGCTGGTATTATTGAAAGCCGTTCTCTTGGAATGAAGGGAACCTATCTCAAAGTGTTGATTCCAGATATCTTTGAGGAAATTAAGAAAAGAGATTACTAATGACTAAAGCCTTGATTTCAATTGACTACACTGTCGATTTCGTAGCAGATGATGGTAAGCTTACGGCAGGTGCTCCTGCCCAAGCCATTTCTGAGACCATTGCTCAGGTGACCCAATTGGCCTTTGACCAAGGAGCCTATGTCTTTTTTGCCATTGATGCGCATGATGTAGAGGATCCATTTCATCCTGAAAGCAAGCTCTTTCCACCTCATAATATCATTGGGACTAGCGGACGTGATTTGTACGGACCTTTGGCAGATTTTTATCGGGAGCACAAAGCGGATCCACGCGTCTTTTGGATGGACAAACGTCATTATTCTGCTTTTTCAGGAACGGACCTAGATATCCGCCTGCGGGAACGTCATGTAGATACCGTCATTTTGACTGGGGTCTTGACTGATATTTGTGTCCTTCATACAGCGGTTGATGCCTACAATCTTGGCTATCAGATTGAAGTCGTAGAACCTGCAGTGGCGTCGCTCACTCCTGAAAATCACCAGTTTGCCTTGAATCATTTCAAGCATGTCTTAGGGGCAAGCTTGGTAGACGGCGCACTAGCTGTATTAGATACTAAATAAGAAAAGATTGTAAAAGAGGTCATAGACATTTGTTTAGGCCTCTTTTTTGGGGCGTAGAAATTGTCTTCCTCTCTTGAAAATGGTATTCTAATGGAAGAAAATAAGGGGGAGTTATGAGTAAAAAAGCTGTCGTGTTTTCAGCGGATCTATCTTATATGGAAAAGTTGGAAACCGCTATGAAGTCACTGTGCGCCCATCAGGATCAGTTGAAAATTTATGTTTTAAATGAAGATCTACCAACGGAGTGGTTTGCTATCATGAATCAGCGCTTGCGCCAGTTAGATTCAGAAGTGATCAATTGTCGGATGTCTCCCGAGCAATTCCAATCCTTCTCGCTTCCAAGTGACCATATTCACTATGCGACCTATTTCCGTTATGCTATTCCAGAGTTTGTGAAGGAAGAACGGATCCTCTATCTGGATTGTGACATGATCTTTACACAGGATTTATCGCCATTATTTGAAGTCGATCTAAAAGGTTATGGATTGGGCGCGGTGGTAGATAAGCCAACGACGACAGATGGATTTAATGCTGGACTTTTGGTGATTGATAAGACTTGGTGGCAAGAGCACCAAGTAACAGAGGCTCTTTTTGACCTCACTCGTGAACACCATCAACAGGTCTATGGAGATCAGGGAATTTTGAATCTGTATTTCAAAGATGCGTGGTTTCCATTACCTTGGACCTATAATTTACAAGTAGGGTCTGATAAGGATCAATACCTCTATGGAGATCTAGACTGGTATGATGCCTTTCAAGGGATTCCAGCGGTCATTCACTACACCTCTCATAATAAACCTTGGACCTCCAAACGCTTCAATCGTTTTCGGGAACAATGGTGGTTTTACTATGCCCTCTCTTGGGAGGAAGTTTTGCTTCGAAAACCGATTTTGAAGCAAACCTATCAAGACTTAGTGGGAGAATTTCCTTATCATGCTGCCATTTATACCCATACAGCAGATATCCACGAGTTGGAGACGTTGTTAAAAGAGTTGCCAGACGTAGCGATTCATGTCCTTGCCCATAGCCATTTTGGTTTTAACTTGGTGCAATTAGAACGCTACCCCAACCTCTTTCTTTATCCCTCTTTTGATCCCTTGACCAGTCGAAAGGTCCTAGAAAAATTGGATTTCTATCTGGATATCAATCCTTACGATGAGGTGGATCAGATGACGCAAAGGATCCATCAATTGGGCTTACCGATTTTTTCTTTTGAAGGAACCAATCATGTAGAGAATGGTGTGAACCAAGTGTTTGCGGATGATCAGGTGCAGGAGATGGTAGCAGCGATTCGCAATTATTTAAAGAGAAACGAGAAGAAGCATGGAAACAAATGAAGTAGTGAGTATCATCATTCCCATCTATAATGTAGAAGCTTATTTGAGACAATGTTTGGAAACGGTTGTCCATCAGACCTACCCCCACTTGGAAATTATCCTGGTCAATGATGGTTCGCCAGACCAGTCAGAAGAGATCTGTAAGGAATTTTTTAGGAAGGATGCGCGCATCCGCTACGTTCGCCAAGAAAATGGGGGCTTATCTGCTGCCCGTAATACAGGGATTGAGCTAGCGACTGGTGATTACATCACCTTTATTGATCCAGATGACTGGGTGACGGAGGACTATGTAGAAGTGCTCTATCGTCAACTGAAGAAGTATGATGCGGATGTTTCCGTAGCCAACTATAACCTCTATGATGACAGTAGTAGCAAATACTTGATCAAGGTAACGGACGACGATTATTCAGAGACCCTTTATGAGGGGAGAGAGATCATGGACCACGATGCCATCCAGGAGACCAGAGATATGGCCTGGGCTTGTGCCATGATGAAGCTCTATAAGCGTAACTTATTTGAAGGGCTTCGTTTTCCAGTCGGAAAAAATGTCGAAGACAACTTCCTGATGTACAAGTTATTCTTAAAAACCCATCGGGTAGTTCATACGGAGAAATGTATTTATTGGTATCGCGTGGGGCGTGCAGATACTCTGTCCCAGGTTTGGACAGAAAAGAGAGCCGTCGATGAGATGGAAGCTAAGCACGAGAAGTTGGCTCTACTGGGGATGTTGGGCTATGATTTGACCTGGCATCGCTATATCTACAAAACGCGCTTGAAACGAGCCCTTGAAAAATTAGAGGAAGCAGGCCTGCAAGGGTCAGAAACCTATGAGCGCGTGGTGACCAACCTCCGTTTTATTGAAACGATGGACTAACCCCTTATTGATGAGAAAGGATCAGCATGTTCATTATTGCACCAGAGCAGACAAGAGAGCTGGATCGTTTGCAAAAATACTTGGACAAACTTGGCCAGCCCTACCGAGTATTTGTGACCAATTTGGAAACAGATTTGGATCAACAGACAGAGAGTCTTGCGACCATTTTTACCCAAAAAGACCCGGCATCAAAAGTTGGGCAACCATTATTTTTCAATGATCTAGAAGTTCCAGAATTATGGGAATGTTGGACACTAGGGATCACGACCTATCTTTTTGATGGGGAGGAACGTCGTGCCAATGTGGTTTTGCGAGGGGATATCTTGTCTCGAACGGTTGACAGAGTGGAGTGGTTTGGTCAGGGAGAGGAGATCGTATCCATTGATGTCTACAATCGCTATGGTTGGAGAAGCAAACGGAGTCTCCTGACGGAAGCTGGTCAATCCTATTTAGACATCTATTTGAACCGTCAGCAAGAAGAAGTATTGCTTCACTTTGTCTCACAAGGAACCTTTTTGCTTCAAACTCCTAAGGGACGGGATCGCCTGTATGCCAGTAAGGAAGAGCTACAAAGAGCTGTCTTAGAACAAGTCTTGCCGGAAGATGAAGCCGTTCTTTTGATGGACAAGTTATTGCTAGATGTTGTGAGAGAGATACCAAAGGAAAGACTCGCCTACTGTGCCAGTGATGCTCATGATCTAGACGAGATCAAAGAACAAGTCAGTCAGATTTTGTTGGTAGAAGATGGTCTGTTGAGTGAGAAAAAAGACGGAATCACAGCCTTGTCAGGGCTGGTAAATGTGGAGCAGGAAAGTTTTCAACCAGAAGCCCTGGTCATGACGGCTTCTCAAGAGGTCGCAGGCTTATCTATCCTGGTCCATCAATTCCCACAAGTGACCTTTCACATTGCTGCTTTGACGGCTATGGGGCCAAAATTAACAGACTTAGCAACTCGCTCCAATGTGCGCCTCTATCCAGGGATTTCGCTGGACAAATATGAGGACTTGTTATCCAGCTGCTCTATTTATCTGGATTGCAACCAGGGAGAAGAAGTGTGGAGTAGTAGTCTTCATGCTCTTGAAAATGGGCAAGTCTTGTTTGGGTTGAAGACTACCGTGCACCATGAAGCTTATAAAAAATTGAGCACGATTACAGATTCAGTCGAAGAAATGGAACAGCAACTAGAAATAGTGCTCCAGAATCCAGAGGCCTACAAAGAATTGGTAAGAGAGCAGGCACGAATCTTGAAATTGCCTGAAAAAGAAGCTTTGGAAGAGCTGTTTAAGCGATTAGAGGGAGGGACAGCATGACCATTTATACCTTTAATCTATTAGTGGGATTTGAACCCAATGGGGTCGATGTTGCACAGGCCTCTCGGGCAAAGATGCTCCGGGGTCTGGGAGTGGCAGCGAAGTTTGTCTTTACCACTTGGCCCACTCCAGAAAAATTAGCCTATTACCTCTCTTTGGGGCACCGGGATGAGGAGTTGCTTTTTGCCCATTTAGCTTTTACGGATCAACAGACTACGGTCCCTCAAAAGACGGTAGGGGCCTTGCAAATGGAGTTTCAACTGACTCGTCTGGATGTTGTTGAAAAAACGGAAAGAGCCATTCGCTACCAATTTGCGGATGGAAACGCCTTGACCTTTCATCTGGATCCCTATCATCCAAACTGTGTCCGCTATGTAGACTATCTTTTAGCTGGAAATAGAATCAAGCGAGAGTATTATGGAGCTTGTAAACTTGTCACAGAGTATTTTCAGTATGGTAGTGTTGTCAGACGGACCTATCACAATCAAGATGGAACTATCGCTTTTGAAGAATCGAGGTTAGGTGGAAGCTGGCTCTATAAACTGGGGTCTGAGATTTTGACCAACCATACAGAAGTGATGAGACGTTTTTTGTCGCAGCTGTCGCTAAAAGAAGAAGATTTGATTCTGCTCGACCGGGCTTCGCGCATGGATTTTGCCCGTCCTTTGTTGGAGAAAGCTGCTCCTTCAAAGCTCGCTATGGTGTTTCATTCGGAGCATGAATTTGAAAATGGCCATCTCAATTATGAATATTATTATGTGTTCAAGTATGCCAAACGCTTCGATTATTTTATCACGGCAACGGATCTTCAAAAAGAAGTCTTGGAGCAGACACTTGCTAAACAAGGATGCCAAGGAATTCCAATCTATAGCATTCCAGTAGGGCATTTGGAAACATTGACGGAACCACAAGGAGATCGGCCTCCCTTTAGTGTGCTCACAGCTTCCCGTTTGGATCCAAGAAAACGCATCGATTTGGCCATTCGAGTAGTGGCCAAAGCTCATGAACAACTCCCAGCCCTTCAGTTTGATATTTATGGGAAGGGTGGAGAAGCGGACAACTTGCACCATCTGATTCAGGAGCTTGCAGCACAAGATTATATTCACCTACGCGGTCATGCGGATCTTCAGCAGATCTATCCTTGCTACCAAGCCTACCTCACCACTTCTCAGTGGGAGACCTTTGGTTTGACTTTGATGGAGGCGGCTGGAGCAGGTTTGGCCTTGCTGGGCTTTGATGCCCGTTATGGCAATCCAACTTTTATAAAAGAGGGGGAAAATGGCTTTTTGGTACCTTATAGCGAGACAGTGCCAGAAGAAGAGTTGGTGAAAGAGTTGGCGGACAAGCTGGTGCAGCTCTTTGAAAGGGACCTCGCTCCATTTCATCAGGCTTCTTATGACTTGGCCTCTTCTTACCTCGCATCTAACGTCCAGAAAGTCTGGAAAGAGACTCTAATGGAGATAGGGCAATTCGGCGGAAAAGAAATATAAATGAAGAATCTGTAGCGACAAAAAAGTCCTACAGATTTTTTCTAAGGCAAGCAAATTGGGCTAAATTATGGTAAAATAGAGGGTATTGAAAAATCATCATTTCACGAAAGGAAGCAAGATGAAAATTACGCAAGAAGAGGTAACCCACGTTGCCAATCTTTCAAAATTGAAATTCTCTCCAGAAGAGACAGCTGAGTTTGCGACAACCTTGTCTAAAATTGTCGACATGGTGGAATTGTTGGAAGAAGTGGACACAACAGGTGTTGCCCCAACAACAACCATGGCGGATCGTAAGACCGTATTGCGTCCGGATATCGCTGAAAAAGGGACGGACCGTGACCGCTTGTTTAAAAATGTACCTGAAAAAGATAACTACTACATCAAGGTACCAGCTATCCTAGAAGATGGAGGAGATGCCTAATGTCATTCAACCATAAAACCATTGAAGAGTTGCACGACCTCCTTGTCTCTAAGGAAATTTCGGCAACGGAATTGACACAAGCGACTCTTGAAGACATCAAGGCGCGTGAAGAAGCAGTTAACGCCTTTGTAACGGTGGCCGAAGAAGCTGCCCTTGCACAAGCCAAGGCTATTGATGAAAAAGGAATCGATGCAGACAACCTCCTGTCAGGGATTCCACTCGCTGTCAAAGACAATATCTCAACAGATGGCATCTTGACGACTGCGGCATCAAAAATGCTCTATAACTACGAGCCAATCTTTGATGCGACAGCTGTTGCCAATGCCAAAGCCAAAGATATGATTGTCATTGGAAAGACCAACATGGATGAATTTGCCATGGGTGGATCTGGTGAGACTTCTTACTATGGACCAACCAAGAATGCTTGGGACCACAGCAAGGTGCCTGGTGGATCTTCTAGTGGTTCTGCTGCAGCTGTAGCTTCAGGGCAAGTCCGCTTGTCCCTTGGTTCGGATACCGGTGGTTCTATCCGCCAACCTGCTGCCTTCAACGGGATTGTTGGTCTCAAACCAACTTATGGAACGGTTTCCCGTTTTGGTCTCATTGCCTTTGGTAGCTCACTTGACCAAATTGGTACCTTCTCACCAACGGTTAAGGAAAATGCTCAATTGCTTAATGTCATTGCCAGCGAAGATGCCAAGGATTCAACTTCTGCACCTGTTCGTGTAGCAGACTTTACTTCTAAGATTGGTCAAGACATTAAAGGCATGAAGATTGCCCTTCCTAAGGAATACCTCGGTGAAGGGATTGACCCAGAAGTTAAAGAAACTATCCTTAATGCGGCCAAACACTTTGAAAAATTGGGAGCGACTGTCGAAGAAGTCAGCCTTCCACACTCTAAATACGGGGTTGCCGTTTATTACATCATCGCTTCATCTGAAGCTTCTTCAAACTTGCAACGTTTCGACGGTATTCGCTATGGTTTCCGTGCGGAAGATGCCAAGAACTTGGATGATATCTACGTGAACACTCGTAGTCAAGGCTTTGGCGATGAGGTCAAACGCCGTATCATGCTTGGTACCTTTAGTTTGTCATCTGGTTACTATGATGCTTACTACAAGAAAGCTGGTCAAGTCCGTACCCTCATTATCCAAGACTTCGAAAAAGTCTTTGCAGATTACGACCTTATCCTTGGTCCAACAGCTCCAAGCGTGGCCTTTGATTTGGATTCGCTCAACCATGATCCGGTTGCCATGTACTTGGCTGACCTCTTGACCATTCCAGTCAACTTGGCAGGTCTTCCAGGGATTTCGATTCCCGCAGGTTTTGCGCAAGGTCTTCCGGTTGGGTTGCAGTTGATTGGTCCCAAGTATTCTGAAGAAACCATCTACCAAGCTGCAGCTGCCTTTGAAGCAACGACGGATTACCATAAGCAACAACCCCTAATTTTCGGAGGTGACAATTAATGAACTTTGAAACAGTCATCGGACTTGAAGTCCACGTTGAATTGAATACAAACTCAAAAATTTTCTCACCAACCTCTGCCCACTTTGGAAACGAGCAAAATGCCAATACCAATGTGATCGACTGGTCTTTCCCAGGGGTGCTTCCTGTCTTGAACAAGGGTGTTGTGGATGCTGGTATCAAGGCTGCTTTGGCGCTGAATATGGATATTCATCAGCACATGCACTTTGACCGTAAGAACTATTTCTACCCTGATAATCCAAAGGCCTACCAAATTTCGCAATTTGACGAGCCAATTGGTTACAACGGTTGGATTGAAGTACAATTAGAAGACGGCTCAACTAAGAAAATCGGGATTGAACGGGCCCACTTGGAAGAAGATGCCGGTAAGAACACCCACGGAACAGACGGTTTCTCTTATGTAGACCTTAACCGTCAAGGGGTGCCCTTGATCGAAATCGTATCTGAAGCAGATATGCGTTCTCCTGAAGAAGCCTACGCCTATTTGACAGCTTTGAAAGAAGTCATCCAGTACACTGGTATTTCAGACGTCAAGATGGAAGAAGGATCGATGCGGGTGGATGCCAACATATCCCTTCGCCCATACGGCCAAGAGGAATTCGGTACCAAGACGGAGTTGAAAAACTTGAACTCCTTCTCAAACGTCCGTAAAGGTCTTGAATACGAAGTACAGCGCCAAGCGAAAATCTTGCGATCAGGTGGGGTCATTCGTCAAGAAACACGCCGTTATGATGAAGCGAATAAGAGCACCATTCTTATGCGGGTCAAAGAAGGAGCAGCGGATTACCGTTACTTCCCAGAACCAGACCTACCACTCTTTGAAATCTCAGATGAGTGGATCGAGGAAATGCGCACAGAGTTGCCAGAGTTTCCAAAAGACCGTCGTTCTCGCTACGTGGCAGAGCTTGGTTTATCTGACTATGATGCCAACCAATTGACAGCGACGAAAGTCACTTCTGACTTCTTTGAAGCAGCCGTAGCCCTTGGTGGCGATGCCAAACAAGTGTCTAACTGGCTCCAAGGGGAAGTGGCACAATTCTTGAATGCAGAAGGCAAAACGCTGGAAGAAATCCAATTGACACCAGAAAACTTGGTTGAAATGATTGCCATTATCGAAGATGGAACCATTTCATCTAAGATTGCCAAGAAAGTCTTCGTTCACTTGGCAAAAAACGGTGGCGGCGCGCGTGAATACGTCGAAAAAGCTGGTCTGGTACAGATTTCAGATCCTGAAGTCTTGATCCCAATCATCCACCAAGTCTTTGCAGACAATGAAGCAGCCGTAGCCGACTTCAAGTCAGGAAAACGGAATGCGGACAAGGCCTTCACAGGTTTCCTCATGAAAGCAACCAAAGGCCAAGCCAACCCACAAGTAGCCCTCAAGTTACTTGCCCAAGAATTGGCGAAGTTGAAGGAAGAGTAATAGAGAAATCGAGAAATCGAGAACTGCACCCTAAAAGTTAGATTTTTACTGCCTACCTTTTGGGGGCAGTTTATTTTTTTGTTTTAAAAATATCTTATTAATGTTCTTGTATTTACTTTTTTAATTGGTTATAATATTGCATAAAGATATATTACACTAATTAGTTATAAAATGTGAGTGTTATGGAAATATGAGTTTTTAAATAACAGAAGGATTTTTAGGCTTTTATAGAAATTGATTAAATATTAGTAGATGACTTTATCGAGTCAAGAAAATATCAATGCGAATTAGGAGAAAAAATGAGTAACTGGGAAAAAGATTATGAGGCAGCACAGAGGGAACAAGAGCGAAATCAAGAATTAAAGAGACACAATGATTTGTTAGATAGACACTCTATTCAGCAAAGATTAGCTTCAGAAGAAAAAAATAGACTTCTAGAGAATCAAGTTCGACAAACTGAAAAGCAAAATGAAATATTACAACAACAAGCAATTGCTGAGGAGAGACGGAGAGAGCAAGAACTCAAACAAAAACAGGAGCAATTTTATAAAGATAAAATATTTGAATTGAAAAAAATATGGGCTCAAGCTAAAGATAATAGTGAGCGTGATCGAATACAAATACTTCTCTCAGAAGTTGAGGGGGAATACGAGAAGTATAAGTTTGAGGAAGCTGAAAAAGAGAGAAAACTAGCTTTACAAGCTGAACGCTATAGGCAGGAAGAATTAATCAAACAAGAAGAAGAAAAAAAGAAACAACGAAGGAAAAGAATTATAAGTCTAGTTATTGGATTAGTCATTTTAATTCTAATGTTATGGCTTTTTTTACCAAAAAGTGGACGATATCAAAGACAAAATGATTCAGTATCTATTTCAAGAAAGTCGGAAAGTTCAAAAAAAGACAATAAAGGAAAATCGGATCTAGAAAAAAGCACAGATACTACAGTTGTTCCTAATCTCTCAGGGAAAACAGTAGCAGAAGCAAATGCAATCATTGAAAAGCAAAATTTAAAATTAGGAAAAGAACAAGAGGAATATAGCGATTCGATTGCAGAGGGGTATATTATAAAAACAAATCCAGTCACTGGTAGCAAAATAAAACGAGGAAATAAAATTAATTTGATCGTTTCAAAAGGTCCAAATAGTTTTGAAATGCCAAACTATGTAGGAGAAACACGAGCTAAAGCAGAGGAAGATCTGAAAAATACTTATAAAGTATCAAGCAAAATGATCACGATTGAAGAAGTTGAGACCTTCGATTATGCTGCAGGGACAGTTCTTGAACAAACTCCAGCTCCAGGAAAGCAATATTCTTTGAGTTCAAAGACCAAGATTGTTTTAAAAGTAGCAAAAGAAACAACTTCAATTGAAATGCCAAACTATGTTGGATCAACCTATGATTTTGCTAGAAGTAATTTGATTGAAATATATGGAATCAAAGAATCTAATATTAAAATCAGAAAAACTAACCATCTTCCTGATGGAGTATCCGTTTCTGCAGGTCAAATTGTCAGTCAAACTCCAGAAGTTTCGAGTACGGTGGATATTAACCGCACACGAATTGTATTGACCGTTTATGAACCAAATGAAGGTGGACAGAATAGAAATAGAGTAGAACCTAATGATAATTATGATGATTCAAATTCAAAAGTTAACGATACTGGAAATTCTTCAAGTGGATATGATGATTAGCCATTAAATAACATTTAAGGGGAATGATTGGAAGAGGCTGGGACAAAAGTCCTAGCCTCTCAATTATTTTTGGATTGTCGAGCAAGACGCAGTGGTTGAGTGGGCTCTACTACGCTGATTTCATCAGCTTTTACAGCCCTACTTAACTGTGCGGAGGTGGGACGAAGAAATCGAATTCTAACGAATTACCGATTTCTGTCCCACTCTCACTTTTCTCACGGCGGAAAGTTTCAGTATATATTTACATTCTAACAGGCACCTTTTAGTGTCTGTTTTTACTTTTTCAGAGGGAATGAAAAATGGAATTTCATTGACAAAGTCTTCTGAATTTAATAAAATTAAAAACAGACCGATAGTCTGTTTTTTTAAAGGAGGAGAGTTACTTGAAACAAGAAATGAAATCAAAAAGAAGTAAAGATCAAATTATTCAGGCAGCCTTGTCCTTATTTTCAAATAAAGGCTATAAAGAAACAACGATGGCTGATTTAGTAACAGTGACAGGATTGTCAAAAGGGGCTGTTTACCATCACTTCAAAAGTAAAGAAGAGATTCTACAACTCTTAATGGAGAAAGAAACGAACTCCCTCTCAACTTTTCTAGAAGAATTGTCAAAAAACGAAGGAGTTTCATCAACAGATCGTTTATTACAATTAGTTGATTATTTAATAGGCAATGAGAATATGAAACAGCTTACTGGTATAGACTGGGCACAAAAGATACCGTTCGGCTTGTTGTTTTCTTTAAAAAATACGGTAAATATTCTTTCCAAATATGTAGGAATAATCATTCATCAAGGAAATGAGAAGGGCGAGTTTTCTTGTAAATATCCTTTAGAGACAGCTACAACACTATCTCTATTAATTGATGTGTGGCTTGATCCAACTATATCAGGTGAAGAAATGATATCATTCTCACAAAAATTAGACTATATTGCATTTTATTTAAACAGTAGCGGTGTTCCTGTTTTAACAGAAAATAAGTGTCAAGAGATTAATCAGTTTTTTCTTAAAGGAGGAAGAAGATGAATCGGCTGTTAAGATTCTTATTTATTTTACTTATCATCGCCATGTCTGGAGCCATTATTTTTCAGCTCTTCTTTCCATCCTATATGGGAAGTCATTCGGGATATGGTGTTTCTGTCGGTTGGCAGCGAGAGATTGGGATTTGGAATGTGGCGGTCCTTGTGATCCTGATTGCTGTCAATCTCAAATACGATTGGTTTTATCTTCGTACGGTTTTATTGGCCTTGATTATCGGTGGGCTTGGGATTGGTACCAATCATCTCTTTAGTTATTTTCACAATCATCTGCCGGTCAATGGGATCGGTGCACTTGAAAATTATCTCCTCGTCCTTGGTTGGATGGTGGGCTGGAGAATAGAGACTTCACGAATTAAAAAGAAATAAGAAGGAGCAGTCAAAGGGTTGCTCTTTTTCATCTTCAGTTTTTCCTTGACAAACAAAAGGAAAACGTTTACAATTTTAAATATAAAGTTTCCTGAAAAGAAAACAAAAAAGGTGAAAACAAGGAGATCATCCTATGGCTACTATGAAAGCAGCTCGCTGGCATGCAGCAAAAGACGTTCGTATCGAAGAAGTGGAAGTACCTGAAGTACAACCACATCAAGTAAAAGTGGCAGTTAAGTTCACAGGGATCTGTGGTACGGACTTGCATGAATATTTGGATGGACCGATCTTCATCCCAACTGAAGAACATGTGTATTCTGGTCAAAAAGCACCGGTTACTTTGGGACATGAATTCTCTGGTGAAATTGTAGAAGTCGGAAGTGATGTGACTCGTGTCAAAGTTGGGGATCGCGTGACGATTGAACCAATTTTGGCAAAACATAACCTAATCGGTGACTATAACCTTGATCCAAACTTGAACTTTGTCGGCCTTGCTGCAGATGGTGGTTTTGCCAAATATTGTGTCCTTGACGGTGATCTTGTCCATGTGATTCCAGATGGCTTGAGCTATGAACAAGCTGCGCTTACAGAACCTGCAGCTGTGGCTGTTTATGCCGTTCGTCAATCTGCATTGAAAACTGGGGATACAGCCGTTATCTTTGGCTTGGGTCCAATCGGTCTTTTGATTGTTGAAGCCCTTCGTGCAGCAGGAGCATCAAAAATCTATGCGGTTGAATTATCTCCTGAACGCCAAGCGAAAGCGGAAGAATTGGGAGCAATCGTTGTTCGCCCAGAAGAAGGAGAAACAATCGTCGAAGCCATCCATCGCTTGACAGGTGGTGGAGCAGATGTTTCTTATGAAGTGACTGGAGTTCCAGTTGTTTTAGGTCAAGCCCTTGCAGCTGTTCATAAAGCTGGGGAATGTATGGTCGTATCTATCTGGGAACGTGAAGCTAGCATCAATCCAAATGAATTCGCTATCCAAGAAAAATCTCTCAAAGGAATTATTGCCTACCGTCATATTTTCCCTAAAGTATTGGAATTGATGGAACAAGGCTACTTCTCTGCTGAAAAATTGGTTACCAAGAAAATTAAATTGGAAAATATCGTTGAAGAAGGATTTATTGAATTAACACAAGATAAATCTCAAATCAAGATTTTGGTTCAACCTGAATAAGCGAATAAATTTATATGAAATATATGAGGCTGAAACGTTTCGTTTCGGCCTTTTATGATACAATAAAAGTAAGGAACAGATTTAGGAGGGGACTATGTCAAAGACGATGAAAGGAACACTCATGACCTTGATCGCCGGGATCGCTTGGGGACTATCCGGAGTTAGCGGGCAATATTTAATGGTTCATGGATTTTCGGCTATTGAGTTAACAAATCTCCGTTTGCTTTTTTCTGGAATTGTCCTTATTCTTCTTTCCTACGTTGCAGATAAGGAGAAGTTTTTGGCCTTTGCCAAAGATAAATCTTCCTACCTTCCCCTTCTTATTTTTGCCTTTTTAGGATTGTTATTGACTCAGTTGACCTATTTAGAGGCGATTGCTGAAACCAATGCTGGGACTGCTACGGTGTTACAGTATCTCTGTCCAGTGGGAATTTTAGCCTATACCTGTATCATGGATAAGGTGGCCCCTACACTAGCAGAAGTGTTTTCGATGCTTCTAGCGATTGGTGGCACATTCTTAATAGCAACCCATGGTCAACTCAATCAATTGGCCATCAATCCCAAAGGTTTGGCTTGGGGAGTGGTGTCAGCATTTGCCTATGCCCTTTACATCATTCTACCTCTGAACTTAATTCAAAAATGGGGAAGCATGCTGGTGATTGGAGTTGGGATGACTATTCCAGGAATCCTAATGCTCCCTTTTAGTGGTCTTCTCTCTTCTTCTGGAAACTACAGACTCGATACCTGGATGGCCCTTTTTGGCTTGGTGGTGATTGGGACGATTTTTGCCTATACAGCCTTTCTGAAAGGAACCTCTTTGGTAGGAGCCGTTAAAGGAAGCTTGCTGGCGTCCTTTGAGCCTGTTTCGGCAGTTTTCTTTGCCTTTGTCATTATGAAGGAGCATTTTTTTATGGTTGATGTGATTGGGATGGCCATGATCCTCCTTGCAGTTCTCTTGATTTCCCTCAAGGATTTCATGATTCAAAAAGAAAAAGGCATCTTGTAAAATCAAGACCTATCATATTTTAGTTAAAAGGTTGAGACGAAGGTCTTGGCCTTTTTATGATAGGGAAGAGTTATCACTATATAGCGTATACATAGCTAGAAAAAGATGTTAAAATAGAACAAAACTTTTTTAAGGAGATGAGAATGAAAAAGATTTTTAAATGGACCTTATTTGCTGTGGCGGCCTTGAGTCTAGTAGCTTGTGGAACTACTGCTCAAAAGACAAATTCGCAGCAATCAAAGACGGAAAAAGCGGCGAAAAATTCCGCATCTGACGGTCAAGTCGAGGTGAGTTTAAAAGGAGGGCAATACATCAAACCACCTGTCCTCAATGACTCAGAAGACGGAACCTATTTAGCCCTTCAATTAGAATTTAAAAATGTTGCCAAAGAATCTATCAACGTGTCAGATTCAGATATCACCATTTACGATGCGGATAATAACAAGGTCAAATTGCAGTCAGGAATTTATGACCACAGTGAAGCCTTCCAACTGCTCAAGAGTGATCAGTTGGCCCAGGATAAAAAATTAACCGGCTATATCGTTTTTCCAGTCGAAAAAGGTAAAAAATATGAAGTGCAGTATGAACGAAAAACCTATAGCTCTGATAAAAAATCCAAACCTTTAAAATTTGCGGTGGATTCTTCTCAGTATGAGGATAAGGTGGAAGCTTCCACTATTCTAGCAGATGAATACATCAATCAAGTTTACTTCAGTGGCCAACGAAAGGTCAAAAAGGATGACGCTTTTGTTTTGGGAACTGATTTGAAAAAGGAACGCAGTGATTTCCGTGCGAAATTTGCGGCTGATTTTACTCGTCAATTGCATGATTACCAATTCCCTGAAGAAGAAGTGACCCAGTTTATCGATGCTTATGAAAAAGAAAATGCTAAGCGTGCGAAATTAACCTATAAGGTTAAACAATATCTCCCGGACAAGGTGGTCATTAGTCTAATTCCTGAGACAGTCAGCATGGAAAAGACGATCTTAAACCACATGCAGACCTTCTATCAGGAACATCGAAAAGACTATCCAGGGATCATCGAAGCGAACCAGGCTCAAAACAAAGCCTATAGAGAGGAAATGATGGCTTCTCTTGCAGATCGCCCCTTGACGACGCCGGATCGATACGACTATCAGTTGACCTTTGTTAAGAAAGATGGCAAATGGGAAGTAGAAAAAGCCTACAATAGTGATAGCTTTATGGAAAAATTCGAGGGAAATCTTTCTTAATGCTGAAGTTGGCACTCCTAGGACATGAATCTAGGAGTGTTTTTGTCTATAGCTTTAAACTATATCAAAATCCAAGAAACAGGAATTAGACGGAAACACCTATTAGTGATAAAATAATTTTAAGTTCGAAAGGAGATGAAGGCTTGTGTCTTTTTCTTATGAAGAGTTAGCAGAGATTCGCCACTATATCCACCAACACCCAGAATTGTCTGGTCAAGAATACCAGACAACCGCCTTTCTAAAAGAGCGTCTTGAAGAGTTGGGGATTCGTATTTTAGAGAGTAGATTAAAAACTGGTCTGATTGCAGAAATTGGGTCCGGCCAACCGGTGGTGGCACTTCGAGCAGATATCGATGCCCTTCCGATTTTGGAACAAACGAATCTGCCCTACCAAAGTCAGAATCCCGGAGTCATGCATGCCTGTGGCCATGATTTTCATCAAACCAGTCTTCTGGGAGCAGCAGCTCTTCTCAAGGAAAAAGAAGACCAGCTTGAAGGGACCGTACGCTTGATCTTTCAACCAGCAGAAGAAATCTCAGAAGGTGCTTCTGATGTTTTAGCAACAGGACTGTTGGAGGATGTTCAAGGAATTATTGGTTTTCACAATATTCCCCAGCTAAAAGCAGGGCAACTTGCCTTGAATGCTGGAGCCATGATGGCAGGGGTTGAGAAATTCAAGGTTACTGTGACAGGGGTTAGTAGTCATGCTGCGAGACCAGATTTAGGAGTTGACACTGTAACGGCCGTCACAACCATGGTTCAGAACTTACAATTATTAATTTCACGGACCGTTTCTCCCTTTGAAACAGCTGTTTTGTCCATTACGCACCTGGATGTGGGCTCAACCTGGAATGTGCTTCCAAAATCAGGCTATTTTGAAGGAACGATTCGCTCCTTTAATCCGAGTGTGCAAAGAGACTTGAAGGCACATTTTATTTCTATCATTCGACACATTGCAGAAAGTCTGGAAGTAGATGTGGCTTTTGAGTGGGGTGTGACCCCGCCCGTTACCTTTAATGATGAGGAATTGACGAAAGTGGTTTGGGAAGCTTCACAAGGTTTGGCTGAAGTGATTCCAGCGAATCCTTCTACAGCTGGAGAAGACTTTGCCTTTTACCAAGAGCGAATTCCTGGAGTCTTTGCCTTTATCGGTTCAAACGGAGAACCGGATGCGCCAGATCTTCATCATGATCACATGACCATCGATGATGCAGCCTTTGAGGTATCGGTTCCCTATTATGTTGAAAATGCGCAAGCTTTATTGCGGTATTTTAAAGCCAAAGAAGTGTGATAAAGAAAAACTATCACCTCCATAAAAAATATATATTGGGCAAGTAAATGCTTTTTTGATAAAATTAAAAAATACTTTTAAAATGGCGTTTTATGTGCCTGAAACGAATAAGGAGATCCTATGAATCTAAAAAAAATGATTAAGTATTCTGCTTTAGGATTAGTTGCAGTCCTTGCAACCAGTGCTTTAGTAGCATGTTCATCTGGTAAATCTGCCAGTGGCAAGAAAACAATTGAAGTTGGGACTGTTGGAACAACCAAACCATTCTCTTACGAAGAAAAAGACGGCAAGCTAACCGGTTATGAAATCGAAGTTTTGCGTGAAATCTTCAAAGATTCAGACAAATATGAAGTAAACTTTAACAAAACAGAGTGGTCTTCAGTCTTTGCTGGCTTAGATAGTGACCGTTTCCAAATCGGTGCCAACAACATCAGCTACTCAAAAGAGCGGGAAGAAAAATACCTTTATCCAAATCCATATGCTCGTAATCCATTAGTATTGGTCGTACCAAAAGATTCTTCTATTAAATCTTTGGATGACATTGGTGGCAAGAAAACAGAAGTGGTTCAAGGAACCTCTACTGCTAAACAATTAGAAGATTTCAATAAAAAACATTCAGATAATCCAACTGACTTGCAATACACAGATGGAACGATTCAAACCATCATAGCCAATCTAGCTGATGGACGGACCGATTACAAGATCTTCGAACGTATTTCTGTAGATACCATCATTCGAGATCAAGGCTATGACAACTTGAAAGTGATCGAGCTTCCAAGTGACCAACAGCCTTATGTTTATCCAATCATTGCAAAAGAGGATAAAGAGCTTCAAAAATTCGTTAACAAACGTATTAAGGAACTCTATGACAATGGAACCCTTGAAAAACTGTCTAAAAAATACTTTGGTGGAGTTTATCTACCAGAAGCAAAAGATATTAAAGAATAATATTTAATTAAAGGAGACTTCAAAATGAAATTGAAAAAAATTCTTGGTTTAACAGCTCTTGCAGCTATTGCAACATTTGCTCTTGCAGCATGTGGTTCTTCAAAATCATCTAGCAAAGATGGTGAAACAACTGTAAAAGTGGGTGTTATGACTTTGAGCGACACTGAAAAAGCTCGTTGGGATCAAGTTCAAAAGAACTTGGATGACGCTAAAACAGGGATCAAATTGGAATTCACTCAATTTACAGATTACTCACAACCAAACGTGGCTGTAAAAGATGGTAGCGTGGATATCAATGCTTTCCAACACTACAACTTCCTTGATAACTGGAACTCTAAAAATGACAATGCCCTTGTTGCAGTAGCAGATACGTACATCGCTCCAATCCGTCTTTACTCTGGTACAGAAAACGGTAAAAACAAATACACTTCAATTAAAGAAATTCCTAAAGGTGGAACAATCGCTGTACCAAATGACCCAACAAATGAAAGCCGTGCCTTGTATGTCTTGCAATCAGCTGGTTTGATTAAATTGGATACCAAAGATGGTCAATTGGCAAACGTGTCAAACATCAAAGATAATCCAAAAGATTTGAAGATTTCTGAATTGGATGCTTCACAAACACCATCTGCTCTTCCATCAGTAGATGCTGCAGTCATCAACAATACCTTCGTTCGTGAAGCAGGCGTTGACTTTAAGAAAGCGATCTATGTTGAAAAGAAAGACAACAACTCAAAACAATGGTACAACGTGATCGCTGCTAAGAAAGATTGGGAAAAATCTGATAAAGCAAAAGCAATCAAAGAAATCATCAAAGCCTATCACAAAGACAATGTGAAGAAAGTGATCGAAGAATCTTCAGAAGGAATGGACCAACCAGTCTTCTAAGATTCGATCTCAAGTGTATGAAGGAGGTGGAGAAGCAATTCTCTACCTCTTATCGTGTATTAGGAGGAATGCATGCCTTTTGCAACAGAAGCGGAACAAATCCGTAAATTTGAAAATGATGAGGTCGCACAACATTATTTTGAAGTGTTGCGAACCCTGATTTCAAAAAAATCCATCTTTGCCCAACAAATTGGTCTCAAGGAAGTGGCCAACTATTTGGGGGAAATTTTTACAGCTGCAGGAGCCAAAGTCGAAGTTGATGATAGCTATACAGCCCCTTTTGTGATTGCCAAATTTTTCTCGCCAAATCCTGAAGCCAAAACCATCATTTTTTATAACCACTATGATACGGTACCAGCTGATGGGGACCAACCTTGGACGGGAGACCCTTTTACCTTATCGGTTCATTATGGAAACATGTACGGTCGAGGGGTTGATGATGACAAGGGGCATATAACGGCTCGTCTCACAGCTCTTCGAAAATACATTCGTGAAAGTGGCGATTTGCCAGTCAATATCACCTTTATCATCGAAGGGGCAGAGGAGTCTGCATCGACTGACTTGGATAAATACTTGGCCAAACACAAGAAACACTTGCGTGGGGCAGACCTCTTAGTGTGGGAACAAGGTACCCGAAATAATCAGGGTCAGTTGGAAATTTCCGGTGGTAGCAAAGGGATCGTCACCTTTGATATGGTGGTGAAGAGTGCAGAAGTGGATATCCATTCCAGCTATGGCGGTGTGGTAGACTCTGCTTCTTGGTATTTGTTAAATGCTATCGCCAGTCTTCGTGACAAAGAAGGTCGAATTTTGGTGGATGGGATTTATGATCAGATCCAAGAACCCAATGAACGCGAGCTAGCTTTGATCGAGCAATATGCCAACAAAGGACCAGAAGATGTAGCGGAAACCTATGGTCTAACCCTTCCAATCTTGAAGGAAGACCGAAAAGAATTCCTGCGTCGTTTCTATTTTGAACCAGCCCTGAATATTGAAGGCTTTGGCTCTGGTTACCAAGGACAAGGTGTTAAAACGATTCTTCCGGCAGAGGCGCGTGCCAAGATGGAGGTGCGCTTGGTCCCTGGACTGGATCCCAAGGATGTCTTAGAAAAGATCAGGCAACAATTGAAGAAGAACGGTTATGATCAGGTCGAATTGGTCTATACTCTCGGTGAAATGAGTTACCGAAGTGATATGAGTGCCCCATCGATTTTAAATGTCATTCGGTTGGCCAAAGACTTCTATAGAGAAGGAGTTTCTGTTCTTCCAACAACAGCAGGAACAGGGCCCATGCATACGGTATTTGAGGCTTTGCAGGTGCCGATGGCAGCCTTTGGAATTGGCAATGCCAATAGCCGTGATCATGGGGGCGACGAAAATGTGAAAATCGCCGATTATTACACCCATATTGAATTGATAAAGGAGTTAATAGCAAGTTATGAGTAAAGCAATGATTCAGCTGGATCACATTGATGTGACCTTCCAGCAAAAGAAACGTCAGATCCAAGCCGTCAAAGATGTGACCATTCATTTTAATGAAGGCGATATCTATGGGATTGTAGGCTATTCTGGAGCCGGGAAATCGACCTTGGTTCGGGTGATCAATCTCTTGCAAGTGCCTAGCGCCGGAACCATCATTGTGGATGGAGATGTGATTTATCAAGATCAGGTGACCCTAAAACCGGCTGCCCTTCGGGAGAAACGTCGGGATATCGGAATGATTTTCCAACACTTCAACTTGATGGCTCAAATGACTGTCGCAGAAAATGTAGCCTTTGCTCTTAAACATTCTAAATTGAACAAAGAACAAAAGAATGAGAAAGTGGCGAAATTGTTGGATTTGGTTGGTCTATCTGACCGTGCAGAGAATTACCCGGCCCAATTGTCTGGTGGTCAAAAGCAGCGGGTAGCGATTGCGCGTGCCCTTGCCAATGATCCAAAGATTTTGATCTCAGATGAGTCAACTTCAGCCTTGGATCCAAAGACGACCAAACAAATTCTAGCTTTATTGCAAGAATTGAACAAAAAACTAGGCTTGACCATTGTCTTGATTACCCATGAGATGCAAATTGTCAAAGATATAGCGAACCGAGTAGCTGTCATGCAAAATGGCGAATTGATCGAAGAAGGATCTGTTTTAGATATCTTCTCGAATCCGAAAAATGCCTTGACCCAAGACTTTATCACTGTTGCAACAGGTATCGATGAAGCCATGGTGAAAATCAACCAACAAGCGATTGTGAAGAACTTGCCTGATGATTCGATGTTGGCGCATCTCAAGTATGCAGGTTCTGTGACAGATACAGCCATCATCAATGATATTTACAAGCAGTACCAAGTATCTGCCAACATTTTATTTGGGAACATCGAGATCCTTGATCACACGCCTGTCGGAGAGTTGGTGGTCATCTTATCAGGTGAGACTCAAAATCTGGAAACGGCCAAAGCTGAGTTAGAAAATGCAGGAGTTTCCGTGACTATTGTGAAAGATGGGAGAAAAGCATGATCCAGTTAATTCAAACATATTTACCAAATGTCTATAAATTAGGGTGGTCTGGCCAGTATGGATGGGGAACCGCTATTTACTTGACTCTTTACATGACCGTTATTTCCTTCATTATTGGTGGATTTTTAGGTTTGGTGACAGGACTTTTGTTAGTCTTGACCCGTCCAGGTGGTGTCATTGAAAATAGAATCGTTTTCCAAATTTTGGATAAGATTACTTCCTTGTTCCGCGCCATTCCTTTCATTATCTTGTTGGCCTTTATTAATCCCTTGACCTACTTGCTCTTGAAAAATACCATTGGTCCTACAGCAGCCCTTGTTCCGCTGTCTTTGGCTGTCTTTCCATTCTTTGCCCGCCAAGTCCAAGTAGTCTTGTCCGAGTTGGATGGAGGCGTGATTGAAGCAGCACAAGCAAGTGGGGCAACCTTCTGGGATATTGTTGGTGTCTACCTTCGTGAAGGGCTTCCTGATTTGATCCGTGTAACAACGGTGACCATCATTTCCTTGATTGGAGAAACCGCCATGGCAGGTGCCGTTGGTGCTGGAGGATTAGGAACCTTGGCCATCAACTACGGGAAAAACATGTTTAACAATGATGTCATCTTTGTGGCGACCTTATTGATCCTGATTCTGATCGTTCTGGTCCAATTTATCGGGGACTTCCTTTCGAAGAAAATTAGCCACCGTTAGGATCAGTGTCCAATGAATAGAATAAATGTGAATCAAATAAAACAAGTTGGAGCCTTCATTTTCCTCTATTTTCTTGCGATTGGACTGGGGGTCTTAGTTGGAAATCTGGTCGATCATCAAGGAAATATGTTTTATGCTCCTGCCTTTTCAGCCCTGTTTGGCGGGACGATCTACCGCTATTATCTAGAAAAAATAAAAGGAGTTGGATCTATCTTTATAGTTGGCTGCGTGATCGGATCCTTCTTCCTCTTTTCGCGTCATGGTGCAGGGGCCTTTATTCCAGCCTTGATCGCCGGAAGTTTTGCGGAGATGGTCGCCTCAAGTGGTCGTTTTCGCTCGAATTTACGAAATGCCTTGTCTTTTGTTATTTTTGCCTTTGCGACAACAGGGCCCATTCTTATGATGTGGTTCTATCCAGCCAGTTACCGCATGTCGTTACTGGATCGTGGTAAATCGATAGACTATGTCAATCGGGTGATGGTATCACCAGATCTAGCGACCATCACTTGGTTTGTCCTCACAGTTATACTGGGTGCTGGATTAGGGTGGGGACTATCGAACATCCTTCTTCCATTATTGGCCAAAAAAGGAGATAAAGATGCACAATAATTTACTAGTTCTTCAGTCAGACTTTGGTTTGGTGGATGGAGCAGTATCAGCTATGATTGGGGTTGCTTTAGAAGAATCACCAACCCTTAAAATTCACCACTTAACTCATGATATTACCCCCTACAATATTTTTGAAGGGAGTTACCGTCTCTTTCAGACAGTAGATTACTGGCCAGAAGGGACAACCTTTGTTTCGGTGGTCGATCCTGGTGTCGGTTCCAAACGAAAGAGTGTCGTAGCTAAAACGGCGAAAAATCAATACATTGTCACTCCGGATAATGGAACTCTCTCTTTTATCAAGAAACATGTAGGGATTATTGCTATCCGTGAGATTTCAGAAGTGAAGAACCGCCGGGCCAATACAGAGTTTTCTTATACCTTCCATGGGCGTGATGTCTACGCCTATACAGGAGCTAAGTTGGCCAGTGGCCATATTAGTTTTGAAGAAGTCGGACCAGAACTCAGTGTCGAACATATTGTGGAAATCCCAGTGGTTGAGACGGTTCTTGAGGATAATCTTGTTAAAGGTGCAGTTGACATCCTAGATGTGCGCTTTGGTTCTCTTTGGACTTCCATTACTCGGGAAGAGTTCAATCATTTGTCACCTGAATTTGGGGAACGTTTTGAAGTGACCATCTATAACAATGACATGCTGGTTTATCAAAACCAAGTAACCTACGGCAAGTCTTTCGCCGACGTGCGGATTGGACAGCCAATCCTTTATATCAATTCCCTTTACCGTGTTGGTCTTGCCATCAACCAGGGATCCTTTGCCAAGGCCTATAATGTAGGAGTTGGGGCTTCTTGGCATATCGAGATTAGAAAAATGGAAAATTAATAGGAGATATCATAATGAAACAGAAATCATTATTTTCAATTAAAGATGTTGTAGCTATTGGGGTTGGAGCAGCCCTCTTTGTCGTGATTGCTATGTTGCAAATCCCTGCACCTGCACCGAATACGAGCATTCAGTTGCAATATGCCCTTCAAGCTCTCTTTAGTGTAGTCTTTGGCCCAATTGTCGGCTTCTTAATCGGCTTGATTGGTCATGCCATTAAGGACGCTATGTCAGGTGGTCTTTGGTGGACTTGGATCATTTCAAGTGGTTTGTTTGGACTCTTTGTTGGTTTCTTCCGCAAACAAATCGGTGAATTTAAAGGGGAAGTGACAAAGAAAGAATTAATTGTCTTTAACGTTGTTCAAATCGTATCCAACCTTGTGATCTGGGGCTTGATTGCTCCGGTTGGAGATGTCTTGATCTACAAGGAAAGTGCCAATAAAGTCTTCCTACAAGGTGTTGTTGCCGGTTCGTTTAATGCTTTAACAGTAGCTGTTGCAGGTTCTCTTCTCTTGATTGCTTATGCACGGACTCAAACAAAAGATGGAAGTTTGACAAAAGATTAAACGTACAGAAGAGTAAGTCTGGGGAACCAGGCTTTTTTGTTTTGTAAAAAATATTTTTTACAAAATGTAAGATATATATTGCAAAATAGAAAATATAGTGTATAATAAAGCTATAAAAACAAGAAAGGAAAATCATGTGGCGAAAAATCTCAAATTAAAAATGGCCCGGGTCGAACATGATATGACCCAGGGGGATCTTGCAGATGCCATCGGGGTGACACGCCAGACCATTGGCCTGATTGAGGCAGGGAAATACAATCCAACCCTCAGCCTCTGCCTTGCTATCTGTAAGACCTTGGATAAGACGCTGGATCAACTGTTCTGGGAGTAACAGTTTTAACATAGAAAGAGGAAACATATGAAACAAAAGAAAGAACCAATTGTAAAAGATGAACGGACCATGCTACTTGATGGAAAAATCGCAGGAGAACTTGTCCTTGGCATGACCTGCTTTATTGCCCTATCCGCCTTTGTGAAATCCAGTATCCTGGACTTAGACCTAGTCGCTTATCTCCCTGAGATGTTCCTTCTGATTGCCATGGGAGCCTCTGCCTTTGTGAGAAGGATCAGTTCAGGGATTGATGTTCGAGATATGTTAGAAAAAGATAGCTGGTTGAGTCGCCTAGGATCAGGTCTATTCTTTGCTGTGCTTGTGACAGCTATGGATGTGATTGGAAAGAGAGAAGCAATGAGCTTTATCTTGAGTCCCAAGTATCTGGTCAAAATTCTATTAGAAATTCTCGTCTTTGCCATCCTGACAGATCTGCTTGAAAAACCACTTGCTCTTATCAATCGGAAAAAACAAGCAAAGATCGAGGCAGAATTAGAGGATGAAGAATAAGGAGGAAGAGATGAGATTACAATTGCTGAACAAACAAATCATAGATGAACGAGAAGAAGGCCTAGCTAATAAGGCTGGGGCTGAGACAGCTGGTTTTCTTTTCCTTGCCTTAACTGTTTTTAGTGTGGGATCCATTTTTACATCTAAGGTGGGGCTGAGTCCAATCATGGTGGTAGCCTTACTCATCGTCTCAGGATTTTATTATTCGGTGCGTTGTCAACGATTGGGTGTGAGATTTATCAATTATAGCTATCTAAATGTGATGGGAATTGTAGCAGTAACCCTTGTTCTTTCCTTGTTTATCTGGGCTCAAAATTTTCAATTAAACCAAGCTGTTTATCAGTCAAATCCTTTTCATTCAAAATTCTTACTAGTACTTCCTATTACCTTTTTACTGAATCTTCCAATTGTATGGGGAGTGAATACCCTTGTGATGCTCCTAGCAAAAGTTGAGAAAAAACGCTATGAAGCCTATCTGGATCAGTTGGAAAAAGAAGAGTAATTAGTTGAAACCTTATTTTTGTCGTAAAAAAGTCTGGAACCCCAGGCTTTTATTTTTCGGTCAAATAAATTGCATTCGCTTTCTTGGGGGAGTATACTGGTATAGTTGAATGAAAAATTCTGATAATTTAATCTTAGAAAAGAGAATCTTATGGCAAAACCTATTCGTGTTTTACTCTACTACCTCTATACCCCCATTGAAAATGCAGAACAATTTGCAGCCGACCACTTGGCCTTCTGTAAATCAATCGGCCTCAAAGGACGTATCCTAGTCGCTGACGAAGGAATCAATGGAACTGTTTCTGGTGACTACGAAACAACACAAAAATACATGGACTACGTTCACAGCCTTCCAGGTATGGAAGACCTCTGGTTCAAAATTGACGAGGAAGAAGAGCAAGCTTTCAAGAAGATGTTTGTACGTTATAAGAAAGAGATTGTCCACCTTGGTTTAGAGGATGATAATTTCGATAATGACATCAATCCTCTTGAAACGACAGGTGCTTACTTGTCTCCAAAAGAGTTTAAAGAAGCTCTTCTCGACGAGGATACCGTTGTTCTTGATACTCGAAACGACTACGAGTACGACCTTGGACACTTCCGTGGCGCTATTCGTCCTGACATCCGCAATTTCCGTGAATTGCCACAATGGGTCCGTGATAACAAGGAAAAATTCATGGACAAGCGTGTTGTCGTCTACTGTACTGGTGGAGTCCGTTGTGAGAAATTCTCGGGTTGGATGGTGCGTGAAGGCTACAAAGATGTTGGTCAATTGCATGGTGGAATCGCCACTTATGGGAAAGACCCAGAAGTTCAAGGCGAACTGTGGGATGGGAAAATGTACGTCTTTGACGAGCGGATTGCAGTCGATGTCAACCATGTCGATCCAAGCGTTGTCGGAAAAGACTGGTTTGATGGAACACCATGCGAACGCTATGTCAACTGTGGAAATCCTTTCTGTAACCGTCGCATCTTGACCTCAGAAGAAAACGAAGACAAGTACCTCCGTGGCTGCTCACATGAGTGCCGAGTTCACCCTCGCAATCGCTATGTAGAAGAACACAACTTGTCACAAGCAGAAGTTCGTGAGCGTTTAGAGGTTATCGGTGAGACGCTTGATGGAGCACCTGCATAATGGAAACAAACAGTCTGAAAGCTCAGGCTGTTTTTATATGGAAATTGATTGAAAATTGTGCTATACTTTAGGTAAGCGATTTCACAAAGGAGAAAACAAATGAGTATCGTGTTTTCAATCAAAAATAAAAAGAGCTTATTTGGCTATCAGAAAGTACTCGCAGCACAGGAAGTTCTTAAATTAGTAGAAGGGTTAACAACCTACAACTATGATCCTGCCACCCTTCATCGTCCCTTAAATGATTTTGAAGGCTTGAACTGTATCGTATTTGGTAAGAGCGGTCTTCCTCTGCAGTTACGCTATTTTGATGAGGAAGAGTCTTATCAGATTCAGGTGCCCTCTTTTGCGATAGAAGAAGATTGGCAGTTGGCCCTTCGATGGATCAGTCGCCTAGGAGAAGTATTAGGAACGGAGATTGTGGCCAGTGACGGCGTAAGCTATACTCCAGATTCTGTTTTCCATTTTGATTATGAAGTCGTCATCCTAGAAACGCTGGGTAATGTGACGAAAGAAAAAGATCTAAAAGAGTTTGAAGTACAAGGCTTCGCTCATCCAGTCTATTTGGATCGGGATACAGTGCAGGAAGTCTTGAACCATGTCCATCCACTAGAAGCCTACTCTGCCTTTATCAAGAAGATTCAATATAGTGCAGCTTATTTCAGTCAAGTCCGTTTTTATCAACAGGGGGAGACAGGAGCATTTTTAGCTAGCTATAGCTTGACAGAAGATACGGATACGGTCTTGCCAAGCGTGCCACATGTTCCTGCAGAATATGTAGAAATTGTGGGCTTAGCGGGTATCATTGATTGGCAAGTTCTTTTGGTTGCGATCGATGGAGATCCGGATAAGCCAGAAAACTACCATCCAATTGGTTCTCTTACTCTGAAGAAACTTATAGAAGCGCTAGAGCCAGATGAATATCAGCTGCTAGATGCTAGTCAAATTGAAATTAAAAAATTATCCAAAGAACGCTTGCTAGAATTAGCGCAATTGGAGAACAAGTAAAAAATATCATAGTGAACTGTCCCTCCGACGTTTGATCCGAAAAATCTAACGTCTGGGAGCAGTTCTTTTTTATGCCCTTCCTTTGATCAAAAACCAATGACTAGGCTAATTGTGGTATAATAGGGGCCTAGAAGTAGAATGAAAGAGGTGCACGAAATGCTGTTAGAAGAATTTGATGCCAATCGACAGGCGATTATCAATCCACAAGACTTACACGAACCAATTGAAGGATTTCCCAAAGTAGTCATCTCTTGCTTTTCAAGAGTAACTTTTGCTCGCCTCCTTGAAAATTATGACCATGAGGTCATTGCAAGAACCTCCATGGCCAATTTTGAAGTCGTTGTCTATGGGATCACTATTGGAGACCAACAGATTGGTGCCTTTAATGCACCCGTTGGGGCTGCTTCCTGTGTGGGGATTATAGAGGACCTGATTCAATTTGGGATGGAAAAACTGGTGCTCTTTGGAACCTGTGGGGTTTTAGACCGTGATATCGAAGCGACTTCCATCATCATTCCAACGGCTGCTCTTCGCGACGAGGGGACCAGTTACCACTATCTTCCGGCTAGTGATGAAGTGGAAGTAAACAAGAAAACCCTTCCTCTCTTCCAAGCCTTTCTTGACAGCCACAAGGTTTCCTATCAGTCAGGAAAAGTGTGGACGACAGATGCACCCTACCGGGAAACCATCGACAAGATGAAGCGACAAAAGGAAGCGGGAGCCATCTGTGTGGATATGGAATGTTCGGCAGTGGCAGCCTTAGCAGCTTATAGGGGCTTTGAGCTCTGCCATTTCTTCTATGCAGCTGACCACCTCTCGGAAGAAAAATGGGATATCCGAACCTTATCTAGTCATGAGGATTTAGATAGCAAGGATCGAATCGCGGAGTTAGCCATCCAATTTGCGCTCTTTTGGGAAAAGGCAAACTAAATGAAAGAAGAAATGATTGAACTGAAGGATTTTTCCTTCCAATACAAGGCACAGTCTGAACCAACCTTGAAAAATCTCAACTTAACCATTTATAAGGGGGAAAAGGTTCTGATTGTTGGGCCATCTGGTTCTGGAAAATCAACGATTGGCCAGTGTCTAAATGGGATTATCCCCAATATCTATAAGGGAACCAGTAGTGGGCAATTCCTCATTCAGGGGAAAGAAGCCTTTGATCTCAGTATTTATGAGAAATCTCACTTGGTCAGTACGGTTTTGCAAGATACAGATGGCCAGTTTATCGGTTTGAGTGTCGCAGAAGACTTGGCTTTTGCTCTTGAAAATGACATGGTGGATCTGGGAACGATGAAAGAGCGTGTGCAGAGTTGGGCAGAACGCTTGGATTTGATGAAGCTCTTGGATCATCGGCCACAAGATTTGTCCGGTGGGCAAAAACAGCGAGTGAGCTTAGCAGGTGTTCTGATTGACGAAAGTCCGATCCTCCTTTTTGATGAACCACTGGCTAATCTAGATCCCAAGTCGGGTCAGGATATTATTGATCTGATCGATCAGATTCATGAAGAACAGGGGACGACCACCATTATTATCGAACACCGTTTAGAGGATGTACTCTACCGTCCTGTCGATCGGGTTATCTTGATCAATCAAGGACAAGTTCTCTATAATGGTCAACCAGATGAGTTGTTGAGGACGACACTGCTAGCTGAAAATGGGATTCGAGAACCCCTCTACTTAACAACTCTTCGCCAGCTTGGTCAGGATATCAATCAATTGGAACATCTAGATCGTCTAGAAGATATCGAACTTACTGGTGTGAATCGTTCCATTCCAGAAGCGATCTTTACTAAAACTGGTGAGACGGAAGAACTATTGAAGTTGGAGCAGATTTCCTTTGCTTATCAAAAGGATCACCCGATCTTAAAAAATATTTCCCTCAGTATACCTAAGGGGCAGCGGTTAGCGATTGTCGGGAAGAATGGAGCAGGGAAATCAACTCTTGCGAAAGCCATCTGTGGATTCATTACCACAGAAGGGCAATACACCTCTAGAGGTGAAGATATCAAGCAGGAGAGTGTCAAGGAACGGGCTGAGCGAGTCGGCTATGTCCTGCAAAACCCCAATCAAATGATTTCGACCAATATGATTTTTGACGAAGTTGCTCTAGGTTTGCGCTTGCGGGGTGTCGCTGAAGAAGACATCAAAGATCGTGTCTATCAAGCACTGAAAACTTGTGGCCTCTATGAGTTTCGTAAATGGCCGATTTCTGCCCTCTCATATGGGCAAAAGAAACGAGTGACCATTGCCTCTATACTAGTTTTAGGACCAGAAATTTTGGTCTTGGACGAGCCGACAGCAGGTCAGGACCAACGCAATTACACTGACATCATGGAATTTCTAGATTGCTTGCAAGAAAAAGGCCATACCATTGTCATGATTACCCATGATATGCAGCTGATGTTGGATTATTCTGATCGTGCCCTTGTAGTATCAGACGGACAAATTCTAGCAGATCTCCCACCTGCAGAGCTGTTCACTCATCCGGATATTTTACAAGAGGCTAATCTCAAAGAGACTTCGATTTTTGCCTTAGCCAATCGATTAGGAATGGATCCCTTGGCGCTAACGCAGTTTTATATGCAACAGAAAGGAGCAGGTCATGAATCATCGATTAGTCGGCTACCATGAGGGGACGAGTTTTCTTCATCGCCTTTCAGGTGCGAGTAAGTTACTCTTTCTTCTTTTTGTATCTCTTGCGGCCATGTTGAGTTATGATACCCGGCTCCTTCTAGGAATTGGTGTGGGCGCCTTACTGTTATTCTCTACAGCTCGTATTCGATTTCGGGATATTTCATTTGTACTTGCATTTGCTCTTGTTTTTGCACTGTTAAATGTTGTCATGGTCTATCTCTTTGCCCCTCAGTATGGTGTAGAGATCTACGGGGCAAAGACGGTACTGATGAAGGGGTGGGGCTCCTATAGTATCACCTCGCAGGAACTCTTTTATCTTTTTAATCTAGCTCTTAAGTATGTCTGTACCATACCTCTAGCCTTGATTTTTTTGATGACGACCCATCCTAGTCAGTTTGCTTCAAGCCTCAACCAAATTGGCGTATCCTACAAGATTGCCTATTCTGTCAGCTTGACTCTGCGTTACATTCCTGACGTACAAGAAGAATATCAAACGATTAAATTGTCTCAGGAAGCCAGAGGGGTGGAGTTGTCCAAAAAGGCCAAGCTGATCCAGCGGATCAAAGGCAATTTACAAATCATCTCTCCCTTAATCTTTAGCTCACTTGAGCGGATTGATAGTATTTCTACAGCCATGGAATTACGTCGCTTTGGTAAAAATAAAAAGCGGACCTGGTATTCTCATCAAGCCATGGAAATGAAAGATTATGGGATGATTCTATCAGCCTTGGCTGTTCTGGTTTTGAGTATTGTCCTGATCTTTGTCAATCAAGGACGTTTTTACAATCCATGGAGGTAATGACATGTCAGAAACGATTTTAGTAACAGGAGCTTCAGCTGGTTTTGGTCAAGCGATTTGCCGTCGCTTAGTAGCAGATGGATACCGTGTGATCGGATCAGCTAGACGCATCGATAAATTACAGGCCCTTCAAGAAGAGCTGGGAGAAGCCTTTTATCCCCTGCAAATGGATGTGACGGATCTTTCTCAGGTAGATCATGCACTTGCCAGTTTGCCAAAAGATTGGGAGAAAGTGGATGTTTTGGTCAATAATGCTGGCTTGGCTCTAGGCCTCGCCCCAGCTTATGAAGCAGAGGTCGCAGACTGGCTGACCATGATTCAGACCAATATTGTTGGTTTGACCTATCTGACAAGGAAAATCTTGCCCCAGATGGTGGAACGAAATGATGGCTATATTATCAATTTGGGCTCTACAGCAGGAACTGTGCCTTATCCAGGGGCCAATGTTTACGGGGCATCCAAGGCTTTTGTCAAGCAATTCTCCCTCAATCTTCGGGCTGATCTAGCTGGCAAGAAGATTCGTGTCAGCAATATTGAACCCGGTCTTTGCGAAGGGACAGAGTTCTCTTCTGTTCGCTTTAAAGGAGACGAAAAACGGGTAGAAGCCCTCTATCGAGATGCCCATGCCATTCAGCCGGAAGACATTGCCAACACTGTAGCTTGGTTGATCCAACAGCCCAAGCATGTCAATGTCAATCGGATTGAAATCATGCCGGTTTCCCAAACATTTGGTCCTCAACCCGTTTATCGTGATTAAGAAGAGAAGCAACCACTCCACAAGGGGTTGGTTGTTTTTTATCTTTCCTCTGGTATAATAGAAGGCAAAGTAAGGAGAAAAAGATGACAGCTGCGTTAATTATTGGTTCTACAGTTTGTGATGTGATGATTTACTTGGATCGTTTGCCAAGTCGTGAAGGAGATGCCCATATTGATCACCAGCAATGGTCTGTGGGAGGTTGTGCCTTTAATGTTGTCAATATCCTTCATTTTTTGTCGCAACCCTACCAGTTTGTCTCGCCAGTCGGTTCTGGGATGTATGGTGATTTTATTCGGAGAGAGCTGAAACAATTAGGGATTTCCTCTAGCTTCTCATTAGAAGGGGCCAATGGTTGCTGTTACTGCTTTGTAGAGTCTGATGGTGAGAGGACTTTCTTATCGGACCACGGAGTGGAGTATAGCTTCCAAGCAGGGTGGCTAAAAGAGATCGAGACAGATCGGTTTGATTACATCTACTTGTGTGGCCTTGAAGTTGAGGAGCCAACCGGTCTTGCATTGGTCCAGTCTGTTTCGCAACTAGAGGGCCAGGTGATTTTCGCACCAGGGCCACGCGGACTCTTGATTCCCAAGGATCGACTGGAAGCAATTTATGATCTGCATCCAATTCTCCATGTTAATGAGGCTGAAGCACTGGCATTTTCAGGGTGTAGAGAGATCCAGCCAGCCATCGAACACTTGTATCAGAGAACGGGGCAATTGGTCATTGTCACCTTGGGTGAAAATGGAGCGGTTGCCTATGATGGCAACTGGTATGAGGCAGATGGTTTTCCAACAGAAGTCGTCGATACAGTAGGCGCTGGAGATAGCCATGTAGGAGCCTTTATATCCGCTCGTCTAGAAGGCTTAGACATCGCGCAAGCCTTAAGCTTTGCCAACAAAGTCTCTAGCCAGATTGTTGCAAGTAAGGGCGTTCATCTGACAAAAGAGCAGCAAGAAGCCCTGCGAACAGAATTGAAACAAAAATAAAAAAGAGAGTGGGACAGAATGTACTGACCCCAAAAAGTTAGACAATTAATTTATCCAAAGGATTTAGTTCTGTATTGCACAGGACTGAGTCCTTTTAGTTTTACCTTAATTCGTTTGCTGTTGTAATAATCAATATAGTCTACAATAGCTTGTTCCAATTGCTCAAGTGAGTGAAATGTCTTCTCGTAACCATAAAACATTTCGGATTTCAAAATACCAAAGAAGGATTCCATCATGCCGTTGTCTGGGCTGTTACCTTTACGTGACATAGATGGTTGAATTCCCTTACCCTCTAAAAATCTGTGATAAAAATCGTGTTGATATTGCCATCCTTGATCACTATGAAGAATGGTATTCTCGTAATGTTCCTCACCGAAAGCCTGGTCTAACATATCTTTCACTTGTATCAAGTTCGGTGACGTAGAAAGATTATAGGCGATAATTTCGCTGTTAAAACCATCTAAAACTGGTGATAAATAGAGCTTTTGACTGCTTGCCGGAATGGCAAACTCTGTCACATCTGTGTAGCACTTTTCCATTGGCTTGGTTGCTTCAAATTGGCGTTGAATAAGATTATCTGCTTTCTTACCAATCTCTCCTTGGTATGAAGAATACTTCCGTTTACGACGAATACGAGCACTTAAACCAAGGACCTTCATCAGACGTTGGACCTTCTTATGATTCACTACAAAACCACGATTCCTCAATTCAAGAGTCATTCTGCGATAACCATAATTTCCTTTGTGCTCAGTAAAAATAGCTTGAATTTCATCTTTAATATCATGATTTTTATCGCTTTTATCTAACTGCTTTAGCTGGTAATAATAGGTTGAACGTGCTAGCTTAATAATCTTTAGAAGAATCTCTAAGGCAAACTCTGTTACCAATCCTCGGACAATTTCTGTTTTTCTTCTAGCTCTTTTTCCTCCTTCAATCGGAGTTCTCTCAACTTTTTTAGAATGGCATTCTCCGCTCTCAGGTACTCATTTTCTGCTTGAAGACGTTCTAATTCTGTCATCTCTTCGGGTTTCTTCTTTGGTTTACGTCCCATTTTAGATGGTCTCCCTCTTGTTTTCTCAACAATAGTATACCCGTTTTTCTTATATTGTGCTATCCAATTAGGCAACATTCCAACACTTGGAAGAGCATAATCTAGAGACACCCTTATTTGAGAGCGACCTTCAAGTAGAACTTTATCAATGACCTCTTGTTTTAGTTCAGGTGAATAGTAACAATTCTTTCCTTTTTTGACGATTTTTATTCCATAACGATCAATCAATTTAATCATGTACTGAAGATTGGGAATTGTTATCCCAAATATATTTGAAATCTCTTTGAAGGTTCGCCCTTGTTTTCTAAGTTCATAGATCTGAACTTTATCTTTATAAGTTAATTTCATAATAAAAACACCCCAAAAGTTAGATTTTTCTGTCTAACTTTTGGGGTGCAGTTCAGAAATCGGTAATTCGTTAGAATTCGATTTCGTCGTCCCACCTCCGCACAGTTGAGTAGGGCTGTAAAAGCTGATGAAATCAGCGTAGTAGAGCCCACTCAACCACTGCGTCTTGCTTGACAATCCAAAAATAATTGAGAGGCTAGGACTTTTGTCCCAGCCTCTTATTTGACTTTTATCCTCTTAGCCCTTTGTATCTTACTACAATGGCCGCTTATTGGGCATGCCTGCTTTTCTTGGGTATTTATTGGGGGTTTCTTTTTTCTTTTCTACAAGAGTGATATAGCGTGGATCCCCGTTTGGCAATTCATACTGTAGATTGTCTTCAACCTTGCTAAAGAGCAGGTTAAGGGCATTTTTGGCTTCTTCCAACTCTTCTGGAGCATTGCTGGCCTTGAGAGCAAGAAGTCGTCCTCCTACCTTCAGATAAGGGATGGTCAGTTCAGAGAGGACTTGCATACGGGCAACCGCGCGGGCAGTTACGATATCAAATTGGGCACGAAAGGCCTTGTCTTGTGCAAAGTCCTCCGCACGTCCATGGTAGAAATGAACTCCACTTAAGCCCAACTCTTCAGCCAGCAAGTGGAGAAAATTGATCCGCTTATTGAGGGAATCAATGATGGTCACATCCAGCTCAGGGAATAGGATCTTCATTGGTAGGCTGGGAAAGCCAGCACCAGCTCCGATATCCAAGAGACGGATGGGTTGATTTTCGATCAAACCTTGTAAAATGGGTGCGATAGAATCATAAAAATGCTTGAGATAGACTTCGTCTTTTTCGGTGATGGCAGTGAGATTAATCTTTTCATTCCATTCCACGAGGAGCTCGAAATAGCGTTCGTATTGCTCTTTTTGACGATCAGTTAATGGAAAGCCGAGATCGGCTAAAAGGACATAAAATTCTTCTGGTTTCATGCTTTTATTTTACCACAAAATAAGGGAAATTTGATATACTGGTAGAAAGAAATGAAAGGAATTCAATAAAATGATTTGGATTATTCTTGGGATCATTGTGGTCCTTGTGTTGATTGTAGTAGGAGTTTACAACGGTTTGGTGAAAAGCCGCATGCAAACTCGTGAAGCATGGAGTCAAATTGATGTGCAATTGAAACGTCGGAATGACTTGATTCCAAACTTGATCGAAACCGTTAAAGGCTATGCCAAGTACGAAGGAGATACACTAGCAAAAGTGACTCAACTTCGCCAACAAGTGGCTCAAGCTACTTCACCTGCAGAAGCGATGGCAGCCAGTGATGCTCTTTCACGTCAAGTGGCAGGCATTTTTGCGGTTGCTGAAAACTACCCAGACTTGAAGGCTAACACCAACTTCATGCAATTGCAAGAAGAATTGACCAATACAGAAAACAAAATTTCTTATGCCCGTCAATTGTACAACAGTGTCACAAGCAATTACAATGTGAAATTGGAAACTTTCCCAACAAACGTAATTGCTGGAATGTTTGGCTTCAGACAAGCCGAATTCCTTCAAGTGCCTGAAGAAGAAAAAGCTGTACCAAAGGTGGACTTTAGCGGATTAGGAGACTAATATGCTTTTTGACCAAATTGCAAGCAATAAAAGGAGAACCTGGATTCTCCTTATTGCTTTTTTCATACTCTTAGCTCTTATCGGAGCAGCCGTTGGTTACCTCTGGTTAGGCTCCTCCCTTGGGGGCGTCATCCTATCTTTGATTATTGGGGGTATCTATGCCTTTAGCATGATTTTTCAATCCACCGAAGTTGTCATGCGGATGAATGGGGCGCGTGAGGTAACGGAAGAGCAAGCCCCTCAGCTCTACCATATTGTACAAGATATGGCTATGGTAGCTCAGATCCCCATGCCTCGGGTCTATATTGTGGATGATCCTTCTATGAATGCATTTGCGACAGGGTCTAATCCTCAAAATGCTGCTGTTGCAGCAACGACAGGTCTTCTAGCTGTGATGAACCGTGAGGAATTGGAGGGAGTCATCGGACACGAAGTCAGCCACATTCGCAATTACGATATTCGCATCTCTACGATTGCGGTTGCCCTTGCCAGTGCCATCACCATGCTTTCTAGCATTGGTGGCCGGATGATGTGGTGGGGCGGTGGCCGTAGCCGGGACGATGATCGAGAAGGTAGCGGTGGTTTGGAGATTGTTATGTTGATCCTTTCCCTCCTTGCCATCGTTTTAGCGCCATTAGCAGCGACCTTGGTCCAGTTAGCCATTTCTCGTCAACGGGAGTTCCTAGCAGACGCTTCAAGTGTTGAATTGACGCGGAATCCTCAAGGGATGATCAATGCTTTGTTAAAGCTAGACAATAGCGAACCAATGCAACGACATGTCGATGATGCGAGCAGTGCTCTTTTTATCAACGATCCAAAAAAAGAATCCGGTTTGCAAAAACTCTTTTATACCCACCCACCCATTGCTGAGCGGGTGGCTCGCCTAAGAAAAATGTAAAAAAATCCACCAAACGGTGGATTTTTTATTTGGTTGTTAAGAGGAGGGTAGTGAAACCAAGGATGGCAAAGATCCCCCAAGCTAGGGGAAGGCTCCAGATAGCTAGACTAGAAAAGAGAGCTGTCCCAAGTGGCATGGCAAAGCTGACCATCAGTCCCAAAAAGCTAGAGGTAGAAGCTAATTTTTCAGCGGGTAATTTGCTCATTAAAAGGCTGGAAACTTTTGGGTTGATTTTTGCTACAAGATAACCAAGGAAAGTGATGAGTAGAAGGGAAAGAATGTCCCAGTGCATCAGGATGTTTGTAAGCCCAAGCATGGTCAGTCCACCTGCGATCCACAGGAGGGTATGGTGGAGCGATTGCTTGGAAAAATAATCGTGGGGTGTCAGACTAGCCCAGACCATACTTAAAATAGTCACAGCCTCTAGGATCAAGAGGGATTGGCTAAAGCTCAACTGAAAGAAGGGAGAGTGAAGCAGTTGCAAATTGTAGATACCAGAGATGGATCCACCTAAGGCATTGATGAGAACCAATGAGAAGAGCAACTTACCAAAGTGGTGGACCTCCTCATCTGCAAAAATACTTTTAGCGTTCTGGTACATCTCTTGGCATTCGTGTAGCAAAGAATTCTTGCTTTTGGGCTCAATGACGGGATCATGTGTCAGCTGCTTTTTTCTCATCAGGAGACAAGTGGAAGACAGGAGAAAAGTCACTGCATTGATCGAAGCGACCAGAGCAAAATGTTGATGGCTGATGGCTAGTAGCCAAACTCCTAGAGCTTGTCCAGAAATCGAGCAGACCATACTAAGTAATTGGTTGAAGGAATAGGCCTCCATCAAATCCTCGTCGGGGATGTTCTTTTTCATGATAGGGAGTTGCAAGCCTCCGCGATAATCGCTCAAACAATCTGAAACAATGTTTAAAAAGCAAACAATCGAAAAGGCTAGGTAACCCGGAATCTTGGTCATGAGAGCAATAAGGATGAAGAGGATGGCTTGAAGATAGCCAATGCGGATCAACCAGTTAGCTTTTTTCTTCGTGCGGTCAGCCTTCATACCAACAAAAATGGTAAAGAGGCTAGGAATAAATACAATGAGGTTAGCAATGCCAACTGCCAGACTAGGCTGAGGCATGCTGGCAGCAAAGACCACAAAGACCAGATTGTAGATGGCAGCACCAAGGGTATTTAAAAAGCGAGAAAGGCTGAGTAAGGCAAAAATATTATTACGAGCTAAGAGTTTCATAAGCCTTCCTCCTTCACGTGATCAGTTGCTAGGACTTGTTTGATAGATCGAACGATCTGTTTGAAGAGGTCTAGTTTCTCATCATCAGAGAGAAGAAGTTCCTGATCCTTCAGATAAACGCTGGTATGTGAGAGAAGAAAGCGGAGGAAGTGGTTTTTTAGTTTGGTCATCATGGGAAGAACCTTCTTTCTTTACTTGATGATCCTATTGTAAACCTAAAAAGCAAGAAAAAATTAATGTTGCATATTTTCAACAAAAACTCACAGAGTAGATCTGTGAGTTTTTAGGATTTATTGATCAGTTCTTGCAGGCCCTGTTTGTAGTAGTTGGCACTGTCCTTACAATCCAGAATAGAGAGAACCTGGATGGCCTGTTCCATCTTTTCAAGACCGATTTCTTTTTCTCCCTTTCGATAGAGAAATTCTCCTTTGGCGTAGAGATAAACCGTCCGAAGGTAGGCTTCGTTCTCAGAGTAAAAGTGGTCGTTAATTAGGTGATCAAAAAAAGATGCATCTTCAAATTCATTTGAACTAATGGCGAGAAAAAAGCCATTAAGGAAAATAGAATTGATGGCAGGACGAGAGGAATCTAGGAGAAGCTTGAAATCCTCCCGTTGGACCAACTCCTCTGTGTATTGTCGATAGAGCTGACTAGAGAAAAGTGGAGAGGTCAGAGAAAACAGGTTTAATTCAAAATTTCCCCAGATTGTGACAGAGAAGAGATAATCATGGAGGAAATCCAGTTCCTCTTGGCTAGCGGTGAGCTCCACCTCAGGATAGAAGCCAAGCATTTGGACTTTGAGAATAATGCTGGCTAAGAGGTCTTCTTTTTTGTGATGTTTCTGATAGGCTAGCTGGTAGCTTTGGTACAAGGCTTGGTCGTGTTCCAAGCTCATGTTTTCATAGTGCTCTTTCAACAATTTGGGAATAAAAGAGTGCTGATCGATTCCAGCTAGATGGGAAAACTCACTGAGGCTGGTTTTGATCTGTTGAAGGGCCTGAAAAAAACGTTGCGTGGTCAGGTCATTTTCCCCTCTTTCAAATCGAGATAGCATGGAGCGTGAAAATTCGCCACCCGTAGCCTCCTCTAAAGAGATGTGGCGACTTTCACGTATTTGCCGAAAAACTGCTCCGATATCTTTCATGAATTCTCCTCTATCTAACAATGCCCTAGCAAGTGACTCTCTTTTGTCCAAGAGATGGTGGGACCTTGTGTACAACACCAATTGCCTAGTTTCTGTATCTTTTTTCATGATTATAACAAATTTTTGAGGAGACTTCTTGGTTGAGGGGCAGCTTCATGATATACTAGTAGTATCTAGAAGATTTGAGGACAAAAGAATGAACCTATTTACACAAGAAATCCGTAAAAATCCTGAAGGACTAGCTTTTGATCAAGAGTTGGATTTGCTCAAGGAATTGCAAAAGCGTAATCCAGAAATTCTTGATTTAAAGAATGTGACAGCGGCAGGACGAGTAGCCTATGATACAGGCCTCTATGTCTTGGATTACCAGTTGACCTACACCATCGTTTTGGCATCTAGCCGAAGCATGGAGCCTGTTGAGCTTCAAGAGAGCTATCCTGTAACAGAGGTGTTTGCGGAGGATGTACAGTCTGACGCAGATATCGAGGCCCTAGAGGAAGACTTGATCCTTCCAATCGAAGGTGGGAAGATTGACCTGAGTGAGAGTGTAGCGGATAATATTCTGCTCAATATTCCTCTCAAGGTTCTCACTCCAGAAGAAGAGGCTGGACAAGGTTTTATCGAAGGCAATGATTGGAAAATCCTGTCCGAAGAAGAATACCAAGCCGCTCAAGCGATCAAGAAAGAAGAAAACAGTCCTTTCGCTGGTCTAAATGGCTTGTTTGACGAAGAATAAGCTAGAGATTGCATTTGATAAATTTAGACATAAATACAGGTCTTTTCTTTGAGGAAAGGCCTTCTTTTGATATACTAGGATTAATAAATAACAGAGGGGAGACCTCTAAAAAAGGAGAAAAAGTATGGATACTTTATTTATTCCAGGTTGGTTGATTACTGTTGTAATCGTAGCCATTCTTGTATTGATCTTGTTGGTCAAAGGGTATGTCAATGCTAAACCCAACGAAGTCGTGGTCATTACCGGTCTTCGGAAGCAACGTCACTTGCGTGGGAAAGCAGGCTTTATGATTCCCTTTGTCGAACAACGCTCTTATCTTGATATTGAGCAATTCTCGACAGATGTTCGGACGTCAGAAGCAGTCCCAACACTGGACTTCATTAACGTCCGTGCCGATGCAGCTGTTAAATTAAAAATCGGTACAACCGATGAAATGATTGCCCGGGCTGCAGAAAACTTCTTGAACTGGAATACGACAGATATTTCCAATTCTGTCCAAGATGTCTTGGAAGGAAACTTGCGGGAAGTGATCGGTCAGATGGAGCTCCGTAAGATGGTCAATGACCGTCAAGAGTTTGCCTCAAAAGTGCAGGACAACGTAGCACCAGACTTGGCAAAAATGGGTCTAGAAGTCATCGCCTTTACGGTTCAATCCTTCTCTGATGAAGGGGGAGTCATCGATAACCTCGGGATTGAAAATGTTGAAACCATTAAGAAAGATGCCTTGATTGCCAAAGCCAAAGCAGAACGTGAACGCAAGGAAGTTGAAGCAGAACAAGATAAATTGGCTAACGACAAACGCGTCGCAGCCGATCTTGAAATTGCGCAAAAACAAAACGAATTAAAACTCAAACAAGCAGCCCTCAAGCAAGAAGCAGATATTGCCCAAGCAAAAGCGGATGCCGCTAAAGGGATTGAGGCAGAGGTGCAACGTCGTGAACAAGAGCGCGTGGCAGCCGAAGCTAATATCATGAAACAGGAAAAAGAAGCGGAAGTCAAAGAGCGCGAAGTTAAGGTTCGTGAGCAAGAATTGGATGCCAACATCCGCAAACAAGCTGAAGCTGAAAAATATGCGCGTCAACAAGCTGCAGAAGCAGAATTGATTGAACGCCAACGCAAGGCGGAAGCAGAACTCTTCGAAACACAAAAAGAAGCCGAAGCTCGAAAAGCCCAAGCCGAAGCTGAGAAATTTGCCCAATTGCAAGAGGCCGAAGCTATTGAGGCTAAAGGTCGTGCCGAGGCTGAAGCCATTCGCTTGAAACTGGAAGCCGAAGCCAAAGGTTTGGACCAAAAGGCCGAAGCCATGAAGAAAATGCAAGAAGCAGCCATTACTGAAATGGTCGTTGACAAGTTGCCTGAAATTGCGCGTGCTGTCGCTGAACCATTAACCAAGGTTGATAAGATCACCATGTACGGGGAAGGCAATGCTTCTAAGATGGTGGGCGATATTATGCAAAGTATCGACCAAGTCTCTCAAGGAGCTGGATTTGATATTCGTCAATTGCTAGCAGGAGCCCTTGGGGTCAATATGACGGTCAATAAACTCAAAGAAGGAGAACAACCGGTCATTGAAGCAGAGGAGTTAGCTTCTAAAGAAGATTAATGCCATTCATCAAGAAGTGTCTGAGAACTGTTTCTCGGGCACTTTTGTTTTTAAGATCAAATGACTTGCATGATCTTCTCCCTCTTGGAGAAGGCGGGGAGCTATTTTCTGCTTTCTTTTGAGGAGGAAAAATGGTAGAATAAAGGCAAACTATAAAGAGGAGTGTCACATGACTAAAGCAAACTTTGGTGTTGTTGGTATGGCCGTAATGGGTCGTAACCTTGCCCTTAATATCGAATCTCGTGGCTACACAGTTGCCATTTATAACCGTAGTAAAGAAAAAACAGAAGATGTAATTGCTTGCCACCCTGATAAAAACTTTGTGCCAAGCTATGATATCGAAAGCTTCGTAAACTCAATCGAAAAACCACGTCGTATCATGCTCATGGTTCAAGCAGGACCTGGTACAGACGCAACTATCCAAGCCCTTCTTCCACACTTGGATAAAGGTGACATCTTGATCGACGGAGGAAATACTTTCTATAAAGATACCATCCGTCGTAATGAAGAATTGGCGAACTCAGGAATCAACTTTATTGGTACTGGTGTATCTGGTGGGGAAAAAGGTGCCCTTGAAGGTCCTTCAATCATGCCTGGTGGGCAAAAAGAAGCGTATGACTTGGTAGCTGACGTTCTTGAAGAAATCTCTGCAAAAGCGCCTGAAGATGGAAAACCATGTGTGACTTACATCGGTCCTGATGGAGCTGGTCACTACGTGAAAATGGTCCACAACGGGATCGAGTACGGGGATATGCAATTGATCGCAGAAAGCTATGACCTCATGCAACACTTGCTTGGACTTTCTGCAGAAGACATGGCTGAAATCTTCACTGAATGGAACAAGGGTGAATTGGACAGCTACTTGATCGAAATCACTGCGGATATCTTGAAACGCAAAGACGACGAAGGTCAAGATGGACCAATCGTAGACTACATCTTGGACGCTGCAGGAAACAAAGGAACTGGTAAATGGACTAGCCAATCAGCGCTTGACCTTGGTGTGCCGTTGTCACTCATCACTGAGTCAGTATTTGCCCGTTACATCTCTGCCTACAAAGAAGAACGTGTACATGCTAGCAAGGTTCTTCCAAAACCAGCTGCATTCAAATTTGAAGGAGACAAGGCTGAGTTGATCGAAAAGATTCGTCAAGCCCTTTACTTCTCAAAAATCATCTCTTACGCACAAGGTTTTGCGCAATTGCGTGTTGCTTCTAAAGAAAACAACTGGAACTTGCCATTTGCAGACATCGCATCTATCTGGCGCGATGGATGTATCATCCGTTCTCGTTTCTTGCAAAAGATCACAGATGCTTACAATCGCGATGCAGATCTTGCTAACCTTCTATTGGATGAGTACTTCTTGGATGTCACTGCTAAGTACCAACAATCAGTTCGTGACATTGTAGCTCTTGCTGTTCAAGCAGGTGTACCTGTACCAACCTTCTCAGCAGCCATCACTTACTTCGATAGCTACCGTTCAGCGGATCTTCCAGCGAACTTGATCCAAGCACAACGTGACTACTTTGGTGCTCACACATACCAACGTAAAGACAAAGAAGGTACCTTCCACTATTCTTGGTACGACGAAAAATAATCTTGCTCTATGGTCAAACGAGTTCTACTAGTAGAAAATGAGAAGCAAATCGCGCGCTTCATTGATTTGGAACTTCAAAAAGAAGGGTATCAAGTTGATGTGGTCGAGGATGGAAAAGCGGGTCTGGCCTTGATTGCTGCGACCAAATATGATCTGATCTTGTTTAATTACGATTTGTCAGATATGTCTGGTGAAACATTCGCAGAGGAAATCAGTCGGATTCGCCCAGCTTCTGTTTTGATTGTGTTGGATAGCCGCGAAAAAATTGCTGAGCACAAAGAGAGTATTCAGCGCTTTGCCGTTTCCTATATGGTTAAACCCTTTATTATCAGCGATTTGGTAGATAAGATCACAGCCATTTTTAGAGGACGTGATTATATTGACCAACATTGTAGCCAGATGAAAATCCCAACATCATACCGCAATTTGCGCATTGATGTGGAACACCATACCGTCTATCGTGGGAAAGACATGATTAGTTTAACCCGCAGAGAGTATGATCTCTTAGCGACTCTGATGGGAAGCAAAGGGGTGGTGACACGAGATCAGTTGTTGGAAAGTGTCTGGAAGTACGAGAGTACGGGGGAGACCAATATTGTTGACGTTTATATCCGTTATCTCCGTGGGAAAATTGATCTACCCGGTCAAAAAAGCTATATTAAGACCGTTCGTGGGATTGGCTATGCCATGCAAGACGAACTAGAATGAAACATTCGAATCCTTAAAGGGTTCGAATGTTTTTATGTTCAAGGGAAACGTTTGCGTTTAAAAAGGATGGGTTTTAAAAAGGATTTGGCTTAAAAAAGATAAAAAAAGATAAAATTTGGAGAAAAAATGAATGTAAGGCTTTACAAATTTTTAAAATGTGGTATACTAGAAGCAAATTAAGCGCAAACGTTTTCTTAAAAACAAAAGCCTTAAACAATATAAGGAGGTTGAATGATGAATAAAGGATCATTCAAAAGTTTATTTAGCTTTGAATTCTGGCAGAAGTTTGGTAAGGCCTTGATGGTCGTTATCGCTGTCATGCCAGCTGCTGGGTTGATGATTTCAATCGGGAAATCAATCCCTATGATCAACCCGAATTTATCTCCACTTGTTATTACAGGTGGGATTCTCGAACAAATCGGTTGGGGGGTTATCGGTAACCTTCACATCCTCTTTGCACTCGCTATCGGTGGTAGCTGGGCCAAAGAGCGTGCTGGGGGTGCCTTTGCGGCTGGTCTCTCTTTCATCTTGATTAACCGTATTACCGGTGCAGTTTTCGGAGTGACATCTGCAATGTTGGCCGATAAGGATGCTACCGTTCATACGATCTTAGGTGGATCAATTAAAGTTGCAGACTACTTCATTAGTGTCCTTGAAGCACCGGCACTTAATATGGGGGTGTTTGTAGGGATTATCTCAGGTTTTGTTGGAGCAACTGCTTTCAATAAATACTATAACTACCGTAAACTTCCAGAAGCCCTTTCTTTCTTTAACGGGAAGCGCTTTGTCCCATTCGTTGTTATCGTTCGTTCAGCTCTTACAGCCTTGGTTTTGGCAGCCTTGTGGCCAGTGGTTCAATCAGGAATCAATGGATTCGGTGTCTGGATCGCCAACTCACAATCAACAGCTCCAGTATTGGCACCATTCTTGTTTGGTACCTTGGAACGTCTTCTCTTGCCGTTTGGTCTTCACCACATGTTGACCATTCCAATCAACTATACTCAATTGGGTGGTAGCTACCAAGTTCTTACAGGTGCTGCCAAAGGAACAACTGTATTTGGACAAGATCCACTTTGGTTAGCTTGGGTAACAGACCTTGTTAACTTGAAGAAGGCAGATCCTAGCCAATACCAACACTTGCTTCATGCGTACACACCAGCTCGTTTCAAAGTTGGTCAAATGATTGGATCATTTGGTATCTTGATGGGGGTTGTGGTTGCTATCTATCGCAATGTGGACCCAGATAAGAAAGAAAAATACAAAGGGATGCTTTTTGCAACTGCCCTTGCTACATTCTTGACAGGTGTTACTGAACCAATTGAATACATGTTCATGTTCATTGCAACACCTTTATACCTAATCTATGCCTTTGTTCAAGGAGCTGCCTTTGCAATGGCTGACTTGGTTCACCTTCGTGTCCACTCATTCGGTTCAATCGAGTTTTTGACACGTACCCCAATGGCCATCAACGCTGGTTTGGCATTAGATATCTTTAACTTTGTATGGGTAACAGTCCTCTTTGCCTTTATCATGTACTTCATTGCTAACTTCATGATTAAGAAATTCAATTATGCAACTCCAGGACGTAACGGTAACTATGAACAAAATGATGATGCCCCTGCGGGAGATGGTGCAGCAGCAGGTGCTGCTACAAGCTCAGCAAGCTCACAAGTCATTAACATCATCAACCTTCTTGGTGGACGTGCCAATATCGTAGACGTTGACGCATGTATGACTCGTCTTCGTGTAACCGTTAAGGACGCTGAAAAAGTCGGAACAGAAGAACAATGGAAAGCTGAAGGTGCTATGGGTCTTGTCATGAAAGGACAAGGTGTCCAAGCGATCTACGGACCTAAAGCTGACGTGTTGAAATCTGATATCCAAGACGTTCTTGATTCAGGTGAAGTCATTCCTGAAACACTTCCTAGCCAAATGACGGCAGTTCAAAAAGCTGAAGCAACCTTTAAAGGGGTAACTGATGAAGTGCACTCTGTTGCAGATGGTGAAGTGATTAACATCGAAGATGTGAAAGATCCTGTATTCTCACAAAAAATGATGGGAGACGGATTTGCAGTTGAGCCTGAAAATGGCCACATCGTTTCACCAGTTGCTGGTAAAGTTACTAGTGTCTTCCCAACCAAACATGCCCTTGGTTTGGTAACTGATAATGGTTTGGAAGTCTTGGTTCACATCGGTCTAGATACTGTTAGTCTTGAAGGAAAACCATTTGAGGTTAAAGTTTCTGAAGGTCAAACAGTGGCTGCTGGAGACCTCTTGGTGGAAGCAGACCTTGATGCAATCCGTGCAGCTGGTCGTGAAACTTCAACAATTGTTGTCTTCACAAATGCAGATGCGATTAAATCCGTTAAGGTCGAACATACTGGTAAATTGGCAGCAAATGCGCCAGTTGCAACAGTAGAATTATAAGAGACGTCGGCAAAGAAAATGAGGTTGGGGCAGTGCACCCGGCCTCTTGCCGTTTCTTGATTTGGAGAGAAGGAGAAATCAGGGGATGAAATTTTTAACATTAAATTCCCATAGTTGGATGGAAGAGAATGCTCAGCAAAAATTTGAAACCCTCAAGGAACAAATTTTAGAAGCGCAATATGATGTGATCTGTTTCCAAGAGGTCAATCAAGAAATGGCCTCAGAAACAGTCGAAACAGATGAGTATTATCAAGCTTTGCCATCATCTGTAGCCATTCACAAGGACCACTTTGTTCGCGTATTGGTAGAAGAGTTAGCTGCTCATGGACTCCACTATTATTGGACTTGGGCCTACAACCATATTGGCTATGATCACCTCAATGAGGGTGTGGCCGTTCTTTCGCGTCAACCCTTGAAGGCAGATGAGATTTTGGTATCCAATATGGATGATCCAACGGACTACCATACTCGTCGAGTAGCCGTTGCCCATACAAGTGTAGATGGCAAAGAGATTGCTGTTGCCAGCGTCCATCTTTCTTGGTGGGACAAAGGTTTCCAATTTGAGTGGCCACGCATTGAGAACTACTTCAGCCAAGTAGGCAAACCTTTTATTCTAGCTGGTGATTTCAATAATCCTGCTGGTCAAGAAGGGTATGAAACGATTCTATCCAGTTCGCTAAAACTTCAAGATAGTTTTATCGAAGCCAAAGAAACAAAGGGGACTTATACTGTAGGTCCTGGAATCGATGGCTGGACGGATAATCAAGTTCCATTGCGAATCGATTACGTCTTTGCAAGTCCAGAATGGGACATCCAGCGTCTACATGTCATTTTTGATGATCAAAACAAACCCCATGTCAGTGATCACTATGGCTTAGAAGCTGAATTATCACTTTAATATAAATGGAGAGTCGAAAGGAAAACGATTTTATTCAATCGTCCTTCGACTCTTTTTTATGGATCAATGAGGAGCAAGCATAGGGGATTCTCCTGTTCTTCTGCTTTCTTTACGATTCAATTTATGGTAAAATGAAGTGTTAAAACAGTTTAAGGAGGTAGCAAATGCGTTGTCCAAAATGTGGTGGAAGTAAGTCTAGTGTGGTGGATAGTCGACAAGCTGAAGATGGGAACACCATCCGTCGTCGCAGGGAATGCGAAGAATGCCATTATCGCTTTACTACCTACGAACGAGTGGAAGAGCGGACTCTAGTGGTCGTCAAAAAGGATGGGACACGCGAGCAATTTTCTCGTGATAAAATCTTTAATGGTATTATCCGCTCAGCTCAAAAACGGCCTGTTTCTAGTGACGAAATCGAAGAAATTGTAAACCGGATTGAACAAAAGGTTCGCAGCCAAAGTGATAATGAAATCAACAGTGAGTATATTGGTTCGTTGGTCATGGATGAGTTAGCAGATCTAGATGAGATCACCTATGTCCGTTTTGCTAGTGTTTACCGGAGTTTCAAGGATGTCGGTGAGTTAGAGACCCTCTTGAAACAAATTACGAAGGGAACCAAGAAGAAAAAGGAAAAATAGATGAAGCCCAATACGCCTTTCGCATTTTTAAAAAATAATCTTCTTCCACCGGCAGGGGCTGCATTGGAGCAGTATTACCTGCCTATTTTGGAGGTGGAAACGGTAACGGTTTATCGTTATCTGCTGGCCTCTTATGATCAGGGTGAAAAACAATATTTACTGGCTCAAATCCTCAATCATTTGAATATAGGATTTTCACAATTGCTACTAGCCTTTGATCGTTTAATTGCCATGGGTTTGCTCGATCTCTATGAGGAAGAAGTTGGGATCACCATTCAGTTACATGCTCCTCTTGAGGCAGAACAATTTTTTTCGAATGCTGTTTTCAAACGCTTGCTTGAAAAGAAAATTGGGGAAAAGGCCGTGGAGGATCTGCTCCCAGCACGCTCTTTAGGGACTAGACGGCAAGTTTCCTTCTCGCAAGTCTTTGGACTAGATGCTGGGGAGGCGACCGTTCTTCCAAGTAAGAAACAGCAGTTTGATATGGAGATGTTTAAGCGAATTATGGGGCGTGATGGACTTCGTTTTGCGGATGAAGGAGAAGCAACCCTAGCCCTCTTTGCCATCGCAGAAGAACAACAATGGACCTGGTATGAAACCTATCTCCTAGCAAAAGAAACGGCTGTAGACCGGATTGTCTCTCCAAAGAGAATGAAGCAAAAGTTGGCTCAGGCGAGCCAAGAGCAACCACGCATGTCCTATAGCCGTCAGGAAGAAACCATTCTGAGGGAAGCTAAGGCAAAATCCAGCCTACAATTTCTAGCGGAGATTAAGAAGGCGCGCAATGCGACCATTACGCAGAGCGAACGCAAGACTTTATCCAAGTTAGCTGATCTAGGCTTATTAGATGAGGTGATCAATATCATCTTATTGTTGACCTTTAATAAGACCCAGTCTGCTAATCTCAATGAAAAGTATGCTTTGAAGGTGGGAAATGATTTTTCTTATCAAGGGGTCAACAGTGCAGAACTAGCGATTTTAAAAGTTCGAGAACGCCAGGAACAAGCTAAAGCTCAAGGAAACAAGGGGACGAGTCCTACATCAGCCAAGGGCAAGAACAGCAATGTTCCCAAGTGGAGCCAACCAAACTATCAAAATCAAACCAGTCAAGCAGAAAAGGTGGATCTTGCTAAAGAGAAACAACGCCTATTAGAAAAACTGAATCAAGGAGGTGAGTAGATGGAAAGTGTAGGTCAAACCATGTCTCACATGAACCGTGCGCGTCAATTTAACTATGAGGATTTGGTCGCACAGATCTTGGCAGACCAAGAAGTGGCTGCCTTTATCAAGGACCAGTCTTTGTCTGAACAAGAAATTCGACGGAGTATTTCAAAATTTAATCAATACATTAGTGAACGCAACCGTTTCTTATTGGGAGATCCGGATTATATTGCCAAAGGTTATAAGCCCATCCTCACCATGAATGAAGGCTATGCGGATGTCGCTTATGAGGAAACGCCAGAGTTAATCGAAGCCCAAAAACGAGCTGCGATCAACCAACGTCTCAACTTGATCAATCTCCCTTCAACCTTGAAAGAAGCGAGTCTAGCCAAGGTGGAACTCGATGATAAGGGGCGATTTGAGGCCTTTGAAGAATTAGCTAATTTTGTGGCCAACTATCCTGAATATCAAAAGGGGATCTACCTCTATGGTGATTTCGGAGTAGGAAAGAGCTACATGATGGCAGCCTTGGCTCATGATTTATCCGAAAAACGCCAGGCCTCTACTACCCTACTTCATTTTCCAAGTTTTGCTATCGATGTTAAAAATGCCATCAGTTCAGGCTTGGTCAAAGAAACCGTCGATCAGGTGAAAAAAGCCGAAATTTTAATTCTCGATGATATCGGTGCGGAACAGATGTCAGCCTGGGTGCGAGATGAAATCTTACAAGTGATTTTGCAGCACCGAATGCAGGAAAATCTCCCAACCTTCTTTACTTCTAACTTTAATTTTGAAGAGTTGGAACGTCATTTTGCAGCTTCGCGTAATGGAGATGAAACCTGGCAGGCCAAACGGGTCATGGAGCGCGTGAAATTTTTAGCCAAGGAAATCCATCTGGAAGGAGTCAATCGCCGATGAATGAAACCATCCGTTTAATGAAATCTCATTTTTCTGTTCGCCGTTTTAAGGAAGAAGCCATCAAAGAAGCTGACCTCAAGGAAATTTTATCAGCTGGGCAGATGGCATCAAGTTGGAAAAACTTTCAGTCTTATTCTGTGATTGTGGTCAAAAGCAAGGAAAAGAAAGAAGCTCTATATGACTTGCTTCCTCAAGAAGCAATTCGCCAATCAGCCGTCTTTCTCCTCTTTGTTGGGGATTTAAACCGTGCTGAAAAAGCTGTCAAACTTCATGAGCGGGATTTCCATCCTGAAGGGGTGGACAACTTACTGATCACCTCAGTGGATGCGGCTCTAGCAGCTCAAAATACGCTATTGGCAGCTGAAAGTCTTGGCTATGGTGGAGTGATTATCGGCATGTTGCGCTACTGTTCAGAAGAAGTCGCAGAACTCTTCCGTCTGCCAGACTATACCTACCCTGTTTTTGGGATTGCTCTTGGAGTACCTAATCAGCAGCATGCAGTGAAACCACGTTTGCCATTGGAACAGGTTGCTTTTGAAGAAGAATACCAAGAACAAGACCCATCAGTTGTGACTGCCTATGACAAGGTTCAGGCAGATTATGCTGGAGCGCGTGCAACGGACAGTTGGAGCGAGCGCCTTGCAGCTCAATTTGGTCAACCTGAACAAGAAGAGACCAAAAAACTACTAGAAAAACACAAACTATTATGAAATGAAGAGAGGCGTTCTTGAACCGAAATCTCGCCTTTCATTAGAAAAGAGGAAATCATGGCCCTACCAACTATTGCGATTGTAGGCCGTCCCAATGTCGGAAAATCGACGCTCTTTAACCGGATTGCCGGTGAGCGGATTTCCATCGTTGAGGATGTAGAAGGAGTCACTCGTGACCGCATTTATGCAACAGCTGAGTGGTTGAATCGAAAATTTAGTATCATTGATACAGGGGGGATTGATGACGTAGATGCCCCATTTATGGAGCAAATCAAGCATCAAGCAGAAATCGCCATGGACGAAGCAGATGTGATCGTCTTTGTTGTTTCTGGAAAAGAAGGGATCACGGATGCGGATGAATATGTCACTCGTATCTTGTATAAGACCCATAAACCGGTGATTCTTGCAGTCAACAAGGTGGATAACCCAGAGATGCGCAATGATATCTATGACTTTTATGCCTTAGGACTGGGCGAGCCACTACCGGTATCCTCTGTCCACGGGATCGGAACTGGGGATGTTCTCGATGCCATCATCGAAAATCTTCCGAATGACACAGAAGAAGAAAATCCAGATATCATCAAATTTAGCTTGATTGGTCGTCCAAATGTTGGGAAATCAAGCTTGATCAATGCGATCCTTGGAGAAGACCGGGTCATCGCAAGCCCTGTTGCTGGAACCACACGGGATGCCATCGATACCCATTTTACCGATGCAGATGGCCAAGAATTTACCATGATCGATACAGCTGGTATGCGCAAATCTGGTAAAATCTATGAAAACACAGAGAAATATTCTGTCATGCGTGCCATGCGTGCCATCGACCGTTCAGATGTGGTTTTGATGGTCATTAATGCCGAAGAAGGGATTCGGGAGTATGACAAGCGGATCGCTGGCTTTGCTCATGAAGCTGGTAAAGGTATGATCATTGTTGTCAACAAATGGGATACCATTGAAAAAGACAACCATACCATGAAGCAGTGGGAAGATGACATTCGCGATCAATTCCAATACCTTTCTTATGCGCCGATTGTTTTTGTCTCTGCCTTAACCAAACAACGCTTGCACAAGTTGCCAGAGATGATCAAACAGATCAGTGAGAGTCAAAATACACGGATTCCTTCAGCTGTCTTGAACGATGTGATTATGGATGCCATTGCCATTAATCCAACGCCGACCGACAAAGGAAAACGTCTCAAGATCTTCTATGCGACACAAGTGGCAACCAAGCCGCCAACTTTTGTGGTCTTTGTTAACGAAGAAGAACTGATGCACTTCTCATACCTCCGTTTCTTGGAGAACCAAATTCGCAAGGCCTTTGTTTTTGAAGGAACTCCAATCCATTTGATTGCGCGAAAACGGAAGTAGGGAATATGAGACAAATGGATCAAAGTGGAGAAGGATATTTCAAATGATAAAACGCTCATTCTTCCAACTATGAAAACAACTAAAAGTAGCGCAAAAGCGTTGCTTTTTTTAATAAGCTGGTAAAATGAAGTGGAGGATAGTCAGATGCATAGTTTCATAGTCCGGATATTCTATATTCCTTATGCTTTTTTTAAGGATGAGTAGAGTAAACTCATGAAGATCATGAGAGCTTTAGGTTTGTATACTTATTATTTAAAATCTATCTGTATCTCTTGTTTCTCGGTTCGATCGTAAGCTTGGAGCTCTTGATCCTATTGTTGGGGATTTTATTAAACAATAGGTCGTGTTTTTTGTCTTTTTCTGTGGGCTATCGGGATCTTTCTCCTCTCTATTTACCTATTCTGTCTAATGTTCGCTCAAACAGTTAAAAGAGAAAAATCATGGATAGCTGATTGAGGTAACTCTGTTACGAAATCAGGTGAAAAGCTGGGACAAGACTGTCTCAGTTTTTTTCTAAAAGTAAGTTAAAATCCTTTTAATAGTAAAATTATCTTTTCTAATTTTATCTTAAATATGGTATAATAAAGGGATTAATCTAAGGTGGTAAACATGGCAAAATTAATTCCTGGGAAGGTTCGTTCACAAGGGAGCCTTCTCTATGAAGCTGGGAAAGTTTCCCTTCAGGAAGTAAAAGAAAAATACCTGTATTTTCGGGTGGAAGAAGAAAGCTTGCGTTACAGTTTGGATGACGATGCCGTTTTTTGTAGCTGTGCTTTCTTTCAAAAGAAAAAATTCTGTACGCATCTGGCAGCTGTAGAAGCTTTTTTGAAGAATGATGACAGTGGGAAAGCTGCTCTTGCAAGCCTTGAAGAAGACGCCACGGTGACTGAACAAACGCAGGAAAAGGTCTCTTTTGGAAGTTTGTTTTTAGACCAGGTCCTTCCAAAAATCGAAAAGAAAGAAACCCGCTATGTCTTATCAGCCGTTGGGCAGGAGGATGAATACTCTGGTCAATTCTTGTGGACCCTTCGCATTCGTCGCTTGCCAGACGAGCGTTCTTATGTGATCAGAGATGTGCTAGCTTTTTTGCAGACCCTTCAGAAAGAAGGCCACTTTGCAATTGGCAAAAGTTACTATGAACCTATTTCTTACTTAGAATTTGATGGACCTAGTCAGGATGTGATCAATTTCCTACAAGGCTTGGTCACAGATAGTGGCTCGAAAGAGCAAGATTTCTTTCCCAATGCTGGGCGCCATCTTTATTTTCCACCGACTCTCTTTGAAGAAGCTGTAGAATTACTAATGAATTTGGATTCCTTCCTCTTGCAATACAGCTTGTATGATTTTTCTGAAGTCTATTTTCAGGATGTCCATGGGGAGGAAGATCTCTTTCATTTTCAGGTGGAAGACCATGGTGATTTTTACGAATTGATCATTACTGAGCCACAAGTGAAGGTTGTCGAGTCTGCTGTTTACCTGTTTCGAAATGGTGTCTTCTATCACCTGACGCCCCAACAGCGGACCTTATGGAAGGCGATTCAAGACTTACCAATGGATCAAGATCGAAAAAAACGCCTGCATTTTGATCCAACGGACCAAACAAAGCTTTCCTATAGTTTAAAAGAGTTCAAAAAACTGGGACAAATAACAGCCCCGACCAGCTTTTTAATCCACGATTTCACTCCGGAATTTCATTTTGATCTAGCACAGGATCAGACTGTATTACTGGATGTTGTCTTTCAATACCAGGATCGTGTGGTGACCACGCGTGAGGAACTTCTCAATCTTCCTTATTCTAGTGATTTCGATAAGGAGCAAGAAGTCTTTTCAACCATGCTAGTAGCAGGTTTTACAGACGACTTTTCTTCCCAAAGAAGTCCTTTATCAAGTGAGCAAATCTATCCATTCTTTCACCAACAGATCCCGACTTTTGAAGCCTTAGGAGAGGTTACCCTCTCTGATAGCCTTTTAGATCTTTATCAAGTGGAGCGTCCAAAAATTGATGTTAAAACCAATGGCAGTCTACTGGAGATCGGTTTTGACTTTGAAAGTGTGGATCCAGCCGAAGTGGACCAGGTCCTCAAAGCTCTAGTAGGGCAAAAAGACTATTTTGTCAGCCATACAGGGAAGGTTCTTGTTTTTGATGAAGAAACCAAGAAGATCAGTCGAGCCTTAGCAGATCTGCGGGCGAAAATGAGCAAGGGTGGGAAACTACAAGCCCGCCGGATTGCTGCTTATCAGCTATCTGATTTGTTGGCAGATCAAGACAATGTTCATTTTTCAGAAGAATTTCGAAATTTAGCTCATGATTTGACTCATCCAGAAGACTTCCAACTCCCTCAGATGACAATCCAAGCGACCCTAAGGGATTACCAAGAAACAGGGGTCAAATGGTTCTCCATGTTAAATCATTATGGTTTTGGTGGTATTTTAGCGGATGATATGGGGCTTGGGAAAACCCTGCAGACCATTTCCTTCTTGACCAGTGTCGCAAAAAAAGAAACTAAAATCTTGATTCTAGCTCCATCTAGTCTCATTTACAATTGGAAACAAGAATTTTCAAAATTCGCTCCTCAGATGGAAGTGGCAGTCGTCTATGGTCTCAAGCAGCACCGAGATGAACTCATCGCAACCAATCCACAGGTAGTTATCACTAGTTACGCGTCTTTTCGTCAAGATGTGGAGGAATACCAGAAGAATCAGTATGAGTACTTGATTCTAGATGAAGCCCAGGTCATGAAAAATGCCCAAACCAAGATTGCCCAACACTTACGTGGCTTTGAGGTTCCGCATGTGTTTGCCCTATCTGGGACACCGATTGAAAATCATGTGGGTGAACTCTGGTCCATTTTCCAAATTGTCCTTCCAGGGCTCTTCCCAGCTAAAAGAGAATTTCAAAAATTGAGTCCTGAGACCATTGCACGATTTGTCAAACCTTTTGTCATGAGACGGAAAAAAGATGAAGTGCTCCAAGAATTACCGGACTTGATTGAAACAACCTACCACAATGAGTTGGATGAAAGCCAAAAAACGATCTATTTGGCTCAATTAAAACAAATTCAAGATCGGGTTCGAAGCTCTAGCGAGGAAGAACTAAATCGGAGTAAGGTGGAAATTCTCTCGGGTCTCATGCGCCTTCGCCAAATCTGTGATACCCCCGCCCTCTTTATGGAAGACTATCAGGGAGATAGTGGGAAATTGGAGAGCCTTCGAGATCTTTTGGGTCAAATCAAGGATGGCGAACACCGGGTTTTGATCTTCTCTCAATTTAGAGGCATGCTGGATATCCTAGAGCAGGAGATTGACCAGCTTGGCATGACCTCCTTTAAAATCACAGGTTCTACTCCCGCTAAAGATCGACAAGAAATGACCAATGCTTTTAATGCAGGTGAGCGCCATGCTTTTCTCATTTCTCTGAAGGCTGGAGGGGTTGGATTGAACCTTACTGGTGCCGATACGGTCATCTTAGTCGATTTGTGGTGGAATCCTGCAGTGGAAGACCAGGCTATTGGACGTGCCCATCGAATGGGACAGGAACAAAATGTTGAAGTTTACCGCATGATTACTCGTGGTACGATCGAAGAAAAAATCCAAGAACTACAAGCTTCCAAAAGACACTTGGTCTCAACGATTTTAGACGGAACGGAAACACGATCTAGTTTATCGGTTGAGGAAATTCGTGAGATTCTTGGAATTCAGTCAGAATAGCTTGAAAAATTCTGTGAATAGTTTATAATTAATGGAGTGTCGAAAGGAAGAAAGCATGACAGAAAAATATTTTCCTCAAGTAGGGGATAATGAGTTGATGTTAACAGAGATGCCCCACATGAACCTGTATGATGAAACAGACTTGATTAGTAACATTACAGGCGACTATGTGGATAAAAATTATTTGGAATGGCAACCGATTGCTGAAAATACCAAACCTAAGCATCCTTACCACCAACCATTAGAAGAGCCCCTACCGAAAAGACGGCCAGTAAGAAAACCTGATTTTAAAGAGCCGATTGATAAAAAAAGCCCAGCCAATCGTTATGCAGAGGAAGCGAGAGAGCGTGCGCGTGAAGATCTGAAAAAGAAACGCACAGCCCCCTATCTGACAACGGATCCAGCAGCTACTACAAGTAAGCGGAAAAAACCGTTTGTTTCAGAACGGAAACCTGGCCAGCCAACAGCTCCCTTCCAAAAGGAAAATCCGGGTGAATTATTGAAATATAGCAAACGATTGCGACAAGATCAGTTGATCCTTGCAGAGTTCGAATCTGCAGGAGAACCAGAAGTGGCAGAACCGACTGAAAAGAAAAACAATTATGATTTCTTAAAGACTAGCCAAATATACAATAAAGATCAACACAAGTTGAAACCACAGCCAATCAAACAAGAATTGGATTTAACCCATCTAGATCAAGAATAAGGAGAAAACATGTCTAACACATACCATTTTATTGGAATTAAAGGAGCAGGGATGAGTGCTTTAGCCCTCATGCTTCACCAAATGGGACATACTGTTCAAGGGTCAGATGTTGAGAAGTATTACTTTACGCAACGTGGCTTGGAACAAGCAGGAATTCAAATTTATCCATTTGATGTTAAAAATTTGGAAGGCGACAAGATCCTCATTGCCGGGAATGCTTTCCGTCCAGATAACAATGTGGAAATCGCTTATGCAGATGAGCATGGCCTAACCTATAAACGCTACCATGAATTCCTTGGTGAATTTATGCGTGACTTCGTCAGCATGGGGGTTGCCGGAGCACACGGAAAAACCTCAACAACAGGGATGCTTTCTCACGTCTTATCAAATATCACTGATACCAGTTATTTGATTGGTGACGGGACAGGTCGTGGCTCTGCAGCAGCCAAATACTTTGTCTTTGAATCAGATGAGTATGAACGCCACTTTATGCCTTACCATCCTGAATACAGCATCATCACCAATATTGACTTTGACCATCCAGACTATTTCACGAGCTTGGAAGATGTCTTTAATGCCTTTAACGATTATGCCAAACAAATCAGCAAAGGCCTCTTCATCTACGGAGAAGACAAAGAATTGCGTCGGATTACCTCATCAGCACCAATTTATTACTATGGTTTTGATAAGGAGACGAACGATTTTGTGGCAAGCAACTTGCTTCGTTCAACGACTGGTTCAACCTTCAACGTTCATTTCCGTGGAGAAGATTTGGGGCAATTCCATATCCCAACTTTTGGTCGCCACAATATCATGAATGCTACAGCAGTCATTGGTTTGCTTTACATTGCAGGATTTGATTTAGATTTAGTCCGCGAGCAATTGAAGACCTTTGCTGGCGTGAAACGTCGCTTTACTGAAAAAGTAGTCAATGGAACAGTGATCATCGATGACTTTGCGCACCATCCAACGGAAATTATTGCAACCTTGGATGCGGCCCGTCAAAAATACCCAAGTAAAGAGATTGTGGCCATTTTCCAACCACATACCTTTACACGGACCATTGCCTTGTTAGATGAATTTGCAGAAGCCTTGAATCAAGCAGATGCTGTTTACTTGGCACAGATCTATGGTTCTGCACGGGAAGTCGATCACGGCGATGTGAAAGTTGAAGATTTGGAAGCAAAAATTGTCAAACGTTCAGCGATTATTACAGCTGAGAATGTTTCTCCTCTTCTTGACCATGAAAATGCGGTCTATGTCTTTATGGGAGCAGGAGATATTCAAACCTATGAATACTCATTTGAGCGTTTATTATCTAGTTTGACACATAGTGTACAATAAGAGATGATTGAGTCTGGAATCGATTGGTTCCAGACTTAAATTTATCTGTCCACTGAAGGAGTATGAGATGAGGAAAGCAGGATGATGATTCGATCAATCACCCCAGCTGATCAAGAACAGTTGCTGTTGCTAGAAGAAGAACTTCATGACAATGAAGAAAAGAAGCACAAGGCCACTCTTGAGGAAGCGCTAGGTTCGAAGGAAGCCATTTCTTTGCTTGCAGAGCAGGCGGGGGATGCTGTGGCTTACTTGTTTGCGACAGAAGACCAGCCTTTAAAAGGAGACCTAATTGTATTGCGACTAGCAGTGAGACCAGCCTTTCAAGGTCAAGGCTATGGTTCTATTTTGATCGCTGCTTTAAAGGATCTAGCTGTTCAAAAGGAAAAGGAAGCCATTTGGATCGATTGCCCAGAAGACTTACTATCTTATTTTTCCCAGCAAGGATTTCGAGATGAAGCTGAGTCTGATCGAGGTGTCCATATGGTTTGGGAACGATAGAAGGAGTAAATGATGAAAGAAAAGATTCACATTAGACAGGCAGAGCTGCAGGATTTGGATGCCATCGAGCGCATTGAGCTTGAGAATTTCTCAGAAGAAGAAGCGATTGCGCGTGAGATTTTAAAAGATCACATCGAAAAGATTCAAACGACATTTCTTGTAGCAGAGTGCCAGGGTCAGATTTTAGGCTATTTAGAAGGACCTGTTAGACCGGAGCGCTATTTGATCGATTCCTCTTTTTCAGAGGTTGAAGATCTAAGTCAGTTAGAACAGGGCTTTATTTCCATTACGAGTCTATCCATTGCTAAAGAAGCTCAAGGACTTGGAGTGGGAACCCTTTTGCTTGAAGCGATGAAAGAGATTGTGTTGAAAGATAATCGCCAAGGGATCAATTTGACCTGTCATGATTATTTGATTCCTTATTATGAAAAGCAAGGATTTACCAATGAAGGCCGGTCAGAATCCCAATATGCGGGTGAAGTTTGGTACAATCTGGTCTGGGAAAATGAAAAACTTGATTAAATAGGTATTTTAAAGAAGAAAGGCGATTTGTATTGCTTTTCTAAATCTTTTAAGATATAATATTAAGGATTATGATGAGGGAGGTCAATTATTTGACTGATAAATCACAAGACAGTGAGAAGTTATTAAGCTTCAAAGAGCAGATCCTCAGAGACTTAGAAGAGGCCAATGAGCAACTTCTAAAAATCGAAAAAGAGTATGATCTACCTGATCGAAGTATTGAAACCCCTTCTTCACTGAAAGAGGAGGAAGAAGCAACACTACCTCCAAAAGTAGAAGAATCTGCGTTGGCTCCCAAAGAAGAACCAGTGGAGCCGGTAAAGGCGACTCCTGCTGTGGAAGAAAAGAGTGAGCTTACAAAGCCTGCTAAAAAAGAACCAAGTCAGGAACCGGTAGAGGAAAGCTTATCGCGCTCTTCTCGTAACCAGCGCCAACAAAAACAAAAGAAACAAAATAAAATCGCTAAACGAATTGTGCGGACAGTAGTCAGCCTTTTGCTGATTGTGATCGTAGCTACAGGGATCTTTGCTGTGACCTATATCCATTCAGCTGTCAAGCCGATGGATAAAAATGCAACAGAATTCGTAACGGTTGAGATTCCAGCAGGTTCAAGTAATCGTGAGATTGGCGCGATCCTTGAGAAAAAAGGACTCGTGAAAAATGGTCAGTTCTTTAACTACTATACCAAGTTCAAGAACTATAGCAATTTCAAATCTGGTTATTTCAATTTGCAAAAGAGCATGGATCTAGAAACCATCATCCAAAAACTGCAAGAAGAGGGAACCAAAACTCCTCAGGCTCCAGTTCTTGGAAAGGTCACGATTCCAGAAGGTTATACGATCGATCAGATTGCGACGGCTATCACCACCAATGTCTCCACTAAGAAGGCAGGCAAGACTCCATTTAAGAAAGAAGATTTCTTGAAGGCTGTCCAAGACGATGCCTTTATTGAGAAGATGGTGGCCAAATATCCTAAGCTCTTGGCGAATCTGCCAAGTAAGGATTCTGGTGTTCGCTACCGTTTAGAAGGTTATCTCTTCCCAGCAACTTATAACTATGGGAAAGATACCACAGTGAAAGAGATGATCGATCAGATGCTTGCGGCAATGGATCAAAACTTAAGCCCATACTATGAAACACTTGAGAGCAAGAACATCAATGTAAACGAAGTATTGACTCTTGCTTCCTTGGTTGAAAAAGAAGGGGCGACGGATCAGGACCGCAAAGATATCGCGAGTGTCTTCTATAACCGCTTGAACCAAGACATGCCTTTGCAAAGTAATATTGCAATTCTTTATGCAGAAGGGAAACTTGGTCAAAAGACGACCTTAAAAGAAGATGCAACGATCAATACAGAGCTGGATTCACCTTATAATATTTATAAGAATACCGGCTTGATGCCTGGCCCAGTGGATAACCCTGGAGTATCAGCGATCGAAGCGGCGGTGAACCCAAGTAAGACCGATTACTTGTATTTTGTCGCAAATGTCGAAAATGGTGAAGTTTTCTTCGCTAAGACATACGAAGAACACAATAAAAATGTTGAAGAACACGTCAATAGTAAATTGACACAAGCAAGTTCAAACTAGAAAAAGCATGTGGCGCGTCCACAGCTTTTTCATTCAAATAATAGAAAGAGAAGAATAATGGCAGAAAAAACATACCCAATGACCCTAGCAGAAAAAGAAAAATTGGAACAAGAATTAGAAGAATTGAAATTGGTCCGTCGGCCTGAAGTGGTGGAACGGATTAAGATCGCTCGTTCATATGGTGACCTCTCAGAAAACTCTGAGTATGAAGCGGCAAAAGATGAACAAGCTTTTGTTGAAGGTCAAATCTCTAGCTTGGAAACAAAAATCCGTTATGCAGAAATCGTCGATAGTGACGCTGTTGCAGTAGACGAAGTAGCGATCGGAAAAACCGTTACAGTTCAAGAAGTTGGCGAAACAGATGAAGAAGTATACAGCATCGTTGGTTCAGCAGGGGCAGATGCCTTTGCAGGAAAGATTTCTAACGAAAGCCCAATCGGTCACGCTTTGATTGGTAAGAAGACAGGTGACGTTGTCACTGTTGAGACACCAGCTGGAAGCTACCAAGTGAAAATTTTGAACGTAGAAAAAACAGCGTAACTATAAAACGCAAGCCCTCCAAGAGGGCTTGTTTTTTTGTGCTCTTAATCTTTTTGTGAGAGTGAAAATTCTTTGCTGACTGAACGATATCAAAAAAAGCACTTGAACCTTGGGTTCAAGTGCTACTGTATACCGCTAGAATTAGTAGTTTGTACTACTTTCTATTGCGTTGTTTTCCTGCATTGCGGTTGTTTTTTGGTTTGTGTTGGATTTGTGTCGTTGCAGTAGGTGTGACATCTTTTTTCACGCGGTGACTAGTCGCTTTAGGAGGATTGTTTTTGTATTCCTCAGCGACTCGTTTGCGAAGATTTGGACGAATCAAGTAGTTGATGACAAATTGTTGGATAATTTGGATCACCCCACCGACTACCCAGTAAAGAGTCACTCCGGCTGAGGAGATCAATGAGAAGACACCGATCATAATCGGACTCATCAGTGATGCTTTGCGCATGCTTTCCTTTTGGGTTTCATCTTCAATTCCATGAAGAGAAAGCATACTTTGGATATAGTAAAGAACTGCTACGATCGCTGTCAAGAGCAAGCTTGGTTTGCCGAGAGCAATGCCAAGGAAGCTACTATCTGCTACCCCTTTGGTGTGCTGAGCTGCAAAGAAGAGAGCTGAGAAGAATGGCATTTGGATCAAGAGTGGCAAACACCCAACTCCACCAAACATGCTAACTCCATTTTCACGTTGAGCAGCCATTAATTCCTGTTGCGCCAATAGCTTTTCTTCTTGTGTGCTAGCGTTCTTCATGCGCTCTTGGATTGGCCCAAGGATAGGTTTTAAGTAGTTCATCTTTTCAGATTGGTAGGTTGCCTTCCATGATTGGTACAAACCAAGTGGCAAGATGATTAACCGTACGATCAAGGTGACGATAATAATCCCGATCCCAAAGCCTAAGCCAAGGTTGTTGGCAAAGAATTTGATGGCTTCGCCCATTGGACGGCCAAGAAGATTCCAGATCAATCCAGTCGGATTTCCAGTTTTCCGATCGACACTCACGCATCCTGATAAGAAGACAAGCGAAGCTAGTCCCATCGATGCAAGTAATGCAAGTTTATTTTTTTTCACAAATAGTTCCTTCTTTTTTTTAATGTTACCTTTCTATTCTACTGTTTTTTTTGAAAATACACAATAGTTCTCTAGTCTTAATTTGCAATTTTGAAGTCTGTATAGTTTTCAAAGTTTGCGAGCGTAACATCTAAATAAGTCACATGCGCAAAAGGCGTAGGACCTTTGCGAATTTCTTGGATGAATTTGGCCATTTGGCTACTAGACTCTGCCTGTGCCAGAATGCCAACTGTTCCGTCGTCATTATTCCAGACACGGCCAGTGATCCCACCGATCTCTAAAGCAAGACTGTAGACTCCCCAGCGAAAGCCAACCCCTTGAACCCGTCCTTGGGCAATCATTTTTACCTTTTGCATGTGCGACCTCCTTGACTCGAAGAAATCTATCTGAGGTATGATTTCTTCTTTTTCTTTGTGCTATAATAGTTCTATGAATATTATAACGTCTAAATCCAATAATGTAATCAAAAATGCAAAAAAATTACATCAAAAAAAATACCGGACAGATTCTTATCTCATTGAAGGCTGGCATCTGTTTGAAGAGGCAGTAGAAAATCATGCGAAGATTCGGCAGGTCTTTGTTTTAGAAGCCTATTTAGACCGGGTAGAGGACATCCAAAAAGTCACTATCGTGACTCCGGAGATCTTAAGCCTCTTGGCAGATTCGAAGACTCCTCAAGGGATTGTCGCAGAGATTCTTCTAGAGCAGCCAGAGCTTCCGGATCAGCTACAAGGGCGATTCCTCTATTTGGAGGATGTACAGGATCCTGGCAATGTAGGGACGATGATTCGAACAGCAGATGCAGCAGGTTTTGATGGCGTCATGCTTTCGAAAGCCTCCGCTGATCTATACAGTCTCAAGACCCTTCGATCCATGCAGGGCAGTCATTTCCATATTCCTATCTGGAAACTGGATCGAGAAGAACTATTGGAGCGAGCTGCGCACTCTCATCTAGCAGTTCTCGCAACGACGCTTTCAGAAGCTTCCATTGACTACCGTCAGCTTTCTCAGACCGATCAGTTTATCCTGGTTATGGGGAATGAAGGAAATGGCATCAGCCAGGAAATGGCGGCACAAGCAGACCAGCTGGTTCATATTCCCATGCCAGGTCGGGCAGAGAGTTTAAATGTTGCAGTGGCAGCAGGAATTTTGATGTTTTCTTTAAGGAAATTTTGAGAAAAAGAAGTATACTTAACCTGTAAGAAGAAGTTGATGGAGATCTTATTGGGAGAGCTTATCAACGAAAGGTGGTTATCTTATGCAATATCATCGTGACAAAGAATACATGACCTATGTGGGCCATCTGATCCAGCATCCTAAGGTTCAAAAATTAGCCGACATTCCCCACCATATTCATTCCAATCGTTTGGAGCATTCCATTCATGTGAGCTATACCAGTTATAAACTGGCTAAAAAATTTGGTTGGGATGCCAAAAGTACGGCTCGGGGTGGCCTCTTGCATGACCTCTTTTACTATGATTGGCGCGAGACCAAGTTTACGAAAAGTCACGCCTGGATCCATCCCCGCATTGCCGTGAGAAATGCACGAAAGATCACAGATCTCAATGCCAAGGAAGAAGACATCATTATTAAACACATGTGGGGAGCTACCCTTGCTCCGCCTCGCTACAAAGAATCCTTCGTAGTGACCATGGTGGATAAATACTGGGCTGTTAAAGAAGCTTCAGAACCATGGCGTAAAAAGATGGCTAAAAGGAGATTTTTTCATCGAAAAATGTTAAAATCGTAGTAAACAAATTTGAAAGGAACTTGTTAATATGTATAATGATTCAGTAATCCAAGAACAAAGTGGATTGAATGCTTTTTATAACAAAATCTACTCATTAGTTGGGATCGGTGTGGGGATTTCAGCCCTTGTGTCTGGCCTGATGATGACAGTCTTTCAAGACTTCTTCGTACAAATCTTGACAACCGCACCAATGGTTTACTACGCAGCAGTGGTTGTAGAATTGATCTTGGTCTTTGTTGCAAGTGGGAAGGCTGTTAAAAATAGCCCGTCTGCTCTTCCGATCTTCTTGATCTACTCAGCTTTGAATGGCTTTACCTTGAGCTTTATCATTGCTCGCTACATGCAAGCAACTGTCTATAAGGCTTTCTTGGTCAGTGCCTTGATGTTTATTGTCATGGGAGCTATCGGACGCGTCGTGAAAAAAGACCTGTCTGGAATGGGACGTGCCTTGATGGGAGTCTTGATCGGTGTGATCATTGCTTCTGTTGTGAACATGTTCTTGAGAAGTTCTGGAATGGACTATATCTTGAGTATTATCTCTGTCTTCCTCTTTGCAGGATTGACAGCTTGGGATAACCAAAAGATTCGCTATGTCTATGATCAAACAAATGGTCAACCTGCTACAGGTTGGGCAGTAGCGATGGCTTTGGAACTTTATCTTGACTTTATCAACCTCTTTATCAGCCTTCTTCGTATCTTCGGAAGAAACGACTAATCAAAGAGAGATTGAGCTGGGGCAGTTGCCTCGGCTTTTTTTGTCTTTCGACTTGTGCTATACTAATAGTGACTAAAGAATAGAAATGAGCGCTTATGAAAACACCCTTTGTAACCCGTGAACAATTAGAAAGCCTGACCCAAGAATTTCCGACCCCTTTCCATCTCTATGATGAAGCAGGAATTCGTGAAACGGCTCGTGCTCTCCATCAAGCTTTTGCTTGGAATGAAGGATTTAAGGAATACTTTGCCATCAAGGCGACTCCTAACCCATCGATCCTAAAAATTTTGCAAGAAGAGGGCTGTGGTGTCGACACCGCCAGCTACGTGGAATTGTTAATGGCGGATAAACTGGGCTTTAGTGGAAAAGAGATCATGTTTTCTTCTAACAATACGCCAGCAGATGAATTTGTCTATGCTAGAGAATTAGGGGCAACGATCAATCTGGACGCCTATGAAGACATTGCTTTCTTGAAGTCTGTGACTAGCATTCCCAAGGTCATTTCTTGCCGCTATAATCCTGGTGGAGTTTTTGAACTGGGAACCGATATTATGGACAATCCGGAAGAAGCCAAGTTTGGAATGACCAAGGAGCAATTGATCCAAGCCTTTATCGAGTTGAAAGAACTAGGTGTGGAAGAGTTTGGCATTCACGCTTTATTAGCTTCTAATACTGTATCCAACGACTACTATCCAGAGCTAGCGCGTCAACTTTTTGAATTAGCAGTAGAAGTCGTCGAGAAAACAGGTGTCCACTTGGGCTTCATCAACCTCTCTGGTGGAGTTGGGGTCAATTACAAGCCAGAACAAGAACCAAATGATATTGCCATTATTGGGGAGGGCGTGCATCGCGTTTTTGATGCGATTCTTAAACCAGCAGGACTTGGTCATGTGAAAATCTATACCGAGCTTGGTCGCTTTATGCTGGCTTCACACGGCCTCCTGGTAACAAGAGTCACTCATAAAAAGAAAACCTACCGGACCTATGTGGGTGTCGATGCTTCAGCTGTGAATCTTCTTAGACCGGCTATGTACGGTGCTTATCACCATATTACCAATATGGATCGTTCAGATGAACCAACTGAAGTGGTCGATGTCGTGGGAAGTCTCTGTGAAAACAACGATAAATTTGCCAAACAACGAGAACTACCCGTGACGGAGATTGGAGATTTACTCGTGATCCATGACACTGGAGCCCATGGATTTTCAATGGGCTATCAGTACAATGCCAAGTTGCGTTCGGCAGAAGTTTTGCTTCAAGAAGATGGGCAGGCCCGTTTGATTCGTCGAGCAGAAAAACCAGAAGATTATCTTGCGACACTCTACGGCTTTGACATTGAAAAATAAGCGATTGTCTGATATAATGATAGTTATGTAAAAATAATGGATCGGAGAAAATTGTATGAATCTCTTTTTAGGAATTTTGTTGATTATTTTAGCTTTCTTTGGTGGGATGGTTGCAGGAATGTTCTTGCTTCGTCGTCAATTTGAAAAAGAATTTGCATCAAACCCACGTTTGAATATTGAAGCAGTCCGTACGCTTTTAGGTGCGAGTGGCCAACGTCCAAGCGAAGCAAAAGTTCAACAAGTCTATCGCCAAATTGTGAACCAACAAAAATCAGCAATGGCGAAAAACAAGAAAAAATAAGAGTGGGGCAATCTCACGATAATAAATGAGAGGGGCTTGGAGGAATTTCTTAGTCCCTCCTTTTGGAAGGAAGAGATATGGATAACCGACCGATTGGTTTTTTAGATTCTGGAGTAGGGGGCCTAACTGTTGTCCGCGAATTGCTCCGTCAGCTTCCTCACGAAGATGTCGTCTATATTGGAGATTCAGCACGTGCACCTTATGGTCCTAGACCAGCAGACCAAATTCGCGAGTATACTTGGCAGATGGTGAACTTCCTTCTGACCAAAAATGTCAAGATGATTGTCTTAGCCTGTAATACAGCGACGGCAGTTGTTTGGGAAGAAGTCAAGGAGAAACTTGATATTCCTGTTTTAGGAGTGATTTTGCCCGGAGCTTCTGCAGCCATTAAATCGACGACCCATCAAAAAATTGGGGTCATTGGGACACCGATGACGGTTTCTTCTGGAATTTATAAAGAGAAGATTCAAAGTCTGGCACCAGACATGGAAGTCAGCAGTTTAGCTTGTCCCAAGTTTGTTCCTTTAGTGGAATCAAACGAGTTGGCATCCAGTGTGACCAAAAAGGTGGTTTACGAAACCCTAAAACCACTAGTTGGAAAGGTTGATACCTTAGTCTTGGGATGCACCCATTATCCCCTTTTAAAACCGATCATTCAAAATGTTATGGGACCGGATGTCAAATTGATTGATAGTGGGGCAGAGTGTGTTCGGGATATCTCCGTTTTATTAAACTATTTTGAGCTCAATAAGAGTCGCGAACTCTTAGAGCAGACCCACCGCTTTTATACCACTGCAAATGCCAATAGCTTTGCAGCGATTGCCGAAAAATGGCTAGAACGTTCAGTGAATGTGGAGCATGTAAATTTATGAGTGACAAACTATTTGAATACAAAGATCCCCAAGATTGGTATATTGCCCAATGGGGAGAAGATGCAGACTACAACCAATTTAGTCAAGTGCCTGCGGAAGCTTCCACTCTGTTAGATCAGCTGGAACTTCTCTTTGCCAAGGATCCTGAAGGATTCCCTCTCAATCTATCGGTGATGCGCTATGGTTCAGCCATTCGTTTTCTGACCTTTTTGACTGAAATCTTGAATGAAGTCAAGGGAAGAGCTTTTGAGGTCGTACAGCGTCAAGGGGCCTTGCTCTTGGTTGAAAAAGGGAAATTGCTCTATTTGCATTTGCCAAGTGCTGGGGTGGATGTGGAAGCCTTCTTGGGTCAAGACAAGGTCAAAGATACGATTCTTATTGCGACTCGTAATGAGGGAAAAACCAAAGAATTCCGTAATATGTTTGAAAAACTGGGCTTTGAAGTGGAAAATCTCAATCAATACCCAGAGCTTCCAGAAGTCGAAGAGACAGGTCTGACCTTTGAAGAGAATGCCCGCCTAAAAGCTGAAACGATTGCAGAGCTAACTGGGAAAACAGTCTTAGCGGATGATTCAGGTTTGAAGGTGGATATCTTGGGAGGCTTACCAGGAGTTTGGTCAGCTCGCTTTGCGGGAGTTGGTGCGACAGATGCGGAAAACAATGCGAAATTATTGCACGAATTGGCCATGGTCTTTGACTTGAAAGACCGTTCAGCCCAGTTCCATACGACCTTGGTGGTTGCAAGACCAGGCAAGGAAAGCTTAGTGGTAGAAGCTGATTGGCCAGGGTATATTAATTTTGAGCCCAAAGGGGAACACGGCTTTGGCTATGACCCTCTCTTCTTAGTTGGGGAAACGGGCCGTTCTGCTGCTGAATTAACGCTTGAAGAAAAAAATACACAATCACATCGTGCTTTAGCTGTTAAAAAGTTATTGGAGGTATTTCCATCATGGCAAAGCAAACAATCATCGTTATGAGTGACTCGCATGGAGACCGCTCCATTGTTGAAGCTATTAAAGAAAAATACCTAGGCCAGGTCGATGGGATCTTTCACAATGGGGATTCTGAACTAAAAAGTGATGATCCTGTCTGGGAAGGGATCCACGTTGTCCAAGGAAATATGGATTTTTATGATGGCTATCCGGAACGCTTGGTGACCCAACTAGGGCCAACACGGATCATCCAGACCCATGGGCATCTCTTCCAGATCAATTTTAGTTTTCAAAAATTGGATCTGTGGGCCCAAGAGGAGGAAGCAGATATCTGTCTATACGGCCACCTTCATATCCCAGATGCTTGGAAGGAAGGAAGAACCCTCTTTGTGAATCCTGGATCCGTTAGTCAACCACGTGGTCTGATTCGCGAATGTTTGTATGCCAAGATAGAGATTACCGATTCGAACTTCAAGGTAGAGTATTATACGCGAGATCATGAATTGTACCCTGAATTGACAAAGGAGTTTAGCAGATGATAGCAAAGGAATTTGAACGTTTCTTGCTGGCGCAGGAAGAGACGTTCTTAACTCCTGCCAAAAATTTAGCGGTCTTGATTGATACCCACAATGTAGACCATGCAGTCTTGCTGTTGAGCCAGATTAGCTATAGTCGCATCCCGGTAGTGACGGATGAACGCAAGTTTGTGGGAACGATCTCCCTAACGGATATTCTATCTTATCAATTGAAACACGAGATTCCTGAGGAGACTTTTGCTTCGATGGATATCGTAGACGTTGCAAAGAAGGAGGTCGGGGTCATCGGCTTAGACTTCAATTTGACAGAAGTCCTTCACAAGTTGGTGGATGACTCCTTCTTATCAGTGGTGGATGAAGAAGGTTATTTCCAAGGGATTATTACGCGGAAATCGATCCTCAAAGCCATCAATTCGCTAATGCATAATTTTTCAAATGAATACGAGATGATTCCAAAATGAAAGAATTTATTGCAAGTTTTATTGATCAAAAAGAACTAAGTGAAAATTCTCAGTCAGCCTATTTCTATGATTTGGACCAATTTATTGAATCAATTCATGGAAAAGTGACGCCGACGAATTTGAGAATTTACAAAGCTTCGATTAAAGATTTTAAACCGGCGGTTCAAAAACGAAAATTATCCGCTGTTAACCAATTTTTATATTATTTGTATCAAGAACGCTTTATTTCTGAATACCATCGTTTGGTCTTGCCTAAAATTCAACCGGCCAAAACCCATGATCGTGAATTGTTGGATCTGACCCATTTTTGGGAAGAATCAACCAATCCACAGGGACGCTTGATGGCCTTGTTGATTTTGGAGATGGGCTTATTGCCAAGTGAGATCCTCCAAGTCAAGGTCGAAGATATTCAGCTGGACTTTCATGTCATTCGAGTGGGCAAAGATGGCCAAAAACGGGTTTTAAAAGTTCCAGAGCCTTTACTGGATGAGTTGCAACTCTTCCTCGATGGTGTCTATCTCTTTGATAATAAAGGAAAATCTTACTCCCGTCAGTGGGGATTCCGACAATTAGAAGCCTTCTTGATCGAAAAAGGCAACCAAGACCTTTCGGCACAATCGATTCGTGAGCAGTATATTTTGAAACAACGTGAACTCGGTGTGGATCTCTTTAGTATTGCACGTGAATTGGGCCTAAAAACCATGGTGACATTAGAAAAATATAAATAATGGATATTAAAATTAAAGATTTTGAAGGGCCTTTGGACCTCTTGCTCCACTTGGTCTCTAAATACCAGATGGATATTTATGAGGTTCCCTTGATTGAGGTGATCGAACAGTATCTGGCTTATCTGGCGACCCTCCAGGCTATGAAACTAGAGGTAGCAGGGGAATACATGCTGATGGCTAGTCAACTAACCCTGATAAAGAGTCGTAGACTTCTTCCTAAGGTCGCAGAGGAGATGGATGAAGCAGAGGATCTAGAGCAGGACCTCCTTTCTCAATTGGAAGAGTACCGTACTTACAAGCAATTAGGAGAGTTGATGGCCTCGCAGCATGAGGAGCGCGCCCTCTATTATTCAAAACCGAAGATGGAATTGGTCTATGACGATACCGAATTACTTTATGATCGCACTACGGTGGATCTCTTCTTGGCTTTCTCAAAATTATTGACTAAGAAAAAAGAAGAATTCCGCCAGAACCATACAACCATTGTAAAGGATGAATACAAGATTGAGGATCTGATGGACCAGCTGCGTCACCGATTCCACGATCGCTCACAAGTTCTCTTGCAGGACTTGTTTCTAGAAGCAGCGGATCTCCAAGAGGTTATTACCCTATTTCTTGCAACCCTTGAATTAATCAAGATTCAAGAGGTCACAGTGGTACAGGATAGGGCTTTTGGAGAAATTTACTTAAATAGGATTGAACATGAGCAAATTAGCTGAAATTGAAGCACTCTTATTTGTAGCGGGTGAAGAAGGAATTACTGCCAGACAAATCGCAGATCTTCTCTCTTTACCCCCAACAGGTGTGGTGCAAAGTTTAGAAAAATTGGCCCAAAAATACCAGGAGGACACAGATACGAGTCTCTGTTTGATGGAGACAGCTTCCCGTTATAAATTGGTGACAAAGGCAGACTACGCTTCGGTTTTACGAGACTATTCTAGAACGCCTATGAACCAAAGCTTGTCTCGGGCTGCCCTTGAAACCTTGTCAATCATTGCATATAAGCAACCGATCACCCGCGTGGAGGTCGATGATATTCGAGGCGTTAATTCCAGTGGTGCCATTACCAAACTACTGTCATTTGATCTGATCCGCGAAGATGGAAAAAAAGAAGTCATCGGGCGTCCTAATTTGTATGTCACGACGGAGTATTTTTTGGATTATATGGGGATCAATCATTTGGAGGAATTGCCAAAGGTTGAGGAAGTGGATATCGATCCAGAAGAAGGTCAATTATTTTCAGAGAGAACAGAGGAACTAGATGAGAATTAATAAATATATTGCCCATGCAGGAGTGGCTAGTCGTCGCAAGGCCGAAGAACTGATCAAGCAAGGCTTGGTGACGGTCAATGGCCAAGTCGTGCGTGAATTAGCGACTATCATTAAAACCGGTGATCAGGTTGAAGTAGAAGGGACTCCAATCTATAACGAAGAAAAGGTCTATTATCTTTTAAATAAGCCACGTGGCGTCATCTCTAGTGTATCAGATGATAAAGGGCGGACAACAGTCGTTGACCTTTTATCTCAAGTACCAGAGCGCATCTACCCAGTGGGACGTTTGGACTGGGATACATCTGGTGTCTTGATTTTGACCAATGATGGTGATTTTACAGATGAGATGATTCACCCGCGCAATGAAATTGATAAGGTCTATGTGGCGCGTGTCAAAGGGATTGCCAATAAGGAAAACTTGCGTCCCTTGACACGAGGAGTGACCATTGATGGAAAGAAAACCAAGCCAGCAACTTACGAGATCTTAAAAGTGGATGTCGAAAAAAACCGTTCAGTGGTTCAGTTGACCATTCATGAAGGGCGTAACCACCAGGTTAAAAAGATGTTTGAAGCGGTGGGACTTTTAGTGGATAAACTCTCCCGGACCCAGTTTGGGAATTTGGACGTCTCAGGACTTCGTCCGGGTGAATACCGTCGCTTGAACAAAAAAGAAATCAGCCAGTTGCACAATCTAGCAGTGACTAAATCTAAAAAAGCATGAAAACAATCCTAATTGCGCTGGTCAGAGGCTATCAAAAATGGATCTCTCCCCTATTTCCGCCTTCTTGTCGCTTTCAACCGACCTGTTCCAATTATATGATCCAAGCGATTGAACGTTTTGGTGTGAAAGGTGTCTTGATGGGGATTGCAAGGATTCTACGTTGCCATCCTGGAACCAAAGTAGGACCAGACCCCTTGCCAGACCATTTTAGTCTGAAGCGAAATGAAGAATCAAAATAGGACGATCGCAAATAAACAGAAACACCCTTAGAAATTATTTTTCTAAGGGTGTTGATTTTGTAAAAGAGTTGTCTATCAGCGTTTAGACCATGTTTTAGGAAGGAAGAGCAGAATCATTGGATAGATTTCAAGCCGTCCGGCAATCATGGCTAAGGAAAGTAACAGTTTTGAAATCGGACTAAAGATGGAGAAGGTTTGACCCGTACCAATCATAGGTCCAATATTGTTGAAACAACTAAAGACAGCACTGACAACTGTCATGAAGTTATTATTGTCTAGACTCACTACAAAGAGTAAGCCGATCGTAATAAAACTGTATATTGTAAAGTACTTGAGGATCTGATGCTGGGTATCCTTATCGAGTACCGTATCGTTGACGTGCAAGGTCAAAACGCGATTTGGAGACAAGGTCGAAAGAACCTGATTTTTTGCGATTCGCCATAAGGTCAAGCACCGAATGACTTTTAGCCCCCCAGCGGTCGAGCCAGCAGACCCACCGATGACCATCAGCATCAAGAGGATGAACTGAGAAAAGAGAGGCCATTTTTCCGTCGTTCCATAACCAAAACCGGTGGTGGTGATGATATTGGACACTTGGAAGAAGGAAATCTCAAAGCTCTTCGCAACATTGGCATAGAGATGAAGGCAATTGTAGGCAATCAAGACACTAGATAGGATTACAATAGTGATGTAGGTCCGCAATTCCTCATCTTTAAAGAAGGCCTTGAATTTTCGGATCATAAGGAAGTAGTAGAGGTTAAAGTTAACCCCAAAGACCAAGACCCCGATACTGACCAAATAGGTAATTAGACTACTGTTGTAGTGAGCGATCCCATCATTAAAGACGGTAAAACCCCCAGTACCAGCTGTCCCCATGGCGATGACAAAACTATCATACAGGGGCATGCCAGCAAGGAAATAAAGAACCACAAAGAGGAAGAACAAACCCAAGTACAAGAAGTAGAGAATTTGTGCCGTGTTTTTTAATTTGGAAACGACCTTGCCAAACACTGGACCAGGAACCTCTGCCTTCATGACTTCAAGGTGGCTGTTCTTGTTATTGTCCATAATCGCAAGGGCAAAGACCAATACTCCCATCCCCCCAATCAAGTGGGTGAAACTGCGCCAAAAGAGAAGAGAGTGGCTGAGGACACCCACATCATCTAATATCGTTGCCCCTGTTGTTGTAAAGCCGGAGCTGACTTCAAAGAAGGCATCGATAATGTTTGGAATTTGGCCCGAAAAGACAAAGGGAAGGGCCCCGAAGAAGGACCAGAGGATCCAACAGAGTGCTACAATCAGGACTCCTTCTTTAGCATAGATGTGAAAGTCCTTTGGTTTGTGAAAACTACCAAGGAGGCCAAACGCAAGGAGGATGGCCATGGTTGCTCCAATAGAGACAAAGACCTTGGCAGGTTCCTGATAGATTGCAGCGACCACTAGGGGAACGATTAGGAGACCTGCCTCGATTAAGAGGAGTTTGGATAAGAGGTAACGAATCATGCTTCTATTCATCAGCCTTACCTCTCAAGTAGATCGTAGATTTTAGTGATATTTTGAATCAAGGTGGTCACGATAATCCGATCCCCTACTATCAAACGGTCATCTCCATTCGGGAAAATAGCCTTGCCGTTTCGAATAATGGCAGCGATCAAAACGCCCTTCTTCAATTTCAATTCAGAGAGGGGATATTGGGTTAGTTTGTTGTCTTCCTTAATTTGGAACTGCAAGGTTTCAATCCGGCCGTTTGCGACATGGTGCAAAGCTTCTAGGTTTGAGAACTGTGCATTATAGCGTCCGCGAATAAAGTGCATAATAGTGTCTACGGCGATGCGTTTTGGTGTAACGATACTGGTCATATCCTGATCGCCAATGATCTCCAACAGACTAGTTCGGTTGACCTTGGTAATATTCTTTTTGACGCCGACAGAATCCAAGAACATGGAGGTGATGATGTTTTCTTCATCGACCCCTGTCAAAGTAGCTACAGCATCGAAGTTATTGGCACTCTCTTCTAAAAGGATGTCCTTAGCGGTTCCGTCTCCATGGACGACATAGAGATCAGGAAATTCCTGACTAAAGAATTCCGCTCGTTCGCGATTGACTTCTAATACCTTGAGATCGATCTTGCGGCGCACATCTTGAAGAATATTGAGTAGGTAGTAGGCAATTTTCCCGGCACCAATCATCATCATGCTCTTAATGACTTGAGGTCGGACATTGTTGTGGAAGAGAACGATCTCGATCCTATTTCCTGTCACGAAAATCTTGTCTTGGGGCTGCAAAACAAAGTCTCCATTTGGAATCGTGAGTTCATTGCCACGCTCGATCGCACAAACAATGACATTTCCGTATTTCTTTCGGAATTGGGATAGGCTCATATCGCAGAGATTGCTATCTGGCTTGATCTTAAATTCCATCAAGGCAACACGGCCGTTTGCAAAATGCTCCACAGAAAGGGCATTTGGGAAGTCAATGATATTAGCAATATAACGAGCTGTCAGCAATTCAGGATTGACAACCAGGGAGAAGCCCAAGATATTTTTTTCCTTGAAGTAGGAATTGGAATATTCCGGATTCCGCACCCGAACGATGGTTTCTTTGGCTCCCATTTTTTTAGCTAAAACAGCAGAAACCATATTCACTTCGTCGTACTCGGTCATGGAAATGAAGATATCGCAGTCTTCAACATCTGCTTGCTCCAAGACCTTGAAGTTTGCGCCATTTCCTAAAATCCCAATGATATCAAACCGTTTGGTAATATGGTTGAGAACGGATTCGTCTTTTTCGATCAAAATAACATCGTGGTTTTCAGCAACGAGAGAACGACAAAGGGCCGTTCCGACCTTTCCTCCACCAACAACAATAATTTTCATAGATTACCTCCAGAGTATGCTTCTATCATACTCTATTTTCAAGAAAAATTCATCTATTTTAAGGACTTTCTGGAGGAATCTTACCAAGCTAAGAACAAGTGGGAAAAATTGTCAATATAGAAGAATGAGGAGGGATCGAAAACTTTGATAAAGTTTCTTAAAAAAATCTAAAAAAACTATTGACAGGAGCTTCAAAAGTGATATACTTAAAAAGTACCTTCGTTGATTTACCTCAAACCTGTTGTGAGTTAAGTTAATGAAGCTGTAACCACGCTGTTTGCTGAGCTTGACTCCGGGCAGTGTGGCTATTTTTTTATCAGAAAGAGATCGAGTATGAATATTGAAGAACTGGACTACCAAGAGTCAGCAGCTCAAAACCACATCGTCTTGTTCCAACCTCAGATTCCACAAAATACGGGCAATATTGCACGGACCTGTGCGGCAACCAATTCTCCCTTACATATTATTCGTCCCATGGCTTTTCCGATCGATGATCGCAAGATGAAGCGAGCAGGACTCGATTACTGGGACAAGCTGGATGTCCGTTTCTATGATAGCTTAGAAGAGTTTATGGAAGCAGCGCGTGACGGTCAGGTGCACTTGGTGTCTAAGTTTGCAAATCAGACTTATTCGGACGTTTCTTATCAGGATGGGAAATCCCATTATTTCTTGTTTGGACGCGAGGACAAAGGATTGCCGGAAGATTTTATGCGCCAGCACGAAGAGAAGGCCATTCGCATTCCGATGAATGATGAGCATGTCCGTAGTTTAAATGTCTCCAATACCGTCTGCATGATTGTCTATGAGGCGCTTCGCCAGCAGGGCTTTAAGGGGCTGGAGTTAACACATCGGTATGAACAAGATAAGCTCAAATAGCCGATAAAAACCAAACATCCGAACGACGTCATCCATGACGTTATAAAAACTTGCCTAGGCAAGTTTTTTTTGTTATCATAAAAAGGTCTTCAGGGCAGGGTGAGATTCCCGACCGGCGGTGACTTTTACTAGGAAATGTTCTCTTCCTTTTATACTTTGTTGCCAAGCTTTGCTTAACGAGAAGTTATGCCTACAGCTTGTCGTATCGTTTAAAAGAAATATCTCCATTTCCATACTCTAAAAGAAGTCCGCGAGCGCAAGCTGATGTGGTGTGACTCCACAACCGACAGTATAGTCTGGATGGGAGAAGACGAGAGACGAATAGACTGACAGCTATTTTGATCTGTTTAGAGCTGATGCATAGGAATAAAACGTTAGGTGCTATGATTGACTAGCGGTGTTTTTCAATGGAGACCAGCTAAAGTGACTAGAATGTTCTCTAGTTTAAGCTTTGTTTAAATAGTTTAGAGTAGAATGATGGGGTAGACGTCTTTCCAGCTTCTCTAATTTTTAAAAAATTGGAGGAACCTGTTATGACAAATACACGTAAACTGACCCTAGTGGCTGTTTTATCCGCATTATCTTTTATTTTGATGTTCTATCAATTTTCTTTCTTGATAGATTTCTTCAAAATTGATTTGAGTATCATCGCCATTTTGTTGGCTTTGGTCTTGTTGGATTTTAAAAGTGCTGTTTGGGTGACCTTGATCCGATCTGTTCTTAAATTAGCTCTTAATAATAAGGGGCTTGAAACCTTGATCGGACTACCAATCAATATCATTGGAGTTCTTGTTTTTGTCCTTGCTTTTGCATGGATTTGGAACAAGGAACGGACCCATGGCCGATTTATCCTGGCTATGATAATTGGAACGATCAGCTTGAGTATCACGATGGTATTGGTGAACTATGTCTATGCAATCCCTTTGTATGCTCGCTTTATGAACTATGATATTTCGAAAACACTAGGGCTTGTCCACTATTTAGCCGCAATGGTTGCACCGTTTAACCTGATCGAAGGAGTGATTTGGGCCATCGCATTTGGATTGATCTACACTCTTTTGCAACCGATTTTGAAAAGATATGAAAAATAAACAACAACATTGGGCGAAGGCAAGCTTCGCCCTTCTCATTTTTGTCATTCTCGGGTATATGATTCGTTTTTACCCGCAACAATTAACGGGCTTTGATAGCACGATTCAATCTGCTATTCGAGGCGATCTGCCTGCACCACTGACGGCTTTCTTTACCAAGGTAACCCATGTCATGGATACCAAGATCATTGTCATCTGGGTGGGTCTTTTGCTAGCTGTCTTTGCCTGTAAGAAATGGTACAGCGAAGCCCTCTTTCTGGGGAGCAATCTGGTATTGACAGGTCTTTTGGTTCTTCTTCTGAAGAATATCTACCAGAGACCGAGACCAAGTATTCTTCATCTAGTAGAGGAAAAAGGCTTTTCTTTCCCGAGTGGTCATTCACTGGCGTCTACCCTTGTTTTGGGAAGCTTAATCATTATTATCTACCAGCATTTAAAACATAAAACTGCCCGCTATTGTCTCCAAGGCTTGCTGGTTCTGGGAATTGTGACCATTGTGGTCTCCCGTATTTATGTCGGGGTCCACTATCCTTCAGACGTTCTCGGCAGTATGATTTTAGGCCTTGCTGTCTTACAATTTGAGTACCCCTTGTACGATCGCTTGCGGTTTCAATGGCGCTTTACAGGGAAGCAAAAATAACTAACAACTAGGAGTTGGACTCGTGTTTTGAGTTCGACTCTTTTTTTGCTATAATGAAGGGTATGAAATCCTACAATACCTTGAATGATTATTATCGAACCTTATTTGGAGAAAAGACCTTTAAAGTCCCTATTGATGCAGGCTTTGATTGTCCTAATCGTGACGGAACAGTCGCCCATGGTGGCTGTACTTTTTGCACGGTCTCAGGTTCAGGAGATGCCATTGTGGCCCCAGAAGCTCCGATTCGAGAACAATTTTACAAAGAGATTGATTTTATGCATCGGAAATGGCCGGATGTGAAGAAGTACCTGGTCTATTTTCAAAATTTCACCAATACCCATGATAAGGTGGACGTCATTCGAGAGCGTTATGAGCAGGCCATCAATGAACCAGGAGTAGTAGGAATCAACATCGGTACGCGTCCGGATTGTTTACCAGATGATACCTTGGCCTATCTAGCAGAGCTGACCGAGCGCATGCATGTGACGATTGAGTTGGGGCTTCAGACGACTTATGAAGCGACGTCTCAATTAATCAATCGGGCCCATAGTTATGACCTCTACGTTGAAACAGTCAAGCGGATTCGCCAACAGGTGCCGAAGGCTGAGATCGTGTCCCATTTGATCAATGGCCTTCCAGGGGAAACACATGAGATGATGGTGGAAAATGTTCGCCGTTGTGTGACCGATAATGAAATTGATGGCATCAAGTTACACCTCTTGCATTTGATGACCAATACACGGATGCAACGGGACTATCATGAAGGACGACTTCAACTCATGAGCCAGGAGGAGTATGTCAAGGTCATCTGTGACCAGTTGGAGATCATCCCCAAACACATTGTCATCCACCGGATTACAGGGGACGCGCCAAGGGATATGTTGATTGGCCCTATGTGGAGCCTCAACAAATGGGAAGTCCTAAACGCCATTGAAACTGAAATGCGTCGGCGTGGAAGTACCCAAGGATGTAAGCTAGAAGAAAAGGAGACTGCTGATGCTTCGACCACTTGAAATGGCCCATCAATTTTTAGCAGAAGTCATCACCAAAGAAGATGTGGTGGTGGATGCGACCATGGGAAATGGACATGATACGGCCTTTTTAGCCCAACTTGCAGGCCAGGTCTATGCCTTTGATATTCAAGAACAAGCACTTGTAAATACCCGAGAACGATTGGAAAAGTTGGGTCTTCAACATGTCCGGTTGATTTTGGATGGCCACCAGCATGTGGACCAATATGTGGAGACCCTCAAAGCAGCTATTTTTAATCTGGGGTATCTGCCATCTGCAGATAAGTCGGTCATTACTCTTCCTGCTACCACGATTGAAGCGATGGAGAAAATCTGTGCTCGCCTAGAAAAAGGTGGGCGAATGGCTATTATGATCTATTATGGTCATGAGGGAGGAGACATCGAGCGTGATGCAGTGCTGGACTTTGTTAGTCAGCTTCCTCAAAAAGACTATACAGCGACCATCTACCGGACACTGAATCAAGTGAATCAGCCACCGTTTTTGGTCATGATCGAAAAATTAGAAAGCTACCGTCATGGATAAAGAATATTTAAAGAATAAAATCGAAGGATTGAGACATCATTTTGTCGAATCAACCATCCACGAGCGTGCAATAGGTTTTTATGATGAAGCTCATATGACCAAAAAGATGCTCAAAATAAAAAAGAAATTGGTTTCGCTTGAGATGGAACGGTGCCAAAAGAAGATTGAGCACAAGGATGTAACCAAGACAGACCAAAAGATTGCGGAGTTAAAACAGCAATTTGAGACCTGCTGCCAAGAACGCTAAGGAGGGAGTGATATGGAACTACTCCTTTATGCAGTGATCTTTTCGATGATTTTGATCGTCTCAAATGCCACCAATAAACTTGTGCCAAGTCTTCCTCTACCCTTGATTCAAATTTTACTAGGGATTGGTTGGGCCCTCTTTGTGCCAGAAGAAAATTTTCATCTGGATACCGAGCTCTTTCTGGCGCTGGTCATTGGCCCTCTCTTATTTCGAGAAGCAGAAGAAGCAGATATTACTTCCGTCTTAAAGCACTGGCGGATCATCCTCTATTTGATTTTCCCAGTGATTTTTATCTCCACCATTAGTTTGGGCTGGGCAGCTCACTCCTTGTGGCTGAGCCTTCCTTTAGCAGCCTGTATGGCAGTTGGGGCAGCCCTTGGGCCTACCGACTTAGTAGCCTTTGCCTCCCTGTCTGAGCGCTTTAGCTTTCCAAAGCGGGTTTCGAATATCTTAAAAGGCGAAGGGTTACTAAATGATGCCTCAGGTCTAGTTGCCTTTCGAGTGGCCTTGGCAGCTCTTGCGACCGGAAGTTTCTCTCTTGGAGAGGCAGGGATTTCCTTAGGAATCTCCATCATTGGAGGATTTGCAGTGGGGATCTTAACGGCCTTTGTGAACCGGTGGTTGCAAACCTTGCTCTTGAGTGTTCGCGCCAGTGATATTGCCAGTGAATTGTTATTAGAACTGAGTCTCCCACTGTTGACCTTCTTCCTAGCAGAAGAACTCCATGTCTCTGGTATCATTGCAGTAGTTGTGTCAGGGATCCTAAAAGCCAGTCGCTTTAAGCACATTACCCTCCTTGAAGCGCGGGTAGATACTGTGAGTCATACTGTCTGGAATACGGTCAACTTTATCTTAAATGGGTCGGTCTTTGTCATCTTAGGAATGGAATTGGAAATGATCTCCAAGCCCATCTTAAGTAGTCCCATTTACAATAATCTTCTTTTAGTTCTTTCTGTCTTTCTGTTGACAGCCTTGCTCTTTTTGATTCGTTTTGTCATGGTTTACCTCTTTTATTGGTTCCGAACGGTTCGACTAAAAAAATCGTTAAGAAATTATCTAAAAGATGCCTTATTGCTGACCTTTTCGGGTGTGAAGGGAACGGTTTCGATTGCGACGATTCTTTTGATTCCAACCAAGATCGAAAAAGAATACCCTATCCTACTCTTTTTAGTGGCAGGAGTGACCCTTGTCAGCTTTATTGCAGGCTTAGTGGTACTTCCAAAATTATCAGAAGAAAAGGAAGAAACCAATGACTACCTGATGCAGATCGCGATTTTAAATGATGTCGTCATGGAATTAGAAGCAGACCTAAAGAATAGCAAGCACAAGGGTCCCTTGTATGCGGCGATTGATAACTACCATGGCCGCATAGAAAACTTGATTCTAGGCCAAGAAAACAGGCTCATTCAAAGGGACTGGGAACAGTTGAAGCTCCTGATTTTGAGTATTGAAAGTGACGGCTTGGAACAGGCTTATGAAGAAGGGAAGATTCGAGAGCGAGGCTACCGCGTCTACCAACGCTATCTTCGCAATATGGAGCAACGTGTCAATCGCAATCTTTCGTCTCGCTTAACCTATTACCTCTTGGTGTCTTTCCGTCTCTTGCGTTTATTAGTTCATGAGATCTTAACTTTTGGGTCTGGCTTGCGAAACTGGTGGACCCGAGAGGAAAGCAAGTTAGAGGCCATTGATTATGACCAGATTGCGGCCCTTTATCTGGCCAATACGGAAATCATCATCGAAAGTTTGGAAGACCTCAAGGGGATTTATCGGAGCAGTTTGATCTCTTTCCTCCAAGAATCTCGTCTGAGAGAAACAGCTATTATTACCAGTGGGGCCTTTGTGGAGCGGGTTATTAATCGCGTGAAACCAAATAATATCGATGAAATGTTGAGAGGCTATTATTTGGAGCGTAAGATTATTTTTGAATATGAAGCGCAACACCTGATTACCGCTAAGCAAGCGCGCCGTATGCGACAAAATGTCAATGAATTAGAAAGCTATTCCCTAAGAGAAAGTGCCAATACGCTTCCATACGATTTGATCGAGTATGCACGGAATAGATAAAAGTAAAAGTGCTAAGATAAAATCTTAGCACTTTTCAGATTGAGGACAAAGTTATCTTAAAAACTTTCCTTAAGTGAGTACGGACGTCAGCGAACTTCTACGAAGTTCCATGACTAATTATTGAGCCTAAGGTCTCAATAATTCCGAGTGCCTGAAACAACTATGTTTCAGGCACTTTTCTCACGGCGGAAAGTTTCAGTAGATGATTGAATAATTCTAACGAATAAATTTTTTTATTTTTATAGAATTTATTAGATTTGTAAAGCAGAACTGTTTGTCTATACTCTCGAAGTGCTAAGATAAAATCTTAGTACTTTTGCTTTATTCATTTTCTTTTCAGTGTGCGATTTCTGGTTTGACAAAGAGTCGCTCGTCACCAAGATCAATGAGGGATACTGGTGCTTCATAAAATTGGCTAAGGACATGGGGAGTTAGGATTTTTTCCTTTGGTCCTTGCTCGACCACTTGGCCATGTTTGAGTAGGAGGACATGGGTCATGTCTTTTGTAATTTCCTCGGCATGGTGGGTGACGTAGATCATGGTAGGCGCGTGATCCAGTTGTTTGATATGATGGATCTGACGGAGGAGTTTTTCTCTGGCAAAGAGATCCAAACCGCTCGAGGCTTCATCAAAAATGATCAGATCTGGCTGGTCCATGAGGCTTCGTGCAATGAGGACCGTCTGCTTTTCTCCCTGGGAGAGCTCTCGGTATTTGCGGCCGATCAAAGAGCTAGCTCCAATTGAAGTTAGCATATCCCGTGCCCAGTTTAGTTCTTCCTCCCCGTATGCAGCATATAAAATACTACTCTTGTATTGACCGGTGAGGACAATTTGTTCTGTCAAAAGATGCTCTGGCAGTCTTTCTGAAATAAAGGAGCTAACGATCCCAATACGCTTACGCAACTCAGGAATACCCCCTTCGCCAAAGCGGGTTCCAAGGACAGTTACCTGGCCAGAACTAGCCCAGTATTCAGACATGAGCAGTTTGAGGAGAGTCGATTTTCCTGCCCCATTGAGACCTAAAATGGCCCAGCATTCATTTTCTTTCACTTGCCAGTTAATCTCTTTTAAAAGGGCTTTTCCATTGCGGATCAAATTGACGTCTTCTAGTTCAATCAAATTATTCATAACTTTATCCTTTTGATTAAAATCTCCTTTATTCTAACATAAAATATGGTAGAATAGAAAACAGGAGGTAAGGAATGTTTCGAAATAGTAAATTGTTATTCTGGACATGTGAGATTTTATTATTGACGGTGATTTTCTATATTTGGAAATCAATGGGGACTTTGATTTCTCCATTTGTATCTGTTCTGAATACCATCCTCTTACCATTTTTAATTGCAGGTTTTTTATATTACATTACCAATCCGATTGTTGAATTGTTGGAAAAACACTTAAAAATCAAGCGTGTGTTTGGGATTTTGATCACCTTAGTCCTCTTGTTTGGGATCATTGGCTTAGGGATTGTTTATCTGCTCCCTATCTTGATCAATCAGTTAACCAGCTTGATCAACTCGACCCAAGGCCTGTATTGGGAAGTTCAAAGTTTGGTTCGAAAACTCTCGACCAATCCTTTGTTCCAAAATGTGAATATCCAGTCGACGATTCAGCAGTTGAATCTCTCTTATATGGATATCCTACAAAATCTCTTGAATAGTGTGACCAACAGTTTAGGAAGTGTGGTTAACACCATTGTCAATACGGTCTTTATCTTGATCATGACCCCTGTCTTCTTGGTTTATTTCTTGGTCGATGGGAAGAAGTTATTACCGATGTTGGAGCGGACCATTTTACGCAATGACAAACTCCACATTTCAAGCCTCTTGATTAGTTTGAATGAAACGGTCTCTCGCTATATTAGTGGGATTTCGATCGATGCCTTTATCATTGGAACCCTAGCCTACATTGGCTATAGTTTTATTGGATTGAAGTACGCTTTGGTCTTTGCCATTTTTTCTGGATTAGCCAACCTCATTCCATATGTAGGACCAACCATCGGGTTGATTCCGATGATCATCACCTATGCCTTCACAGATATGGATATGATGATCAAAGCAGTCATTTACATGTTGATTATCCAGCAGATCGATGGGAATATTCTTTATCCGCGTATCGTTGGAGGCGTGATGAAGGTTCACCCGATTACCATTATGGTTCTCTTATTGCTCTCAAGTAATATTTACGGCATTATCGGGATGGTCGTTGCGATTCCAGTCTATTCGATTGGAAAAGAAATTGTAAAATTCTTGGTGAATCTTTATGATAACCACCGTGCTGCTAAGGAACAGAAGAAAAAAGAAGAATTTGGTATCATTAATAAATCATAGACTCTAGCGCCTATATGGGCCTTAGAGTCTTTTTTGTACATTTTTTTTAAAAATGCTGGAAAAAAGTCAACAAGTGCTATGAAATGTGTTAAAATATAAGTGATTTTGAAAGAAAATATGAAAAGGTAGGAAAAGATGAGACTGCTCTTATCGAAAAAACAGAGACGCCAATTGCAATTGTTGGAAATCCTGATTAAGGAAAAAAGATGGTTCCACTTGAAAGAGTTGGCCAAGCGTTTGGATTGTACAGAACGTTCGTTAAAAGAAGATTTGTCTAATCTTCGTAGTACATTTGATGACTTTTTAATTGAATCATCTACCAATGGGATCAAGATCAGTTATGAGGATTCGGTTGGGCTTGAGGTGATTTACCATCACTTTTTTAAAGAATCACAAGCCTTTGCTTTGATTGAATATCTCTTTTTCAACAAGGATGTTTCCAATGAATATATTTGCAGAAAGTTTGATTTGAGTTACCAATCTTTCTACCGCTTGATTCGGACGATTAATCAGAAGCTTCAAACCAAATACAATGTAAAGATTGATTTGAAACCCTTGAATCTTGTCGGGGATGAGATTGACGTTCGTTTCTTTTATGCCCAATATTTTGCGGAACGTTATTACTACATGGAGTGGCCTTTCCCAGAATTTAAGGAAGAGGCGGTGACCGATTTGATCACCTTCTTCTTCAAGCTCTATGGCTATCCATTGACCTTCTCTGTACTCAGGTCTTATAAAGTTCTCTTGACAGTCTACTTGTCACGGATTAAGCAAGGTTACTTCATCGACATGCCAACGAACTATGATGTGTATAAGGACCAGTATCAAGGGGTGACCAATGTCGAGGAGATGTTGCGCTACTTTAGCTTGCAGTTGGGTGTCGAGTTGAATGAAAAAGTGCTGGAACAGTTCTTTATTATCTTTATTCAAGAGAATTTCTATTTCAGTCCAGAAAGCTTGATCGAAGCTGCAGAAACGGATCCTTATGCCAAAGAATCGACTAGACTCATCAAAGATATGTTCAAGGATCTATGCTATACCTATGATTTAGACATTGAAAATCTTGATGAGATGTTGATGCATGTCCATAACACGTCTCATCTCGATCGGAAGGAATTATTCTCTGAGTTTCTCTTGTTTGATACCAAGACCAATACCAACGAAGATTTCATGAGCATCTTCCCAGCCTTCTATGATGATTTGAAGGAGCATATCATCACTTATATGAAGACCATGAAGCATGATCTGAATGATGAGATCATCAAGCACATGATCTATACGGTCTATACTCACTGGGAACGTCTCTTACCGCAGTTATTGCGCCGTCGGAAGTCCATTAAGGTCTTGATTATCAGTCGTTTTGACGATCACCATGCCAAATCCATGATCGATTTCCTTGATTTCTACTGTACGGATAACTTTGAATTTACGCAGATGATCAAGTACAATCTAACAGTGGATGATATTGAAACTTCGGATGCCGACGTAGTGGTGGCCAACTTTATGATGCCTGAATTAAAGAAAAAACCTTTTATCTGTACAAGTAGTCTCTCATCGCTTGAGCTGGTTGAAAAACTCAATGCCTTCTTTTATGATTTTACCAGTGCAGAACACTAAAGACAAAGTCTTCTTAGAAACTTTCCTTAGGTGAGTACGGACGTCAGCGAACTTCGAAGAAGTTCCATGACTAATTAAGATACAAAGGGCGTTCGCGGATAAAGTCAAAATAGGAAGTTTGACGCAGAATCTTTAGATTCTAGGAAAACTTATCTTTTTGACACGATCCGTAGCCCGTGTTCAATTCGTTTTGGACCCCTTCGCTTTTTAATTTTTTAGGCTCAGGCTAAAACAGTTTCCCAAACTGTTTTACTCCCAAAACTCCCGAGTGAGAGTGGGACAGAAATCAGTAATTCGTTAGAATTCGATTTCGTCGTCCCACCTCCGCACAGTTGAGTAGGGCTGTAAAAGCTGATGAAATCAGCGTAGTAGAGCCCACTCAACCACTGCGTCTTGCTCGACAATCCAAAAACAATTGAGAGGCTAGGACTTTTGTCCCAGCCTCACTTTTCTCACGGCGAAAAGTTTCAGTGTAGGTTTGAATGAAACTGATTATATAGATTGTTTTAAGTTTTCAGCTTCACTTAGGTTATTTCGTTTGAAAAAACAATTTGTTCACATTCTAAAATCAGGACTTGTTCCTGATTTTTTGATGGTAAAAAAAGAAAATTTTATAGAAGAATGCAGGCTCTCCTATTTTGTGGTATAATATACAATATTATATACTGGAGGAAATTATCCATGGAAGACCCTGGCAGTCAGGAAATTTTACTGGAAGTTATTTTATTGTTTGTTTTGACATTATTGAACGCCTTTTTCTCGGCAACCGAAATGTCAATGGTATCGTTGAATCGTTCTCGTGTAGTGCAAAAAGCAGAAGAAGGGGATAAAAAATACATTCGTCTTCTTAGCGTTTTGGAACAGCCCAACCATTTCTTATCCACTATTCAGGTGGGGATCACCTTGATTACCATCTTATCTGGGGCGAGTCTTGCAGATAGCCTTGGTCATGTTATTGCGGGATGGATGGGCAATACTAAAACGGCTATTGCAGCTGGAAGCTTTTTATCTCTAGCGTTTTTGACTTATATTTCGATCGTATTTGGGGAACTCTATCCGAAACGAATCGCTATGAACCTGAAAGATGAGTTAGCTGTTCGAACAGCTCCGATTGTCATTTTATTAGGAAAAATTGTTAGCCCCTTTGTTTGGTTGCTTTCAGCGTCGACCAACCTTTTGAGTCGTATCACGCCAATGGAATTCGATGATCCGGATGAAAAGATGACGCGGGATGAAATCGAGTATATGCTGACCAATAGTGAAGCAACACTAGATGCGGACGAGATTGAGATGCTCCAAGGGATCTTTTCATTAGATGAAATGGTAGCGCGTGAAGTCATGGTGCCACGGACGGATGCCTTCATGGTTGATATCAATGATGATACCAAAGAAATCATTGAAAGTATCCTTAAGCAAAACTTTTCACGGATTCCTGTCTATGATGATGACAAGGACAATGTCATCGGTCTCATCCATACCAAACGTCTCTTGAACGAAGGATTTATCAATGGCTTTGATAATATTGTCTTAAGAAAGATTTTACAAGAACCTTTGTTTGTTCCAGAGACCATTTTTGTGGATGATCTTTTGAAGGAATTGCGCAATACCCAAAATCAAATGGCTATTCTGCTTGATGAATATGGTGGGATGTCTGGTTTGGTTACCCTTGAAGACCTCTTGGAAGAAATCGTCGGTGAAATTGACGATGAGACTGACAAAGCAGAAATTGATGTCTTTGAAATTGCGGACAATACCTATGTCGTACAAGGAGCCATGTCACTAAATGACTTTAACGAATATTTTGATGTTGAGTTGCAAAGTGATGATGTGGATACCATTGCAGGGTATTATCTGACAGAGGTTGGGCGAATTCCAACCTTGAAAGAGCGACTCAGCTGTGAAGTCGATAGTCAAAAGAAACACCTCATTTTGACAAATGACAAAGTAAAAAATGGTCGTGTGACCAAGGTGAAAGTTGAAATTTCTGAAATCGTCGAGGAAGATGAAGAAACAAAATCAAAAGAAGATTAAAAAATAGAGGCTTGGATGTGTTCCAGCCTCTGTTTTTTTCTTGTCAAGACCAGTTGAATTTTCAAAAAATTTCAAAAATTTCTGAAATAGTCTTGACAGCCAAAAAAAATTAAGGTAAGATAATACCCATAAAAAAAGAAAGCAGAAAATAAACATGAAGCAACAAGCCATTTCAACTCAAAAATTTTACTTTAGCTACTTTAGATAGTGTTTGTAGACATGATCTCATGGATGCAAACAACCCAAGCAATTTGTTTGTATCTATGTGGCTAAGATTTTTGATGATGGTCCATAGAGCTAGTATCTAAATGGACCGAGGTTTTGTAACTTGTTGGAGAATTTCAAGCATCCGTTTAGAGTATCATCTAAGCGGATTTTTTGTTTATTTTGCAGAAAAGGAGTCAAAAAATGAAAGTAGTGAAAAAATTGCTAGCACCTGTCCTGGTTGTAGGACTTCTGTTAACATCATTGGTGACCTTACACCACCTAAAGGATACTAAAAAAGAGAATGTCTTTCGAATTGGGATTTCCCAGTACATCACCCATAAGTCGCTTGATGCGACACGAAAAGGCTTTATCGAGGAGTTGAAGAAAGAGGGCTATGTAGATGGGAAAAATATTCAGATCGATTTCCAAAATGCTCAAGGGGAGCAACGAAATCTGAAAAATATTTCTAAACAATTGGCAGAAGAAAGTGATCTAGTCTTTGCGATTGCAACCCCTTCTGCACAAAGTTTGGCTAATACCACTAAATCAACACCTATTGTTTTCTCAGCTGTCACAGATCCTTTGGCAGCTAAATTGGTGAAAAACCTGAAAGAACCAGGTGGCAATATCACAGGGACAAGTGACCAGTCAGAAGATGCGATCGCTACACAGGTAGACATGATTAAGCAAGTGCTTCCAACGGCGAAAACAGTTGGGATTCTCTATACGCAAAGTGAGCCTAACTCCGTCGTCCAAAAAGACAATGCGAAGAAGATCCTAGAAGCTAAAGGCTATCAAGTGGTTGAAAAAACAATTCTCGATAGTAACAATGTGAAAGCTGCAGCAGACAGCATCATGTCAGAGGCAGATATCGTCTTTGTTCCGACGGACAATATTATCTCTTCTACAATGGACACTGTCAAACAGGTTTCTATCAGCCATAAGGTGCCCGTTTTTGGTGGATCTGCTGAAATGGTAGCTACTGGTGGCTTGTACAACTTTGGTACTGATTATGAGGAATTGGGAAAACAAGCTGCTCGGATGGCTATTCGCATCATGAAGGGTGAGAAACCTGGGAAAGTCGCAGTTGAAACACCTGAAAAATTAGAATTGCATACCAATAAAGAGATGGCGAAAGAGCTTGGAATTGATATTAGCTCGTTGAAGGTAGAAAAATAGGAGGTTTGAGATGAATTTCGTTTTATCAAGTTTATCAGAAGGTTTATTGTGGTCGATCATGGCGATCGGTGTTTACTTAACATTTCGAATTTTAGATATTGCCGATATGACGGCAGAAGGAGCCTTTCCACTTGGGGCAGCAGTTGTAGCCTCCCAAATTCAATCAGGAAGAAACCCTTGGTTGGCGACCTTATTGGCTTTTCTAGCAGGGATGATCGCAGGATTGGTTTCTGGGATTCTCCATACAAAAATGAAAATTCCAGCCCTCTTGACAGGGATTGTCACTTTGACCGGTCTCTACTCTATCAATATTAAAATCATGGGGGGAGTACCCAACCTCTCTATTGGCGATGCCAGTTCCATTTTCAAAAGTGTCATGAAATTGGGCTTATCCAATGAGGAAGCTGTCTTTTTGATTAGCATTTCTTGCTTGATCATCGTCTGTATCTTGTTAACTCTCTTAATGAAGACGCAACTTGGCTTGGTTTTGCGCTCGACTGGTGATAACATTCCAATGAGTGAGGCCAATGGGGTCAATGTAGATAACATGAAGATGTTGGGCTACATGATTTCCAATGGCTTGATTGCACTTTGTGGAGCCATGTTTGCACAAAATGATGGTTTCTCAGATGTGACTTCTGGTACAGGGACGATCGTTGTTGGTTTGAGTGCTGTGATTATCGCTGAAGTTTTGATCCACGAATTGACCATTGGTTGGCGCTTGCTTTCAATCGGTGTTGGAGCCATTGTGTACCGTTTGATTATCTTAAATATTTACGAGATCCCAAATCTCGATCAAAATATGGTCCGTCTCTTCAATGCGATCTTGCTCGCGATTGTCTTGTTCGCTCCTGAGGCGCAAAAACGTCTTCGTGTTCGTGGATTGAAGTTAGGAAATAAATAGGAGAAAAGTATGGCAACATTATTATCAATTGAAGGTATTCATAAGACATTTGAAGCAGGAACAGTCAATGAAAACCATGTCTTAAAAGGCTTGGATCTCCAAGTAGAAGAAGGGGACTTCATTTCGGTCATCGGTGGAAATGGAGCTGGGAAATCAACCTTGATGAACATCTTGGCAGGAAATCTAGTTGTAGATGAAGGGGATATCTTGCTAGAAGGTAACTCCATCAAAAATACGAGTGTTCGTAAGCGTGCGAAAGATATTGCGCGTGTCTTCCAAGATCCCAAGATGGGGACAGCTTCTCGTTTGACCATTGAAGAAAATATGGCCATTGCCCAACGTCGGGGGAAATCTCGTGGTTTGGGCTGGGGAGTTCGGGAGAAAGATCGCGAATTATTCCGTGAAGCCTTGAAGGAACTGAATATCGGTTTAGAGAACCGCCTCAAAGTCGATACCCAATATTTGTCTGGTGGGCAACGTCAAGCTTTGACCTTGGTCATGGCAGCCTTGGTCAAACCCAAACTCTTGCTTCTGGATGAACATACCGCAGCGCTCGATCCCAAGACCAGTGAAATGGTCATGGAATTGACACAAAAGATCGTGGAAAGCCATGATTTGACAACCTTGATGATTACGCATGATATGAACCATGCCATTGAATACGGCAACCGCTTGATCATGCTCTACCAAGGCAAGATCGTTGTCGACGTCAAAGGAGAAGAAAAGAAAAACCTAACGGTTGAAGATTTGATGCGCCTCTTCCAACAAAACAGTGGTGAAACCCTGGTTAGTGATGAATTGGTATTAGGATAAAATGAGAGTGGGACAGAAATCGGTTATTCGTTAGAATTCGATTTCGTCGTCCCACCTCCACACAGTTGAGTAGGGCTGTAAAAGCTGATGAAATCAGCGTAGAGAGCCCACTCAACCACTGCGTCTTGCTCGACAATCCAAAAATAATTGAGAGGCTAGGACTTTTGTCCCAGCCTCCTTTATTTCCTCCGCTCTGCATAGTCGACAAAATGAAACTTGTCTAATTTGTGCCGGCTTTCGGTGAACTGGAATTGCCGTCCGTCTGCTAAGTGAACTTGGGAGCGGACCGTTACCACGTGTTGGTCTTTTCCAAGATCCAGTAAGATTTTGTCGCGATTATCGATTGGTGAAATCAAAATTTCTTTTTTGGCATAGCCAATCTGCAATTTCAAGTCTTCTTCTATATATTGGTAGATAGAGTGCTGGGCAATTTCCTTAGTTAGGCCTGGGATCAGCTCTCTGTCTAGGTAATCAATATCTAAGACAGAAGCGACGCCATCCACTACCCGTTGCCGGGTTACTTTCCAAACCAAACGGTGAAGGGGAAAACCTGTCTTTTTAGCTCCTTTTTCATCGATACTGATTTTTTCAAATCGAATGACACTGGTTTCTGAGCGAAGACCAGAAGCTTTGACGATTTCTTGGTAGCTGGTTAGTTGGGAAAGACGAAGTTCTTGTCGATTGCCCTGAAAATGAGGGGAAACCAGCTTATACGGATAAACCCATTGTCCATGAATATCTACACATGATGAATGAAGCGACTTTAGGCGCTGATGATAGCTTTATGACCGTTGGAGAGATGTCATCGACAACCATTGACAACTGTGTTCTCTATTCAGCACCAGAGAGCCACGAGTTGTCTATGGCCTTTAACTCCCATCATCTGAAAGTCGACTATGAAGATGGTCAAAAATGGACCATTACTCCATTTGATTTTGAAGAGCTCAAACGTCTCTATCATACCTGGGGCAAAGAAATGAGTGAACGAGGTGGTTGGAGTGCCCTTTTCTGGAATAACCATGACCAACCTCGTGCTCTGAATCGCTTTGTGGATATCCAGAACTTCCGCAATGAAGGAGCGACCATGATCGCAGCCAGCATTCACTTGTCACGTGGAACTCCGTATATCTACATGGGTGAAGAGATCGGCATGATTGATCCAGACTATGATTCGATGGCAGATTATGTGGATGTTGAGTCCATGAATGCTTACCAGATGCTTTTGGATCAAGGTCAGTCACCTGAGCAAGCCTTTAAGATTATTCAAGCCAAATCACGTGATAATTCTCGTACGCCCATGCAATGGGATGCTTCTCTAAATGCTGGTTTTTCAACAGGCACTCCATGGTTGAAAGTTGGGAAGTCCTATAAAGACATCAACGTTGAAAAGGAAATGGATGGTCCGATCTTTAAATTTTATAAAGAATTGATTTGTTTGCGCAAAGAAATGCCCATCATTTCAGAAGGAAGCTACCTGCCAGCAATGGAAGATAGTCAAGAAGTCTATGCCTTTGAACGCCACTTAGACGGTCAAAAACTCTTGGTACTCAATCATTTCTATGGAAGTGAAGTCGAAGTAGCGATTCCAAAAGACTACCAAACAGGGCGCGTGCTTTTATCCAACTATGAGAACGTAGAGCTTTCTGAAAAAGTAATTCTGAAACCATATCAGACACTGGCGATTTTAGTTTAAGTATTTCACACTTCGATCTTTTTGGGTCGAAGTGTTTTTCTTTTTGAAAAATATTTTTGAAAGCGCTTGAAAATGCAAAGTTCTTCCCTTATAATAAAAGAGGAAAACTTTTTAGGGATGGAGAAACGCATGAGAAAAAACGGAAAAAAGATTCGCCTACTGGGAGTAGCCACCTTATTGGCTAGTCAGTTGGGGGTCTTTAGCAGTGCCCTCACGGTAGTTGCAGACGAGACCACAGCTTCGACTTCAGAGTCAGCGCTTGTGACGAACACTAGCAGCGAGGAAAGCTCGACAAATCATTCGACTTCCGCTACAACAACAACTACAGACGCTACGACGAGAGCTTCGAGTGATAAAGAAGAGACATCTAGCAGTTCCTCAGACGATACTGAGGAGAAAACGGTTAAGATCGGGGACATTCAAGGGGAATCGCAACGCTCTCCACTGGAAGGCCAAAAGGTAGCCATCAAAAATGCGGTGGTGACTAAGACAGACCGCTATGGTTTTTATGCTCAAGATATTGAATCGGATGGCAATAGTCGGACTTCAGATGGGATTTATGTTGTTTCCAAATACAAGGTGAAAGTCGGCGATAAGGTTAAAATCACCGGTACCGTCAAGGAAGGCTATATGGAAGAAGTCACCTTGGGAGCTGGGAAGACCTTTAAGGAACCGACGAATAGTTTAACGGTGACCATGCTGGTCGATGCTTGGATCACAAAAGATGGGACGGCCCCTCTTCCAGAAGCTGTGAATATCACTGCGGGCATGCCAGCAGATGTGAAGCCTAATCCGAATGCTTATGCTCCAGAAACCGATGCCCTCGATTATTGGGAAAGCCTGGAAGGAATGCTCACAGTGGTGAAGAAACCGCATGTCCTTGGTCCCCAGTACAAGGGAGATATCTATGTCTTGGGAGAAGATTTCACAGGCCTTCCTTTAAACAATATTGGAGGTCTGAATCTACGGCCACATGCGCAAAATACTGCGACGATCCCGATTTATGTTGGGAATCAGTTTGTCGCAAAAGCCAAGGATTACTTTACAGAAGACCTAACAGGAGTGGTAACGTATCGAAATAGCTTTTATAAGTTAGAGCCCACTCAACAGTTGACAGTCCAAGATGGTGGTTTGCAGCGTCAAGCAGCTCAAAACCAACCAAGTGAGGACAAGCTGACCATCGCTTCCTACAATATTGAAAATTTCTCGGCCAACAATGCCAAAAATGAAACCCCTGAGGATAAGGTGACGCTAATTGCCAATTCCTTTATCCATGAAATTCACAATCCAGACATCATTACTTTGATCGAAGTGCAGGACAATAATGGTAGTGTGGATGACGGAACGACCAGTGGTGTTGAAAGTGGACGCAAACTAGCCGATCGGATCAAGGAATTGGGTGGCAAGAGCTATGAGTATACGGAGGTTGCTCCAGTAGATGGCGCTGACGGAGGAAAGCCTGGTTCCAACATTCGTTTGGGAATCCTCTACAATCCAGAACGCGTAACCTTAGCCAAAAAAGAGGCAGCAACTAGCAACGAGGCAGCACAATTTGACAAGGGACACCTGGTTAAAAATCCAGCTCGGATTGCCCCTAATGACCCATCGTTTGATCATACTCGCAAGTCTTTGGCTGTTGAGTTTGAATTCAAGGGCCAACCAGTTGTGGTGATTGCCAATCACTTGAAATCAAAAATCGGAGATGATGCTATTTATGGTGCAAGTCAACCAGCAGTGGAACATACCTTGCCAACTCGTGAAGCACAAGCCGGTGTCATCCATCAATTCGTTCAAGAAGGCTTGAAGCAAAATCCTAAGACCACCTTTGTTTTGACGGGTGATTTTAATGACTACGATTTCTCAACCACGGCCCAGATCCTTGCGGGTAGTGAACTAACCAACTTAATGGCCCAACATGATGCAGGCGATCGCTATTCTTATTTCTACCGTGGAAGCAATCAAGTTTTGGATAACATTTTTATCTCAAACAACATGGCAGCTAAAGCAAGGTTTGAACCAGTCCATATCAATGCTTCCTTTATGAAGGAACATGGTCGTGCATCAGACCATGATCCTGTCTTAGTCCAAATCGACTTTAGTGGAGCACAAACTCCAGGAACGCCGACGGATGATCAACAAGGAAATGCAGGACAACCAACGGATCAAACCAGCCCTTCTTCATCGAATACAGGATCTCAACTAGTCCCTCATCAAGCTCAAGCCAATGAACAAAAGAGTTCAACATCTGAAAGCAAAGAGAAGGGCAAGAACGAAGATGAGAAGCAAGATGAGAAGCAAGATGACAAGGAAGAGGCAGCAACAGAAACCAAGACACCAGGTAAACGGAAAATCCTTCCATCTACCGGACAAGAAACAAGCTATCTAGCTCTTTTTGGAGTGACAGTAGCTACGATGAGTCTTGTCTGGTACAAGAAGAAAAAGACGACTCACTAACGTGTTTTATAAGAAAGATCTAAAAAAGGAGTCGCTGGCTCCTTTTTTTTCTCCTAAAATACAGGACAGATAGTCCCATATTGGAAACTGTACTAGAACAATGAAAACTACTGAAAAGAACAGTTTCTTTTCAAAAAGAAGCTTCAACTCTTTAAAATAGATGGAATCGTGATATAATAAAATCATAAAACGTTTTCAAGAGAAGAGGTTCCTCAATGGAAAATGAAACAGTTGACTATGGAAAAGTAACAGGAATGGTACACTCAACAGAAAGTTTTGGTGCAGTAGACGGGCCTGGGATCCGTTTTATTGTCTTTCTTCAAGGCTGTCAAATGCGGTGTCAGTATTGCCATAACCCGGATACTTGGGCTATGGAAACCAACATGTCTAGAGAACGAACAGTAGATGATGTATTGGAAGAAGCCCTCCGCTATCGTGGATTTTGGGGTCAAAAAGGTGGAATCACGGTCAGTGGTGGAGAAGCCCTCTTACAGATAGACTTTTTGATTGCCCTCTTCACCAAGGCTCAAGAGTTGGGTATTCACTGCACGCTCGATACCTGTGCTCTGCCTTTCCGGAATACGCCTCGTTATTTGGAAAAATTTGACCGCTTGATGGCAGTGACAGACTTGGTGCTTCTGGATATCAAGGAAATCAATGATGAACGTCACAAAATTGTGACCAGCCATACCAATAAAACGATTTTAGCTTGTGCCAAGTATCTATCTGATATTGGAAAACCAGTCTGGATTCGTCACGTTTTGGTTCCTGGGCTTACAGACCGAGATGACGACTTGATCGAGCTTGGAAAATTTGTTAAAACCCTTAAAAATGTCGATAAATTTGAGATCCTGCCTTACCATACTATGGGGGAATTCAAATGGCGTGAATTGGGCATTCCGTACAAATTGGAGGGTGTGAAACCACCGACAAAAGAACGGGTCCAAAATGCAAAAGATTTGATGGAAACAGAAAGTTACCAAGATTACCTGAAACGGGTCAAAGGATAAAAAGTATAGACAGTTGGTCACTCCAGCTGTCTTTTCTATTGAAATGCACAACTATTCCCTTTCTTTAAATGGCAAAACGTGCTAAAATAGAGTGAATCTATAAATGAAATAAAGAGGTAGAAACATGTCAAAAATTCTCGTTTTTGGTCACCAAAATCCTGACTCAGATGCTATCGGCTCATCTGTAGCTTTTGCTTATCTTGCAAAAGAAGCTTATGGTTTGGATACAGAAGCAGTGGCTCTTGGAACTCCAAATGAAGAAACAGCTTTCGTATTGGACTATTTTGGTGTGGAAGCACCACGCGTCATCACATCAGCTAAAGCAGAAGGTGCAGAACAAGTCATCTTGACGGACCACAATGAATTCCAACAATCTGTTTCAGATATTGCTGAAGTAGAAGTTTATGGTGTAGTGGATCACCACCGTGTGGCTAACTTTGAAACTGCCAGCCCACTTTACATGCGTTTGGAACCAGTAGGATCAGCATCTTCTATCGTTTACCGCATGTTTAAAGAACACGGTGTAGCAGTGCCAAAAGAATTGGCAGGTTTGATGCTTTCAGGTTTGATTTCAGATACTCTTCTTTTGAAATCTCCAACAACACACCCATCTGATAAAGTGATTGCGCCAGAATTGGCTGAATTGGCTGGTGTCAACTTGGAAGAATACGGTCTTGCCATGCTCAAGGCTGGTACTAACTTGGCAAGCAAATCAGCAGAAGAATTGATCGACATCGATGCCAAGACTTTTGAATTGAACGGAAACAACGTTCGTGTGGCTCAAGTGAATACAGTTGATATCGCTGAAGTCTTGGAACGCCAAGCTGAAATCGAAGCAGCCATCCAAGCAGCAAATGCAGCTAACGGATACTCTGACTTTGTCTTGATGATTACAGACATCGTCAACTCAAACTCAGAAATTTTGGCTCTTGGTGCTAACATGGACAAAGTTGAAGCAGCCTTCAACTTCAAACTTGAAAACAACCATGCCTTCCTTCCAGGTGCCGTTTCACGTAAGAAACAAGTGGTACCTCAATTGACAGAAAGCTTTAATGCTTAATGATAAATGGGGAAACCCATTATTAAAAAGGAGTTTCGACTCCTTTTTTGCTAGGAGAAGATCATGTTAGAAAATGGCGATTTGATTTTTGTAAAGGGCCTGTCAGATATGGGACAGGCCATCCAGGCATCAACTGGAAACTACAGCCATGTGGCTATCTTTTTGGACGGATTCATTTATCATGCCACTGTAGAAGGTGGCGTCCTTTCCCAGTCCCCTGAGGATTTCTTTGAAGCTGGAAAAGTCTATGACCTTTATCGCTATGTGCAGATTGATTGTCTAGAGGTCAAAAAGCGGGCAGAAAACCTTTTAGGGTCTCCCTACAATGCGTCCTTTTATCCAGATGGAGATGGTTTCTATTGTTCCCAATTCATCGCTGAACTACTTCCTATCTTTGAAACCATTCCCATGAAGTTTGGAGATGGGGAAGAGGAGATTAGTCCGTTTTGGCTGGATTACTACAAGGAGCTTGGTCTAGCTGTTCCTTTAGATCAGCCCGGGACCAACCCGAGTCAGTTAGCCCAATCACCACAGCTACAGTTTAAAGAAAGGTATTTGGAGGATTTGGATTCGTGAAACAACAATCTGAATCTTTGATACAGTTTATAAGAGTTACATCAAACTAAAGAAAAATAATATTTTAATCCTTTCCTCACAGCGGAAAGTCTCGATATATTATTTTCTGATTTTAAAAATATGTTCTACGTTCGAATACAACTTGTAAAAGTTGTATTTTTTTCTAATATCCTCTGGATGTTTCTTGTTTAGACAGATAAAATATGATATACTTCACAAAAAAACTAACCACTGGTTAGTTTTTGCTGGAATTCAAAGGAGGAAGTAAATATGTCTTTCTTGTATCGTTTATTAACACGTACAAAACAAATCAGTCCACATATAAGAAAGTTTGAGTTCGAATTGGGTGTTTTTGTTGTCAGCATATGGCTAGTTGAATCATCTGGTCGCTTTTATGTGATTGATACGGGAATGCGAGGAATGGAGAAGTACGCTGCCCAGTTTTTACTCCCACAAAAAATTGAAGCAATTTTTCTGACCCATGGACATCCAGATCATATCAAAGGTTTGCCCTATCTTAGACAGCACTTTGGGAACATCCCGACTTTAATCAGTGAGAAGGAATTCCCCTATATTTCAGGCAAAGAACCTTTTCCTAATAGAAAAGAGACGGAAAAAGTGATTTTTGATCCGGCTACTTTTATAACTGTTGAGAGTCAAGAAGGTCAAGACTTGATAAGTAGTGCAGGACTAAAACCCCTATTTTCTCCTGGTCATTCCCCTGGTCATGTTGTTTATTACCATGAAGAGGATCAAGTTTTAATTGCTGGAGATCTTTTTACAGCTACGAGAAATGGAAAGTTGCGTCCACCAATGAAAGGATATACAGCAGATATGAGACAGGCTTTAGCTAGTGGTGAAAGAATTCTCAAGGATTATTCACATGCACTTGTTAGTGTTTGTCATGGCAGTGAGGTAAAAGATGCCGTACGAGATTTTGAGGCATCGGATGGGTTTAAAGGGAGTTTGTAATGGCAAAGGATACAAGATCTAGAATTATCAGGGCAGCCGAGGAAATTTTCCGAAAAGAACCTTACCAGAAGGTGGGAATTAGGCAGATTGCTCAAGCTGCAGGATGTTCACATACAGCTATATATCAGTATTTTAAAAAGAAAGAGGATATATTATATGCAGTAGCGGAAAAACCGTTAACTCACCTCTATCATACTTGCTTAGAAATCAGCCATTCCAAGCAGAATGATAAGGAACGTCTGCTTCAAATCTGTCAAGTATACGTGGATTTTGGGTTTAGAGAATGTAATTTTTATGAATTATTGATTTTTTACCGTGGAGAGCATGAAGATTCAGGCGATTGTTCGCAACCGTTGATGCAATTGAGAATGAAAAGTTATCGTTTATTGGAAGAAGCTATTGATGTCTTTTTACCGAGAGACTTATCTGATGCAGAAGCGCTAAATATTCGTAGTGGAATCTTTATTTTTTTACATGGCCTAGTGAGTATCTACAGTAGGGACAATGAAGAATGTCCAGAACGCATTAAGCAACTACTGACTGATTTTATTTCTTTTAAAATAATAGAAATGAAATGAGTTGGAATAACTTATGGGGCTTCTACAGTAAACTTGGATTGAAAAGACTAAGTCCTTTTATTGCCTTATTTTCCCCTCTTGCCTGCCTATCTATAAATTGAAGATTTTGTCCTTTGGTATTGATTTCGCTTAAACTAATTTTTATGTTACAATAAGAACAAACCGATAAAACAGTAAACGAGACCTATTCATGATTACAATCATTAATCCCACACGTTTGACACGTCAGCCATTTTTCAAGGACTTGATCAACTATTTGGACCAGCACGACGATGTGATCCTGCGGCAAATTAAGGCCCAATTTCCGGATCAACCAGTGGATAAGCTGATGGAGGAGTATATCAAAGCGGGCTTCATCCTTCGAGAAAATAAACGCTACACTCTCAATTTGCCTTTCTTAGAGTCAACTGATCGAGTTGAACTGGATCAAGAGGTCTTTGTTCGAGAGGACAGTGCAGTTTATCAAGAATTAAAAGCCAAGGTCTTCCAAACAGAACTCCGCAACACGACTAATGCAGCAATTCTCATAGAGGAGACTGACTTCGAACGACATGCACAGACACTTTCCAATTACTTCTACAAGGTGAAACACCAATACCCTTTGACGGAGGATCAAGAAAAGCTTTATGCCATCTTGGGAGATGTTAATCCCGAGTATGCTCTCAAGTATATGACTAGCTTTTTGCTCAAATTTCTCAAAAAAGAAGTAGTCCAGCAAAAGCGCAGAGATATCTTTGTCGATAGTTTAGAAGTCTTAGGCTATATCCGCAAAAATGATGAAGGCAAATATGAATTAGCAGTGGACTTGGATAAGGAAAGATTGATGTTTATCAAACAATAAACAAGGCTAGGAAAACTTCCTAGCCTTGTTTCGTTTAATTATAGATAACGTTCAGCGATGGTAGCATCACCTGGATACTCTTCTTTTACGCCATTGACGATTTGGTAGCAGTCCGCTCCTTTTCCGGCGATAATGACGGCATCTTCAGGCTTGCTGGTTGTTGCCATAGCCACTTGAATGGCTTCTTCGCGATCTGCGATTTTCTCAACAGGGCGCGTGATGAAGCTGCTAATCTCTTCAGCGATAGCCAAAGGATCTTCATAGTTGGGATCATCCGCAGTGAGGAAGACTTGGATTTCAGGATGGTCTTCTAAGAGTAAGCCAAAGTCTTTGCGGCGGCTCTCTCCTTTATTCCCAGTTGATCCGAGAACTAGTGAAATGGTCCCCGTTTGATGGGTTTCAACAACTGATAGCAGTTTTTTCAAGCTATCTCCATTATGGGCATAGTCGATGAAAACCTTGGCTCCATTTTGCTGAGTCAAGACTTCCATTCGGCCTGGAACGCGCGTCTTAGCAATCCCTTTTTGGATATCCTCGAGGCTCGCACCTAGACGAAGACAGGCAAGACCTGCTGCTACAGCATTTTCTTGGTTGAAGTGACCAATCAGTTGGATATCGTAGTCGCCTGCTAGCTTACCAGTTGCTGAGAAGCTGAAAGCTTTGGAGGTTTCAATTTGATTCTCAGACTGGCTTCCATAAAAATCGTGGTCTTGGCTCGCGACTTGGTCCGCTAAAACTTGGAAATGATCCATATCGCTATTGATGACAACGGCTTGGCTATTCTTCATGAGAAGACGTTTGTGGTAGAAGTAATCCTCAAAAGTTGGGTGTTCAATCGGTCCAATATGGTCAGGACTGATGTTGAGAAAAACACCAACGTCAAAGGTCAGACCGTAAACCCGTTTCACCAGATAAGCTTGACTGGAAACTTCCATAATCAGGTGGGTCCGATCATTGGCTACTGCCTCAGCCATCATGGCAAAAAGATCCAAGCTCTCTGGAGTTGTCAGGGTCGATTTAAAGAAGTTTTTACCATCCAGTGTTGTATTCATGGTCGACAGCATAGCTGGTCGGTGGCTTTGTTCCAAAATATGGTAAGCAAAGTAGGCCGCTGTTGTCTTTCCCTTAGTCCCTGTGAAAGCCAATAGTTTTAATTGTTTTTCAGGGTGTCCATAAAACTCCATGGCGATTAAGCTCATGGCCTGTTTGATATCATTGACGAGGATGGCAGGAATACCAACTTCATAATCTTTTTCAGAGACGTAAAAGCCGAGTCCATTAGAAATAGCCTGTTCCAGGTATTCTTTTTTGAAGTTGGCCCCTTTAACAAAAAAGAGGGTACTAGCAGAAACCTTACGGCTATCATAGCTAATAGCATCAAAACTTGTTCCTTCTAGATGGTAGTAGTATTCACCATTTACTAGAACTTCTCGGAAATTTTGGTCTTGTTTTAAAATGTTGAGGGTTTGTTCAATTGTAATCATAAAACTATTGTAAACCGAAAGTCTGAATTTTACAAGTAACATGGAAAAGTTTATAATGAAGAGAAGAAGAAACGAAAGAGGACGTTTATGAGTCACGAACAAAATGACCAGCAAGCCCAGATGCTACGCGGGACTGCCTGGATGACAGCCAGCAACTTTATCAGCCGTTTGCTAGGAGCTGCGTATATTATTCCTTGGTATATTTGGATGGGAAAATATGGACCACAAGCCAATGGTCTTTTTACAATGGGATACAATATCTATGCTTGGTTTCTCTTGATTTCGACAGCCGGAGTACCCGTAGCTGTTGCTAAGCAAGTAGCCAAATACAATACCCGGGACCAAGCGGATCATAGCTTTGCTTTGATTCGGGGCTTCTTGAAATTTATGGGAATTCTAGGCCTTGGATTTGCCATTCTCATGTATCTTTTGTCTCCTGTCTTTGCGAGTCTTTCAGGTGGGGGAAAAGAGTTGATTCCGATCATGCAGAGCCTTTCTTGGGCTGTCTTGATCTTTCCTTCGATGAGTGTCATTCGGGGATTTTTCCAAGGTTTTAACAACATGAAGCCTTACGCCATTAGCCAGATCGCTGAACAAGTGATCCGGGTCATCTGGATGTTGCTCACGACCTTCTTCATTATGAAGATTGGCTCAGGAGACTATGTGCAGGCTGTGACGCAGTCGACCTTTGCGGCCTTTATCGGTATGGGAGCGAGCCTGTTGGTGCTCTTTTATTACCTTGCAAAGACAGGCTTGCTCTCTTCTATTTTTAGAAAGCAAGAGGGAAGTGAAGGGATTGATACTCGGGCTCTCTTGATCGATACGATTCGTGAGGCCATTCCTTTTATTATCACTGGTTCCGCCATTCAGCTCTTCCAAATTGTTGACCAGATGACCTTTATCAATGTCATGTCTTGGTTCACAGACTATAGTCAAAAGCAGCTCTTGGTCATGTTTAGTTATTTCTCTGCTAATCCAAACAAAATCACCATGATCTTGATTGCGGTAGCGACTTCGATTGGGGGAGTTGGGATTCCTCTGTTGACAGAGAATTATGTGAAGGGGGACCTAAAAGCAGCTGGGAAGCTCGTACAGGATAACTTGACCATGTTGCTAGCTTTCTTGCTTCCAGCCACCTTTGGTGCAGTAGCAGTCGCAAAACCACTTTATACGGTTTTCTATGGGCAACCAGATGGCTTGGCCTTAGGACTCTTCATCGTAGCGATGTTGCAGACCGTAATTCTCGGTCTTTACACGGTCTTATCCCCAATGATTCAAGCCCTCTTTCAAAATCGCAAGGCCATTCGCTACTTCCTCTATGGGGTAGTGGTGAAATTGGTCCTACAAATTCCATTTATTTTGGTCTTTCGTTCTTATGGGCCACTTTTGTCAACGACCATTGCCTTAATGGTCCCAATCGTTCTCATGTATCTAGAGATCCAAACCATCACTCAGTTTAATCGCACCATCGTCTTCAAGCGGACCTTGCTTGGTTCTATCCTGACTATGGTGATGCTACTTGGAGTCTTGATCGCCGGTTTGATTTTGGGCTGGATTTTCCCACCAAATGGCCGTGTATCGAGCATGATTTATATCATCGTCATTGGCGGATTAGGAGTTGCTATTTATGGAGCCTTAGGATTATGGCTACGGTATTTTGACCGCTTTATCGGAGGTCAAGCTGCACGTCTCAGACAAAAATTCCGGATTAAATAAATCAAAGGCTGGACATTTATGTCCAGTCTCTGATTGAGGACAAAGTTATCTTAAAAACTTTCCTTAAGTGAGTACGGACGTCAGCGAACTTCCTTGAAGTTCCTAGACTAATTATTGAGCCTAAGGTCTCAATAATTCCGAGTGCCTGAAACTGAATTGTTTCAGGCACTTTTCTCACAGCGGAAAGTTTCAGTAGATGATTGAATAATTCTAACAAATAAATTTTTATAGAATTTATTCGATTTGTAAAGAAGAACTGTTTGTCTATACTCTCAGGCTGGACATTTATGCCCAGCCTTTTCTTATAGTTTGAAACTATAGCTAGGTCTTGAAAATGGGAAAACCGCTCTCCTCATAATAGTGATAAAATAGTAATCAGTTAGATTGAATGTTTATCGGAGGGTAATATGAGTAAAAAACGCAATATCAATACGATTTTGGCACAGGCAGGAATCAAGTCGGATAAAGCAACGGGAGCTTTGACGACTCCTTTGCATTTCTCTACGACTTACCAACACCCAGAATTTGGTCAGTCTACAGGTTTTGACTATACCCGTACGAAAAATCCAACACGCGCAACAGCTGAGAAGACTTTGGCAGCTATCGAAAGTGCAGACTATGCTTTGGCGACAAGCTCTGGAATGTCAGCCATTGTGCTTGCTTTTAGCATTTTCCCTGTTGGTTCAAAAGTCTTAGCCGTTCGTGACCTTTATGGCGGTTCTTTCCGCTGGTTTAACCAACAAGAGCAAGAAGGTCGTTTCTCTTTCACCTATGCCAATACAGAAGAAGAACTGATCCACCATCTAGATCATGATCCGGTGGATGTCCTCTATATTGAAACACCAACCAATCCATTGATGTTGGAATTTGATATTGCTCATTTAGCCAAATTGGCCCATGCAAAAGGTGCCAAAGTCGTGGTGGACAATACTTTCTATAGCCCGATCTATCAACGCCCGATTGAAGAGGGAGCGGATATTGTTCTTCATTCAGCAACCAAGTACCTAGCTGGTCACAATGATGTCTTGGCTGGTGTTGTCGTGACAAATGATGCAGACTTGTATGACAAACTCTTTTACAATTTGAACACGACAGGTGCTGTTCTTTCCCCGTTTGACAGCTATCTGCTGATCCGTGGTCTCAAAACTCTCTCTATCCGGATGGAGCGCTCTACAGAGAATGCCCGCAAGGTGGTCGAGTTTTTGAAAACCTCCCCTCAGGTCAAAGAAGTCCTTTACACTGGAAAAGGTGGAATGGTCTCCTTTAAAATTCAAGATGAGAAAAAAATTCCTAACTTGTTGAATTCCCTTCAAGTCTTTACCTTTGCAGAAAGTCTTGGCGGAGTTGAAAGCTTGATCACTTATCCTACCACCCAAACTCACGCGGACATTCCTGCAGAAGTTCGTCATTCATACGGTTTGACAGATGATCTTCTTCGGTTGTCCATCGGAATCGAAGATGCGGATGATTTGATTGAAGATTTGAAACAAGCATTGGAGGCTTAAGATGACCAAATATGATTTCACGACTTTACCGAATCGCTTGACCCACCATACCTACAAGTGGAAAGAAACAGAGACCGATCCAGAAATCATTCCAGCTTGGATCGCGGACATGGATTTTAATGTCATTCCAGAAGTACGAGAAGCGGTTATCGGCTATGCAGACCAAATGGTCTATGGCTACACCTATGCATCGGATAGCCTCTACCAGTCTATCCTTGATTGGGAAAAAGAAGAGCATGGCTATTCCTTTGACAAGGAAGCTGTCGTCTTTATCGAAGGCGTTGTTCCAGCCATTTCAACAGCTATTCAAGCCTTCACCAAGGAAGGGGATGCTGTCTTAATCAATACACCGGTCTATCCTCCATTTGCCCGAAGTGTCAAACTCAATCGTCGAAAATTGATCGAAAATTCATTAGTTGAAAAGGATGGTCTTTTCCAAATTGATTTTGATCAGCTGGAAAAAGACATTGTGGAGCAAGAGGTTAAACTCTATGTTTTGTGTAATCCGCACAATCCTGGAGGCCGTGTATGGGATCGTGAAGTCTTGGAAAAAATCGGCCACCTCTGTCAAAAACATGGTGTCCTTCTCGTTTCAGATGAGATCCACCAAGATTTGGCCTTGTTTGGCCACCGTCATACCAGCTTTAACACGGTTGATCCAAGCTTTAAAGACTTCAGTTTGATCTTAACCAGTGCAACCAAGACTTTCAATATTGCAGGAACAAAAAATTCCTATGTGGTCATTGAAAATCCAAAGCTTCGTACGGCTTTTAAACAACGGCAATTGGCTAATAACCAACATGAAATCTCAGGCTTGGGCTATATTGCAACAGAAGCGGCTTATCGCCATGGTAAACCTTGGTTGACAGAGCTCAAGCAAGTCTTTGAAAAACACATCGACTATGTGGTAGATGAATTGCATGAAAAGACCAAAATCCGTGTCATGAAGCCCCAAGGAACCTATCTTCTTTGGTTGGACTTTTCAGCCTATCCTTATAGCGATGATGAGCTGCATGCTAAAATTCATGACCAAGCCAAATTGATTTTGAACCGTGGAACAGATTTTGGAAAAGAAGGAAACTTGCATGCCCGCCTCAATGTGGCAGCTCCATTCACCCTCATTGAAGAAATCACCAAACGCTTGGTGGAAACTTTTCACAAATAAGTGTTGACTTTCTGTAAGTGAAGGAGTACAATAAACTCGAAATACGGTAGGTGAGGCTACCACAAGGATACGGATGACTACCGCAAAGCAGTGGAGACACTACTCGTTGGTCAACAGTCCTGATCGCAAAGGTCAAGACTAAGCTCATTTCATTGCCTTGCGGAGCTAAAGCTTGGACGGTCAGTTTTTTGAGAGTTTTGATTGAAAAATAAATGACGAGTTTCATGAGTCCTACCGATCGAGGGTAGGACTCTTTTTTATGACTTACCAAGAAAAGAGAAAGGAGAGAGCTATGATACAAATCGATGATCATCCCGAACCGCACCGAACCAGCCAATCGCTGATTTGTGTCGTAGGGACTCTAAAAGTGATTGGCTCCTGATTGAAAAAGGAGATACCAATGCAAACAAATAAAGAAAGACTCATTGCTGCTCTTCAAGAACCACTTGAAAGCACCTTTGCCACCTACAAAACCAGTGCCCTTGGTTTAGTTGACGATCAAGTAGAAGAAAACCGCGATATTTATGGCGAAAATGTCATCACAAAAGGTCAAGAAGATTCTATGATCAAAAAGATCTATGAATCGATCATCAATCCTTTTACAGTGATTTTGTTGGTCATTGCGCTGGTTTCCTTCATCACTAATGTCTGGCTAGCAAAACCAGGTGAACAGGATCCAACGACCTCCATCATCATTGTGACCTTGGTCTTGATCTCTGGTGGTATCCGCTTCATTCAAGAATTGCGGAGCGACAAAGCAGCTAGCAACTTATCACGTATGATTGTCAATACAGCGACCGTTCTGCGTGATGGATCGGAACAAGAAATTCCGATCGATGAAATCGTCGTAGGAGATGTGATCAAACTAAGTGCCGGCGATATGATTCCAGCAGATGTGGTCTTGATTGATTCCCGTGACTTCTTTGTCCAACAATCTGGCCTCACAGGGGAAAGTGATGCTGTTGAAAAGGTTTGTCTCAGAAAAGCCGACAGTCAAAATCTAGATAGTCTCTTGGAGAGTGAAAGCTTGGCCTTCATGGGAACCAATGTCATCTCCGGACGGGCGACAGCCTTGGTCTTGGTCGTGGGGGATGAAACCATGATGGGTGCTATTGAGCAAACCATCAACACCTATGACGAACCAACCTCATTTGAGAGAGAAATGAATACCATCTCTTGGCTCTTGATTCGGCTCATGTTAGTGATGGTGCCCGTTGTCTTTGTGATCAATGGCCTAACAGATGGTGACTGGTTAGAAGCGGGTGTCTTTGCCCTCAGCGTTGGGGTTGGTTTGACTCCGGAAATGCTGCCGATGATTATTACAGCGAGTCTTGCTAAGGGCTCCATCATCATGGCAAAAGAAAAAGTCGTTATCAAAAAACTCAATGCCATCCAAGACCTCGGCGCTATCGATATTTTGTGTACTGATAAGACAGGAACCTTGACCCAAGATGAAATCGTTTTGGAGTATCCGCTTGATATCCATGGCGAGTTGGATCTATCAGTCCTTCGCCGGGCTTACTTGAATTCCTATTTCCAAACCGGGCTAAAAAATTTGATGGACCGAGCGATTATCAATCGGACCCAGAAAGAAGCCAAGAAACATGAAATTGTTCGCGACCTGGATCAAACCTTCCATAAGATTGATGAATTGCCCTTTGATTTTGAACGTCGTCGCATGAGTGTCATTGTCAAAGACGAAGACGGTGTGGTCAGCATGGTGACCAAGGGTGCCTTGGAAGAAATGCTTTCTGTATCGACTTATGTTGAGTACAAGGGAGAGATTAAACGCCTGACAGATGAAGTCCGTCAAGAGGTCCTCGCTGAAGTTGCTCAATTAAATGAACAAGGTCTTCGTGTATTGGGCGTCAGCTACAAAACCGACTTGGACGAAAATGACATCTTTAGTGTTGAAGATGAACGAGACATGATCCTAACTGGTTACCTGGCCTTTCTTGATCCACCAAAACCTTCTGCAGCTCCAGCGATCAAAGCTCTTGCAGAATATGGGGTAACCACCAAGATATTAACTGGAGACAATGAAAAGGTCACCCAAGCTGTCTGTGAAAAAGTAGGACTAGATGTCGAGCGGATTCTTTTGGGAAGCGAAATCGATACGATGACAGACCAAGAGTTAGCACAAGTTGTGGAAACAACAACGGTCTTTGCCAAATTATCACCAGATCAAAAAGCGCGGATCATCCTCTGTCTCAAGAACAATGGCCACAAGGTGGGTTACATGGGAGATGGGATTAACGATGCTCCATCCATGAAAGTCTCAGACGTTGGGATCTCCGTGGATACCGCTGTGGATATTGCCAAGGAAACAGCAGATGTCATCCTTCTAGATAAGGACTTGATGGTTCTTGAAAAAGGCTTGGTCGAAGGCCGCAAGGTCTATGCCAATATGACCAAGTACATCAAGATGACGGTCTCTTCTAACTTCGGGAACATCTTTTCTCTGCTCTTTGCCAGCATCTTTTTGCCTTTCCTTCCAATGGCTCCCGTTCATTTGATTGTGCTCAATCTTATCTATGATCTTTCTTGTATCGCCCTTCCTTTTGACAATGTCGACAAGGAATTCCTCAAGAAACCTCGTATCTGGGAAGCAAACTCTATCATGCGTTTTATGGCCTGGATTGGTCCCATTTCATCTGTATTTGATATTATTACCTACATGCTTCTTTACTTCCTTGTTGTTCCTATGATTTTAGGTCATGGCTACAACCATGGAGCAGCAGATGCAGCAGCCTTTATCATGGTGTTCCAAACTGGATGGTTTATCGAATCCATGTGGTCTCAAACCATGGTTATCCATATGTTGCGTTCACCAAAACTGCCATTTATCCAAAGTCGTCCAGCCTTCTCAGTCGTGGTGACGACTCTAGCAGCAGCCTTCTTTGTAACCTCCCTTCCATATAGTCCTTTGGCTTCTATCTTGAAGTTGAGCCAACTAAATGGATTGTACTTTGTTCTATTGTTTGCTATTATCGTCCTCTATATGCTGAGTGTGACGGTTGTCAAACGTATCTATATTAAGAAATACAAAGAATGGTTGTAATTGATTGATAGAAAGAGTGAGTCCGAACTTAAAAAATTAAGTGTAAGGGCTCTCTTTTTTTTGTAAAATTTGGTATAATAAGAAGAATGTAAAGTTGGAAATGAAGATTTCCATGTGCTGTGAGTATCAAAGAGGGACTGAAAGAAAGAGTAGAGCTTGACTCCACTTTTATCATAGTTCTTTTTTGAAAAATAACAGCTTAGAAAGAAGGATCTCAAAATGGGAAAATTAGAAGTTATTACACATCCACTGATTCAACACAAATTGTCTATTCTCCGCCGCACGGATACCTCTACGAAGGCCTTTCGTGAATTGGTAGATGAAATTGCTATGTTGATGGGCTACGAAGTGTTGCGTGAATTGCCTCTTGAAGATGTTGAAATTGAAACTCCTATTACTAAAACCGTTCAAAAGCAAATCGCAGGGAAGAAATTGGCTATTGTCCCAATTCTTCGTGCAGGGATTGGGATGGTCGATGGTCTCTTGAGTTTGGTACCAGCTGCTAAGGTTGGCCATATCGGGATGTACCGTGATGAAGAAACCTTGAAACCAGTTGAATACTTGGTGAAATTGCCAGAAGATATTGATCAACGTCGTATCTTTGTAGTAGACCCGATGCTTGCTACGGGTGGATCCGCTATTCTAGCGATTGATTCCTTGAAAAAACGTGGCGCTAGCCATATCAAATTTGTCTGCCTAGTATCAGCGCCAGAAGGGGTGAAAGCTCTTCAAGAAGCTCACCCAGATGTTGATATCTTTACAGCAGCCCTCGATGATCATTTGAATGAACATGGCTACATTGTTCCTGGTCTTGGAGATGCAGGTGACCGTTTATTCGGTACCAAATAAGAAACCATTCATGATTCGTCCGAAAGGTGCTTAAGATTTGACCTTTTTTGACCATTGGTTTATAATAGCACATATACTTTGAACCTCACGAATCGTGAGAATGAATGGATACTAAAGGAGAAGAATAGATGATTCCAGTAGTTATTGAACAAACCAGTCGTGGAGAACGTTCTTACGATATTTATTCCCGTCTGTTGAAAGATCGAATTATCATGGTAACAGGACCAGTTGAGGACCAAATGGCTAACTCCATTATCGCTCAATTGCTCTTCTTGGATGCCCAAGATAATACAAAAGATATCTATATGTATATCAATACCCCAGGTGGCTCTGTCTCAGCAGGTCTCGCCATCGTAGATACCATGAACTTTATCAAGTCAGATGTCCAAACCATTGTTATGGGGATGGCAGCATCTATGGGAACTATCATTGCTTCAAGCGGTGCGAAGGGCAAACGCTTCATGTTGCCAAATGCCGAGTACATGATTCACCAACCAATGGGTGGTACTGGTGGTGGTACCCAGCAAACCGATATGGCGATTGCAGCAGAACACTTGCTCAAAACACGGAATAACTTGGAAAAAATTCTTGCGGAAAATTCAGGTCAATCCATTGAAAAAGTGCATGCTGATGCGGAGCGAGATAATTGGATGAGTGCACAAGAAACGCTTGAATATGGCTTTATTGATGAAATCATGGCCAATAATAAATTGGGCTAAACCATTCTATGGGAAGGTCCGTCAAGAGGCTGGGACAAAAGTCCTAGCCTCTCAATTATTTTTGGATTGTCGAGCAAAACGCAGTGGTTGAGTGGGCTCTACTACGCTGATTTCATCAGCTTTTACAGCCCTACTCAACTGTGCGGAGGTGGGACGACGAAATCGAATTCTAACGAATTACCGATTTCTGTCCCACTCTCTTTTTTGCTCTCATAAAAGAGTAGTTCTTTTTCTTGAAATTTGATATACTAGTAACAGAACGAGAAAGGGATTGACCATGTTTGAGAAACAAGAAAGAACAGGCTTAATTGTTAAATTGTATTACAATCGCGACGGGAAAAAATTACAATCAGTCGGAGATGTCTTGTACCATTCTAAGAAATGCCGTTATGTCCAATTGTATGTGGACAGTGACAAGGCCGATCAAGTCATGGAAGACTTAAAGAAAGAACGTTATGTCAAAAAGGTCTTGCCTTGCCATCTCAAAGATTTAGATACAGATTTTGTGGGGAGTTTACAACGATTGGAGACCCCATCTGTGGTCACAGAAGGATAGAAAACGCAATCATTTGATGGATTGCGCTTTTTTTATTGACAATTGTCAGATAATTCGGTATATTCTTAATGTATTTAATTTAAGATTCATTTAAGGAGATCATTACAAATGAAGAAAAAATTTGCTCTTTCATTTTTAACCATTGCAAGTGTCGCTCTTCTTGCTGCTTGTGGTGAAGTTTCTACTTCAGGTTCAAACACAACTGGTAACGAAATCGGCAAGGAACTAAAAGTCGGTTTTAACTTTGAAAAAACTGGTGAAGTAGCAGCCTACGGTAGCGCTGAACAAAAAGGTGCTCAATTGGCCGTTGATGAAATCAACGCTAAGGGTGGAGCTGACGGTAAGAAGATCGTTGTCACAGATAAAGATAACAAATCTGAAACAGCTGAAGCAGCTACAGTCACTACAAACCTTGTCACTCAATCAAAAGTGAACGCTCTTGTAGGACCTGCAACTTCAGGTGCTACTGCAGCAGCGGTTGCCAACGCTGGTAAAGCAGGTGTTCCATTGGTCACACCATCAGCAACTCAAGATGATTTGACAAAAGGTCAAGATTACCTCTTCCGTGCAACCTTTATCGATAGCTTCCAAGGAAAAATCATTGCTAAATACACAACTGATAACTTGAAAGCGAAGAAAGTCGTTCTTTACTACGATAACTCATCTGACTATGCGAAAGGGATTGCTGAAGCCTTCAAGAAATCTTACAAAGGTGAAATCGTAGCAACAGAAACATTCCAATCTAAGGATACAGACTTCCAAGCTGCCCTTACAAAAATCAAAGATAAAGACTTCGATGCGATTGTTCTTCCAGGTTACTACACTGAAACTGGTAAGATCGTAAACCAAGCGCGTGGTATGGGAATCAAACAACCAATCATTGGTGGGGATGGATTTAGTGATGCTAAATTCGTTGAACAAGCAACACCTGCTGCAGCTACAGACATCTACTACGTAGCTGGATTCTCTACTGAAGGTGAAATGACTGATAAAGCCAAGAAATTCGTAGAAGCATACAAAGCGAAATACAATGAAGAACCTTCAATGTTCGCTGCTTTGGCTTATGATTCAGTTTACATGGTTGCCGAAGCATCTAAGGGTGCTAAGAACTCTGTCGAATTGAAAGATAACCTTGCGAAGTTGAAAGACTTGGAAGGTGTGACTGGTACAATGTCAATTGACAAGAACCACAACCCGGTTAAATCAGCTCTTATGATTGGCTTGAAAGATGGTAAAGTCAAATCAGTTGAGTCTGTTAAACCATAATTATCATTTGTTGTTTGTACAAGAGGCTGGGAGAATAAAAATTCCTGGCCTCGCTCTTTATTGTTAGAAAGGATGGTTCAAATGCTCCAGCAATTAGTGAACGGTCTAATCTTGGGAAGTGTCTATGCACTCTTGGCCCTTGGTTATACCATGGTGTATGGAATTATCAAATTGATCAACTTTGCCCATGGGGATATCTACATGGTAGGTGCCTTTATGGGGTATTTCTTATTGAATTCATGGAAAGTGAACTTCTTTGTAGCCTTGCTTCTAGCCATGGTTGGGACAGCTATTTTAGGGGTTGTGATTGAATACCTGGCTTATCGTCCGCTTCGTCATTCGACTCGGATTGCTGCCTTGATCACAGCCATCGGTGTCTCCTTCTTGCTTGAATATGGGATGGTCTTCTTTGTAGGTGCTAATACCCGTTCCTTCCCTCAAGTTATTCACACGGTTCGTTACAACTTCGGTCCCATTTCCATCTCCAACATTCAGTTGATGATCTTGGGAGTGTCTGTTTTCTTGATGGTCGCTCTTCAATTTATTATCCAAAAGACAAAGATGGGGAAAGCCATGCGTGCTGTATCTGTCGATAGTGATGCGGCTCAATTGATGGGGATTAACGTAAACCGTACCATCAGCTTTACCTTTGCTTTGGGATCAGCCTTGGCAGGTGCTGGTGGTGTCTTGATCGGTTTGTATTACAACTCGATTGAACCTTTGATGGGAATGACACCAGGGATCAAAGCCTTTGTCGCAGCCGTTCTTGGAGGAATCGGAATCATTCCAGGTGCGGCCCTAGGTGGATTTGTTATCGGTTTGTTGGAAACCTTCGCTACAGCGATTGGTCTTTCAGACTTCCGTGATGCCATTGTATATGCCATCTTGATTGTGATCTTGCTTATCCGTCCTGCAGGTATCCTCGGTAAAAATGTGAAAGAGAAGGTGTAAGCCATGAAACAAAATTTAAAAGTGAATTTAGTCTGGCTTGGTCTTTTGGTCGCAGGTTTTGCCTTGATCCAAGTCTTGGTTGCAGCGGGTGTGCTCAACCTCTTCTATATCCAAATTTTAGAACAAATCGGGATTAACATTATCCTTGCAGTTGGCCTGAACCTCATTGTTGGTTTCTCAGGTCAATTCTCACTCGGACATGCCGGATTTATGGCCATTGGTGCCTACTCTGCTGCTATTCTTGGTTCTAAATCACCAACCTACGGTGCTTTCTTTGGCGCTATGGTTTTAGGGGCCTTGATTGCAGGTCTCGTTGCCTTGATCGTTGGGGTTCCAACCCTTCGGTTGAAAGGGGATTACCTTGCGATTGCGACACTTGGGGTTTCTGAAATTATCCGGATCTTGATCGTCAATGGTGGTACTCTAACAAATGGTGCCGCTGGGATCCTTGGTTTACCAGCCTTTACAACTTGGCAATTGGTTTACCTCTTTGTCGTGATTACAACGATCTTTACGATTAACTTCTTACGCAGTCCAATTGGGCGTTCTACCCTTTCTGTTCGTGAAGATGAAATCGCAGCAGAATCTGTTGGGATTAATACGACTAAGGTTAAAGTCATTGCCTTTGTATTTGGTGCGATCACAGCGGCGATTGCTGGATCTCTTCAAGCTGGCTTTATCGGTTCTGTTGTTCCTAAAGATTACTCTTTCACCAATACCATTAATGTCTTGATCATTGTCGTGTTTGGTGGTTTGGGATCAATGTCAGGAACAGTTGTAGCAGCTATCGTCTTGGGGATCTTGAACATGGTGCTTCAAGACTTCTCAAGTGTCCGTATGATCATTTACTCATTGGCTTTGATTCTCGTAATGATCTTCCGTCCAGGTGGTCTTCTAGGAACATGGGAATTCAGCTTGAAAAAACTACTCTCAAAAAAGGAGGCTAACTAATGGCACTTCTTGAAGTAAAAAATTTAACAAAAAACTTTGGTGGTTTGACAGCCGTTGGGGATGTGACCATGGAACTCAATGAAGGGGAATTGGTTGGTTTGATCGGACCCAACGGTGCCGGTAAAACAACCCTCTTCAACCTCCTAACAGGGGTATATGAACCAAGTGAAGGGACCATTACCTTAGATGGTCAGCTACTAAATGGTAAAGCACCTTATAAAATCGCTGCAGGTGGTCTGGGACGGACTTTCCAAAATATTCGTCTCTTTAAAGACTTGAGCGTTTTGGACAATGTCTTGATTGCCTTTGCCAATCACCACAAACCACATGTCTTTGCTAGTCTTTTCCGCTTGCCAAGCTATTATAAGAATGAAGAAGCTTTGAAAGCAAAAGCTCTTGAATTGTTAGCCATTTTTGGTTTGGAAAAAGAAGCAGATACTTTGGCCAAGAATTTAGCTTACGGACAACAACGTCACTTAGAGATCGTTCGTGCCCTTGCTACAGAGCCAAAAATCCTCTTCTTGGATGAACCTGCTGCAGGAATGAACCCTCAAGAAACAGCAGAATTGACCCAATTGATCCGTCGCATTCAAAAAGAATTCAATATTACGATCATGCTGATCGAACACGATATGAGCTTGGTCATGGAAGTAACCGAACGGATTTATGTATTGGAATACGGTCGCTTGATTGCCCATGGTACGCCAGATGAAATCAAGACAAACAAACGCGTAATCGAAGCCTATCTTGGAGGTGAAGCCTAATGTCTATGTTAAAAGTTGAAAACCTCTCCGTACACTACGGCATGATCCAGGCTGTCCGAGATGTCAGCTTTGAAGTCAATGAAGGAGAAGTTGTTTCTCTTATCGGTGCCAATGGTGCTGGGAAAACCTCTATTCTTCGTACCATTTCAGGTTTAGTGCGTTCAAGTGCTGGGAAAATTGAGTTTTTGGGGCAGGAGATTCAAAAGGTTCCGGCTCAAAAGATTGTAGCTGCAGGACTCTCTCAGGTTCCAGAAGGCCGCCACGTCTTTCCAGGCTTGACCGTTATGGAAAACTTGGAAATGGGAGCTTTCTTGAAGAAAGATCGAGAAGAAAATCAAGCTAACTTGAAGAAAGTCTTCTCACGTTTCCCACGTTTGGAAGAACGGAAGAACCAAGATGCCGCTACCCTATCTGGTGGGGAACAACAAATGCTCGCAATGGGTCGTGCCCTCATGTCGACGCCAAAACTCTTGCTTTTGGATGAACCTTCTATGGGATTGGCCCCAATCTTTATCCAAGAAATCTTTGATATCATCCAAGATATTCAAAAACAAGGAACAACCGTTCTCTTGATTGAGCAAAATGCCAACAAGGCCCTTGCCATCGCGGACCGCGGTTATGTTTTGGAAACAGGGAAAGTCGTTCTTTCCGGAACAGGAAAAGAACTCTTAGCCTCAGAAGAAGTCCGCAAGGCTTACCTTGGTGGATAAGATTTCTAAAGTTTGTTTGAAAGGAAAAGATAGCGAAACCTTTCTTCGTATTGATGACAAAGAAAATTTAGAAACTTTCCTTAGGTGAGTACGGACGTCAGCGAACTTCTACGAAGTTCCATGACTTAGTTTTGAGCCTAAGGTCTCAAAACTCCCGAGTGCTTGAAACAATCTTGTTTCAAGCACTTTTCTCACGGCGGAAAGTTTCAATATACTCCCAAATGATTCAAAAAATAGCATAATTTCTATTATGAAGAATTATTAATCTTATATTATAGGAAAGATAGTTTTACAATATTCGAAAGAAAGGTCCTGAAGGCCTTTCTATTTTCATTTTTACTGGCTGAGATTTTTTCTTAGTAAAATAATTTAAAATATATAATTTCCTTTATTAATTTGGTAAAATAAACGTAATTACTAATGACTGAAATGGATTATAAGTTATGCATATAGATCGAAAAATTCAATTGGGTGAATTATATAAGGAACTAAGAATTGCCAGAGGCTTAAAACAAAAGGATGTTGCTAGGAAAGGATTGAGCATAGCACAATTGTCTAAATTTGAAAATGGGCAAACGATGTTAAGTGCTGATAAATTATTAATAGCGATAGAATCAATCCACATGACTTTTGAAGAGTTTGGCCATAAATTAAATAATTATGAATTACCTAAAGATATTATTTTAGGTAAGAAGATATCCACTTTATTTTTGAAACAGGATATTAAAGGATTAGAGTATCTATTAACCGAAGTATTACAGAGTGAAGAGACGGATCGATATCAAAGAATTCAGTCATTCATTATTGAAAATGCGATACATTCATTAGATCAAAATTATGAAATAAATATAGAAGATAGAAAAGTATTGGTAGATTATCTATTTTCAATTGAATCTTGGACATGGTTTGAATTATATGTATTTGGAAATACAATGACTTTAATTTCAGATGAAGATCTATTATTTTTTGGGGATCAGCTTGCGGAAAGGACTAAAGATTATAATTTTCTTAAACACAATTTAAGTTCTTTAAAATTAACGTACATAAATTTAATTGGTGAATTAATTTTAAGAAAAATTGATACTCAAGTTCCATTGTTTATACTCGAGCTAGAAAAGCTTCTTTTCCCATATGATATGCTAGAAATCATGTTGTTAAAATTTTTAAAATTAGTAAATGGTTATTTAAAGTCAAAAATTTCTAAAAAGGAAATTAAACAGTTTATAGAGTCTCTTCGAGTTGTTGGTGATAGTCAACTGATTAATATTTTAGAGGTGAAATTGGACCAGTTTGGGATACATATAAATTAGGCAAAAGATTAGATGTATGAGATAGGATATTTCATATTTGAAACTCTGTTAAATATTTAAAATTTAGTAGTAAACTATATTTAGATATAACAATTAAATCCTTCGATATTTTGTTAATTCATATAGAAGAATAAAATAATTCTAATAATAAATATTTTTATTAGAATTTAAGTCATGTCTATTAAGTATCTACTAAGAAGGTATTGCAGATGAAAGTCTTTTTTAGAAATATTTTTTTTAGGAATCTGGTGTTGTCTAGTTTCTTCGATGATTTAGGATCAACTATTTATAATCTTGTTTTTGTGGTTTTTGCAGCAAGTATGGCGAATAGTAAATTGGCGGTTGGTGTAGCGAGTTTTATACAATATATTCCAACGATTTTTGCTCTTTTTATTGCAATGCAGGCTGACAAAACAAAGAATAAGAAATTGTGGTTGCTATTATTAGGATATATACAAGCAGTATTATTTATTATGGTTGCGTTCTTATCGAAAGAAAATTCATGGCTAGTTTTCTCAATTGTATGTTTCATTAACATCCTATCAGATTGTATTGCAGAGTACAGAAGAGGCCTAGTGTTACCTATGTTTCAGTCCCACATTCCCGAAGAAGAACTGATGGAAGCGTACTCTTTTGATCAAGTAATTAGTCAAATAACTTTGATTTCTGGTCAAACTTTGGGAGTTTGGTTACTAACGATTTCTCATAATAATTTCTTCTTTTTAGCTACAATAAATGCTATAAGTTTCTTATTATCATCGATGGTGTTGCTTAAAATTCAAAGACAATTGACACATCCAGAAGTTAATTATTCACCAGAAAATGGGTTTATCTCACAAATTAAGAACCTTTACAAAAATAGTAAAAGTATATTTAAATATCAAGAGAAAGTACGTTTTGGTCTAATGATTTTTTCAATTTTAGGATTAAATTCGCTAGGCGGTGCTATTTTAATAATGTACAATTTGAAATTTACAGAAATAACTCCCTTTGGTTTATCTTTTGCTCAGTCGGTGTTTTTACTTCAAACAATATTATTTGTTTCAGCCCTAATTGGTGGAATGACCCCTAATGATTATTTTTCTAAGCTTTCACTTATTAAAATACTTCAAATAGATAGTGGATTATTAATTTTAATAGGAATATGTGGTTGGATAAATGGTTTGGAAATTATTTCCTTTAGTGTGTTGGCATTTATGATGTATCTTAGTAGTAAGGTAAATCCCAAATTAAATAGTCTATTAATGGCAAAACTTCCACCGGAAATTCTTGCACAAACTAGTAGTTTTTTTAAGGTTATATCAGTATTATCAATGCCATTAGCAACTATTTTGTTTACAAGTTTATCCATTTGGAACTTTCAGTTTGCTTGGGGTGCATTCATATTATTATCTATTGTGGTATTTGTACTTTCCTTATTTTCTAATAAATCGGTTACTAGTGACTAAGACTAGTTTGCAAGATTTAAATGTTGAATAAAAAGGTACGTGTGTTTGATTTTTCTAAATTTTGAAAACAAGAGAAAACTGCTGAAAGCGTTTGAAATCATCCTTAAAATCAAGTATAATAAAACTAGTAAAAGCATAGGAGAACTTGTTATGGCTGTTAAAGATTTTATGACACGTAAAGTGGTTTACATTAGTCCAGATACTACAATTGCCCACGCGGCAGATTTGATGCGCGAACAAGGCTTACACCGTTTGCCAGTCATTGAAAATGATCAATTAGTTGGCTTGGTGACAGAAGGTACGATTGCAGAAGCAAGTCCATCTAAAGCAACAAGTTTGTCTATTTTTGAGATGAACTATCTGTTGAACAAAACCAAGGTCAAAGATGTGATGCTTCGTGATGTCATTACCGTCTCAAAATTTGCAAGCTTAGAAGATGCGACCTACCTCATGTATAAGAACAAGGTGGGAATTCTTCCAGTCGTGGACAATGAGCAAGTATCCGGTGTCATCACTGACCGTGATATTTTCCGTGCCTTCCTTGAAGTGTCCGGTTATGGAGAAGAAGGAGTCCGTGTACGCTTCGTGACGGAAGATAAGGTTGGCGTTCTAGAACAAATCATTCACTTGATTGTAGAAGAAGGGTATAACATCGCCAATACAGTCAATATCCCAACCAAAGACGATCGTGTCGTCATCGAAGTTCAAATTGATGGGGTGACAGATCTAGAAGGGATCCGTAGTAAATTTGAATCCAACGGTTTGAAAGTCGATGAAATCACTCGAACTAGCGCAAAAGCTATTTAATAAAAAATCAGGCTGGATGATCATCCAGTCTGATTTTTCTATTAACGAGTAATGGGTTGTTTTTCTCTATCTAAAGTGAAGCCTTCGCCGAGAATTTCATGGGCTTCGGAAATAGTGATAAAGGCGAATGGATCAATACGATTGATGATGTCTTTCATTTGTTTCATCTCATTCCGCGAAACGACACAGTAGACGATATCCAGGTCCTTACGGCTGTAATAGCCCATCCCACGGATAAAGGTAATCCCGCGACCCAGATCGTCAGATACCTTTTGGGCAATTTCTTCTGGTTTAGATGTAACGATGAGGAAGCCTTTTCCAGCAAAACCACCTTCTCCAATCAAGTCGATCACCAGGGTGTCAATCAGGATGAAGAAGAGAGTATACATGGCGGTACGGACATCTTGGAAGACTACGACAACAGTTGTCAGAACAATGGCATCTACAATCAACATGAGTTTTCCCATACTGAGGGAAGTGTATTTATTAAAGATGCGAGCGAGGATATCTGTTCCTCCAGTAGTTCCTCCAGCATTGAAGATGATCCCTAGCCCCAAACCAAGGACAACCCCTGAGGCAATACAGGCAAGCAGAATATCTCCTTTAAAGGCGTCAAAGATGAAGTGATGGTAGCGGTGGCTGAGGGGCATGGCTTCAAAAATAGCCATCCAAGCCGAAACCGAAAAGGTCCCCAGTAAGCTCAGATAAAGAGATTTCTTGCCCAGCAGTTTCCAAGCCAAAACGAAGAGAGGGATATTGATCAGCAAGTTCATGATGGATACAGGGATTTTGAAAAGGTAATAGGTGATCAAGGTAATCCCTGTCGCTCCTCCTTCATAGAAGTGAAAGGGAATGACTAAAAAATAGATCCCAAACGAAAAAATGCCGGCCCCAAAAATGATAGCCAGAATATCTTTAAATTTAAACATGATAGGTTGTCTCCTAAAACTTTATAAGAATATTGTAACAAAAAAGTGAAAAAATGAAAATGACTTTGAAAAATTTTCTCTCCTAAAATACAAGATTTTTACCCTTATTTTTGGTAAAATAAAAAGAAGAAAAACAGAAAGAGGATACTATGGTAAACGGTACATTAATTTCATTTGAAGGTCCAGAAGGAGCGGGAAAATCATCGGTCCTAGAAGCCATTTTGCCTCTACTTGAAGAAAAAGGAATTCCTTTTATTACAACCCGTGAACCAGGTGGTGTCGACATTGCCGAAAAGATCCGCCAAGTCATTTTGGATCCAGACCATACTAGTATGGATGCCAAGACCGAGTTGTTGCTCTATATTGCTAGTCGCCGGCAGCATTTGGTAGAACGTGTCTTGCCAGCTCTTGCAGCTGGGAAGGTTGTCTTGATGGACCGCTTTATTGATAGCTCGGTGGCTTACCAAGGGTATGGTCGCGGTCTGAGTGTGGAAGACATCGAGTGGCTCAATCAATTCGCGACAGATGGTCTTAAGCCAGATCTAACCCTTTACTTTGATCTGGATGTCGAAGAAGGGCTCGCACGAATTGCGAAAAACCAAGAGCGGGAAGTCAATCGTTTGGATTTGGAAGGATTGGAGCTTCACCAAAAAGTTAGACAAGGTTATTTGGCCTTGTATGAAAAGGAACCAGAGCGCATCGTGAAAATCGATGCCAGTCAATCTTTTGAAGCGGTCTTTACGGATGTCTTGGCTGTTTTAGAAAATCGCTTGGGGACATTGAAATGAATCTAGAAGAGATCCAACAGCTCCAGCCAGAATTGGTGGAGCGCTTCACCCATATTCTAGAACACAAACAGCTCAGTCATGCTTATCTTTTTACAGGTTCTTTTGCCAGTTTTGAGATGGCCCTCTTGCTAGCTCAAAGTCAGTTTTGCGAAGATTTGCAGGGAGTCTGGCCTTGTGGAAAATGCCGGTCCTGTCGCTTGATTGCTGAAGAAGAATTCTCAGACGTGAAGATCGTGCGTCCAGTCAACCAGATCATAAAGACTGATCGTATTCGCTCGCTGGTTCAAGACTTTTCTCAATCCGGGTTTGAAGGAAGTCGGCAGGTCTTTATCGTCCAAGATGCGGACAAGATGCACACCAATGCAGCGAATTCTCTCTTAAAGGTTATGGAAGAGCCCCAGAGTGAGATCTATCTCTTCTTGTTGACATCCGATGAAAACTTAATTTTACCGACCATCAAGAGTCGGGCCCAGCAGGTCCATTTTCCAAAAAAGCAAGCCTACCTTACCGAACGTCTAGAAAAAGAAGGTTTGATTAAATCGCAGGCAAGTCTAGTAGCTCGATTTAGTTTTAGTCTTAAAGAGGCAGAGCAGCAAAAAAAGAATGCTACTTTTTTTGAGTTGGCTAAAGTTTGTGATCAGTTCATCGAACGTTGCCAATCCAATTTGAATCGTGCTTATTTGGAAGTGACCCGCTTAGTGAGCCTAGCAGATGATAAGGAAAAACAAAGCCAGGCCTTTCGTTTGATGGAGTTGGCTTTAGAAGAGCAGTTGCGCTTGAGTAGATCTCAGCAGTTGCTTGAGAAATTGAGTCTTGCTCGCAGGATGTGGAAGGCCAATGTTTCTTTTCAAAATGCTCTAGAATATATGGTTTTGAGCTTAGAAAGTTAAGGAGTCAGAATGAATAAAAAAGAATTATTTGATGCTTTAGACGGCTTTTCTCAGAATTTGTTGGTCACCTTGGCTGAAGTCGAAGCCATCAAGAAAAATTTGAAACAAGTCATCGAAGAAAATACAGCTCTTCGCTTAGAAAATGATAAATTGAGAGAGCGTTTGGGGGAAGTTGAGAAGACCGCATCCGCAAAGTCACAACACCATGGCCGTGAAAATTTGCAACGAATTTACAACGACGGCTTTCATATTTGCACCTATTCCTATGGTCAACGCCGTGAGAACGATGAAGAGTGTATGTTTTGTGACGAGTTGTTATTTAGGGAGTAAGCATGCAGATCCAACGAAGTTTTAAAGGGGAAAAGAAAACAGGGGTCCTCTACCTAGTCCCAACACCGATCGGCAATCGTGAGGATATGAGTTACCGCATGGTCCAGACCTTAAAGGATGTGGACTTGATCGCAGCAGAGGATACCAGAAATACAGGTCTCTTGCTCAAGCATTTTGAGATTAGGACTCCCCAGACTAGCTTTCATGAGCATAATGCCCAGGAGAAAATTCCAGATCTGATCGCCCATTTAGAATCTGGAAAAGATTTGGCGCAGGTCTCAGATGCAGGACTCCCAAGTATCTCTGACCCTGGTCATGATTTGGTCAAGGCAGCGATTGAACGCGAGATTCCTGTCGTAGCTATTCCTGGCCCAAGTGCAGGGATTACAGGTTTGATTGCCAGTGGCTTAGCACCTCAACCTCATATTTTTTATGGATTTCTGCCTCGCAAAGAGGGGCAACAAAAGGCCTTTTTCCAAGAAAAAGTGGCCTATCCGGAGACACAGATCTTTTATGAGTCTCCCCATCGGGTGAAAGCGACCTTAGAGAATATGTTGGCTGTCTATGGGGATCGTCCGGTTGTCTTGGTTCGTGAATTGACCAAGATCTACGAAGAATATACTCGCGGCAGCATTTCAGAGTTAGTCGCATTTCTTGAAGAAAATCCCCTCAAAGGGGAGTGCCTCTTGATCGTCGAAGGAGCTAAGGAAGAAGTGCTAGACCTAGAAGAGGTCGACTTGATCCAAGAGATCGATACCTTGGTCCAAGAGGGGATGAAGAAGAATCAAGCAATCAAACAGGTCGCCAAACAATACGGCCTGCAAAAGAGTGAGCTTTATGCTCGTTACCATCAAGAGTAGGAAAGGTTGAAAGCAGGATGGAAATTAGAATGGCTTATCCAAATGAGATCCAGCGAATTATGGAAATCATCCAAGATGCCAAGGAAAGCCTGGCTCAAAGACAGGTTGACCAGTGGCAGGATGGTTATCCAGATGAAGAGATCATTTTTGAGGATATACTAGAAAGTCGTGGCTATGTAGCGGTTGAAGATCAGGAAGTCGTCGCCTATGCTGCCGTCCACAAGGGAAATGAAGCAGCCTATAATGAGATTTACGATGGCAAGTGGGAGCATGACAACTATATGTATATCACTTTTCACCGTGTCGCTGTGGCCAAAGAAGCTGCTGGCAAAGGGGTGGCTCAAACCTTCCTTCAAGGTTTGATCGAAGGAGAAAAAGGGCCGGATTTCCGTTGCGATACGCACCCGGATAATCTAGTCATGCAACATTTGCTTGAAAAATTAGGCTACCATTATTGTGGAAAGGTCCCAATTGATGGCGTCCGTCTGGCTTATCAAAAGATCAAACGAAAAGCAGAAACCAGTCTATTCCAAGTGGTCTCAGAAGAGGACCGCTGGGACCAAAGAGCAGAAGCGGCTTACAATGACACTCTATCTTAAACAATTCTATGAGAGCCCTATGGGACTTCTTTCGATCATTGTCAGCGAAGAAGGCCTTGTAGAGCTTGATTTTTATAATCCGAAAGAAGATGCGCCTGATCCTTTTGGGGCGCTGGAGCAGTTCCATCCCTACCATGAGAAGGTAAAGGAGTGGTTGGACCATTATTTTGCTGGGGCCCCAATTGCGATCAGCTTTCCACTAGCGCCGCAAGGGACAGCTTTTCAAGAGCGGGTGTGGCAGTTATTGAGAGAGATCCCCTATGGTGAGACCAAGACCTATGGGCAGCTTGCCCAGGATCTTTCTTGTGGTTCAGCCCAGGCCGTAGGACAGGCTGTCGGACGCAATCCCTTGTCGATCCTAGTTCCCTGTCACCGCGTGATGGGAAAAAATGGAGAATTGACAGGCTATGCGTCCGGACTCGATCGTAAACGCTGGCTCTTACAACACGAAGGAATTACCTGGAAGGAGAAATGAAATCGATGTATACCTTTATTGAATATCCAAAATGTTCGACTTGTCGAAAGGCTAAATCAGAATTGGACGGTCTCCAATGTGAGTTTCAGAGCCAAAATATTGTAACCGAAACACCGACTAGTCAAGAATTACAGGACTGGATGGCAGCATCTGGCCTACCAATCAAGTCTTTCTTTAATACCAGCGGGATGAAATACCGGGAACTCGGCTTGAAAGATAAGGTAGATCAACTGACAATAGAAGAAGCAGCGGATCTTTTGGCTAGCGACGGTATGCTGATCAAGCGCCCCCTACTTGTCAAAGACGGAAAAGTGGTTCAAGTTGGCTACCGGAAACCCTACGCAGACTTAGATTTGTAAAAGAAAAGGGAGTTGGACTCCCTTTTCATTTTGAGTTGAAGATGATATAATCATACGAGTGAAATCAATGAAAGAGAGTCAAGCATGAGTATTTTAGAAGTGAAAAATTTGAGTCACGGTTTTGGGGACCGTGCGATTTTTGAGGATGTGTCTTTCCGTTTGTTAAAGGGAGAGCATATCGGTCTGGTCGGGGCCAATGGTGAAGGAAAATCGACCTTCATGAGCATCGTGACCGGTAAGATGCAACCAGACGAAGGAAAGGTCGAGTGGTCTAAGTATGTGACTGCTGGTTACCTGGACCAGCATTCGGTTTTAGAAGAAGGACAAACGGTGCGCGATGTCTTGCGGACAGCTTTTGATGAGTTGTTCACAGCAGAAGCTCGGATCAATGACCTCTATATGGCCATGGCAGAAGACGGAGCTGATGTCGATGCTCTCATGGAAGAGGTTGGGGAACTCCAAGAGCGTCTAGAAAGTCGTGATTTTTATACCTTGGATGCCAAGATAGATGAAGTGGCGCGTGCTCTTGGGGTCATGGATTTTGGCATGGAGACGGATGTGACCTCCTTGTCAGGTGGGCAACGGACCAAGGTCCTCTTGGCCAAACTCCTCCTTGAAAAACCAGATATCTTGCTACTAGATGAGCCGACCAACTACTTGGATGCAGAGCACATCGATTGGCTCAAGCGCTATTTGCAAAATTATGAAAATGCCTTTGTCCTCATTTCCCATGATATTCCATTCTTGAACGATGTGATCAATATCGTCTACCATGTGGAAAATCAGCAGTTAACCCGCTATTCAGGAGACTACTACCAATTCCTTGAAGTCTATGAAATGAAGAAATCGCAATTGGAAGCGGCTTATGAGCGCCAGCAAAAAGAGATTGCTGATTTGAAAGATTTCGTAGCCCGCAATAAGGCGCGTGTGGCTACACGGAATATGGCCATGTCTCGTCAGAAGAAGCTGGACAAGATGGAACTCATTGAGTTACAAAGTGAGAAACCAAAGCCATCCTTTGAATTTAAAAATGCCCGGACTCCTGGACGCTTTATCTTCCAGGCTAAGGATCTTCAGATTGGCTATGACCGTCCTTTGACCAAGCCTTTGAACCTAACGTTTGAACGCAATCAAAAGGTAGCCATCATCGGAGCCAACGGGATCGGGAAAACCACTCTCTTGAAGAGCTTGCTTGGAATCATCCCTCCGATCGCTGGAGAAGTCGAGCGTGGAGACTACCTAGAGCTTAGCTATTTTGAGCAAGAGGTCGAAGGTGGCAATCGCCAGACACCGCTTGAAGCAGTTTGGAATGCCTTTCCGGCTCTCAACCAAGCAGAAGTCCGTGCCGCCCTTGCTCGCTGTGGTTTGACCACCAAACATATCGAGAGCCAAATCCAGGTGCTATCCGGTGGAGAGCAAGCCAAGGTACGCTTCTGTCTCTTGATGAACCGTGAAAACAATGTCTTGGTACTAGATGAGCCGACCAACCACTTGGATGTGGATGCCAAAGATGAATTGAAACGGGCTCTGAAAGAGTACAAGGGATCGATTCTCATGGTTTGCCACGAGCCAGATTTCTATGAAGGCTGGATGGACCAAATCTGGGACTTTAATGAATTGACGTAAAGACAAAAAGAGAACCGTTTGGTTCTCTTTTCATTATTTCTTGAAATTGTAGTCTTTTAAGATCTCGATTTTCTCGATCTTGATATCTGTTTTTGGTTTGTCCTTATCATCGGTTTCGGCAGAGGCGATTTTATCGACCACATCCATGCCATCGATCACTTGGCCAAAGACAGTGTAGTTACCACCATCGAGGGTTGGATTTCCACCATTTTTATAAGCATCGATGATCTTAGCTGGGAAGCGGTCAGTTGGGAGTTTACTTGAAATATCATCCTTATTTTGGTTGATATAGAATTGACTACCATTGGTATTTGGACCAGAATTGGCCATAGCAAGGGCTCCACGAAGGTTGTAAAGGTATGGAGAATACTCATTCTCAAAACCAGTACCTGAATCTTTGGATTTGTCTTTGCCCTTCCAGATGGATTCGCCACCAGTACCATCTCCTTTAGGATCCCCAGTTTGGATCATAAAGTTGTTAATGACACGGTGGAAAAGTAAGCCATTGTAGTAGCCTTCTTTTGCATGGGTCAAGAAGTTTTCAACTGCAAGTGGGGCATATTTAGGGAAGAGCTTCACAGTGATATCGCCTTCAGTTGTTGTGATTTTAACCTCTGCTTCGTCTTCAGCCACTTCATTTGAGAGTTGTGGGAAGACGGCATTTTCATTGGTCATGGCATCGTTAAAATCTTTGCGCAGTTGTTCTAATTTCTTTTGTTCTTCTTCAATTTTCTTTTGATCTTTTTCACTAGAGCTAGAAGTTGCTGTCTGCTCTGTCTTTTCTTTACTTGAGCTTGAAGAGTTAGCGTCTGTTTTATTGGACGAACAAGCTGTTAAAGCCAAGCCGGAAAATAATAGTAGGGCAATTAATTTTTTCATATTAATCCTTTCAACACATTAGTCTAACTTCTATTGTACCTTAATTTTGCGATACTTTCAAATCTGGATAGAATTTAAGGCGAAAACACTATTTTGAAAATTTGCAGAAAACAGATGAAAGTATTTCTGAATTCCTGTATAATAGGATGACTACAGGAGAACGATCATCAAAAAATGAAATCATCACATTTTGCGAGAGCTCTTTGGTTTGGTATCCTAGGTGCTCTCTTTTTTGCATTTACCTTTATTTTTAATCGAAGCATGAACCTGGCAGGTGGTTCCTGGATGTGGAGTGCTAGTTTGCGCTACCTTTTTAGTTTGCCTATGATGGCTGTTTTAGTTTGTCAGAAAGGCGAGTTGAAGGGGGTCTTGTCAGCAATTGCACGAGCCCCGTGGACTTGGTTGCTCTGGAGTACGGTCGGCTTTGGTCTCTTTTATGCGCCCTTATCGATGGCTTCTATCTATGGAGAATCATGGTTTGTGGCTGCGACCTGGCAGATTACTATTTTAGCAGGTCTCCTTCTGACCCCACTTTTTGGCCAAAAGATTCCAAGAAAACAGTTAGGAATGACTTTGCTGATTTTGTTAGGAATCGTATTGATTCAAATTCCATATTTTGGACGAGGTCTCGGAGAAGGTGTGGTGAGAGCTAGTATCTTAATTTTGATCGCTGCTTTTTCCTATCCATTGGGCAATCGAAAGATGCTGGTTCATTGTAAAGAAGAACAATTATCAACGACCCAACGGGTCTTTGGGATGACCTTAATGAGTGTTCCTTTTTGGTTGCTCTTATCCGTTTTTGCAGGAGTAGATGCAGGCTTGCCATCAGGTGGGCAAATGCTCCAATCCTTGATCGTAGCTGTATTTTCCGGAGTCATCGCGACCATGCTCTTCTTTGAAGCAACCAACTTGGTGAAACACAACCATCAGCAGTTAGCTGTTGTTGAAGCTACTCAGGCCGGCGAGGTCCTCTTCACCCTATTTGGAGGCTGTCTCTTTCTGGGAGATCAGATTCCAACCCCACTAGGATTTTTAGGGGTTTCCATTGTGATCATCGGTATAGTAGGAAATAGTCTGCTGACTTCTTCAGAATAGATAGTGGTAGAAAAGTAAAACTTAAAAGATGATATTGCGATTCAGTCTATCAATGCTAACACCCACGAGGGTGTTTTCTTTTTGGATTTAATCACTAATTAAGAAGGAAGTTGTGTATAGATGGAAAATTCGGTATGATGGGAGGTAAGTTGTTTTATTGGAAAATGAACGTATAAAAAATTATATGAGTAGCTTCTTTAGAAAAGGCAAAACGTTAGTCATTACTTATCAAAAAGGTGGAGCAAGAAGATGAAAAAATGGAAAATTGTAGTTTTACTTCTAATATCGATTCTATCTATCTCTATGATTGTCTATAAGAAAAATATAAAAGTTCAAAAAAGTGAACAGAAAGTAAAATGGGAACGGTATGATGCGGGATCGATCAAAGAATTGCACTATCTTGATAAAGAGAAACGAGTTATCTCCTTTCGAGCATCTAAAAATTTCATTACTTTTAGTGGATGGGCATCAATTGGTGATCGTTATTTAGTTTTAAAAACACGGTATGCAAGTAACGAAGGAATAGATGAAGAACCCAAAAAAGGGTGGACTTGGCATGCGATTGTTTATGATCTAGATCACCTAGATAAAAAACCTGAGAAGGTTGATCTCTACCAAGTTGTTAAGAATTACGATAAAAACTTTTATTTAAAAAATCAAGGTACCATCATACTCGAAGATGGGAAGGAATATTTGTTATTAAAACTCCAACATTATGAAAAAAAGAACAAAATCACTGTTAAAATGGACTTGACTACCAACAAAATAGTGGGTGAAACGACAGAAGAACTCTTCAGAACAAATTATCCTACTAGTTATAATTCTTCATCACTTGGAGAAGCCATCAATAATAGCAATGTTTATAACGATAGTGATTTCTTTATCTTCTCTTATCCGTATTGTGACTGTATTAACTTTGAAAAGGACTACCCTAAGTTTATTCAGTTAGGAAAGGCTAATAAAGAAGATAAAATGGTAGTGGCATTTCGGAAGAAAAAAATATCAGTTGAAGAATCCTACCAAATGCTCAGACATTGGTTTGCGCCACTTGGTCAAGATAAATTAGAAGTGATTGGAACAAATGAAAGTAATGACGGAGAGAAGCAAACCAAGGTATTAGAGACCTATCAAGAGTTTGAAGAGTGGACTCATCTCGAAAGAAGATGGTAAGGGGCAAGTCTAGAGCTGGTTTTGGTGAAGGAGAGAAACAAAATAAGAATGAAGAAATCATCTTTAAAGCCAATTTTTATGAAAGCCGTCGTCTACGTCATGATGGCTTTATCGATTATATGGTTCGAGAAGCGAATCGTCGTAGCATATATACCAAATTCTTTAGTTTAACTAGAATCATATTTTCTTCTCTAGGTGCATTGATGATGTTTGGATTCTCAATATTCATAGAATCACTAATGAAAGATCCGAATCCAGATGCACCAGTTGAAACCTGGGGAATAAATTTCTATCCACTCTGGCTATTTTTCTTATGTTGGTTTTTATGGTTTATCGCTTGTAAAATCAATCTATGGAAAAAGTATCCTGCCAATCTTTCGTATATTACAACTTTAAATGCGAATTTATATATTTTTTGGATGGTGCTAGCTTATAACTTGTTTTTTATTAGTATTTTAGGAAAATTTCTAACAGTTATTGGGTTAATCTTATTCTATTTATTAACCCTCATAATTCTATTTTTTGTCATACGAGTCAGAATTATGTCGATAAAAACTCGTCTCTACGGAGTACAAGATAGCAGTATGACGATCAGACAGAGAAAGTTAATAGATTTTGTTACATTGGTAGGTGGCGGAATCGTAGCAGGATGGATGATCCTGAAACTCTGTTTCCCAAGGATTGGAGAAATTCGAACTGATTTTTGGGGGACATTATCTATTATTGGTATCTCTTTTGTTTTTAACGTCATCATGATAGGGGCATTATTTGTATTGTTTTTACCCCATTCACTATATGGTTATTATCGAAATAAATATTCAGAGGAATATCGCGAGTTCGAAGGGAAATCGCTGGAAGAGTGGTATGGGAAACAATACTTGAACAAACACAGGGAGTTATTGGAAGATAAGAATGAAGAAATCAATCTTTAAAGCCAATTTTTATGAAAGCCGTCGTCTACGTCATGATGGCTTTATCGATTATATGGTTAAGGACACAAATAGTCGAAAAATCTACACAAAGCCATTTAGTATTGCAAGGAAACTATTTTCATTTTTGGGGATACTATTCATGTTTGGATTTTCTGCATTAATGGAGACGCAAATCCATCACCCTGATCCAGAAGCACCATTTGATACCTGGGGGATCAATTTCTATCCACTTTGGCTGTTTTTCTTGTGTTGGTTTTTATGGTTTCTTGTTTGTAGAAAAAATCTGCGTAGAAAATATGATGCAAAGATTCCTTATACTAGTATCTTGAATTCGAATCTATTTCTGATTTGGATGGTGCTTGTTCTGAATTTGTTTTTTATCACCTTCATAGGTAGATACCTTACGATTTTGGGGTTGGTTTTATTCTATGTTCCTACCGGAATCATATTGTTTATGATTATCCAATCTAGAATAAAATCACTAAAAACTCGTCTTTATGGAGTGCAGGATCCTAGTGCAACTGCTAGACAGAAAAAGTTTATAGAAGTCATTACTGGACTAGGTGGGATAATTATAGTAGGTTGGTTAGCTCTAAAATTTCTTTTCCCCCAAGTTGGGGAAGTGAAAGCTGATTTTTTAGGAACCATATCATTTATAGGAATGGTATTTTTTGGAAATCTTATCACTTTGGGTATGGTAGTAGTGATGCTGTTACCCTATTCACTTTACGGCTACTACCGAAATAAGTATTCAGAAGAATATCGAGAGTTCGAAGGAAAATCACTGGAAGAGTGGTATGGGAAGAATTACCTGAAAAAACACAAGGAGTTATTAAAAAATGAATAAGAATTTTAACGAGATGTCGTTTGATGAATTGAAATGTTACCGCAGGGAAGGTCTATGGAGATCTTTGGGCTTATTACTGGTCATTATTTTAGTGATTGTGGGAATGGTCTTGATGGAAGTGAACCATGTTTCTCCGTCTAATCAGAATCGTTTTCGGGTGATTGGGTTGACAACTGTCATTGCGCTCTTTGGCTACCTGATGCCTCTGATGGCAGCAAATCGTATCATGCGAGACCATCCGGATTGGGTCAAGAAATCAGGGATTCGAGCAAAGATTCCCTTGCCGACGGCTTGGCATGTCAAAAGACTTTGCGTCCTTGGAGCGAGTCTCTTGGTGATTGGAGTAGGATTTACTTCGTCATTCAAACCACAAGTCCAGCAGACAAATCTAAAGGATCAACAAGATAATATCCAAGTCAATAATGTAATCGATGTGCCTGAGATTGAAGTGCCTACGAGTGGTAGTCAGGACTAGTTAGTGAAAGATTGAATCTAAAATGGAGAAATATGAAACTTTTTACTTACTCATTTGAAGAAAGTCAATCCTTCGTAAATGAGACCATTATTAGCCGCTTTAACGATAAGGGAAATTGGAAAAGATTTATTGGTATGCCTTTATTTTCTGCAATAGTCTATCTACTTTATATCCTTCTTCCAGCAGTCTTTAAGGGAATAAGATTAGATGGAGATGGGGATGTTGCCTATCAATGGTTAAATTTACCTCTTTTGTTTGTTCTACTTTTATTTTATTTGGTCTACATTTTCTATTCGTTTAAATTTCGAAAGAAAAAAATGATCTTGAAATATCTCACTTATTGTTATATGTACCTTCTATTACTATTTATGGAATTAGGATTTGTATTAATTGGGATTTTTTGCAGAAAACTTCTCGGTTTTTTATCAGCTGGATTAACGATAGTTGTTGTGATATATCTCTTTAGGAAGGTTCCTAAAAAGATAAAGGCTGCGGTTGAAGAAAGAAAACCCTATGCTTCCTTGGCTGCCCTAGCAACAGAAAAAATGACAGATCAATTATTGATCTTGGGAGGAAGTGGAGTTACAGCGGGTTTTGTATTGTTTGATCGTTCAAACAATACAAATGTAAGAGGGAGCATTGATGCTATCTTAACGCCATTCTGCCCCGCTATTATGGCTGTTGCTCTTTATGTCTTCTTTTTAGAAATAGTAGGGGGTTACTACCTATTTTTGTACTACGAACAATACAAAGAAAAATATGATATTTTAACAAAGTTTTAGCTTAAGAAAACTTATAAAAACAGTGCCCAATCGGTGCTGTTTTTTTGCTTTATGCCGCAAAATTGAGGAAGTGATTTTACTAGAGAACTAGCTTGGAAATGTGATATAATAAAGGTTATGGCAAACAATAATCAATCAAAAAAAACACGGTCGACAAGACGACTGTCCAAAGCAGAATTAGAAAGAAAAAAAGCAATTCATCGCATGATTGCGACCATTCTGATTAGTCTGGTCTTAATTTTTGCGTCCTTGAAATTGGGGGCAGTAGGGGTCTTGGCCTACAACTTGATCCGACTCTTTGTTGGGAGTTTGGCTTACTTGGCTATTTTAGCGACCTTTTTCTACCTCTATGCCTTTAAATGGCTGGACAAACACGAAGGGGTGATTTCAGGATTCCTAAGTTTCTTTGCTGGGGTTCTTTTGATGTTTCAGGCCTTCTTTGTATCTTCGCTTCATTTAGACAATAATGGGATCAAGGTTACCTTTTCAAGGATCATGGCAGACTTGATTCATCTGCGGGTGGAGAGTTTTGCTGGTGGTGGTATGATCGGTGCCCTTCTTTATGCTCCGATTTCCTTCCTTTTTTCAAATATTGGCTCTTATTTTATCGGTCTTCTCTTTATCGGGTTGGGGATCCTCTTGATGAGCCCTTACTCCATCTATGATTTGTTTGAAAAGGGGTCCGAAGTCTTCCATGCTTCTATGGAAAAACGCAAAGAGCGTCGCGAACAGAAATTCCTTGAAAAAGAAGCGAGAGCTGCCGAGGAAGCTGCTGCAGCTGATAGAGAGCAAGAAGAAGCAAGAGCTGCTCTTCCAACTCCCCTTTCTATGGAAGGGCACCCTGTAGATCCTGAAACAGGAGAAGTGTTGGCGGAAGAGCCCTTTACAGAGCCCTTCCCAGAAGCTGAGATTGTTGCACCAGCAAGGCCAGAAATCTACCTGCCAGATGAAGAATGGCCGGAAGAGCCTGAAGAATATGAAGAGCTTCCGGTAGCCGAAGAATTCGAGGACGATGGGGAAGAAGTTCAAGTGGACTTCACGCCTAAGGAACTCCTTCAGTACAAACTCCCAACGATTGATCTCTTTGCGCCTGATAAGCCCAAAAATCAATCCAAAGAGAAAAACATCGTTCGCCAGAATATCCGCATTCTGGAAGAAACCTTTGCAAGCTTTAACATCAAGGCGACAGTGGAGCGAGCGGAGATCGGTCCTTCTGTTACCAAATATGAAGTCAAGCCAGCTGTCGGTGTACGGGTCAACCGTATCTCCAACCTAGCAGATGATTTGGCTTTGGCCCTAGCAGCCAAGGATGTGCGGATCGAAGCGCCGATTCCAGGGAAGTCTCTGGTCGGGATTGAAGTGCCCAACTCAGAGATTGCGACCGTTTCCTTCCGTGAATTGTGGGAGCAGTCCAAAACAGACCCCGCTAAACTCCTTGAGATTCCTCTTGGGAAGGCTGTAGATGGTTCAGCTCGGACCTTTGATTTGGCTCGGATGCCCCATCTCTTGGTAGCGGGTTCTACCGGATCTGGTAAATCGGTTGCGGTTAATGGGATTATTTCGAGTATCTTGATGAAGGCCCGTCCGGACGAAGTCAAATTTATGATGGTCGATCCAAAGATGGTGGAGCTTTCTGTCTATAATGATATTCCTCACCTCTTGATTCCAGTGGTGACCAACCCACGCAAGGCCAGTCGAGCCCTACAAAAGGTTGTCGATGAGATGGAAAATCGCTATGAGCTCTTCTCGAAAGTGGGCGCTCGGAATATTGCTGGCTTTAATGCCAAGGTTGCGGAGTACAATGCCCAGTCTGAGATGAAGCAAGTACCACTTCCATTGATCGTGGTCATTGTCGATGAGTTGGCAGACTTGATGATGGTCGCAAGTAAAGAAGTGGAAGATGCCATTATTCGCCTGGGACAAAAGGCGCGTGCGGCTGGGATCCACATGATTCTTGCGACTCAACGGCCATCGGTTGACGTTATCTCAGGTTTGATCAAGGCCAATGTGCCTTCCCGTGTCGCTTTTGCGGTATCATCTGGGACCGACTCACGGACCATCTTGGATGAAAATGGAGCGGAGAAATTGCTCGGTCGCGGAGACATGCTCTTTAAACCGATCGATGAAAACCACCCGATTCGTCTGCAAGGATCCTTTATCTCAGATGACGATGTCGAGCGGATTGTCAACTTTATCAAGGAGCAGGCAGAAGCCGATTATGATGATGCCTTTGATCCAGGCGAAGTGTCGGAATCGGACTTTGACGGAGGCATGGGTGGCTCTGATGAAGGCGATCCTCTCTTTGAAGAGGCCAAGGCGCTCGTGGTTGAAACTCAAAAAGCCAGTGCTTCGATGATTCAGCGCCGCTTATCCGTTGGCTTTAACCGAGCGACTCGCCTCATGGAAGAGTTGGAAGCAGCCGGTGTGATTGGACCTGCTGAAGGAACCAAGCCTCGGAAAGTATTGCAACAATCATAAGGATAGGGAAAAAGGGCGCTTGTCCCACTCCCTTTTCTTTTTATAGGAAATAGAAAGTAGGACCAGATGAAGTTAGACATGATTCATCATATTGCTATCATTGGACGGGATCGCGATGCCATGTTGCATTTCTATGTGGACCAGTTGGGCTTTGCGATTGTCAGTGAATATGACCGTCCTGAACGCGGAGATATCTTGATCAATCTCCGTCAGGGCCAGCTGACGTTAGAACTCTTTATCAAACCGACGGCCCCAGAACGGCCTAAGCTTCCCTTGCCCGAGCATGCGGGACTGCGTCATCTAGCCTTTAAAGTGGAAGATGTCGAGGCGTATCTAGCTAGATTGGATCAGCTAGGTATTGAGAATACAGGCCTTCGCTATGATGACTTTGATGGTAAGAAAATGGCATTTTTCTTTGATCCAGAAGGACTGCCTTTGGAAATACATGAGTGAGGAACGCAATGGATAGATTAGAAGGACTCAGTCAGGAAGAAGTAGCAAAAAAGATCCAAGAGGGCAAGCAAAATAAGGTCACAATCAAGACAGAAAAAAGCCTAGGACAGATCATTCGAGACAATGTCTTTACCTACTTTAATCTGATATTTTTGATTTTGGCTATTTTGCTGGTAGCAGTGAAGTCTTGGAACAACCTCTTGTTTGTCCCGATTGTCGTGGTTAACTCCTTAGTTGGTATTGTACAGGAAGTCCGCTCTAGACGGATCTTGCGTCAGATGCAATTTCTACACATGAGTGAGGCGATCGCTCTTCGTGAAGGTAAAGAAGTCGCTCTACCTATCGATCAGCTGGTGGAGGGTGATCTCGTTCGCTTTCAAGCTGGAGACCAGATCTATGCGGATGGGGTCTTGCTGGAGGGCGAGCTAAAAGTCGATGAGTCGCAATTGACAGGTGAAGCTGATGAGGTCAAAAAAGGAGCGCAAGATGCGCTCATGTCAGGTAGCTTTGTGATTGCTGGTCAAGGACTGGCACGATTGGAAAAAGTGGGGAATGACTCCTACATCAACCAATTGAGCTTGGAAGCCAAGCAGGTCAAGTCCCATGAGGAGTCTGATATGGTTCATGCAGTTAACCGCATCGTAGGGATCATTGGTCTCCTTATCATTCCTCTAGGCTCGCTCCTTTTTCTTCGTAGCTATATCAGCCTAGGCGATAGCCTAAAGCTCAGTGTGACTTCAACAGTCGGAGCCTTGATCGGGATGATTCCAGAAGGTTTGTACCTCTTGATGACCTTGGCACTGGCTCTTGGTGCTGTCAGATTGGCCAAGGAAAAGGTTCTGCTCAATAGCATGAAGGGGATTGAGACCTTATCGCGCGTGGATGTCCTTTGTGTCGATAAGACAGGGACCATTACAGAGCCTGGTATGGAAGTGACAGAGATTCGTCCAGCTAAAGACGCTCAAGACTTGGAAGCTCTAGCTCAGTATGTCAAGGCTAGTATGGATCAAAATGACACCATGGATGCGATCCGAAAATTTCACAAGACACCAGTTAGCCGGCCTTGGAAGACTCTTGAAATACTGCCCTTTACGTCCAAGAAAAAGTATGGGGCCATTGCCTTTGAAACTGGGATCTATGTATTAGGCGCACCAGAATTTGTCTTAAGAGAAGACTTCTCTGAGCTTGAAAAAGAGATCGCCCCTGCTACGCAGGCAGGCCATCGGGTCTTGGCCTTTGGAAAATATAGAGGAGAAGACCTTAGAGAGACGTTAGAGGCTCCTGTAGATTTGGTAGCCTGGATTATTCTCTCCAATCCTTTGAGAAAAAATGCCAAAGAAACCTTTGCTTACTTTAAGAAACAAGGAGTGAGCATCAAGGTTATTTCAGGAGACAACCCAGCTACTGTCTCTGCTATTGCACAAAAAGCAGGCATTGAAGGAGCAGAAGACCTGATTGATGCCAGAACCTTGCAGACGGAAGAAGACTTGCACCAAGCGGCGAGCCAGTATACAGTCTTTGGTCGGGTGACCCCAGAGCAAAAGAAAAGCCTTGTAGAAGGCTTGCAGGCAAAAGGACACAAGGTCGCTATGACAGGAGATGGCGTCAACGATATTTTAGCCTTAAAAACAGCGGATTGTAGTATTGCGATGGAATCTGGAAATGATGCGACCAAAAAGATGGCGCAAGTGGTCTTACTGGATTCTGACTTTGGGAAGATGCCGTCTATCGTGGCAGAAGGTCGTCGGGTGGTCAATAACATTCAGCGATCAGCTAGTCTCTTTTTGATCAAGAATATCTTCTCCATTTTGTTGGCTATCTCAGTGACGCTCTTAGCCTTTACCTATCCGATCATGCCGTCGCAGATGTCTTTGATCAGTGGTTTTACAATTGGGATTCCAGGATTCTTCCTAGCGCTTGAGCCCAATAGCGAGCGCATCAAAGGACGCTTTATTGAAACGGTCTTTAAAAATGCGCTACCTGCTGCCTTGACGGATTTTATACTGATCTTCAGTCTGGTATTGCTCTCTTCAACATTTGGCATGAGTTCTGAAGAGCTCTCGAGTGCAGCCATCTGCTTGATGGCCTTCGTCGGTTTTACCATCATCTACCAAGAATCCCAGCCTCTCAATCACTACAAGAGACTGGTTCTCCTAGGAAATATCCTAGCTTTTCTGGTTTCAAGTAGTATCCTAGGGAAATTCTTTAACATGAGCCCCTTGAGGCTTCAAACGCTGCTTATCTGCGCCATCATGGCGGTTCTCGCTCTCATCTTGATTCAACTCTTCAAGAAGTTAGTGGGTTGGTTCTTTCATCGGAAGAAATAAAAGAAAGTGAGTGGGACAGAAATCGGTAATTCGTTAGAATTCGATTTCGTCGTCCCACCTCCGCACAGTTGAGTAGGGCTGTAAAAGCTGATGAAATCAGCGTAGTAGAGCCCACTCAACCACTGCGTCTTGCTCGACAACAAAAAGAGGCTAGGACTTTTGTCCTAGCCTCTTTTTGGCATTAGATAAATAAACTAGCGGTTAGGATCAGATAGAGCAAGAAGGTGACTAGAAATCCCGCACGCCAGAAGTATTTGATAAATTTCGGATAATAAAAACTCTTTTTCTTTTTTAAGAAATAAATCGTTAGCCCCAAGGCTAAAAGCGAAAGGCTTAAAGCTAGCAGCGGTAAGAGGCTGTGATAAAAGGCGCTGTCTGAGATCAGGTAGTACTCTAGGGCAAATAAAGGAAAGGCAATATCGGTGGATCGCCATCCTCTTTTTTGAAGCTTAAAGAGGTGAACAATGATACCACTCAGAATCAGCGTTAAAAAAATAAATAATACAGAAGCAACTTTGATTAACATAGCTTCATTCTATCATAAAACGAAAAAAAAGTTTACTATATTTTAATTTTTTCTTGCAAAAAAAGAGAAATCGTGTATAATAGAAAGGTATGCACAAAGCATACTTGTGGGAGGTAAAAATCTGTAATTACCGCCAAAACCACAAAGGAGGATTTAAGAAATGGCTAAAAAAGTCGAAAAACTTGTAAAATTGCAAATCCCTGCTGGTAAAGCTACTCCAGCTCCACCGGTTGGACCAGCACTTGGTCAAGCAGGTATCAATATCATGGGATTCACTAAAGAGTTTAACGCTCGTACGGCTGACCAAGCTGGTATGATCATCCCAGTTGTGATCACTGTTTATGAAGATAAATCATTTGATTTCGTTACAAAAACACCACCAGCTGCTGTTCTTTTGAAAAAAGCTGCAGGTGTTGAAAAAGGATCAGGTACACCGAACAAAACGAAAGTTGCAACAGTTACTCGTGCACAAGTACAAGAAATTGCTGAAACTAAGATGCCAGATTTGAACGCTGCAAACATTGAGTCTGCAATGCGTATGATCGAAGGTACTGCTCGTTCTATGGGATTCACTGTTACTGACTAATTGTAACAATCCTATTTGCCCGCAATACACTTGATCAAATGACGAGTGACGTGGGAGATGAAAATCGATATGACCACATTACAAGGAGAAAGATAAAATGGCTAAAAAAAGCAAACAACTTCGTGCTGCTCTTGAAAAAATCGACAGCACAAAAGTCTACAGCGTAGAAGAAGCTGTAGCTCTTGCAAAAGAAACTAACTTTGCAAAATTTGACGCAACTGTAGAAGTTGCATACAACTTGAACATCGACGTGAAAAAAGCTGACCAACAAATCCGTGGTGCAATGGTATTGCCAAACGGAACTGGTAAAACTGCTCGCGTTCTTGTATTTGCACGTGGTGCAAAAGCTGAAGAAGCAAAAGCTGCTGGTGCAGACTTCGTAGGTGAAGATGACCTTGTTGCGAAAATCAACGATGGTTGGTTGGACTTCGACGTAGTTATCGCTACACCTGACATGATGGCTCTTGTTGGACGTCTTGGACGTGTCCTTGGACCACGTAACTTGATGCCAAACCCTAAAACTGGTACAGTAACAATGGATGTTGCGAAAGCAGTTGAAGAGTCTAAAGGTGGTAAAATCACTTACCGTGCTGATAAAGCAGGTATCGTTCAAGCGATCATCGGTAAAGTTTCATTCGATGATACTAAATTGGTTGAAAACTTTAAAGCTTTCAACGACACAATCCAAAAAGCAAAACCAGCTACAGCTAAGGGTACTTATGTAACTAGCTTGACTTTGACTACAACTCAAGGTCCTGGTATCAAAGTGGACGTTAACTCACTTTAATTGAAATGAAAAAGCTACCTTCGGGTAGCTTTTTTCTTTTAAAAAATTTCAACAAATGTTAGAGAAAACGCTTACAAATCAAAAGTAAAATGATATACTAGATCTATCAAAAAATAAGGAGATCTATTATGAAGAAAGATCACAACCAATTAAATTGGCTCATGGTCTCACTCATTGCTTTTAATATGGTGTGGGGATTGGGAAATGTCGTGAATAACTATTCGACCCAAGGCATTTCTGTTATTGTTTCCTGGATCCTGATCTTGGCAATTTATTTCATTCCCTATGCTTTGATCGTTGGCCAATTGGGCTCAACCTTTAAAGAAAGTGGGGGTGGTGTCAGTGAGTGGGTTGAAAAGACATCTACAAAACGTCTCGCCTATTTTGCGGCCTGGACCTACTGGGTTGTACATATTCCCTATTTAGCTCAAAAACCTCAGCGAATTCTGATTTCTCTAGGTTGGGTTCTTCAAGGGAATGACAAATTTGTGAGTGGCTTAAGCATCCAATGGGTGGTTATCCTTTGCTTGATTATTTTTGGAATTTTTCTCTATCTCTCTACCAAAGGTTTGATGACCTTGAAAGTCATTGGTGGTTTGGCTGGTAGTGCCATGCTGATCATGTCCTTCCTTTTTGTCTTATTAGCAGTTGGAGTTCCTTTCATCAATCCGGGTATGCAATTTGCGACCCAACATATGGATCAGGTGAGCACCTATATTCCAAACTTTGACTTCTCTTATTTTACTACCATTTCTCTCTTAGTCTTTGCGGTAGGTGGAGCTGAGAAGATCTCTCCTTATGTCAACCAAACCCGTAATCCTGCGCGTGAATTTCCGAAAGGAATGATTGTCATGGCAATCATGGTTGGACTTTCTGCCATTCTTGGTTCCTTGGCTATGGGGATGCTCTTTGACAGTGGACATATTCCAGAAGATTTGATGCGAAATGGAGCCTTCCAAGCTTTCCAAATTCTTGGAAAACACTGGGGAGTTGGGAATGTCTTAGTGATTATCTATGCTTTGACAGACATGATTGGACAAATCGCAGCCCTGGCCTTTTCGATTGATGCTCCGCTTCAAATCTTGCTCCATAATGCAGACGATGAATATATTCCTTCTTGGCTTCGCAAACGTAGCAAGAAAGGCGTCTTGACCAATGGTTACCTCCTGACAGGGATTTTGGTCAGTCTTCTTATCGTCGTTCCCCTCTTTGGGATTCAAGAAATCGATGGGTTAGTAAAATGGATGACCAACCTGAATTCTGTTGTGATGCCAATGCGTTACCTCTGGGTCTTCTTTGCCTATATCATGCTCAATCGTGCTTGGAAGAAGTACAAAGATGCAGAATACAAGATGACCAAGAGTCCAAAACTAGGCTTTATTATTGGAGCTTGGTGCTTCCTGTTCACGGCCTTTGCCTGTATTTTAGGGATGGTGCCAAAAGTGGACTTTAAGGTGGACCCAGTCGCTTGGCAATTCTCTCTATTGACCAATATCTTGACTCCGCTTGTCTTGATTGCATTAGGCATTATTTTGCCATGGATTGCCCGTCGCGAAAAGAAAAAAGTCTAATGGTAAATCCTAGTCCTCGGACTGGGATTTTTCCTTGTTAGACAGCTTTTTGAAAATAAAAAATTTTGATGGATATGACTATATAAAAAACGTAATTTATGGTAAAATAATACAGATCAAAAAAGGAGAGAGAAAATGGTAGAACCTAAGTATAAACGTATCTTAATCAAGCTATCTGGTGAAGCCCTTGCCGGCGAACGTGGTGTCGGAATCGATATCAAAACTGTCCAAAAAATGGCTCAAGAAATCAAGGAAGTTCACGAACTTGGAATTGAAATTGCCTTGGTTATCGGAGGTGGAAATCTTTGGCGTGGAGAACCTGCTGCTGAAGCAGGGATGGATCGTGTCCAAGCAGACTACACAGGGATGCTCGGAACTGTCATGAATGCTCTTGTGATGGCAGATTCGCTTCAACAAGTTGGTGTGGATACCCGTGTTCAAACAGCGATTGCCATGCAACAAGTCGCAGAACCTTATATCCGTGGTCGTGCCCTTCGTCACCTTGAAAAAGATCGGATCGTGATCTTTGGTGCCGGGATTGGTTCTCCTTACTTCTCAACAGATACGACCGCAGCCCTTCGTGCAGCTGAAATTGAAGCAGATGCCATTCTTATGGCCAAAAATGGGGTGGATGGTGTTTACAATGCCGACCCGAAAAAAGATGCTTCAGCTGTGAAATTTGAGGAATTGACCCACCGTGATGTCATCAACAAAGGTCTTCGCATCATGGACTCAACAGCCTCCACTCTCTCCATGGACAACGACATTGACTTGGTTGTCTTTAATATGAATGAACCAGGCAATATCAAACGCGTTGTCTTTGGTGAAAATATCGGTACAACTGTATCAAATAACGTAGAAAAATAATAGAAAATAGAGGAAAATTATGGCAAACCCAATCGTAGAAAAAGCAAAAGAAAGAATGACTCAGTCTCACCAAAGTTTGGGACGTGAATTTGGTAGCATCCGTGCTGGACGTGCAAATGCAAGTCTTTTGGATCGTATTTTCGTAGAATACTACGGAGTAGAGACACCATTGAACCAATTGGCATCTATCACCATTCCAGAAGCGCGTGTCTTGTTGATCACTCCATTTGATAAATCATCTTTGAAAGACATCGAGCACAGCATCAATGCTTCTGACCTTGGCATCACTCCAGCCAACGATGGATCTGTTATCCGCTTGGTTATCCCAGCTTTGACAGAAGAAACTCGTCGTGACTTAGCAAAAGAAGTGAAAAAAGTGGGTGAAAATGCTAAAGTAGCGATCCGTAACATTCGTCGTGATGCTATGGATGAAGCGAAGAAACAAGAAAAAGCAAAAGAAATCACAGAAGATGAATTGAAAGGTCTTGAAAAAGAGATTCAAAAAGTTACGGATGACGCTGTTAAGCATGTAGATGAAATGACAGCTCACAAAGAAAAAGAATTGATGGAAGTTTAATCCATCCCAACCATTACAGGAAAGATAGACTCAGTTGGCACTGCTGGCTGGGTTTTATTTCCATTATTCTTGTGAAGAGGCAAGAGGAAAGAAGGAAACATGAATACGAATCTAGCAAGCTACATCATGGGAATGGTCATTGATGAAAATGATCACTTCTATTTTGTTCAAAAAGATGGCCAAACCTACGCGCTTGATAAAGCAGAAGGCCCACACCAAGTCGGAGAAAGTGTCAAGGGCTTTGCCTATACAGATATGAAGCAAAAACTACGACTCACGACACTTGAAGTCACTGCAACTCAAGAAAGCTTTGGCTGGGGAACGGTCACGGAAGTGCGCAAGGATTTGGGAGTCTTCGTGGATACAGGGCTTCCAGATAAGCAGATTGTTGTCTCACTAGATATCCTACCGGAGATCAAAGATCTATGGCCTAAAAAGGGCGATCGTCTCTATATTCGTTTAGAAGTCGATAAGAAAGATCGGATTTGGGGGATCTTAGCCTACCAGGAAGATTTCCAGCGTTTGGCTCGTCCAGCCTACAACAATATGCAAAACCAAAACTGGCCAGCCATTGTCTACCGCTTGAAATTGTCTGGGACCTTTGTTTACCTTCCAGAGAATAATATGCTGGGCTTTATCCACCCAAGTGAGCGCTATGCAGAACCTCGTTTGGGAGAGGTCTTAAATGCTCGCGTTATTGGTTTTCGTGAGGTGGACCGGACCTTGAACCTATCTTTGAAGCCACGCTCCTTTGAGATGTTGGAAAACGATGCCCAAATGATTTTGACCTATTTGGAAGCCAATGGTGGCTTTATGACCTTGAATGATAAATCATCTCCAGAAGAGATCAAGGCAACTTTTGGGATTTCAAAAGGCCAGTTCAAAAAGGCCTTGGGTGGCTTGATGAAGGCCAAAAAAATCAAGCAGGACCAGTTTGGAACAGAGTTAATCTAAGAGGAGGCTTATGCGAAAATCGTTTTATACTTGGTTGATGACGGAGCGTAATCCTAAAAGCAATGCTCCTAAGGCCATTCTAGCAGATCTTGCTTTTCACGAGTCTGCTTTTCCCAAGCATACAGATGACTTTGACGAGGTCAGTCGCTATCTAGAAGAGCATGCGAGCTTTTCCTTTAATCTTGGCGATTTTGATGCGATTTGGGAAGAATACCAAGCCCACTAGAGAAGGATAGGTCGAGGATGGTTTTTTCTCGGCCTCTTTGTTATAATAATAGAAAAATACAGGTAGAGAGGTTCTTTATTTGCAAGAACATTCAGTTGAAATTACATTAACGCATCCAGACGATCTCTTTCATTTGTTTGGATCTAACGAACGCCATCTTCGTTTGATGGAGCAAGAATTTGGGGTAACTATTCACGCCCGGACAGAAATCGTCCAAATCATTGGGGAAGAAGAAAGCTGCGAGCAGGTTCGTCAAGTCATCCAGGCTCTTTTGGTCCTCGTCAACCGTGGCATGACCATTGGAACGCCGGATGTGGTGACCGCCATTACCATGGTGAGAAATGGTGAATTGGATAAGTTCATCGCTCTCTATGAAGAAGAGATTATCAAGGATAGTTACGGCAAGCCCATTCGAGTTAAAACGCTTGGTCAAAAGATCTATGTCGATAGTGTCAAGAACCATGATGTCACTTTTGGGATTGGACCAGCGGGGACTGGGAAAACCTTCCTAGCAGTGACCTTGGCTGTGACTGCCCTCAAGCGTGGTCAAGTCAAGCGGATCATTTTGACGCGTCCTGCTGTTGAAGCTGGAGAGAGCCTTGGTTTCCTACCAGGGGATCTCAAAGAAAAAGTGGACCCTTATCTACGACCGGTCTATGATGCTCTTTACCAGATTTTAGGGAAAGACCAAACCACTCGGATGATGGAGCGGGAGATTATCGAGATAGCGCCTTTGGCTTATATGCGGGGGCGGACCTTGGACGATGCCTTTGTCATCCTCGATGAAGCGCAAAACACCACCATCATGCAGATGAAGATGTTTTTGACCCGTCTTGGTTTTAACTCTAAGATGATTGTCAATGGAGATACTAGCCAGATTGACCTTCCTCGAAATGTCAAATCCGGCTTGATTGATGCTCAGGAGAAATTGAAGAACATTTCTCAAATTGACTTTGTGCATTTCTCTGCTAAGGATGTCGTTCGCCATCCAGTAGTAGCAGAAATTATCCGGGCCTACGAGCCTATTCCGAATCCGGTCCTCAAAGAAGAATCGGATGTGGAAGATGAATAAAAGAAAAGGCAAAGATCATCGGATCTTTGCCTTAAATTGACGATGAAATCATCTCCTAGCCTTTCCTTTGGTGAGAACGGACGTCAGCGAACTTCTACGAAGTTCCATGACTAATAATAGAGCCTAAGGTCTCAATTATTCCGAGTGCTTGAAACTAAATTGTTTCAAGCACTTTTCTCACGGCGGAAAGACTCTGAAAATGATTTAAAAAACTCAAAACAACTTGTTTTTTCCAAAACAGTTTTAATTAGTTCATATGAAAAATAAGTTGCTAATGTTTTTCGATGATAATTCTTTAAATATATGATAGTTTAAACCAATTCATCAATTGGTGTGAAGTCGCGCTCTAAACCAGTAGCAACAGGTTGGCTTGTGATATGGCCTTGGTAAGTAGTGACACCTTGGCGCAAGCCTTCGTCGAGGGCAATTGCCTTGTGGAAGCCATTGTCAGCTAGGGATTCAACATAAGGAAGGGTCACATTGGTAAGGGCGATAGTAGAGGTACGTGCGACAGCCCCTGGGATATTGGCAACGGCATAGTGGAGCACGCCATGTTTTTCGTAAACTGGTTCCGTATGCGTTGTGACACGGTCTGCTGTTTCGATAACACCACCTTGGTCAACGGCCACATCGACGATGACTGAACCGGGACGCATTTGTTTAACCATATCGTCTGTCACTAATTTAGGAGCTTTAGCACCAGGAATCAAGACAGCTCCGATGACAACATCGGCATCACGGACGCTGGCTTCAATGTTAAATGGATTGGACATAAGGGTTTGGATTTGGTGACCAAAGACATCTTCCAGAACAGCCAAACGTTTAGCACTGATATCTAAGATGGTCACTTGGGCACCGAGTCCAAGGGCGATACGAGCTGCGTGGGTTCCAACGACCCCGCCTCCGATGATGGTAACTTTTCCTTTGGGAACACCTGGCACCCCACCTAGGAGGACTCCTGATCCACCTTCTTGTTTGGTCAGGAAGTGAGCACCGATTTGCACGGCCATACGTCCAGCAACCTCACTCATTGGCACCAAGAGTGGCAACTGTCCATCTAAGTCACGAACGGTTTCGTAGGCCACCCCAGTTGTTTTAGCTGCGACCATAGCGTCCGCTAATTCTGGTGCAGCGGCCATATGCAAGTAAGTGAAGAGCAAGAGGTCTTCGCGAAGGAAGCCATATTCTTCAGCGAGGGGTTCTTTGACTTTGACCACCATCTCAGCGGCCCAAGCTTCTGTAGCAGTCGCAACAATGGTTGCCCCTTGCTTCGTGTAATCTTCATCCGCAAAGCCAGAACCAAGTCCAGCATTTGTTTCCACCAAAACGTGATGACCTTTCTTCACCAAGCTTTGTACGCCTGCAGGTGTCAAACCGACCCGATTTTCGTTGTTTTTAATTTCTTTAGGAATTCCAATAAGCATTATTTTCTCCTTGCTCAGATTTAGGTGTAAAAAGGCCATTGGTGTGAGATGGCTCTCTTGACTCAATGACCTTTTCACTCCTTATCTGATTGTTTTGATTGATTTTATTGTATAGAAAAGTGGGTTAAAAAGCAAGAAAAATTTGAGCTTGCCTTACTTTATGTTATTTGCTAAACTAATCCCTAAAGAAGGAGAGTCAAATGGAAAATTTATATGTGAAGTTAGCGGCTTATCGTGAAGTGGAGACAGAGCGTTTGCACTTGCGTCCGGTCACTCTTGATGATGCACCAGCTATGTTTGAGTATGCTTCTGATGAGACAGTTACGCGCTATACCTTTTCAACCAATCAAAGTCTTGAAGAGACGCGTAATAATATTGCCCTCTTTTACCTAGCGAGCCCACTTGGAAGATGGGGGATCGAGCTCAAAGAGAATGGAAAATTTATCGGGACGATTGATTTACTGGATTTGGATCTTTGTCTGAAGAAGGGGAGTATCGGCTATGTTCTGAATAAAGACTATTGGAACCAGGGTCTTGCGACAGAGGCTACCAAGGCAGTCATTGCCTTGGCTTTTGAAGAGTTAGGGATGAACAAGCTCATTGCTGTTCATGATAAGGACAACCCAGCTTCTGGACGGGTGATGGCCAAATCAGGGATGAAATATTCTCACGAGGAGCCCTACGCGATGCTAGACCTGCATGAAGAAGGGAGAATGGTGACGAGAGTTCATTATGTCCTCACTAAGGAAGAATATTTGTCAGAAAAATGAGTCAGGATATTGACAAAAGGCCTATCTCCATGATATAGTAGATAAGTACTGCTGGTTTAGCTCAGTCGGTAGAGCGCATCCATGGTAAGGATGAGGTCGCCGGTTCAATCCCGGCAACTAGCATAGCAGAAGAGAGAAGCTTAGAGAAGATCTAGGCTTCTTTTTTTGCGAGTCCATCTTTAAAAGTCCGGTTTTTTCAACAATTTTCAAAAAAACGTTGACAAGCAAGGAAATCCGTGGTAAAGTTAGAACAACAAAGAGAAAGGAGAAAACCATCATGAACAAAGTAGATGTTTTGATGACACAATTGAATACACAACTTCTCCAATCTCAGTTGAGTTCGATGTAAACAAAAAATGGAACCCAAGATGGAGGAGTCTGTCTTGGGTTTTTTGTATGCATTTTTACCTGCCTTAACTGAATTGGTGATAGGCATCAGAAGGCCCAAGTGTGGACTGAGACTGCTCTCAGCTCCTTGCTTGGGTTTTTTCTGTGCCATTTTGAAAAGGAGAATATATGATTAGAGCTATTTGGGAGTATATCAGGGAGCGCAAGTGGCGATATATAAAGATCGCTATGGTCCTGATTCTTTATGATTACACTTTATTGATCCCGACGCAAGTCATCCAGCGCTTAGTGGATCATTTGAGTCAGCGGACGCTGACGCAATCCAACTTTGTATGGGATATGGTCCTCTTGGTAGGATCAGCCATCCTCAATTACCTAACGGCTTTTTATTGGCAGTTGCGACTCTTTCAGTCGTCAGTCCATTTTAAGTCGACCCTTCAGGAGCAAGCATTTCGTAAGCTAGTAGCCATGCGGCGTCCCTTTTTTGAGAAATTCCGCTCAGGAGATCTCTTGACGCGCTTTACGACAGATGTGGATGGGATGGCTGATATGGCGGGTTACGGGATGATGGTGCTCCTGTTTGGCGGTGGCTTGTTTGCCTTTATTATTCCGACCATGTTTTTCATTTCTTGGCAATTAACCTTGATTTCCTTTATTCCTATGATCTTCCTCGTCGTCTCTACCTATTTTTTGAGTAGAAAGCAGGAGGAGTATGTTGAGCAAAACCGGGAAGCGGTCGCTCAGTTGAACGATGAAGTCTTGGAGTCGATCGAAGGGATCCGAGTCATGCGGGCCTATAGTAGACGGGACCAGCAGGTCAAACAGTTTCAGAAAAAAACGGCCAGTCTCTCCAAAACGGGGGATAAAATTGCCTCTATCCAGTATTCTTTTGGACCTTTAGCCCTGTTGTTTATTGGATTCTCGACAGTCTTGCTCCTGCTATTTGGAGGCCAGTCCCTGGCAAGCGGGCAATTGAGTCTTGGGAAATTATTGGCTTTACAGCTGTATTTGGTCTTTTTAATTGAGCCTATGTGGATGATGGCGGACCTTATCTTGGTCTACCAGACAGGGCAAATGTCCTATAAAAAATTAAAAGAAGTGATTGATGAAACGGATGATCTGGAGCCAGATGGTTCTCATTACTTAGAGCAGATTGATTTGGTGCAGTTTAAGGACTATTCTTTCAGCTATCCCGGTGCTGAGCGAAAGAGCCTGTTAGGCATTGATTGGACCATTCAGAAAGGACAGACGGTTGGGATTGTTGGTCGTACCGGTGCAGGAAAGACTACCCTAGTTCGACAATTCTTGCGGCAGTACCCAGTTGGTGAGGGAGAATTCTTGGTCAACCAGCAACCGATCGTGGACTACAACCGACACTCCATCGAAGAAAAAATTGGCTATGTTTCCCAAGAACATATTTTATTCTCCAAGTCTATCCGTGAGAATATAGCGCTTGGTAAAAAAGGAGCCAGCCAAGATGACTTGGTGGAAGCAGTAGCCCAAGCTGCTTTTGCGGATGATCTCGAGCGGATGTCTCATGGAATGGACACCCTGATCGGTGAGAAAGGGGTCTCTGTATCAGGAGGTCAAAAACAACGGATCTCTTTGGCGCGTGCCTTCTTAAGAGATGCAGAGCTCTTGCTGTTAGATGATTCCCTTTCGGCGGTGGATGCGAAGACTGAACAGGCCATTATTGACACGATTCAAAAAGAACGAAAAGACAAGACGACCATCATTGTTTCCCATCGCTTGTCGGCTGTTCATCAGGCGGATTGGATCATCGTCTTGGATCAAGGGCAGATTGTAGAAGAAGGCAGGGCTAGTGATTTATTAGCTCTAGAGGGCTGGTATTATGAACAATACCAACGGCAACAAAAACAGGAAGGAGAATAAGATGAAAGTTTTAAAACGATTATTATCGAGGATCACGCTTTATCCAACTGTCTTTCTTGCTGGCTTTATTTGCCTCTTACTAGCCACCATTTTTTCTGAATTGTCACCCTTTCTTCTCCAAAAGATGATCGATGGGCCTTTGACTGCATTGACCCACGGTGGCGGGCAAGGGGACTTGCTTCAGATGGGAGGATTCTATCTCTTGGTCTTGAGCCTGGGGCAGCTGATTAGCTACATGGGGAATCGGATCTTACTGCATGGAAGTAATCAAGTAACCGCTAGTCTGAGAGACCAAGCCTTTCAAGTCATGCAAGGACTGCCTATTTCTTATTTTGATGATAAGCCGGCTGGGAAGATCGCGACAAGAATTGTCAATGATACGGAGACCTTGCGGACCCAGTTTTATAACTCTTGTATGATTTTAGTCATCTACTTGGTGCGTTTCCTCTTTATCCTAGGGATTCTCTTTTACCTGAGTCCTATGATGGGCCTTCTCTTGTGTTTGGTCTTTCCGATTTTCTATGGGATTCAGTATCTCTACAAGGTCATGACGGACCAGCCTATGAAGGATTTCTTTGATGCGAGAAGCGAGGTCAATACCCAGGTCAATGAACTTTTGCATGGTGCTAGTATGATCCAGCTCTATCATCAAGAGCCTGGTGTGGTGGAGGAGTTTGAAGCCACTACCCAGAAGATGTTAGGAGCCAATGATCGAATCCTCTTAGCCGATTCCATTGCTTCTTGGACCTTGACGGAATTGCTCAAGTTTTTAGTGATTGCAGGCATTTTGACTATCGCTGGGATTTCTTTCCTAGAGGGTAATATCGGTGTGACGGCTGGTTTCTTATTTATCAATATTAACTATGTGATTAATCTATTTGATCTCATGGCCAATCTTAGTCGTCAATTCCCAAATATTCGGCGATCCTTAGAAACGGGGAGCCGCGTCCTTGCCTTCTTAGACCAAACCTTAGAGGCCGATGGTGCATCGGAACTGAAGATAGAAAAGGCTCAAGTCGTGTTTGACGACGTTCAATTTGCTTATGAAGAAGGCAAGCCAGTTCTGCGGGATATTGCCTTTCAGGCTAGTCCAGGTCAAACCATCGCTCTGGTGGGCCATACTGGATCGGGTAAGTCTTCGATTATGAACCTGCTCTATCGTTTTTATGATCCTCAAGAAGGGGCGATTTTGATCGATGGTCAAGATATTCGCCAAGTTTCTCGTGAGAGCCTGCGAAGCCACATGGGGATTGTTCTGCAGGATCCTTATCTATTTACGGGGACCATTGCTAGTAATGTGGCCATGAATCAGGATCACATTGATCGGGATGCGGTCCAAGATGCCTTGAAAAAAGTCGGGGCTTGGTCCTTTGTAGAGCGCCTTGAAAAGGGAATCGACCATCCAGTCGTAGAAAAAGGATCCGCCTTTTCAAGTGGTGAGCGCCAATTGATTTCCTTTGCGCGGACGCTCTATATGAATCCGCAAATTCTGATTTTGGATGAGGCAACTTCTCACATCGATACGGAAACAGAAGAAATCATCCAACAGGCTATGGCAGTCTTGCAAAAGGGCCGGACCACCTTTATCATTGCCCATCGCTTGTCCACTATCCAAGATGCGGATCAGATCTTAGTTTTATCCGAAGGACGCATTGTGGAACGTGGTAGACACGAGGAACTGGTCGCACAAGGCGGGATCTATGCCCAGATGAATGCCATCCAGCAAACAGTGGTGTAAGATTGTCCTGCAAAGAAAAAGATTGAAAACCAGCCTGTATCTAGTATATAGGCTGGTTTTATGCTATAATGAAGTGATAATAGTGAGGTGATCCAGATGTATATTGAAATGGTAGATGAGACTGGTCAAGTCTCTGACGAAATCTTAAAACAAACGCAAGAAATTTTAGAATTTGCTGCTCAAAAAATTGGGAAAGAAGACAAGGAAATGGCTGTGACTTTTGTAACCAATGAACGCAGTCATGAACTAAATCTTGAATACCGTGATACGGATCGTCCGACGGATGTCATCAGTTTAGAATACAAGCCAGAGATGGAGATTTCTTTTGACGAGGAAGACCTTGCAGAAAATCCAGAATTGGCAGAGATGATGGCTGAATTCGATACCTATATTGGGGAACTCTTTATTTCAATTGACAAGGCGCGTGAGCAAGCCGAAGAATATGGCCACAGCTTTGAGCGCGAAATGGGATTTTTAGCAGTGCATGGTTTTCTTCACATCAATGGCTATGATCACTATACGCCGGAAGAAGAAAAGGAAATGTTTGGCTTACAGGAAGAGATTTTGACAGCCTATGGACTCACAAGACAATAAGCGAAAATGGAAAAATCGGGACTTCACTTCAAGCCTGGAGTTTGCGATAACAGGAATTTTTACTTCGATCAAAGAAGAGCGCAATATGCGTAAGCATGCCTTATCAGCCCTCGTAGCAATTCTTGCTGGTTTGGTATTTAGGATTTCTGCGACAGAATGGCTCTTTTTATTGCTCAGCATCACCTTGGTGATTGCTTTTGAGATTATGAATTCAGCCATTGAAAATGTGGTGGATTTAGCTAGTAACTACCATTTCTCCATGTTGGCAAAGAATGCCAAAGACATGGCGGCTGGAGCAGTCCTTGTCGTATCAGGTTTTGCCCTACTAACAGGACTGGTGATTTTTGTGCCCAAATTCTGGGCCTTGGTATTTGGATAAGAGGGAGTATGCCCTCGTGAAAGGATAATATGACATTTAAATCAGGTTTTGTAGCCATTTTAGGACGTCCCAATGTTGGGAAGTCAACTTTTTTGAACCACGTCATGGGGCAAAAGATCGCCATCATGAGTGACAAAGCGCAGACAACGCGCAATAAGATTATGGGGATTTATACGACGGATAAGGAACAGATCGTCTTTATCGATACCCCAGGGATTCACAAACCCAAGACAGTGCTTGGAGACTTCATGGTGGAGTCGGCCTATAGTACCCTTCGAGAAGTGGATACCGTTCTCTTTATGGTGCCAGCAGATGAGCCACGTGGGAAGGGCGATGACATGATCATCGAGCGCCTCAAGGCTGCTAAGGTGCCGGTTATTCTGGTGGTCAACAAGATCGACAAGGTGCACCCTGACCAACTCTTGGCGCAAATCGATGACTTCCGTAGTCAGATGGAGTTCAAGGAAATCGTGCCGATTTCAGCCCTTCAAGGAAACAATGTTTCGCGTTTGATTGATATTTTAAGTGAAAACTTAGAAGAAGGTTTTCAATATTTCCCTGCTGACCAAATCACTGACCACCCAGAGCGCTTCTTGGTCTCTGAAATGATCCGTGAAAAGGTCTTGCATTTGACGCGGGAAGAAATTCCCCACTCTGTGGCAGTAGTAGTGGATTCTATGAAGCGGGATGAAGAAACCGATAAGGTTCATATCCGTGCAACCATCATGGTCGAGCGCGATAGCCAAAAAGGCATTGTCATCGGAAAAGGCGGCGCCATGCTCAAGAAGATCGGTACCCTTGCGCGTAAGGATATCGAGCTCATGCTAGGGGACAAGGTCTTCCTAGAAACCTGGGTGAAAGTCAAGAAAAATTGGCGGGATAAGAAATTGGATCTTGCCGATTTCGGATACAACGAAAAAGAATATTAAGAAGAGGTGGGCAGAAGGCCTGCTTCTTGTTTTTGAAAGGAGTTCTATGCCTGAATTACCAGAAGTAGAGACGGTCCGACGCGGTCTTGAGAAATTAATTCTTGGAAAAACCATCCAGTCCGTGGAAGTAAAGTATCCAAAGATGATTCAGACGGATCTGGATGCTTTTCGACAAGATCTTCCAGGTCAAGAAATTCGGGCCATGGGGCGCCGTGGGAAATACCTTTTATTTTATCTGACGGATCTGGTCCTCATCTCGCATTTGCGGATGGAAGGCAAGTATTTCTTTTATCCAGACGAGGTTCCTCTTCGCAAGCACGCCCATGTCTTCTTTCATTTTACAGATGGTAGCACCCTGGTCTATGAGGATGTCCGCAAGTTTGGGACCATGGAAGTCCTCATACCTGAGCTTGTCGACAGCTATTTTTTGGCGAAAAAGATTGGTCCAGAGCCGACGGAAGTGGATTTTAAAGCACCAACTTTCCAAGCAGCTCTTAAAAAATCAAAGAAACCCATTAAATCAGCTCTTTTAGACCAAAAATTAGTGGCTGGTCTGGGCAATATCTATGTGGATGAGGTCCTTTATCGAGCCAAGGTTCATCCAGCCCGCTTGGGTCAAAGCTTGACTGCTAGAGAAGCCAAAGCAATCCGCAATGAAACGATTGCCGTGCTTGCTCAGGCTGTTGAAAAGGGTGGCTCTACCATTCGCTCCTACAGCAATGCTTTTGGAGAAGATGGCACCATGCAGGAAGAACACCAGGTCTATGGGAAAACAGGCCAGCCTTGTTTGCGCTGCGGAACACCGATTGAAAAAATTCAGCTGGGGGGACGTGGAACCCATTTTTGCCCTCACTGCCAAAAGGAGAACTAGATGGCAAGAATCATCGGATTAACAGGAGGGATTGCTTCAGGAAAGTCCACTGTCACCTCCTATTTGAGAGAAAAAGGCTATCCTGTCATTGATGCTGATCAAGTGGTTCATGATTTGCAAGCACCAGGAGGAGCCCTCTACCGTGTCCTAGTAGATCATTTTGGTAGAGAGATCCTTACCAAAGAAGGAGAGTTGGATCGCGTCGCTTTGGGTCAGCGGATCTTTTCAGACCCTAGTGAACGAGACTGGTCCAATCGCGTCCAAGGCAGGCTTATTCGTGAGGCTCTAGCAGAGGTAAGAGATAGACAAGCTGCACAATCCGATCTCTTTTTTATGGATATTCCACTCTTAATTGAACAAGGCTATGAAGAGTGGTTTGAATCTGTCTGGTTGGTAGCTGTATCAAAAGAAACCCAGCTCAAACGCCTGATGGAACGCAACCACTTATCAGAACTGCAGGCCCAAGAACGCATCGCGTCTCAAATGCCGCTAGATGAAAAAAGAGTCCATGCAGATCTGGTCTTAGACAATAATGGCGATCTAACGGCCCTCTATGCTCAATTAGATGCAGCCCTAAAACAATTAGAAAGAAGATGATTTTATCACAAGAGAAATCAATTGGCGTAAAAATCTATATATTGCCTGGATCGGGTGCTTTTTCATCGGAGCCAGCCTTTCTTTAGTCGTTCCTTTTATGGCCCTCTTTGTGGAAGAGTTGGGTGTTACGGGCAAGGCTGTTCCCTTTTATGCTGGGGTTGCCGTCGCAAGTTCTTCTGTAACCTCTGCGATCATGTCTCCCATCTGGGGGAGCTTAGCCGACCGCTATGGTCGAAAACCCATGATGCTTAGAGCTTCCGTTGCCATGACGCTGACCATGGGAGGTATTGCCTTTGTCCCATCCGTCTTTTGGCTCTTGGTCCTGCGCTTGCTCAATGGGGTCTTTTCAGGCTTTGTCCCTAATAGTACAGCCTTGATTGCCAGTCAAGTTCCCAAGGACCAATCCGGCTATGCCCTAGGGACTTTGTCGACCGGTGTCGTGGCTGGAACCTTGATGGGGCCTTTGATTGGGGGACTCATTGCTGAAAATCTGGGAATGCGCAATGTCTTTCTCTTGGTCGGCTTCTTCTTATTTTTGGTTTCCCTCTTAACCTTCTGGGGCATTGAGGAAGAGTATGAGCCACTTCCAAAAGAAGAACAAAAATCCAGTTGGGAGTTGCTCATGTCCATTCAGCAAAAAGATATCCTCTTGGGACTCTTTTTGACCAGCATGACCATTCAAATGATCGCCCAATCTATTTCTCCAATCCTGCCTCTTTATGTGCGGGCTTTGGGACAAAGAGACAACTTGATCTTTGTATCGGGGATGATTGTTTCAGCCATGGGAGTCTCCAGTATGCTCTTTTCAGGTTGGATGGGAAAACTCGGAGACCGAATCGGGAATCACCGGCTCTTATTAATCGCCCTTCTTTATAGTGGCTGTCTCTATATCCTTTGTGCCCAAGCGCAATCACCCCTTCAGTTAGGGATTTTACGCTTCCTCTTTGGGATCGGGACAGGGGCCCTACTACCAGGAGTTTCTGCATTATTGAATCGTTTAACCCCTCCTGAAGGGATTTCTCGGATCTTTAGCTACAACCAGCTCTTTTATTATTTAGGTGGCGTGTTAGGGCCAATGATGGGATCGAGTATTTTCATGCATTTTGGCTATCATTGGGTATTTTACGGTACAGCCCTTTTGGCCTTTACCGATTTGATGTTCCTCTTATTCTTATTTAGAAAGTATTTGAAAGTGAGAGACGTACGTGCGAATTAAAGTTCAATTGACCTGCACCAGCTGTGGGAGTCAGAATTATTTGACCAGTAAAAATACCAAAACCCATCCTGAAAAGATCGAGGTCTTGAAGTATTGTCCCAAGGAAAGAAAAGTAACCTTACATATTGAATCAAAATGATTTTCATGGTATAATAGTGAAGATTTTAAGGAGTTTTGAATATGAGCGGAGCATTAACAACTATTTTACTAGTATTATCAGTATTGATTATTATCGCAATTTTTATGCAACCAACAAAAAACCAATCGAGCAACGTCTTTGACGCAAGTTCAAATGACTTGTTTGAACGTTCAAAAGCGCGCGGGTTTGAAGCCGTGATGCAGCGTTTAACAGCTATTATGATCTTCTTTTGGTTATTGATCGCGATGATCTTAATGGTACTTTCTAGTAGATAAGATAGGCTCAGACAATGTCTTTGCCTATTTTTATTTTGTAAAACAAAGACACAAGTAGATAGAAAAAAGGAGGCTGGATAACCAGCAAATAAATCAATGAAAACAAGTATTAAAGAATATTTACAAGAGCATGACAAAGCCCAGATCAATGATCTGGCAGCAGCTCTAGGAAAGGAAGGGTCTAAGGATTTCCGTGACTTGGTCAAAACCATCTCTCTGATGGAACGCCGCCATGAGTTGAAATTCGAAGATGATGGCTCTCTTCGTTTGGCTCAAAAGAAGGCCCCAGCTATTACCCTCAAGGGGATCTTTCATGCGCATAAAAATGGCTTTGGCTTTGTCAGTTTAGAAGGTGAAGAAGAGGACCTCTTTGTTGGCCGAAATGATGTTAATCACGCTATCGATGGGGACACCGTTGAGATCGTCATTACCAAGGTAGCAGACCGAAACAAGGGAACGGCAGCAGAAGCTAAGATTATTGATGTCTTGGAGCATAGCATTAAAACGGTAGTTGGACAAATCGTTCTGGATGAGGAAAAGCCTAAATATGCCGGCTACATTCGTTCGAAAAATCAAAAGATCAGCCAGCTGATCTATGTGAAGAAGCCAGCCATCCAATTGGAAGGGACCGAAATCCTCAAGGTCGAAATTGATCAATACCCGAGCCGCAAGCACAATTATTTTGTGGCGACGGTACGGGATGTGGTCGGTCATGTAACAGATCCAGGAATCGATGTCTTGGAAGTGTTAGAATCCATGGACATCGTCTCAGAATTTCCAGAAGAAGTGCTGAAAGAGGCTGAGCAGGTTCCAGATGCACCGTCTGCAAAGGATTTAGAGGGACGGTTAGATCTGCGAGAGGAGATCACCTTTACCATCGATGGGGCAGATGCCAAAGACTTGGACGATGCAGTCCATATCAAGCTACTCAAGAACGGCAACTTTGAGCTGGGTGTTCACATCGCAGATGTTTCTTATTATGTTACAGAAGGTTCAGCACTCGACAAGGAAGCTCTTAATCGGGCGACTTCTGTCTATGTGACCGACCGAGTAGTACCCATGTTGCCAGAGCGTCTCTCCAATGGGATCTGTTCTTTAAATCCGAATGTGGACCGCCTGACCCAGTCTGCCATCATGGAGATCGATCCTCATGGCAAGGTCGTCAAGCATACCATTACCCAAACAGTGATCAATACAACCTTCCGAATGACATATAGCGACGTCAATGATATCTTAGCGGGCGACGAAGAAAAGGCTCAAACCTTTAAGAAAATTGTCCCAAGTATTCATCAAATGGCCACCTTGCATGGCATTCTAGAAAGCATGCGGATTCGTCGCGGCGCCCTTAATTTTGATACCAATGAGGCTAAAATCCTGGTCAATAAAGAAGGAAAACCGGTCGATATCGTCCTTCGTCAAAGAGGAATTGCTGAGCGGATGATCGAGTCCTTTATGCTGATTGCCAATGAAACAGTGGCGGAGCACTTTACACGACTAGAACTGCCGTTCATCTACCGGATCCACGAAGATCCAAAGGCAGAAAAAGTACAGAAGTTTATCGATTATGCTTCTAGCTTCGGGATCCAAATCTACGGAACGGCTAGTGAGATGAGCCAAGAAGCCCTGCAAGAAATTATGCGCAAGGTCGAAGGGGAACCCTATGCAGATGTCCTTTCGATGATGTTGTTGCGCTCGATGCAGCAGGCTCGCTACTCAGAGCATAACCATGGCCACTATGGGCTTGCTGCTGAGTATTATACCCACTTTACCAGTCCCATCCGTCGGTATCCGGACCTGATGGTTCATCGAATGGTGCGCGAATATGGAAAATCCCAAGAAGTAGCTGAACACTTTGAACAAGTCCTTCCGGACATTGCCAGCCAATCCTCTAGTCGGGAACGTCGAGCTATTGATGCGGAGCGCGAAGTAGAAGCCATGAAGAAGGCAGAATACATGGAAGACTATGTTGGGGAAGAGTACGATGCCGTGGTTTCCAGTGTGGTAAAATTTGGCCTCTTTGTGGAGTTGCCAAATACGGTTGAAGGCTTGATCCATATTACCAATCTCCCTGAATTCTACCATTTTAACGAACGAGATCTAACCCTTCGCGGGGAAAAATCCGGAGTGACCTTCCGTGTCGGTCAGCAAATCCGAATCAAGGTAGAAAGAGCCGACAAGATGACCGGAGAGATTGATTTCTCTTATATTCCAAGTGAATGGGATGTCGTTGAAAAAGGCCTCAAGTCTAAAGGACGTGACCGAGATGGCAATCGCCGGGATCGCAGACGCAAGGACAAAAAAGTTTCTAAGGGATCAACTGCTAGAAAAGATGACAAGCGGAAAGATTCTTCCTCTAAATCCAAAAAGAAAAAAGGGAAGAAACCATTTTACAAGGAAGTAGCAAAGAAAGGAGCCAAACATGGCAAAGGGCGAAGGAAAGGTAGTCGCGCAAAATAAAAAGGCGAGACATGACTACACCATCGTGGATACGATTGAAGCAGGGATGGTGCTGACGGGGACAGAGATCAAAAGTGTCCGTGCAGCACACATTAACTTGAAAGATGGCTTTGCACAAGTAAAAAATGGCGAAGTTTGGCTTAGCAATGTCCACATTGCCCCTTATGAGGAAGGCAATATCTGGAACCAAGATCCAGACCGTCGTCGCAAGCTCCTTCTTCATAAAAAGCAAATCCAAAAGCTGGACCAAGACACCAAAGGGACCGGAATGACCTTGGTGCCTTTGAAGGTCTATCTCAAGGACGGCTATGCCAAATTGCTTTTGGGGCTTGCTAAAGGGAAACATGATTATGACAAGCGTGAATCCATCAAACGTCGGGAACAAAACCGAGACATCGCACGGGTCATGAAACAATACAATACACGTTAAAGAAAAAGGCAGTTTTGAAACTCGTTTCAGATCTGTCTTTTTTCTTGGAGATGGGCTCTCCTTTTTCCAACTTGTAAAAAGGAATTTTTTTCTGTATGATAAGGGTACAGAAAGAAAAAGGAGAAGCAGCATGACACAAAAATTGATTGCTTACAAGCGCATGCCTATCTGGACCAAGGATACCATGCCAGAAGCTCTTCAAAGAAAGCACAATACCAAGGTAGGAACCTGGGGAAAGATTACTGTTTTAAAGGGTCAGTTACGATTTATTGAATTGACCGAAGAGGGGGAAGAAATCGCGAGCCACCTCTTTGAAGCAGGAGCAGAGAACCCCATGGCCGAGCCCCAGGCCTGGCATCGTGTCGAAGCGGCGACTGACGATGTGGAGTGGTACCTAGAATTTTACTGTGAGCCAAAAGACTATTTCCCCAAAAAATACAACACCAATCCTGTCCATTCAGAAGTGCTAGAAGCAGTGGGAATTGTCCCAGCTGGAAAGGCGCTGGATCTAGGATGCGGGCAAGGCCGCAACGCCCTCTTTTTGGCCCAACATGGCTTTGACGTGACAGCAGTGGATCAAAATGAACTGGCTCTTGAGATCTTACAAAGTATTGTCGCTGAGGAAGATCTAGAGATGCCAGTGGGACTCTATGATATCAATGCTGCAGCTCTTACCCAAAACTATGACTTCATCATATCGACTGTGGTCCTCATGTTTTTAGAGGCTGATCGGATTCCAGCGATTATCCGCAATATGCAAGAGCATACCAATCCAGGTGGCTACAATCTCATTGTCTGTGCCATGGATACGGAAGATTATCCCTGCCAGATGCCCTTCTCGTTCACCTTTAAAGAAGGAGAATTGGCGGAGTATTACAAGGATTGGGAGTTGGTCAAGTACAATGAAAATCCAGGCCATCTCCATCGTCGAGATGAAAATGGCCATCGGATTCAACTTCGATTTGCAACCATGTTGGCAAAGAAAAAATAAAGAAAAAGCAGGATGTTAAGATCCTGCCTTCAGATTGAAGACAAAGTCATATAAAAAACTTTCCTTAGGTGAGTACGGACGTCAGCGAACTTCTTCGAAGTTCCAAGACTTAGTTTTGAGCCTAGGGTCTCAAAACTCCCGAGTGCCTGAAATGTTATTGTTTCAGGCACTTTTCTCACAGCGGAAAGTTTCGGTATTTTCTTGAATCGATTTAAAAATTGGAACTCATTTTTATTTTTTTTTGCAAAATCGCTTAACTTATTTTACTTTAAAGTAATTTGTCTACATTCTAAAAGTAGGATGTTAGGATCCTGCCTTTTTGCTTTCTACAAACAAGTTGGACAAGGTGATCTGAATGTTGTTTATTTGCCAAAAAGAAAAACCTTCTCCATAAAGGAAGGAAAAGGTTGGGGAATTTAGTTCCAGTTAGCAAAGTCGCAGACGCTAAGAATGATCGTCCCGATTTCGATTGGCTCTTCCTTGGCACCAGATTCTAACCAGGTCACAATCACAGATTCGATTGTAGCGATGAAAATTTCTAGCCCATACTTGTATGGAACTTGAAAGTCTGAAATGATGTGTTCTTTCGCATGGGGAGTATCGTCTAATGCATGGAGGGTAAAACTTCTTATTAGTTTACGGAAGTCTGAGCAGCAGGATTGGGACAATGCATAAATAAAATCATAATTCTCTTTAATAGCAGTCAAGACATTGAGAAAGTTTACCTTGACAGGGCTTCCTTCAACGAAGAGGCTATCCAATTCTTGCATCATGTCCATTTTCATTTGCTCAAACATGTCGTATTTATCGACATAGTGCAAGTAGAAGGTCCCGCGGTTAATCCCAGCGGTTTCAGTTAATTGTCGAATAGTGATGCTTTCAAAAGGTTGTTGCAAGAGGAGTTTTGAGAGCGCATTTCGTAAGTCTGACTTGGTTGTTGTTTGTCTTTGGCGTACCATATGTTCCTTTCTGTAGTTGTATCAATCTGTTTATATTTATTTGACGTTAAAATAATTTATATGTTAAATAATTTTACGGCACTAACAAATAGCATTATACTCCAAAAGAATAAATTAGACAACAATTCTAATTTTTGTACAGATAACGGAAAGTGTACAAAAATTTTACAAGTTTATGAATGACGGGCACTGACAAGATTTTGTGAAAACCTCACAACAATTAGTGATTTAAAATAATTCCCTCCTAAAAAAATGGTCAGGAAATTTTTAGGAAATGGAGGAACAAGATGGAAAAGAGAGTGTAATAAATAAAAAGAGGCTGGGACAAAAGTCCTAGTCTCTCAATTATTTTTGGATTGTCGAGCAAGACGCAGTGGTTGAGTGGGCTCTACTACGCTGATTTCATCAGCTTTTACAGCCCTACTCAACTGTGCGGAGGTGGGACGACGAAATCGAATTCTAACGAATTATCGATTTCTGTCCCACTCTCTCTTTATTTGATAAAAGTTGTCACGATCAAATTGAAATTTAAGATAGTTAAGACAATCGCAACGAGATAGCCTAAGAAAGTATTCCATTTCGCATTGACATGCTCTCCCATGATTTCCTTGTTGGAGGTGAAATAAACCAGAGGGAAGATGGAGAATGGAAGAGCCGCTGATAGGAAGACTTGAGAATAAACCAGAAGGTCATCAAGGACATGTTCCTGATCTCCAAATAAGATCGCAACGATGATGACAGGAAGAAGGGCAATGATCCGAGTCATAAGACGAACGACCCATTGTGGCAGGCGGAATCTCAAGAAACCTTCCATAACGATTTGACCAGTTAGGGTCCCAGTTATGGTTGAATTTTGACCACTGGCTAACAAAGCGATGGCAAAGAGGGTGGACAAGAAGGGACTAGCGATAGCACCGGCAATGTGGTTATCCTTGAGGGCATTGTACATGCTAGAAAAAGCACCGATCTTATCCCCGTGACCGAAGAAGAGGGCCGCTCCAAGAATCAAGAGGAGGGAGTTGACGACGAAGGCCAAACTCAATTCAATATTTGAATCCCAGGTCATAAAGCGCACTGCCCGTTTGATATCTGCTGGATCTTTGTAGTCCACCTTTCGCGTTTGCGAAATGGAAGAGTGGAGATAGAGGTTGTGGGGCATTACGGTTGCCCCGATGATTCCAAGCGCCAAGGTCAAGGCTTCATTTCCTTTTGGAAGTCCAATTCCTAGCACCTCTTTTTGAGGCAGGAAGCCAGCGAAGATTCCTCCGATATCTGGTTTCGATAGGAATACCAGATAGCCAAAAATTGCAAGGATCGTGAGGATCAAGGTTGATACGATGGCCTCGATCTTTCGAAATCCTAGATGCATGAGCCCCAGTAATAGAAAGACATCAAAGATGGTGATCAGAATGGAAAAAAGCAAGGGCCAGCCAAAAAGAAGGTGGAGGGCAATCCCTGATCCGATGACTTCTGCTAAATCTGTCGCCATCAGGGCAAGCTCGATCACAATCCAAAGGGTATAGCGAAGCCATTTTGGCAAGTGATGGGCGGTTGTTTGGGCCAGGTCCTTACGATGGACAATTCCTAGTTTACCAGCCATTTGTTGCAACTGCATGGCGATTAAAGAGGAGAGAAGAACCACTGATAAGAGGAGGTAGCGGTATTGTGCCCCTCCGACCACACTGGTAATCCAGTTTCCCGGGTCCATATAGCCGACAGCTACCAGACTTCCTGGTCCTGAAAAGAGTAGAAGAGTCTTCCAAAAGGGGATGCCTTTTGGCACGTCAATAGACTGGTTGATTTCTTGAAGAGATTTCCTTTCAAACTGTTGTAAACTCATGATGAGCCTTCTTTCTAAGAATAAATCAAATTTCTCTCTAATTATAGCATAAAATTTATAATAGTTCATGATAATGAGGAAGAATCACTATTGGTGATGCCTCGATTTCTTTGTAATCTATACGAAAAGGACTATAATATAGATAGGAAATAGGAGGGAGGAGAGAAAAAATGGCCTACATCGAAATGCAGCACTGTTACAAGCGATACACTAGTGGAGAAACGGAGATTCTCGCTAATCAGGATGTTTCTTTTGAGATTGAAAAAGGCGAATTGGTCATTATTTTAGGGGCGTCAGGAGCTGGAAAATCAACAGTTCTCAATATCTTAGGAGGGATGGACACGAATGACGAAGGACAGGTCCTGATTGATGGGGTGGATATTTCTAAGCTCAATTCCCATCAACGAACGGATTATCGACGAGATGACGTTGGCTTTGTCTTTCAATTTTATAATTTAGTAGCCAATCTGACAGCCAAGGAAAATGTCGAATTGGCTTCAGAAATCGTCTCTGATGCCTTGGATCCGGAAGCCGTTTTAAGAGAAGTAGGACTTGGCAATCGTCTTGATAATTTTCCTGCCCAATTGTCAGGTGGAGAGCAACAACGGGTGGCGATTGCTCGGGCAGTGGCGAAAAACCCTAAAATTCTCCTTTGCGATGAGCCTACAGGAGCCTTAGACTACCAGACAGGTAAGCAAGTATTGGGGATTTTACAGGCCATGTCTCGTAAAAAGGGAGCGACGGTCATCATCGTAACCCATAATGCTGCTTTAGCCCCGATTGCAGACCGTGTGATTCGCATGCATGATGCCAAGGTCAAGTCGGTAGAAATCAATGAGCTTCCTCAAGATATTGCTACACTAGAGTATTAGAAGAGGTGCTAGCATGAAACGAAAAGTCTATTGGAAGGATCTATTTGCTTCCTTTACACATTCAAAAGGACGTTTTCTCTCCATCTTAACCTTGATGTTGTTGGGAAGCTTGGCCTTGGTAGGCTTAAAGGTGACTACTCCAAATATGCATCGAACGGCTAACCAGTTTATTCAGCAACAAAAGATGCTAGATCTTGCTGTCATGGGGGACTTGGGATTAGACCAGGTAGACCAAGAGGAGCTTTTAGGACTCAAAGGGACGCGTGTCGAATTTGGTTCACTGCTGGATCTGACGTTGAAAGGAACAGGAAAGGCAATCCGACTTTTTTCTCCCCCAAAGAGTCTCTCTTCTTTTCGTGTGACCAAGGGGCGTCTGCCTCAAAAAGAAGGGGAATTGGCCCTAGCGAGTTTTTGGGAGGATCGTTATCGATTAGGGGATACCCTCACACTTGAAGAAAAGGCGGGAACTAGGTCTAGTTTAAAGCAAAAGCAATTCACCATTGTTGGTTTTGTTCAATCCTCTGAGATGTGGTCTCAAAAGAATTTAGGCACTGCCATGAGTGGCAGTGGGAATCTGGATGCCTATGCTCTGGTTTCAAAAGAGGTCTTTACGACTAAACTCCCTGTGATGGCGCGGATCCAGTTTGATGATCTGAGATCTTTGGATTCTTTTTCGCAAGCCTACCAAAAACGGCTAGAAGATCACCAAGAAGAGTTAGAAAAACTTCTGAAAGACAATGGAAAGGCTCGCTATCAAAGACTCAAGAAGGAGGCGGATGGGCAGATCCAAAAAGGCCAGAAAGAACTCAGTCGTGCCAAGGAAACATTACAGTCAGCCAAGAATCAGATCGATCAGGCTCAAAAGCAATTAGACTTGCAGGAGACGCAGCTCAGTAAACTAGCTCCATTTCTGCCAGCTAAAGAGCGAGTAGCCAGTCAAGAAAAAATCCATCAAGCTAAAGAACAACTGGATCAGAAAAAGAAGGACTGGACTGCAGGTGAAAAGGAACTTGCAAAAAAAGAGGAGGAGCTAAAAAAAGCCAAAACCGAGCGAGATCAGCTGGAAATTCCAACTTATCATGTTTATGATCGCAAGACCATGCCAGGCGGACAAGGTTACCTGATGTATAGCAATGCTAGTAGCAGTATCTCTGCTATCGGAAATATTTTTCCGGTCGTTCTTTATCTGGTAGCAGCCATGGTGACCTTCACCACGATGACGCGCTTTGTCGATGAAGAGCGGACCAATGCAGGCGTTTTTAAGGCGTTGGGCTATCGAACCAAGGACATCATTCTCAAATTTGTCCTCTATGGATTCTTTGCTGGTACGATTGGAACCCTTCTAGGAAGCTTGTTGGGGCATTATTTCCTATCGGGAATCATCTCCAACATTATTACGCAAGGGATGGTTATAGGAGAGAGCAGAGAGTATTTTTATAGGGATATTACTCTGATTGCTCTTGGACTGTCTTTCGTCGCGAGTGTGCTTCCAGCTTACTGGGTTGCTCGTAAGGAATTAAAAGAAGAAGCCAATCTTTTATTACTGCCCAAACCACCAGTATCCGGTTCGAAAATTTTTCTGGAGCGTGTCCATTTTATTTGGAAGCGTCTGAATTTCACGCACAAGGTTACTGCTCGCAATCTCTTTCGTTACAAACAAAGGATGCTGATGACCATTTTTGGAGTGGCGGGTTCTGTTGCTCTTCTCTTTGCAGGGCTAGGGATTCAATCTTCTGTAGGAAGTGTTTCCAAACGCCAATTTCAAGAGATCCTATCTTATGAGTTGATTGTAGCCAAAAAAACGAATGCCTCCTACCAAGAAAGCAAAGAACTAACCAATCGTCTGGCAAAATCAGACATCAAGGATTATCGAGCTATCTATAGTAAGGTCATTGAAGCTTCTTTAAAAAATGGACACGACAAGCAGACCGTTACGATGTTGGTTACGGATTGTGCAGATTTTTCTCCCTTTGTCAGCCTGCGTTCTTTCAAGCAAGGGGAATCTTTGTCTCTAAAGAAAGGGGTTATCATCAGTAGCAAACTAGCACAACTAGCCCAGGTTACAGTTGGGGATCGACTGACCCTAGATGGTCACTCTTTTAAGGTGGCAGGAATCACTGAAAATTATGTCGGCCATTTTATCTATATGGATCAGGCAAGTTACCAAAAAATCTACGGAGAGCGGACTTCAGAAAACAGCTATTTGGTACAGCTGCAAAATTCCTCCACACAACAAGTGCAAGCAGTTAGTCGGGACATGATGGCTCTTGCAGCTGTGAAGGCAGTCAGTCAAAATGCTTCGATGATTTCCCTCTTTAACTCAGTTGCCAAATCGTTGGACACCACCATGATGATTCTAGTAGTTGTATCGGTTTTGTTAGCTATCGTGATCTTGTATAATTTAACCAATATCAATGTGGCGGAACGGATCCGTGAATTATCGACCATCAAGGTCTTGGGATTCCATAATAAGGAAGTGACACTCTATATTTACCGCGAAACCATCTTATTGTCTATCATAGGGATCCTCATGGGATTAGTGGGTGGCTATTATCTTCATCAATTTCTTATTGCCATGATTGCACCAGATGCCATTCTCTTTTACCCCAAAGTAGGACTTGGTGTTTTCCTCTTCCCTGTTGGAGGACTGATCCTTCTTTTGGTCTTGTTAGGAATTTATGTTGACCATTATCTCCGAAAAGTAGATATGCTCGAAGCCCTCAAATCAGTAGACTAAGATACAAAGCCGTTAAGCAACTCAAAGGAAAATAGGAAATCCCACGACGAAGCGTCCGCTTCTAGTTGGATTTATCTTTTTCCAAAGAGTTGTAGGCGTGTTCGTTTATAAGATACAAAGCCCGTAGCTGATAGCGACAAAATGAGTCCTCTAACCTTATTTTTCATTTCGAGCAGCATAGAATTCTCATAAAACTTTCACCCCAGGGTGGAAGTTTTTCTACTCTTTGTTATAATGGATAGTAGGAGAAGATCATGACTAAAATTGCTTTACTTTCAGATATTCATGGAAATACGACAGCTTTGGAAGCTGTCCTAGAGGATAGTCGAAAAGCCAAGGTGGATGAATATTGGCTCTTAGGAGATAGTTTGATGCCAGGAACAGGCAGACGCGCTCTTTTGGAGCTGTTAGAGGAGCTTCCTATTACGGTTAAAGTCCTTGGAAACTGGGAAGATAGTCTTTGGCGCGCCATGAGGGGGATGTTGGATGAGACTAGACCAAGTCATCGCTACCTTATGCGCCAGTGTCAATATATTCTTGAAGAAATCACGCCTCAGGAAATTGAAGCCATGCAGGAAATGCCCATGCAGGTCCATAGAGAAATCGCCGGTTTAAAGATCGGCATTACCCACCACTTACCCGATAAGAATTGGGGTCGGGAATTGATCCACATTGGTGAGCAGAAGGATTTTGATCGCTTGGTGACAAATCCGTCTTGTGATATTGCAGTCTACGGACACATTCACCAGCAGTTTTTCCGCTACGGGACAGGAGGAGAACTGATTATCAATCCTGGGTCGATCGGTCAACCTTTCTTTTTGGAAAAGAATCTTCGCAAGGATCTTCGGGCCATGTATGCTATTCTTGAATTTGATCAAATGGGCCTAAAAGATGTTGATTTTAGACGGGTGGACTATGATGTCCAAAAAGAACTACAACTCGCAAAAGATCTCCATCTTCCTTATTATCAAGTGTATTATGAAAGTTTGGTCAATGGCATTCATCATACCCACAATCATGAGCTACTTCATGAGATTGAGCAGAGAGAAGGTCATGATCGAGAAATCGATGCTTGGTTAGAGGACTTTTTTCAAAAGTGTAACTGTTGACATTACAACAAAAACTAGTATAATAAGGGTAGTAAGAGTCGTCTGTTGACAATCGTCCAATGGATGTCACTTTCAGAACAGGCAGAAAGGAGAAAAGACATGCAAATTTCGAGTCGGTTTACCATTGGAACCCATGTACTAGTGATGATTGCCCTAAAAGGGGACTGTACCAAGGTGACCAGTGATATGATTGCTGAGAGTGTTGGGGTGAACCCGGTCATTATTCGAAAGACCTTGTCTCAGTTAAAGAAAGCGGGATTGATCCATGTAGCGCGTGGGACAGGAGGAGCTGAACTCGCTAAAGCAGCCGATGAGATCAGCCTGCTGGATATCTATCAAGCGGTCGAATGCTTAGGTTCGACAGGCCAATTATTTGGTTTCCATGAAAACCCCAATCCAAATTGCCCAATAGGTCACAATATCCATCATGTCTTAGATGGGAAGCTCGAAGACATTCAGACTGCTATGGAAAAAGAGATGGCTCAAACCAGCCTAAAAGAAGTCGTAGAAGACGCGCAGAAAAGAATGGACCTCGAATCGGTTTCATAAGAAAAAAGAGAGTGGGACAGAAATCGGTCATTCGTTAGAATTCGATTTCGTCGTCCCACCTCCGAACAGTTGAGTAGGCTGTAAAAGCTGATGAAATCAGCGTAGTAGAGACTACTCAACCACTGCGTCTTGTTCGACAATCCAAAAACAATTAAGAGGCTAGGACTTTTGTCCCAGCCTCATTTTTTATATTTATTGACGAAACATTCTGTTTGCTGCGACTTGGATCTACAAAAGGATTAGTCAAAGTAAAGCAAGTCTTTGCTGGTTTCTGTAAAGAGTCCAAAGCCGTCTTTTGTGACATAGCCGCAGTCTTCGATACGGACTCCGACTTTACCTGGGATATAGATCCCAGGTTCGACTGAGAAGCACATGCCTTCTTCAAGCACCAGGTCATTTCCTTCCATAATAGAAGGGAATTCATGCACATCCATACCGATACCGTGTCCAAGGCGGTGGTTGAAGTATTCACCATAGCCAGCTTTTTCGATGACGCTCCGTGCAGCACGGTCAACGTCATGTGCGGTTACACCAGGTTTGATCATATCGATGGCTGCTTGTTGAGCTTCTAACGTCAAGTGGTAGATTTCTTTTTTGAAATCATCCGGTTTTCCAACCGCGACGGTACGGGTCATATCAGACGCATAACCATTCACCATACAGCCAAGGTCAAAGAGCAAGAGAGCATTGTTTTCGACTTTATTGCTTCCAGGAATACCGTGGGGGTTAGCTGCATTATTCCCCGTCAGGACCATAGTTTCAAAGCTCATTTCATAGCCCAAGCGTTTGATGCCAAAGTCGATTTCTGCAACGATATCAGTTTCTGTTTTATCCAGTGAGATGGCATCAAATCCCATATTGACAGCCTTATCTGCGTATTGACCGGCAACCAACATCTTTTGGATCTCATCAGCAGATTTGATCAAGCGCATGCGGTTAATCCGTGGTGTTAAGTTAGTAAATTCCGCTTTTTCAAAGACAGTGCGCAAACCATTGTACTTGGTCAGAATCAAGTTATCATATTCAAGTGCAACAGTTTTGGCATCTGGTTTAGCGATAGCCCCTTTAATCTTTTCCCAAGGGTTTTCAGAATCTACATAGCCAACTACTTGGAAATCGACAACAGCAGTCGCCCGTTCCACTTCAAGTGCAGGAACGAAGAGAAGGGGTTCGTGGTCTGTATAGACGAACAAGAAGAGTTGGCGTTCGTGGGGATCACAGTAAAATCCAGTCAGGTAATTGATCGTGACAGGATCAGATACAACAGCGACGTCTGTTTTTTCAGTTTCAAGAAAATCGACGATTTGATCTAATTTAGACATAATGCTACCTTCTTTCTATGGATCTATTTTGTCAAATTTTCCCTAAAAAAGCAAGAGTTTACAAAATTTTACCAAAATACTTGAAAGTGTTTACAATACATGATAAAATAGGATTAATTAGAGGATGAAAACGAAATTTTCAATAATGAAAGGAAATCTTATGAATACAGACGATACAGTAACGATTTATGATGTCGCCCGTGAAGCAGGGGTTTCAATGGCAACCGTTAGTCGTGTAGTGAATGGAAATAAGAACGTTAAAGAAAATACACGTAAAAAAGTTTTGGAAGTGATCGAACGCTTGGATTACCGTCCAAATGCTGTTGCGCGTGGTCTTGCCAGCAAGAAAACCACAACAGTCGGTGTTGTGATTCCAAACATTACCAACAGCTATTTCTCTACCTTGGCTAAAGGGATTGATGACATTGCGGAAATGTACAAGTACAACATCGTCCTTGCAAATAGCGATGAAGACGATGACAAAGAAGTTTCAGTAGTAAACAACCTCTTTTCAAAACAAGTGGATGGAATCATTTTCATGGGCTATCACTTGACAGAAAAGATTCGCTCAGAGTTTTCACGCTCTCGGACGCCAGTCGTCCTTGCTGGGACAGTCGATGTAGAACACCAATTACCAAGTGTCAATATCGACTACAAGCAAGCGACTGTTGATGCTGTTGCACAATTGGCAAAACACAATAAGAAAATTGCTTTTGTAAGTGGCCCATTGGTGGATGATATCAATGGAAAAATCCGTTTGGCTGGCTATAAAGAAGCTTTGAAAACGAAAAAATTGAGCTACAGCGAAGGACTTGTCTTTGAATCGAAATACCGTTATGATGAAGGTTATAACTTGGCAGAACGCATCATTGCGTCAAAAGCAACAGCTGCTTTTGTGACAGGTGATGAATTGGCTGCAGGTCTCTTGAACGGCTTGTCTGATCACGGTATCAAAGTACCAGAAGACTTTGAAATCATTACTAGTGATGATTCACAAGTAACTCGTTACACACGTCCAAATCTATCAACGATTGGCCAACCCTTGTATGACCTTGGTGCGATTAGTATGCGTATGTTGACCAAGATCATGCACAAAGAAGAGTTGGAAGAACGCGAAGTGCTTTTGTCTCATACGATCAACCAACGTGGAACGACCAAAAAATAAGGATTAGTAGACTAGAGTCTCGACTTGGGAAGACGTGTCTACTAGTCTGAGAGGCTAGAACAGAACTGTTCTAGCCTCTTTTTATATGTGTCATTAATCATAAGTAATGATGAAGTGAAATTGAATGAGTGTTGGTTCAAATATTGATGTGTAAGTTACAATTAAATCGTTCTAGAGTTTGTTAAAATACCATACAACAAAATATGATGAATTTGTTTTGTTTCGTCTTCTATGTTTTTATTTGGAGATAGATGATTTCCTGTGCTATTGAGAGCACTCATGACGTTTAATATAACCTCTGTTGACAAATCTTTAGCAATTATATTTTCATTTTTACCTAGCTCAATATATGCACGATATATTTCACGCTTTTTCTCATCTATCGCTTTTGTCATAAGTTTCGTAAAAGTAGGATCCTCTAACGTTTTTTCTTGAAAGTAGTTAGAAATCTGTTGGCTTATTTTTTTCTGACATAAAGCTAAGGCTTGATTTAATTTTGATTTATAATCTATATTACTGAGTAGAATGTTTTCAGCTTCTTGTATGATGTCTTTAAACAATTCATTAATACATAAAGCTACTAAATTATCTTTCTTATCAAAGTAATTGTAGATTGACACAGGAGAAACTTCTGCGACTTTTGCAATTGATTGTATACTTGTTTCTTTAAACCCTTTTTCTTTAAATAAAGAAAGAGCAGACTGAATAATAGCTTGCTTCTTTTTTTCTGTTGTTTTTTGATATTGATTCATTTGAACACTCCATTTGATATCAATTATAGCACAACTTTGAAATTTATCTCAGATTATTTCATTAATTCTTGACGATATCTGATATTTACAATACAATTAAGTTTGAAATATAATTAATGTTATTTCAAACTTATAATAATTGAGGGAAGATATTTAATGTTAACTGAATTTCTTATTAAGCAGTCTCAAAAACCTAGTGGTCTTATTGGTAGAGTCATCACAAAAATATGGTCATTCTATTTTAAAAAACTTAGTCTTTGGGCGATTAAACAGACTACTATTTCAGATAATTATAGAATTTTAGAAATTGGTTACGGTGGCGGGAGTACTATCAAGAACCTTCTTGCTTTAAATAAAAATCTTGAGATTCATGGTATTGATATTTCTAAGGAATCATATAGAACTGCCCAACGTGTTCATTCAGATTCCATAAGAAAAGGTAGTGTCCAACTTAAGATTGGAAATGTGGAGAATATGCCTTATCAAAATAACTATTTTGATAGAATATTTGCTATTCAGACCCATATTTTTTGGAAGGATATAAAAAAGAGTTTTCAAGAAGTTTATAGAGTCATGTCCAGCAATTCTACTTTGATAATTGCTTCTGAAAAAGAAAAAATACATTATCATATGACAGATTATCGTACAAGTCATGAATTTAGTCAGTTACTAACAAGTATTGGTTTTTCAAAAATTGAGGAAAAACAGAATCGCAATTGGATTTTGTATACTGTATATAAATAAAATAGAATTTTAAATTTCGAACAGAACTGTTCTAGCCTCTTTTTTATACTGCAAACAGGTAGAGACTTGCTGGGCACTCTTTATTTCGGTATAATAGAGGGTATGAAAGTTTTACTGTATTTAGAAGGAAAATCCGTCTTACAAAAATCAGGAATTGGTCGAGCCTTGCAGCATCAAATGCATGCGCTTGATTTGGCTGGGATTCCGTATACGACAGATATTTTAGGAGATTATGATGTGGTGCATATCAATACCTATGGCCCACGGAGTTTCCTTTTGCTCCATGCAGCAAAGCGTCGTGGAAAGAAAGTCATCATGCATGGCCATTCAACCCGTGAGGATTTTGAAAATTCCTTTATCGGGTCTAACTTTTTTGCGCCCTTGTTTGGGAAGTATTTGGCTCACATGTACCAAAAGGCAGACTATGTGATCACGCCATCTGAGTATTCCAAACACCTGATTCAGTCTTATGGGGTGACCACACCGATTATCGCGGTCTCCAATGGAATTGATTTGGAAAAATACAAGAAGGATCCGAAAAAAGAAGAAGTCTTTCGCAAGCATTTTAATATCCAAGAAGACCAAAAGGTTGTCATCTGTGCAGGGCTTTATTTTAAACGCAAAGGGATTGAAGATTTCGTAGAAGTGGCCCGTCGCATGCCGGATGTGCGCTTTATTTGGCTTGGATCGATTAACAAATGGATCATTCCGGGTAAGATTCGTCGCATAGTGGAAAAGGATCATCCTAGTAATGTGGAATTCCCTGGCTATTTCAAGGGAGCGGTCTTCCAAGGGGCTATGACGGGTTCAGATGCTTTCTTCTTCCCATCTTATGAAGAAACGGAAGGAATCGTTGTTTTAGAAGCCTTGGCTAGTCATCAGCATACGGTCTTGCGGGACATTCCCGTATACAATGGCTGGATCGACGAGAGCTCATCTGAATTGTGCCACAATGTGGATGAATTTGTGGATTCCTTGAACAAGGTCTTGAACGGACAAGTAGATAAGCGGGAGGCTGGCTACAAGGTCGCTGAGAGTCGTTCGATCGACTTAGTGGCTCATCAATTGGTCGAAGCCTATCAAACAGTTTTGGAGATGTAAGATGCGTGTAGGATTATTTACAGATACCTATTTCCCGCAAGTTTCGGGAGTGGCGACCAGCATTCGGACGCTCAAAACAGAATTAGAAAAATTGGGTCACACGGTCTTTATCTTTACGACAACGGATAAAGATGTGAACCGCTATGAAGATTGGCAAATTATTCGGATTCCAAGTGTGCCTTTCTTCGCCTTTAAGGACCGCCGCGTTGCTTATCGTGGTTTTTCAAAGGCACTTGCCATTGCCAAGCAATACCAGTTGGATATTATCCATACACAGACTGAGTTTTCATTAGGCCTTTTGGGAGTTTGGATTGGACGCGAATTGCGGATTCCAGTCATTCATACCTACCATACCCAGTATGAGGACTATGTCCGCTATATTGCGAGAGGCATGGTCATTCGCCCAAGTATGGTCAAATACATTGTGAGAAGTTATATGAATGATCTGGACGGCGTCATCTGCCCAAGCGAGATCGTCTATGACTTGCTCCAAAAGTACAAGGTCAAGGCAGAAAAACGCATTATTCCGACAGGGATTGATTTGGCCAAGTTTGACCGGCCAGAAATCACTCCGATAGAGACAGCTGCTCTTCGTGAAAAATATGAAGTCGCAGATGATGAAACGCTTTTATTGAGCCTGTCGCGGATCTCTTATGAAAAAAATATTCAGGCTGTCATTGCGGCTCTTCCTGATGTCCTTCAGGTCAATCAAAAAGTCAAGTTGATTGTGGCTGGGGATGGACCTTATCTAGATGATTTGAAAAAACAAGCGGCAAAGCTTGGGGTTTCAGATGCGGTTGTCTTTACAGGAATGATCCCACCCAATGAAACAGCTCTCTATTATAAGGCGGCTGACTTCTTTATTTCAGCTTCAACGAGTGAGACGCAAGGGCTGACCTATTTAGAGAGTATTGCGAGTGGTACCCCGATCATCGCTCATGGCAATCCTTATCTCGATCATGTGATTGATGACCCTATGTTTGGGAAACTCTTTTATGAGGAGAGCGATCTGGCCCAAGCGATTCTTGAAGCGATTGACGAGATGCCTGCAATCGACGAGACCAAGTGGGCAGAAAAGATTGATGATATTTCTGCAGCAACCTTTGGCCGTCGGGTCTACGAATTTTACCTGGATAAAATCATCTCTAAAGACTTTTCAAATGATTTGAATCCTGAGCAAAGTCGGGTCAAGCGAATGTCTAAGACCATTGTGAAAATCCCGACCAAGGTGATTGCTCTTCCGGTCAATGGATCTGTGAAGATGATGAAGGCTTCGGTCAAACAAGTGAAGAAAATCCGTAAAATCACTCATTTCTTTGATTGAAAATGAAACTTTTTCTTGCAAAATTTTTCAATCGTGCTATAATAACTGACAGAGACATATCAAATCTAGGAAATCTGATAGAGAGCGCGTGGGGCTGGAAATCGCGTAGAGGATAGGTTTGGGACTACTCGTGATTCTTTTATGCAAACATAAAACGGTGGCTACGTTAGAGCCAATCAGAGGTGTCCCTCTTTTTTGAGGAACATAAATGAAGGTGGAACCACGTTGCGACGTCCTTTTGAGGAGGTCGCTTTTTTGTTTGGAGGATAGTCAATCGCAAAAAGTGAAGATGGAGATTGATATGAAGAAAACATTGTTCTGGGTGATTGCCTGTATCTACTTTATAGTCTATGTATGGCTAATGAAAACTCTTAGTCTATGGGGTTCAACGTACATTGTTTTCTTTGCATTTATGGCATTTATCCCTCTTATACCATTTCTTGCTCCTTTTCTCGGTATCTTAATGTTTTTTAAGAAAAAGGAACTCGTGATAGCAGGATATCTTTTAAGTCTTACTGCTGGTATTTATCTATTCAATGCACTAAGAAGCTATCCGATAAGGATATACATGGGTAGTAAAATAATGACTGATGAGCAATATATGTCTTTAATCCTTTCCTTGGTAAGTTATTTACTTATTTCAACTGTTTGTTTTATTTATAGGATGAAAATGTTAAAGCATCATTCAGTTAGATAAACAAATATAATTGTTCTTTATAACTAACCCTTTGCTATTTCTTCAAGCCTCAATTTTAACATACGATAAATATTTAAGGAGAAAACCATGATTAAGATTACTTTCCCTGATGGCGCTGTTCGTGAATTCGAATCAGGCGTTACTACTTTTGAAATTGCACAAAGCATCAGCAATTCCCTAGCTAAAAAAGCTCTTGCTGGTAAATTCAACGGCAAATTGATTGACACTACTCGTGCCATCACTGAAGATGGAAGCATCGAAATCGTGACACCTGATCACGAAGATGCTCTTCCAATCTTGCGTCACTCAGCAGCTCACTTATTCGCTCAAGCAGCTCGTCGCCTCTTCCCAGATATTCATTTGGGTGTTGGTCCAGCGATTGAAGATGGTTTCTACTACGATACAGACAACCAAGCTGGCCAAATCTCTAACGAAGACCTTCCTCGTATCGAAGAAGAAATGAAGAAAATCGTGAAAGAAAACTTCCCATCTATTCGTGAAGAAGTGACCAAGGATGAAGCGCGTGAAATCTTCAAGAACGATCCATACAAATTGGAATTGATTGAAGAACACTCAGAAGACGAAGGTGGTTTGACCATCTACCGTCAAGGTGAATATGTAGACCTCTGCCGTGGACCTCACGTCCCATCAACAGGTCGCATCCAAATCTTCCACCTTCTCAACGTTGCTGGTGCTTACTGGCGTGGGAATAGCGACAATGCCATGATGCAACGGATCTACGGTACTGCCTGGTTTGACAAGAAAGACTTGAAGAACTACCTTCAAATGCGTGAAGAAGCTAAAGAGCGTGACCACCGTAAACTTGGTAAAGAGCTTGATCTCTTCATGATTTCTCAAGAAGTTGGACAAGGACTTCCATTCTGGTTGCCAAATGGTGCGACCATCCGTCGTGAATTGGAACGCTACATCGTCGACAAGGAAATCGCTGCTGGCTACCAACACGTCTACACTCCACCAATTGCCTCAGTTGAACTTTACAAGACTTCTGGTCACTGGGATCACTACCGTGAAGATATGTTCCCAACTATGGACATGGGTGATGGTGAAGAATTCGTTCTTCGTCCAATGAACTGTCCTCACCACATTGAAGTCTACAAACACCATGTGCACTCTTACCGCGAATTGCCAATCCGTATCGCTGAAATCGGTATGATGCACCGTTATGAAAAATCTGGTGCCCTTACAGGACTTCAACGTGTGCGTGAAATGTCTCTGAATGATGGTCATACCTTTGTGGCTCCAGAACAAATCGAGGAAGAATTCAAGAAGATCCTTCAATTGATCATCGATGTGTATGAAGACTTTAACTTGACAGATTATCGTTTCCGCTTATCTTACCGTGATCCTGAAGACAAACACAAATACTTTGATAACGATGAAATGTGGGAAAATGCTCAACGCATGTTGAAAGCAGCCGTTGATGATATGGGTGTTGAGTACTATGAAGCTGAAGGGGAAGCAGCCTTCTACGGACCAAAATTGGATATCCAAGTGAAAACAGCTCTTGGTAAAGAAGAAACTCTTTCAACTATCCAATTGGACTTCTTGCTTCCAGAACGCTTTGATCTTCATTACATTGGAGCAGACGGGGAAGAACACCGTCCAGTCATGATCCACCGTGGGGTAATCTCAACCATGGAACGCTTTACTGCGATCTTGATTGAAAACTACAAGGGAGCTTTCCCAACCTGGCTTGCGCCACACCAAGTAACCCTTATCCCAGTATCGAACGAAAAACACGTGGACTACGCTTGGGAAGTAGCTAAGAAACTTCGTGATCGTGGTGTTCGTGCTGATGTGGATGAACGCAATGAGAAAATGCAGTTCAAGATTCGTGCTTCTCAAACTCAAAAAATTCCTTACCAATTAATCGTTGGTGACAAGGAAATGGAAGAGCAGGCTGTAAACGTTCGCCGTTATGGTCAAAAAGAAACAGAAACCATGCCGGTAGATGCATTTGTAGAATTGATTCTTGCAGATATTGCAAATAAATCTCGTGTTGAGAAATAAAACGATCACAGTTTGAAAAATATTTTTTAGTAAGAAAAAGCAACAACTGAAATAGTTGTTGCTTTTTCTATTTTGTTTAACCTGAGCTAGTAGTGATCGGTCAAACCACCACAAATAGTATCCTCATCAACGATCCTTTCTATCCACTAACTTTTGGATATAGGATATCCTCCCAAGATTTTCTTCCTCGAGTTAGATAAGTTGACTATCCTCAGTCCTTGTCTGCCTCAATTTCTTTTACGATGTTATCTTGTGAATCTTTTTCAGAGAGTTTTTGATCGATATACTTGTTAATGGTTTCATAAAATTCCTTGGTCATCTCACTATCTAATTTTGTCGAATTATGGACTTGATTGACTTTCAATTGAACAGATTGAATACCGTAAGAGGCTTGTTTTTGGTGGAGTGTTTCTAATTCTTCTTCTGAAATCGGATCTCCAACAACCGTCAAGACCAATTCATTGTTACTTGACTTGTAGACTTGATTAATAACCGTATAATTGGCGAACTCTTTTCCTACAAACTGTTTGATCCCTTCTTTGCGCGCTTGTTCTATTGTCAGAGTAACTGCCGAATAGCTAGCTGGAAGAATCAACAATACAATCAAAGATATCAAGCCAATTCTCATTTTAATGCTCAGCTCTTTAAATGAAGTTAAAGGAGATTTTCTCATCAAAATTCTTGTTCCAACAATGTTGGCTAGCATGATAAAGACACAGTTGATCAAGAAAAGATAGAGAGCCCCCAATAAAAATCGTACATTCCCATTAGCTAAACCATAGCCAGCAGTACAGATAGGCGGCATCAAAGCTGTAGCAATGGCTACTCCTGGCACGATATTGTTTGCTTCTTTTTTCCTTGAACCGATCACACCAGCAATCCCACCAGCAATAGCAATGAGAACATCCCAAATGGTTGGAGAGGTTCGTGCGATCAACTCGCTACTTGCATAAGACAAGGGAGAAATCCAGAAATACAGAGTCGAGACAAGCAAACTGACCAACACTTGAGTCAATAAAACCTCTAGAGATTGCTTGATTAAACGCGTATCAAAAATAGCTAAACCGAATCCCAGTCCAACAATCGGTGTCATGAGAGGTGAAATTAACATGGCTCCAATAATAACAGCTGTTGAATTCATATTTAGACCGATAGAGGCAATAAAAATTGCACACATCAAAATCGCTGTATCTCTCAATCGAACATGAAGGTCATCGTATAATTTCTCACGGTATTCCCGTGTTGAATAATTGGCAGTCATTTGTCCTCTCCTCTTTCCTTATTTAAATCGGTATAATAATTAATAATAACAGCTGATAAACAGCCAAAAAATATGAGCCCATAAATCGTCAAGAAGACACTGGTAATCCTTCCAATCAAGGTCACAGCTAGGAGATCCCCGTAGCCGACAGTCGTCGAAGTCACAAAAGCATACCAAAGACCGTCTCCGTAATTTGTGATAGCAGGTTCAACTAGGAAAAGCACGCCTCCTGACCCAAAAACAAAGGTCACAAAACTCAGAGCAAACCGAGTAAAACCCGTAACCTGTATAATATGCCATAACATTTTTAAACGTCTCATTTGTTCTCCTTATTCATACTAGCTCCTGACCGAGCCGTTTTTTCCAATAATCAAAGTGAAGATAGGACATGATCTCCATCAGAGAAAGATAGACAAACTGATAGATCTGATTTAAGCTGATTATCAACTGATATTGTTTGAAAAATGACTGGAAGAAAGACCAGATATGACTGTCTTGAATCAGTCCCTTCTTAACATCAGACAGGATATTAGCTAAAGCTCCCAAGGACTGAAACGGTAAATCCTTGACATTTATATAGATCCGGTCCACCACATCATTCAGACTGGTATCTTGGATGGCATGAAATTCTCCAAAGAGAACTCCTGCCGCTCCAAGAGTAGAAACAAATTCCACCAAATAATTTCTGAGGAAATTTTCTCAACCTTTTCCCATAATGTGTTTAGTGCCATCCATAACGATCCCAACCAGAAAAAGGAAAGAAAACAAGCAAAGAAATTTTGCCGTAAATCCCAAAAAGCTTCAAGACTTGGTGTTGTTGGTTTTTCTAACTCTAAAATCAAGATGGTCATAATAATTGCTAGAACAGCATCTGTCAATACAATTAATCTGTCTTTCTTCATCGGATTGCATCCCCTTTCTTTTTTGTAACATTCTATCTTATCGCATAATATTGGATATTCTTTCATAATCCGACTACAAACAAAAATAAACCAAAAAGTCTGTCCCTATTATGCTATATTTAACTCTAGAAGTATTCATCCATCTAATTAATAAATATATCATATTTCACAATAAATGAATACTATCAAAGATTCATCCCCTTTCACTTCATCATTTAGTGTTGCTTAGATTTATCAAAAACAACCAAATTTGTATTAATTTCAAGTATCACCTAGTTACAAAAATTTGGGGTGAACAGAAAAAGCATCCCGTATTTTTGATACGAAATGCTTTCAATAAGTTTAAATAAGTTTTAACGTTTACTAAATTGTGATGCTTTACGAGCTTTTTTCAAGCCTGGTTTGGAAAGTATGAATTTCAGTTGGACTAAAAACAGCGTAATATCAAGACTTTTCTCCGCTTTTATAAAAGCGTTTTTCCAATCAAATTCAACTAATTTTATCTAAATGGTGTGGATTTTACCCCCAAAATTACAGAGAATGGAGCTGATAAACACTAAACGTTCACACCATTAGTTAAATGATTTTTTTCATCATTTTTCTTAGATGATAGAACTTCTAATTTATTTCTTATTCAAGCAAAAACAACCTGCTATAAGTAAGAAAGAGGAAGATACAAGAAAAACACGGCGTAAAAACCGATTCAGTTCATTGTCCTCAATCCTTGTCTGCCTCATTTTCTTTTACGAGATCGTTTTGTGAATCTTTTTCAGAGAGTTTTTGATCGATATACTTGTCAATGTTTTCGTAAAATTCCTTGGTCGCCTCACTATCTAATTTTGTCGAATTATGGACTTGATTGACTTTCAATTGAACAGATTCAATACCGTAAGAGGCTTGTTTTTGGCGAATGGTTTCTAATTCTTCTTCTGAAATCGGATCTCCAACAACCGTCAAGACCAATTCATTATTCCTTGACTTGTAGACTTGATTAATGACCGTATGATTAGCGAATTCTTTTCCTACAAACTGTTTGATCCCTTCTTTTCGCGCTTGATCCATCGTCAGAGTGACTGCTGAATAGCTGGCTGGAAGGATCAATAATACAATCAAGGATATCAACCCAATTTTCATTTTAATGTTTAGCTCATTAAATGAACTTAAGGGAGATTTTCTCATCAAAATTCTTGTTCCAACAATGTTGATTAGCATGATAAAGACACAGTTGATCAAGAAAAGATAGAGAGCTCCAAATAAGAATCGTACATTTCCATTAGCTAAACCATAACCTGCAGTGCAGATAGGTGGCATTAGAGCAGTTGCAATGGCTACTCCTGGCACGATATTGTTTGCTTCTTTTTTCCTTGAACCAATAAAACCTGCTATCCCACCAGCAATAGCAATGAGAACATCCCAAATGGTTGGAGATGTTCGTGCAATCAACTCGCTACTTGCATAAGATAAGGGAGAAATCCAGAAATATAGAGTCGATACAAGCAAACTGACCAATACTTGAGTAAATAAAACCTCTAGAGATTGCTTGATTAAACGCGTATCAAAAATAGCTAAACCAAACCCCAGTCCAACAATCGGTGTCATAAGAGGGGAAATCAGCATGGCTCCAATAATGACAGCTGTTGAATTCGTATTTAGACCTATAGAGGCAATAAAAATCGCACACATCAAAATCACTGTATCTCTTAATCGAACATGAAGGTCATCATATAGTTTCTCGCGGAATTCACGTGTTGAATAGTTTCTGGTCATTGGTTACTCCTTTTATTTCATATAATCTTGTTTCTGCATAGACGATGGTAGAGAGACCTCTGTCCAATCTTACATATTTTTAATTCTCACCTGTCATTCTTTTGAACATAATTTTTTAAATATCCATCAGTCCATCCTTGATATTATATCAAAAAGTTTACAGTCTTTCTCTGAAGAACTCAATCAATTTAAAAGATAGTGAAGGCAGAAATTTTTGTATCCTTATCCGAAGAAGAAAAACGATATCTCCTCTGAAAGTAGATACCGTTTTAATGTTTAAACATGATGAGTATGTAGCAGCAATCCTAGCTGATATCTCCAACAAATCCCGTGTTTCAAAATAATGCAAAAAGAAAAGATTGAGATGTCATGATCTCAATCTTTTTGCTTTGTCTTATTGGAAAGTCCAGCAATTGAGACTCCACATTTCTTCATAAGTTTGATATAATAAGAAGATAGAGATTGATAAGGAAAAGTAGCATTAGAAACAGGTATGTAAGATGAAAAAAATATTAGTAGTTGATGATGAAAAACCAATTTCAGATATTATCAAATTTAACATGGCAAAAGAAGGCTATGAGGTATTGACAGCCTTTGATGGTCGGGAAGCTTTAGAGGTCTTTGCGGCTGAAAATCCAGATATTATTATTCTAGATTTGATGTTGCCAGAGATTGATGGTTTGGAAGTGGCGCGTACGATTCGTAAGACCAGCAATGTGCCGATCATTGTCCTATCTGCTAAGGATACGGAATTTGATAAGGTCATCGGGCTTGAAATCGGTGCGGATGACTATGTCACCAAACCCTTCTCGAATCGGGAATTGCAAGCGCGTGTGAAAGCCTTGTTGCGTCGTTCTGAGTTTGCGGCTGATCCTCAGCTTGAAAATGAGGCCGATACGGAAATTGTCATTGGTGATCTTCACATTCTTCCAGATGCCTTCTTGGTTCAAAAAGGCAACAAAGAATTGGACTTGACCCATCGCGAATTTGAATTGCTCTATCACCTTGCGACCCATGTCGGTCAAGTGATGACCCGTGAACACCTTCTTGAGACGGTGTGGGGCTATGATTACTTTGGTGATGTTCGGACAGTGGACGTGACAGTTCGTCGTTTGCGTGAAAAAATCGAGGACACACCGGGACGTCCAGAATATATCTTGACCCGCCGTGGTGTTGGATATTATATGAGAAACAATGATTGATCAACTAAAACAATTTGTAATGTCGTCGAACTTTGTCTTTGTTCTGATTACGGTTGGGTTTATCATTGTGGTAGCCTTGCTTTTGCTAGAAAACCGTAGGGACAATATTAAGCTCAGACAATTAAACGCCAAAATTAAGGATTTGATTGCAGGGGACTATTCTGAAGTGGTCGACATGCAAGGGAGTCCAGAACTGACAGATATGACCAATAGTATCAATGATCTGTCTGAGGTTATTCGCCTGACGCATGAAAACTTGGAACAAGAAACCAAGCGTTTGACCAGTATCCTTTCTTACATGACAGATGGGGTGCTTGCGACCAACAGACGTGGTCAGATCATCATGGTCAATGAAATGGCCGCCAAGCAATTGAATGTCAATCCAGATGAGGTGCTCAATACCAGTATTCTGGATTTGCTTTCGCTTGGAGACGACTATGATCTGCGCAGCTTGATTACAGAAGTACCAGAGTTGACCATCGATTCCCAGGATGAAAATGGGGAATACTTAAGTCTTCGTGTGCGCTTTGCCTTGATTCGTCGCGAGTCAGGTTTTATCTCTGGTCTGGTAGCTGTCTTGCACGATACGACAGAGCAGGATAAGGAAGAGCGGGAACGTCGCCTTTTTGTCTCCAATGTGAGCCATGAATTGCGGACTCCCTTGACCAGTGTGAAATCCTATCTGGAAGCCCTAGATGATGGCGCTTTGTCAGAGCCGGTAGCACCAGATTTTGTCAAAGTTTCACTCAATGAAACCAACCGCATGATGCGCATGGTCACAGATCTATTGAGTCTTTCTCGAATCGATAATGAAACCAGTCAGTTGGACATCGAGTTGACCAACTTTACGGCCTTTATCACCTTTATTTTGAACCGCTTTGATAAGATCAAGAGTCAATCGCAAGAAGATACCAAGAAGTATGAACTGATCCGGGAATACCCGATCACTCCGATCTGGGTGGAAATTGATACGGATAAAATGACCCAGGTGATCGATAATATCTTGAACAATGCCATCAAGTACTCACCTGATGGTGGAAAAATTAAGGTAGGGATGAAAACGACAGATGCTCAGTTGATTATCTCTATCTCAGATGAGGGCTTGGGGATTCCCAAGAAAGACTTGCCACGTATTTTTGATCGCTTTTACCGAGTGGATAAGGCGCGTAGTCGGGCCCAAGGAGGGACTGGTCTGGGCTTAGCCATTGCTAAGGAGATCGTTAAGCAACACAAAGGCTTTATTTGGGCCAAGAGTGAATATGGCAAGGGATCTACTTTTACCATTGTCTTGCCGTACGACAAAGATGCTATTAAAGACGACTGGGATACAGAAGAGGAAGAATAAGGAGTCAATGACAGAAGAGGGATTTAAGTATAGTATTTTAGCTTCAGGTTCTAGTGGGAATTCTTTCTACCTTGAGACGCCAAAGAAAAAACTGCTTATTGATGCAGGATTATCAGGGAAAAAGATTACGGGACTATTGGCTGAAATTGATCGCAAACCAGAAGACTTAGACGCCATTTTGATTACGCATGAACACTCAGACCATATCCATGGTGTGGGTGTTTTAGCGCGGAAATATGGCATGGATCTATATGCTAATGAAGCAACTTGGAAGGCTATGGAAGGCACCAAGTATCTAGGGAAGGTCGATGATGCTCAAAAGCACATTTTTGAAATGGGAAAGACCAAGACATTTGGCGATATCGATATCGAAAGTTTTGGGGTCAGTCACGATGCTGCTGCCCCTCAATTCTATCGCTTTATGAAGGATGGCAAGAGCTTCGTCATGCTAACGGATACGGGCTATGTGAGTGATCGCTTGGCAGGTATCGTCGCGGATGCGGATGGCTATCTGATTGAGTCCAACCATGATGTAGAGATCCTTCGAGCAGGTTCGTATGCTTGGCGCTTGAAGCAGCGGATCTTGTCAGACCTAGGCCACCTTTCTAATGAAGATGGGGCAGATGCCATGATCCGGACCTTGGGAAATCGCACCAAGAAGATTTATCTGGGGCATTTGTCAAAAGAGAACAATATCAAAGAATTGGCCCATATGACCATGGAGAACCAACTGGCTCGAGCAGATCTAGCTGTCGGTCATGATTTTGAGGTTCTGGATACATCACCAGACACCGCGACCCCTTTGACGAAGATATAAGATGGAAAACCACCTGCGGGTGGTTTTTTATATGCCTATTTGAGGAAATCTACATCTAGTAATGAATTTGCTCTTTACCCAAAATTCGTGTATGATAGGAAAGAATGAATTCTGAGTGAGATTCATGAAAGTAGAGGAGAGATAATAAATGAAAAAAATGATGTTATTACTGGCTAGTTTGGTTGCTTTAACAGCTTGTAGTCAGTCTAAGCAAGTTACGAAAGAGTCGACTTCCAATCAAACGACGAAGGAAACAAAAGTATCAGAGTCTTCTAAAGAAGAAAAAGGTTTGAAATTTGTAGTAGCACCTCAGTATGAAGGTAAAACGTCTGAGCTAATTGAGTTAGGAAAAAAATTGGTCAAGGACCATCCTGAACTCGGAAGTGAAGGTAATATGGCGCTCTACTTCACGGGAGCTATTTCTGAAGAAAGAGCTGCACTCATGCTGGTCAATAAGACAGATGTAGATATCAAGAAAGATTTAAATTTTTCAATTACGTGGTCTTATGATGGCAAGACTATTTTTGAGAATCAAAAGGTTAGCTATTTCATCAAAGATAGTGGTGAATTACCCTCTTATACAGCAACTCTGATATTATTACCATTGAACGAGGAGCAAATGAAGATTGTCGATGGAATGTCAGACCCTTCTAAGATGATACTTCGAATGTCAGATGTGAATGCTGTAGAGTGATTACGAAAAAAGAAACATACAAAGGAGAAGTAAATGCGCCTTGTTTATCTTACGATTGGTTTTGTGTCTTTGGGATTAGGAATCATTGGGATTCCTTTGCCGATTTTACCGACGACTCCCTTTTTACTGCTATCGATGGCCTGCTTTGCTAAAAGTTCCAAACGCTTTGAAACTTGGCTTTACCAAACCAAGCTTTATCAAACCTATGTAGCGGATTACCGAGAGACCAAATCGATTGCCAAAGAACGGAAGAAATGGATCCTTCTTCAGATCTACATTCTGATGGGCATTTCCATCTATTTGGCACCGATTATTTGGGTGAAGCTTGCTTTAGGAGCTTTGACGATTTTTATCACCTTTTATCTCTTAAAAGTGATCCCCAATAAGCCTGAAAATCCTACAGAAGAACATCCTGAGTAAAAATAAAAAAATCAGGCCTTAGAACTAGGAAAAGAAGTGCGTTCGTGCTTCTTTTTGGCAATAAAAAAAGAGCCAAAAGAACGCAAGCCACGCAAAGCAAAGCGGTTCAGATAAGGCTCTGGTAGGTCGGGGCGAAAGCCCCTTACACCTACCATGATTATATCATATCGGTCAATAAAATGAAATATTTACCAATTTTCACAATCGTATTTTTTATATTTCTGCTGATTTTAAAAGACAGACGGAAATAAGAGGATGATTAAATGAGAGAACAAATAGAAAAGTTATTAAACAGCGAGATAAGCACAAGTGCAATTGCTAAAGGTGCTGGTGTTCCTTGGTCTACAGTGGCAGATGTTAGAAAAGGAAAAAGCAGTATGGATAAAATGGCCCTACTTACTGCCGAAAAATTGTATAACCTTGCTGAAGAGTTGGAGAAGAAAAATAATAAAGATATTTAACGAATGTTCGGAGAGTTCCAAGCATAGATAGATGCTGACCTCTGCAGTCGTGGAAGAAATAGAAAGAGATTATTCTATATTTCAAACCACTCAAACGAGTGGTTTTTTTGTTATAACGGCAATTATCGAGATTGTCTATTATAACGGATATCGGCTGACTACGTTATTGACTACGTTTTTATTTATTTGAGCAATATATGACCATGTCTAAAATACAGTAAAATCAACTAACCGCACTTAATGGATATCTAATGGTAATCGTTTTAAAATTTTGGTATACTTAAAGGTATGAATTTATTAGAAAGTAGGCTTCCCATGGAGAAATTACAAACCCTGTTATCGGAACGGTTTCAGATCGTTTTTTCAGATAGCAGTTTATTAGATACAGCTTTTACACACACCTCTTATGCCAATGAGCACCGCCTCTTAAAAATTTCACATAACGAACGTTTGGAATTTTTAGGAGACGCTGTTCTTCAATTAGTTATTTCCGAATATTTGTATAAGGAACACCCAAACAGACCGGAGGGAGATTTGTCCAAATTCCGTTCCATGATTGTCCGTGAAGAAAGTTTGGCTGGTTTTTCTCGGGATTGCCAATTTGACCGTTATATCAAACTAGGCAAAGGCGAAGAAAAATCTGGTGGTCGGGACCGCGATACGATTCTTGGCGATTTATTTGAAGCCTTTTTAGGTGCCTTGCTCTTAGATCAAGGTGTGGAAGCGGTCAAACGCTTCATCTATCAGGTCATGATTCCTAAGGTTGAAACGGGTCAATTTTCCCAAGTTATTGACTACAAGACTCGTTTGCAAGAACTGTTGCAGGTTCACGGGGATGTGGAGATCCAGTACCAAGTGGTAAATGAGTCTGGTCCCGCTCATGCAAAGGAGTTTGAAGTGGAAGTGTTCGTGAACGGCAAAACCCTAGGGCACGGTCATGGTCGTTCCAAGAAGTTAGCGGAGCAAGAAGCAGCCCGCAATGCAGTTGAAACGAGGAATGATGGGCCATGTATCTAAAAGAGATTGAAATCCAAGGCTTTAAATCCTTTGCGGATAAGACAAAAGTCGTGTTCGACAAGGGGGTTACTGCCGTTGTAGGGCCTAATGGATCTGGAAAATCAAATATCACGGAGAGCTTGCGGTGGGCCTTAGGGGAATCCAGTGTCAAGAGTCTACGTGGAGGCAAGATGCCCGATGTCATTTTTGCAGGGACAGAATCGCGTAAACCGCTGAATTATGCTTGTGTTACAGTTGTCTTAGATAACCAGGATGGTTTTATCCAACAGGCAGGAAAAGAAATTCGGGTCGAACGCCATATTTATCGTTCGGGAGACAGCGAGTACAAGATCGATGGTAAGAAAGTACGTCTCAGAGATGTGCATGATTTGTTCATGGATACGGGATTGGGACGGGATTCTTTCTCCATTATCTCCCAAGGTCGTGTAGAGGAAATCTTTAACTCCAAACCGGAAGAACGCCGGGCTATCTTTGAGGAAGCTGCTGGTGTCTTGAAATTTAAGACGAGGCGCAAGGAAACGGAGACCAAACTCAACCAAACCCAGGAGAATTTGGACCGTCTAGAGGACATCCTCTATGAATTAGAAGGACAGATCCAGCCTCTTGAAAAGCAAGCGACGGTTGCTCGTCGTTTCTTGGAATTAGACCAAGAACGCCAGGTTCTCTTACTGGACGTTTTGGTCGCTCAAGTCGATTTGACAAAGGATCTCTATGAAAAGGCTGATCAAGAAGAAAAAGCCATTCAAGAACAGTTGGCCTCTTATTACCAACGTCGTCAGATTTTAGAAGAAGACAATGTACGCATCAAGAAAGCCCGCCATCAGTTGGATGAAAGATTAGCTGAGGACCAGGCCAGCTTGCTAGAGGTCACTCGTTTGATTAGCGATTTGGAAAAGCAAATTGAAGTCGCTAAGTTGCAATCGAGTCAAGCAGCCCATAGTCGCAAGGAAAATCTAGAGCGACTGGATGCTGTTTTGGCCCGTCTGGAAGAAGCGAAAAAAGAGCTGTCTCAAAAACAAGAGACGCTAGCAACTCTTCAACAAAGACTGATAGAGAACCGTCAGCAACAAGAAGAGCTGGAAAAAGAATTAGCCAACTATGAAGAAGATCCGGAACAAGTCATTGAGCATCTACGTGAGCAGTATGTGGAGCTCTTACAGACAGAAGCCGAAAAATCTAATGAGCGGACAGCTATTGAGAGCCGGATCCAAGCACTCCTACAAGAATCTAGTCATCGTCAAGAGGACTTGATCAAGGCGCAATCCAATTTTGAAGCTGCCAAGGAAAAAGAAGTTCGACAATTGGAGGAGTTGGATCAGGCACAAGCGACGGTCAAAGGTCTATTAGCAGAATACCAAAATCAATTGGTAAAAGTGGAGCAGGCCAAAGCTGCCTACCAAGAGGCTCAAACGGCTATGTTTGACTTGATGGATGAGAGCAAAAACAAACGGGCGCGGATCAATAGTTTGGAAGCCATTCAGAAGAACCATAGTAACTTCTATGCAGGTGTCAAGAGTGTCTTGCAAGAAGCGGACCGTCTAGGAGGCATCTGTGGGGCTGTTAGTGAGAATTTGAGTTTTTCAAAAGACTACCAGACGGCGCTTGAAATTGCTCTGGGAGCTAGTAGCCAACAGATCATTGTCGAGGATGAAAAGGCCGCAACACGAGCGATTGACTACTTGAAACGCAATCGCTTAGGACGGGCAACCTTCCTTCCGCTAACGACGATCAAAGCCCGTCAACTCTCTCCTCGGAATCTGGAGTTGATTCAAACCAGTACAGGATTTTTAGGAATTGCGAGTGACTTGGTGACTTATGAAAATCGTTTTGAACAGATTTTCCAAAACTTGCTTGGGGTAACGGCCATCTTTGACACGACGGAGCATGCGCGTGAGGCGGCTCGTACAGTCAACTATCAAGTTCGGATCGTGACCCTAGATGGGACCGAATTGCGGACGGGTGGATCTTACGCCGGTGGTGCCAATCGTTCCCAAAATACAGTCTTTGTCAAACCAGAATTAGATAGTTTAAAACAGGAAATGCAAGCTCTGGATGCTCGTTTAAGAGAAGCAGAGCAGGAGGTAGAGACCAAGGACAATCTGCTTAAGCAAGCGCAAGAATACCTGGCTTCCATTCAAAGTCAGGGTGAGCAAGCGCGTCTGGAGCAACAGCGGGCCCAATTGGCCTACCAACAAAGCCAAGAGCAACTGAAAGAAATTCAGGAACTCTTAGAGGCTTTGAAGTCAGAATTGGCAACAGATGTGACCCAATCTCTACAAGAAGAGCAGGAGTCCCTTGCTGAGCAATTGGCAGCGATTGAGCTTCAAAAAGAAAATTTGAATCGCGACATTGAAACCATGAAGTCGGACAAAGATGTCCTGCAACAAAAAGTACAAAACCTGCAAGAGCAATTGGCAGAACTGCGACTCCAACAGACGGAATATAAAAGTCAACAAAGTTACGAGCAAACAGATGCTCGTCGTTTGGAAGAAACGATCACTCAGTTGGAAGTAGAAGAGCATCAGTTGCAATTGCTGATTGAACAAGGCGAGGCCCAAGTTCAGACAGTCGATGTAGAGCAGCTAGCCAACCAATTGACGCAGGCTCAAGCCAAGAAAACGGACTTGGAACAAGGGGTCATTCGGAAACGCTTTGAGCTGGATGATTTGGAAGGCCAGGCCGAAGATGTGGCAGAACAGATGGAACAAGCGCGCAAGAAAAACGAAGAGTGGATTCGTCAACAAGCCAAGGCTGAAGCGACACGTGAAAAGCATGCGGATCGCTTGAATAAGCTCTTAACGCAAATTACCGATGAATTCATGCAAAGCTTTGACCAAGCCAAAGAACAGGCTAAACCGGTTGAAAATCTTGCAGCAGCTGAAAACCAGCTTAAGAGCATCGAAAAAGACATTAAGGCACTTGGTCCAGTCAATGTGGATGCGATCGAGCAATACGATGAGGTGAAGGGACGCTTTGATTTCCTTTCTAGCCAGCGGGAGGATGTCTTGGCCGCGAAAAACATGCTTCTGTCTACCATCAACGACATGAATGACGAAGTCAAGGAACGCTTTAAATCGACCTTCGAAGCCATTCGTGAATCCTTTAAAGTCACTTTCCGTCAAATGTTTGGTGGGGGTTCTGCTGATTTGATTCTGACAGAGCCAGATCTGCTGACAGCTGGTGTTGAGATTTCTGTGCAGCCACCTGGTAAAAAGATCCAATCCTTAAACCTCATGAGTGGTGGAGAAAAAGCCTTATCAGCCTTGGCCCTCTTGTTCTCGATTATTCGTGTCAAGACCATTCCATTTGTCATTCTGGATGAGGTAGAGGCTGCCCTAGATGAGGCCAATGTCAAGCGCTTTGGGGATTATCTTAACCGCTTTGATAAGGAAAGCCAATTTATCGTCGTGACGCACCGGAAGGGAACCATGTCAGCTGCAGATTCCATCTATGGAGTGACCATGCAGGAATCTGGGGTTTCTAAAATCGTCTCAGTAAAATTGAAAGACATAGAAAATGAAGAATAATGATATTAAATTGATCGCTACGGACATGGATGGAACTTTTTTAAATGACCAACATCAGTACGATCAAGACCTTTTACGAAAGGTGTTAGCAGGCTGCAAAGAAAAAGGAATTTATTTTGCTGCTGCGAGTGGCCGTGCCCTCCTTTCGCTCAAATCCCTCTTTAAAGGGTTTGAAGACCAGATAATTTTCATTGCTGAAAATGGCAGCGTGGTGGAATTTCATGGAGAAGATCTCTACGAAGCGACCATGTCCAAAGACTTTTATTTGGGTGTTTTTGAGGCTTTGAAATCCTCCCCTTATGCAGATCCGAATAAATTGCTTTTGACTGGGAAAAAAGGGAGCTATGTCTTAGAAACAGTAGATCCCGACTATCTGGCCTTGAGTCAGCACTACAATGAAAACATTCAAAAAGTGAAAAGCCTAGCAGATATTCAGGATGAAATTTTCAAATTGACCACCAACTTTGATGCAGCTCTTGTACTTGAAGGTGAACAATGGGTCACTGAGAATATCCCAGGCGTCAAAGCGATGACGACAGGTTTTGAATCGATTGATATTGTCCTCGATTATGTCGATAAGGGAGTGGCGATTACTGCCTTAGCGGATAAACTAGGGATTTCGATGGATCAGGTGATGGCTTTTGGTGATAACCTAAATGACCTCCATATGATGCAAGTCGTGGGCCATCCTGTAGCGCCAGAAAATGCACGTCCTGAAATCTTAGCGATTGCTGAAACAGTCATCGGCCACCATGCGACGGGTTCTGTCCTACGCTACATGGAGGAAATTGTATGAGTCAGATTGCCTTGATTGCGCTGGATTTAGATGGGACCCTTCTCAATTCTGAAAAAAAGATCACTCCTCGCAATAGAGCAGCCCTCGCTGCTGCACAGGCCCAAGGTGTCAGGGTGGTTCTAACCACTGGTCGTCCCTTGAAAGCCATGGATTTTCTTTTGGAAGAATTGGGAACAGCAGGCCTCAAAGAAGAGTATACGATTACCTTCAACGGTGGTCTAGTACAGCGAAATAATGGAGAAATCCTCTCAAAAGTTGTCTTGGCACCAGAAGATGTCGCAACCATTCATGATGAAACAGCCCGTCTAGGACTTCCGCTGGATGCTATCAGTGAGGGAACGGTTTATGAGATTCATGCAGATCGAAAGTCTCTCTATTCCCTTTACAATCCCTACCTGAACTTTATTGAAACAGATTTTAAAGACCTGCCATCCACGATTTCCTACAACAAGTGTGTGACAGCAGTCGATCAAGACTTTTTAGATGCAGCGATCAAGCAGATCAAGCCGGACTTATTTCAAGACTATGAAATTTTTAAATCTCGGGAAATGTTGCTGGAATGGTGCCCTAAAAATGTTCATAAGGCAACGGGCTTAGCAGCTCTGGCTTCTATTTTGGGTCTTGAGGCAGATCAAGTCATGGCCTGTGGAGATGAAGCCAATGACCTGTCTATGATACAATGGGCTGGACTGGGGGTTGCCATGGGCAATGCGATTCCAGCAGTGAAGGAAGTTGCAACGCTTGTGGCCCCTGTGACCAATGACCAAGATGCCGTCGCATGGGCGATTGAAAATTATGTGCTAAAGGAGAGTGAATAAATGGGATTATTTGATCGTTTATTTGGAAAAAAAGAAGAAACTGAAAAAGTGCTTCCGTCTACTGAAGAAGTGACGGAAAGTAATGAGATTGAAGAAGTTGTCAAAGAGGAGCCGACGACGGCTGTCTCAAATGACAAGGAAGAGCAAAAAATCGCTGATATGGAGGCTTACTACCAAGAGCTTAAAGCGCGGATTGCAGCCACACATCAAACTGTTTCAACCGTCACTCAAGAAGAGCCATTAGAAGAACCTCTTGTTGAAGAAAATGTGACTTCAGAGACTCATGAAGACCAGGAACCAGAAGAGGAGTCTCCAGTGGCCTTTGAACCTGCTCAAACAGAAGCAAGTCCTCAAGAAGTTTCACCACTAGCTGATGAAACGGAGGAGATTGAGCCTCTTGAAGAAGTGAAAATTGAAGCGGAAGAAACTGAAGATGGTGAGGAAGCTGATGGGGCTAATGGTTCAGAAATGGAAGAAGAGTTACCAATTGTCTCTCCATCATCTGAAACTGAGCTAGTAGAAGGGAGCACGACAGAAGAGAAGGCTCCAGAACTAGTAGACGCTCAGGATGAGGTTTCAGAACCTGAAGTATCAGAAGCGATTGCTCAAGTGGAGGAAACTTCAGAAGTGGCAGAAGCTGAGTCCAGACTTCCTCAAGGAGAAGCAACATCAACCGTTGAGGAAAGAACTGTTGAAGAGGCAGAGGAGCCGATTCCAGACGAAGTTGAGCCTCAGCAAGAAACCATTCAGGAAAAATACGATCGTAGCTTGAAAAAGACACGAACTGGATTTGGAGCACGTCTCAATGCCTTCTTTGCCAATTTCCGTTCAGTCGATGAAGAATTCTTTGAAGAATTGGAAGAACTCTTGATCATGAGTGACGTTGGGGTTCAAGTGGCCTCTAATTTAACCGAAGAGTTGCGCTATGAAGCCCGTTTGGAAAATGCCAAAAAACCAGATGCTCTCAAGCGCGTGATCATCGAAAAATTGGTGGACTTGTATGAAAAGGATGGCCAATTTAATGAAGCTATTCGTTTTCAAGACGGTCTTACGGTCATGCTCTTTGTTGGGGTCAATGGAGTTGGTAAAACAACCTCTATCGGGAAGTTAGCCCACCGCTACAAACAAGAAGGCAAGAAAGTCATGTTGGTTGCAGCAGATACTTTCCGTGCAGGAGCAGTAGCTCAACTGGCAGAATGGGGACGCCGCGTAGATGTTCCAGTTGTGACAGGTCCTGAAAAATCAGATCCTGCTAGTGTCGTCTTTGATGGAATGGAACGTGCGATCGCTGAAAACATTGATGTTCTGATGATTGATACAGCTGGTCGTCTGCAAAACAAGGACAACCTCATGGCGGAGCTGGAAAAAATCGGTCGCATTATCAAGCGTGTGGTACCTGATGCACCGCATGAAACCTTGCTGGCCCTTGATGCATCGACTGGTCAAAATGCCTTGGTGCAAGCCAAAGAATTTTCAAAAATTACGCCTGTGACAGGAATTGTATTGACCAAGATCGATGGAACGGCTCGAGGTGGGGTCGTCCTTGCGATCCGTGAAGAGTTGGACATCCCAGTGAAGTTGATTGGATTCGGAGAAAAGATTGATGACATCGGACCATTCCATTCAGAAAACTTCATGAGAGGCCTCTTGGAAGGCTTGATTTAAGAGTCGAATAGAAAAAGACAAATTGTTGGAAGAACAATTTGTCTTTTTGTTTCCTTGCGCTATCAAAAAAACCACCCGAAGGTGGCTTTCCTTAATTCTTAGGTTCAGGTTTCCAAACCCATTCGGCTCCGTATTCTGCAAGGAGATCATCGGATGCAGTTGGTCCCATGGATCCAGACTTGTATTCATAGAGTGGTGCTCCATTTTCGGCCCATAGTTTTTCGATTCGGTCAATCAATTGCCATGAAGCACGAACTTCGTGCCAGTGGCTGTAATTGGTTGAGTCATTGTTCAAAACGTCAAAAATTAATTTTTCATAAGGCTCTGGGGAAGCTCCAGTTGCAGTCGCATCTGTTTCGTAATCAAAGGAAATCGGTGCGATGCTGAATGTTTCTCCGACCTCTTTCCCGTTGATGCTCAATGAGAAACCTTCGTTTGGTTGGATATAAATGGTCAAGACATTTGGTTGCAAGCTATGTCCAAAGATGGAGTCGGTTTGCTTGAAAACCACATTGACCATGGTTCCTTTTTGTGTCAAGCGTTTTCCGGTACGGAAGAAGAAAGGCACACCGCGGAAGCGATCGCTATCAACAAAGAACGCACCAGAAGCATAGGTCTCTGTAGTAGACTCAGGGTCGACATTCGGCTCACTGCGATAAGAGATATCTTTTTTCCCTTCGATCGTACCTGAATGGTATTGACCACGGATAAAGAATTTCTTTAGTTCCTCATCTGTCGGATTGTGCAATTGCTCAAAAACTTTAACTTTTTCAGCCCGAATCGCATCCTTGGTGAAGGTAGCTGGTTTATCCATGGCAAGCAATGACAAAAGCTGAAGGGTATGGTTTTGCACCATATCTCGAAGGGCTCCCGAGTGATCATAGTAGCCACCGCGTTCTTCAACTCCTAAGCGTTCAGCAAAGGTAATTTGGATATTGTCAATAAAATCTCGGTTCCATAGGTTATCAAAAATAAGATTTCCAAAACGAATGGCAAAGATATTTTGGATCATTTCTTTTCCAAGGTAATGGTCGATCCGGAAGATTTGTTCTTCATCAAAGGTTTCTTCCAATTCCTTGTTGAGCTGACTAGCTGTTTCCAGGTCTGTACCGAAAGGTTTTTCAACGATCAAGCGCTCAAAGCCTTGCCCATCCACAATGCCTTCTGATTTGAGGTGTTTGGCAATGGTTCCAAAAAATTGAGGAGCCATGGACAAGAAGAAGACCTTGTTGTGTTCCGTTTGGTATTTTTCATCCAAGCTGTTTTGCAATTCGCGCAGGGCGATGTAATGTTCGGTATCATTGACATCGTGGCTTTGGTAGTAGAAATGACTAGCGAATTCTTGAGCTTGTTGTGGGCTATCTGCCAGATCTGTGATGGATTCTACCACGACTGATTCAAAGTACTCCTTGCTCCATGGTCTGCGAGCTGTTCCGATAACCGCAAAGTGTTCAGATAGATTTCCTGATTTATAGAGTCTAAAAAGGGATGGGTAGAGTTTGCGCTTGGCTAAATCTCCACTGGCCCCGAAAATGGTTACAATAACTTTTGAAGACATTTAAGTACCTATTTCCTATTTTATTAACCATATTTTACCATAAAATCTACAAGATTTCTTTGATGGAATCGTTGTTCCGAATATTTTCCGCTTGGAATAGAGGCTTTGAGAGGAAAGTATAGAAAAAGCTAGAACCAATGTGGATTCTAGCTTCAATTGCTATAAGCTGTTTGGATCGACCACCGAAGAAACTTGGTGACTCCATCAGAATACGCGGTAGACATATGGATTATCCGGTTTTGTAATAGTCTGGCAATCACTAATGTGGAGGACAGGCAAGCTTTGCTTGAGCTGCTTGTGGTATTCAATGGACAAGGTTCCTTTCGCATGGATCCAAGTATTGTTTTCAAAATGCTGCGGAGCACCGGTTGTTAAAAGACCGTAGACACCTGAGTCTGCGATACAGTGGATGATCCCAAAGCGAAAGAGAAATTGACTGTCTTTGTTATTAGGATCATTGTAAACAAAACCGGTCAACTCGATGGTTTTTCCCGCAAATTGATCTGGATAATCATAAATGACCTCCATGACTTCCATATAATTCTCAGTGGTCACCTGGATCACCTTTTTATCAACATATTTCTTTGCTGCTTGCTTCATCTCTGACTCATAGGCTGACTTGGTAAAATAGCTACTAGTATCTGGTTTGAGATACTGGGTTGTTGTCCCTTCGTCCTGCTGAATTTCCTTGGAAGATCCAGCCGCAACCGGGAAGTGGTAGCCTTTGGCAGAAACTGTTTGGGAATCCAGTGTCACTGTAGGGAAAAATAGCCCGACAAACAAAGGAATACAGAGCAAGAAAATACTCGCCACTTTTGCCCAGAAGCCAGAGAGATGACTGTGGATCTTCATCTGCTTGACCCAGATGATCAGCTGCACAAGAGCTAAAACAAAGGACAAGAACATGGAAATATAAGCCAAGTAAGAATAGTGTAAGTTGATGTATTGATTGAGCTTACCAGATAATTGCAGGTACATGGTGAGCTCAAAATAGCCAGCTAATATCAAGAAACGAATCATAGTACTACCCCCACAAACCAAGCATAAAGGAGCACAACTCCACTCACAATCCCGATAAATTGCCAGATAAAACGGGTTTTGAGGTAATTTTTCATCATGAGGAGATTTTTGACATCAAGCATAGGCCCAATCACCAAAAAGGCAAGAACAGGCGCTACTCCAAAACTCGTCAGAAGAGAGGATCCAACAAAGGCGTCCGCCTCGCTACAAAGTGAGAGGAGAAAGGACAGGACCATGAGAAGGAGAATAGCAATAACTGGTGTCGCACTGATCGAAGTGAGGATCCGTGTTGGGACATAGACTTGGACGAGGCTTGCAAAAAGACAACCGAATACCAAGTAGCGTCCTGTATCAAAGAATTCATCAATTGCCTGCACCAAGACTTGAAAGAGCTTTTGACTTTTGCTTAAATCGCTAAAATCATGTTCATGCACAGGCTTGCGATGTTCTTTTTGGATCGAATCTGTTTGAATAAAGCCAAGGAAGATCCCTAGTACCGTTGCGACCAGTAGGGAACCCAGGGCGCGATAGAGGGCCATCTTAATGGAATTCCCAAAGGCTGAGTAGGTTGCAAAGAGAACGATGGGATTGATGACTGGTGCTGTCACCAAAAAGGGAACAGCAGTATAACTTGGAACTTTCTTTTCTAGAAAGCGATTGATAATGGGAACAATTCCGCATTCACAGGAAGGAAAGATAAAGCCGACAAAGCTCCCAAAGAAGATTCGCCCAGATTTATTTTTGGGAAGAAAACGGTAAACCTTCTCAGGTGTGACATAGACCTCAATCATCCCTGAAATGATGCTTCCGATTAGGACAAAGGGCAGGGCCTCGATGATAATCGAGAGAAAAATAGCCCCAGCCTGCAAGACGCTAGAGGGAAGGTGTTGAAAGAATGTCATTACTTAGCCTTCTTTGCTTCTTTAGTGGTAGCAGTTTCTGCCTTCTTTTTTTCTTCGGGGAATTCGACTTTCTTTTCTACATCCGGAAAACTCGCAAAATTTTCAAACATTTTATCAAGATCATCTGTTTTTGAGAATTTAATAGCCATTGTTGGGCCTCCTTTTTATTTTCTTTCATTATAACAAAAAGGAAAGAGCAAGGGGGAAATGGAGCATAAAAGGAAAGAACCATAGGGTCAAAATTATTCTATGGAAAATCCCTGAAACAGAGACTAGAACAGGCGATCTCACCCCTTGGTGGCAGCAAAATATGCTATAATAGAAGCTATGGATAAATATGAAAAAATAGCCCAAGAATTGGGTGTTAGCTTAAAACAAATCGATACTGTATTGAGTCTGACCGCAGAAGGCTCAACTATTCCTTTCATTGCCCGCTATCGAAAAGATATGACGGGAAATTTAGATGAAGTAGCGATCAAGGCCATTATTGACCGGGACAAATCGTTAACGGCTCTGGCTGAACGAAAGGAAACCGTCCTTGCTAAGATTGAGGAACAAGGCAAACTGACAGAGGCGCTCAAGCAGGCTATTGAAGCTGCTGAAAAATTAGCGGATGTCGAAGAGCTCTATCTCCCATATAAGGAAAAACGGCGGACCAAGGCGACGATTGCCCGAGAAGCAGGACTTTTCCCCTTGGCACGTCTCATTTTGCAAAATAGTCCAGACTTGGAAGCAGAGGCTCAGAAATTTACCTGTGAGGCCTTCCCAACTGAAACCGCAGCTTTAGCTGGTGCAGTAGATATTCTGGTAGAAGCTATTTCAGAGGATACCCAATTACGGGCCCTCACCTATCAAGAAATTCATGGGCATTCCCTCATGACGTCAACCTTGAAGGATGAAAGCTTAGATCCTAAGAGAACCTTTGAAATCTACTATGATTTTTCTGAGAAGATCAAGAATATGCAAGGCTACCGGACTCTAGCTCTCAATCGTGGGGAAAAATTGGGCGTTCTTAAAGTAGGATTCGAGCACCAACTGGATCGGATCATTCGTATTTTTGAGGCTCGTTTTAAAACTAAAAATGCCTATGTCGATGAAGTTATTCAACAAGCGGTTAAGAAAAAAATCGTTCCTGCGATTGAACGTCGGATTCGGACAGAGTTGACGGAGGTGGCAGAAGACGGAGCCATTCAATTGTTCTCTGAGAATCTACGGAATCTATTGCTCATTCCTCCATTAAAAGGGCGCGTGGTCCTTGGATTTGACCCAGCCTTTCGGACCGGTGCTAAACTAGCCGTTGTCGATGAGACAGGAAAGATGCTTGCCACCCAGGTCATCTATCCAGTTGCTCCTGCAAAACCAGCTCAGATCGAGCAGGCTAAAAAGGAACTGTCTTCCTTGATCAAGGAGTTCGGAGTAGAAATTATTGCGATTGGAAATGGAACCGCCAGCCGTGAAAGTGAGGCCTTTGTCGCAGAGGTGCTTCATGACCATCCAGGAGTTCGCTATGTTATTGTCAATGAAAGCGGAGCCTCTGTCTACTCAGCTAGTGAGTTGGCCCGTCATGAGTTCCCAGAGCTAACCGTTGAAAAACGCTCGGCCATCTCGATTGCCCGCCGCTTGCAAGATCCGCTAGCAGAATTGGTGAAAATCGATGCCAAATCCATCGGTGTCGGTCAATACCAACACGATGTCAATCAGAAAAAACTGACAGAAAGCTTGGATTTCGTGGTAGACACCGTGGTCAACCAAGTTGGGGTCAATATCAATACGGCTAGTCCCTCTCTCTTAGCGCATGTAGCAGGACTCAATAAGACCATCTCTGAAAATATCGTGAAATACCGGGAAGAAGAAGGAATGATTCTTTCACGAGCACAGATTAAAAAAGTGCCTCGCCTCGGCGCCAAGGCTTTCGAGCAGGCTGCTGGATTCTTACGCATTCCTGAAAGTAAAAACATCTTGGATAATACCGGCGTTCACCCTGAAAGTTATAAGGAAGTTGAAAAACTTTTTCAACTTCTTGAAATGACCGACCTCGATGCATCAGCTCAGGAAAAATTAAAAGCTGTGAACATAAAGGAGATGTCTACTCAGCTGGATCTGGGACCAGAAACTCTGAAAGATATCATTGCCGATCTCCTAAAACCAGGTCGCGATTTGCGGGATTCCTTTGATGCACCTGTGCTCCGTCAGGATGTCTTGGATATTAAAGACCTGCATATTGGCCAAAAATTAGAAGGGGTTGTGCGCAATGTGGTTGACTTTGGAGCCTTTGTCGATATTGGCATTCACGAAGATGGCTTGATTCATATCTCCCATATGAGCAAGCAGTTTATCAAGCATCCAAGCCAGGTCGTCTCAGTAGGTGATTTGGTTACCGTCTGGGTGAAGAAGATTGATGTGGAACGCGAAAAAGTCAATCTCAGTTTGGTAGCTCCGAATGAATCTGACTGAGTTTGTGCGTCAAGTATCCCTGGAAGATTTTGGGAGAGAATTCCGTCATCGAGCAGAGTGGAATTCACGTCTTCAAACTACTGGAGGTCGTTTCTTCCCCAAGGATCGACACCTTGATTTCAACCCTAAAATATACCAAGCTTTCGGGTTAGAGGTCTTTCGCAAAATCGTCCGCCACGAGCTCTGCCATTACCATCTTTACGATCAAGGTAAAGGCTATTGCCACAAAGATCTAGACTTTAAGCAACTCCTCCAGCAAGTGGACGGTCTTCGTTTCACACCTCCTCTACCAGATAGAGCTGGGCGAGTCAAGCGGATCTATCTCTATCAATGTCCCCGTTGTGGCCAAGAGTATAGACGAAAGCGAAAAATCGATCTGAAGAAATATGCCTGCGGTCGCTGTCACAGCCGCCTGCAATTCCTTGAAATGAGACAAGAGTAAGAATCGGTCTTTAGGCGGATCTCTTTCCAGTTCGACTCTGCTAAAATAGGTCTAACTAGAAAGAGGAAAATCAAATGACATCATCATTTTACAAATTAAAACGACATCGCCTGGTTTCAGGTGTGCTAGCTGGCTTAGCCGATAAATTTGGTCTTAGTGTAACTCTCCTACGCTTCTTGTTTATTCTTTTTACGGTTTCTCATGCCTTTATCGGTGTGATTATCTATTTACTGTTAGATACGACCTTGCCTTATAAGGACGAGGAGGAGCAGGAAATGTTTGACTATGGCCCTCGACCTCGTCGAAGAAAAGAGGCCGAACCCATCCATGATCAGAATGATAGTCCGTTCTTCTAAAAGGAGATTTGAGTGAAGCAGAAGTTCTATTCCCTTGCTTTTATTCTATATCTCTTCTTCAGTTTTATAGGACAGTTTTTCATTTTAAATCGTTTTTTTGGTGAAGGAGTTGGAACAGTTTTGATCGGAATGCTCCTTTTTCCACTGGGCATTTGGAATAGTCTCTTCTACCTCTTGTTTCTGCCAACAGAAATGGCTAGAAAGCCTCAAATTTATCGGTTTTCGATTTTATTTCTGCCGGTTTTGTATCTGATTTTCTCCTTGTTGGGGGGAGGACCTACCGCTTTTATGCTTGGCTTGATCGCATTTCCTTCAAATGCGGTGGTCTATGCGTTCTCTACCGGAATCAAATCTATGATCAAAGATTTCTTGCATGGCGAAGGCTAGAGCATTCTTCATATGTTCCCATCATTTTCTAGAGGTTGGAGACCTTTGTCTTGGCCTCTTTTTGCTTGCCTTAAAAAGGAGTTGAAAATGGATCTTTCAAATGACACTTCAGGCTCTCGTCTGAAGAGAAAATCTGCTATAATAGAGAGAGAATTTGAAAAGGGAGAATGATATGGCAGTTACTGTTCGCGATCTACAGGAAAAGCTTCGTCTAACGGTTGTTTATGGGGATGATAGCCTCTTAAGCAAGGAAATTACGACTGCGGACATTTCACGTCCAGGTCTTGAAATGACGGGCTATTTCGACTATTACACACCTGAGCGGATTCAGCTTGTAGGAATGAAAGAATGGTCCTACTTGGTAAAGATGAGCTCTCACAACCGTCATCAGGTCCTGCGAAAGATGTTCCAGCCAGAGACACCTGTCATCATTGTCGCGCGGAATTTAGAAATTCCAGAAGAAATGTTGCGAGCTGCTGAAGAGAAGCAACTAGCCATTTTGAAGAGCAATGTTGCAACTAGTCGTTTATCTGGAGAGCTTTCTAGCTATTTGGATAGTCGCCTAGCAGAACGTACGAGTGTACACGGTGTCTTGATGGATATTTATGGGATGGGTGTCTTGATCCAAGGAGATAGCGGAATCGGAAAAAGCGAGACAGGTCTGGAACTTGTCAAGCGGGGTCACCGCCTCGTAGCAGATGACCGAGTTGATATCTATGCGAGAGACGAGATGACCCTTTGGGGAGAGCCAGCTGAAATCCTACGCCACTTACTAGAGATCCGTGGTGTCGGGATTATCGATGTCATGAGTCTCTACGGCGCCAGTGCTGTCAAGGATTCTTCACAAGTCCAAATCGCCGTTTACTTGGAAAATTATGCTAAGGATCAAGTTTATGATCGTCTTGGTAATAATGCAGAAGAGTTGGAAATCGGTGGCGTGACCATTCCTCGGATTCGCATCCCTGTGAAGACTGGTCGGAATATTTCGGTCGTGATCGAAGCCGCAGCGATGAATGTTCGGGCCAAAGAAATGGGCTATGATGCTACCAAAACTTTTGAAGAACGTTTGTCCCAGTTGATTAGTCAAAATGAGGTGAAGGAATGAATCCAGTAGCCCTTCAATTAGGTCCGATCAGTATTCGTTGGTACGCGATTTGTATTGTCTCTGGTTTGATTCTAGCTGTTTATCTTTCTATGAAAGAAGCGCTCCGTAAAAAAATTGATCCAGATGCTATCATTGATTTCATTTTGATCGCCTTTCCGCTTGCGATTGTGGGGGCTAGACTCTATTACGTTATTTTCGAATGGGGTTACTATAGCCAGCACCTTGGTGAGATTTTCGCCATCTGGAACGGAGGAATCGCGATTTATGGTGGCCTCTTGACAGGTGCTCTTGTCCTCTATCTATTCTCTCGTAGACGCTTGATTGAGCCAATTGATTTCTTAGATATTGCGGCCCCAAGCGTCATGATTGCACAGAGTATTGGTCGCTGGGGAAACTTCTTTAACCAGGAAGCTTATGGAGCTGCTGTTAAAAGTCTCAACTACCTGCCCTCTTTTATTCGAGATCAAATGTATATAGATGGTAGTTACCGTCAGCCAACGTTCTTATATGAATCCAGTTGGAATCTGTTAGGATTTCTTTTGATCTTGATTCTTCGGAGGAAGCCCCAATTTTTGCGGCAAGGTGAGATCACAGCCTTTTACCTTATTTGGTATGGATTTGGTCGGATGATCATCGAAGGAATGCGGACGGATAGCCTGATGTTTGCGGGCTTACGTGTTTCCCAGTGGTTGTCGATGATCCTGATTCTCGTTGGATTCGCCATCATCATCTACCAACGTCGCAAAAAAGCCCCTTATTATGTAGAAACAAAGGAGTAACATATGTTTATTGAAATTGCCTACGGCCTCTTAGGCCTTGCCTTAGTAGCGCTTGTCATTTATATGATTTTTTTCCTCTCAAAGATTGGAAAAGTTGTAGATGAGACGCAAAAAACGATCCAAGTTTTGACATCAGATGTCAATGTCACCTTGCATCAGACCAATGATCTATTGGCAAAAGTCAATGTTTTAACGGATGATTTGAATCAAAAAGTTGCAACAATTGACCCACTCTTTACAGCCGTGGCGGATCTTTCAGAGTCTGTTTCAGATTTGAATGATCAAGCCCGTCAATTGAGTGTCAAAGCAGTGTCAGCTGGTGAAAAAACAGTGAAAGCCTCTATCGGATTAAAAGCGATTAAGATGGCTTCAAAATTATTTAAATAGAATCGAGGAAGAATATGGGACGTTTATCTAGTTTATTAATTGGTGTGATTTCAGGTGCTTCAGCAGCCTACTATTTATCAACAGAGCAAGGAAAGAAAGTCACTAAAAAAGTGGTGCGCTTCGTAAAAGATTATCAAGAAGATCCTCAAGAAGTACATGAATCGGTGAAACAAACTGCTAAGGATGTTTCAAAACAAGCAGCAGAAGTGATCCAACAAACCAAAGAAAAAGTTGGTTCTGGAGAAATTACGACAGGAACTGTTTTGGAGTCTGTCAAAGAAAAGACGCAAGATGTGGTTGAAAAATCTCAAGAAGTCTATCACTCATTTAAGGATAAACTTCAAAAAGAAAATCTAAGTGGCAATGACTTGGTTCAGTCCATTCGCAAACAAACAGAATCAGAAGACATCGTGTTAGACTTGGATGAAAAAGATTCTGAAGAAGCAGCTGAAGAAGATACAAAAGAAGCATAAAAAAAAAGAGGCTCACTGAGCCTCTTTTCAGATTGAAGACAAAATCATCTTAGAAACTTTCCTTAAGTGATTACGGACGTTAGGTGAAATTATCCAGTGGATGATTTCAGCAATCCAGGAAGTTCCATGACTTATCAAAGATACAAAGGGCGCTCGCGGATAAAGTCAAAATAGGAAGTTTGACGCAGAAACTTTTGATTCTAGGAAAACTTATCTTTTTGACACAATCCGCAGCCCGTGTTCAATTAGTTTTGAGCCCCTTCGCTTTTTGATTTTTAGGCTCAGGCTAAAAAAGTTCCCTGACCTGTTTTACTTTCAAAACTCCCGAGTGCCTGAAACAATTATGTTTCAGGCACTTTTCTCACGGCGGAAAGTTTCAGTAGATGATTGAATAACTTTAACTCATAAAAAGTTTTTATTCTTATAGAATTTCTAGGAAGTCTTTGAATTATTAAATACTATACCAAGTTTTTCTGAGTTACATGAAAAGTCTAACTTAATTTGACAACTTAGGAATTAAAAAAAATTCGAGTAAAATAAAAAAATCAGGCGAAACTGATTTTTATTTTTTTCGTTTATTGTAGTAAATTCGGAATCCTTGAATACTAGCAAAGCTAGAACCAATCGCTAAGGCAAACGCAAAGAAGGTATTCATTTTTGTTGCTAAAAAGATAAAACTAAATACAACCGTCAACACACAGAAAACAGCGATATTTAAAAAATATAGCAATTCACTTAATTGAGGCGCGGGTTCAACTTCAGGAGCATAGTCCTGAACAGGGGATTCTTGGGTTTGTTTGGTTAATTCGATATAATCGAATTTTTCATCATAGTGTCTTAAATTTCTTACGGGCATTTTCTCTCTCCTAACAGTACTCTATTATTCTATCATGAATTCAGCTATATAAATGTTACAAAAATGTTACAAATTTTACAAAATGAATAAATTTCTCTAGAATATCGGAATTTTTGTTATAATGGTTCTATGAAAAATATTATTATTACAGCAACAGCAGAGAGTGTTGAGCAAGCGCAAGCCCTGATTGATGCAGGGGTTGACCGAATCTATGTCGGTGAAAAAGATTACGGATTACGATTGCCTCAAACTTTAAGCTATGACGAAATAAATCGAATTGCCCAACTGGTCCATGCTGCTGACAAAGAATTGACAGTAGCTGTAAATGCACTCATGCACCAATCGATGATGGATTCAATCAAGCCTTTCCTAGATTTTCTAAAGGAAATTCAGGCTGATTATATTACTGTCGGAGATGCGGGCGTTTTTTATGTCTTGAAACGAGATGGCTATCCATTCAAAACGATTTACGATGCCTCAACCATGGTCACTTCTAGCCGCCAGATCAATTTCTGGGGAAAACAGGCAGGGGCTTCTGAAGCTGTTTTGGCTCGTGAGATTCCGTCTGCCGAATTATTCGTAATGGCTGAGAATCTTCAGATTCCAGCAGAAGTCTTGGTCTATGGCGCTAGCATTATTCACCATTCGAAACGACCGCTTCTTCAGAACTATTACAACTTTATCAAGACAGAAGAGTCTGTGACCAAAGATCGGGATCTGTTCTTGGCCGAGCCAGGAGATCCAAATTCTCATTATTCGGTCTATGAAGACAAACATGGAACCCATATCTTCTCAAATAATGACTTGAATATGATGACCAAATTGTCTGAGTTGGTAGAACATGGCTTTGATCATTGGAAACTCGATGGTGTCTACTGTCCGGGTGATAACTTTGTCAAGATTACAGAGTACTTTATCAAGGCGCGTGATTTGATTCAAAAAGGAACATTTACACAGGATCAGGCCTATCTGTTTGATGAAGAAATCCGCAAATTACATCCAGCTAATCGTGGTTTGGATACTGGTTTCTATGATTATGAACCAGATCGTGTAAAATAACAAATAATATTAGGGCTTCTTCGTTTGTGAGTTTTCCTTTTTCAGGGAACGAAGAGGCTATTCATCATATCGACAATCTTGTAAATTGGAGAAAACATGACAAATACAAAAAAACGTCCAGAGGTCTTGGTACCTGCTGGAACATTAGAAAAGTTAAAAGTTGCCGTTAATTATGGGGCAGATGCAGTGTTCGTTGGTGGACAAGCCTATGGTTTGCGTAGCCGTGCCGGAAACTTTACCATGGATGAGCTTCGTGAAGGTATCGAATATGCTCATGCACGTGGCGTTGATGTTCACGTTGCTTCAAACATGGTGACCCATGAAGGAAATGAACAAGGGGCTGGAGAATGGTTCCGTGAATTGCGGGATATGGGCCTTGATGCCGTGATCGTCTCAGACCCGGCCTTGATTGAAATCTGTGCAACCTATGCACCTGGCCTCAATATCCACTTGTCTACGCAAGCTTCTGCGACTAATGTGGAGACCTTCCATTTCTGGAAAGAATATGGCTTGACCCGTGTGGTCTTGGCCCGCGAAGTATCCATGGAAGAGTTGGCAGAGATCCGTAAGCGTACCGATCTTGAGATCGAAGCTTTCGTTCATGGAGCGATGTGTATTTCCTATTCCGGACGTTGTACCCTTTCTAACCACATGTCTGACCGGGATGCCAACCGTGGTGGCTGTTCTCAATCTTGTCGTTGGAAATACGATCTCTACGATATGCCATTTGGCCAAGAACGCAAGAGTATCAAAGGGCAAGTCCCAGAAGAATACTCTATGTCAGCCGTGGACATGTGTATGATCGAAAATATTCCAGATATGATTGATAATGGGGTTGATAGTTTGAAGATTGAAGGCCGGATGAAATCTGTCCATTACGTATCAACAGTAGCCAACTGTTACAAGGCAGCTTGTGATGCTTATATGGAAAGTCCAGAAGCCTTTTATGCCATCAAGGATGATTTGATCAATGAATTGTGGAAAGTTGCTCAACGTGAATTGGCAACTGGATTCTACTACCAAACACCGACTGAAAACGAACAATTGTTTGGGGCACGTCGTAAGATTCCTCAATACAAATTTGTAGGAGAAGTGGTTGACTTTGATCCATCTACCATGACTGCGACGATTCGCCAACGGAATGTCATCAATGAAGGCGACCAAGTGGAATTCTACGGACCAGGCTTCCGTCATTTTGAATGCCAGATCCAAGACTTGCATGATAAGGATGGAGTGAAGATTGATCGCGCACCAAATCCGATGGAACTTCTCACGATCACAGTCCCACAAGAAGTGAAGCCAGGAGATATGATTCGTTCTTGCCAGGAAGGTTTAATCAATCTCTACTCAAAAGATGGGGCAAGTAAAACTGTTCGAGTATAACAAAAAAAGAGAGGGTTAAACCTCTCCTTTTTGTTGGGCGATGCGAATATTATTGGGGACCAAACTGATTTTCTGGATCTCAGAAATCCGAATAATCGTGGACATACTCTTTTTAAAATTTTTCACGATCAGTTGTCGGCGTTCTTGGTCATACTTGACAATGTCGCCTGTAAAACTCTTGTTTGAAAAAATAACATGTACCCCTTGTTTTTTTCGCAATGCTTGTTGAATGATGTCAATAATTCTCTCATCTTCTAATGGGGCAGGGGTACTGACTTTTCCATTGAAAAATTCATTTGCTCGGTCTTTAACGATCTCGAGAAATTTTTTCATAGCTAAATTCTCCATAACTTGATACAATATATTATAGATAATTTCAACGATTTTGTAAATGATTTACGAATATTAGAGATGAGAAGGCAAGAAAGGAGTCGTGAAATGGCAGAATTTTCATTCCAAATCGAAGAACATTTACTGGTCTTGTCAGAAAATGACAAGGGTTGGACCAAAGAATTGAACCGTGTGAGTTTTAATGGTGCTCCTGCTAAGTATGATATCCGGACCTGGAGTCCCGACCATACAAAGATGGGAAAAGGCATTACACTCACGAACGAAGAGTTCCAAGTCATGCTCGATGCATTTAAAAATTAAGAAAAGGGGTCCTTCAAGGACTTCTTTTTTTGTTATAGTCTAAGGCTATATAGATATCAAAGATATTAGATTATCCCAAACCCTTGTTTGTCAGGTGTTGGACTGCTATAATGGTTGCATTGATGAATTAATGTAAAACTTATAGGAAAGAGGGAATCATATTGACACATACACATGCACCTTATCGCGTAGACCATGTTGGTTCATTTCTTCGTCCAGCTGCTTTGGTTCAAGCTCGTGAAGATTTCGCAGCTGGAAAAATCAGTCAGGCTGACTTAACAAAAGTAGAGGATCAGGCAATTCGTGACCTTGTTGAAAAAGAAATTGCTGCTGGTCTGAAGTCAGTAACAGATGGAGAATTCCGCCGTGCTTATTGGCATTTGGATTTCTTCTGGGGCTTTGGTGGCATTGATCATGTCCAAGCTGCTCAAGGTTATCAATTCCATGATGAAACAACCAAGGCGGACTCAGCACTTGTCGTTGGAAAAATCACAGGAGTCAATCATCCATTTGTAGAGCATCACAAGTTCTTGAGGGATCTTGTGGCAGATGTAGATGGTGTAGAGGCTAAATATACCATCCCAGCACCTGCGCAATTCTATTTTGAATTGATCCGTGATGCCGAACATGTAGAACAATTGAATACCATCTATCCTGATTTTGCGGCCGTTCGTGAAGATATCAAGCAAGCCTATCTTCAAGTGATTCAAGATTTGTATGATGCAGGACTTCGGACCCTTCAAGTAGATGACTGTACGTGGGGTGTCTTGGTAGACGATAATTTCTTGACGGCTTGGGGAGCAGCTCAAGGCAAGTCAAAAGATGAGGTTCGTCGAGAACTCGCTGATCTCTTCTTGACCTTTAACAACGATGTCTACCAACATGTTCCAGCTGGTTTGACCGTCAATACGCACGTTTGTCGTGGGAACTTCCATTCCACTTGGGCTTCATCAGGTGGTTATGCTCCGATTGCCAAAGAACTTCTTGGAGAAGAAGCCGTCAATGCTTACTTCCTAGAGTTTGATACTGATCGGGCTGGTGGTTTTGAACCACTTGCAGAAGTAACCCCTGGAAAAGGAGTGGTGTTAGGGCTCTTGACATCTAAGAGTGGTCAATTGGAGAACAAGGACGAAGTGATTGCTCGTATTAAAGAAGCGAGTCAGTATGTACCGTTGGAAAATCTTTACCTGTCTACTCAGTGTGGCTTTGCTTCGACAGAAGAAGGAAACATTTTGACAGAAGAAGACCAATGGAAAAAAATAGGTTTGATTAAAGAAATTGTCGCTGAAGTTTGGGGCGAATAAGGAGGAAGAAACATGTCAGATTTACTAAGTATTTATAAAGAATTGCAAGCTAAAAAATGGGTGGACTTGAGTCACCAAATCAATGCGGAAAGTCCACACTTCCCAGCCCTTCCTGCCTTGCAACAAGAAGATCTTTTCACATTAAAAGATGGTTTCCATGTTCAAAAATTTACAGTGGTTGGTCAATACGGAACGCATATCGATGCACCGATTCACTTTGTAGAAGGGGGTCGTTGGTTGGATGAGATTGACCTCAAAGATCTCCTCTTGCCACTTTATGTTATCGACAAGTCTAAAGAAGTTGCTGCCAATCCAAACTTTATCTTGAGTAAACAAGATATCTTAGACTTTGAGGCAGAGCATGGACAAATTGTTGAGGGTGCTTTTGTTGCCTTCCGTAGTGATTGGTCAAAACGTTGGCCAGATCAAGATGCTATGCGTAACCTAGATGAAAATGGGGTTCAACAAAGTCCAGGATGGAGCCGTGAAGCCTTGGAATTCTTGATTCATGAACGCCATGTCAAGGCTGTGGGTCATGAAACCTTTGATACCGATGCAGGTATTCCAGCAGCAGAGCATGGCTTGGTCAATGAATACTACCTCTTGGAACAAAATATCTACCAAGTTGAAGTTTTGAACCAATTGGACCAAGTTCCAGCTGTAGGTGCTTTGATTTCGATTGCTTTCCCTCACTGGGACAAGGCAACTGGTTCACCTGTCCGTGCCATTGCCATCTTACCATAAACAAAGAAAAAAGCTTGAAGACAGACGTCACATGTGGACGTTTGTCTTTTTGTATTTTCGAAACTATTTTCGTTATCATCTGATATTCCATCTAAAAAACTGATCTAGAAAAAATAAAAAGGAATTTTCGTTAATTATTTTGCCAATGTTTTGAGATGTAGACGTAACGGTGTAAGCCAAATTTTTATAGGGCTTACACAAAGAAAAGAGAGTGGGACAGAAATCGGTAATTCGTTAGAATTCGATTTCGTCGTCCCGCCTCCGCACAGTTGAGTAGGGCTGTAAAAGCTGATGAAATCAGCGTAGTAGAGCCCACTCAACCACAGCGTCTTGCTCGACAATCCAAAAATAATTGAGAGGCTAGGACTTTTGTCCCAGCCTCTTTTTATCTATCAGAGAGAGCTAAAAATTTCTCTCTTTGTTAGTTGAACTATTTGTTAAGATGCATTGAAAATCTATTTCGTTAGAAAATTGACTATTTTTAATGAATAAATTATTGACGAGTCAATTTCCGTTTGATTCCAACAGCACCTGCTAAGACAAGAATTCCAGAGAAGACGAGTCCAGATGCAACAACTTCACCTGTGTTTGGAAGAAGCGATTTGCTATCTCCCCCATTGTTTCCACCATTTGAACCTGGCGCACTTGGTGTCGTTGTGGTACCAGAATGACTAGGTTTATTTGGATTTTCTGTAGTAGATGAAGAAGTCTTAGGCTCTGCAGTAGTAGTTGTTGTTGACGTTGTGTCTTCCTCACTACTATTGTGGTTTTCTGGCTCTTCTGGTGTTGTAGTTGAAGTAGTTGTAGGCTCATCGGTAGTTGTTACCGTAGTTGTAGGCTCTTCAGAAGTAGTTGAAGTAGTTGTAGGCTCATCGGTAGTTGTTACCGTAGTCTTAGGCTCTTCAGAAGTAGTTGAAGTAGTCTTAGGCTCATCGGTAGTTGTTACTGTGGTCTTAGGCTCATCAGTTGTAGTTGAAGTAGTCTTAGGTTCATCAGTAGTTGTTACCGTAGTGGTTGTAGTAGTCGGCTCTTGAGTCGTAGTAGTTGTGGTAGTCGGCTCTTGAGTCGTAGTGGTTGTAGTAGTCGGCTCTTGAGTCGTAGTAGTTGTGGTAGTCGGCTCTTGAGTCGTAGTGGTTGTTGTAGTCGACTCTTGGGTCGTAGTGGTTGTAGTAGTCGGCTCTTGAGTCGTAGTGGTTGTTGTAGTCGGCTCTTGAGTCGTAGTGGTTGTTGTAGTCGGCTCTTGAGTCGTAGTAGTTGTTGTAGTCGGCTCTTGAGTCGTAGTGGTTGTTGTAGTCGGCTCTTGAGTCGTAGTAGTTGTGGTAGTCGGCTCTTGAGTCGTAGTAGTTGTGGTAGTCGGCTCTTGAGTCGTAGTAGTTGTTGTAGTCGGCTCTTGAGTCGTGGTGGTTGTTGTAGTAGTTGATGTCATATCGCCATCCACTCCACCGTTTGCATTAATATTTGCAACAGATGCATTGACTTCCTTGGCAACAACGGCTTGCTCACCTTTAACTTGATACCATACCTTAGTATTGTTTAAGAAATTCTTTTGATTTTCATTCTCTACTTTAGTTTGGTAGAAGATGAGAACTCCAGTTTTATCGATTTGGCTTTGAGGAATCGTAACTGTAATTTTTCCTGCAGCATCAACTGTGAATGTTGATCCAGGAAAGGCTGCTAAGAAATCATCGATAGCAGTTGAGCCACCGTAATATCCTGGTTTGTTACCTGTAGTAGTAATACTAAAACTATCTTTTACAAGTGAATGACCACCTTGGATGTCATCTTCAACACGAACATCACCATCTACATCTAAGTTCATTGCATTAATGGTTAGTGTCCAAAGAATATGTTCAGGATCATTCGCGTGCATATCACCCGCTTTGAGGTAGAATGGAGCGCTGTTAACACCAGTAGCCATTTTCTTAACGTTTAATTCTACTTTTCTAGCTCCACTAATAATAGTGAATTTTCCAACATGCTCCTTATCAGTTGTTGTATCGTTATGACCCTCAATCTCAAACTCACCCCAACCGCGAATGTTTTGAAGGTTTTTGATAGCTTCATTGAAAGTAACTGTCGCAGATCCATCTGTAATGACCATGTCTCCAACGTAAGTTCCGTCAATACTTAATGGAATAGTCTTTTTAAATCCTATCCCAAAAACTGTTCCAGAACTAGTCCAATTAACTTTTAATGTATCCCCCGGTTGAATCTTTTGTGCATGCTCATCAAATGTAAACTTAACAGTTGTTTGTCCACCATCTGTGATTTCTTCTGATGAAACAGTAAGTGAGCTAATATTGTTGCTGACATCGCCAGCTTTTACCATATCAGATTGCGACAATACGATGAATAATAATGGTAAAAATACAATAAAGAAGACTTTGGCAAGTCTACTTAGATTCATTTTTTTCATTTTCTTCTCCCATTTTTCTCCAATATTTACATCAATTTGTATGTTGTTGCAAAAAAACTTACAAAATTGAGAAATTTTTATAGGTGTCTTTTAAGACGACATTAATAAAAGTGCACCCCCCACTAGTCTATTTTCAAAAAAACATCTACAAAGTGAATTATATCACAAATTAGTAAGATTTTAACAATAAAAATATTTTATCTATGAAATTTTAAGGATTTTATAAAAATCAGATAAATGAAAAAGGACTATTGTTTGTTAAAATAGTCCTTTTAGCTTAAAGTGGAACAACTTCAAGCTTATGTTTTATCTCATTGTCACAAATTCTTCGGATCCGGTTGGGTGAATGGCGACGGTTGCGTCGAAATCGGCTTTTGTCGCTCCCATCTTGATAGCAACTGCAAATCCTTGGATCATTTCATCGACTCCGTAGCCAAGACCATGAAGGCCAACGACCCTTTCTTCGGGACCAGCAGTGATGAGTTTGAATTTTGCTTGCTGGCGGTGTTGGGTTACAGCAGTGTACATGGAAGCAAATTGAGAAGTATAGACTTTGATATTCTCTTTTCCATAAGTTTGATGGGCTTCTTCCTCCGTTAGGCCAACGGTTCCGATAGCGGGGTGAGAAAAGACAACGGTCGGGATGTTTGTATAATCCATTTTGGCATTCACTTTTCCATTGAATAGTCGTTCAGAAAGAGTGCGTCCAGCTTTAATAGCGACAGGAGTTAATTCTTTTTCTCCTGTGACATCCCCAAGAGCATAGATTCCTGGAATAACTGTATTCTGGTATTCATCCACTGCAATGAATCCTTTTTCATTTAAGGTGACGCCTGCAGCTTCTAGATTGAGATCCTGGACATTTGGTTTTCGTCCTGTTGCCCAGATAACATGATCTGCCACGTGGCTGGTCATATCTTCAAAATAAATCTTCACACGACCATCTTCTAATTTTTCAAGCTTCATGGGAACCTTGTGTTTGTGAAGCGGAAGGTTTTGTTTTTCCATTTCTTCCATTAAGCCATCAACAATGTAGGAATCAAAACTACGTAAAACCCGATCTTTTCGGATAAAGAGGTCTGTTTGGATTCCTAAATGATGGAGCACACCAGCAAGTTCCACCGCGATGTAGCCAGCCCCAATAATGGCTACGGAACTTGGAAGTTCTTCCCAAGCAAAGACATCATCAGAAGTTTCGCCAAATTCAGCTCCAGGAACAGAAGGAATAAAGGGATGGGCACCGGTCGCAATTACGATATGCTTGGCCTTAATGGTTTCTCCATTGACCTCAACCGTATGAGCATCTACAAAACGTGCACGTCCTTCAATTCGTTCAACCCCATTGCGTTTGAAACTGCCATCATAGGAATTACGGGAACGGTCAATATAGGCTTCGCGATTTTTTCTTAAGGTTGCAAAATCAAATTTTGTCTGTTCAGAAGTAAATCCATAGTCTGGTCCATAATCGCGAATAGCTTCTGCAATTTGCGCACCATACCACATAATCTTTTTAGGCACACATCCTCTGTTGACACAGGTGCCACCCAATTGTTTTTCTTCAATGACGGCTGCACGGGCACCGTGTTCACCGGCACGGTTCATCGTAGCGATTCCTCCACTACCTCCACCGATTGAAATAATATCAAATTCCTTCATGTTTTCCTCCTAAATGGGATTTCAGTTTGATTGTAATATCAACTGTTACAAAAGTCAAGGGTTTAGCATGTTACCAAGCATTTAAATTTCATTTTGCCGTGTCAATTTTAGATAGAAAAGTAAGGAAATATGGTATACTATGGTATAGAATAAAACGCTTTCTTTGATGGAGAAAAACGATGAAGAAATTGAAAAAATGGCAACTATTTACGGCTGCAGGTGCAGCAATTGTGGTGATTGGAACAGGAAGTGTGATGATGTTTTCGCACCCAAGTACACCTGATCAAGCAGTCACGAAAGAAACTCCAATGGTGCAAACGGTCAAGGATGGATCGATCGCTTCTCCGGTCTTGTTAACTGGGAAAGTCACTGCTAACCAGGAGCAGTATGTCTATTTTGATGGAACCAAAGGGGATTTGCAGTCGATATTGGTCAATGTAGGAGATCAAGTAACAGCAGGTCAGCCAATTGTTCAGTATAGCAGTACAGAGGCCCAAACCGCTTATGATGCAGCCGTTCGTGCTGTCAATAAGGCAGATCGTCAGTTAAATGACTTACTGACAAATGGTGTGACCATTGATACGACAGGCGATGAAGAAGCAGATGCCAAATCAGCTTCGCAGACCCAACGGACAGTCGATTCTCAAGCTAGCGATTTACGAGATGCTAAGTCGGATGCGGTCGATAATATGAACAAGGCTAAGGCTCTTCTGGATGCGACAACAGTCAGGAGTAATACAGATGGTACCGTGGTCGAAGTCAATAAAGATGTCTCAAAATCGACTACAGGGACCAACCAAACTCTGGTTCACATTGTGAGCAACGGGAATTTACAAGTTAAAGGGGAATTGTCTGAATACAATTTGGCCAATATCTCTGAGGGTCAGGAAGTGGTCCTCACTTCCAAGGTTTATCCGGATAAAACCTGGACAGGAAAGATTTCTTATGTAGCTAACTATCCGACCGACGCGGGTCAAGCAGGTGCCAATGCAGCAGGTGGAACACAAGGAAGCGGTGGAGCCAAGTACCCATTTACAGTGGATATTACCAGTGAGATTGGGGAACTCAAACAAGGCTTTTCTGTCAATATTGAAGTCAAAAGTTCTACTCAACATCCCCTTGTTCCCGTGACAAGTATCATGGCTGATGGGGATACGAGCTATGTATGGACGGTCGAAAATGGCAAGGCTAAGAAAGTAAAAGTGACGCTTGGTAACGCCGATGCTGAAAATCAGGAAATCTTGTCAGGCTTGAAGAAAGATGCTCAAGTTATTGTGAATCCTAATGAGAAACTGGAAGATGGAAAAGAGATCGGAAAATATGACAAAATTGATTGAACTAAAAGGAATCAATAAAACCTATAAAAATGGGGATCAGGAACTTCGTGTCTTAAAAGACATCGATTTAGAAGTCGAAGAGGGAGAATTTGTGGCCATTATGGGTCCATCTGGCTCAGGAAAATCGACCTTGATGAACGTCATTGGCTTGTTGGATCGCCCGACCAGTGGAGAGTATTTTCTAGAAGGTCAGGAGGTTGGAAATCTCAGTGAGAAAAAATTAGCACGTGTTCGAAATGAACAGATCGGTTTTGTCTTTCAACAATTCTTTCTTCTCTCTAAGCTCAATGCCTTTCAAAATGTGGAACTGCCTCTCATTTATGCAGGAGTTCATCCTGCTAAACGGAAGGAATTAGCTGAGCAGTACCTTGAAAAGGTAGAGCTCCATTCTCGTATGCACCATTTGCCTTCAGAGCTCTCAGGGGGTCAAAAACAGCGGGTTGCGATCGCTCGAGCCCTTGTCAATCAGCCAGCCATCGTCTTAGCAGATGAGCCAACTGGAGCCCTAGATACCAAGACGGGGGAGCAAATAATGGACTTGTTAACCAAGCTAAACCAAGAAGGAAAAACCATTATCATGGTTACACACGAGCCAGAAATTGCAGCCTTTGCGCATCGTCGCATCGTCATTCGTGATGGAGTGATCTCCTCAGATAGCAAGCTGGAAAGGGGGACCTAATGCAAAATTGGAAATTTGCGATCAGCTCAATTATGAGCCATAAATTACGGTCTTTCTTGACCATGGTGGGGATCATTATTGGGGTCGCTTCTGTCGTTGTCATCATGGCTCTGGGAGATGGTATGAAAGCTGGTGTCACCAAGACCTTCACCAAGGACCAAGAGTATGTACAAATCTCCTATTCTCCCAATAAGAGTGGCTATGTAACAGGAATCAATATTGGCCCTTCTGAAGATACAGGAGAAGGCGGAGGCGAAAGTGGACCTGCAGCTGAAGACCGAGGGATGGCTGCTCCATCGGATATCGATGGGGAAAACGCTGAAGATGTTGATGGTCAAGTTCAAGAAGCACCGCCAGTTGTGCAAGAATCTTGGGTTAAGGAATTAACCAAGATTCAAGGCATCGATGGTTACTATGTTGGCAACACCTCCAATGCAACCATTGCTTTTCAAAAGAAAAAAGCAGAAGGGGTAAACATCCAAGGGGTAAATGAAACCTATTTTTCTGTCAAAAAGGTTGAGCTCTTATCTGGACGAAAATTAACCCCTTCAGACTATAGTAATTTCTCCCGGGTGGTGCTCCTTGATGAAGGATTGGCCCAACAATTATTTGGAACGGAGAATCCACTGAATCAGGTGGTCTCTGTTGGGGATAACAATTATCGCGTCGTTGGTATTTTCAAGGATCCAAATGCAGGAACAGCTCTTTACGGAGCTTCCTCAGGTGGAAGTGCCTTGATGGCCAATACCCAGCTGGCATCTGAATTCGGAACGGATGAAATTCAAAATATTGTCGTCCATGTGCCGGATGTGAAACAGATCAAAACCGTTGGGATCGAAGCTGCTCAAAAGTTAACAGAACTTTCAGGTGTTCGCCAGGGAGAATTTCAAATCTTTAATTTGGATAGCATCTTAGAGGAAACCAATAAAGTAGTAGGAATTATGACATCAGTCATCGGAGCTATTGCTGGGATTTCCCTCTTAGTTGGTGGCATTGGAGTCATGAATATCATGTTGGTTTCTGTTACCGAACGGACGAGAGAAATCGGTCTTCGCAAAGCATTGGGAGCAACCAGAGGTAAGATTTTGGTTCAATTTTTGATTGAGTCGATGGTCTTGACCATCATTGGTGGGCTGATTGGACTTGGCCTTGCTTATGGTGTGAATAGCTTGATTACTACACTCGCAGCAGCTTCCCTAGAAGGACCACCGATTATTTCCTTAAATGTCGCCATCGGCAGTATTATTTTCTCTGCTTTTGTAGGCATCATCTTTGGAATTTTACCAGCGAATAAGGCTTCTAAGTTAAACCCGATCGAAGCACTGCGTTATGAATAAAAAAATAGGAGCGGGTCAGGATGAATTGCTTAAGATTCTCCACGCTCCTTTTTGATGCTGTTTTGGAATAGCTTGTCGAAACCTTGTCTTATACAGGTCAAACTATTTGGACAGTCAACGACGGTCTTCAGATGTTTTTGAGTATTCATTCAAGAAGCTGCATTTTTTCTTCCATCTTATTTTTGTTTAATTGGTAAATATTAGTGAATTTCTGGCCTAAATATGATAGAATAGGGGAGAATAACTTAGGAGGTTCCAAATGACTACTGAACATATGGAAGAATTGAATGACCAGCAGATTGTCCGTCGTGAGAAAATGGCGGCCCTTCGTGAACAAGGAATCGATCCATTTGGGAAACGATTCGAACGTACTGCAAATTCAGGTCAATTAAAAGAAAAATATTCAGAATTAGATAAAGAACAACTCCACGACTTGAACGAAACAGCTATTATTGCCGGTCGTCTTGTAACAAAACGTGGAAAAGGAAAGGTTGGCTTTGCCCATCTTCAAGACCGTGAAGGTCAAATTCAGATCTACGTTCGTAAGGATGCAGTTGGAGAAGAAAACTACGAGATCTTCAAAAAAGCAGACCTTGGTGATTTCCTTGGTGTTGAAGGGGAAATCATGCGCACAGATATGGGTGAACTTTCGATTAAAGCAACTCATATCACTCACTTGTCAAAAGCCCTTCGTCCCTTGCCTGAAAAATTCCACGGACTTTCAGATGTTGAAACCATCTATCGCAAACGTTATTTGGATTTGATTTCAAACCGTGAAAGCTTCGAACGCTTTGTAACCCGTTCAAAAATCATCTCTGAAATCCGTCGTTATTTAGATGGTCAAGGCTTCCTTGAAGTGGAAACACCAGTGCTTCACAATGAAGCTGGTGGTGCGGCTGCTAAACCATTTATCACTCACCACAATGCACAAAACATTGACATGGTGCTTCGTATCGCGACTGAGCTTCACTTGAAACGTTTGATTGTTGGTGGGATGGAACGCGTTTACGAAATCGGACGGATCTTCCGTAACGAAGGTATGGATGCCACTCACAACCCTGAATTCACTTCGATCGAAGTGTATCAAGCTTACGCTGACTTCCACGATATCATGGACTTAACTGAAGGCATTATCCAACATGCTGCGAAAGCGGTCCATGGTGATGGTCCAATTGACTACCAAGGAACAGAAATCAAAATCAACGAACCATTCAAACGGGTTCACATGGTTGATGCGATTAAAGAAATCACAGGTGTTGACTTCTGGAAAGACATGACCTTTGAAGAAGCTGTAGCACTGGCAAACGAAAAACATGTACCAGTTGAAAAACACTACACAGAAGTGGGACAAATTATCAATGCCTTCTTCGAAGAATTCGTTGAAGAAACCTTGACACAACCAACTTTTGTTTACGGTCACCCAGTAGCAGTATCTCCATTGGCTAAGAAAAATCCAGAAGATCCACGCTTCACCGACCGTTTCGAACTCTTTATCATGACCAAAGAGTATGCCAATGCCTTCACGGAATTGAATGATCCAATCGATCAATTGCAACGGTTTGAAGCGCAAGCGCGTGCCAAAGAATTGGGAGATGACGAGGCTACAGGCATCGACTATGACTATGTTGAAGCCCTTGAATATGGTATGCCACCAACAGGTGGACTTGGAATTGGTATTGACCGTCTCGTTATGTTGTTGACCAATGTAACAACAATTCGCGACGTCCTACTCTTCCCAACTATGAAATAAGCTAAAAGAAAACACTGATCGCAAGATCAGTGTTTTTTAGTCTTCCATATAAGAGGTGTCGTTCCAAGTGTCTAAGTGATAGTGCTCAAAATCATCTGTTGACAGAATCGTCACGCTGGCATTATCTAGTCCGCCATTTTTGCGGAGTTCTCCTGTGTCATAACCAAGCAAGGTTCGAATAGAAGCTGTCAAATTAGCCCCATGTCCAACGATGAGAACAGTATCGAGCTCTTTTCCTTTCAGGCTTTTTACAAAATCACAGGTACGTTTGGTCGTTTCATAGACAGATTCTGCATCAAAGATTTCATTTTGAAAGCGGGCTAGGTTATGGCGAAAGGCATCCATTTGTTGGGGATAGATAGCGGAAATGGTAGAAATTTTAGCACCTTCCAGTTTTCCTAAATTCCACTCACGAAGAGCAGGCGTTGCTTGCAATTCTAGAGGTGTCTCCAATTGATCGAGGATGATCTGTGCGGTATGGACTGTTCGTGGCAGATCACTTGCAAAGGCTGCATCAAAAGGAACACTAGCTAGGTGCTTTCCTAATTTTTCAAGCTGATGAATAGAGGCCGGTAACAGCGGAGAATCGCCATTTGATCCCTGAAAACGTCCCTCCTCATTCCACTCAGTACGTCCGTGTCGTATAAAATATAGTTTCACAATCTTGTCTCCTTCTCTGTCGTTATTCTATAATATCTGCAAAAGTCGCTTTAACGAAGTCTGCTAGAAGTTGTGGTTTGATTTGAATACTATGGCCGATTTCCCCGGCAGATACGATCATGGTCTCTAACTGAAGGGCTGATTCATCGAAAAAGATTGGGAAAGGATGCTTTTGACGAATGCCCACGGGATTATTGGCACCATGAATATAACCTGTTGTTTTTTCGAGATCCTTTTGAGGAATCATTGCCACTTTCTTATTTCCTGATAATTTGGCCAATTTTTTCTCTGAAAGATGCTCCGTGATAGGAATGATCCCAATCACTGGACCCGTTTTATCACCTTTGAGAGCTAGGGTTTTGAAAATAGTAGAGCGATCAATCCCTTCTGGTAAGATCCCTTCTAAAGCGTTGATTTGTAAGCCTACGTGCTCAATTTTTGCTTTTGTTAAGATCTGCTCGACCAAGGTTTTTTTCACTTTATTTTTTTTTGCCATGGCTTTCTCCTTTTCTCTTTTTCTCTACAAAATCAGATTTCATTAGACCATTATAACATATAATAGCGGCAATATTGCCTTCTCCTGAAAAATAGAAAACAGCAGAAAAAGTGAAGATCACTTGATCTGCTGTTTTAAGGTTATGAGGAAGAGTTATCTTTTTGTACCTTGAAAAGTTTCCGATAAATCGCTTCTTGGTCTTGCGTCGGAGCAATTTGGTTGAGATCCAAGTAGTGTGAGAATCCATTTAATTGCCCTTGAGAGGTATATTGATGCAAGTCGTATTCCGTGTTGGTATCTGGCGCGGCATTATAGTAGCCATCATCAAATCCATAAGTAGGAATCCAAAGAGCCGTAAATTTATCAGTGGAGATACTATGTTCTTCCATGAAGTAGGTTCCGATATAGAGTCCAATATTTTTTGCACCCAAAGCTTGTAGTTTTGTTCGGAAAGCTTCAACACCTGCGTTCATATCCTTCATAGTTTTTTCCTCAACGTCTAACCAATAGTAGGTCGGCTTGTAAGGAGAAGCAGCCTTGTAAAATTCCTCTGCTTCTTTTTCCATTTCTTTTTTATCCTTAGCCGCGACATAAGCATAAACTGCGACAGGGATATTTCGTTTTTGGAATTCTTGGATATGGGTTTTAAAAGATTTATCCAGACCATTTAAGTAGGTTGCTGCATTTTCCTTTTTAGCTTGAGCCCCACTATGGACACGAACGATCACACCTCCCACATTTTGGGAGAGGACATCGTAATCAATTTCACTGGGCAATTGCCAGCCTGAGATATCAATGATCGGGCGGCCAACCAGTTCTGGATTGATGTCTTCTTCTTTTTTAGAAGAAGAGCTTGCAGTAGTTGTTTTTCGAGGTGTATTGGAGTTCGGAATGGTTTTGGTTGTTTCTTGTCGCTCTCTGGCTTGTAGATCGGCAATCGTTCGTGAGAGAACGAGAAAAGAAATGATACCGATAAAAAAGACCAAGAGAACAACGGGTTTTATCCTTTTTCTCATACAGAAACATTTTACCGTAAAAAAAACGAAAAGGCAAAACTTAATGCTTAAAAGATGCTGATTTCAGCCATTATTTTCAAAAAAAAAGGAATCTTTTCATCGAAAAAGGATAAAAATATATGAAAATAAGAAGAATGATTAGAATATTTCTTGAAAATGGGGAAGAAGCCGAATCTTTTCTGGCCTTTCCTTGGTTTTGCTTCTTAAAAATGATATAATGAAGGTTGAATATTAGGAATATGGTGAATTATGAAAATTGAAAAAAGACATCTTTTAAATTATTCCATCCTCATTCCCTATTTGATTTTATCCATCATTGGCTTGATTGTTGTCTATTCGACAACAAGTGCCTTGGCAATTCAAAGTGGAGTGAGTTCGATTCGGATGGTCCGGACACAGGGGCTCTTTTTTATCCTAAGTCTCCTAACCATCGCCTTGATTTATAAATTTAGCCTAAACTTCCTTCGAAATAAAAAAGTGCTGGCTTTTGTCATTTTTATTGAAGTGATTTTGTTGATTCTGTCTAGGTTTATCACAGATACCGTCAATGGAGCTCACGGTTGGTTGACAATTCCCGGAGGCTTCAGTATCCAGCCGGCAGAATACCTCAAGGTGATCTTAGTCTGGTATCTAGCCTTGATCTTTTCTAAACGACAAGACGAGATACGCGATTATGATTATCAAGCCTTGACCCACAATGAATGGATTCCAAGGAATTTAAACGATTGGCGTTGGCTGACCTTGATTCTGATTGGAATCGTTGTGATTATGCCGGACTTGGGAAATGCGACGATCTTGGCCTTAACGGTCTTGATCATGATTACGGCTAGTGGAGTGGGCTACCGTTGGTTTACCTCTTTACTTGGTTTAGTTGTTGGAGTATCGTCCATTGTCCTTGGTTCAATTTGGATTATCGGTGTGGACCGTGTCGCTAAAATTCCAGTCTTTGGTTATGTAGCCAAACGCTTTAGTGCCTTCTTTAACCCCTTTAATGATTTGTCTGGCGCAGGTCACCAATTAGCTAATTCCTACTATGCCATGAGTAACGGTGGTTGGTTTGGCTTGGGGCTAGGAAATTCCATTGAAAAACAAGGTTACTTACCAGAAGCGCACACAGACTTTGTGTTTGCGATTGTGATTGAAGAATTAGGTTTTGTTGGAGCTAGTTTGATCCTTGCTCTCTTATTCTTCTTAATTCTTCGGATCATTTTAGTCGGTATTCGAGCAAAGAATCCTTTTAATTCGATGATGGCCATTGGGATCGGTGGGATGATCTTAGTGCAAACCTTCATTAACATCGGAGGAATTTCTGGTTTGATTCCGTCTACAGGAGTGACCTTCCCCTTCTTATCCCAAGGGGGAAATAGCTTATGGGTCTTATCCGTAGCGATTGCTTTCGTTTTGAATATCGACGCTAGTGAAAAACGGGCCAAGATGGAACAAGAAGGCATGGTTTTTGAAGAAAAAGGTAAAATCAAACCTTATTATTAAAAGGGAATTGTTGAATGGCTATTCAAAAAGGAGAAAAAATGGTCTTACAAAAATTAGAGAATTTCACAAATAAAGATATTATCAAAGAAGAAGCCGAAATCTTAACCAATTTATTAGATAATATTACGAAAAATTTGGTTCGTCCGGAAACCTTTGATAAAATTAGGCAGTTGAAGGATCTATCAAAAACACAGAACTATCGTGAGTTGAATCAACTAGTGGAACAATTGACAAATGAAGAAATGACAGTGATTTCACGTTATTTTGCTATTTTACCACTCTTGATTAACATCTCAGAAGATGTCGATTTGGCCTATGAAATCAATCATTTGAATAACGTGGATGGTGAATACCTCGGAAAACTTTCTTCAACCATTAAAGAAGTTGCAAAAAATGAAGATGCACAAGAAATTCTTGAAAATCTCAATATTGTACCTGTTTTAACAGCCCATCCAACTCAAGTGCAACGAAAAACCATGCTGGATTTAACCAATCATATTCACGCTCTTCTTCGTCAGCACCGGGATGTTAAAGCTGGTTTAATGAATGAGAATAAGTGGTATAACAACCTTCGTTGTAATATCGAAATCATGATGCAAACGGATATGATTCGTGACAAAAAATTGAAGGTTACCAATGAGATCACCAACGTCATGGAATATTACAATAGCTCTTTCTTACAAGCTGTTCCAAATCTTATGTTGGAATACAAACGCTTGGCAAAAGAGCATGGATTGGAGCTTGAACAACCACGTCCGATCACAATGGGCATGTGGATTGGGGGAGACCGGGACGGGAATCCGTTTGTAACAGCTGAGACCTTGAAGCGTTCAGCAACTATTCAAAGTGAAGTCATTTTGAACTATTACATCGAAAAGATTTCAAAATTATACCGTCATTTCTCCCTTTCAACGAGTCTTTCTAAAACAAGTGAAGCAGTAGCTGAAATGGCCGCCCTATCCAGTGATACATCCGTCTTTCGTGAAAAAGAACCTTACCGTCGGGCTTTCCACTATATCCAGTCAAAATTGATCCAGACTTTGGTCAATTTAAAAGAATGGACTATGGTTGGGGAAACTAGAGAAGATCGTTATGCTGTCGAGAGGTTATTAGGAGCAAATGCTCATCAACAAGGGCCAGTTTCTGATTATATCGGCAATCGTATCTCTGGAGCTCTAAAGAAAATTTCTGAGAAAGAAGCACCAGCTTATGCCTCTGCTCAAGAATTTAAAGAAGACCTTGAAAAGATCAAAGATTCCTTGTTAGAAAACAAATCAGAGTATTTGATTTCTGGTGAATTTGCAGAACTTCTAGAAGCCATCGATGTTTTTGGATTCTATCTGGCCTCTATTGATATGCGTCAGGATTCGAGTGTGCATGAAGCCTGTGTGGCAGAATTGCTGAAATCAGCTGGAATTAATGACCATTATTCTGATTTATCAGAGGATGAAAAGTGTCAAGTTCTCTTGAAAGAACTTTTAGAAGACCCACGTATTTTATCAGCAACCCATGCTGAAAAATCTGAACTGCTTGAAAAAGAATTAGCGATTTTCCAAACGGCCCGTGAATTGAAGGATCGTTTAGGAGAAGAAGTCATTCGTCAAAACATCATTTCTCATGCAACAAGTGTGTCAGATATGTTGGAATTGGCTGTGATGTTGAAAGAAGTGGGCTTAGTCGATACGGAAAAAGCTCGCGTTCAAATCGTACCGTTGTTTGAAACGATCGAAGACTTGGATCACTCAGAAGAAACCATGAGAAGTTACTTGTCTCTTCCGATTGCCAAACGTTGGATTGCTTCTAAGAACAACTATCAAGAGATTATGTTAGGATACTCTGATTCCAACAAAGATGGTGGATACTTGTCTTCTTGTTGGACCCTCTTTAAAGCCCAACAACAATTGACCGCTATCGGAGATGAGTTTGGAGTGAAGATTACCTTCTTCCATGGTCGTGGTGGTACTGTTGGCCGTGGTGGAGGTCCTACTTATGAAGCCATCACGTCTCAACCGTTGAAATCCATTAATGACCGTATCCGCTTAACTGAGCAAGGGGAAGTGATCGGCAATAAATATGGAAATAAAGATGCTGCCTACTACAACCTTGAAATGCTCGTCTCTGCAACCATTAACCGAATGATCGCCGAACAAAAGAGTCCATTCTCTATGTTTGATCGTTTCGGGGAAGTCATGGATAAAGTCGTGAATCGCAGTTACGATATCTATCGTGATTTGGTCTTTGGAAATGAGCACTTCTATGACTACTTCTTTGAATCAAGTCCGATCAAAGCAATTTCAAGCTTTAATATTGGTTCACGTCCAGCTGCTCGTAAGACTATTACAGAAATTGGTGGTTTACGTGCTATTCCTTGGGTATTCTCTTGGTCACAAAGTCGGGTGATGTTCCCTGGTTGGTATGGAGTAGGTTCTAGCTTTAAGGAATTTATCGATGAGGATCCTGAGAATATTGAAACTCTTCGATATATGTATAAAAACTGGCCTTTCTTCCAATCTCTCTTGTCAAATGTGGACATGGTCTTATCCAAAGCTAATATGGATATTGCCTTTGAGTATGCGCAATTGTGTGAGGAAGAAGAAGTCCGCAATATCTATCAGATTATCTTACATGAATGGCAATTGACCAAGGATATCATCCTGATGATTGAGGAGCATGACGAATTGCTCGCGGAAAACCCTTATCTGAAAGAAAGTTTGGATTATCGGATGCCGTACTTTAACGTCTTGAACTATATTCAGTTAGAATTGATTCGACGTCAACGGACTGGACAACTATCAGCCGATCAAGACAAGCTAATCCATATCACCATCAATGGAGTGGCTACAGGATTACGAAATTCAGGTTAAAAAAATCGGAACATTGTTCCGATTTTTTCTGCTCTGAAACGAAGTGATAGAAGATGTTTAACGAGTTTAAATTAAAGATTTCAAATGAGGATTTTCAAAGCTTGATCAGGATCTTTCAGCAAGAGGACAAAACAAAAGGAAAGAAGGGGAATAATTAAGAAAATATAGGTAAAAGGCTTGCAATTTTATCTAAAATTCGATAGAATAGTAAGGAAAGTTAGACTGTATTGCCTACTGTCTATCTATAAAATATATTTTATTGGAGGCTTTTACTCAAATGGCAAAAGAAAAATACGATCGTAGTAAACCGCACGTTAACATCGGTACAATCGGACACGTTGACCACGGTAAAACTACCCTAACTGCAGCAATCACAACTGTTTTGGCACGTCGCTTGCCTTCATCAGTTAACCAACCAAAAGACTATGCGTCTATCGATGCTGCTCCAGAAGAACGCGAACGCGGTATCACTATCAACACTGCACACGTTGAGTACGAAACTGCTAAACGTCACTACGCTCACATCGACGCTCCAGGACACGCGGACTATGTTAAAAACATGATCACTGGTGCCGCTCAAATGGACGGAGCTATCCTTGTAGTAGCTTCAACTGATGGACCAATGCCACAAACACGTGAACACATCCTTCTTTCACGTCAGGTTGGTGTTAAACACTTGATCGTCTTCATGAACAAAGTTGACTTGGTTGACGATGAAGAATTGCTTGAATTGGTTGAAATGGAAATCCGTGACCTTCTTTCAGAATACGATTTCCCAGGTGATGACCTTCCAGTTATCCAAGGTTCAGCTCTTAAAGCTCTTGAAGGTGACTCTAAATATGAAGACATCATCATGGAATTGATGGATACTGTTGATGAGTACATCCCAGAACCAGAACGCGATACCGACAAACCATTGCTTCTTCCAGTCGAAGACGTATTCTCAATCACTGGACGTGGTACAGTTGCTTCAGGTCGTATCGACCGTGGTGTTGTTCGTGTCAACGACGAAATCGAAATCGTTGGTATCAAAGAAAAAATCCAAAAAGCAGTTGTTACTGGTGTTGAAATGTTCCGTAAACAACTTGACGAAGGTCTTGCAGGGGATAACGTTGGTGTGCTTCTTCGTGGTATCCAACGTGATGAAATCGAACGTGGACAAGTTATCGCTAAACCAGGTTCAATCAACCCACACACTAAATTCAAAGGTGAAGTTTACATCCTTACTAAAGAAGAAGGTGGACGTCATACTCCATTCTTCAACAACTACCGTCCACAGTTCTACTTCCGTACAACTGACGTGACTGGATCTATCGAACTTCCAGCAGGAACTGAAATGGTAATGCCTGGTGATAACGTGACTATCGACGTTGAGTTGATCCACCCAATCGCCGTTGAACAAGGTACTACATTCTCAATCCGTGAAGGTGGACGTACTGTTGGTTCAGGTATGGTTACTGAAATCGAAGCTTAATTCGATCTAGTTCCCAGATTAACAATTATATAGACAGACAGAAAACCCCGTGAAGACGGGGTTTTTATTTTGGTAAAAAGTAAAATGAGCTTGTGCAACCTTTCATTATGACGAAATTTATGGTAAAATAGATAGTATAAAATTAGAAAAAAGAGGTATGTGAAATGTCACGTAAACCATTTATCGCTGGTAACTGGAAAATGAACAAAAATCCAGAAGAAGCAAAAGCATTCGTTGAAGCTGTAGCATCAAAACTTCCTTCAGCTGATCTTGTTGAAGCTGGCATCGCAGCTCCTGCAGTTGACTTGACAGCTGTACTTGCTGCTGCTAAAGGTTCAAACCTTAAAGTTGCTGCACAAAACACTTACTTTGAAAATGCTGGTGCCTTCACTGGTGAAACTAGCCCACAAGTTTTGAAAGAAATCGGTACTGACTACGTTGTTATCGGTCACTCAGAACGTCGTGACTACTTCCACGAAACTGATGAAGACATCAACAAAAAAGCAAAAGCAATCTTTGCGAACGGTATGCTTCCAATCATCTGTTGTGGTGAGTCTCTTGAAACTTACGAAGCTGGTAAAGCAGCAGAATTCGTAGGGGCTCAAGTTTCAGCTGCTCTTGCAGGATTGACTGCAGAGCAAGTCTCTTCAACAGTTATCGCATACGAACCAATCTGGGCGATCGGTACTGGTAAATCAGCTTCACAAGACGACGCACAAAAAATGTGTAAAGTTGTTCGTGACGTTGTAGCTGCTGACTTTGGTCAAGAAGTGGCTGACAAAGTACGTGTTCAATACGGTGGTTCAGTGAAACCTGAAAACGTTGCTGAATACATGGCTTGTCCAGACGTTGATGGAGCTCTTGTGGGTGGTGCATCACTTGATCCAGAAAGCTTCTTGGCATTGCTTGACTTTGTTAAATAATGATATATAAAAAGGCGAGAGATTTCTCGTCTTTTTTATAGTAGAAAAGACCAGCTACAAAGCTGGTCTTTTGAGTTAGGAACGTCCTAATAGTTTCTTAATGAGAGAAATCATTTTGTATCTCAGAGGATTTGGGTAATAACGGAAGGTCCCCATCTTACGGACGATGTAGCCGTTGAAGTTTTGTTTGAAACGAAGAACACCGTCTGACCCGTCAAAGATTCCTTGAATACCAAGGAAGTTATATCTTGGGATACCACGTTTGATGGTTTCAAGCATCATATATTCCTGGAGAACAGCAGGAGCATAGAACTTATTAAATTCTGTATAAGAGCCACTGAATAAATAGGTGGATTCTTGTGGCATATAGACAAAGAGACTACCTGCAAGAATGACGTCTTGATCTCCATATTTTTCAATATATTCTTTCGCGTCCTTCTTTCTCACCTCAAAGGTATCAAACTGGCTAGAGAATTCACGAAGTTGATTTTGTTTTTTCTCTGAATGTGGGTTGACTTCAAGATCTTTCTGTAATTTCTCAATCTTCTGTGCTAGTTTTCCTTGGTCTTTTTCAAGATTCGTGTAGTAATGGTGGAAGTTCAGTGTTGCGATCATGAAATCTGCATTGTCGCCAAAACTGTCATAGAAAGTTTGGTAATAATCCAAGGTCTTATCCTGATAGTCGCGACGGTCACTGGTTGAGGAAGTAATATCCTTAAAGAGTTGCAGTTCATCTCGGTTTAATCGTTTCAGTTTAATACCGAAAGATTTAGCTTTCTTGACAAGTGGCTTTCCTTTTTTACTGAAGCTCTTGAGAAGATTTTTTTCGGTGATGCCCTCCATATCTTTCACATAATGCCAATCACCTTCTCCTCCTGGATAACCTGTTGTTAAACCATCATGCTGATAGCCCAATTTTTTTAGGGTATCCATAAAATGAGTTTGCTCTTCACTGGTTGGATTCCCGTCACTGTCAAAGGTTTGATAGGTATCATAGGGCTTAATAACGAGTTCAATAGCCCCATTTTCTTTCGCATAGTCTTTTAAAGCTGCATAGAAAGGTTCTAGCATAGCTTCCTTTTGGTAAAGGGGGCCAGAATTGATTTCCATATGGAGACCACCTGTCATAGGAAGACTGTACAAGATTGCTGCCACTTGGACTTGATCTTCTTGCTTCCAAGCGATAAATTGGACGGTATTTCCTCGCTTTTCAAGCAGATCTGCCATTTCAGCAGACTGGATAAAAGAGCGATGGGAGACAGTATTTGCAAATGAGGTAAATTCTTCTTTTGAAATTGTCGTAAGAGTCATGTAACTTATTTACTCCTTAATTTTTTCCGGATCTTGTAGACTTTGTTTACAAGTGGATAAAGTGGACTGGTTGGGAGGTTGAATTCCCCAACAAATTCTTCAATGACAGGATTAAATTTTGATTTGAAATGATAGAGACCACCATCGAGTGAATTTTCAATGCCCCCCATATTTTGCCAAGAAGCACCACGATCAAAAGCGTGTTGGGCAGTTTCATACCAGGTGAGGATAGCAGGTTGGTAGCGGCGGAATTCTTCATCCATCCCTGCATAAACATTTTCAGACGTCCCACCGAATTCAAGGGTTAAGGTCCCAGATAAAGGAACAACCTGTCTACCTGCTTGGAGATGCTGCTCAAGAAATTGCAATTCTTCTTCTATACGCTCTTTTTCTTTTTGGTTATTCTCAACCTTGCCAGGCTTTGTTTTTTCTGTGAATTTTTCAGCCTCTGCCTTGTTTTTTTCAAGATCTTTTGTAAGGGAGCTTTTCCGTTTCTCGAGATCTAAAGTAGATAAAGTAATGTAGGATTGTCCTTGGTAGGTTGTGAGTAGTTTTTCGTAGTAGTCTTTTCCCCGTAAATGAATGCTTTTACGTGCCTCAGTCTTTTTCATGAGAGAAGCAAAGTCCTCTAACAATTCAGTCCCGCCAAATTGCACTTGGATTCCTTTGTTTCGAGCGGTTCGGATGGCTTGTCGAGTAGATTTTGAAAGATCTTGCTCGGTGAAAAACTCTTTGTGGATATTCGCTTGAAAGCGTGGTTGGATATTTTCTGCCATATCACTGGTTCGGCCAGTCCATTCAATCCCTTCTTTAGTTAAGGTGTCGATGACCGCTTGTACATCAGTGTTTTCCGTATTTTCTTGTCCAATCAATTGTTTACTCAAGAAAAGACTTGGATCAAACTTCACAAATAAGGCCTTGTATTGTTTGGCTATCTTTTTAAGGGACTGGATTACATATGAAACCAGCTCTTTGTTTTGGTAATCCATGATGGGGCCTCGAGGAATGTAGAGCATGGAAAAGCCAAGTGGCAGGGGTTGAATCAAGATGCTTGCAACAGCGACTAATTGGTCTTCTTGATAAAAACCAACCCGTACATTTCCCCAATTATCTTTAATTTTTGCCCATGAGCTACTTTGTAAGAGATTGGTTTGGTCACTCTGAATAACAAAGTCATCATGCTCAGTAGCAGAAATTCCTAGCTGGTAATGGTACATTTCTTATAATACCCACTTTCTAATGGCGTATGCAACGCCAGATTCATCATTTGATTTGGTAATAGTTGTAGCAATTTTTTTAAGAGCTGGATTGCCATTTTCCATAACGACAGCATGTCCCACGACTTCTAGCATGGAACGGTCATTTTCTTCATCTCCGATAGCCATGGTTTCATCTTGCTGGATTCCAAGTCGTTCAGCTAGATGAAGAAGGGCAGCTCCCTTATTGGTCGTTTTTCCTAGAATTTCTAAATAAAAAGGGGCTGATTTGACCATCGTGAAGCGGTCCTGAAATTCTTTTGGGATTTTTGCAATCGCAGCATCCAGAATGTCTGGTTCATCGATATACATGGCCTTGACAAATTCTTTCTCACGAACTTCTTCAGGCGTCCGGTAATAAAGGGGCATATTAACCAGTTGAGATTCATGAATGGTGTAGCGTCCGATATCGCGATTGCTGGTATAGATGCCGTCTTTAGTAATTGCATGAGAGTGGATTTGGAGTTTGTTAGCAAGAGACTCGATATCGAGATAGTCCTCATAATCTAAAAGGTCCTTGATGAGTTCTTTTCCAGTAGCGGTTTCTTGAACCAGACCACCATTAAAGGTAATAACATAGTCTCCAGGATCCATCAAATGGAGTTCTTTTAAAAGTTTTGAGACCCCTGCGATAGGACGACCGGTTGTGATCACGATTTTAACGCCTGCGGCTTTAGCGTCTTGAATGGCTTCAAATACGGAAGGTGTGATCTCTTTTTTTGAATTGAGAAGTGTACCGTCGATATCGATCGCCACTAATTTAATGGACATCCGTCTCTCCTGTAAAATAATCATTGGTGATATAGGAAGTGAATTCCTCTACTTGCTTACTGAAAAGTCCATTAACCTCCAGCATTTCTTTTGGGAAATAGAAGCGGTTGTCCCCATAGCGAGTTCCTGCTAAAGCAGCGACGAGTGGAGACAACTGAGACAATTCAGCGAGACTCCCATCTTTTCGGATCATCTCGATCTGGGTCCGCGGTTTTTCAAGCTCTGGTCGATAAATATCGTAGGGCAGGTCAAAATTTTGATGAATAGCTGTGTAGTAGGTTGGATTAAACCCAACCTCTTTGATCAGTTTTTCAAGGATTGCTAAGTCTTTTCGCTTATCTTCTGTAAATAGAATCGATTTGAAGACTTTCCGATTAATATAGCGCTGAGCAAGATCAGACAAGATGGTATCCGGACTATCCATCCAGACTTGGAAATAGGTATTCATCACACCGTCATCTAGATTTAGGTAGTCTTGAATGGTGACCTCTTCTTCAAAAAATGGAATCAAGCGAGGTGAAGTCAGTTGAAAATACTCTTTCTGATCTGGATAAATGGTTCTAGCGCGTTTGAGAAGATTTTGAAGGAGGACTTCCATGGCCCGAGTAGCCGGGTGGAAGTAGACCTGCATATACATTTGGTAACGGCTGACCACGTAATCCTCGACAGCGTGCATGCCATTTTGTTGGAAGGCAATGCCATTTTCAATCGGTCGAATGACGCGCAAAATACGGGTCAAGTCAAATTTTCCATAGGAAGCACCCGTAAAGTAGGCATCCCGCAGTAAATAATCCATCCGGTCCACATCGATTTGACTAGAAATCAATTGCACCACTTGTTTATTGGGATAGGTATGATCAATGACGCTGGCTACACGATTTGGGAAATCAGGAGCCACTTGCAAGAGGATCTGATTGACCTCCGTCTCTGGACTGGTGATGATCAGCTGGGTCATTTTTTCATGATCGGTCCCAAAGAGTCCTTCAAAGGTATGGGAATAGGCACCATGTCCAATGTCATGAAGAAGAGCGGCTGTCATGGTCAGTAAGTTTTCATCAGAATTCCATTGCTCTGCATACTTTTCCTCGAAAATAGACAGAATCCGTCTTGAAATTTCATAGGCGCCAAGACAGTGAGAAAAACGACTATGCTCCCCACCGTGGAAGGTAAAACCAGATGTCCCCAGTTGTTTGATGCGGCGTAGTCGTTGAAATTCTTTACTATTAATTAATTGATAAATGATGGGATGATCCACATGAACGTAATCATGAACGGGATCGCGAAAGACTTTTTCATTCATGGGTCTATTATAGCAAAAAAAAGCCTATTTTGCGATCTAGAGGCTAATAGGGGCAGTCAAAATGCGTAAAATTTGATAGAATAGTAGGGCAAGAAAAGAAGAGAAGGAGACAAAGATGCAGATTCGCATTCAAAATACCATTCGATTTGGAGAAGAAATGGAAATCGTTGATCAGTACTATCAAGGTGAATGGAAGGAAAAAGCAGGTTTTCAATATCTCTTGTATACCAATGAAGAAGATGAAAAGGTTGCTTTGAAATTTTCCAACGATGAATTGGTCATGACACGATTCTCAAGTCCTAAATCCATCATGCGTTTCTACAAAAATGAAGATGGTGGGGCAATCATCCCAACTCCGATGGGCATTCAGCAGTTTTTGATTACAACAGATCTCTTTCAATTAGAAGCAGGTCATTTGCAAGTCTCTTATCGCTTGTTAACTCTCGATGGAGAACAGGAATTTGCTAATTATCAATTACTGGTGGAATGGGAAGAATAGATCTCATTAAATTATTAGAGATCCCGCTTGCTTTATTCTATAAAAATGGTATAATAAAACCACTCAAGGGAGTAGCTGGCGGTTTTCCGCGATAGTGTCGTCATTACGAAATTATTTCCGGCACTATATTAAACGGCGAGACTTGTTTTTTCAAACAGGTCTCTTTTTTGTGCAAAAGAGACCTAGTAGAAAGCTATAAGGAGGAAATTATTTTGTCAAAAGAACAAAATAAAGCTTTGTTTTATACACAGAGTAAAGAAGAAGTTCTAAAGGAATTGGACTCTTCAATTGAAGGCTTGTCAACTGCTCAAGCTCAAGAACGTTTAGCGACTTATGGTCATAATGAACTGGATGAAGGCGAAAAACGTAGCCTCTTGTCTAAGTTTATCGATCAGTTTAAAGATTTGATGATTATCATCTTGCTGATCGCCGCAGCTCTCTCTGTGATCACAGAAGGAATGGACGGCCTTACAGATGCCATGATCATCTTGGCTGTTGTAGTCTTGAATGCTGCCTTTGGGGTTTACCAAGAAGGGCAAGCAGAAGCAGCCATTGAAGCTCTGAAAAATATGTCTAGCCCGATGGCTCGTGTTCGTCGTGATGGTCATGTTATTGAGATTGACTCAAAAGAATTGGTGCCTGGGGACATCGTTCTTCTGGAAGCTGGAGATGTGGTTCCAGCTGATATGCGCTTGTTAGAGGCAGCTTCTCTTAAGATCGAAGAAGCAGCTCTTACAGGGGAATCGGTTCCAGTTGAAAAAGATGTAACTGGTCTTGTTGAAGCAGATGCTGGTATTGGGGACCGCGTTAATATGGGTTACCAAAACTCAAATGTAACTTATGGTCGTGGTATTGGTGTCGTAACAAACACTGGTATGTATACAGAAGTTGGTAAGATTGCAGATATGTTGGCTAATGCCGATGAGACTGAAACACCATTGAAGCAAAGCTTGGAACAATTATCTAAAGCCTTGACTTACTTAATTGTTGTGATTGCGGTCATTACTTTCTTAGTTGGTGTCTTCGTTCGTGGAGAGCATCCATTAGAAGGCTTGATGGTTGCGGTAGCCCTTGCGGTTGCGGCCATTCCAGAAGGACTTCCTGCCATTGTAACTATCGTTCTATCTTTGGGAACTACAACCCTTGCCAAACGCAATTCGATTGTTCGTAAATTACCAGCGGTTGAAACTCTTGGTTCAACAGAAATCATCGCATCTGATAAAACAGGTACTTTGACTATGAACCAAATGACTGTTGAGAAGGTCTACACCAACGGTCAATTGCAAAGCTCAGCAGCTGAGATTGCTGCTAGCAACAATACCCTTCGTATCATGAACTTTGCCAATGATACTAAGGTGGACCCATCTGGCAAGTTGATTGGGGACCCAACAGAGACTGCTTTGGTACAGTTTGGTTTGGATCACAATTTTGATGTTCGCGAAATTTTGAAGGATGAGCCACGTGTGGCAGAATTGCCATTTGACTCTGACCGTAAGCTTATGTCTACTATCCATAAGGAAGCAGACGGTTCTTACTTTATCGCTGTCAAGGGGGCTCCTGACCAATTGCTCAAACGTGTGACACGTATTGAAGTCAATGGGGAAGTTCGTCCTATCACAGATGAAGATAAGAAAGCTATCCTTGCTACCAACAAAGACTTGGCTAAACAAGCCCTTCGTGTCTTGATGATGGCTTATAAGACAAGCAACGAAATCCCTACCTTGGAATCTGAAATTGTTGAGTCTGACCTGATCTTCTCTGGTTTGGTCGGCATGATTGACCCTGAGCGTCCAGAAGCAGCAGAAGCTGTCCGTGTCGCTAAGGAAGCGGGTATCCGTCCAATCATGATCACGGGTGACCACCAAGATACAGCTGAAGCCATTGCCAAACGTCTTGGTATCATCGATCCAAATGACACAGAAGATCACGTCTTTACAGGAGCTGAGTTGAATGAACTCTCTGATGAAGAATTCCAAAAGGTCTTCAAACAATACTCTGTTTATGCTCGTGTATCACCTGAACACAAGGTTCGGATCGTAAAAGCATGGCAAAAAGAAGGTAAAGTTGTTGCCATGACAGGTGACGGAGTCAACGATGCGCCATCACTTAAGACAGCTGATATCGGTATCGGTATGGGGATCACTGGTACAGAAGTTTCTAAGGGAGCTTCAGACATGGTCCTTGCAGATGATAACTTTGCAACCATTATCGTAGCGGTAGAAGAAGGACGTAAGGTCTTCTCAAATATCCAAAAATCTATCCAATACCTCTTGTCTGCCAATATGGCTGAGGTCTTCACCATCTTCTTTGCAACCCTCTTTGGTTGGGATGTATTGCAACCAGTGCATCTTCTCTGGATCAACTTGGTAACCGATACGCTTCCAGCCATCGCTCTTGGTGTGGAACCAGCTGAACCAGGTGTCATGACCCACAAACCTCGTGGTCGTAAATCTAACTTCTTTGACGGTGGTGTCTTCGGAGCTATCCTTTATCAAGGAATCTTCCAAACTATGCTGGTTCTTGGTGTCTATGGCTGGGCTTTGATTTCTCCTGAACACTCTACTCGGGCAGAAATCCATGCAGATGCTTTGACGATGGCCTTTGCAACTCTTGGATTGATCCAATTGCTTCATGCCTTTAACGTCAAGTCTGTTTACCAATCTATCTTTAAAGTGGGGCTCTTCAAGAACAAGACCTTTAACTGGTCTATCCCAGTTGCCTTTATTCTCTTAATGGCGACGATTATGGTACCTGGATTCAATAAACTCTTCCACGTGTCTCATTTAGGCTTGACGCAATGGTTAGCAGTTATGATTGGTTCGCTCTTGATTGTTGTTCTCGTTGAGATTGTTAAAGCTGTTCAACGTGCACTTGGAAAAGATAAAAACGCCATTTAAATATAAAAGAAGTCATCTCCGGATGGCTTTTTTTGCGGGCAAAATAGACTGGGCATATTTCTTGAGGTACGTGTAGATTTTTGATAAACTAGTCAACAGTTTGAAGAAAGGAAACTTAGTTATGAAAAAGTTTTTTGCTGAAGTAATCGGCACATTTATGCTTGTTTTTATCGGGACTGGCGCAGTTGTTTTTGGAAATGGAACAGAAGGTCTGGGACATTTAGGAATTGCCTTGGCATTCGGTTTATCCATTGTTGCAGCAGCTTACTCAATTGGGACTGTTTCTGGTGCCCACTTGAACCCGGCTGTTTCGATTGCCATGTTTGTGAACAAACGCTTGTCTTCAAAGGACTTGGTTAATTATATTGCAGCGCAAGTAGTGGGGGCGGTTCTCGCATCTGCAACAGTACTCTTCCTCTTGTCAAATTCAGGTATGTCAACAGCTAGTCTTGGTGAAAATGCCCTAGCGAAGGGTGTGACTCCATTTGGCGGATTCTTGTTTGAAGTAATTGCTTCCTTTATCTTTATTTTGGTCATCATGACAGTGACATCAGCTAGCAAAGGTAATGGGAAAATCGCTGGCCTTGTGATCGGTTTGAGCTTGACTTTGATTATTCTTGTTGGTTTGAACATTACAGGACTTTCTGTTAACCCAGCTCGTAGTTTGGCACCTGCCCTTTTTGTTGGTGGTGCAGCCCTTCAACAAATTTGGATCTTTATCTTGGCTCCAATTGTCGGTGGTGTTCTGGCTGCAATCGTTGCAAAAAATCTCTTGGATACAGAAGAGTAAAAAAAATTGGTCCCAGAGGGACCAATTTTTTTATAGTTCAAGGATCGTCATGGCTTGAGAAAATTCATGAGCGAGCTGTTTTTTCTTGTATGCTTTAAATTTGGGGAGGTCTTTGATTCTGCGATAGCGTTTGTAGGGATCGTATCGTTTTGGAAAATCATATTCAGGAAAAGCTTCGAAAAATTGTTTGCAAAGCTCCCATTCTCGGACATAGCCTAAAGGTCTAGCATGATAGGTGATGGTGTCAATCGTTGTTGCTGGCATTCGGTGGTGGCTATGACCAAAAATCACTTCTCTGACAGGATATTGTCTAAAGAGCTCATGAAAGGATTGGCTTCCTAGAAAAGCATTAAAGCGTTCAAAATAAGGGTGGCGCAGGAGAAACTGACTATGAGGAACAAAGTGCATGGCGATGATCAAGGGTTGATCCACTTGCATGAGTTCTGTTTCGAGCTCTTGCAACAGACGTTGGGTAATGGCTGGATCAGATCCCATTCGTTGGAGGCGTCTGTCAAACCAAAATAGATTTTTGGTTTGGAGATGTTTTTGGGGAGAGATAGTAGGAACAAAGCTGTAGTCATACCAGCCCGAAAAGGCAAGAAGCGTATGATTGGAGAAGGAAATCTTTTGAAATTCAAAAGGTCTTATGGTTTCTTCTGATAGGCCAAGCATATCATGATTTCCCAAGCTAAAGGTCACTGGAAGGTGACATTGAAGTTGGTCTAAAAATTCCTGTGATGTCCTTTCAAAGCCGTTGGCAATATCTCCTGCAATATGGAGATGTTGAATGTTTTGTTGCAGGAAAAGAGTGATCAGGGTCTCTATTTCTTCTTTGCCGAAGTTGTTCGAATCAATATGTAAATCGGACATAAAAGCTACTGTTGTCATGCTACCAGTCTAGCATAAGAGGATCTTTTTTTCTAACAATTAGGTTACAAAGAAATAGAAAAATACTGAAAAAAAGCTGGGTTAGTTGTGGTAAACTAGCAGATCCAATATTGGAAGGTGGGAAAATAGTGAAGGTTATGATATAATAGACTAGATACATAGAAAGAGGTGCTTATGGACATTTCAGAAATTCGTCAAAAAATTGACGCAAATCGTGAAAAATTAGCTTCTTTCAGGGGGTCTCTTTGACTTAGAGGCGTTGGAAGAAGAAATTGCCATTTTAGAAAATAAAATGACAGAACCTGATTTTTGGGATGATAACATTGCTGCGCAAAAGACATCTCAAGAATTAAATGAACTCAAGCAGACCTATGAAAATTTCCATCAAATGGTGGATCTCTTTGATGAGTCAGAAATCTTACTGGACTTTTTGGCAGAAGACGATTCGGTCAAAGAAGAATTGATCGAGAAGTTGGAGGAGCTGGATAAACGTATGACCAGCTATGAAATGACCTTGCTATTGTCTGAACCCTATGACAATAATAATGCCATCCTAGAAATCCACCCAGGTTCAGGAGGAACAGAAGCTCAGGACTGGGGCGACATGCTCCTTCGGATGTATTCTCGTTTTGGAAATGCCCATGGCTTCAAAGTTGAAGTCTTGGACTATCAGGCTGGAGATGAGGCTGGAATCAAGTCTGTGACCTTATCTTTTGAAGGGCCTCATGCATACGGCCTTCTGAAATCTGAAATGGGGGTTCACCGTTTGGTTCGGATCTCGCCATTTGACTCCGCTAAACGTCGTCATACCTCCTTTACATCTGTTGAGGTCATGCCCGAATTAGACGATACTATCGAAGTCGAAGTTCGTGATGATGATATCAAGATGGACACCTTCCGCTCTGGTGGAGCTGGTGGACAAAACGTCAACAAGGTTTCTACAGGGGTGCGCTTGACCCACATTCCGACAGGGATTGTAGTGGCGTCCACCGTGGATCGGACCCAATACGGGAACCGTGATCGTGCGATGAAGATGTTGCAAGCTAAACTCTACCAATTAGAGCAAGAGAAAAAAGCAGCAGAAGTGGATTCTCTAAAAGGGGATAAAAAAGAAATCACCTGGGGAAGTCAAATCCGCTCCTATGTTTTTACCCCTTACACCATGGTTAAGGATCACCGGACCAACTACGAAGTAGCGCAGGTGGACAAGGTGATGGATGGAGATATCGATGGCTTTATCGATGCCTACCTTAAATGGCGTCTCCAATAACCTTGAGGGAATCAACCAGAAAAGAATGAAAGGAATTTCATTACATGTCAATGATTGAAATGAAAGATGTTGTCAAAAAGTATGACAACGGGACGACGGCCCTTCGCGGGGTCTCTGTCCAAATTGAACCAGGAGAATTTGCCTACATCGTAGGACCTTCTGGTGCAGGGAAGTCGACCTTTATTCGACTTTTATACCGTGAAGTCAAACACGATAAAGGAAGTTTGAAAGTAGCTGATTTTGATTTGGATAAAATCAAAAAACGCGATATTCCTATGTTGCGACGCAATGTGGGAGTGGTCTTCCAAGATTATAAATTGCTTCCAAAGAAAACCGTTTATGAAAATATTGCCTACGCAATGCAAGTTATCGGTGAGCGCCGTCGCAATATTAAAAAGCGTGTGATGGAAGTTTTGGATCTTGTCGGATTGAAACACAAGGTCCGCTCATTCCCGAATGAATTGTCAGGGGGAGAGCAACAACGGATTGCGATTGCTCGTGCGATCGTCAACAATCCGAAAGTCTTGATTGCGGATGAGCCAACGGGGAACTTGGACCCAGATAATTCATGGGAAATCATGAATCTTTTGGAGCGGATTAATCTGCAAGGGACCACAGTATTGATGGCGACCCACAATAGCCAGATTGTAAATACTTTACGTCACCGTGTCATCGCGATTGAAAATGGTCGTGTAGTGCGTGATGAAGCGGAAGGAGAGTACGGATACGATGATTAGAAGATTTTTCCGACACTTAATCGAATCGCTTAAAAGCTTGAAACGAAATGGTTGGATGACGATTGCAGCGGTCAGCTCGGTTATGATTACCCTTAGCTTGGTTGCTATTTTCGCCTCAGTTATTGCCAATACCATCAAGCTTTCAGATGATATTCAAAACAGTGTGCGGGTTGTAGTATACATGCGCAAGGATATTCAAGATCAGAGCGAGCAGATTGAAAAAGACGGTCAAACCGTGACCAATGAAAACTACCATAAGGTCTACGATGCTCTGACAGCCATGAAGCATGTTGACAAGGTTGATTTTTCTAGCAAGGAAGAGCAGTATGATAAACTGATCAAAACGGCTGGGAACAACTGGAAGATTTTTGATGGAGATGCCAATCCTCTCTATGATGCTTATTATGTAGAGACAACAGCTCCTAAATATGTAAAGCAAGTTTCGGCTGATGCCAAAAAAATTGAAGGGGTCTCTGAAGTTAAAGATGGTGGGGTCGATACCCAACGCTTGTTTGCTCTTGGAACCTTCATCCGAAACTGGGGCTTGATTGGTGTAGCTTTATTGATCTTCATCGCAGTCTTCTTGATTTCAAATACCATTCGGATTACCATCATTTCACGTAGTCGTGAGATTAAGATTATGCGACTGGTAGGAGCAAAAAATGGCTATATTCGTGCACCATTCCTTTTAGAAGGTGCTTGGATCGGTCTTTTGGGAGCCTTGGTTCCTTCAGCTTTAGTCTTCTACGTTTATAATGTTGTCTATACATCTATGAACAATAATTTGGCAGATCAAAACTTGTATCTCTATAGTCCTCATCTCTTGGTACCGATCATGGTCGGTGGCCTCTTTGGATTAGGAATTTTGATTGGAGCGATTGGTTCTTCAATCTCCATGAGACGTTTTCTTAAGATATAATAAAAAAGCAAGTTCGCACTTGCTTTTTTTGTCTACTTTTATGAGGACAGGAAGGATGATAAGGACTCTTTAGGATTGTCTAAAGAAGGGATTGAACATCTTCTCGTGACCAATAGAAGTTTCAGGGCCATGACCGGGATAGACAGTGTAGGAAGATGGAAGGGTAAAGAGCTCTTCTCTGATACTGCTAAGTAACTGTGTCGCGTTCCCTGTCGGAAGATCGGTCCGTCCGATAGTTTCGCGAAAAAGGGCATCACCGGATAGAACCAGGTGATCCTCAGGAAAGACGATAGAGACTCCTCCTGCAGAGTGGCCTGGTGTCTCCAGAACATAAAAGTGGAAATCAGCTATTTGGTAATCGGAGCGAATGTCATAAAGGAAGTCGGCCTCCTTGCATACCACATCTTCTAAATCCGCATGACGATCCAAACCAGATAAATTATCGACAGGAGAAGACAACCAACTGGCTTCTGCTGAATGGACATAAACAGGTGGGAAATGATAGGTCTGACGAACCTTTTCAAGACTCATAATGTGATCGTAATGCGTATGGGTTAAAAGAATCGCTACGATTGGTTTTCCGATGCGATCTATTTGTTTTTGAATAGTCGCCCAGTCGCTACCTGGATCGACAAGAATGAGGGAGTGGTCATTTTCAAGGTAGTAGGTGTTTTCATAAGCTACAGGATTAACAGTACGATAGATTTTCATAAGGACTCCTTTCTAGAATAGTGTATCAAATTGCAAGGAAAATAACAGGATTGAAGTCAACATGAAAGGAGAAAAAAATCTGCAGAGCTTGCTCAAACGTGATATAATTTTAAGTATTATGACAAGACAGAAACGGAAATATGCCATTGTGGATCTGGAAGCGACCAGTGCTGGAAGCAATGCTAAGATCATTCAGGTTGGGATTGTCATCATCGAAGATGGGAGGATTACGCAATCCTATGAGACGGATGTGAATCCCCATGAACGATTGGATGAGCATATCAAACAATTGACTGGCCTGACAGATGCTCGCTTGAAAAAAGCACCAGAGTTTGCACAAGTGGCAAAAGAAATTTTTGAATTAATAGAAGATGCCGTCTTTGTGGCCCATAATGTCAAATTTGATGCGAATTTATTAGCAGAAGCCCTCTTTTGGGAAGGATTTGAGCTAACGACTCCTCGGATTGATACGGTTGAATTGTCTCAAATTTTCTATCCGACTTTAGAACGCTACAATTTAGGAGCGCTTGCAGCTGAACTGGAAATTGAGTTGCACCATGCTCACTCCGCTTTAGCGGATGCTATGGCAACAGCCCAGCTACTGTTGAAATTGAGAGAGAAAATTGCGAGCTTACCGAGAGGATTGATCGAAAAACTTCTTTCGATGGCAGATTGTTTGATTTATGAATCACGACTCTTAATAGAAGATGCGCTTGAAGACAGTAGCCTTTTTTTACCAGCTCATTTAGTAGAAGTTCATGGTCTCTATCTGCGCAAGCCACAGCAGTTTTTAGAAAGTCGTCATTTGTCTGAACAGTTTGAACTCAATATGCAGCTGTTGGGAATGGAGGCTTATCCGGAGCAGAGAGAATTTGTTGCCTATATCGAGGATAGTTTGCAACAGCCACTTCCGAGTTTTATTGAAGCGCCAACGGGTATCGGGAAGACATACGCTTATCTATTAACGCTTTTGGCGAAAACCTCTAAGCGCATTCTTGTCAGTGTTCCCACTAAAATTCTTCAGGATCAAATTATGAAGAAGGAAGGAAAGACCATCCAAGATCTTTTCCAAATTCCCTTTCATAGCCTGAAAAGTCCCAAGGATTACATCCAACTCGATAAATTTTATGAGGCCTTACAGAGTGAGTCAGATAATGGGATGATCCGACGCTTTAAAATGCAACTGTTGGTTTGGCTGACCATGACGGAAACGGGAGAGCTCAGTGAAATTGGTCAACTCTATCGTCATCTTCATTTTGTAGCTGACATTTGCCACGATGGCCAATTGTCGAAACGTTCGCTTTTTTATCAGGAAGATTTTTGGCGTCTCGGCCAGGAAAAAGTGAAAACCAGCCGAGTAATTCTGACCAATCATGCCTATCTGTTAACCCGTCTAGAAGATGATAAGAGTCTACTTCAAGAATCTGTTCTGGTAGTGGATGAAGCGCAAAAACTCTTCTTTGCTTTGGAGCAGTTTTCACAGAGAGAAGAAACCTTGCAATCTCTTCTTCTAAGCTTGCAACACGCTATTGAAGAGGAAAAAGATCTGCTGCAACGGCGTTTGCTGGAAAGTATTCAATTTGAGTTAAATGCCTGCTCTAAGGAAGTTGTACAAGGAAAAACAGCGATCTTATCAGATCAAACAGTGGCAAAAATTCGACAGGATGTATCGGAATTAAAAAACGAATCTCTAGAGAATCTAAGAGAATTGTTTGATGAGCGCTACCAGATTTTTTGGATGGACAAGGAAGTGGTCGAAAGCCACCAGATTCTTCGTCTCCATGGTGGAGTTGAGGACTTGCTATCCTTTAAGGAGTTTGTCCCTGAAGAAGTGCCCGTGCTCTTTGTATCAGCGACGATCGCGATCAGTAAAAAGGTGCATTTACCTGCCCTTTTGGGATACCAAGAGCAGCAAATCTACCGGGTGCCAATAACAGTCAAACAACACCAGGAATTGTTGGTGCCGATAGATTTTCCAGATGTCGTTTCTTTATCTTCCGTGGAGTATGCAGGAGAGATTTGTCAGCTCATCGATGAACTCCTTCCTCTAAGAAAACCAATTTTTCTTTTGTTTACCTCAAAAGAATTGTTACTGGAGACGTCAAACGCATTGAAATTTCCTCATTTGGCCCAGTATCGAAATGGCGATGCAGCTAATATTAAGCGACGATTTGACCGAGGAGAAAGCTCTATTTTATTGGGAACAGGAAGCTTCTGGGAGGGAGTCGATTTTTCCCAACAAAAAGAAGTGATTCAAATCATCACGCGCCTTCCTTTTGATAACCCTAAAGATTATATGGTTCAAAAGCTGAATACCCAACTCAGAGAACAGGGGAAAAATCCCTTTTATGACTATAGCCTTCCAGTCGCAATTTTAAGGCTCAAACAGGCTATTGGGAGAACCAGCCGTTTTCAAGACCAGGAATCGTTGGTCCTCTTATTGGATCAGCGAGTGGTGACCAAACGATATGGAAAACAAATTTTAGATGGTTTGCAGCAAGTGTTGCCCCTTCACACGACAGTGAGAGAGCGGCTTGTTGAGCAAGCAGCTGCCTTTTTTGAAAGGAATTGAGAGAATGAAAAATAAAGGATTTGGACTTGCAATTGCATTTGTACTGGCTCTTTGCGCCATGTTTTTGGGAACTTTCTTTCCCATCATTGGCTCCAGTGTCTTTGCTTTGATTTTAGGAATTGTCCTCAATGAATTAGTAGATTTGCCGGAGAATTCACGACCAGGACTGAACTGGTCCGGTAAGAAATTATTGCAGTATTCGATTATCTTCATGGGATTTAGCTTGCCGATTGCGACGGTTGCCTCTACAGGCTTGTCTTCTTTAAAGATTAGTCTGCCAACGATAACAGTTGCATTTCTTGCAGCGATAATCTTTGGGAAAGTCTTCCATCTGAAATCTCACCTACGGACCCTAATTGGGTTTGGAACGGCTATTTGTGGTGGATCTGCTATCGCAGCAGCTGCGCCGATCATTGAAGCAGACGAAGAGGAAATTGCCTTATCTATGTCAACTATCTTCTTCTTCAACATTTTGGCTGTCTTTATCTTTCCAGTATTAGGGCATGTATGGCATATGTCTAATTTTCAATTTGGCCTCTGGTCAGGAACAGCTATTAACGATACGTCATCAGTTGTAGCAGCAGCTTTTTCCTACAGTAAGGCGGCGGGTGAAATGGCGACCATTGTTAAGTTGACACGCGCCCTGATGATTGTACCAGTTTGTTTGGGCTTGATCGGTTTAAAATGGTATCGGAGCAAGCAACAAGGAAGAAACAAAGGAATGTTAAAGAAAATTATTCCTTGGTTCATCATTTGGTTTATTGTGGCTTCTATTCTTTCATCTATCGGCTTGGTACCTAAAGTGGTTCTTCCTTACCTAAAGGACCTTTCTCACCTCTTTATGGCCATGGCCTTGGTCGGAATCGGAAGCAAGGTTTCTTGGAAACAGTTCCGTGCAGCAGGAGCAGCCCCCCTTCTAGTAGGGTTGATTGCTTGGTTTTGTGTAGCAGGATCTAGCTTGATTCTACAAATGTTGTTCTATTAATTGATTTGATGATTCTCACAGAAAGGAACGTGAATGAAGAAACATCATTTTTGGACGATTCACCTGGATTATTCGATCATTGGGATTGTCTTCACCCTTCTTATGCTTGGGATCTTATCTGTTTATGTAGCAGTTTCTCACGACTATCCCCAAATGGTGTGGCCTTTTTTAGGGCAGCAATTGGCCTGGATTGGTGTGGGATGCGTCATTTGCCTGATTGTGACGATTTTTAGCACGAAATTTCTTTGGAAAATCACTCCCTTTCTTTACCTGCTTGGCCTAGCCTTGATGGTTCTTCCTCTTGTGTTTTATAATCCCAACTTGGTAGCTTCAACAGGAGCTAAAAACTGGGTGGCTTATGGGAACATCACCTTATTTCAGCCCTCAGAATTTATGAAGATCCCCTTCATCCTGATGCTGTCACGCTCTATTGTCCGATTTTTGCAAAGAAATAAGGGGCGTGAGCGATTATTACGACAAGATTGGTTTTTGATTCTAGAATTGACCATCTATACGATTCCGGTCTTTGCCTTATTGGCTCTCCAACAGGATTTGGGAACGGCCTTAGTATTTTTGGCTATCTTTGCGGGCTTAGTGCTCGTTTCAGGAGTTTCCTGGAAAATTATCTTGCCGGTCATCTTGCTTCTGGCAGGTGGGTTAGCAGGCTTTCTCTTCCTCTTTCTATCAGAGGGGGGGCGGGCTTTTCTGCACCAGCAAGTAGGGATGCCAACCTACCAAATGAACCGTATTTTAGCCTGGTTAAATCCTTTTGACTATGCACAAACCACCACCTACCAGCAGGCGCAAGGACAGCTAGCCATTGCCAGTGGTGGCCTCTTTGGGCAAGGCTTTAATGTCTCCAATTTATTGGTTCCCGTACGGGAAAGCGATATGATTTTTACGGTCGTCGCAGAAGACTTTGGCTTTGTTGGAGCTCTGGTGCTGTTGATTTTATACGTGACCCTGATTTACCGCATTTTAAAAATTACCCTCCAGTCCAATAACCAATTTTATACTTATATTTCCATTGGATTTATCATGATGCTGGTCTTTCATATTTTTGAAAATGTTGGCGCGGTAACGGGTCTTCTCCCCTTGACGGGGATTCCCCTCCCCTTTATCTCACAGGGTGGATCGTCTATTATTAGTAATCTAATTGGTGTTGGTCTGGTCCTCTCAATATATAATCATAGTAGCAAAAAGAAAGAGCCAGAAGAAGGGCCTCCAATCCGTAAAAAAGTAGTCCTTAAAAGGGCGCAATAGATAGAAAGAAGGAATGAAAATGAAAAAAGTAGCAACGATTTTAGCAAACGGTTTTGAAGAAATTGAAGCCTTGACCATTGTCGATGTTTTGAGACGTGCTGGGATCGACTGTGACCTCGTTGGGATGGAAGAAACGGTCACAGGTTCTCACCAGATCACAGTGGAAGTCGACCGCCTCTGGAATGGGGACCTGTCAGATTATGATGGAATCTTCTTACCAGGTGGGATGCCAGGAGCTGCGAATTTACGGGATAATCCGGAATTGATTGCAGCTCTTCAAGAAGAAAGTAGGAAAGGAAAAATCATTTCTGCTATTTGTGCAGCACCAATTGTCCTGGCACGTGCCGGCCTCTTAAAAGATAAACGCTATACCTGTTACGATGGTTTTGAAGAAGAGATTCAAGATGGGCACTATCAGAAAGAAACAGTGGTGAAAGACGGGAATCTCTTGACCAGTCGTGGTCCTTCAACTGCGCTTGCCTTAGCCTATGCCTTGGTAGAGCAATTTGGAGGAGATGCCCAAAGTCTTCGTCAAGGAATGCTCTATCAAGATGTCTTTGGAGATGCTTAAAATTGCTCTTTTGGACACCATATTTTCTGGTGAAAGTTTACATTCTATGACGGAAAATGACTTCTCTATGATTTAAAATGAAATGACCGTAAAAAATGGCTAAAATCCCCCCTAAATGAGGGTTTTAGCTTATTTTTTTTGTCCATTTGTGGTATAATATTGACTATGAATTATCATGATTTTATATGGGATCTTGGTGGGACGCTACTGGATAATTACGAAACGTCCACAAATGCCTTTGTAGCGACATTGAAGGACTTTCACATCCAAGCCGATCATGATTCTGTTTATGCAGCATTAAAAATCTCAACACAGGATGCAATTCAAACCTTTGCACCTCATATTTCCAATTTTCGTACGGAATACAAGAAAAAAGAAGCCTTGGGCTTGCAAGAGCCGGTCTTATTTGAGGGAGCAAAAGAGTTACTAGAAGAGATCCAAACACATGGAGGACGCCATTTTTTGGTATCTCATCGGGATCGCCAAGTTTTGACCCTTATTGAACAGACAGGTATTGCACCCTACTTTACGGAGATTGTAACAGCAGACGAGGGCTTTCCTCGAAAACCAGCCCCAGCCTCTATGCTTTATTTGAAAGAAAAATATGGCATTCAAGACGGTCTGGTCATCGGAGATCGTCCGATCGATATTGAAGCTGGGAAGGCTGCAGGGCTTTCAACCTATTTATTTGATACCATGCCCCACTTACACCAGTTTATATTTGAATAGAAAAGGGAAATTATGACAGAGGATAAACAGCAAGAAATTCAAGCGCAAGAATATGATGCCAGTAAGATTCAGGTCTTGGAAGGACTAGAAGCCGTTCGGATGCGTCCGGGAATGTATATTGGATCTACCTCAAAAGAAGGTCTACATCATCTGGTCTGGGAAATCGTTGATAACTCGATCGACGAAGCCTTAGCTGGTTTTGCTAGCCATATTGAAGTTTTCATTGAAGCAGATAATTCTATCACGGTTGTCGATGATGGTCGTGGGATCCCAGTGGATATCCAAGAAAAGACAGGTCGACCTGCCGTTGAAACTGTCTTTACTGTGCTTCACGCGGGAGGAAAATTTGGCGGAGGCGGCTACAAGGTTTCTGGTGGTCTTCACGGGGTAGGGTCATCCGTTGTCAACGCCCTTTCCACATCCCTCGATGTTCGCGTCTATAAAAATGGCAGTATCCATTACCAAGAGTATCGACGTGGACACGTTGTGGATGATTTGAAAGTCATCGGGGAGACAGATCGGACAGGGACAACCGTCCACTTTATTCCAGACCCAGAAATCTTCACGGAAACCACCGAGTATGATTTTGAAAAATTAAATAAACGGATTCAAGAGTTAGCCTTTTTGAATCGTGGCTTGCGTATTTCTTTGACGGATAAGCGAGAAGGCTTGGAGCAAGAAAAGCATTACCACTACGAAGGTGGGATCTCTAGTTACGTCGAATACATCAATGAAAACAAAGATGTCATCTTTGATAAACCAATCTACACAGATGGTGAAATGGATGATATTACCGTTGAAGTAGCTATGCAATATACCACAGGCTACCATGAGACGGTCATGAGTTTTGCGAATAACATTCATACCCATGAAGGTGGGACGCATGAACAGGGCTTCCGTACAGCTCTCACTCGTGTGATCAATGATTACGCTAAGAAAAATAAACTCTTAAAAGAAAACGAAGACAATCTAACTGGGGAAGATGTTCGAGAGGGCCTAACAGCAGTGATCTCTGTTAAACATCCAAATCCACAGTTTGAAGGACAAACCAAGACCAAACTTGGAAATTCAGAAGTTGTTAAGATTACCAATCGACTCTTTAGTGATGCCTTTTCTGATTTCCTTTTGGAAAATCCGCAAATTGCTAAGAAAATCGTCGAAAAAGGGATTTTAGCAGCGAAAGCTCGCGTAGCTGCTAAGCGAGCGCGTGAGGTGACCCGTAAGAAATCAGGGCTTGAGATTTCCAACCTACCTGGTAAATTGGCAGATTGTTCTTCAAATAATCCACAAGAAACAGAACTCTTTATCGTCGAAGGGGATTCAGCCGGAGGATCTGCAAAATCTGGTCGAAATCGGGAATTCCAAGCGATTTTACCAATCCGTGGTAAGATCTTGAACGTTGAAAAAGCAAGTATGGACAAAATTCTAGCCAATGAAGAGATCCGTAGTTTATTTACTGCTATGGGAACTGGATTTGGTGCCGAATTTGATGTTACAAAAGCGCGTTATCAAAAATTAGTCATCATGACCGATGCCGATGTCGATGGCGCTCATATCCGAACCCTTCTATTGACCTTGATCTATCGCTATATGAAACCAGTCTTGGAAGCGGGATATGTTTATATTGCGCAACCACCAATCTATGGGGTCAAAGTCGGTAGTGAAATCAAAGAATATATCCAACCTGGTGCCAACCAAGAAGCCGAATTAGCTGCAGCTTTGGAACGTTATTCAGAAGGTCGCTCAAAACCAACCATCCAACGCTATAAAGGTCTTGGAGAAATGGATGATCACCAATTATGGGAAACAACCATGAATCCAGAACATCGCTTGATGGCACGAGTATCAGTAGACGATGCTGCGGAAGCAGATAAGATCTTTGATATGTTGATGGGGGACCGCGTGGAACCACGTCGTGAATTTATCGAAGAAAACGCTGAATATAGTACACTCGATGTATAAAATTCACCGAACGCTTCCCATTAATGGATATTTTATGGTATAATTACTAGGATTACGTTCAAGTAATACGATGAAGGAGTTTTTATATGTCTAGTGGACTAATTGTTCTCATCTTTATTGTCGCCCTTATCTTGATTGTAGGATATGTGGTTGCAGTCATTTTGAGAAAACGAAATGAAGCCTTACTGGCAGCACTGGAAGAACGAAAAGAAAAGTTATACAACCTTCCGGTCAACGATGAAGTAGAGGCCGTAAAAAACATGCATTTGATTGGTCAAAGTCAAATTGCATTTCGTGAATGGAATCAAAAATGGGTAGATTTATCCTTAAATTCATTTGCTGATATTGAAAACAATCTGTTTGAAGCGGAAGGCTATAACAATTCTTTCCGTTTCATGAAGGCTAAACAAGCCATTGACAATATCGAAAGTCAGATCCAATTGATCGACGAAGATATCAAGGCGATTCGCAAAGCCCTTTCTGATCTGGAAGAGCAGGAACAAAAGAATAGCGGTCGTGTGGTTCATGCCTTGGATATGTTTGAAGAACTTCAAAAAGAAGTCACTTCAGACCCAGATCGTTATGGCAGTGCGCTTCCTGAAATTGAAAAACAAATTGGAAATATTCAATCTGAGTTCTCACAATTTGTAACCTTGAATTCTTCAGGTGACCCTGTTGAAGCGGCTGAAATCCTTGATACAGCTGAAAATCATATTGTAGCCTTAAAACAAATTGTTGAGCGAGTGCCAGAAATTGTCACTGCCCTTCAAGCAAAACTTCCAGACCAATTAGAGGATTTGGAAAGTGGCTACCGCAAGCTTTTGGAATCTGGCTACCACTTCACTGAAACAGATATTGAATCTCGTTTCCAACAGTTGCATGCTTCCTTGAAGAACAATATGGCAAATGTATCCGCCCTTGAATTGGACAATGCCATTTACGAAAATGAACAAATTCAAGAAGAAATCGATGCATTGTATCACATCTTTACTCGTGAAATTGAATCACAAAAAGTTGTGAAGAAGTTAGTGAAACAACTGCCTGGCTATTTGAAACACGCAAAAGATAACAATAGCAACCTTGCAGCAGAAGTGGAACGCCTTGGTAAAACATTCGTCTTGAATGAAAGCTTCAGCCAACAGTTAAAAGAGTTGGAAGCTGAGCTATCTTCACAAGAAAATGTGGTAGAAGATGCCTTGAAAGATTCATCTGAAACACAAAAAGCTTATTCTATCGTAGAAGAAGAGTTAGAAGCTATTGAGGCTCGCTTGAAAGAAATCGAAGATGAGCAAATCGGCTTGAGTGATTCCCTTTCAAAAGTTGAAAAAGACGATGCCAATGCTCGCCAAAAAGTTAACATCTATGCCAACCGTTTGCATGCCATTAAACGCTATATGGACAAGCGAAACTTGCCAGGAATCCCTCAAGAATTCTTAGAAATTTTCTTCACTGCAAGTAACAATACAGAGGCTTTGATGGATGAGTTGGAAGGGGATAAAATCAACATCGAGTCAACCAATCGTTTGTTAGATATTTTGACAAATGATATGAATGAATTGGAAGAAGCGACTTATCGAATTGTACAAAATGCTACTTTAACCGAGCAGTTATTGCAATACTCGAACCGTTACCGTTCATTTGATGATCATGTGCAAGCAGCTTTTGATGAATCCCTTTATATTTTCGAAAGAGAATATGACTATGCAGCTTCCTTTAAGGTGATCTCAGATGCTTTGGAGATGGTAGAAGCTGGAGTGACAGATCGCTTTGTTACTTCGTATGAAAAAACTCGGGAGCAAATTCGCTTCTAATAACAAAAAAACGACTTTTGAACTGCACCCCAAAAGTTAGACAGAAAAAAATCTAACTTTTGGGGTGTTTTTATTATGAAATTAACTTATGAAGATAAAGTTCAGATCTATGAACATAAAAAACAAGGGCGAAGCTTCAAAGAGC
>NZ_JASHEI010000004.1:0-241460 GCF_047463195.1 Streptococcus parasanguinis
CGCAGTGGTTGAGTGGGCTCTACTACGCTGATTTCATCAGCTTTTACAGCCCTACTCAACTGTGCGGAGGTGGGACGACGAAATCGAATTCTAACGAATTACCGATTTCTGTCCCACTCTCTTTTTTTTCTAAAAAATGTAGCGCAATCGTAAACTAACAGAAAATTGTTTGAAAAGCAAAGAATTGTATATATTTATTATAATATGTTTGCAGGAGTCAAGTGGACCCACTATTGCTAGGTCCATAGAGAAGGTAATCATGGGTAAAAAGGTATAAAAATGCAAAATAGAAAGCGCTTGCAAAAGGTTTAGGAAAGGTGTAAACTGGAGATATAAAAATCAAAAATAGTGCTATTTTGTCAGAAGTAGTGCAAAAATAAAGGAGATTTGCCATGAAAAAATGGTTGTTAAAACTCTCATTGGTAGCGATGACACTTTTGCTCCTACCAATTCAAGCTGTTCAAGCCTGTTGCGGTTTTATCATTGGTCGCCAATTGACCAAGGATGGGACCACTCTCTTTGGTCGGACAGAAGACTATCCTTACTATCCAAATGGTGGAAAGCACAACAAAAACTTTGTGGTTGTTGATGCGAAGAACTATAAGGAAGGGGATCAACTGGAAGACGAATCCAATGGTTTTACCTATCCACATGCTGCCAGTGAAATGAAATACACAGCGACTTATGACTCTGCTCGTGGAGATGGTAGTAACGGTGCCTTTGGTGAACATGGATTTAACGAAGCCGGCGTCTCTATGACCTCAACTGTTACAGCAATTCCAAATAAAAAAGTCTTGAAGACTGACCCATTGACAGAAAAGGGAATTCCAGAAGCTGCTATGTTGGACGTGGTTTTACCACGCGTTAAGTCTGCTCGTGAAGGAATCGAACTACTTGCGAAAGTCATTGAAGAAAAAGGTTCAGCTGAGGGGAATACAGTTGTTATTGCCGATCAGAAAGAAACTTGGTACATGGAAATTCTTTCTGGACACCAATATGTAGCTGTTAAAGTTCCAGAAGATAAATATGCAGTTTTTGCCAATACCTACTACCTTGGTCATGTGGATTTGAATGACAAGGAAAATGTGATCGCTTCGAAAGATGTCGAAAAAGTAGCCAAAGAATCAGGTAGTTACAAGACTGATAAAGATGGCAATTTCCATATCGCTAAATCTTATGGACCAGAAAAATATGCTGAAGGAGACCGTTCACGTACTTACGCAGGAATCACTCTTTTGGATCCAAAATCAAAAGTGACTTATGAAGATGATGAATACGAACTCTTCCGCTCACCAACAGATCCAAACAAGAAATTTACTTTGGAAGATGCCTTTGCTCTCCAACGCAACCGTTTTGAACATTTGAATGGTCGTTTTGTTCCAGACGATCAAATTGGTGTCAAGAAACAAGGGGATAATGGTAGCAACGATGCGGTTCGTAAAGACCAATACAAGTATGCTTTAGGAAACGAAAACGTCATCGATGCCCATGTCTACCAAATCAATCCAAAACTTCCAAAATCATTTGGTGGTACGTTATGGCTTGGTATGGGACCATCTCGGAACACTCCTTATGTTCCATTCTATGGTAATCTAAAAGATACTTACGAAGCTTTCAAACCTCAAACAGCAACTTATGATCCAAATTCATGGTATTGGACAGTATGGCACATTGACAATATGGCGATCAATAACCAAGATGTCTTTGGAAAATCAGTCCAAGATCACTGGAAAGCTCTTGAAAAACAATTTATTGTTGATCAAGAAAAGAAAGATATTGAATATTATGCGTTGAAAGATCAACCGGAAGCTGCAAAAGCTGCCGAAGATAAGGTGACAAAAGATGCACTGGAATTGTCTGATCGTCTTTTCCAACACTTCAAAGATTATGAAAAATTAATGGAAAAACAATTAGAGGCAGCTGGACGTAAATCTGATCCATATCGTGCTTCTCAACCAGATAATTATAAAGATCCTGAAGAACCTAAGAAACCAGATACACCAAAAGTTCCAGAAAAACCACAAATCAATGAAGATGTGAACAAAATTAAAATTCCGGCTCCAGATTATGTAGCAACACCTTCTAATAAAGACATTCCAGCAAATGCAGAAGGAAATCCAAATAATCGCTTTGGCTATGCTGCTAACAAGGATAAACAACCTGCTGTATCTTCGAAAGTAGAAACGCCTGTTAAGCCAGAAGAAAAAGTTCAATCTCCGGTTGAAGCTCCTGTAGTAGGAAACAGTGTAAACAACAATAATCGCTTCGGTTCTAACTTTAATCCAGGCGAAATTGAAACTTTCCCAAATACCAATTATTCTTACAATGTTCATCCTTAAACAATAAGAATAAAAAGTGAATTGGACCAAGTCCAATGAAACGAAAGAGGCCGGATTTTTATCCAGCCTCTTTTTTATATAAAAAAACTGACCATTGTAAGGCAGCAAAGCTCTTTGTACTGACCCCAAAAAGTTAGACAATTAATTTAAGCAAAGGATTTAGTTCTGTATTGTACAGGACTAAGTCCTTTTAGTTTTACCTTAATTCGTTTGTTGTTGTAGTAATCAATATAGTCGACAATAGCTTGTTCCAAGTGCTCAAGTGACTGAAACGTATTCTCATAACCATAAAACATTTCAGACTTAAGAATGCCAAAGAAAGATTCCATCATACCGTTATCTGGGCTATTTCCCTTACGTGACATAGATGGTTGGATTCCCTTATTCTTTAAAAAATGATGATAGAAATCATGTTGGTATTGCCATCCTTGGTCACTATGGAGAATTGTATTTTCGTAATGGTTCGCTGTAAAGGCTTGTTCTAGCATAGCTTTCATTTGTACTAAGTTCGGCGAAGTAGAAAGATTGTAGGAGATAATTTCGCTGTTAAAGCCATCTAAAACTGGTGATAAATAAAGCTTTTGACTGCTTGCTGGAATGGCAAATTCTGTCACATCTGTGTAGCACTTTTGCATTGGTTTGGTTGCTTCAAATTGACGTTGAATAAGGTTATCTGCTTTCTTGCCAACCTCTCCTTGGTATGAAGAATACTTCCGTTTACGGCGAATTCGAGCCGTTAAACCAAGTACTTTCATAAGACGCTGCACCTTCTTATGGTTCACTACGAAGCCACGATTTCGTAATTCTAGAGTCATGCGACGATAGCCGTAATTTCCTTTATGCTCAGTATAAATTAACTGAATTTCAGCTTTAACTTGATCATCCTTATCGCTTTGATCCAGCTGTTTTAAGTGATAATAATAAGTTGAACGGGCAAGCTTAATAATCTTTAGAAGGATATCTAAAGAAAACTCTGTTACTAATCCTTGAACAATTTCCGTTTTTCTTCTTGCTCTTTTTCCTCCTTCAATCGGAGTTCTCTCAACTTTTTTAGAACAGCATTCTCCGCTCTCAGGTATTCATTTTCTGCTTGAAGACGTTCTAACTCTGTCATTTCTTCAGGTTTTTTCTTTGGCTTGCGTCCCATTTTAGGTGCTCTCCCTCTTGTTTTCTCAACAATAGTATACCCATTTTTCTTGTATTGTGCCAGCCAATTTGGAAGCATTCCTTGGTTTGGGAGAGCATAATCTAGAGACACCCTTATTTGTGAACGACCTTCAAGCAGAACTTTATCAATAATTTCTCGTTTTAATTTAGGAGAATAATAACGATTCTTCCCCTTTTTGACGAACTCTATACCGTAACGATCAATCAATTTAATCATGTACCTAAGATTAGGAATATTTATCCCGAATATATTTGAAAGCTCTTTGAAGCTTCGCCCTTGTTTTCTAAGTTCATATATTTGAACCTTATCCTTATATGTCAATTTCATAATAAAAACACCCCAAAAGTTAGATTTTTTCTGTCTAACTTTTGGGGTGCGGTTCACTTACATGATATGGCCAGTCTCTTTTGTATTCTGTAGATTTGAAAATGATTAGTCTGCAGTTTGTTCAGTTGCTTCTAATTTTTTTCCAAGGTCAATAATATATTGTTTAAGATCATCTTTGACTTGAGGGTGTTTCAAGGCATAGTCGATCGAAGTTTTCATGAAGCCGAATTTATCACCTACATCGTAGCGTTGGCCTTTAAATTCACGGGCAAAGACTCGTTGGGTCTTATTGAGGGTGTCGATCGCATCCGTCAATTGAATTTCATTGCCAGCACCTGGTTCTTGATTTGCAAGAATATCAAAGATTTCAGGAGTCAAGAGGTAGCGTCCGATAATGGCGAGATCACTTGGAGCATCCTCTGGGTTTGGTTTTTCGACAAAAGTTTCAACGCTATAAAGACCGTTAATACCTTCTCCTTGAGGTGCGATCACACCGTAAGAAGAAACCTCTTCGTGAGGGACTTCCATCACAGCGATGGTTGACGCATGGGTTTCATCGTAGTCGTTCATCAATTGTTTGGTCAATGGCAAGGCATCATCATTAGTGATGTCCATGAGATCATCTCCCAACATAACGACAAAAGGCTCGTTTCCAACAAAGGCTTTGGCTTGAAGAACAGCGTCCCCTAAACCTCGAGGGTGACTTTGGCGGATGAAATGAAGATTGATCGCTGTTGTATCATTGACCAACTTGAGTAAGTCAGTCTTGCCTTTTTGCTCGAGATTGTATTCCAATTCGAAGTTAGAATCGAAATGGTCTTCGATCGAACGTTTGGCCTTCCCTGTTACGACAAGGATTTCCTCAATCCCAGATTTCAGAGCCTCTTCTACGATAAATTGGATCGTAGGTTTGTCAACGATTGGCAACATTTCCTTTGCCAAAGCTTTGGTAGCTGGGAGGAAGCGTGTCCCCAAACCAGCCGCAGGAATGACTGCTTTTCTAACTTTAGTCATATAGTTTCCTTTCTAAAAGGTAGGATTGATGTTAGGGTGGTTGACTTATTTCCACTCATTTTCTTCTTTAAATTCATTGCTCATCATGTGGTGGATGGCTTCGCGGATATCTTTTCCTTCATAGATGACTTGGTAAATGGCTTGTGTAATCGGCATGTAGACATCCAATTCTTGGGCCAGCTCGTGGGCGACTTTGGTCGTAGAGATCCCTTCAATGATCATGCCCATGTTGGCTTCGATGTCTTCCAATTTTTCACCACGTCCGAGAGCATCCCCAGCTCGCCAGTTGCGGGAATGTACAGAAGTACCGGTAACGATCAAGTCACCAACCCCAGACAAACCGCTATAGGTCAAGGGGCTAGCTCCTAGCTTAACGCCAAGACGCGTGATTTCAGCGAGACCGCGCGTGATGATAGCTGCTTTAGCATTGTCCCCATAACCAAGACCGTGCAGGGCTCCAGCTCCGACCGCGATGATATTTTTCAAGGCTCCAGCAGTTTCCACTCCGATAACATCTGTATTGGTATAGAGGCGGAAGTAGTGATTGCTAAAGAGTTCTTGAACATAGCGTGCAGCTTCTAAATCTTTTGAGGCAGCTGTAATGAGGGTGATGTCCCGTACAATGGTCTCCTCTGCATGACTCGGTCCAGAAACGACCACTACTTCACTGCGAAGAGAAGCAGGAATTTCTTCTTCAAGGATTTGAGAAATCCGATCGTGTGTACCAGGTTCTAGCCCTTTAGAAGCGTGCATGACTGTGACAGGGTGATCCAGTGTTTCAGCGACTTGTTTAGCGACCAGGCGGGTCACCTTTGTAGGAACGACAAAAAGGATAGCATCCACACCGTCCAAAGCTGCTTTCAGATCAGTTGTAGCAGTAATTTGATCGCTAATAACGATGTCTTTGAAATAGCGTTGATTGGTATGAGTGGTATTAATTTCATCGATTTGTTCTTGGATATTTCCCCAGAGACGGACTTCATGGCCGTTATCATTGAGGACTTGTGAAAGGGCTGTTCCCCATGAACCAGGACCCAATACTGCAACGGTTTGTTTTTCCATTGTATCTTCCATTTCTATGTCTATTTTTCAACAAGGCTAGGAATCTAGCGCTTGCGCCTTCCAAACGGCCTAATGTGTGCCTTGAAGGACGATTCTATTTTCCTCTCTATTTTAACATAATATAGGTAAAAAAACTTGTATGATCATCAATTGTTTTGTGAGGAAGGTGAGGGTGATAAATAAAATCTATCACGGTTTTAAAAAATACATATTAGACACTATCACTAATGGGTGGTAAGATAAGTAGTAGTTAAAATGAAGGAGGAATGAATATGTGCAGAACAATTGTTGGAGTATCCGCTAATCTCTGTCCGGTTGACCCGGAAGGGAAAAACCTTCATTCCTCCGTGTCTAGTCAATTTGCGGAAGGGATCCGTCAAGCAGGGGGACTTCCAATGGTCATCCCGATGGGAGATCCTTCCTTGGTTAAGGACTATGTTGAAACGATTGACAAGTTGATCCTAAGTGGAGGTCAAAATGTCGATCCTAGTCTCTATGGCGAAGAAAAAACCATCGAAAGTGATGATTACAATATCGAACGTGACCAATTTGAGCTTGCCCTACTGAAGGAAGCAGTTCGCCAAAACAAACCGGTTCTAGGAATCTGCCGTGGGGTTCAGTTGATCAATGTGGCTTTTGGAGGAACACTTAACCAAGAGATCGAAGGTCATTGGCAAGGACTTCCGTTTGGGACTTCCCATTCTATCGAGACTAAAAAAGGTAGTGTGGTAGAGCAACTCTTTGGTCAGGCTAGTCGGATCAATTCCGTTCACCGTCAAAGTATCAAGGATCTTGCACCAAATTTCCGTGCGACTGCCTTTGATCCGCGTGATCACACCATCGAAGCGATTGAAGCAGTAGATGGCCATCGTATTATGGGCTTGCAGTGGCATCCAGAATACTTGGTCAATGAAGAAAAAGGGAATTTAGAACTCTTCCGTTATTTATTACAGGAATTATAAGAAAAAGAGAGGTTGAATTGGTATCAACCTCTCTTTTGGTATGGTTATTACTATCTAGAAATAGTAAGGGTTTTGTGCTAGAATAGGAACTACAATTGGGAGGTATTGATAGAAATGAAACTTGCTAAGACAATGAACCTTAACTATTTATGGTTGCTTCTAGGTTCTTATTTTGTGGCCATGATGGTCAATCTATTGAGTTTTTCAACAAAGGAATTATTTCTAGAACTGGGTAAAGTGGGATGGACCCATACAGTGCTTGCTTTGTTCATTAGTTATCCTATTCTTTGGTTTTTGACGGAGAGTAAGAAGTATATCTGCATACAAAAATTGAATCTCTGGATCGCGGCAGGTATCCTATTTATTTCTATTTTGAAAAGTCCGAGTCTCTTTATGTCATTGGGCCTAGTGTTGCTCTCACTGGTCTTGTTTCTATATTTTTATTTAGGAAAAGAAACAATCGCTTATATCTTCTTAGCGGTAGATGTCTTGTCTTTTCCGAAATTGTTGCTACAAACCAGTGCCAATCTTCAAGATAAGGAACTGGGAATCTTTACGTTTACGATTTCTGAATCGAAGTTGCCTACTTTGATTTGGCCAGTATTAGTAGCCGTTATCGTTGCCGTCCTGATCGGTTTTCTTCTCTCCAAGGTTTCTTTGGCTAAAGTTAATGAAACCTGGGTTCGAAGACTCACAGTGGTGACACTAATCGGTGGTGTTTTCTATGTGCTCTATCTATCGATTGTTGCCTATTATAAGATTAAAGCCAATGCGGTCTCTTCTTTTGATATTGGAATCTTTTCACAGATGTTTGAGAGAATGAGACATGATTTTTCACAAGTTACCACCCTTGAAAGAGATAGGGCCTTATCGCATTTTGGAGTCCATATTTCTCCTATTTATTATTTGATCTTGCCCTTTTATATGCTATTTCCTTATGTGGAAACATTAGATATCGCTCAAACAGTGATTGTCTTTTCTGCAGTTATCCCGCTTTGTTTGATTCTAAAGAAAATACAATTGCCAAAAGTCATGACGCCACTCGTGCTTGCCCTCTTTTTTGTGACTCCGGTCATGACAACGAGTGGTGGATTCCATTTGCATGAAAATTGTTTTTTGCCTCCATTGATACTTTGGTTGTTCTACAGCCTGATTTCTCAGTGGCGTGGAAGAACTATCTTGTTCACCTTGTTGCTCCTTTTTGTGAAAGAGGATGCCTTTGTCTACGTGCTGTCCTTAGGACTTTATTTTGCTTTTCAACGTCGTTTTACATTCGAGGCCAAGTTTAAAAAGTGGTTGTATCTCAGCTTGTTTGCCTTGCCAATACTTTATTTTGCACTTGCCATGTTCCTCTTAGCAAGATATGGCGAGGGAGCTATGGTTTCTCGATACAATAATCTATTATTAAGTGGCGAAAACGGCCTCCTGATGGTTGTGAAAAATGTAGTCCTAAATCCGCTTTATGTTTTGGGAAGTTTATTTACAGCGAAACGACTTGGTTACCTCTTTTTGGTCCTTTTTCCTTTTAGCTTTTTACCACTGATTCAGCGACGTTGGTCTACCTATTTTCTGATGTTGCCTCTTTTTCTCATTAATTTATTGATGGATTGGCCTTACCAATATGATATTGGTTTTCAGTATAGCTATGGTTCGGTCACGCTTCTATTTTTGATGGCTTTATTGTCTATCGATCAATTAAGCAAGAACCAGTCGGCATCAGATAATGTATTGGTGGCTCTACTAGCTTCTTCCATCATTTTTTCAAGCGCCATTCTATATAGTTTCACGCATAATTGGAGTTTTGAAATCCAATACTATCAAACACGCAAAGACTATTTTGATGGGCTCGAAAAGACCCTGCAGGCTATCCCTAAAGATAAAGCGGTCTTAGCAGCAGGTGGCTATACGCCGAGTCTTCGCAGCCATGAAAAATTGTATGATATTTTCTACCATAATGACAAAAAGCTTGATTCTAAGATTGACATAGTGGTAGTTCCAAGGGAAATGCAAGAGGAAAAAAATGGCTATTCTGAAACAGCCACTCTAAACCTCTATAAAAAATCAGGGTATAAAGAGAGCAACTTATCTACAAAAGATGTGCTGATTCTGGAAAAATAATTGTTTGAAAGAGGGAGGTTTATTTAGAAAAAATTCACAAGCCAAATAGCCCTTAAATATACAAAAGATGGATTTTTTGTTCAATAATCTTGACTTTCTCACTATGTTTTGCTATATTATATGCGTTGATTTATAAAAAATCAGCCTAGAAAGGGAGAAAAAATGAAAAAGTTAGCAGTTTATTTGTCAATAGTTTGTTCGCTATTGATTGTGTCATTGACACTTTTTTCTAAAACTGTACAGGCGGAAACGTCTAAAAAAGTCGATGTCATCACGGAGATCAAGATCCAAAATAGCAAAGGTGAAGAATTAGCAACCGGTCTAGGTCGTTATGACACTTTCCGTCTGAATGCAAAATTTGCTTTAGAAGGAAAAAATGTTAAAGCAGGGGATACAACTGAAGTCACTATCGATGGACCAATCGATATCAAGTCTCAGGATTTTGAAATCAACGATACAATCACTGGTAAAAAGATTGCCGATGCAAAAGTTGATGCAAAAACTGGTAAGATTGTCTTGACATTCACAGATTTCGCTCAAACGAAAAATGACGTTTCAGGTTCATTCTTCTTCTACGCTGGTGTTAACAAAGATAAATTCCCAAATGATGGTGAAGTTCCTGTTAAGGTTTCTGTTAACGGTAATGTAAAATTCAACGGTAAAGTAACAAGTACAACAGTTGGTGAAGGTAAACGTTACACAATCATCAAATCTGGTTGGGATAATGGAGATCACAAAAACCTTGGATTCCGTATCTCTGTAAACAGAACTAACGAAGCAATCAACAATGCAGTCCTTTCAGATTCAATAGCATCAGCAGGGGTTACCTACAAAGCTGGCAGTTTCAAAATCTTCAAAGGTACTTGGGTATATAGTGGTGGTAAATGGACGCTTACAAATAAACAAGACGTTACTGCTAACTATACAGTAAATGCAACAGATAAGTCATTCTCTATTGACTTTGGTAATATTTCTGCTAACGATCACTTTGCAGTAGAATATGAAGCAGTTGCTAACTATGAAACTGTTGACGGCGAACAAATTAAGAATACAGCGACAATCAAAGGTGATAACAAAGAGGAGTACCCTTCAAATAGTAAAGTAAACATCCAAATCGCTGGTGGTGAAGGTGTCGGTTACGAATTTAGCATTCAAGTGAAAAAAGTAGACGAAAACGGTGCTCCACTTAAAGGTGCGAAATTCCAAGTTATCCGTGCAACTAACCAAGATATCATTGGTGAGTTTGAGTCAGATGCTAATGGTGAATTCACTGTTAAGAACATCTTGCGTGACAAATACATCATTAAAGAAGTTAAAGCTCCAGAAGGTTATGAGTTGGCAGCTGATACTGTAGTTGAAGCTGGTGAATTCAAAACACCAAAAGCTCCTGTAGCTAAGAATATTGTAGACCAAAAAACAACTACAACTACAACAACTACAACAACCACCACGACTACAACAACCACAACAACTACTGCAGAACCAACAACCACCACCACGACTACTGCAGAACCAACGACAACGACAACAACTACTGCAGAACCAACAACCACCACCACGACTACTGCAGAACCAACGACAACAACGACGACTACTGCAGAGCCAACAACAACAACGACGACTACTGCAGAGCCAACGACAACCACAACGACTACTGCAGAGCCAACGACAACCACAACGACTACTGCAGAGCCAACGACAACCACAACGACGACTACTGCAGAGCCAACGACAACCACAACGACTACTGCAGAGCCAACGACAACCACAACGACTACTGCAGAGCCGACGACTACTACAACTACGACAACAGAAGAGCCGACGACTACTACAACCACGACAACAGAAGAGCCGACGACTACTACAACTACGACAACAGAAGAGCCGACGACTACTACAACCACAACAACAGAAGAGCCGACGACTACTTCAACTACGACAACAGAAGAGCCGACGACTACTTCAACTACGACAACAGAAGAGCCGACGACTACTTCAACCACAACAACTGCAGAGCCGACGACTACTTCAACCACAACAACTGCAGAGCCAACGACCACAACAACGACTACTGCAGAACCAACGCCAACGACAACCACAACGACTACTGCAGAACCAACGCCAACGACAACCACAACGACAACTCCAGAGAAACCGGTGACTCCAGGAAGTGAAGGATCAACCACGACGACCACGACTGGAAAACCAGGACCAAAAGGTGGAAACAATGGAGGAGGGCGTAAAGCGCTTCTTCCTAATACAGGTGAAGTTGCAGCAACTGGATTTGTATTCTCAGGAGCCTTTGTGTTAGCAGGTGCAGTCGTATTGAAACGAAAATTGTCTATTAAATAAACAATGAGTTTCTACATAAGGGGAGAGCATGAGCTCTCTCTTTTTTGGGAATGTATTATGGAGAAAAGGGATGAAATTATCAATCTTAATAACCCTCTTGAATGAGGAGCTGGTACTTCCTCAAACCCATCGTGAAATTTCTAATCAGCTTGAGCAAATGTTAGGGAAAGAGCTCTCTGATTATGAAATCCTCTACATCGATGATGGAAGTAGTGACAAGACCTTTGAGTTAATTGAAGAATTTGCAAGAGAAAACGACCGCATCAAATATATCCGTTTCAGTCGAAATTTTGGACGAGAGAGTGGTATCTTGGCTGGTTTTAAATATGCCAGTGGGGATGCGGTGATGGTCATGGACGGGGATCTCCAGCATCCACCATACTTGATTCCCTTATTCTTAGAAGCTTATAATGAGGGCTATGATATTGTTAGTGGCCAACGAACTCGTGAAGGAGAATCTTTTGTAGGAAGTTCCTTTGCACGTTTGTTTTACTTTTTGTCAAATCGCTCCATGGATGTGCACCTAACAGATGGGAAATCTGAATTAAGACTGCTTAGCCGAAAAGCCATGGAAGCCTTTGTGTCAATGCCAGAGTACAATCGCTTTAATAAAGGTTTGTATGAATGGATTGGTTTTAAAGAGAAAGTAATTCCTTATAAGAATGAAACCCGTAAGGCTGGAAAGAGCAAGTTTGGTTTTAAGAAATCTTTGAATTATGCGATTCAAGGAATTATTTCTTTTAACGATCGTCCTCTCCGTGTTTGTATTCAATTCGGTTTCATCTGTTTAGGGCTGGCTCTTTTATATCTAGTTTTTGAGTTGATGAAATATATCTTCGCTGCTGGGAATTATGTGAGTGGTTATTTCACAACGATTGCGGCTATTATATTATTTAGCGGAGTGCAACTCATCTTCATCGGAATTCTTGGAGAGTATATTGGCAAGATCTATTACGAAGTGAAGCGTCGTCCTCATTTCATCATTGAAGAGACCAATATCGAACAAGCGAAGAAAAATCATATCGGCTAAAGAAGATAGGAGAAAACATGTTAATCTGGTTCATGCGTTGGCAAGAGTTTTGGAAAAAACATCCAAAGAAAGTTCTCTATGCTACAAGTGCCCTGCTCCCAATGACCATCATGCTCATTGTGTGGGCTTTTATAGGGATGTATCCTTTTGGAAGCAAGAGTCTGATGGCTGTTGACTTTGGACAGCAATATATCAGTTTCTTTGGCTTGCTAAAAAATGCCATCTTGACGGGGGATCTATCTAGTTTGAGTTATTCTTTCACCAAGTCTCTTGGTGGAGATATGATCGGTGTGCTCGGCTACTATTTAATGAGTCCCTTCAACATCATCTATATTCTAGCTCCCCTCAAATATTTTGGAGCAGCAGTATTTTTAACCATTTGGCTCCGCTACGGGGCAATCGGTCTATCCTTTGCTTTCCTTTTAATCAAGCGCTACAAAGGATTAGAATCTAGAAAATGGTTGGTTCCATTATTCTCGACAGCCTATGCCTTGTCAGGAATGTTGGTTTCTTATCAGATGAACGTCATCTTCTATGATGCCATGATCATGCTTCCTATTGTGATTGTGTATTTGGAAGAATTATTAGATGGGAAATCTCCTTATCGCTATGCTTTTGCTCTGGGATTGACGGTCTTGCTTCAGTTTTATATGGGCTATATGATCTCCATTTTCATCGCTCTGTATGCCTGCTACTATGTATCGCCAAGATTGCTGGTTGAGGGAGATCTAAAGGCAAAGATTAAAAACTTTAGTATCCCTTTATTGCAAGCGGTGATCTATTCGATTATTGGGATTGCAACAGCTTCAGTCTTGCTCTTGCCTGTATTTTTCAACCTGATTGAAAGTAAGGGGCAAGTTGGTGGAGGCATGAGCTTCTCATTTGCCTTCCAAATTAACCCTTTAGATATTCTTTCTAAGTTGGTTGTTGGTGGCTTTGATACGACATCAGGGTGGTCAGCGGGTCCCAACCTTCCCAATATTTATATTGGAGCGCTCGGCTTTCTTGGTTTTATCTTTTATTTCCTATCGCAAAAAGTTGGAAAAGCCAAAAAATGGGCTGCAGGGATTGTTACCCTCATTTTCCTGATTTCCTTTGTCAATGAATTTGTCAGTAAGATATGGCATATGGGACAAAACCCAGCCGGTTTCTTCTTCCGTTTTTCTTGGCTATTTTCATTCTTTATACTAGTCCTAGCTTATCAAGCGATGAAGCAGAAGATCGTTATTTCCAAACGAACTAACTGCATCATCGGCTTGGGCTTGCTCTTGTCGGTGGTTTATCTCTATTTCCATCAGTATAGTTTTATCTCAAAGACCCAACCGCAAGCGATCAGTCGTTTCCTCTCTAAGTTCTCTATTCTAAGTGTTCTGGGAATAGCAGCAGTGACCTGCTTCATCTTCTATGCGTATTGGGAAAAATCTCAGAAGAGCCAATTGGAAAAAATGATTCGAATGGCTCTAGCAGCAGTATTTCTAGTACTAGCTGCCGTCTTATTAAAGACAGGTTATCTCTTGTCGCAAGTGGGGATTACAGCGATGCTCTACTTGAGCATTCTCTTCATCCTAAACTTTAAGATCTCACGTTTGTCCATGATTGTCGTATCTGTGCTGACAATTTTTGAGTTTGGCTATAATGCGTATTTGTCCCAAGTAACATTTGGGTATGATGATGTGCACAAGTTTGCAGATGCGACCGTTTCGGTCAAGCGCGTGACAGACAATATCCAAGAAAATGCAGATCAAAAATTCTATCGGATTGCCGCAGATTTTGCCTATTCCAGAACAGTTCCTTCCTTGGTGTCCTATCCAGGCTTAAGTACCTTTAGCTCAAGTTTGGAACGTAGCACCATGGATCACTTTGCTTTCATGGGAGATCTGGGTGTCAATGCGGCGACTCAATATTCAAATGGGACACCTTTGACAGATGCTTTATATGGTGTTCGTTACTTTATGAGTGCCAAGGATTTTGATCCCAAAGAGATTGAAGCCAATCCAGATAAGATGTACTTTTATCGATTTACAGACCGCTTTGATCTGCATCGCTATTTCACAGACAAGGTCTATGAGGACAAGCGTTATGTCGTCTATAAGAATCCAAATTCCTTCCCACTTGCATACGGGACTAACAGTCTGGTAAGAAATATTCAATTTGGTGCCAATAATGCCTTTGCTAACCAGAATATCATTTTGAACTCCATGGAGGGGCATCAAAAGGCCAATAATGATACCGTTGAGTACTTTAAACCTTTGGCGTTCAGCTCGATCGAGACCGAAAATGTGATTGAAGAAAAGGTCAATAAGGAAACGGGAGAAGCCATCTATAAGAGAGCGGATTCGTCAAAAGATGCTATTATTCGTTATAAGGTCACTCCGCGTACCAATTACACCTATTATTTCTTTACTCCTGTATCTTTGATCCAAAACCAAGATTACTCGGTTTTACTCAATAATAAATGGTTGCTCAATGCTAAAATTTTTACGCAAAGACAAATTTGGCAGTTGACAGATCAAACTGAAAACCAAGAAACCGTTATTGAATTTAGATTTAGAACAGATCACATTGATATGAGCAATGCAGGTGTTTATCGTGCCGACGTTGATCAGATTCAACAGGTATTAGAAAACCGGAAGAAACAAGGTTTACAAGTAACCAAGTTTTCAAATACCCATATTGTTGGTGATGTGTCTATCACAGATGATAGTAACTATATGATGACTTCTATTCCATACAGCGATGGCTGGAAAGTGAAAGTGGATGGGAAGTTTGTCAAAACCGAAAAAGCATGGAATGCATTCTTATCCTTCCCAATCTCAAAGGGAAATCACAAGGTTGAATTCATCTTTAGACAAAAAGGAGTGATCCTAGGTGCCTTGCTATCCATTGTTTCCGTTGCTTACCTTGTCATTCAAATGAGAAGAAGCAGAAGTAATGAAGGACAATAAGGTTCGAGAGTATCAAAAACTGTTATAAGCACAAAAAAAGATCGCATCCAATTGGATGCGATTCTTTTTTTATATGATCCGCACTTGCGAACGATTAGTTATTAGAAATCTTGCGTTTCAAGATGACGGCTCCTGATAGGATGGCAACGCCGATCAAGATAACACCAGTAGCGACTGCTTCACCTGTTTTCGGAAGGAATGTCTTGCGACCTCCGTTTGAAGTTGTGGTGTCAGAATCACCTGGGTTACCAGGTTTGGTCGTAGTCGTTGTTGGCCCCTCTGGCGTTGTTGTCGTAGTCGGCGTAGGCCCTGGTTTTTCAGACGTAGTTGTAGTCGTCGTTGTAGTTGTAGTGGTTGTCGGCGTAGGTTTTGGACCTTCTGTCGTCGTTGTTGTAGTTGTTGGCTCTTGAGTCGTAGTCGTTGTTGTAGTAGGTTCTTCAGTTGTCGTTGAAGTTGTTGTTGACTCTGGAGTTGTTGTAGTGGTAGTAGGTGCAGGTTCCTCAGTTGTTGTTGTCGTCGTAGTCGGCTCTTGAGTTGTCGTTGTAGTGGTAGTCGGCTCTTGAGTTGTCGTTGTAGTCGTCGTAGTTGTAGTGGTTGTTGTAGTCGTCGTTGTCTGTTCTTTTGGATTGACGATCGTCTTCGTAACCTTATGGTCCTTACCAAAATCTTCAGCATTTACGACGGTATCAGCCTCCTTGATCGTATAACCCGCAGGAGCCTCGGTTTCTGTTAAGATGTACTTATCTTTTAAGAGAGCATTAACCGTAATATCTCCGTTCTCATCTGTAACGTATTCCCCAATCACTTGGTTGTTGGCTTGACGAACGATTTTAAACTTAGCTCCAGCAAGCGGCTGGCTTTCATCGTTTACCTTGTGGACATGAATTGTAAAGACATAACCGACACCAGATCCTCCTGCAATTTGAACGGCAGCTTTATTTACTGCTTCTTTAGTATCGATGTTCTTACCTTTTAAAGTAGCCTGGTTATTTAAGATTTCCCCATCGACTGGTGAGTAATTTAAATGAACATCATACGTAATACGGTATTGATCCGTCTCACTAATATCTCCAAGATTCACAACAAATGATTGACCATTTTCACCAACAGTTACAGGATGTTCATTGGTTACATCCTTAGTATTATTAAATTGCCATCCACCATCGACATAAGACATCTCACCTTTTGTCACACGAAAACTATCTTTAACATAAGAAGCATTGGTAAATTGCAATGTGTCTTCTACTGTAACCTCTTTAATATTTTGCTTTAGTTGGTTCACAGAAATGGTATAGGAAATAGTCTTAGGGTCATCTTTGTGAACCCAACTTGTTTTCTTTAAAAGGTTTGGATCACCATCACCAACCCCTTTAAAGGTAACTTTACCTGCAATAATTGTTTTGTTGTTAACCGTCACTTCAACCGGAATTTCTCCTTGTTGAGGGTGCTTTTTGAAGTCGATACGGGCATAGAAGAAGAACGATCCATTTGTATCGGAATGTTTTTCAACATAGTCTGTATACGTTAATGATAATTTTTTATTTTCAGCATCAACAGTAGCATGAGCGATAATTTCATTTGTGTTAATATCGCGAATTTCAAAACTATCGGATGTGATAATTAATGCATCTGGTACGGTAACTGTAGTTTGGTCACCTGCTTTAACATTTTTACCTGCTAAATCATATGTTGCATTAATACGGAACGTTGCCCATTGTCCTAATTCCCAATCAAGGTTGCCGCCTTCATTATTGGAAACTTGTATGTTTGAAATTGTATCGACCCATTTTCCGCTTACTGTCACTCCAGGAGTTTCTGCTGAAGTGCGATTCAGACCTAAAGCGAAAAGCATGGCCACTAAACAAAGGACAAATGAGAAAATTTTGATATTCCTATTCTTCATCTTATCTTCCCTTTTCATAAAAAAATTAGTGCCTAATCATCAATACCTGATTACTTTTAACGATATGGATCTTTCAAATCCTATCTGTTGGTAATTAGAATCGAGTGCTGAGACACGACTTCCATTAAATAATTTTATAGGGTAAAATATTTTACTTTTAAAATTATTCCCTACACAGGGAATTATAGCAAAAATAATAATTGGCTTCAAGCTAAAATCGGTGAAATTAGGTGTTTTTAAGCTGTTTCATTAATTTTCACTTTCTTTTAGAAAACAACCATGAAATCATCATATAATTTACAAATAATGAAGGTGAAAAAGGAGGTTTTTACTCAAAAAATACGAATAGTAGTATAGGGGAGACGATAGGGCAAAGTGATGGTATAATAGAAGAGATGGAAACTATTTAGATAAAAGAGGAATTATGATGACAAAAATTCGTGGATTTGAACTTGTATCAACCTATACTAATCTGGACTTGCTGCCAAAGCGGGAGACAGCGCATGCGGCCGGCTATGACTTAAAAGTGGCAGAACGCACGGTGATTGCTCCTGGGGAAATCGTCCTCGTTCCAACTGGGGTCAAGGCCTATATGCAACCGACTGAGGTGCTCTATCTCTATGACCGTTCCTCTAACCCTCGTAAAAAAGGCCTGGTCTTAATCAACTCTGTGGGCGTTATCGATGGAGACTATTATGGCAATCCAGGAAATGAAGGCCATATCTTTGCTCAGATGAAAAACATCACCGATCAAGAAGTTGTTCTTGAAGTTGGAGAACGTGTGGTTCAGGCTGTCTTTGCACCATTCTTGATTGCCGATGGAGATGAAGCAGACGGCGTGCGTACTGGTGGATTTGGTTCGACAGGGAAATAGAGGAATAAAATGGCAGACTATTTATTAGTTGTAGACATGCAGTCAGATTATGTTGCTGTAGGAAAAGCATATCATGAAGAACTGACTGCAGCTGTAAATGACAAAATTGCTACCTATCCTAGCGAACGAGTTATCTATATTCTCAATCGTTTTTTCTGGGAGAGAAAAGATAGAAAGAAGAAATTTGCGACCGGCTTGCTGCTTGTATCTTCTCGTATTTTTGAAAAGCGTCGGGCTTCTTGCTTTACTAATCCAGATTTAAAAGATTTTTTAGAGGAAAACGGTGCTAAAAGTATAGAGTTTATAGGGGTAGATGGCAATGGCTGTGTTAAGGCTTCCGTTTTGGCAGCTACCAAGGAGAATTATCAGGTTTCTGTCGATTTGTCTGCTGTCGGAGTTGCCAACCAGAAGAAATTCTCTAAAACACTGAAGCAGTGGCAAGATTGCGGAATCAAGATTGGATAGTTTTATGGGGATCTTAATATGAAAATTATTTTTATCCGTCACGGGGAGCCAAATTACCGTGAGTTAGAGGAGCGTTCCTATACTGGATTCGGGATAGATTTGGCACCCTTATCTGAGAAAGGAAGACAACAAGCTCAGGAACTTTGCAAAAATCCTTTATTTGGCTCAGCTGATATCATGGTGTCTTCTGCAGTGACGCGAGCTTTAGAAACGGCTTTTTATGTATCCTGTGCTACTGGCCTTCCTTTGAGGGTAGAGCCATTATTGCATGAATGGCAGGTTTATGAAACAGGTATAGAGAACTTTGAAACAGCTAGATGTCTGTTTTTAGAAAACAAGGGGGAGTTGCTCCCAAATTCTCCTGTTCAATATGAGACAGCTGTAGAGATGAAGTCTCGTTTTCTAGAATGCATGGCTAAGTATCGGGGACATCAAACTGTGGTAGTTGTAGCCCATCGCATGCTTATGCGCCAGTTTGTGCCAAATGAGAAGATTGATTTTTGCCAAGTGATTGAGTGTGAGGTAGAGATATAGAAAGAGGTTTATCATCGCAAAGAAAAAAACGACATTTATTTGTCAAAATTGTGCCTATAATTCACCCAAATACCTAGGGCGCTGTCCTAACTGTGGTTCTTGGTCTTCTTTTGTTGAGGAAGTTGAGGTCGCTGAGGTTAAGAATGCGCGTGTGTCCTTGACGGGTGAAAAGACCAAACCCATGAAATTAGCGGACGTGACCTCTATCAATGTCCATCGGACCAAAACTGAGATGGAGGAGTTTAACCGCGTCCTTGGAGGCGGAGTGGTACCAGGAAGTCTCGTCCTCATCGGTGGGGATCCTGGGATTGGGAAATCGACCCTTCTCCTTCAAGTGTCGACCCAGCTATCTCAAGTGGGAACGGTTCTCTACGTTAGTGGAGAGGAATCAGCCCAGCAGATCAAACTTCGAGCAGAGCGCTTGGGGGATATCGACAGTGAGTTTTATCTCTATGCCGAGACCAATATGCAGAGCGTGCGAGCAGAAGTAGAGCGTATCCAGCCTGATTTTCTGATCATTGACTCCATTCAGACGATTATGTCTCCTGAGATTTCAGGGGTGCAGGGGTCTGTTTCTCAGGTGCGTGAGGTGACGGCTGAACTCATGCAGCTGGCTAAGACCAATAACATCGCCATCTTTATCGTCGGCCATGTGACCAAGGAAGGAACCTTGGCTGGTCCACGTATGCTGGAACACATGGTGGATACGGTGCTCTACTTTGAGGGCGAGCGCCACCATACCTTCCGGATCCTGAGAGCGGTCAAGAACCGGTTTGGTTCGACCAATGAGATTGGGATCTTTGAGATGCAATCAGGTGGACTGGTTGAGGTTCTCAATCCTAGTCAGGTCTTTCTGGAAGAACGCTTGGATGGGGCAACTGGATCGTCCATCGTGGTCACCATGGAAGGGACGCGTCCGATTTTGGCGGAGGTGCAGGCCTTGGTGACTCCAACTATGTTTGGAAATGCCAAGCGGACGACGACAGGGCTTGATTTCAATCGGGCCAGTCTCATCATGGCAGTGCTAGAAAAACGAGCGGGTTTGCTCCTTCAAAATCAGGATGCTTACCTCAAGTCTGCAGGTGGTGTCAAGTTGGATGAGCCAGCTATCGACCTAGCGGTTGCAGTTGCCATTGCTTCCAGCTACAAGGACAAACCAACCAACCCGCAGGAATGTTTCGTTGGAGAGTTGGGCTTGACAGGAGAAGTCCGCCGGGTCAATCGGATCGAACAACGGATCAATGAAGCTGCCAAGCTCGGTTTTACCAAGATTTATGTTCCGAAAAATTCTCTGACGGGGATTTCGACACCATCAGGGATCGAGGTGGTCGGTGTGAGTACACTGTCTGAAGTCTTGAAGAAAGTATTTTAATTTTAATAGTAGAAAAGTCTTAAACGGGAAGTTTAAGGCTTTTTTTCAGATGTGACAGATGACAGGAGGTATCCCCTGACAGAAAGGATCGGATGTGGTAAAATAATAGATAATTTGAATTTCAAAGGAATGAAGGAGAGACCATGTCTTATTTTGATAATTTTTTAACAGCTAACCAAGCTTATGTGGCGCTACATGGAGACCTCCGTCTTCCGATTAAGCCCAAAACACAAGTAGCCATTGTGACCTGTATGGATTCCCGTCTTCACGTGGCGCCGGCACTAGGTCTGGCTCTTGGAGATGCTCATATTTTGCGGAATGCTGGAGGGCGCGTGACTGATGACATGATCCGGTCTTTGGTCATTTCCCAGCAGCAGATGGGCACCCGTGAAATTGTGGTCTTGCACCATACAGACTGTGGCGCACAGACCTTTGAAAACGAAGCTTTCCGTCAGCATCTCAAGAAAGAACTGGGTGTGGATGTAGGAGATCGCGATTTCCTTCCTTTTCAAGATATTGAGGAGAGTGTCCGCGAGGATATGGAGCTTTTAAAGGCTTCTCCTTTGATTCCAGAGGATGTCGTTATTTCGGGAGCTGTGTATGATGTGGATACTGGATTGATCTCAGAAGTGAAATAATGATATAGAAGAGTATAGGAAGACAGAACGATCTTTGTTTTCCTGTATTCTTTATTTGATGTAAAAAAAGTGAACCAAATAGGAAAAAATGTGACAATTTAGCACAAATTATTAAAAAATATGTGGTATAATATGACATTTTGACAAGAATATTACAATTAAATTTCAACAGATTGACTGCAGATGTCAATGATGTTACAATTTTATTTGTATCATGGAATCATGAAATATGAAAAAGGAGATCCTATAAATGAAGGATGTATTTAATAAGCGTCAGCGCTTTTCATTGCGAAAATATAGCGTTGGGGTTTGTTCTGTTCTCTTAGGGACAGCTCTTTTCGCTGCAGGTGCCAATACGGCTTCTGCGGAGGAAACAACTGCCTCTTCAGGTGCATCGACGTCAGCTTCGACGGAGTCTGCATCTGATAGCACAGCAGCTGAAACAGTTGCCTCTTCTACCGAAGCATCTTATAATGCTCCAGTAACAAATGTCGATCAAGCAAATACAGGTGCTGCGCAGGAAGTCAAAGAGCAATCTGAGGCTAACAAAGCAGCAGATAAAGCTGAGGCAGCTGCAACACCAGCTGCTACAGAAAATAAGGTAGCTCCAGCTGAAACTAAAAAAACTGAAGAAGCTTCAAAACCACTAAACGTTGGTTCATTGCCAGAAATCGCTCTACCAACAGCGAAAAAGGCAGAAACCAGCTCTAAACCAGCTTCTACAACAGCGGCTACCACTGCTCAACCTACTGCAACTCGTGCTGCAGCAGGTGAAAGCTCAGAAAGAGCAGCTGCAAGAGAAGAAGCGGCTACACCAGCACCAACAACTACTTTTTCAGCTACTGTAAGTTCAGCAGCTCCAATCACTGGTACAGAAGCAACTGCGCAAGCAGAAAGAGCAGCAAGTACAGATGCTGCTGCGGCTGTAGCAAATGCTAATGACGAACGTACAAATGCAGGAGCTTTAGCAGTAAGTAGCCGTCGTCGTGGACGTCGTGCTTTGACAGACCACAATAACGAGCCAGTTTCTGTAGAAACTTACCTTAAAGATGGTGAAGTTGCTACACCTGATATGACGGATCCAAATGGTGCAACTGTTTCATCACAAACAGTACCAGCAGGTTACGCTGCTAAAGAAGGCGATTGGTATACCTACGCTATTTGGGATCTTACTGAATTCAATAAGCGTTATAATACAAATTATTATGCGCGTGCCTATAAGAGATTTGATGACTCTACCGATACAACTGTTGAATTGCTCAACAAAAACACTGGTAATGTAGTAGAAACAAGAACTATTACCGATTCTAGTGGCGTTCAAAAGTTCACGACTACTACGGCAGCGTCTAATAGCCAATTAACTTTCCAAGTTGATTATAAAGCAGGTACTGGTGAAAAAGGTAAAGCAGCTCAACCATTTATTCAAAATGGTTATGCAGTTGGAAAGAGTATCACAGACTTAGTAGCTGGTGGGCACCAACTTACGCCTGCTGAGCAAGCACTTTATACTGCGGTTTATAACGCTCGTACTACAACAGATATTTTAAACGTTGTTGAACCAGCTTACAATGGTCGTACAATTACTGATTCAAACGCTAAAATACCAGTAACAATCAATAAAACAACTTACTATAAAGTAGTTGATAAAAACAATCCAACATTTAACGCCAATAAGACAGATAAAACTGTTCAAGATTATAAAGAAAATGGTAATGAAGTTGAGTTAGCTAGATACACTCTTAAAGCTGAAGAAGGACAACGTTTTACAGCATCTGGCGAACGTCAATTTGATGGATACAAACTTTACCAAACTGCTGACGCAAAAGATCAATCAGGTACTGTAAGTCGTCCTTACACCATTGGTACGAAATTCATGGATGCGGACCGTTACGGTATCAAACGTATCAAAGAAGTTGTTGGAGAAGATGGTTCAGTAGTTGTTCGTGTTTATCTTCTTGATCCAAGACAACAAAGCAAACGTTCTGATGGTTCATTAAGTACCGATGGCTATATGTTGCTAGCAGAAACGAAGCCGATTAAACCAGGTGAATGGAATTCACAGGAGTTAGTTGTTAAAAAATCACCTCTTAACACTATTGCACATACTGTAACTGATCCAAAAACTGGAGCAAAAACGAATTATCCAAACGGGAAAGAAGTTCCATTTGACTTCCAAAAAGCTGCTGGATATGAACCATATCATACTGTATTCGTGCCATTCTTAGGAGATGGAATTGGACACGGCTCAGCTAACGCTCAATTGGAACGTGGGGTAGAAGGTATCGGTACCAACGTTGACTTGCTCAACACTTTGACACCGTATAAACAACCTGTTTACTACTACGTGAAGCAAGAACCAGTAACAGTCACTCCAGAAGTTGAAAAACAACTTGAAGGACGTGTACTTGTTGATGGTGAATTCAGCTTCAAGATTAAAGAAGTCAATGAAAACAAATCACTTCCTTCACATGAAGAAACTGTTACTAACAAAAACGGTAAAGCGACATTTAGTAACTTAACTTTCAATAAAGTTGGTACTTACATCTACACAATCACTGAGGTTAAAGGGGCAGATACAAACGTCGATTACGATGGTATGACAGTTGCCATGACAGTTACTGTAACTGAGAACTCTAAAGGTGATTTGCAAGCTTCCGTTAAATACAGCGGTACTGGTGGATTTTCATCAAGCGCAGATGATAAGGTCTTCAACAACTACGTTGTCGCTCCAGTTAAGACCAAGTTTGACTTCAGCAAGGCTCTTGCAGGTCGTGAGTTGAAAGCTGGCGAATTCAGCTTTGTATTGAAAGATTCAGATGGTAGGGTCATTCAAACCAAGACAAATACTAAGGCAGGTGTTGTAGCCTTTGATAATTTGACCTTTGACAATACACAAATTGGTACTCACAAGTACACTGTAGAAGAAGTTATCCCAGAAAATAAAGAAACTGGTATGACTTACGACACAATGAAGGCTGAAGTAACAATCACTGTTACTAAGGAAGGTCACGTTCTTAAAGCAACAAACACACTTCCTGCAGATACAGAGTTCAACAATACCTTCACACCTGTTGCTACACAAGCTCAATTCAAGTTCACTAAGAAATTGGAAGGGAAAGAGCTTACGAAGGATGCCTTCACATTTGAATTGCTTGAAAAAGGCAATGTCATCCAAACTAAGAAAAATGCGGCTGATGGAACCATCCAATTCGACGCGATTTCTTACGATAAAGAAGGTTCTCACACTTATACTGTACGTGAAAAAGCTGGAACAGATACAAACATCGACTACGATAATATGAATGCAGTCGTAACAGTTAACGTTACGAAAGATGCTGCATCTGGTGTCTTGACTGCTAAGGTTACAATGCCTGAAGATACAGAGTTTAACAACTTTGCAGTAGCTCCAGTTAAGACTCGTTTCGACTTCAGCAAAGCCCTTGCAGGCCGTGAGTTGAAAGAAGGCGAATTCAGCTTTGTATTGAAAGATTCAAATGGTAAGACTCTTCAAACCAAGACCAATACTAAACAAGGTGTTGTAGCCTTTGATGATTTGACCTTTGATAATACTCAAGTTGGTACTCACAAGTACACTGTAGAAGAAGTTATCCCAGAAAATAAAGAAACTGGCATGACTTACGATCCAATGAAAGCTGAAGTAACAATCACTGTTACTAAGGAAGGTCATGTTCTTAAAGCAACAAACACACTTCCTGCAGATACAGAGTTCAACAACACCTTCACACCTGCTGCAGCTCAAGCTCAATTCAAGTTCACTAAACGTCTTGAAGGGAAAGAGCTTACAAAGGATGCCTTCACATTCGAATTGCTTGAAAATGGCAATGTGATCCAAACCAAGAAAAATGCAGCAGATGGATCTATCACATTTGATGCGATTGAATACAACGCTGTAGGTAAACACACTTACACTGTACGTGAAAAAGCTGGAACAGATACAAACATCGACTACGATTCAATGAATGCAGTCGTAACCGTTAATGTAACCAAAAATGCAGCTACAGGTCTCTTGAGCGCAGCTGTTACAATGCCTGAAGACACGGAATTCAACAACTATGTGGTTTCACCAGTTGTGACCAAGTTTGACTTCACTAAGAAATTGGCTGGTCGTAAATTGGCTGCAGGTGAATTCAGCTTCGTATTGAAAGATTCAACTGGTAGAGAAGTTGAAACTGTGAAAAATGATGCTGACGGTAACGTAACCTTCTCAGAATTGTCATTTGACAATACAAAAGTTGGTACCCACACATATACTGTAGAAGAAGTGATTCCGGCAAACAAAGAATTTGGAATGACTTACGACCAAATGAAGGCTACAGTGACTGTTGAGGTTGCGAAGAACGGTCATTCATTGACAACTGTTACAAACGTGACATCAACTGGTGGTAAAGATGCCAATGGTAAGGCTACTGATGGTACTGCAGATAAAGAATTCAACAACAAAGTTACTCCTCCAGAAACTCCAGAATTCCAACCAGAAAAATTTGTCGTTTCTAAAGAGAAATATGACATCACTGGTAACAAGTTGATGGATGACGACGATGAGTTGACAAATGAGTACACTGAAACAAATGCAGATCCATATGTAGACAAGACAAACAACAACGAACCAGAAAACTTGAATACTAAGACAGTTAAACGTGGTTCTAAATTGGTTTACCAAGTATGGCTTGATACGACTAAATTCACTGAAGCGAACAACATCCAATACGTTGGTGTATCTGATACATACGACGCTGATAAATTGGACGTCAATGCAGCGGACATCAAAGCATATGATTCAGTAACTGGTGCAGAAGTAACCAATAAATTCGACATCAAAGTTGAAAACGGCACCATCACTGCAACTTCTAAAGATGAATTTATCAAAGATAAAGTCAATGCTCCTGTTATCGACACAACTAAGTTCGAATTTGGACGTTACTATAAATTTGATATTCCAGCAACTGTGAAAGAATCTGTTAAAGCTGGTGCTGATATTGAAAATACAGCCAACCAAACAGTTCACGTTTACAACCCAGTAAGCAAGACAGTTGAAAAACCTGAAAAACCAACACAAAAACGTGTCAACAGCGTTCCAGTTCCAGTGGAAATGAACTTCACGAAACGTTTGGAAGGTCGTGAACTTCAAGCCAAGGAATTCGAATTCGTATTGAAGAAAGACGGCGTTGAAGTAGAACGCGTGAAGAATGACGCTGCTGGTAAGATTGTCTTCAAGACTCTTGAATTCGGTCGTGATGATCTTGGTAAGACTTACAACTACACAGTAGAAGAAACTCCTGGTACAGATGCAACTGTCAAATACGATACAATGGTTGCTACTGTTAAAGTGGTTGTTTCACACGATGGTACAGCTAAAGCAATCGTTGCCAACGTAACAGATGCAGCTGATAAAGAATTTAACAACCGTGTAACACCTCCAGAAGAACCTAAATTCCAACCAGAGAAATATGTTGTTTCTAAAGAGAAATACGATATCACTGGTGACAAGCTCGTTGACGATGATAGAGAGTTGGCAGACAAGTACGCAGATACAAATGCGAACCCATATGCGGACGATGCATCAAACAACGAAGCAGAAAACTTGAATACTAAGACTGTTGAACGTGGTTCTAAATTGGTTTACCAAGTATGGTTGGATACAACTAAATTTGACGCAGCGAACAAGGACAACATCCAAACAGTAGGTATCTCAGATAACTATGATGAAGCGAAATTAAATCTTAATGCAGCTGACATCAAAGCTTATGACTCTGTAACAGGTGCAGAAGTAACAGATAAATTCGATATCGCTGTCAACAACGGTGTGATCACTGCTAACTTGAAGGCTGGCTTCACGAAGTCACTTGGCGATGCAGAAAACACACAAGTCATCGACACAACTAAATTCGAATTCGGACGTTACTACAAGTTTGATATCCCAACAACAGTGAAAGACGATGTAGTAGCTGGTGCAGATATCGAAAATACTGCGGCTCAAGTTGTTAACTACTACAACCCAACGACTAAGAAAGTTGAAAAACCTGAAAAACCAACTGAAAAACGTGTAAACAATGTTCCAATCTCAGTAGAATTTAACTTCACTAAGAAATTGGAAGGTCGTGCTCTTAAAGCTAACGAATTCACATTCGAGTTGAAAGATAGCGACAATGTTGTGATTGCGACTGCAACCAACGACGCAAACGGTAACTTCAAGTTCACTCCAGTTGATTACACAAACAAAGCTGGTAAAACTGTCACTGCCCTTAAATACCAGAAGGGTCAAGAAGGTACGTACACTTACACTGTAACAGAGGTGAAAGGTACAGACTCAACTGTTACTTACGACCCAATGGCTGCAGTTGTAACTGTTAAAGTAAGTCATGATGGTACTGCGAAAGCCTTGATCACAAACGTGACAGAACCTGCGGATAAAGAATTCAACAACCGTGTCACTCCACCAACAGAACCTAAGTTCCAACCAGAGAAATACGTTGTTTCTAAAGCGAAATTCGATATCACAGGTACGAAGCTCGTTGATGACGATTCTGAATTGACAGATAAATATGGTGAAACAAACACCAATCCATATGTCGATACAACTGCCAACAACGAAGATGAAAACTTGAATACTAAGACAGTTGAACGTGGTCAAAAACTTTACTACCAAGTATGGTTGGATACAACTAAATTTGACGCAAACAACAAAGATAATATCCAAACAGTAGGTATCACAGATAACTACGACAAGGATAAATTGACTGTTAATGCTTCAGATATCAAGGTTTACGATTCAGTTACTGGTGCAGATGTTACGACGAAATTTGATATCTCTGATAACAATGGTGTTCTGACAGCTAACCTTAAGGATGGCTTCACTAAGTCACTTGGCGACGCTGAAAATACACAAATCATTGATACAACTAAGTTTGAATTTGGACGCTACTATAAATTTGATATTCCAGCAACAGTGAAAGACGATGTTGTAGCTGGTGCAGATATTGAAAACAAAGCAGCACAAGTTGTTAACTACTACAACCCAGTAAGTAAGACTGTTGAAAAACCAAACAAACCAACTGAAAAACGTGTCAACAGTGTTCCAATCTCAGTTGAATTCAACTTCACTAAGAAATTGGAAGGTCGCGACCTTAAAGCTGGCGAATTTACATTCGAGTTGAAAGACAGCGACAATGTTGTGATCGCAACGGCAACCAACGACAAAGCTGGTAAGATCAAGTTTGCTCCAGTAGAGTACACCAATAAAGCTGGTAAAACTGTCACTGCCCTTAAATACCAGAAGGGTCAAGAAGGTACCTACAAGTACACAGTAGAAGAAGTTAAAGGCTCAGACGCAACCGTTACATACGATACAATGAAAGCTGTCGTTACAGTTGAAGTTCGTCATGATGGTACAGCGAAAGCCTTGATCACAAACGTGACAGATCCTGCTGATAAAGAGTTCAACAATACTGTTCGTCCTCCAGAAGAACCTAAGTTCCAACCAGAGAAATACGTTGTTTCTGAAGAGAAATTCGATATCACAGGTGACAAGCTCGTTGATGACGATAAAGAGTTGGCAGACAAGTACGCAGATACAAATGCGAACCCATATGCGGACAATGCATCAAACAACGAAGCTCAAAACTTGAATACCAAGACTGTTAAACGTGGCGACAAGTTGGTTTACCAAGTATGGTTGGATACAACTAAATTCGACGCAGCTAACAAGGACAACATCCAATCAGTAGGAATCTCAGATGACTACGATGAAACTAAGTTGGAACTTGATTCTACTAAGATCAAAGCTTACGATTCAGTAACAGGCGCAGAAGTAACAGATAAATTCGATATCACTGTCAACAACGGTGTGATCACTGCAACTCTTAAAGATGGCTTCACTAAGTCACTTGGCGACGCAGAAAACACACAAGTGATCGACACAACTAAATTCGAATTCGGACGTTACTACAAGTTCGACATCCCAACAAAAGTGAAAGCTGATGTACCTGGTGGTGTAGACATCGAAAATACTGCGGCTCAAGTAGTAAACTACTACAACCCAACAACTAAGAAAGTTGAAAAACCAAGCAAACCAACTGAAAAACGTGTAAACAACGTTCCAGTTGAAGTGGAATTCAACTTCACGAAACGCTTGGAAGGCCGTGAGCTTAAAGCTAACGAATTCAGCTTCGTTCTTAAAGATTCAGAAGGTAATACTCTTGAAACTGTGAAGAACGATGCATCTGGTAACGTTAAGTTCTCAGCTCTTGAATTCAAGAAAGGTCAAGAAGGCGTACACAACTACACAGTAGAAGAAGTTAAAGGATCTGACGCAACCGTTACATACGACACAATGAAAGCGAATGTAACAGTCACTGTATCACACGACGGAACAGCTAAAGTTCTGATCGCGAAAGTTGGCGACATTGCGGATAAAGAATTTAACAACCGTGTGACTCCTCCAGAAGAACCTAAGTTCCAACCAGAGAAATACGTATTAAATACAGCGAAATTCTCTATCACTGATAACAAGCTTCTTGACGATGATGCCGAGTTGACTGATAAATATGGTGAAACAAATACAGATCCATATGTAGATGGAACTTCAAACAACGAAGCAGAAAACATCAATACCAAGACTGTTAAACGCGGCGAAAAGATCTACTACCAAGTATGGTTGGATACAACTAAATTCGACGCAGCTAACAAAGACAACGTTCAAACTGTAGGAATTACAGATGACTTTGACGAAACTAAGGTTGATGTTGATGGTTCAGCAATCAAAGCTTATGATTCAGTAACTGGAGCTGATGTTACAGATAAATTCGATATCGCTGTGAACAACGGTGTGATGACTGCAACACTTAAAGATGGCTTCACTAAGTCACTTGGCGATGCGGAAAACACTCAAATCATTGACACAACTAAATTCGAATTCGGACGTTACTACAAGTTTGATATTCCAGCAACTGTTAAGAACGATGTTCCTGGTGGTGCAGACATCGAAAATACTGCGGCTCAAGTAGTAAACTACTACAACCCAGTAAGCAAGACTGTTGAAAAACCAAACAAACCAACTGAAAAACGTGTTAACAACGTTCCAGTTGAAGTAGGATTCAACTTCACGAAACGTTTGGAAGGTCGTGAACTTAAAGCTAACGAATTCAGCTTCGTGCTTAAAGACGCATCAGGTAAAGTTGTCGAAACAGTAAGCAACGATGCGGCTGGTAATGTTGCATTCTCACCACTCAGCTTCAAGAAGGGCGAAGAAGGCGTACATAACTACACTGTAGAAGAAGTGAAGGGAACAGACGCAACTGTTGCTTACGATACAATGAAAGCTACTGTAGCAATCACAGTATCACACAATGGTACGGCTAAAGCCCTTGTAGCAACTGTAGGAGCAATCGCTGATAAAGAGTTCAACAATACTGTTCGTCCTCCAGAAGAACCTAAATTCCAACCAGAGAAATATGTTGTTTCTGAAGAGAAATTCGATATCACAGGTGACAAGCTCGTTGATGACGATAAAGAGTTGGCAGACAAGTACGCAGATACAAATGCGAACCCATATGCGGACAATGCATCAAACAACGAAGCTCAAAACTTGAATACCAAGACTGTTAAACGTGGCGACAAGTTGGTTTACCAAGTATGGTTGGATACAACTAAATTCGACGCAGCTAACAAGGACAACATCCAATCAGTAGGAATCTCAGATGACTACGATGAAACTAAGTTGGAACTTGATTCTACTAAGATCAAAGCTTACGATTCAGTAACAGGCGCAGAAGTAACAGATAAATTCGATATCACTGTCAACAACGGTGTGATCACTGCAACTCTTAAAGATGGCTTCACTAAGTCACTTGGCGACGCAGAAAACACACAAGTTATTGACACAACTAAATTCGAATTCGGACGTTACTACAAGTTCGACATCCCAACAAAAGTGAAAGCTGATGTACCTGGTGGTGTAGATATTGAAAATACTGCGGCTCAAGTTGTAAACTACTACAACCCAACAACTAAGAAAGTTGAAAAACCAAGCAAACCAACTGAAAAACGTGTTAATAACGTTCCAGTTGAAGTAGAATTCAACTTCACTAAACGTTTGGAAGGCCGTGAGCTTAAAGCTAACGAATTCAGCTTCGTTCTTAAAGATTCAGAAGGTAAGACTCTTGAAACTGTAAGCAATGATGCATCTGGTAACGTTAAGTTCTCAGCTATGTCATTCAAGAAGGGTGACGAAGGTGTTCACAACTACACTGTAGAAGAAGTTAAAGGCTCAGACGCAACCGTTACATACGATACAATGAAAGCGAATGTAACAGTCACAGTTAAACACGATGGTACTGCTAAAGTTCTTGTGGCAACTGTAGGCGACATTGCGGATAAAGAATTTAACAACCGTGTAACTCCTCCAGAAACTCCAGAATTCAATCCAGAAAAATATGTTCTAAACGAAAAAGAATTTGATTTGACTGGAACTTCATTATTAGATGATGATAAAGAGTTGGCAGACAAGTACGCAGATACCAATGCGAACCCATATGCGGACGATGCATCTAATAACGAAAAAGCGAATATCAATACTAAATCAGTTAAACCAGGTCAAAAACTTGTTTACCAAGTATGGTTGGATACAACTAAATTTGACGCAAACAACAAAGACCATATCCAATCAGTAGGAATCTCAGATGACTACGATGAGGCTAAAGTTGATGTTGATGGTTCAGCAATCAAAGCTTATGATGGTAAGACTGGTGCGGATGTAACAGCTAAATTCGATATCACTGTGAACAACGGTGTGATTACTGCAACCCTTAAAGATGGCTTCACGAAGTCACTTGGCGATGCAGAAAACACACAAGTGATCGACACAACTAAATTCGAATTCGGACGTTACTACAAGTTTGATATCCCAGCTACAGTGAAAGCTGACGTTGCAGGTGGAGTAGACATTGAAAATACTGCGGCTCAAGTTGTTAACTACTATAACCCAACTACTAAGAAAGTTGAAAAACCTGAAAAACCAACTGAAAAACGTGTCAACAGCGTTCCAGTTGAAGTAGAATTCAACTTTACTAAACGTATGGAAGGCCGTGAGCTTAAAGCTAACGAATTCAGCTTCGTTCTTAAAGATTCAAAAGGTAATACTCTTGAAACTGTGAAGAACGATAAAGATGGTAACGTTAAGTTCTCTAAACTTGAGTTCAAGAAAGGTCAAGAAGGCGTTCACAACTACACAGTAGAAGAAGTTAAAGGAACAGACGCAACCGTTACATACGACACTATGAAAGCGAATGTAACAGTCACAGTTTCACACGACGGAAAAGCTAAAGTTCTGATCGCGAAAGTTGGCGACATTGCGGATAAAGAATTTAACAACAAGGTGACTCCTCCAGAAACTCCAGAGTTCAACCCAGAGAAATACATCTTGAACGCTGAGAAATTCGACCTTACTGGTAAATCACTTCTTGATGATGATAAAGAATTGGCAGACAAGGTTGCGGAAACAAACGCAAATCCTTACGCTGATAAGGCTGACAATAATGAAGCAGCTAACATCAATACTAAGACAGTGAAACGTGGCGATAAGGTTGTTTACCAAGTATGGTTGGATACAACTAAGTTCACTGAAGCGCACAACATCCAATCTGTTGGTGTTACTGATGACTACGAAGAAGACAAACTTGACATCAATGTTGCAAACATCAAAGCTTACGACTCTGTAACAGGCGAAGATGTGACTGCTAAATTTGATATCAAGGTTGAAAACGGTGTGATCTCTGCAACTTCTAAAGCGGACTTGACTAAGTCACTTGGAGACGCAGAAAATACTCCAGTGATCGACACAACTAAGTTTGCGTTTGGACGTTACTACAAGTTCGACATCCCAGCAACAGTGAAAGATACTGTTAAGGGTGGTGCGGATATTGAAAACACTGCAGCTCAAATCGTTCACCAATACGATCCAACAAGCAAGACAGTGAAGAAACCAAACAAACCAACTGAAAAACGTGTTGTGAACATCCCTGTTTCAGTAGAATTCAACTTCACGAAACGTTTGGAAGGCCGTGAGCTTAAAGCTAACGAATTCAGCTTCGTTCTTAAGGATAAAGATGGTAAGACTCTTGAAACTGTGAAGAACGATGCATCTGGTAACGTTAAGTTCTCAGCTCTTGAATTCAAGAAAGGTCAAGAAGGAACTTACAACTACACTGTAGAAGAAGTCAAAGGAACTGATACAACCGTTACTTATGACACGATGAAAGCAGTTGTGAAAGTTGAAGTTTCTCATGATGGAACTGCGAAAGCTCTTCTTACTAAGGTAACGGATCCATCAGACAAAGAATTCAATAACACTGTTCGCCCACCTGAAACTCCAGAATTCAATCCAGAGAAATACATCTTGAACGAATCTAAATTCGATCTTACAGGTGTGAAACTTCTCGACGATGATAAAGAGTTGAAGGATAAGGTTGCGGAAACAAATGCGAACCCTTACGTTGATAAGACTGATAACAACGAAGCTCAAAATATCAATACGAAGACACTCAAGAAAGGTGATAAAGTATACTACCAAGTATGGTTGGATACAACTAAATTCACTGAAGCACACAATATTCAATCTGTTGGTGTTACAGATAAATATGATAGTGCGAACTTGACTGTCAACGGAGCTGATATTAAGGCATACGACTCTGTAACAGGAGAAGATGTAACAGCTAAGTTTGATATCAAGGTTGAAAACGGTGTGATTACTGCAACATCTAAAGCAGACTTGACTAAGTCACTTGGAGACGCAGAAAATACACAAGTGATCGACACAACTAAGTTGGCCTTTGGACGTTACTACAAGTTTGAAATTCCTGCAGAAATTAAACAATCTGCTCAAGATGGTGTGGACATTGAAAATACAGCTTCACAAATCGTACACCAATACGATCCAACTAAGAAGACTGTAGAAAAACCAGAAAAACCAACTGAAAAACGTGTAGTCAACATTCCAGTTAAGGTTCAATTCCAATTCACTAAGAAATTGGAAGGTCGTGCATTGAAGGCTGGTGAATTCAGCTTCGTTCTGAAGGACGAAAAAGGAAATGTGATCGAAACCGTAACCAATGATGCGGCTGGTAAGATCACCTTCTCAAATCTTGAATTCAAACGTGGTGAAGAAGGAACTCATCTCTACCATGTAGAAGAAATCCGTGGCACAGATTCTAGCATCGAATACGATAAGATGGTTGCCACTGTGGGTATTATGATTAACAAAGACGGTAAAGTATTGACGGCTATTACTCAGTTGCCAGAAGATACAGAGTTTAACAACACTGTTATTCCGCCAACAACACCGCCAAATACACCACCAACAACACCGCCAAATACACCACCAACAACACCACCGAATACACCGCCGACAACACCACCGAATACACCACCAACACCACCAACAACACCGCCAACACCACCAACGCCACCAACACCTACAACTCCTCCAGCTCCAGCACTTCCTGAAACTGGTGAAGAACAATCAGCATCTGCTGCATTGTTAGGTGCTGCACTTGGTATGGTTGGCCTTGCGGGACTTGCAAAACGCAAAAAACGCGAAGACTAAAATTGAGGTGACATCGACAAACTTGTTGATGAGGTGACAATTTTAGATCCAACAGGAAGAGGCTTTGCTCGAAAGAGCAAGGCCTCTTTGTTTGATATTGGAAACTTAGAAAAACATGCATAAATGTGATGAAAAAGTTTCAGTAAAATTCCATTGACTTGAAGTAGAGAAAACAGTATACTAGTAAAGCAATTTGATCTTTCAAACTGCCGGCAACAAGGGGAATGAATCCACTTTGAATTGGGATACAGTAGGGTTTGGAGTGGTAGTACTTCACACCCTTATTGTCGTCAGTTACCCTCATAAAAGGGATCTAGACTCTGAATGAGTTGTATAAATATAAAAAAACTTCCTTGGAACAGAATTCCATAGGAAGTTTCTTTGTGTTTGGGATCTACTCTTGTTTCTTTTTGTAAGAGATCAAACTGGCCAAACCTGCTAAGAGGCCAAGTCCAAGTAAGGCTAGCTGAGAGCCTTCTTCACCTGTTGCAGGTAGGTGAGTTCCTTCTTGAGGGGTGTTAGGAACAGCTTCAGGGAGTTCCTCTGTTTGGCTTGTTGTTTCAAGAGGTTTCTCCTCTTCTTTGTTAGAGAGAAGTGGTGATTCCTTTTCTTCATGAGCATCAGTCGTGTTTGCTTTTGTCACGGAAGGAAGAGGGCTGCCTGTTTCTTCTTTTTCTGTTTCTGGGGATGGTTGTGGAGTAGGGATTTCTTTGACCTTGTAGGCAAAGATCAAGATGGTTGTTCCCACTTCTACGTTCCCAGTTTGTTCAGCTGCACCGATCCGTTCATAGATGTGGCCGTCGTTGGAGATTTCATCTGGTGCGCTAGCGACGTAATGGGTTCCATTGTCCACATTTGTTGCAACAGCAAGCTCTGGTTGCAATTCAGTGTTAGTATCTTGGATGACAAATCGCGCGATGACCGTTCCTGTAGCTAACTTGTAATCATAGATGACAGTTTTCATTCCCTTAGTGACTGTGCCACTTGGATCAGCAGAATCAGCACGGTGTCCAACTAGATGGTAGATACGACCATCTTTTGTGATTTCTGTTGGGGCCTCACTGGTGTACTTGGTGCCGAAATCTACCTCTGTAGCAAGGTCTTGCGCCTCTTGCAGATCAGTGTCACTTCCCTCAATGAGGAATCGTACTCTGACCGATCCTTTGCTGATGGCATAGGTAATAGCAGTATCAGCTGTTGGAGAATCAGGGCTTGGAAGAAGATAGCCTTTGGTTTCGTCAAGTGGATCCACAAGGTTTAAGACTTGTCCACGAGCATCTTTTGGCTCTAATCCCTCCACGTAAGGAAGGGTAGCGGTAGGAGATGCAATGGCGGTTGGATTTGTGAGATCATTTAGATAAGTGATCTCTTTTTGAGCATGGGCTGGTTCTTTACCAGTAGCATAGCTGATCCTATAGGCACCGACTGGGCGATAGATGACCGTATCTGTGATGTCTGCTGCATCAGCATGAATGCCTGTATGTTCTCCTGCTTTTGTCAGATCAGAAGAGGTGGCATCAGTCGATTCTTCTGCTACGACAACATAGCCTTTTTTGACGGGATTTTCAAGAACTGCAAAGCTTGTGCCGTCTTGAGCTGTCCAGTCTTCAAGACTTGTCTCGCCTGTCACCAAATTGATGGTACCTTTGCGACTGAAATGAAGGGTGTTAGTTTGATCAGCTATTCCTGCAGGCTGGCGGTTAGATCCATCCTGGTCCTCTGTTACATAGGTTACCGTACGGGTAACTGTTTCAGATAAATGATTCAGATCAGCCGTTGTTTGACCAGCTGGAGCTAGAGGAGTTGGATAGACACGACCTTCGCTATCTCCTGGAACAACTTGACCGGCTTGTATGGGCTGTGTTGCAGAAAATTCCACAATTTTTGGTGCCAAGCGGACAATAAACTCTTGAACGCCATCATCATTGGTGTTGTTAGCGTCGCGGTCAAAGTTCGGTTGTCCGTCTGCATCGAAGCCATTCTCTACTAGTTCGTAGCCTTTCTTCAAATAGTTGGCAATGGTTTCTTTTGTAGAGTAGTTGATCTTTTCACCTGTATGACCAACCAAGTCACTGGAACGTTCGAGCTCAACTCCGTTTTCGTCTTGATAAAGAACATGAGCGGCTTCATTGAGTTTGACATAGAGCATGTCCCATACATCTAGACTCGGAACATCGATAGCAGCCATCCATTGGCCAGCTCCTCCGTCATAATAAACATTTGCGCTTGTTTCTCGGAGGTTGATGTTGTATTTTCCTTCAACAGCATCAGGTGTTGCCCAGTAAATGCTGGCGTGTTCAGCCTGATCTTTTGTGATTTTTCCGAGTGGAACAAAAGCTTGAATATTGGTCAATTTTTCGGTTGTATTCACAGCGCTGTTCCATTTGTTTTCAGTGATGCCGACCAAATTGATCAAGTGAGCAATCCGATCACCCGTCTTGGTTTCTTTTGTAATGGTATAAACAGTTCCAGGTTGAACCCCGTCAGCATTATCCAGGTTGGATCCGATGAAGTTGCCGTTGACCAGTACATTTGTATTGTCTACAATCCGACGAGTATCATGTGCCAAGGTGTCGCGTCCGCGGAGAAGTTCTTGATAAGCAACGATGAATTCTTGGTAGTTGAATTCTGCATTGGCAAACTCAGCATTGACTGGTAGGTTTTGATTGAGATACCATTCTGCTTGGATCACCCCAAAACCTTTAGCATCTTGAGAAGTATTGAGGGCTGCAGTCGTCATATGGTAACCACCGCTTGCTGCGATGATGGCATCTGTCAGCAATTCGTTGTCTTTGCTGAGGGCTGATGCATTTTTACCACGATGGGTATAGGCTGCGATGATAGGAGATTTCCCCTTGTATAGATCACGCATCCGTTCGGTAAGGCGCGTCAAGGCTTGGTAGGTAGAGTCATAGGCAATGCTATCGCCCCAAACTTCCGCATAAGGTGCAGAGACATTGGTCTTTCCTAGTCGATCAGCATCTCCAGTAGAGATATCGTTGATCATGAAGTCATAGCCTTCTTTTTTGAGGGCCTCTGTTGCAGCTGTGGCTAGTTCTGGATAGTGTTCGCTCAAAGAGAAGCCTTTTCCAGGTTCACTGACTTTTTCCACCCAGTTAGATCCCATGGTATCCCCTTGCCATCCATCAAAATTCCCTTCTTTCATGGCTTTGGTCATGACTTCGATGATAAATCTTTGCCAATTTGGATCACCCGGATCGAGAAATTGTTGGATATCAGTCGCTGTGACATCACCCTTTTTACCAAAATTGAAATGGTCTTCTAGATTGCGAACAATGGCACTTTTCACTTCATTTGGGACCCCTTCTTCGAGGGAAACTGCGTAAATCATGTTATACAGCATGGCTTTGGCACCAGTTGTATGGACATGAGCCACCAGCTCTTTGACTGCTTCTGTATCGATGACAGGTAAGTAGGACTTGCGCTTGTCAGGATCTGTTTCGTTATTTGGAATCAAGAAAGTAGCCCAATCTTGAGTGAAACGTTCAACATTTGCTGGGAATGGGTTGGCAGGTGTATTGTAAACGTCATAGAAGAAGTAGTTGTTGATGTGCATATTGGCCAATTGGTCAATACTATTCTTGTAGCCTTCTACCTGATCATTGGTGATGGAGTTGTGATTGTCTTTTGAGCCGGCAACCACCCCATAACGTGGGTAGATCGTCCAGTCATCTTCAACAGCAAGACCCGCTGCCTTATGAAAGGCTTGGGAGCCATCTGCTTTCTTACCAAGGACATCAACGATAAATCCAGCATTAGGTGAAAAGATCGTACTTGGAATTGTCAGTTCGCCGCCTTCAACGTTTTTCTTTTCATAAATGACCTGATCTAAATGAGAGACAGTGACATCAGATGAAACCACTTCAGGGTTGTTGATGGAGATCTGAACATCTTCCCCACTTTTATAAGTCGCTTTATCAAAGGTGACGTCGTTGGTGATTTTTGGAGTATTATAAGTAGTTGCTGGAGTTGCACTGACCAGTTGAGTGGCAGTCACAGTTGGTGTTGATTCCGATGGAGAAGACGTTGCTTCCGTCGTAGCACCTTCCTCACTAGTAGTGGTAGGAGTACTGCTATTGGTTGCTACTGGTTGAGCGGTTGCTGGGATCTCAGAAGTCGGATTGGTGTTGACCTCATCAGCCATGGCAACAGAGCTTACCATCAAGGCTCCAAAAAGGGTAATCATAGAGACCAATGCCTTGTTGCGCTTGCGAAAATAGCCGTGCCCTTTTTCAGAGACACTATTTTTTTGTTGTTTCATTTTTTTCTCCCACATACTGTTTGTATAGTTCGTTGAATAGTTTAAAGTAAATTGTTCTGTCGATGCCAATAAGTATACGACATTTCACTAGATAGTGTCAATTTAAGAATGAAAGCCTGTTTGAAAATTTTCATGGAAGTATTAGAAAATAGCCTTAAATAGGGGTTTTTGATTCATAAAAATGAAAAACTAAAAAACGTTTGACACAAAATTTCCCCGCATTTTAAAAACAGTACAAATTAGTGATAAAAACAGAACAAGGAGAAACGTTTGTATAAGTTGTAAAGCCTATTAGTAAAAGAAATTCTGCAGTTTATTCTGTTTTTATTTCTGTAAATAAAGTTAAAAAAATTTTTTTAGAAAAATGAACTGGCAAAAATCAGATATCAAACGTTTGACATATATAGAAGAAAACTAAAAAGAAAACTTTTATAAACAAGGAGTTTTATCAAAAAAGAAGCAAAATTTAAATGGAGATGTGAAAAAAATCAAAAAATAATATTGACACATAAGGGGGTAAGTGTTAATATCTCTTTGCAAAAATCAACACTAGCGTTTAAAGTGTTGATTTTTGTAAGGATAAATTTGAAAAAGAGGTTAGAAGGAATTATATGTCACTAATTAAAGATAGCAAGACTACCAAATATGCCTTGCGTAAAACGTCTGTCGCTTTTGGTTCTGTAGCAGTCGCTACGGTTCTTGCAGTAGCAGGTGCTGCATCTGTTTCTGCAGATGAAGTTGCTTCAGCTACTACAACGGTCACTTCAACAACGGCTACTCCAACAAGATCGACAACTGAGACTAAAGAAGTTGCTGTACCAGATTATTTGGAGACTGCGAAAACAGATGCGGCGACTACTGGACTTGAAGTTACAGAAACAGAGGCAAAGACCCAAGCAGATGAAAAAACTGCTGAGCAAGATTATGCGAAGCAAGCCATTGCTATGGATAAAACTGTAGCAGACTATAAGGCAGAAGTTGCAGCAAATCAAGCAACTTATGAGAAGGAAAAAGCAGTTGTAGATGCGAAAAATGCAGTGGCTCAGGCATCTTATGACAAGGAAGTTGAAACCTATAACAAAGAGCAAGTTGCTTACGAAAAAGCAGTGGCTGAGAATGCTGTAGCCCTAGCAGATAATCAGGCTGCAAAAGCGGCTTATGAAAAAGCCTTTGAAGAATACCAAACTGCTTTTAAAGCTTATATTGAGTCTGTTAAAGCCAAACAAGCCGTTGAGACAGAAAACAATTTAGCCCAAAAGGCTTACGATATCAAATTAGCCGACTACAAGGAGAAAAAGCGTCTCTATGATGAAGCGCAAGCAGCGTACTTGATTGATAATGAACTATACAAGAAGAAAAAAGCGCAATACGATGATGCTAAAGATGCCTTTAATAAGATGGTTGCAGAGCGTGGTGGAAACCCTGAGAAGTACAAACAAGATTTGACCTTCCTCCCAGAAGAGTTGGCAGATGGGGAAACAACGACGCTTTACCACCAAACAACAGGACTTACTACGTATTTGACAAAAGAAGGTCAATCTCGCTTGTATGGGGATGGTAAAGCTACCAAGATGTATGAAACCAAGAACCTACAAGATTCTGATTTGACAACAACGAACCCATATGCAGATAATGAAATCGAATGGGCAGTCGTCAAAGTTGGAGATAAGTTCGACGTAACCTACAAGGGTCTTCGCCAAGCTAATATCAAAGAAGGTCGTGATATCAAGCGTATCGCTAAAGTGGTCTACAAGTATGAAGTGAAAAGCTTGCCATCTAATGACGGTCGAGGAATCGTTCAAATTTACAATGATCCAGCGGTAACAATGACGATCGGAAGCTCAACTGACACAGACCAACCCGTCACAGTTGGTGTTGATGTTGAATTTTATGATGAAAATGATCAATTGATTAATTTAGCTAACCATAATGCCATTTTGGCTTTGAATTCCTTAAACCACTGGAATGGAGCTTCTTATGTTGAAAATGACAAACCTCGCGCCCTTCTTGTAGAAGCTAAAGATATCAATGGAAACACTGTTCGTGGAACTTGGGATCCTTATTCAGATGGTAGCAACCCTAGTCTTGACGGAGCAGATGTCGCTGTGAAGCGTGGCTATGCAAACTTCGGTAGCGCTCAAGTCTTTAATGATGCTGACAATCCATTGAAGATCGTTGGTCAAAAAGCAACTTGGGATGGGAATGGTTTCTCAGTCAGTGAAGAAACTGTCCTTGATGTGACGACAGTCAATGCTTCAGGTGGAGGGAATGGTCATTCTATCGGAACAGAAGACTATCAATTTGGGGATAATTCTGATATTGTCGGTACTTATTCAGTTGATGCGGGATCAGGGATTTTGACCTATACTCCACGGATGAAGCACCAAAATACACCTCACGTAGAGTCTGTAAATATTGGAAATAAAGAATTTATTAAATTGCCAAATTCTAGTGTTGACCAAGATCCAACTACTAAGGAAGTATTTGCCAAGGAACAAAACCAGTACATGAATGAAGGTGCAACCTTTAATGCGGATCCTTCAAGTTCAACTAAAGGATGGGATGATCCCAAAAGTCCGTATCTCTACTATGGTGGTGGTGCAGTTATCTTGAAAGACGGCCATCTTGAGTTCACTGCAAAGGGAGCAAATGCTACGGATGAAGCAACCCTCTATTGGTTCTCAATCAATTCAAATGTTGCCTTTCCACAAGATCCAGGAGATGAACCGGTGAAACCAACCGCTCCAACCGCTCCAACAGCCCCTGAAAAACCTGAAATCAAAGACGTTCCAGCTGAAAAGGAAGTTCCTGTTCCGCCAGCTTGTCCACTTTACAAGGTAGAACCAAAAGTTCCTGAACAACCAGTGAAGCCAACAGCTCCTGAATTGGAAAAGGATCCGGTGCTAAAAGAAACTGTAAAACCAACTGTAGAATGGCATAAAAATAATATTCTTGTTACAAAAGAAGAACCACAACCGGAGCCACAGCCAGAACCACAACCGGAGCCACAGCCGGAACCGCAACCAACACCAACACCTAAACCAGAGCCTAAACCAATTATTGGCTACCATACGCCTGCGCCAATGGTAGAGCAAAAGGTTGAAGAAAATTTGGTCTCAGATGTTGTGAAGGTGAAAGAAGTATTGCCACACACAGGTACAGAATCAGCAACAGCTCTTACCAGCCTTGGCTTGCTTGGTGTGATCGCAACAGGCTTTGGTCTTGCTCAAAAGAAAAAAGAAGACTAAGATTTTCTTTCAATCCTTTAAAAAAATATCACGATTAAAAACCAGAAGGTACTACCTTTTGGTTTTTTTATAAAGCATGAAAAGGGAATTGATGACAATTTCCTATAGGTTCTCCTCCATATTTGTGATACAATTAAACTACTATTATCGAAGGGAGAAACTATGATTAATTCAATTGTTTCACAAGGTTTGATTTGGGCCATTCTAGGGTTAGGAATCTTTATGACGTTCCGAATTCTAGATTTTCCAGATATGACGACAGAAGGGTCCTTCCCGCTTGGAGGAGCGGTGGCGGTGACCTTGATTACCAAAGGGGTCAATCCACTCCTTGCGACGCTGGCTGCTATTGGTGCAGGGTGTTTGGCGGGACTTGCGACGGGTCTTCTCTACACAAAAGGGAGAATACCGACACTCTTGTCAGGGATCCTTGTAATGACATCTTGTAACTCGGTTATTCTCTTTGTCATGCAGCGGGCTAATTTGGGACTTCTGGGCTATAAAAAAATTCAGGAATTTCTTCCTTTTGCCAGTGGGTTCAATGAGATTCTGATTGGCTTGATTTTCGTAACGCTTGTGATCCTTGGTTTGATCTTCTTCTTGGATACACGCTTGGGTCAAGCCTATATTGCGACAGGGGACAATCCAGATATGGCCAAGAGCTTTGGGATCAACACCGACCGGATGGAGTTGATGGGCTTGGTCATTTCAAATGGGATTATTGCTCTTTCTGGTGCACTGATGGCCCAACAAGAAGGCTATGCGGACGCTTCACGTGGGATTGGTGTCATCGTTATCGGGCTTGCCAGCCTCATTATTGGAGAGGTTCTCTTTTCAAATGTCACCTTGACAGAGCGCTTGCTCAGTATTGCGATCGGATCGATCGCCTACCAATTTTTGATTTGGGCCGTGATTGCGCTTGGCATCAATACCAGCTATATTCGAATCTTCAGTGCCTTGATCTTGGCTATCTGCCTGATGATTCCAACCTTTAAGGGAAAAATCATGAAAGGAGCGAAACTCAGTAAATGACAGCAATTGTAGAATTAAAAAATGTAACCAAAGCTGTGAGCAATGGGATGAATGAAGAAAAAGTCATTCTGGATGATGTCTCCTTGGAAATTCGAGAACATGATTTTATCACGATTTTAGGGGGCAATGGAGCTGGGAAATCAACCCTCTTTAATACCATTGCTGGGACACTTCCAGTTAGTAGCGGGAAGATCTATATTCTAGGGGAAGATGTGACCAACTACTCTCCTGAGAAGAGAGCCAAGTACCTATCTCGTGTCTTTCAAGATCCTAAAATGGGAACAGCGCCTCGCATGACAGTGGCAGAAAATCTCTTGGTAGCGAAGTTTCGTGGAGAAAAACGTGGTTTGATTCCGCGTCACTTGGCAAGCTATAAAGAAGAGTTTCAAACAGTTCTTGCTAAGATCGGCAATGGCTTGGAAAATCATATCGATACAGCAGTTGAGTTTCTATCAGGGGGGCAACGTCAGGCTTTGAGCTTGTTGATGGCGACACTAAAACGTCCAGAACTTTTGCTATTAGATGAACACACTGCAGCCTTGGATCCGAAAACCAGCCAGGCTCTGATGACCTTGACGGATGAGTTTGTGAAACAAGATGCCCTCACGGCTCTTATGATCACCCACCATATGGAAGATGCTTTGAAATATGGGAATCGCTTGATTGTGATGAAAGATGGGCATATCGTCCAAGATCTCAATCAAGAAGAAAAAGCCCAAATGGCCATCGCAGACTACTATCAATTATTTGAGAAAGACTAAGATACAAAGGGCGTAGCGGATAAAGTGAAAATAGGGAGTAGGACAGAAGCGACATCGTTCATGGCGCTTCGTCGTCCCACCTCCGCACAGTTGAGTAGGGCTGTAAAAGCTGATGAAATCAGCGTAGTAGAGCCCACTCAACCACTGCGTCTTGCTCGACAATCCAAAAATAATTGAGAGGCTAGGATTTTTGTCCCAGCCTCTTTTCTTTTCCTTAAATTATCTGTAAAACCGCATAAAAATTGGAACTAGTTTCAGCTGAAATCGCTTGCAATTACTTAGGTAGCTGAGTATAATATAGTTAGAAAGATAAAGAAGGGATTGATACCAATGCCTTACCGAGTTAAAATTTAGGTTACTTCGTTTTGGGCCTGTTTTGCTGATATCTGTTCATGCTCTTATCGTAAAAGAGCAGTCATGTCGTGTGTGTCGGATCGGTTGGACGGTCGGGCAAACCTGCTTAGTTTGTCCGGAGACATAAGAAAACGTGGAAATAGTAGGTAGAAGCTTTTTGTAAAGGTTTTCAAACTTCGATGCGTCCAGTCGAAAACTAATCATTTGGATTTAGGATAGCAAAGAAAACCTCTGGTATTTTACACAAATACTATTAAATGAAATCAACATCATAAACATTGTTTTGTTAGCCAAAAGGTTAATTGCACCAAGTCAGTGAAGCAGACCAGGCCTCTAGTCCCGTAAGACTGGAGGCCATTTTTATAAAATACTCAGGAGGAGGTGAGAGTATGGGATTGTCGTATGCGCAAGAATATAGTTGTCGGGACCATTTTCGGCAAAGAGCTTTTGAGCGCTTTGGCGTAGATGATCAGCACTTGAATAAGTGGATCAACCAACACCTCTCCTCCCTCTCTCCTTATGATAGTAATGTGGTTCAACCCGCCAACACAGAAGCCTATGTAGCCAGTGATGGCGTCATCTTTGTTTGCAATATCAAAAGTCGGGAGTTCATCACTTGCTTTAAGGCGGTTAATTACCAAGAGTCTAAGGAAGAAGAGGAAGCCTATACGGACATTCACGAAAACAATGTCGCTTCCTTCAAAAAAGATGTGACCTACCTAGTCAATCGCTACCGACTCAAGGAAGCCAAAGAGCTGTTTAAAAACATTGGGGAGGATTTGGATGATTTTTATCGCCTGTCCCAAGCGGTCAAGAACGGCCAATTGAGCGAGCGAAATAGTAAGCGCCTAGAGGAATTGTTAGGCAAGTTTCATGTGATCAAGGCAGCCATGCGGATCATTGAAAATAAACGGGGAGATTACCATCTTTAGGGTCTTTTCCCCCTAAAAATAGGCGCCTAGAAGCCCTCTCATCTACTTCAGATGAGAGGACTTTTTTGCTATGGAAAGCTTTTTGAAAAAAAGAGAAAAAAATTGTATAATAGAGTGGATATGCAAGTATTTGCAAAGCTGTAATTCGACTTGGGCGACCAAGGACCGTAAGTATTAAAATAATCACACTAAAGGAGACAACAGTGAGTAGTATTAAATTAGTCACTCTTGGCGGTGTTCGAGAAAATGGGAAAAATCTCTACGTTGCCGAAGTGAACGATTCGATTTTTGTCTTGGATGCAGGTTTGAAGTATCCAGAAAATGAGCAACTTGGGGTGGATGTCGTTATCCCCAACATGGATTATCTATTTGAAAACAAGGACCGCATTGCGGGTGTTTTCTTGACCCATGGTCATGCGGATGCCATTGGGGCCTTGCCTTATCTTTTGGCGGAAGCGAAAGTCCCTGTATTCGGGACAGAGTTGACCATTGAGTTGGCTAAACTCTTTGTAAAAAGCAATGACAGTGTGAAGAAATTCAACGACTTCCATGTTATTGATCAAAATTCTGAGATTGATTTTGGCGATGCCGTCGTCTCTTTCTTTCAAACAACCCACTCCATCCCTGAAAGTATCGGGATTGTGATTGGCACTCCTGAGGGCAATATCGTCTACACAGGAGACTTTAAATTTGACCAAACTGCCAGCGAGTCATACGCGACAGACTTTGCTCGTCTAGCTGAGATTGGACGCGAAGGCGTCCTTGCTCTCTTGAGTGACTCGGCTAATGCGGATAGTAATATTCAAGTTGCCAGTGAGCAAGAAGTGGGCGATGCTATCTTAGATACAATTGCAGACTGGGATGGTCGAGTCATCGTAGCAGCGGTAGCCAGCAACCTTTCTCGGATCCAGCAGGTCTTTGATGCTGCGGCTGAGACTGGTCGTCGAGTGGTCTTGACAGGGTTTGATGTGGAAAACATCGTCCGAACAGCTATTCGCTTGAACAAATTGTCTCTTGCCAACGAAAAACTCTTGATCAAGCCAAAAGAAATGAGCCGTTTCGAGGATCATGAATTGATCATTTTGGAAACAGGCCGGATGGGTGAGCCGATCAACGGTTTGCGCAAGATGTCTATTGGCCGTCACCGTTATGTGGAAATCAAAGATGGGGACTTGGTCTACGTCGTCACAACGCCATCTATTGCTAAAGAAGCTGTGGTGGCTCGTGTGGAAAACATGATCTACCAAGCAGGTGGCATTGTCAAATTGATCACGTCAAGCTTGCGCGTGTCTGGTCACGGAAACGCACGGGACTTGCAGTTGATGATCAACCTTCTTCGTCCAAAATACCTCTTCCCGATCCAAGGGGAATACCGCGAATTGGATGCCCATGCACGAGTAGCGATGGAAGTCGGTATCTTGCCTGAAAATATCTTTATTCCAAAACGCGGAACTGTGATGGAGTACGAAAAGGGGGACTTCGTCCCTGCCGGTAGCGTCTCAGCTGGAGATGTCATGATCGATGGAAATGCCATTGGTGATGTGGGCAATATCGTCCTTCGTGACCGTAAGGTCTTGTCAGAAGACGGGATCTTTATCGTGGCGCTCACGGTGAATCGCAAAGAGAAGAAAATTATTTCCAAAGCGCGCGTGCACACCCGTGGTTTTGTCTATGTCAAGAAAAGTCGGGATATTCTTCGTGAAAGTTGCGAATTGGTCAACCAAAGCGTTGAAGACTATTTGGCACAAGATAGCTTTGACTGGGGTGAGTTAAAAGGTTTGGTACGCGACAACTTGTCTAAGTTCTTGTTTGAACAAACTAAACGCCGTCCAGCCATCCTACCAGTCGTGATGGAAGTGAAATAATAGAAGAAATGGAAACGCTTGGCAGCCAGAGGCTTGCCGAGTGTTTTTAACAGTAGAAAGAGGAAATCAAATGGCAGTTATGCAGATTGAGTATTATTCAGAAGCCTTAAAGATGGAGTGGGGCGTGTCCGTCCTTTATCCCGATGCATCGCGCGTGGAAGATCCAGCGGATACGGATATTCCAGTCCTTTATCTCTTACACGGGATGAATGGCAACCACCACTCCTGGTTGAAGCGGACTAATGTGGAGCGCATTTTGCGCAATACCAATCTAATCGTGGTCCTCCCCAATACCAATAATGGCTTTTACACAGATACCCAGTATGGCTACAACTACTACACGGCCATTGCAGAGGAATTGCCAGAGACTCTTTCTCGCTTCTTCCCTAATATGACCAAGAAACGGGAGAAGACCTTTATTGCTGGCCTATCCATGGGCGGCTATGGATCGATGCTCTTGGCTCTCAAGACAAATCGTTTCTCCCATGCGGCTAGTTTTTCCGGTGCTCTAAGTTTCCACGATCGGGATTTTGAAAACAATGACTTGGAACAACCAGCTTTTTGGAAGGGGATCTTTGGAGAGATTGAGGATTGGACGACCAGTCCCTACTCGCTAGAGACTGCTGCCAAGAAGTTTTCAGATAAGAAGACCAAACTCTGGATCTGGTGTGGGGAGCAGGATTTCCTTTATGAGGCCAATAATTTTGAAGTCAAGGAACTAGAAAAGTTAGGTTTGGATGTCACCTATACCCACAGCCCAGGTAAGCACGAATGGTTCTACTGGGAACGTGAGTTGGAGCACTTTTTACAAACCCTGCCAATTGACTTTGAATTGGAAGAACGTTTAAAATAAGATACAAATAGATTGGATATAAGAGAGTGGGACAGAAATCGGTGATTCGTTAGAATTCGATTTCGTCGTCCCACCTCCGCACAGTTGAGTAGGGCTGTAAAAGCTGATGAAATCAGCGTAGTAGAGCCCACTCAACCACTGCGTCTTGCTCGACAATCCAAAAATAATTGAGAGGCTAGGACTTTTGTCCCAGCCTCTTTTTTCCTATACATAGGAAGAAAGGCTAGAAAGGTCACTTATTCATTTCAGTCCTGCTTTCTTTGTGGTATAATAGGAACGATTGAAAAATGAGCTAGAAATAGCGAACAAGATAAGAGGAGAGAAATATGGCAAAAGATATTCGTGTGCGTTATGCACCAAGTCCAACAGGGCTACTACACATCGGAAATGCTCGTACAGCATTGTTTAACTACTTGTATGCACGTCACCATGGTGGAACCTTTATCATCCGTATCGAGGATACGGACCGCAAACGTCACGTCGAAGACGGAGAACGTTCACAGCTTGAAAACCTTCGTTGGTTGGGCATGGACTGGGATGAAAGCCCAGAGACGCATGAAAACTACCGCCAGTCTGAACGGTTGGAACTCTATCAAAAATACATCGACCAACTCTTGGCTGAAGGAAAAGCCTACAAATCTTACGTCACTGAAGAAGAGTTGGCAGCGGAACGTGAACGCCAAGAAGCAGCAGGTGAAACACCTCGCTATATCAATGAATACCTTGGCATGAGCGAAGAAGAAAAAGCAGCTTATATCGCAGAACGTGAAGCAGCTGGTGTGATTCCAACGGTTCGCTTGGCAGTCAATGAGTCAGGTATCTACAAATGGCATGATATGGTCAAAGGCGATATCGAGTTTGAAGGTGGCAATATCGGTGGTGACTGGGTCATCCAAAAGAAAGATGGCTATCCAACTTATAACTTTGCTGTTGTCATCGATGACCACGACATGCAAATCTCTCACGTGATCCGTGGAGACGACCATATTGCTAATACACCAAAACAGCTCATGGTCTATGAAGCGCTTGGTTGGGAAGCACCAGAGTTCGGTCACATGACTTTGATCATCAACTCTGAAACAGGTAAGAAGTTGTCTAAACGGGACACCAATACCCTTCAATTTATCGAAGACTATCGTAAGAAAGGTTACCTTCCAGAAGCAGTCTTTAACTTTATCGCTCTTCTTGGTTGGAACCCTGGTGGGGAAGACGAAATCTTCTCTCGCGAAGAACTCATCAAGCTCTTTGATGAACATCGTCTCAGCAAGTCTCCAGCTGCTTTCGACCAAAAGAAAATGGACTGGATGAGCAATGAGTACATCAAGAATGCGGATCTTGCGACCATTTTTGAAATGGCCAAACCATTCCTCGAAGAAGCAGGACGTTTGACAGACAAGGCTGAGAAATTGGTGGAACTCTACAAACCACAAATGAAGTCAGTGGACGAAATCGTTCCATTGACAGACCTTTTCTTCTCAGACTTTCCAGAATTGACAGAAGCAGAGAAAGAAGTCATGGCTGGTGAAACCGTGCCAACTGTACTTGAAGCCTTTAAAGCGAAACTCGAAGCCATGTCAGACGATGAGTTTGTGGCAGAAAATATCTTCCCACAAATCAAAGCAGTTCAAAAAGAAACTGGGATCAAAGGGAAGAATCTCTTTATGCCAATCCGAATCGCCGTTTCAGGTGAAATGCATGGTCCTGAATTGCCAGATACCATCTACTTACTTGGTCGCGAAAAATCCATCCAACACATTGAAAACATGTTGGAAAAAATCAGATAATTATCAGAAAAGTCCCTATTAAATGGGGCTTTTTGTTTTACCTCTAAAGTAAAAGTATTATAGGATTTTTTCAAAAAATTGCCCCGGTTTGACAAATTGATCCTACTGAAAACGATTTTATCACTATCTAAAACAAAAATTATAAAAAAATAGCAATAATTAAGGATAATTGCTTCCAAAAATCGACAGATTAGTCTATAATGTTAGGGAAATAAAAAATGTAATAAGGAGACAGAAATGTTTTTTAAACGTTCGAACGGTGAATTCCGTGAAACAGATCGTGTGACTCGTTTCAAATTGATCAAATCAGGTAAAAACTGGTTGCGTGCTGCGACTTCTAACTTTGGTCTTTTGAAAGTCATTCGTGGTCAAGTCGAAGAGACTGTTGTAGCTGAAGTGCGTGAAGACGCAGTATCAGTGAAAGAAATGACAAGCCGTGGCTTGCTCAAAGGGATCGTAGCAGCTGGGGCTGTTTTTGGTGCAGCTACAGTAGCGAATACTGCAAAAGCAGATGAAACAGGATCAGACGTTGCGACTGCATCTGAGCTTTCAAGTGAAGCTCTTGTAGAGCAAGGAAGTACTGTACTTGGTACAACTTCAACAACTGAATCTCAATCTGAATCAACTACAGAATCAACAACTGAGTCAACAACAGAATCAGCTAGCGCTTCTGCATCTGCAAGTGCTTCAACCTCTACAAGCGTATCTGTATCTCACTCAGCTTCATTGAGCGAACAAGGTTCAGCAGAACTTTCAGCAGCTTCAAGCGAATCAACTGTAGCAGCTGGCTCTGAAGCAAGTGTAGAAAGCACTACAACAGTAGCGAAAGCTGAAGATAAAGTTGTTTTGGAACAAAACACTTCAGAAGCAGCATTGTTGAACAAGATTGCAGGAGACTACTCAGCAACTGTTTCAGCTCCAGAAAAGAAAGCAGCACTTGAAGCTGCCATCGCTAAAGTTCAAACAGAATTGACAGCAAGCAACAGCTTGATCAACGCTAATGCTTCAGCTCAATCTTACGCAGACCAACGCGAACGTTTGAGCAAGTCAGTAGATGACATGATGGCAACTTTGACTGCAGCAGGATTTACTGGAAACACAACAGTAAACGGTGCTCCAGCAATTTCAGCTCAGTTGGCACCAATCTCAACAAGCACTACTGGTAGTGTAGATACTAACCCAGTTATCTCAAATGCGAATGGTGCAACGATTGAAGATGCAGCCTTTAACGAAGCAGGTTATGCTTTGGATCCAAACGCTGATCGCTTCACTTTTGGTGTATGGCAATTCCTTAAAACGAACCACGCTACTGGAGCTAAAACAAACTTTGATTACTATGCGACTCTTGCAGTAGACCGTTCAGCTATCACTGGTAGCCTTTCCGCTAATCCAGATGTTTACTTGCGTATTGTGAAGAAGTCTGATGGATCAGAAGTTTACACTCGTACCATCAAAGCTGGAGAAAGCAACATCTCACTTCCAAGCTACATCACAAACAACAACTCTGATGTAACCAATACTTTGACATACGCGGGTGCTAACGGAACTAATCCAGGTAACGTAACTTTCTCATTGGTAAATGCTAACCTTGAGTATGAAACACTTCAAATCCGTGATACCAACTACCCAGGTAACCAAGGTGAAGACAAACAAAACGTTCAAACTTCTGTTCCTTATGCGAAAGCTGATCAAACAACTTACTATAAAGTCGTTGATAGCAGCAAGTATACAGAAGGTCAAACATACAAACCAACTGGAAATGAAACAGTTCTTGCAAGCTATACGCAAACAGGTCTTGCAGGGCAACAATTCACAGCTTCAAACAATCGCGAGATTGCTGGTTACAAACAAGTACCAGCAACAACTGACTCAACTCAAAAAACATCTGGTATCCTTGGTAAGGGTGTTGTTGGACAAAAACTTGTCGAACTTCAAGGTGGTGCCAACCACTACTACGTGAAACGTATTTCTGAAATCGTTGATACTGATGGCTCAACTGTAACGAAATTCTACGCTCTTGATCCATCTCAGGTTAACAACTTTGCGACATCAGATATTGGTACTGAAGATGTATCGAAGTACACACTCATCTACACAAGTAAAGTTAACAAAGCTGCTGAAGTGTGGAAAGCTGATGAGACTAAAGTTACAAAAGTAAACAGCAAAAATGGCGACTACTATATTGAAGTCAACGAAACTGCTGGAAGTAAAGATCTTATTATCACTGGTTGGCAGTCTGCTACTGAGACAGATACTTATAAACAAATGGACGGAACTCTACACACTTATCCACGTCCATTCAAAGGTGCTCCAAGCACATCATTGACACCTGCCGGAGCTGGTAATAACAGTTACAACGTCATTGCTGGTAAAGTTCCAGAAATCCAAGCAGAAGGATCTGTTGCGAATGACCCAACAGCACCAAATGGTAAAGTATACTCTGAATTGAAGGGTTATTCATCATTCTCAAACAACTACTCAATTCCAACTGCGATTAAACCATCGACTGATGTGAACTATTACTTTGTCAAGTCTAAAGGTAATGTTTACGTTCACTATAAAGACACTGAAGGTAACACAATCAAAGCATTTGTAACAGATGAAAAAGAACAACCAGTAGGTAAAGACTACGATACAGTAATCGATAACCGTCCACAAACAATCGAGTTCCAAAGTAAGACTTATGAATTGGTTCCAGCAGGAACTTACACAGTAGGTCAAGTTGATGACCAAGGACACCTTACATCATCAGATGCAACAACTGGTAAAGTAGCTGAAGAAGATAAGAATGTAACGTATATATACAAAGTGAAAGAAACACCAAAAGAAGGTGAAGTTGTTATCACTTATGTAGATACGAAAGGTAACGAAATCCAAAAATCTCGTCAAGATACACCTAAATCACCATATGATACACCATATGATACAACTGAAAAAGGTGAAAAGCCAAATATCATCAAGACCACTGATGGTAAGACATATAAGATTGTACCTAAAGGTGATTACCCAGTAGGAGGTGTTGATGAAAACGGTCATTTGAAGTCTTCAGACCCTATTACTGGTAAAGTTGACAAACCAAAATCAACCATTACTTACGTTTATGAGGAAGTTGGAAGTGTCTTCGTTCATTATAAAGATATTAACGGAAATACGATCATGGGATCTGTTATTGATGAGCAAGATCAACCACTTGAGAAGGATTATGATACTGTAGTAGATAACCGTCCTAAAGAAATTAAATTTGAAGGTAAAACTTACGAACTTGTAGAAGCTGGTAATTACCCAGTAGGTCAAGTTGACAGCCAAGGTCACTGGACAGGTGATGATGATACGACTGGTAAAGTGGCTTCAGGTGAGAAGAATGTTACTTATATCTATAAGTTGAAAGACGAATCTCAATCAGATTCAGGTTCAAATTCAGCATCAGAATCAGCTTCACAATCATTATCAGAAGTTGTATCTAACTCACAGTCTGTATCAGAACAAGCTTCTACATCATTGTCTGAATCAGCTTCTACATCATTGAGCCAATCAGCTGTTGAATCAGCAAGTGTGTCAGCTAGTCAATCATCATCATTGAGTACGTCAGCGCAAGAATCAGCTTCTGTATCAGCAAGCCAATCAGCATCATTGAGTACATCAGCATCTGAGTCAGCTTCTGTATCTGCTAGCCAATCAGCATCATTGAGCACATCGGCTTCAGCATCAGCATCAGTATCAGCAAGCCAATCAGCGTCATTGAGCACATCAGCTTCAGCTTCAGCATCAGTATCAGCAAGCCAATCAGCGTCATTGAGCACATCGGCTTCAGCATCAGCATCAACTTCAGCTAGTCAATCAGCGTCATTGAGCGAATCAGCTTCTGCATCTGAATCTGCATCGCAATCTATTTCAGAATCACAATCAGCTTCAACAAGCCAATCAGTTTCTGAATCAACATCAGCGTCTGAGTCAGCATCAGCATCATTGAGCGCATCAGCATCTGAGTCAGCAAGCGTATCAGCTAGTCAATCAGCATCATTGAGCACATCGGCTTCAGCATCAGCATCAGTATCAGCAAGCCAATCAGCGTCATTGAGCACATCGGCATCAGCATCAGCTTCTGTATCAGCAAGCCAATCAGCGTCATTGAGCACATCAGCATCTGAATCAGCATCAGTATCTGCTAGCCAATCAGCGTCATTGAGCACATCAGCGTCTGAATCAGCATCAGTATCAGCAAGCCAATCAGCATCATTGAGCACATCGGCATCAGCATCAGCATCAGTATCTGCAAGCCAATCAGCATCATTGAGCACATCGGCTTCGACATCACTTTCTACATCTGTATCACAATCAGCATCTAACTCTTCATCAAATTCTGAAAGTGAAAAACCTCAAGGTGAAGTTATTATTACTTACATCCGTGAGAATGATGGTAAGGAAATTAAAGTCCAACGTCAAGATACTCCTAAGTCAGACTACAACACGCCTTATGACACTACTGAGAACGATGAACAACCTAAGTACATTGAGTTTGAAGGTAAGAAATACGAACGTGTACCGGCTGGTGATTATCCAGTAGGTAAAGTTGATAGTGAAGGACATCTTGAAACTTCTGATCCAATCAAAGGTAAAGTAGAAAAACCAGTTTCTAAGATTACTTATGTTTATAAAGAGGTTAAAGAAGATCCAACGAAACCTAAAGAAGGTGACGTAATCATCACTTACGTAGACGAAAATGGTAAAGAAATTCAAAAACCTCGTCAAGACACACCAAACTCACCATATGATACACCATATAACACAACTGAGGAAGGTGAAAAACCTAATACTATCAAGACTCCAGACGGTAAGACATACAAGATCGTACCGAAAGGTGACTACCCAGTAGGTAAAGTTGATGGCGATGGACACTTGGAATCATCTGATCCAATTAAAGGTAAAGTTGATAAACCACGTTCAATCATCACTTACGTTTACAAAGAAGTGAAAGAAGATCCAACGAAACCTAAAGAAGGTGACGTCATCATCACTTACGTAGACGAAAATGGTAAAGAAATTCAAAAACCTCGTCAAGACACACCAAACTCACCATATGACACACCATATAACACAACTGAGGAAGGTGAAAAACCTAATACTATCAAGACTCCAGACGGTAAGACATACAAGATCGTACCGAAAGGTGACTACCCAGTAGGTAAAGTTGATGGCGATGGACACTTGGAATCATCTGATCCAATTAAAGGTAAAGTTGATAAACCGCGTTCAATCATCACTTACGTTTACAAAGAAGTGAAGGAAGAACCAACTCAACCTAAGGGTAGCGTATACGTACACTACAAAGATACTGAAGGTAATACCATTAAAGAATCAGTAACAGATGAGTTAGACCAACCAGTAGGTAAAGACTACAACACTGTTGAAGACAACCGTCCACAATACATTAGATTCGAAGGTAAAACTTACGAAATCGTACCAGTCGGAAACTACACAGTTGGTAAAGTAGATACTCAAGGTCACCTTGAATCAACAGACCCAACAACTGGTAAAGTGGTTGAAGGACGTAAAGACGTTACTTACATCTACAAACTTGTCGAAGAACCTGTACAACCTAAGGGTAATGTATACGTTCACTATGTAGATGAAAATGGTAACACGATCAAGACTTCAGTAGTGGATGAAAAAGACCAACCAGTAGGTAAAGACTACGATACAGTTGTGGATAACCGTCCTAAGACAATCACAACTGCAGATGGTAAAGTCTATGAATTGGTACCACAAGGTAACTACCCAGTAGGTAACGTTGACGGTGAAGGTCACTTGACAACAACAGACCCAACAACTGGTAAAGTTATCGAAGGTGATAAGAACGTTACTTATGTTTACAAACTTGTGAAGACTCCAAACGTTCCAACACCAAACACTCCAGTGCCACCAACTCCAACACCAAATACTCCGGTAGATCCAACACCTAATAAACCAATGGATCCAACACCAAATACTCCGGTAGATCCAACACCTAATAAACCAATGGATCCAACACCTAATACACCAGTGAACCCAGTTCCTGAGCAACCAGCTAAACCAGCTCCAGCTCTTGAACAACTTCCAAATACTGGTGAAACAGGATCTGTAGCTTCAGCTCTTCTTGGAGCAGTTGCAGGGGTTGCAGGGGTTGCAGCGCTTGGAAGCCGCAAAAAAGAAGATGAAAAATAATCTTCTATCCTAATTTGATTCGGTCATTTCAGGTATGTGGGAAATGAAAAAGGATCCAAAAAGAGAACCTTCGGGTTCTCTTTTTGTGTGCTGTTTTTTATGTTAAAAACTAGTCTTAATTAGTTACTTTTGGGGAAAATTAGTGTATAATAACTCGATATCTTATTTTTAAGGAGCGGACATGTTTTTCAAACGTTCGAAGGGTGATTTTCGCGAAACGGAGCGAATCACGCGTTATAAATTAATCAAATCAGGAAAGAATTGGGTACGGGCATCTGTCTCGCAACTAGGGTTTTTTCGTATCTCTCGTGGTGATGCGACTGATAAAATCGTGAGACCTTTCGAAACTTCTGCTGATCCAGTTCCTGCTCCGATTTCTAAAGGGATCCTTGTGTTGGGGGCTCTTGCTGGAGCAACTACAATTGCTACACCTGTGTTGGCAGAGGAAAATGAGGTGAGTTCGTTTCTCGAATCTGAAATCATTCCAACAACAGGTGTGGTTGGTCAGGACAGTTTTGTTTTGGGGACGACATCTGCTACAGATTCTGGATCAATGAACCGGTCTGTCAGTGAATCCCTATCACATACGGAGTCAGGTCGTCAGTCTGTTTCAAAAAGCAGTTCTTTATCACAGTCGGTTTCTTTGAGCGAATCCTATGTTACAAGTGGTTCAGTTAGTCATGTAGACAGTCTGTTAGCTTCTGAACAGGATCCTGAAATCAGTGAGAAAGTAAACAAGAATCAAACCACTCGCTCAGAGGAAGACGTAAAACGTCTGCAAGCTTTGGCTTTGGATTTATACACCTATCGTGCGCAGGCTTTGGAGATACCTGGAACGGAAGCTGCGATTGAGAGTGGAGATTTGTCTTTAGAAGCGATTCGAAGCGGTTTGTCCAATCCAGCGATTCAAATTGAAGCTGTTGAAAGCCAAGCAAAGAGTGCTCGGAATCGCTTAGCCAATGCGGTGCTCCGTGCTACTTCGGGTCAACGAGATCCGCGCACGGGCGATTCGTTAGATGCAGAGAATCGTTTTCGTGCGCCGTTTTTCATGAGTGGACCTGCGAATAATTATTTGATTACAGCTTACAATTCAGACCCTGTTAAGCTACAGTACATTGTAAGAGAGCGAAGTGGTGGGGTCATCTTGACCTATATGGGATATGCTCCAAATAGTGAGCGCGTTGAAGGCGTTTTAGTTCCCAATGCGACTCTGAAATCTCCGTTCGCACCTATGTTGATCGAAGGGAAAGTTGGAGGAAATGAGGTCGTAGAACCCGGAAAGACTTATACGATTACAGTTCGTTTTACCAATTCGAACAATCAGTTTATTGATCGCTCTTTCCGAATTAAAGTTTTACCCCAAAATGACGGCATTCGTAACCCGATTAGAGATGTAGCGACCGAGCTCTATGTCAACGATACTAGCAATCTAGTAGAGGTTGAGAAAGATAGGATCTGGGAAGCGTTCAAGACCTCTAATCCCCAAATTGTGAGCTCGAAGGACTTCAAGGAGTATTCTGTCTCAGCGTCAGGTGTAGTGACTATTACTTATAAAGATAACACTTCAAATGATGTGACTGTCCCTGTCAAGCACCTTCCAGTACCTACAGTTACGACGCGACTATTGGAGAAAGCGAATACCCAGACACCTGTAACAGTGACAGGTGCCAATCCTGGGTCGACAGTCGTTTTGTATAACAATGACGAAGAAGTTGGAAGAGCAGTAGCCGATGCTTCTGGTCAGGTGATGGTAGTGCCTACAGTGCCCTTGCAGTCAGGTGGAGTGAATGCAAAAGCTCTCATCTTCTACGGTGATCATCCGGTTTATTCGGATGCAAGTAATTTGGTTGCGGTAACGATGGACTCAATAGAATATAGTCAATCTGTATCGAATTCAGAGTCTATTTCGACAAGTCGATTCGAATCTGTTCGTGCATCAGAGCTTGCTTCAAAGAGTGCTCTTGTATCAGCTTCGGTATCAGCCAGCAGTAGTGAGTCCGTAACAGTCTCTACCTCAGTTTCGGAGAGTGAACGAGTGTCAGAATCGGTATCGCTATCCGAATCGGCATTTATTTCTGAATCAGCATCGACGTCTGAATCATTGTCAACCTCTGAGTCAGTTTCAGAGTCGGAATCAGTGTCAATGTCCGAATCAGTCTCGACATCAGAGTCAGTTTCAGTCTCTGAATCGGTATCGACGTCTGAGTCGGTTTCTGTATCTGAATCAGTGTCTACTTCTGAATCGGTGTCTGTATCTGAATCAGTGTCAACATCAGAATCAGTTTCAGCATCTGAGTCAGCGTCTACGTCTGAATCAGTGTCTACGTCTGAATCAGTGTCTGTATCTGAATCAGTGTCTGTATCTGAATCAGTGTCTGTATCTGAATCGGCATCAACATCCGAGTCGGTTTCTGTATCTGAATCAGTGTCTACGTCTGAATCAAACTCGACATCAGAATCATTGTCAGCATCGTTGAGTAGCTCAGTCTCAGAAAGCCAATCAGTCTCAGCCTCCGAGTCGGCATCTGCATCCGAATCAGTATCAACGTCTGAGTCGGTTTCAACGTCCGAATCGGTTTCTGTATCTGAATCAGTGTCAATTTCTGAATCGGCATCGACATCCGAGTCAGCATCTACCTCAGAATCTGTATCAACGTCTGATTCAGTTTCAACGTCCGAATCTGCGTCTACATCGGAATCAGTTTCAGCATCTGAGTCAGCATCAGCCTCTGAGTCAGTTTCAGCATCTGAATCAGCATCAGCCTTTGAGTCGGCATCTACATCTGAGTCAGCGTCAGCCTCTGAATCAGTCTCAACGTCTGAGTCAGTTTCAGAGTCGGAATCAGTGTCAATGTCCGAATCAGTCTCGACATCAGAGTCAGTTTCAGTCTCTGAATCGGTATCGACGTCTGAGTCGGTTTCTACATCTGAATCAGCGTCAGCCTCTGCATCTGAGTCAGCGTCAACTTCTGAATCAGCTTCTGCGTCTGAGTCAGTTTCAGTCTCTGAATCAGTATCTGCGTTCGAATCGGTTTCTGTATCTGAATCAGTGTCAACGTCCGAATCGGTTTCTGTATCTGAATCGGTGTCTATTTCTGAATCAGTATCAGCCTCAGAATCTGTATCTACATCTGAATCAGTGTCTGCATCTGAATCAGCATCGACATCCGAATCAGTGTCTGCATCAGAGTCATTGTCAGCGTCTGAGTCAGCATCAGCCTCTGAATCAGTATCTACATCTGAGTCAGCATCAACCTCTGAATCAGTCTCAGCGTCTGATTCAGTTTCAACGTCCGAATCTGCGTCTACATCAGAATCAGTTTCAACGTCTGAGTCAGCGTCAACTTCTGAATCGGTCTCAACCTCTGAGTCAGCATCAGCCTCTGAGTCATTGTCAGCATCGTTGAGTAGCTCAGTCTCAGAAAGTCAGTCAGTCTCTGCTTCAGAGTCAGTTTCGACATCCGAGTCAGCGTCTGAGTCAGCATCTGTGTCTGAATCAATGTCTACATCTGAATCAGTTTCAGCGTCTGAGTCGGTTTCAGCATCTGAGTCAGCGTCAACTTCTGAATCAGCATCGACATCAGAATCGGCATCAACATCTGAGTCAGTTTCAACGTCTGAATCAATCTCGACATCTGAGTCATTGTCAGCGTCTGAATCGGCATCAACGTCTGAGTCGGTTTCAACTTCAGAATCAGTTTCGACATCCGAGTCTGAATCAACATCCGAATCATTGTCAGCCTCAGAGTCAGTTTCAACATCTGAATCAGTATCGGCGTCTGAGTCAGTTTCAACATCTGAATCAGTATCGGCGTCTGAGTCAGTTTCAACATCTGAGTCAGCATCAACGTCTGAATCATTGTCTACGTCCGAATCGGTTTCTGTATCTGAATCAGCATCAACCTCTGAATCAGTGTCTGCATCAGAGTCGGTTTCAACCTCAGGATCTGTTTCGACGTCCGAATCAGTCTCAACCTCAGAATCAGCCTCTGCGTCCGATTCAGCGTCAACATCAGAATCAGCATCAACGTCAGAGTCAGTTTCAACCTCAGAGTCAGTATCAGCGTCGGAATCAGTATCAACGTCTGTGTCAGCGTCTACCTCAGAATCAGTCTCAACATCTGAATCAATCTCGACCTCCGAATCATTGTCAGCATCGTTGAGCAGTTCAGTATCAGAAAGCCAGTCAGTCTCTACCTCGCTTTCAGTTTCGACATCAGTCTCTGCATCTGAGTCAGCATCATTGAGTACCTCTGTCCCTGAATCAACTTCAACATCAGTAAGTACTTCAGTTTCAGTGAGTCAATCACAATCAGGATCAACATCTGGTAGCGGTTCATACTCTAACTCAATGAGCCAATTAATTTCTCATTCAGAGTCATTGTCTGCATCAGAATCAGCAAGTGGATCACAAAAACACAGCCAATCTGTGGTGCTTCCGAATACTGGCGAATCAGGATCTGTAACATCAGCTCTTCTTGGGCTAGTTACAGGGTTAGCTGGAATTGCTGGACTTACCCGACGTAAAAAGAAGGGTAACTGATCTAGTTGGAAATATCATTTTTTTCGAGTGAATCTCATAGGAGATTCACTTTTTTACTAGTAGAATGAAGTATTTTTAATGTGTTACAAAAAAATTTGAAAATTAAACAATAATATAGAAGTTTTTTGTAGCAAATTACTTGAATCTACGTAGTATTCCTGTATAATTAATAATGACTACAATGTAAGGGGAATATCATGCAATTTAAGCGTTCAAAAGGAAACTTTCGTGAAACAGATCGTGTCGTACGCTTCAAATTAATTAAATCAGGAAAAAATTGGCTTCGGGCATCAACGGCTGCTCTAGGCCTCTTTCGCGTGGTGCGTGGGCAAGTGGAGGAGACCATCATTGCCAACGTACAGCAAGATCAAATAGAAAGTCAAAAGCATAACCAAGCCTTCTTAAAAGGTTTGATTACGGTAGGGACTGTATTTGGTGGTGCTGTACTTGCTACGACTGCTAAGGCGGAGGATGCAACATCACTTGCACCAACGGTTTCCGAGACAAAACAGGAAACCTTGGCAGAAGTAGATAGTGTGGTCTTAGGAAATACCTCTACCCAGTCTTCAGAATCCAGCTCTGTTTCAGGATCAACCAGCCTTTCTACATCTGTGAGTGCATCTGCTTCAATCAGTGAATCCGCTTCTTTGTCCTTGAGCGAAGTTGGATCAACTGCATTATCAACGGCAGTTAGCGAGTCTGCTCAAGCTTTAGAGTCAGAGGTGGTTGTTGAGGAGCCGACTAGTTTAGAAGAAGCCACTGTTTTGGAGCAAAATACCTCTGAAGCTGAATTGCTTCAAGAAATTGCAGGGAATTACGCATCTAAAATGACGGACACCGATCGCCGAGCAGTGGTTCAAGCGGTCATTAACAAAGTGCAGGCCGAAGTGACTGCAAGCAATAACTTGATCCACACCAATGCCAGCGCTCAAGCTTATGCTGACCAGCGCGATCGCTTGGAGAAAGCTGTCGATGAGATGATGACGACCTTGACAGCTGCAGGTTTTGTGGGAAATACAAATGTAGATGGGAAACCTGCGATCTCTGCTCAGTTGGCTCCTCTAGCTGAGGAAACATACTTGGCTGATGATGTATTGGATATGACCCCGAACCCAGAAGATCCCAATGGTGCGAGTGTAGAAGATCCTACACTTGACACACCAGGATATGCTAAGGATCCTCATCTAGATAAAGATCTCTTAAGATTTTCGCCTGAAGAGTTGAAAAATTTTTTAGGTGACCCCTACACCAATCGTTATACATTTGGTATTTGGGACTTTGTGAATAAACAAGGAGAGTCACTTGGTTACTATGCGACTATGTCGATTGATATCAGTGAGATAGATCCGGAAAAGCATAAGGCAATGGATGTTTATTTCCGCATTGTCCGAAAATCAGATGGGGCTGAAATTTTTTCACAAACTGTATCTCCAGAAGGATATGGCCAAGATATTCAATTACCAAAAGAAGTACTAATTGGTCAGGCTCCCCTTGGGAACAAGGTTTTTAATTCGGAACCTTCTACAGGTAATGGGACCTTTGGAATGCTGACGAATTTTATTCCGGAACAGGCTTTCTTATTCCGGAGTATTTATGATGTCATGACGCCTGAGAATCAAGGGCAATTGATTAGGACGTATCCTAGTATCAAAATTCCATCTATGATGGGACAACAATCGACCTTCTATAGAGAAGTGGACCCGAATGGTAGATGGTTTAATGGGCAATATGAACCAACGGGGAAAGAAAGATCCTTACTAGAGTATAGAATCTACGGATTGGAAGGCCAGCATTATACAGCTTCCAATCCACGCGAATTTCCTGGTTATGTACAGGTCCCAGCGCACACCGTGTTCCCGAATCGTAAAAGTGGGGTGTTCGATAATAGTAAGAATGGGAAATCAAGAATTGAACTATTAGGGGATGCGCGTGAGCATTTCATTAAAAGTGAAGTTGTCACCCTTAATCAAAATGGTGATTATTCTCTTCGCTACTATGTTTTAGATCCTTCTAAAATCCATGATGTTAGTAGTGGTGATGTAGGAAATGCTAAGGTAACCGATGTATATACACTTGTTTATGAAAAAGAATTTAAACAAGATAGTACGGATAACCTTTCAGATTTAGGTGGAATTCGTAAAGTTGAAAGTAAAAATAAGGATTATTTCCTGAATGTTACACCAAGACGAATAGATTACCAACATTTTGAGTTGGATATCACAGGTTGGTTCTCTAGTAAGGAGACAGTTACTTACACTGATGAAAAAACAGGAATAGAATATACTGTTCCAAAACCATTCACGGAACTTCCAAAATCAACATACCTCGATAAAAATACGACCATGGTCGTTGGAGAAGATGCAACACCTCAAGGAGCAGATGGTTTTTCCAACTTCAAACAAACGATCAAAAAAATAGTAGATTCATACCCCTTAACGAGTGTGAATTATTACTATCGAAAGATGACACCGTCAGAATCTGCTTCACAATCTCAAAACTTCTCGATTTCAACTTCAGAGTCACTAGTTTCAGAATCCATTTCATCTTCTCAATCTGTTTCGGTCAGTGAGTCCGTTTCCTTGTCACAAGCATCTAGCTCCGCCAGTCAATCAGATTCACAGGTTTCAACCTCGATTTCCTTGTCACAATCTGTATCGACAAGCGAATCCAACTCGTTGGTTCAGGAATCGATCTCCACTAGTCAGTCAGAGTCGTTGCTTCAGGAATCCGTATCGGCTAGCCAATCAGACTCGTTAGTACAAGAATCCGTATCTGCCAGCCAGTCAGAGTCATTGATTAAGGAATCTGTATCTGCTAGTCAGTCAGAGTCATTGGTTCAGGAATCTGTATCAGCGAGTCAATCAGAGTCGTTGATTAAAGAATCCGTTTCGGCCAGTCAGTCTGAATCGTTGGTTCAGGAATCTGTATCCGCCAGTCAGTCAGACTCCTTGGTTCAAGCCTCAGTTTCTGCTAGTCAATCAGACTCGTTGGTTCAATCGTCGGTTTCAGCAAGCCAGTCAGAGTCCTTGATTCAAGCATCAGTTTCCGCCAGTCAGTCAGAGTCGTTGCTTCAGGAATCCGTATCGGCCAGCCAGTCTGATTCCTTGGTTCAAGAATCAGTTTCTTCAAGCCAATCTGAGTCGCTTGTTCAAGAGTCGATTTCAGCGAGTCAATCAGAGTCATTGATTAAAGAATCTGTATCAGCTAGTCAATCCGACTCACAATCAAAAGCAGCATCAGCATCTAAGAGTGAGTCTGAAAAAGCCTCGAAATCTGTTTCGTTGAGTCAGTCGGTATCCTTATCTAATTTAGCATCTAGATCAATTTCTGTGTCTCAATCGCAGTCAACATCGGCGGTTGGATCGGAGGAAGTGGTTTCTCAACTGATTTCCTTGTCACAATCTATTTCGATGAGCAAAAAGCTGTCAGAATCCGTTTCAGCCAGCCAGTCTGAGTCGTTGATTCAAGCATCAGTTTCAGCCAGCCAGTCTGAGTCGTTGATTCAAGCATCAGTTTCTGCCAGTCAGTCAGAATCCCTGGTCCAAGAGTCAGTTTCTGCAAGCCAGTCCGATTCGCTGATACAAGCCTCAGTATCTGCCAGCCAATCAGAGTCGTTGGTTCAAGCCTCAGTCTCCGTCAGTCAATCCGACTCGCTGATTCAAGAATCAGTTTCTACGAGTCAATCCGAGTCGCAAGTTCAAGATTCGGTTTCAGCCAGCCAATCAGAGTCACTGGTACAAGCCTCAGTATCTGCCAGCCAATCAGAGTCGTTGGTTCAAGCCTCAGTCTCCGTCAGTCAATCAGACTCGCTGATTCAAGAATCAGTTTCTGCGAGTCAATCCGACTCGTTGGTTCAGGCATCTGTATCGTCTAGCCAATCAGAATCCTTGGTACAAGCGTCCGTTTCTGCGAGTCAATCAGACTCGCTGGTTCAGGCATCTGTATCGTCTAGCCAATCCGATTCGTTGCTCAAAGAATCCGTATCAGCTAGTCAATCTGATTCCTTGGTTCAATCGTCGGTTTCCGCAAGTCAGTCCGAGTCATTGGTTCAGGAATCCGTTTCGACCAGCCAGTCTGATTCGTTGGTTCAAGAATCAGTTTCTTCAAGCCAATCTGAGTCGCTGGTTCAAGAGTCGATTTCAGTGAGTCAATCCGACTCACAATCAAAAGCAGCATCAGCATCTAAGAGTGAGTCTGAAAAAGCCTCGAAATCTGTTTCGTTGAGTCAGTCGGTATCCTTATCTAATTTAGCATCTAGATCAATTTCTGTGTCTCAATCGCAGTCAACATCGGCGGTTGGATCGGAGGAAGTGGTTTCTCAACTGATTTCCTTGTCACAATCTATTTCGATGAGCAAAAAGCTGTCAGAATCCGTTTCGTTGAGTCAGTCAGAGTCATTGGTTCAGGAATCCGTATCGGCTAGCCAATCAGCCTCGTTGGTACAAGCATCAGTTTCTACGAGTCAATCCGAGTCGCAAGTTCAAGATTCGGTTTCAGCCAGCCAATCAGAGTCACTGGTTAAAGCCTCAGTTTCAGCAAGTCAATCAGAGTCTTTGATTCAAGCTTCGGTTTCTGCAAGTCGGTCAGAGTCATTGATTCAGGCATCGGTATCAGCGAGTCAATCCGATTCCTTGATTAAAGAATCAGTTTCTTCAAGCCAATCCGATTCGCTGGTACAAGAGTCGATTTCAGCCAGCCAATCCGATTCGCTGGTTCAAGCATCTGTATCTGCCAGTCAGTCCGATTCGTTGGCACAAGAATCCGTTTCCACCAGCCAGTCAGACTCGTTAGTACAAGCATCCGTTTCAGCAAGCCAATCAGAATCACTAGTCCAAGCGTCAGTTTTGGCAAGTGAATCAAATTCATTGGCTCAAGAATCGATCTCAGCAAGCCAATCAGACTCGTTGGTTCAGGCATCTGTATCGTCTAGCCAATCAGAATTCTTGGTACAAGCCTCGGTTTCTGCGAGTCAATCAGACTCGCTGGTTCAAGCATCTGTATCGTCAAGCCAATCCGATTCGTTGCTCAAAGAATCCGTATCAGCTAGTCAATCTGATTCCTTGGTTCAAGCGTCGGTTTCCGCAAGTCAGTCCGAGTCATTGGTTCAGGAATCAGTATCTGCCAGCCAATCAGATTCGTTAGTTCAAGCATCAGTTTCCGCAAGTCAGTCCGAGTCATTGGTTCAGGAATCAGTATCTGTCAGTCAGTCAGACTCGCTGATTCAAGAATCAGTTTCCGCGAGTCAATCCGATTCGCTAGTTCAAGAGTCGATTTCAGCTAGTCAATCAGACTCATTAGTCCAAGCATCCGTATCTGTCAGTCAGTCAGACTCGCTGATTCAAGAATCGGTTTCCGCGAGTCAATCCGATTCGCTAGTTCAAGAGTCAGTTTCCGCGAGTCAATCTGAGTCCTTGATTCAAGCATCAGTTTCCGAAAGTCAATCGCAATCTACTTCTGATATCGAATCTAAGTCTCAAATTACAGAATCTATGTCCTTTTCTCGTTCTGATTCAATGAGTCAGTCGGAATCGCAAGTATCGACTGATTTGCAATCAACATCATTGAGTCAATCAGAATCGTTGGTGCGAGAGTCAGTTTCTGCGAGTGAATCGGAATCATTGGTTCAGGAGTCTGTATCGGCCAGTCAATCAGAGTCGCAGGTTCAAGCCTCAGTATCTGCTAGCCAATCGGATTCGTTGGTTCAAGCATCTGTATTGACCAGCCAATCAGAATCGCTAGTTCAAGAGTCGATTTCAGCTAGTCAATCAGACTCGTTAGTACAAGAATCCGTTTCGGCAATTCAATCCGACTCCTTGGCCCAAGCATCCGTTTCAGCAAGTGAATCAGAATCCTTGGTTCAGGACTCCGTTTTAGCTAGTAAATCAGAGTCTTTGGTTCAAGCGTCCGTTTCGGCTAGCCAATCAGAGTCATTGGTTCAGGAATCTGTATCTGCCAGCCAGTCAGACTCGCTGATTCAAGCATCCGTTTCAGCAAGTCAATCTGATTCTTTGATCCAAGCTTTGGTTTCTGCCAGTCGATCGGATTCGTTGGTTCAGTCATCGGTATCTGCTAGTCAATCTGAATCGCTGGTACAAGCGTCCGTTTCGGCTAGCCAATCCGAGTCATTGGTTCAGGAATCTGTATCTGCCAGTCAATCCGAGTCGCAGGTTCAAGCTTCAGTATCTGCTAGCCAATCGGATTCGTTGGTTCAAGCATCTGTATTGACCAGCCAATCAGAATCGCTGGTTCAGGCCTCGGTATCTGCCAGCCAGTTCGATTCGCTAGTTCAAGCTTCTGTCTTAACAAGCAAATCTGTTTCAACTTCTCATGTCGTAGCTGCATCGCAGGTTTCAGAGTCTGTATCGTTCTCTCGATCCGTTTCTGAGAGTCTATCTGCTTCACAATGGACATCCTATTCAGAATCTCTAGCGTCAGCCTCACTATCGAAGTCAGACTCCTACAGCCAATCAACTTCGCTCCTTTCTTCAAGCGAATCTGCTTCAACGTCCATGCCAGTATCTGAATTTCCTTTGACGAGTGTTTCAGATTCTATAAGCGCATCATCGACAGAGAGTCAATCCTTATCGCAGGAAATTTCTGAATGGATCAGTGTGTCTTATGCGTCAAGTTTCTCTGCTGTGACAAGTTCTTCGGAGTCTGTCGTGTCTTCGTTTGGCACCTCTTACTCAGAATCTCCATCAGATGCAAGCTCACTAACTGCGACGCACTCTTCCGGACCTGCTCTTCCAGAGACAGTTGCCCATCCTTCATCTAATATTCTTGCTACAGGAGCTTCCATTCTTCTGTCTGGATTAGCCCTTTTAGGAATTCGGAAAAAAGATGGCAAATAAAACCTTAAAAGACCGGAATGAACCGGTCTTTTATTGATCTAGAATGTCTAAGAAGTTGGGAAATATGTTATAATGAATGAGGAAGTTTTCGTTGAGGGATATGAAAAAGGTTACTTTGTGAAAAGCTCTGTTTGCCTTCATATCTTCAGAAAATATGGGATTAAAAAAGAAGAGTCAGAGGAAAGAGATGAAAATTCATTTTACAAATTTATTTGGGCAATCTTCGAAAAGTGTTGCCCTGATGGCACAAAACGATATCATGAATGTCGTTCGTGAACTTGGGGTTAATGAATTAGGGATCTACTTTTATGATCATAGCAACGAACCAGCTAGCGAATTGAATTCGCGGATGGATGGGATTTTAGCAGGCGTTGCTTTTGGGGATATTGTCTTCGTTCAATCTCCTTCTTGGAATGGAATTGAGTGGGACCGCCGTTTGGTTGATAAGTTAAAACTCCTTCAAACCAAGCTGGTCATGTTTATCCATGATGTTCCACCACTCATGTTTGAGAGCAATTATTACCTAATGCCTAACTATATCGACATGTACAATCAGAGTGATCTGGTCGTTGTTCCGTCAGAGCAAATGTACCATCGTCTAGTATCAGAAGGGCTCACAGTGAAAAAATATGTGGTCCAAAAGTTGTGGGATTTGACCCACAGTTTGGATCTTTACACTCCGCAATTTGAGAAAAAACTGATCTTCTCAGGAAATCCTTCACGTTTCCCACATATCATCGATTGGAAATATGAGACACCCCTTCATGTCTATACCGAACCAGTTGAAGGAGTCGATTATTCTAAGATCCATATGGAAGGCTGGCGGACCAAGCAAGAGTTGCTTCTCGAGCTTTCCAATGGTGGTTTTGGGCTTGTCTGGGGAAATTCTGAGAATCCTGAGGATGAGCGGGATTACTACAAAGAAAATATTTCCTACAAACTATCGACTTATCTATCTGCAGGTCTTCCGGTAGTAGTGCCAGACTATTTGTCAAATGCAGACTATATTCGAGAAAAAGGGCTCGGCTTTGTAGCCTCCAGCCTTGAAGAAGCCAATCGTTTGGTCCAAGACTGTACAGAAGAAGAGTATGCCCAAATGGTCCGAAAGGCTCAATATACTTCTTATTTGATCCGTAATGGCTATTTTACGAAGAAATTATTTGTCGATACCATCATGGCTTTAGGAGAATAATATCCAAGTAAACAAGATTCTTCAGATAAACATCTGAAGGATTTTTTGTTGAATACGGTACCAAATGGGGAAATTGAAATATTATCAAATATTAGTGACAAATGAGTTTGGAAAAGTCGCAAATTATGGTAAAATAAGTTGAGATAAAATGCTCTAAAGGCACATATTTAAAGGCTGTTTCCCTGGTGGAAGAGTCAAAATGAGTAAGAGAAAGTTTAAAAGAAATGTTAAAACGATCTGAAGTAGGAAAGAGATTTTGTTGGACGATATTTTTCGTCTTTATTTATGTTTTTGGAAGTAAAATTTCCCTGCCTTTTGTTGACTTATCAAAGGCCTTGAGACTCAATGAGGGAACGACAACGGGCTTGCAGCTCTCAAGCGCTGTGATGGGGGGAAACCTCCGCGGAATGTCGATCTTTTCGATCGGTCTATCCCCATGGATGTCTTCCATGATTTTGTGGCGGATGTTTACCGTTTCAAAACGCTTTAACCTCGAAAAAACCAGCACGGAGATAGTGGAGCGACGAAAGATGTACGTGACCTTAGCGCTCGCCATCGTCCAGTCTTTGGCAGTGGCCATGTATCTCCCCTTGAAGACAGGGTTGAATCCCGGACTTGTCATTGCGGTCAATACCATGATTATGGTAGCCGGAGCCTTCTTTTTAGTTTGGCTCTCCGATCTAAATGCCGCTTTGGGGCTTGGAAGTTCTGTTGTGATCATGATGGCTGGGATGGTTATGTACCTGCCCGAAGACGTGATGCAGACCCTTTCAAATGTCAATAATATCCCAGAAATCGCTTATGTTCTGGGCGTGATTTTCATCTTGATTTTTGTCTATGTGGCAGTCTTGGTGGAATATTCTAAGTACCAGATTCCTGTCAATAAATTAGGGATCCACAACAACTTGAAAAGTTATACTTTTTTGGATATCAAGCTCAACCCTGCAGGAGGGATGCCCTTCATGTACGCCATGACCTTGGTGTCCATTCCTCAGTATGCTATGCTCCTGATCTTGTCTATGGATTCCAATGCCAAGTGGGCTGCTCGTTTAGCCAAACACTTGGTGATGGGAGATCCGATTTGGATTCTTCTTTACATTCTGATGATCGCCCTTCTCTCTTTTGCTTTCGCCTTTGTCAATGTGAACGGAGAAGAAATTGCAGATAAGATGATGAAGGCTTCCGAGTATATCGATCATGTCTATCCTGGAGCAGATACACGTCGCTATATCAATAAAATTGTGCTACACTTGACGGTTTTTGGGACCTTGTATCTGATCCTCTTCACGGCGCTTCCTTTTTCTCTCTTGTTATGGGATAAAGATCTCTTGCGCTTGACCATGATTCCAGGAACCTTCCTCATGTTTGTCGGGATGATTTACAATATCCGAGAAGAAATTCGTGCCCTTCGTGTGAATCAACGTTATACAAGAATATTCTAGGAGTAACCATGTATTATTTTGTACCAGCCTGGTATGGAACGGACCGCATCTGGCAGCAAACAGCTACCCCTTGGTACTGGATGCGAGAGTCCATTGAATTTGACGATACCATTAATCAAGTTCGTATTTTTCAAGAAGCAGAAATGGATCGGATCTTATTGTTGCCTCAATATAGTCCACAACTGCGCTATTTTTTACACCGCCAAGATTTATTAGAGACAGATGTGCTATCGATTTTTGATAAGATCCAACAGGTTCCGTCTGATTTGGCTATGCGCCCAGTTCAGCTTCAGGACATCGAATGGCCGAGTGAGACCACTTTTTCCTATACTCCCTTTTTGGTGATGGCATTTCGTAAGGGCCACCATCTAGCAAAAATTGATATGGGAGTGGATGGAAACCTTCTCTCTTTGACCCGTTATAAGAATGACGAGATCAGCTACATCGAGTACATAGATGATCGTGGCTTTATCTCTAGTAGAATCTACTACAATGAGGGAAAACCTTATTTCCAAGAGTATCTGAGTTTTGATGGGCAATGGGTTTTGAGAGAGATGTTGATCGAAGAGAACCACTCCGTCATGGTCAATGAAGCTTTCTCTCATGCCTTCAAAAAAGAAAGCTATGCCAATATGGGAGACGTTGTCGCTGAAAAAATGAAGGAACAGCTAGCAACCTTGGTTCCAGGACGAGATCAGTTGGTTCTGGCAGCTCATCCAGCAAATTTGGCCTTTTTACAAGATACAGCAAGTAGTGTCAAGAAAGTCTTGTCTTTCTACGGGGATCGCCAGCCCTTGTCTGCCGAAAACTTTGCCCTCTATTTTGATATGATTGATGCCCAACTCTTGATTACAGATAGTGAAAAAACCAAAGAAGCGATTGGGGTCTTTTCTCCTATCTTGGCTCAGAAGACACACCGGATTACCTCTTTTGACTCCCGCCTCCGTTTGGGATCTAGTCAGGAACGCAAGGAATCAAAGATTTACTTTTACGTCAATGAAGCCGAGCTTCCAAGTAAGAGCCAGCTCAAGAAGGTTCTGGAAGTCTTGGCGCAACATCCATTATTCGAAGTTGTTTTTGCATTTTACAATGGATCACCGGAGCGTGTTAAGGAATTAGAAGGGCAACTCGAGGAATTGATCGCTAGCGAGCAGGAATTGCATCTGGTTCAATCACCAGCCCAAATGGAAGGGCTTGGGGAAAACCAGATTATCGATGAAGAGTCCGTACAAGACGCACCGGACTATCGCTTTGTAGTTAAGAATTTTTCAAATGAAAATGACATTATTCAAGAATTGGAAAAAACCCGCTTGATTGTAGATTTAAGCGAGGAACCCAACCTCTACACGCAGATTGCAGGGATCTCTGCTGGGATTCCTCAAGTCAACCGCGTCCAGACAGAATATGTTGATCATTTGAAAAATGGCTATGTCTTATCAAAGGGAGACAAGGAATTAGAGAAGGCGATTACTCACTTTTTATTGGAATTAAAGCCTTGGAATGAAGCCTTGGTCTACTCGATCGAAAAAATTCAAGAATACACCGGTCAACGCTTGATCGAGAAATGGGAAGGATGGATGAAAGAACGTCATGGATAAAAAATTACAAATACCCCATATTCTCCAAATCGGCTCAAGCAGTTGGCAGGATCAAGTGGAGCTTCCTGCTGGTCTAGGCTGGCACTTTTTTCAAGCTACCGCTCTTCCATCGCTCAAAGAGTATATGGAAGAAGAGGAGATCTCCAAATTCAAAGCCTTGATCCTGGAAAAGCCAGAAGATTTATTAGCTTTAGGAGAAGACCTGGCTTATTTTCAGCCTTATACCGTTTTTTATGATCAAAGCCATGAACTAGAGGCGCCTTCTGACGAATTGGCTCACCTCTTAAGACTCAAGCAAGCAAGACCCTGGGATTTCTCAAACAAGCATCAATTTCTCTATGTCTTAGAGCGCTTTTTATACGACAATCAATATGGAGATGCCTTTACGGTTCGTGACTTGCGAGTGAGACCGGATTTTGCTGGCCAGCAAACGGTATTGGGGCAACATTTTCTGAAGCTAGATGGATCTTACGGCGAGGACTTTACACCGATTGCTCAGTGGGTCTACAACTATGTGTACGATGCTAGCCGTCCCATCAATTTTTGGTTGGAATACGAAAAAGATCCAAGCTGTCAGCTACAATTGCGGATTCAATTTTACCGCTTTGGTGCACTGGGAGAGTGGGTCAAAGATGCAGTCTTTTCAGAAGAAGAGATGGTACAACCACTAGAATTGGATGGAGCAGAACCTTATTACCTAGCCTTTTCGCTGGAAGCAAAAGGAGAGGGGACGCTTACGATCGGAGCTTTACATAAGCGCTTGTCACATGGTCCTTTAGGAGAGATGACCGTAGGAGCTAAGACGCTACGGGACCACAAACGCCAAGAAATTTTTGCTTATTTTCATCCTGGCGATATGAAGCCACCTTTAAACATTTACTTTTCTGGGTATCGCCCGGCCGAAGGTTTTGAAGGGTTTGGGATGATGCGTGCGATGGGGAGTCCCTTTATTCTCTTTTCTGACCCAAGACTGGAAGGTGGATCCTTCTATATGGGCTCAGAAAAATTGGAAAGTCAAATCACTGCCTTTATTGATCAGCACTTGGACTTGCTCGGCTTTGAGCCAAAAGATATGAATTTCTCTGGCTTGTCCATGGGGACCTTTGGTGCCCTTTACTATGGTGCTCTTTATTCTCCTCATGCGATCTTGGTCGGAAAACCCATTGTCAACCTGGGGGATGTCGCTGCCAACCTGAAATTTAAACGTCCAGATGAGTTTGGAACATCCCTAGACATGATGCAGTTGATCATTGGTCAAGTGTCGCAAGAAGGGATCGGTCAGCTCAATCAACGCTTCTGGGAACGGTTTGACCAGGCAGATTTCAAGGATACGATTTTAGCCCTTGCCTATATGAGGGATGATGACTACGACCAGCAAGCTTATCCAGATATTTTAGAGGCCTTGTATGAATTGCCGGTTCGTATTATCAGTACTAGTCGTGCCGGTCGACACAATGATGCGAGTGGTCCGATCATTGAGTGGTTTGTGACCCAGTACAAAGAAATCATGGAAAGAGACTTTGGAAGAAACCAATGATAAAAATAAAAGAAAATGAAAGCAGACGAATCTACTGGGGCGATACCGTTCTAGCAGATTATCTTTGGGGGTCGACCATTCAAGCGACTGACCAAGGAAGCGTTCAGTTTCAGAACCCCCTCATGCCATCTGGTCAAGTGCTGAAAACTTGGCATTCGCAGACAAATTTTGGCGCAACTCGTCAAATTCCTAGTCTGCCCCTGCTCAAAAGAGAGCAAGATTATGAACTGGTTATCACGATGGAAGCGACTCCCACTCATACCGTTATGGTAGAAATTATCTTTAGAGATCGCTTTGGAGAGCTTGTTGGCCGTCGAGTAACCGCAGAAGGTCGCTTGCAGTTTACCTATCCAGATCAAGCATACGCCTATGAAGTACGCTTGCTCAGTGCAGGTTTGCAAGAGTTTACCTTCCACTATTTCACGATTCAACCAATATCGTCTGAGGGAGCAGAAGTTCTCGAATAGACGAACATCACTGCAAAAAAAGAGGATTACATTGGATTACGTTAAATTAAGAAACATCAAAAAAATCTTAAAAGAAGTCAATAGCTGGAAGGATGACATGGCCCGTTTGACGGATCGACAACTACAGGAGAAGACTGTGGAATTTCGGGAACGTCTAGCAGAGGGTGAGACCTTGGATGATCTCTTACCAGAAGCATTTGCGGTTGCGCGGGAAGCTGATAAACGGGTCTTGGGCATGTTTCCTTATGACGTGCAAGTCATGGGAGGGATTGTCCTCCACCAAGGCAATGTCGCTGAAATGAATACCGGTGAAGGAAAGACCTTGACGGCAACTATGCCGGTTTATCTCAATGCCTTAGAGGGCAAAGGGGTCATGGTTATTACGACCAATACCTATCTGGCAACTCGGGATGCAGAAGAGATGGGACAGGTCTACCGCTTTTTGGGTTTGACTGTTGGAGTTCCTTTAAAACAATCAGAAGACGAAGAATTAGATCCAGAAGTCAAACGGGAGATCTACCGGTCAGATGTCATTTATACGACCAATACCAGTCTGGGCTTTGACTATTTAACAGAGAACTTGACGGCTTCGGCAGATGGCCAATTTTTGGCAGACTTCAATTACGCCATTGTCGATGAGATTGATTCGGTGCTTCTAGATAGTGCTCAGACTCCCTTGATTATTTCTGGTTCTCCTCGGGTCCAGTCCAACCTTTATGGGATTATTGATACCCTGATCCAAACCTTCAAAGAAGGGGAAGACTTCAAGTTTGATGAAGAAAAGAAACGAGTTTGGTTGACTCGGAAAGGAGCTCATGCAGCAGAAGCTTTTCTTGCTATTCCCAACCTCTATGATCCCCAATACCGTGACTTGGTCCGCCATATCAGCCTAGCCCTGCAGGCCAATAAAAACTTTATTAAGGATAAGGACTATGTCATCCACCCCAATGTCGAAGGGCAACCGGAGATTGTCTTACTAGACCAGGCGACGGGTCGCTTGATGGAAATGACGCGCTTGCAAGGAGGACTCCACCAGGCGATTGAAGCCAAAGAGGGCCTCAAGCTCACCCAAGAAACACGGGCCATGGCTTCTATTACTTACCAAAACCTCTTTAAGATGTTTCGGAAGTTGGGTGGCATGACCGGGACTGGGAAGGTCGCTGAGGCAGAGTTTCTTGATACCTATGCCATGTCAGTGATCAAGATCCCAACCAATCGCAAGAAGATCCGCAAGGATTTGCCGGATGAAATCTATCAGACCTTGCCGGAAAAAATCGTGGCTTCCTTGGATTATGTGAAGAAGGTCCACGAAAAGGGCAATCCGATTCTGGTCTTTGCCGGATCGGTTGAAATGTCGATTCTTTATTCGAACCTTCTTTTGCGGGAAGGAATTCCACACAATCTTCTCAATGCCAACAATGCTCCTCGAGAGGCCCAGATCATTAAGGAATCAGGTCGAAAAGGAGCTGTGACGGTTGCGACCTCAATGGCCGGTCGGGGAACCGATATCAAGTTGGGACCAGGAGTCGCTGAGTTAGGTGGCTTGGTGGTTGTTGGGACTGAGCGGATGATGAACCAGCGGATTGACCTTCAAATTCGTGGACGTTCAGGTCGCCAAGGAGATCCTGGTTTGACCAAGTTCTTCGTCTCTTTAGAAGACGATTTGATGAAAAACTGGGGGCCAGACTGGATCCAGGATACCTATCAAGACTATGATGTGGATGAGCGGATTGGTTCAGCTAAAGCTCTGACCAAGCGCAAGTATAGAAACTTGGTGGAACGGGCTCAAAATGCTAGTGAAAGTTCTGGTCAGGCCAGTCGTCGGATGACGCTAGAATTTGCGGAAAGCATGAACATTCAGCGTGCCATCGTCTACGAAGAGCGCGACCGCTTGATCAAACAAGAAGGTCGCTTGGACGACATCGTTGAAAAAGTTCTTCGTTCCGTCTTTTCAAGCGTAGCCCATAAAAAAGAATACAAGGAACCGGTAGCTTTTTATCGCTATATGTTAGACAATGTGAGCTACCAAGTAGATCCGGAAAAGGCCCACCAAACCTTCCGTAGCAAGAAAACCAAAGAGAATTTCTTATGGGAGATTGCTAAAAGCGAGTTGGAAGCTAAGTATGAGATCTTAGGCACCGATGAGGTGATCGCCCAATTCCAGCGCATGGCCATCCTAAAAGCTATCGATGAAAACTGGGTCGAGCAGGTAGACTATCTGCAACAATTGCGCATGGCGCTCTCTGGTCAGTACACCAGTCAGAAAAACCCTTTGGTAGAATTTTTCCAAGAAGCCTACCAATCCTTTGAACGAATGAAAGAGGCGGCCAAAGAACAAATGGTCCGCAATCTCTTACTAAGTCGAGTAGAAATCAATAAAAAAGGGGAAATTGTCTTGCATTTCCCATAAAAGAGGACATTATGACAGTATACAATATCAACCTTGGAATCGGTTGGGCCAGCAGTGGTGTTGAGTATGCCCAGGCCTATCGTGCCCAGCTGTTACGCAATATCCATCAACCAGCCAAGTTTGTCTTTATGGATATGATCCTAGCCGATAATATCCAGCATTTAACAGAAAATATCGGTTTTAAAAATGATGAAATCATCTGGCTCTATAGCCATTTTACAGATATAAAAATTGCGCCAACGACCTATACCATTGATCAGGTCTTAGCAGGATTTGCCGGAAAACCGACTCGGGAAGAAGTCGATGGTAAGATCAAACGCTTCTTTTATGAGGACCAGGACAACTTTTTGACCTGCTACCTGCGCGCAGAAAACAGTCCCTATGTTGAACGTTGCGAGTACGTGTCTAGAGGGATTTTGGTGAGAAAGGATTATTTCTCCTATACCCGCTATTGTACCGAGTATTTCATTCCTAAGAACAACCAAGCCAACTTGATTGAGCGCCGCTTTTACAATGAAGACGGGACGGTTGCCTACAGCATGCAGATGGCAGATGGCCGCGAAATTTATCGTTTCCCAGATCGCTACCTAGTTGGTCGCCAAGAATTGATCCGCTACTTCATGCAAACTCTTCAATTGACCAAACAAGATCTGGTGATTTTGGATCGGGAAACTAATATCGGTCAGCCTATCTTTGAAGAAGCGCAAAAAGCCCGTCTGGGTGTGGTCGTTCACGCCGAGCACTTCAGTGCCAATAATGTTGATGATCAGTATATCCTGTGGAACAACTACTACGAGTACCAATTTACCAATGCAGACAAGGTGGACTTCTTTATTGTTGCGACGGATCGCCAAAAAGAAATCTTGGCTGAGCAGTTTGCTAAATACACCAACCATCAGCCGGCTATCTATACCATTCCAGTTGGAAGCCTTGCAAGCTTGCCACAAAACGAAAATCGTACCCCGTTTTCTATGATTACTGCCTCTCGTTTGGCGACAGAAAAGCATATTGATTGGTTGGTGCGAGCAGTGGTTCGCGCCAAAAAAGAATTGCCAGAACTGTCTTTTGACATCTATGGAAAAGGTGGAGAAGAAGGCAAGTTGCGTTCTCTAATTGATGAATTGGGGGCGGCAGACTATATCCATCTCAAAGGGCATGCCAATCTAGAGGAAATTTATAAGAATTATGAGGTTTACCTGTCAGCATCGACCAGTGAAGGCTTTGGGTTGACCTTGATGGAGGCGATTGGTTCGGGTCTACCGATTATCGGTTTTGACGTTCCTTATGGCAATCAGACCTTTGTCACAGAAGGTAAAAATGGCTATCTCATTCCGCCTTCAGCAGATCAAGTGGTCGACCAGATTGCTTCTGCCTTTGCGGAAAAAATGATCCAGCTATACAAAAAAGATGATCTAGCCAGCATGCGTCAAGCATCTTATGCGCGTGCAGAAGACTTTTTGACCAGCCGAGTAGAAGAAGCTTGGGCACAATTGATAGAAGAGGTGACACATGCTGAACGTATTTGATAGTTATTCTCGTGAAAGCCAAGACCTGCTCCACTCCATGAAAGAGTCTGGTTTTGACCATCCGACCGTTGTTTTGGAGCCAAATGGTTTCTTACCAGACGGTGTCGAGTCTCCCTTTATTTATTTCTTAGGACAAGCAAAAGGAGAGAAGCGGGGACGCTACTTTAATGAAGTTCCAGTTCCTGATTTCTGGGAAGTTTCTGGGGATAATAGTTCGGGAAAAGTGACCTACTATGGTCAAGAAAAGGCTCGAATTGTGTACCACGCTGCTTCCTACAAACGCATCGTCGAGCGCTTAGAGTGGTTAGATGACAAGGGACAAGTGGTCATGATTGAGCACTACGACCAATACGGTCGTAAGATTGCCGTAACGACTTGTGGCGATCAGGGACAGTATTTGGTGACTACTTATTTTGAAGGGGATACCGAGCGCTTGACAGAAAATCACCAAACAGGGGATTTGATCTTGACCTTGGACCATCAACCCATGCGGATTTTCAAGAATCGCTTAGATTACTTTGTCTTTTATCTAGAGTATCGTGGTTTTGATCTAGATGGTTTGGTCTACAATACGCTGGCTACCTCCTTTAGCATTAGTCTCCAGCTCGGCAATAAAGGCATCAAAGGACGCGACGTCTTGGTGTGGCAGGAGCCGCTTCACGATAGCCTTCCAGGCAATATGCAGTTGATTCTAAAGAGCCCAGAAATCCGGACCAAGAAGATCTTGATTCCGCAAAACGCGACCTATCATCGCGCTTTGCAGTTGACCTCGCAAGATCAGCATAGCTATTTTGGACCTCTTGGCTACCTGTATGATTTCAAGGTGAAAGACGATATCCGTAAAGACGCCTTTGTTTTGACTAATTCGGATCAGATCGAAGCCTTGACCTACCTAGTAGAGAACTTGCCGAATGTGACCTTCCGTGTGGCAGCTTTGACGGAGATGTCTGCTAGTCTTCTATCTATGGTTCGCTATCGAAATGTGGTCTTGTACCAAAATATCAGTCAAGGGCGGATCAAAGAGTTGCTTAAGGTCTCTAGTATTTATCTGGATATCAACCACTATGCAGAGGTGCAAGGCATTGTTCGCAAGGCCTTCGAACACCAGCAAGTCATCCTTGCCTTTAGCCATACTTTGCATGACCGCCACTTCCTCGCACAAGCCAATATCTTTGATCAAGGAAAAGAAGCAGATATGGTGGCCCGTATCCAGGAAATCTACCAATCTGTGGATAACTACAGAGAAGCCGTCGCGCAACAAATTGCCCAATCAAGTAGCGTTGAGCCAGCTGTTTTCAAAGCTCGCTTGCAAGAAGGGATAGGTGGATACAGTGAGTGATCGTAAGAAAGATTTATTTTACAAAGAAGTAGAAGGACGGATGGAGTCTCTCAAACGCCGTCCTGCCGAAAAAGAAAAGACGACACGTTCTGAAAAGATCAATGTCACTTTTAATGTGATCATTGGTTTGGTGATTCTGCTGGGAGTTATTTTTACCCTCTTCAGAGTGTTAGGAGGATCCTAAGATGGAAATGGTATTTGCAATCGGGATCTCGATCTTATCCCTCGCTCTTGTGGTTCTGATCACCCTGCAGCCTCGCCAACAACAATCGCTTTCAACAGATGCGACCAGTAACCTAGGAAAACCAAGTTACTGGCGGTCCCACCGTGGACTCAAGCTAGCGACCCTTGTTGTTAGTATTGTCTTTCTCGTATCCTTATTTCTTTATATGATGGTCGTACAGGCCTAATTTCTAATAGAATGGATAAAAAGAAGTTGGTATTCTCCAACTTCTTTTAGAATGTAATCTATCTGTTTCTTACCTAATGCAACCTAAATGATACTTAAAAAATTAAAGAGATATCAACTATTAGGCTTACTTAGACATCTATTGAAACTTTCCTTAGGTGAGTACGGACGTCAGCGAACTTCGAGGAAGTTCCATGACTTAGTTTTGGACCTAAGGTTCCAAAACTCCCGAGTGCTAGAAACAAGAATGTTTCTAGCACTTATCTCACGGCGGAAAGTTTCTAAGATGACTCTATCTACAATTTGAAGAGGCTAGGACAAAAGTCCTAGCCTCTCAATTATTTTTGGATTGTCGAGCAAGACGCAGTGGTTGAGTGGGCTCTACTACGCTGATTTCATCAGCTTTTACACCCCTACTCAACTGTGCGGAGGTGGGACGACGAAATCGAATTCTAACGAATTACCGATTTCTGTCCCACTCTCTTTTTTTATCCTGCTTCCTTCTCTTTTATGGTATACTGAAAGCGACAACATGATTGGAGCTTCCGATGAAAAAGATCCCCTTAGTATTTTCAGGATGTCTGTTAGGACTGGTTGGCGCTGGAAACCTTCTTGCAGACTCGCTACCCTTCCTTGCTCACGCCTTTAGTCTGACAGGTTTGTTCTTCTGGTTTTTCTTTGTCGTTTATCATGCGATTCGCTGGCAAGAAACCAAGATAGAATTCCAACAACCAGCCCTTTTATCTGGGATGGCGACTTTTCCCATGGCAGGGATGATTCTATCCACCTATCTTTTGCGCCTCTTTCCAGCCTTTGGGGGTCTATCACAGTTGGTCTGGTGGTCTGCCTTTCTCTTGGATCTGGGCTTAATTCTCTATTTTACCAAGACACATGTCCTAGCGCGACCAAGAGCCAATGCCACTCCCAGTTGGACCGTTCTCTATGTGGGCATTGCAGTAGCAGCCTTGACTTATCCAGTTGTAGGAATCAGAGAGATTGCTTATCTCGCTTTAGTGATTGGTTTTGGTTTGACCTTTCTTCTTTATCCCCTTATCTATCATGATTTGAAGCAGTCCCCTTTACCCAGTCATCTATTGGGCCAAGAAGGCATCTATTGTGCTCCCTTTTCCCTTCTTTTAGCAGCCCTGGTTCGTGTGGGTGGAGCAAGCCTTCCTGTCTGGTTCTTACTGATCATGGTGTTGGCCTCGCAAGGTTTTTATTTCTTTGTTTTGACGCGCCTACCGAGAATGATCACAGAAGGTTTTCAACCTGCTTTTTCAGCTCTGACCTTTCCAACAGTTATCACAGCGACCTCTTTGAAAATGGCCCAAGGCTTGTTGCAACTACCTTTCTTGACAGCTCTCGTATGGCTGGAAACTCTTCTTTGTCTCTTGATTTTAGTCGCTGTCTTAGGTGGTTATGTGGCCTATCTCAGAGAGTAGGAAGGCATCCTTTTTCATTGAAACCTTGTCACGATTATGGTAAGATGCACTATACGATTTGTCAGACTTTATAGGAAAGGTATCTATGAAATTCATCAAAGGAAAGCTCTCACTGCTGTATCCCCTCTTTCTGCTCTTGTTTTATTTTTATGTTCGGCCTCAATTTCGCCCCTTGGCCCAGTATGTCTCCAATAGTGTAGCAAGCGCCAATAGCTATTATTGGACCTTATTTGGCCTAGAAGGCCTCTATGCAGTCTTTACAGGATTTTTGGTCTATCGTTTTTCTAAAAAAGCGCAGTTTAAGCTGGGGAAGAATCCTCTTCAAGCTCTGATAGAAGCCGTTTTTGCGGCCTGCTTGGTTTACTGGTTGGACTACTTCATCAGTGGTTTTGTTCAAGGACGGGCAGCTGTTTTGAGTCTGTTTCCACGGGAAATTAGCCCCACAGGAGTGCTAATCTTAGTGATCGCAATGGTTATCATCCGGCCAGTGACAGAAGAGCTGATCTTTCGTGGAGCCTTGGTGAATGCCTACTTCAAAGGCTGGAAACTCTATGCTGAGATTTGGCTTCCAGCCCTCATCTACAGTGGCTTACATTTTCTCCACAATCCCTTTTCGCTGGGAGCTTCTATCATCTATCTCCTGCCGAGTGTGATTTTTGGGATCCTGTATTATCGGAGCAAGACGCTCCTTTCTCCTATTTTAGCTCATATCTTGCTCAATCTTTACTACACCTTGCCTTTACTTTTATCTGTATTTAAGTAGCAACCGATTTCCTGAGTGAGATTGGTTTTTTTTGAAAATATGGTATAATAGAATAAATTTAAAAGAGGGAGTTGAGGTTTGAAAAAAAGCTACCGCGTCAAACGTGACAAAGATTTTAATGCTATTTTTAAAAGTGGTCAAAATGTTGCCAATCGGAAATTCGTTGTTTACCGCTTGCGCAAAGACCAACCGCATTTTCGAGTCGGCCTGTCTGTTAGTAAGAAACTGGGAAATGCTGTGACCAGAAATCGCATCAAACGTTTGATTCGCCATGTTTTGATCAAACACCAAGCCTTCCTTACGACCGATGATTTTGTTGTCATTGCTCGTAAAGGAGTGGAGGAGCTCGACTTTCATCAAGTAGAGAAAAATCTTGTACATGTCTTAAAATTAGCGCATGTCTACCAAGAAAGGGAATAATGTGAAAAAGAAACTGAAGTTAACTGGATTATTAGGAGCAGCCTTATTGGTCTTGACAGCTTGTGGAACCTCTCAAGTGACAGCTCAGTCGACAGGTGGTTGGGAACGCTTCGTCTACTTCTTTGCAGAAGCCATCCGCTTCTTGTCCTTTGGCGGAAGTATCGGTGTAGGGATTATCGTCTTTACCATTGTCATACGGACGGTCCTCTTGCCTCTCTTCCAATATCAAATGAATTCAACCCGCAAAATGCAGGAAATTCAACCCCTCCTCAAGGAATTGCAAGCTAAGTATCCTGGGAAGGATCTTGATAGTCGGACCAAGCTTTCCGAAGAGATGCGGGCCCTTTACAAGGAAAAAGGTGTCAAAACGTCTTCAGCCTTCCTTCCTCTCTTAATCCAGATGCCGGTCTTGATGGCCTTGTTCCAAGCGCTGAGCCGTGTCGAATTCCTTAAAGTCGGTCACTTTCTCTGGTTGGACCTTGGCGCGATCGATCCGACTTATATCTTGCCAGTTCTTGCAGCACTCTTCACATTTTTCAGCAGTTGGTTGACCAATAAAGCCATGCCAGAGCGCAATGGTAGTGCGACAACCATGATGTATGTGATGCCTGTGATGATCTTCTTCTTTGCCTTGTTCTCAGCCAGCGGGGTCGCACTGTACTGGGTGACTTCCAATGCTTACCAAGTCGGGCAAACCTATCTCTTGAACAACCCCTTCAAGATTATTGCAGAGCGTGAAGCAAAAGAACAAGCTTCGCGCGACATGGAAAAACAAAAACGCCGTGCCCTAAACAAAGCACAGAAAAAGAAAAAATAAGAAAGAGGTGGACATATGGTCCTATATACTGGAGCAACTGTTGAAGAAGCGATTCAAAAAGGTCTGAACGATTTAGATATTCCTCGTATGAAGGCACATATTACGGTTGTAGCGCGTGAAAAGAAAGGTTTTCTTGGCTTGTTTGGGAAAAAACCAGCCCAAGTAGAGATTGAGCCGATTGCAGAAACAACTGTTGTGAAAGCCAATCAAAAAGCTGTCAAAGGTGTCCCAGATGAGATCAATGCGCAAAACGAACCGGTGAAGACGGTGAGCGAAGCAACGGTCGATCTCGGACGCGTCGTTGCAGCGATCAAAAAGGTCGAAGAAGAAGGAGAAGTTGTCTCTGAAGAAATCAAGACAGAAATCCTGAAACATGACAAAGAAGCAGATACCGTTCTTGAAGAAAAAGGACATGAACATATCCTTGAAAAAGTTAAAGAACCAGCGACAAAAGAATCAAGCGAATCTGATTTCTCAAACCTTGGTATCGAGGTAGAGGAAAACTACAACATCGAAGAAGTCGTAGATGATGTGACAGCCTATGTTCAAACCGTGGTCGATGAAATGGATGTGGATGCGGCCATCTCAAGCAGTCACAACCGCCGTACGGTCAATATGCAAATTGATACCAATGAGCCAGGACGTGTCATTGGTTACCACGGAAAAGTCTTGAAGGCTCTTCAACTTTTGGCGCAAAATTACCTCTATAACCGCTACTCAAAGAATTTTTACATTACCATTAATGTCAATGACTATGTAGAACACCGGGCAGAAGTTCTTCAAAGCTATGCTCAGAAGTTGGCAACACGTGCCCTCGAAGATGGGCAAGCCCAACAGACAGATCCGATGTCAAACAGTGAACGCAAAATCATTCACCGGATCGTCTCTAAGATGGAAGGAGTCACTAGCTACTCTGAAGGGGAAGAACCAAACCGTTACGTGGTGGTAGACATCGAAGGATAATCTAGCTATTATTTCCCATAAGGGAGAGACGGGATTGAGCCGATCTCTCCTTTTTTAGGTTTAGAAAGGAAGCAAATGGCATTTGCAGCGATTCGAGAGTTTTTAAAGCTTCAAGGAATTCACTACCAGGCCCCAGCAAAGGCTGGGGTGCTAGCCTCAGAGATGGAGCAGTATCGTGCCCTAGCTCAAGCGGCTCGTAAGGAATTCACCGATTTAGTCTCAGCCTTTCAGAAGCGCCACCCCTACTTGGAGCAAGATCGGACCAGTCAATGGATGAACCAGGCCCAGGTCTTGCGGCCTCATTTTTGGGCCTATCTAAAAGGAGAAGGGACGATGGCAGAGCCTATGTTTGCCTTGAGGCTCTATGGAGATGCAGTTAATTTTGGAGTTTCCTTAGAGGTGAGTTTTATCGAGCGAAAAAAAGATGAGCACAGCCTTCAAAAACAACACATGGTTCTCACCCTTCCCATCACTCAGCCAGTTTATTATTTCGCCCAGAAAAATGGAGAGAGTCAAAGGGTAGAGGGAACAGAAAAGAATCGCCATGATTTGTTACAAGCAGTAGCAGACGGAGCGGTTCGTAAGGTCCTCGTCAAATACGATGTTTCTCTAGTCGAGGAAGGTTCTCTTGAGGATATCCTGGAACAGTTGCAAGAGGCGCTGGTGGCTCTGGAACCCTATTACTTGGCAACCCGTCAGGTGTAGAAAGGTTTTCTCCAACCTGTATTTGCAACAATTTTGCCATAGCTATTGACAAATAGAGTCGAATCAGATAGAATAGTAAAGTATGTTTAGTAACTGATCACAACTAGCCGGCTAAACGAATACAAAATCTATGAGGAGGTATTCATCGTGAAACGTACTTATCAACCAAGTAAACTTCGTCGTGCGCGCAAACATGGTTTCCGTCACCGTATGGCAACTAAAAATGGTCGTCGCGTATTGGCAGCTCGTCGTCGTAAAGGACGCAAAGTTTTGGCTGCCTAATTCAGATAAAAACCTAAAAACCAGTAGAAACTCGAGACTACTGGTTTTTGTTTTGTCCGAAAGTGAATTTAGAGGCGCTTTCTGCTATAATAGAAAGAAGAAAAACTCGGAAGAAAAGGAAGATCATGCAGATTTTTGATACCCACACCCATCTCAATGTGGAAGAATTCGCAGGAAAAGAACAAGAAGAGCTCGACTTGGCCAAGGAAATGGGTGTTGTAGCCCACAATATCGTTGGTTTTGACAAACCGACGATTGAGCGTGCCATGGAGTTGGCAGACCAGCATCCAGAACTCTATCTCACGCTTGGTTGGCACCCCACTGAGGCGGGAGATTATACTCCTGAAGTGGAGGCCTATTTACTTGAACAGCTAAAACATCCTAAAGTTGTCGCACTCGGAGAAATCGGTCTGGATTACCACTGGATGACGTCACCAAAAGATGTCCAAGAAAAGGTTTTTCGTCGTCAGATTCAATTGTCTAAAGAGTTGGACTTGCCTTTTGTGGTGCATACACGTGATGCTTTAGAAGATACTTATGCCATCATCAAGAGTGAAGGAGTCGGTCCTTGCGGTGGGATCATGCATTCTTTCTCAGGAAGTTTAGAAGAAGCGAAACGCTTCATGGATTTGGGAATGATGATTTCTTTTTCTGGAGTGGTGACCTTTAAGAAGGCAACAGATGTCCAAGAAGCGGCAGCTGGCCTTCCGCTCGAGAAGATCTTGGTTGAAACAGACGCCCCTTACCTGGCACCAGTTCCCAAACGTGGTCGGGAAAATAAAACAGCCTACACTCGTTATGTGGTAGATTTTATTGCAGAACTACGTGGCTTAACAACAGAAGAAGTGGCTCAGGCAACCTATGACAATGCAAGAAAGGTATTTGGCCTTGACTGAGAAAAGAAAAATACCAGAAGTGATTGTCGTGGAGGGCAAGGACGACACAGCTAATCTCCGTCGTTTTTATGAGGTGGATACCTATGAAACGCGAGGTTCTGCGATCGATCAAGATGACTTGGAACGAATTGCTACCTTGCAGGAGTTGCGTGGGGTCATTGTCTTTACCGATCCAGACTACAATGGCGAGCGCATTCGCAAGATCATTATGCAAGAGGTGCCCCAGGCCAAACATGCCTTTTTAAATCGTGGCGAAGCAGTGCCTAAATCCAAGACTAAGGGGCGTTCCTTGGGAGTGGAGCATGCCAGTTTTGAAGACTTAGAAAAAGCCCTAGCTGGACTGGTCGGGTCTTACGAAGATGAAAATTTCTTTGATATCACAAAGACCGACTTGATGCGTCTCGGTCTTTTGATGGGAAGCGATAGTCGCAAACGACGAGAATACTTAGGAGAAGCCTTGCGCATCGGCTACTGCAATGGCAAGCAATTGATCAAACGCTTGGAGTTGTTTGGAATTTGTTTGGCCCAAGTCGAAGAGGCGATGGCCAGTTATTAAGACGGAAGTAGAGGGGATCCTTTACCCCTAAACTGATTAGAAAAGAGAAAAAATGAGAATTGCAGATTATAGCGTGACCAAGGCAGTGCTGGAGCGTCACGGATTTACCTTTAAAAAATCCTTCGGTCAAAACTTCTTGACCGATACCAACATCCTTCAAAAAATTGTGGATACGGCTGAGATTGATAGGCAAGTCAATGTCATCGAAATCGGTCCTGGAATTGGGGCTCTGACTGAGTTTTTGGCAGAAAATGCCGCAGAAGTGATGGCCTTTGAAATTGACGACCGTTTGGTTCCCATCTTAGCGGATACCTTGCGGGAGTTTGACAATGTCACGGTTGTTAACCAAGACATCCTCAAGGTAGATCTCAACCAGTACATCGCAGAGTTTAAAAATCCAGACCTTCCGATCAAGGTGGTGGCTAACCTTCCTTACTACATTACGACTCCCATCCTCATGCACTTGATCGAATCCAAGATTCCTTTCCAAGAATTTGTGGTCATGATGCAAAAAGAGGTGGCAGACCGCATCTCAGCTGAGCCCAACACCAAAGCTTATGGTTCGTTATCCATTGCTGTCCAATACTATATGACTGCTAAGGTAGCCTTTATTGTACCTCGCACCGTCTTTGTGCCAGCACCAAACGTCGACTCTGCCATTTTGAAGATGGTCCGTCGCGAAGAACCAGCAGTAGCCGTCAAGGATGAAGATTTCTTCTTCTCTGTCAGCAAGGCTAGCTTTGTCCACCGCCGCAAAACACTTTGGAACAACTTGACCAGTCGCTTTGGCAAGACCGAAGAAATCAAAACCAAGCTGGAAGCAGGAATCCAAGCTGCAGGCCTGCAACCTTCTGTACGAGGAGAAGCTCTTAGCTTAGAAGACTTCGCTCGCCTAGCAGATGGCCTTCTAGAAGCAGGAATAAAATAACAGAAAAGCCATAGGTTATAACCTATGGCTTATTTGTATCGTAAGGAAAGGACGGGATTTGAACCCGCGCGTGAATAAAATCCACTTGCCGGATTTCGAGTCCGGTGCCGTACCGAGCTGGGCCACCTTTCCAAGATGCGGAGAAAGGGATTTGAACCCTCACGCCCGAAGGGGCACATGCGCCTGAAGCATGCGTGTCTGCCGTTCCACCACCTCCGCATAGTTCTATTATACACTTTTTAGGAAAAATGCCAAGGAAAAAAAGGAAGGTGCCCTTTCCCGAATTCTGCTAAAAGACAAGTCATAACGGATACTCCGTCTTCTGTTTCTATCCGTTTAAAAAACGAACCTATTCATTTCTAAAAGCGTTCGGAGAGGTTCACTTTTCGTTTTTTATTATCAAGCAATCCAGCCTTATTTCTCATTTTTTGGTATAATAGATAGTATTAATCTCAAAGGAGTGCGATTTGCAAGGAACAATCGTCAAGGCCTTGGCTGGCTTCTACTACGTGGAGTCAGACGGTCACATTTACCAGACACGGGCTCGTGGAAATTTTAGAAAAAAAGGACAGACTCCTTATGTGGGGGATCAGGTGGAGTTCTCTGCTGAAGAGAATTCAGAAGGCTACATTTTGAGCATTGCGCCTCGAAAAAATAGCCTCGTGCGTCCTCCTATTGTCAATATTGATCAGGCAGTAGTGATCATGTCAGCGAAGGAGCCGGATTTCAATGCCAATCTTTTAGACCGTTTTCTGGTTCTTTTGGAGCACAAGGGGATTCATCCCATTGTCTATATTTCAAAACTGGACTTGTTAGAAGATATGGAAGACATCCACTACTACCAAGGAATCTATCAGGCTATTGGCTACGACTTTGTCTTGTCGATTGAGGAACTCTTGCCCCTTTTGACCAATCAAACCACGGTCTTTATGGGACAGACCGGTGTAGGAAAATCGACCTTGCTCAATAAAATCGCTCCGGATCTGGAGCTTGAAACGGGTGAGATTTCAGATAGTCTGGGGCGCGGTCGACACACGACCCGAGCTGTCAGCTTTTACCATTTAAATGGAGGAAAGATCGCAGATACGCCTGGCTTCTCCTCCCTCGATTATGAAGTGACGACCAGCGAAGACTTAAATCAAGCCTTCCCAGAGATCGCCGATGTGAGCCACTCTTGTAAATTTCGTACCTGTACCCACACGCATGAGCCCGCTTGTGCGGTGAAACCAGCCGTTGAAAGAGAGGAAATTGCGCCTTTCCGTTATGAGGATTACTTGCAATTTCTAAGTGAGATTGAAAACCGTCGCGAAACCTATAAAAAAGTTTCGAAAAAAATGCCAAAATAGGAGACACTACAACGATGAAAACAATGAAAATTGCACCCTCAATTTTGAGTGCAGATTATGCCAATTTTGAAAGTGAATTGAAACGCTTAGAAGCAGCTGGAGCTGACTATGCCCATATCGATGTCATGGATGGCCATTTTGTGCCCAATATCAGCTTTGGAGCTGGTGTCGTAGAGAGCATGCGTCCGCATAGCAAGTTGGTCTTTGATTGCCACTTGATGGTCACCAATCCCGAACACCATATCGAAGAATTTGCCCGTGCAGGTGCTGACATCATCAGCATCCATGTGGAAGCTACTCCTCATATCCACGGAGCTCTTCAAAAAATTCGTCAAGCGGGTGTGAAGGCTAGTGTCGTGATCAACCCAGGGACTCCTGTAGACAGTATCAAACATGTCTTGAACTTGGTGGATCAAGTCTTGGTTATGACCGTTAATCCAGGATTCGGTGGCCAAGCCTTCTTGCCTGAAACCATGGACAAGGTGCGCGAATTAGTCGCTCTTCGTGAAGAAAAAGGTTTAGACTTTGATATCGAAGTGGATGGTGGAATTGATGCTCAAAGTATTTCCCAAGCAAAAGAAGCCGGGGCCAATGTCTTTGTAGCGGGCTCTTATGTCTTTAATGGGGAGGTCAATGAGCGCGTTCAAACGCTCCGAGATGCTGTAAATGGGTAACATCGCAATACTGGCAGGAGGTGACAGCACGCTCTTGCCAAAAGATCAAGAGCTTTACGTAGGTGTCGACGGTGGCTGTTTGAAGTTACTGGAACAAGGTCTGCCTTTAGATATAGCTGTGGGAGATTTCGATTCCGTCTCTGAGACCGATTTGCGCAAGATCCGAACCCAAGCCAAGCAAGTTGTTCAATCCGTCCCGGAAAAGAACGATACGGATTTGGAATTGGCCTTGAAAGCAGCCTTTGAGGCCTATCCAGATGCTGCTGTCACCGTTTATGGTGCCTTTGGCGGTCGCTTGGATCACTTTTTGTCCAATATCTTTTTGCCGACCGATCCAGACCTAGCTCCCTACATGGAGCAGATCCAATTAGTCGACGGTCAAAATCGCTTGATCTACAGACCAGCTGGTTGCCATGAGATTCAGCCAGATCCTGCCATGTCCTATGTTGGTTTTATGCCTGTCGGACAAGGCCACTTAGAGATCACAGGGGCCAAGTATCCGCTCCATCAGGAGAATTATTTTTTGAAGGCCATGTATGGCTCCAACGAATTTTTGGATCAACCGATTCAAGTGAGTCTTAACCGTGGCTATCTTGTCATTGTTTATAGTAAAGACAGAGGTTAATATGAATATCATTCTGCTTCTGATTGGCCTGCTCAATCTGGGCCTCCTCATCTATTTCTTGCAACGGTCAGATGATACAAGACCGGCTTTACGAGAGATGCTGGAAGACCATGAGGATCATTTGACAGACCAGTTGGACTATCGTTTTGAAAAAGAAAGACAAGCAAACCAGATTGCCAATCAGCAGTTAGAGATCGCCCTGACAGATCGCTTAACCGAGATGCGAGTGGAGATCCACCAGCAGACGACGGCTCTGCGCGCTGAGATGAATGAGCACTTTACTAAAAATCGGGACAAAACAGATGAGCGTATGCGCCAGATCCAAGAGTCCAATGAAGTGCGGCTAGAACAGATGCGCCAAACGGTAGAAGAAAAATTGGAGAAAACCTTGCAGCACCGTTTGCAGACCTCCTTTGAGACGGTTTCAAAACAATTGGAATCGGTCAACAAAGGGCTGGGAGAAATGCAGACGGTGGCGCGAGATGTTGGAACCCTCAATAAAGTTCTCTCCAATACCAAGACGCGTGGGATTATGGGCGAATTGCAACTGGGCCAAATTATTGAAGATATCTTGACCCCAGCCCAGTATGAGCGGGAGTTTGTCACCGTTCCCCAATCCAGTGAGCGCGTGGAGTATGCCATTAAGCTTCCAGGGCAAGGAGAGGAGCCAGTCTATCTGCCAATTGACTCTAAATTCCCACTGGAAGACTACTATCGTCTGGAAGAAGCTTATGAATCAGGAGAGAAAGAGGAGATCGAGCGTTACCGCAAGGCCCTTCTTGCTAGTATCAAGCGTTTTGCTAAGGATATCCAACAAAAATACCTCTTTCCACCAGCGACGACTAATTTCGGAATTCTCTTTTTGCCAACTGAAGGCCTCTATTCCGAAGTGGTTCGCAATCCAGAATTCTTCGATCGCTTGCGTCGGGACGAACAAATTTTAGTGGCTGGGCCAAGTACGTTATCAGCCCTCTTGAACTCCTTGTCTGTTGGCTTTAAAACGCTCAACATCCAAAAGAGTGCAGATGACATTAGCAAGGTGTTGGGATCGGTCAAATCAGAATTCCATAAGTTTGGAGGGATTCTGGCCAAGACTCAGCGCCATTTAAAGAATGCTTCCAATAATATTGATGATTTGCTAACCAGACGGACCAGTGCCATCGAGCGGACACTCCGCCAAATCGAAAGCGATGAGGACCTGCTGGGACTAGATGTATATATAGAAGATGGAGAAGATGATGGTCAAAATTAGCCAAATGAAAAAAGATGAATTGTTCGAAGGATTCTATTTAATCAAGTCAGCAGAAGTGCGTCAAACGCGGGCCGGGAAAAACTACCTCGCCTTTGTCTTCCAGGATGAGACCGGTACAATCGAAGGTAAACTATGGGATGCCCAACCTCACAATGTAGAGAGTTTTATGGCTGGGCGCGTGGTCCATATGTCTGGACGTCGAGAAGTTTACAATAATACTCCGCAAGTCAACCAATTAAACATGCGCTTGCCCCAAGCAGGAGAGCCCAACAATCCAGCTGACTTTAAGGAAAAACCACCAGTAGATCCCAAGGAATTGCATGAATACCTGTCAAACATGATTTTCAAAATTGAAAATCCAGTCTGGCAACGGATTGTCCGTGCCCTCTATGGGAAATATGAGAAAGAGTTTTATAGTTATCCAGCTGCTAAGACCAACCACCATGCCTTTGAAGCAGGTCTTGCTTATCATACAGCGACCATGGTCCGCTTGGCAGATAGTATCGGAGATATCTATCCTCAGTTGAATAAGAGCTTGCTCTTTGCAGGGATTATGTTACACGATTTGGCCAAAGTGATTGAGTTGACGGGCCCTGAGAATACAGAATACACTGTTCGGGGCAACCTCATCGGCCACATTGCACTGATCGATGAAGAAATCACCAAGGTCTTGCAAGACTTGAAGATTGATGATCAAAAAGAAGAAGTCATCGTCCTTCGCCATGTGATCTTGAGTCACCATGGCTTGCTCGAATACGGTAGTCCCGTTCGTCCAAAAATCATGGAAGCAGAGATTATTCATATGATCGATAATTTGGATGCGGAAATGATGATGATGACAACAGCACTTGGCTTAATTGGTCCTGGCGAAATGACCAATAAAATCTTTGCTATGGAAAATCGTTCCTTCTATAAACCGAATCTCGACTAGTAAAAACAGCGAGAAATACGGGAATGATTCTGCCAAAAATGAAATAATCAGGAAAAAACGGCCTTCTGTAAATCAGAATGTTCGTTTTTTTCTGTTCTTATGGTATAATGATAGAAAAAACTACATGGTGAGAAAATGAAATTAAGAAGAAGTGAACGGATGGTCGTGATTTCTAATTACTTGATCAACCATCCCTATGAATTGACTAGCCTCAATACGTTTGCGGAAAAATATGAGTCTGCCAAGTCTTCCATCTCAGAAGATATCGTGATCATTAAGCGTGCGTTTGAAGAGATGGAAATCGGAAATATTGAGACCATCACAGGAGCTGGTGGAGGCGTGATCTTTACACCGTCTATCTCAGATCAAGAATCCAAAGAAATCGTCGAAGATCTTTGCAAGCAACTGTCTGAAAGTGATCGTATCCTTCCTGGTGGCTACATTTACCTGTCTGATCTTTTGAGCAATCCAAAGATTTTGAATCGGATCGGCCGCATCATTGCCAAAGCCTTCCGGGATAAGAAGATTGATGCTGTCATGACCGTAGCGACCAAGGGAGTTCCTTTAGCGAATGCAGTGGCCAATGTCTTGAATGTTCCATTCGTCATTGTCCGTCGTGATTTGAAAATCACAGAAGGGTCAACCGTTAGTGTCAACTATGTTTCAGGCTCAAGTGGGGATCGCATTGAGAAAATGTTCCTTTCAAAACGGAGCCTAAAAGCAGGAAGCCGGGTCTTGATTGTCGATGACTTCCTTAAAGGTGGCGGAACGATTAACGGGATGGTCAGCCTCTTGGCTGAATTCGATTCTGAATTAGCCGGGGTAGCTGTCTTTGCGGATAATGCTGCAACCGACCGTGAATTCTTTGAACACAAATCCTTATTGCGCGTGACCAACATCGATGTAAAAGAAAATAAATTGAGTGTCGAAGTTGGGAATATCTTTGATTAAGAGCAACAAAGGAGGATCAAAAAGTGAAAAGAATTTTAGATCGATTTGATAATAGTCCTTTGTGGATTCGCTTGGTGACAGTTCTGTCTCTATCCTTTATTTTGGTAGCTGGCTTGTATACCGTTAAAAAGAATACGGCTGCCCAGGTAACGACAGAAATTCAACCTGCTAAAAAAACAGGATCCCTTCCAGTGAAAAAGGAAACAAAGGAAGAAAAAGAAAAGAAGGAAGAAAAGAAAAATACAGAAGCTGCTGAAAAAGCAGTCGTTCAAATGGAAACAACGCCAAGTCAAGATTCTGTGAACGCTGCCCAAGCTGCTGTGAAGAAAGTCAAAGATGCGACTCAAAAGCAATCGCTTGATGCCCGTATCCAATACATCGCTAACTATTATGGACTGACCTATGAGAGTGACACAGCGGCAACGCAGCAGACTCAAACAGACGCTAATACCAATGCTGGAGTAGCTGGAGCCAATGCGACAGTTCAACCACAACAGCAACAACAGTATGCTCCGGCTGCAGATGCAGGGGCAGAAGTACCTGCTGAAGCTGGTCAATAATGAACTTTTTCGACTTCTTTAAAAAATAAAAAAACATCTTGCAATCAAAGTGCCGTCATGTTATAATAATAGACGGTACTTTTTACTTTTGGTCTCTCAAGAGTGTACAGGGACGTGCTGACAAATGTTGCAAAAGTACACACAGATGGTAGCTGTCACCAAGTGTACCATCACCAAAAATAAAAAATTTCACAGGAGAATGTAGATGCCTACAATTAACCAATTGGTTCGCAAACCGCGTAAATCAAAAGTAGAAAAATCTAAATCACCAGCTTTGAACGTTGGTTACAACAGTCATAAAAAAGTTCAAACAAACGTTTCTTCACCACAAAAACGTGGTGTTGCAACTCGTGTTGGAACAATGACACCTAAAAAACCTAACTCTGCCCTTCGTAAATTTGCCCGTGTACGTTTGAGCAACTTGATCGAAGTAACTGCTTATATCCCAGGTATCGGACACAACTTGCAAGAACACAGCGTGGTTCTTCTTCGTGGTGGACGTGTAAAAGACCTTCCAGGGGTACGTTACCATATCGTCCGTGGAGCACTTGATACTGCAGGTGTAAACGATCGTAAACAAGGCCGTTCTAAATACGGTACTAAAAAACCAAAAGCATAAGGAAAGGGGATAAAGAAAAATGAGTCGTAAAAACCGTGCGCCTAAACGCGATGTATTGCCAGATCCGCTTTACAATTCACAATTAGTTACTCGTCTTATCAACCGCGTTATGCTTGATGGTAAACGTGGTACAGCTGCTTCAATCGTTTACGGAGCTTTCGAACAAATTAAAGAAGCTACTGGAAACGATGCTCTTGAAGTATTCGAAACAGCTATGGAAAACATCATGCCTGTACTTGAAGTACGTGCTCGCCGTGTCGGTGGTTCTAACTACCAAGTCCCAGTTGAAGTTCGTCCAGAACGTCGTACAACACTTGGACTTCGTTGGTTGGTAACAATCGCTCGTCAACGTGGTGAACACACAATGGTTGATCGTCTTGCAAAAGAAATCTTGGATGCAGCGAACAACACTGGTGCAGCTGTTAAGAAACGTGAAGATACTCACCGTATGGCTGAAGCTAACCGTGCATTCGCACACTTCCGCTGGTAAGAAAATGATACTAAGAGCGGCAAAGGCCCAAGGCAAAAATAGGAAACTGATGCAGTGTTCGATGAACACAAAGCAGTTTATCTTTTTTGCACCGGGCCTCGCTCGGGTTCAAATCAGTTAACTTGAGCTTTTAGCCCGAGTTCAATTAAGCTTCGTCAGCTCTTGAACCCAATTCAACTCTTCTTACAAGTTGGAACCAAAACTTAGCATGAAAACACTGAAAACGGGTAGGTCCTGCCTATCCGTTTTTATTAAATCATGTTATAATAGAATATAGAAATAAAAAATATAGGAGAAACAAACCTCATGGCACGCGAATTTTCACTTGAAAAAACTCGTAATATCGGTATCATGGCTCACGTCGATGCTGGTAAAACAACTACAACTGAGCGTATCCTTTACTACACTGGTAAGATTCACAAAATCGGTGAAACTCACGAAGGTGCGTCACAAATGGACTGGATGGAGCAAGAGCAAGAACGTGGTATCACCATCACATCTGCCGCTACAACAGCTCAATGGAAAGACACTCGTGTAAACATCATCGACACACCAGGACACGTGGACTTCACTATCGAAGTTCAACGTTCACTCCGCGTTTTGGACGGTGCTGTAACCGTTCTTGACTCACAATCAGGTGTTGAACCTCAAACTGAAACAGTTTGGCGTCAAGCAACTGAATACGGAGTTCCTCGTATCGTATTCGCAAACAAGATGGATAAAATCGGTGCTGACTTCCTTTACTCAGTAAGCACACTTCATGACCGTCTTCAAGCAAACGCTCACCCAATTCAATTGCCAATCGGTGCTGAAGATGACTTCCGCGGAATCATTGACTTGATCAAGATGAAAGCTGAAATCTATACGAACGACCTTGGTACAGATATCCTTGAAGAAGATATTCCAGCTGAATACCTTGAACAAGCTCAAGAATACCGTGAAAAATTGGTTGAAGCAGTTGCTGAAACTGATGAAGACTTGATGATGAAATACCTTGAAGGGGAAGAAATCACTAACGAAGAATTGAAAGCTGGTATCCGTAAAGCTACAATCAACGTTGAATTCTACCCAGTACTTTGTGGTTCTGCCTTCAAGAACAAAGGGGTTCAATTGATGTTGGATGCAGTCCTTGACTACCTTCCAAGCCCACTTGATATCCCTGCAATCAAGGGTGTAAACCCAGATACAGACGAAGAAGAAGAACGTCCAGCATCTGATGAAGAGCCATTTGCAGCTCTTGCCTTCAAGATCATGACTGACCCATTTGTAGGTCGTTTGACATTCTTCCGTGTTTACTCAGGTGTCTTGAACTCAGGTTCATACGTCTTGAACACTTCTAAAGGTAAACGTGAACGTATCGGACGTATCCTTCAAATGCACGCCAACACTCGTAAAGAAATCGAAACAGTTTACTCTGGAGATATCGCTGCTGCCGTTGGTTTGAAAGATACTACAACTGGTGACTCATTGACAGATGAAAAAGCAAAAATCATCCTTGAATCAATCGAAGTTCCAGAACCAGTTATCCAATTGATGGTTGAGCCTAAATCTAAAGCAGACCAAGACAAGATGGGTATCGCCCTTCAAAAATTGGCTGAAGAAGATCCAACATTCCGCGTTGAAACAAACCCTGAAACTGGTGAAACAGTTATCTCTGGTATGGGTGAGTTGCACTTGGATGTCCTTGTTGACCGTATGAAACGTGAATTCAAGGTTGAAGCTAACGTTGGTGCCCCTCAAGTATCTTACCGTGAAACATTCCGCGCTTCTACACAAGCACGTGGATTCTTCAAACGTCAATCTGGTGGTAAAGGTCAGTTTGGTGATGTTTGGATCGAATTTACTCCAAACGAAGAAGGTAAAGGATTCGAGTTCGAAAATGCGATCGTCGGTGGTGTGGTTCCACGTGAATTCATCCCTGCAGTAGAAAAAGGACTTCAAGAATCTATGGCGAACGGTGTCCTTGCTGGTTACCCAATGGTTGACGTGAAAGCTAAGCTTTACGATGGTTCATACCACGATGTCGACTCATCTGAAACTGCCTTCAAGATCGCTGCATCTCTTGCGCTTAAAGAAGCTGCTAAGACTGCACAACCAGCTATCCTTGAACCAATGATGCTTGTAACCATCACAGTTCCTGAAGAAAACCTTGGGGATGTTATGGGTCACGTAACTGCTCGTCGTGGACGTGTAGATGGTATGGAAGCACACGGTGCAAGCCAAATCGTTCGTGCTTATGTGCCACTTGCTGAAATGTTCGGTTACGCTACTGTCCTTCGTTCTGCAACTCAAGGACGTGGTACCTTCATGATGGTATTTGACCACTACGAAGATGTACCAAAATCAGTACAAGAAGAAATCATTAAAAAAGCTAAAGGTGAAGCTTAATTTACCAATGCTTAAAAACTCTTCCCACTTTGGGAAGAGTTTTTCTTTGTTCCAAAAGTGAGTACAAGTAAAATAGCGCTTTTCCTATCGATCAAGACTTTGTGAAAAACTTTAATAAAAGAGGTGGTGATCTATGATAAATCTTGCTTTTCGTTGGGAAATAGTTGCTTTTTAATGCAATAAAGTATATAATAGAGACTGTTAAAAGATGTTTGGCGCTGTGTCAAGTTACTCTTTTCACAAAAAATTTTTTTGATTTTCATAAGGAGGAAATCACGAATGGTAGTTAAAGTTGGTATTAACGGTTTCGGTCGTATCGGACGTCTTGCTTTCCGTCGTATCCAAAACGTAGAAGGTGTTGAAGTTACACGCATCAACGACCTTACAGATCCAGTTATGCTTGCACACTTGTTGAAATACGATACAACTCAAGGTCGTTTCGACGGTACTGTGGAAGTTAAAGAAGGTGGATTCGAAGTTAACGGTAAATTCGTTAAAGTTTCTGCTGAACGCGATCCAGAACAAATCGACTGGGCTAACGACGGTGTAGAAATCGTTCTTGAAGCAACTGGTTTCTTTGCTACTAAAGCAGCTGCTGAAAAACACTTGCATGCTGGTGGTGCTAAGAAAGTTGTTATCACTGCTCCTGGTGGATCAGATGTTAAAACAGTCGTATTTAACACTAACCACGATATTCTTGATGGTACTGAAACAGTTATCTCAGGTGCTTCATGTACTACAAACTGCTTGGCTCCAATGGCTAAAGCTCTTCAAGATAACTTCGGTGTTGTTGAAGGATTGATGACTACTATCCACGCTTACACTGGTGACCAAATGATCCTTGATGGTCCACACCGTAAAGGTGACCTTCGTCGTGCACGCGCTGGTGCTGCTAACATCGTTCCTAACTCAACTGGTGCTGCTAAAGCAATCGGTTTGGTTATCCCTGAATTGAACGGTAAATTGGACGGAGCTGCACAACGTGTTCCTGTTCCAACTGGATCAGTTACTGAATTGGTAGTTGTTCTTGACAAGAACGTTACTGTTGATGAAGTGAACGCAGCTATGAAAGCAGCTTCAAACGAATCATACGGTTACACTGAAGATCCAATCGTTTCTTCAGACGTTGTAGGTATGTCTTACGGATCATTGTTTGACGCAACTCAAACTAAAGTTATTGACGTTGACGGTAAACAATTGGTTAAAGTTGTTTCATGGTATGACAACGAAATGTCTTACACTGCACAACTTGTTCGTACTCTTGAATACTTCGCAAAAATTGCTAAATAATTCATGCGTATGATGAGAGGAGGGAAACCTCCTCTTTTTTTGTACTTTTTTTAGGGCTTTCTCATCATATTATAGGAATTGCTAAAATAGATTGACAGTGCTAAATAGATTAGGGTATCCTATTCTTGATTGGAGATTTCTAATACAAGAAAATGAAAGCGATTACAGGTCGTAGAGAAAGGAGCCAATGGAAATCGCTCAAGAAAAAGAAAAAAACCATACAAGGAGGTCAAGATGAAAGGTCATCTATTTGAAAAGAAAGAACGATTTAGTATACGAAAATTCAGTGTGGGAGTTTGTTCCACATTGATTGGGTTAGCATTTTTAGGGACAGGCGCTGTCTCTGCAGATGAGGCGGTTTCTACTAGTGAACAACCCTTAGAAACCTCTTCAGTAGCGACCGAAGACGTCAATCATTTAGTGAGAGAAGCTGGTGTCTATACTGCAGATGCGGCACTTCCTACAGCTGATCCTGCAAAACCAGCCGCAGAAGCGGTCACTCCAGAGGCTAGGCCTACAAGTACAGAAGCTAGCTCGACAACTACAGATACTCCAGCTGTTTCAGAGACTGAAAAACCGAAAGCTACTGCTGAGAAAGTGGCTGATTTACCAACCAATGAAGAAAAACAATTAAGACCCAAAGAAGTTAAGTTCGATACCTGGGACGATCTCTTGAAGTGGGAACCAGGAAAACGAGTGGATGACGATATGAACAGAGCAAGCGTTCCACTTGCGAGTCGTTTCCAAGGAAAACAAATTAATGAACAAGCCAACCCTGAAGCGAAGATCCAAGCGCTGTCAAACATGAACTCCAAAGCCAAGGATCATGCGTCTGTCGGCGGGGAAGAGTTTAAGGCCTATGCTTTTGATTACTGGCAATATTTGGATTCCATGGTCTTTTGGGAAGGGCTGGTTCCATCAGCAGATGTGATCGATGCTGCCCACCGAAATGGGGTTCCTATTTATGGAACACTCTTTTATAACTGGTCTAGCAGTATCAAGGATCAAGAACATTTTGCAGAAACCTTGAAAGAAGATAGTGAAGGCTCTAAAACCTTCCCGATCGCCCGTAAATTAGTCGAACTTGCCAAGTACTATGGCTTTGATGGTTACTTTATCAACCAAGAAACAACCGGAAATCTTGTAGAACCATTGGGTCCAAAATTGAGAGATTTTCTTCTTTATACCAAGGAATATGCGAAGAGTCTCAACTATCCGATTAAGTATTCCTGGTATGATGCTATGACCTATGAATATGGCCGTTACCATGAGAATGCGCTGGGAGAATACAACTACAATTTCATGCAGCCAGAAAATGGGGAAAATCCTGTTGATACCTTCTTTGCTAACTTTAACTGGGGCAAATCAGAAGTTGATTATTCCATCAGCACAGCTAAATGGATTCATCGGAATCCTTATGATGTTCTAGCTGGACTCGAGCTCCAAAAAGGAGGCTCTTATAAGACTAATGTAGACTGGAATGCCATTTTAGATGAACATGGCAAGTTGCGTCTATCCCTTGGTCTTTATGCGCCAGATACGATTACAGGGCTAGGAAAGACTGGAGAAGGATACCATACCCATGAAGATCTATTCTGGACAGGTTTCCAAGGGGATCCGACTAAAGGAAAACCAGCAGACCAATCTTGGTACGGTATGTCTAATCTAGTAGTGGACAAAACCCCAATCACTAGTGAAGATTTCAATACTTCCTTTAATACTGGACACGGAAAACACTGGTTTGTGGATGGCAAGATTTCTAAAGAAGGGGAGTGGAACTACCGTTCTGTTTCTGGCTACCTTCCAACATGGCGTTGGTGGGTAGAGCATAGTGAGGATAGTGCGCCATTGAAAGGTCGTTATGATTTTGATCAAGCCTACAATGGAGGAAATTCTCTGGCCTTTGAAGGAGATCTAAAAGCCAATAGCAGTCAAAATGTCATGCTCTATTCGACCAAGATTCCAGTGACAGAAAAGACCAAATTGAGCGTCTCTCACAAGGGTGGAGTCGGTGCAGCTGCTTGGGTAGCTGTTGCCACCAAAGAAGACTACTCTGAATACGAATGGAAGGAATTGACACCGAGTGCAGATTGGTCTACTCAAACCTTTGATTTAGGAAGTTTGGCTGGCAAGACCATCTATGCTGTAAAGATGTTCTTTGACCATGATACGGATGTTAAAGATTACAAATTTAATCTCGGCCAATTGTCGATTACGTCAAACCAAGAGAAACCAGCGACTCCAGCAGAAGTAACCGTTCGAGCAAAACGTCTACAAAATGCGCAAGAAGCAGAAGCAGTTCTCAATTTTAAAGGGGTAGCAGATGCGGATTATTATGAAGTCTATGAAAAAAATGGCGACAACTGGCGTCTCTTAACAGGGTCTTCTGCGACAACCGTCTATCTACCAAAAGTTAGTCGTTCAGCAAGTGCTGAAGGAACCACTCAGGAACTAAAGGTTGTGGCAGTTGGGAAGAACGGTCAACGTTCGGATGCGGGAACTGTAGCCTTTGATTGGGGGATGACCGTGTCAGATACCAGTCTTCCAAAAGCCCTAGCACCAAACGTGGTCATCGGAGCCAAAGTGATCGGTTCGAGCTTCCCAGATGCGGATGGTAGTGAAGGCATCGAAGGTATGTTAAATGGTACCATTACCAGTCTTTCAGATAAATGGTCTTCTGCTCAATTGAGTGGAACCGTCGATATTCGCTTGACACAACCACGGACCATTGTTCGTTGGGTCATGGACCATGCCGGTGCGGGTGGAGAATCTGTCGACGATGGCAAGATGAATACCCGTGACTTCGACCTTTACTACAAGGATGAAGCGGGTGAATGGAAGCTTGCTAAGGAAGTTCGTGGCAATAAAGCCCATGTGTCCGACATTACACTCGACCATCCAATCAAGGCTCAAGACTGGCGTCTCCATGTCATTACGGCAGATAACGGCACCCCATGGCAAGCCATCAGGATTTACAACTGGAAGATGTATGAAAGTCTGGATACTGAAACGGTCAACATTCCGATGAAAAATGCCGCAGCGCAAAACCTAGGTAATCATTTTGTCCAAGTCGGTTTCAAAGATGTCCCAGCTAATACTACTCTGACTCTTTATGCCGATAAAGAAGCCACTAGTCCAATTGCGACCATGACAGCCGATCAAGCTGGAAATCTCATCTTTAAACCGCTCGCTTTTGAATCAACCCCGTCTCTTCTTTACTATCGTGCACAAGTTCCTGGTAAAGATATCAGTAATGTTTTGGCGATCGAAGTTCCAAAGAATGATAAAGAAATTGCGGGACTTCAATTTGAAGATGGATTGACTAAGAAGGTCTACCGGGAAGGCGATGCCCTTTCCTTGAAAGGGGCGACTCTCCGCGTTCATTATAAAGATGGCCAAGCAGATCAACTGGTCAATCTCACCAACTCAGGTGTAGAGATTCATGGATTTGACAGTAGCAAGCTTGGAGAACAACACCTAGAAGTCTCTTACCTTGGTCAGAAATTGGATAAGACCCTCACTGTTTTTGTGGTCAGTGCAGAGGAAGCAGGTGAAAAAGCAGTTGCTGGTCTAGAATTGACCGACAAACCAAAAGTGGAATATATTGTCGGAGAAGCATTGGAGAAGGAGGGTGGACGCTTTACAGTCGTCTTTGAAGATGAAACGACCGAAACGCATGCCTTGACAGATGAAGGGGTTGAAGTGACTGGCTTTGATACGACCAAGGAAGGTCGTCAAACCATAACTGTCCATTACAAAGGAGCTAGTACAAGCTTTGATGTCCTCGTGAATCCAAAACCAGCTCTCAACGATGAATACCTTAAGCAAAAATTGGCTGAAGCTGAAGCTGCAAAAGCCAAAGTAGACTTTACTTTTGCGACTCCTGAAGTCAAAGAAGCTTTGCTGGCTGGAATGGCTGCTTCTGAAAAAGTCTTGAAAGAGCATGATACCAGCACACAAGATCAAGTCAATGAGCAGTTGAACCAATTGACCGCTCTCTTGAAAGCCTTGGATGGTCAAGCCAATCTAACAAAAGAAAAAGAAGCTCTCTCTGCTCTGACAACAGAAGCGACTGCTCTATTAACAAGCAAGCCAAATCACCCTTCTGGAGAGGCTTTGCAGGCACTGGTTGAGAAAAATAAAGAGCTCCTAGCTTCTTCAGAGCTCACTCCTGAAGCGCTTGAAACAGCTAAGACAGGTCTAGAGACCTTGATTGCGCTCCTGAAAGAAGATAAGCCAGCGGTCTTTGTAGACCCTGCGACTGGAGTCGAAGTTCAATTCTCCAACTTAGAGCCAACCGTTGTCAAAGGACTAAAAGTCGCAAAAGTTGAAGCCAATCAGGTAGAAAAAGAAGAGCTGAAGGGCCGAGAAGGAATCGTATTTGATATTGAAGGCGTGGATGCAAGCGGTCAAGATATCGATACCCACCATCCATCCCTTGTGAAAATCCCTGTGGATAAGGATAAAGAAGTGGAGCAAGTTCTCTTCTTCCCAGAAGGTCAAGCTCCTCAATCCTTGGCCTTTGAGAGAGTTGGAGATGTAGTCATCTTTACAGCTCCTCACTTTACTCACTATGCGATTGTCTATAAGCCAGCACAAACGGAAGGACCAGATCAACCGATCCAACCAGAGGAACCGGCTAAACCTGATCAGCCTGTTCAACCAGCTCAACCAAATCAACCAGTCCAACCAGCTGCCCCAGTGACTCCGGATCCAGCTAATCCATTGAAGCCTACAGAGTCTTCTCAAGTGGATCAGTTGGCCCCAACGACTTCTACTCAAGCGGGTCATCAAGAGGAAGAACACAAGGATATGGTTGATCAAGAGATCCATCAGTTGTTAAGTGCCCACCAAGGAGCGAACTCACAGCCAACAGTTCAGCAAGAAACAAAAGATGCCAGCAAAGAAAGTCAATCGGAACACTTACCAAATACGGCAAGCCTAGAAGCTTCCTTTGCAGCTGAAGCTGTTCTCCTATCAGCCTTAGGCGGATTCCTCTTGGCTGGTAAGAAGAAAGAAGAGTAAGCCTTTTACAGGATTCTTTCGTTCTTTTAAAAAGTCACTCTCAAAAAAACCTCTCTGGTGAAAACCAGAGAGGTTTGATCTTGTATCTAGAAGTGTCGTTCGGATCCTGTGAATTAGAGGGGAAAAGCATTGGATTTTTCTACCTCTTTTACAGATTTTGTGATATAATTATCATGTATTAAAAAAAGAAGGAGTCATATCTAATGGCAAAATTGACTGTTAAAGACGTTGACTTGAAAGGGAAAAAAGTTCTCGTTCGTGTCGACTTCAACGTACCTGTAAAAGATGGCGTGATCACTAACGATAACCGTATCACTGCAGCTCTTCCAACTATCAAGTACATCCTTGAACAAGGTGGACGTGCAATCCTCTTCTCTCACCTTGGACGTGTAAAAGAAGAAGCAGATAAAGAAGGTAAATCACTTGCTCCTGTAGCTGCTGACTTGGCTGCTAAATTGGGTCAAGAAGTTCAATTTATCCCAGGTGTTACACGTGGTGCTGAATTGGAAGCAGCTGTTAACGCTCTTGAAGATGGACAAGTTCTCTTGGTTGAAAACACTCGTTTCGAAGATGTTGACGGCAAGAAAGAATCTAAAAACGATCCTGAACTTGGTAAATACTGGGCATCACTTGGAGATGGTATCTTCGTAAACGATGCATTTGGTACTGCTCACCGTGCACACGCATCTAACGTTGGTATCTCTGCAAACGTTGATAAAGCTGTTGCTGGATTCCTTCTTGAAAACGAAATTGCTTACATCAAAGAAGCAGTTGAAGCTCCAGAACGTCCATTCGTAGCTATCCTTGGTGGATCTAAAGTATCTGACAAGATCGGTGTTATCGAAAACTTGCTTGAAAAAGCTGATAAAGTCCTTATCGGTGGTGGGATGACTTACACATTCTACAAAGCACAAGGTATCGAAATCGGTAACTCACTTGTAGAAGAAGACAAATTGGATGTGGCGAAAGCTCTTCTTGAAAAATCAAACGGCAAATTGATCTTGCCAGTTGACTCAAAAGAAGCGAACGCATTTGCTGACTACACTGAAGTGAAAGACACTGAAGGTGAAGCAGTAGATCCAGGATTCCTTGGTCTTGATATCGGTCCTAAATCAATCGCTAAATTCGACCAAGAATTGACTGGTGCGAAAACAGTTGTATGGAACGGACCTATGGGTGTATTTGAAAACCCTGACTTCCAAGCTGGTACAATCGGTGTGATGGATGCTATCGTGAAACAACCAGGCGTTAAATCAATCATCGGTGGTGGTGACTCAGCAGCTGCTGCGATCAACCTTGGACGTGCAGACAAATTCTCATGGATCTCTACTGGTGGTGGTGCTTCTATGGAACTCCTTGAAGGTAAAGAACTTCCAGGATTGGCTGCTCTTACAGACAAATAATCTAAATAGAATGAAAGAGGCTGGGACAAAAGTCCTAGCCTCTCAATTATTTTTAGATTGTCGAGCAAGACGCAGTGGTTGGGTGGGCTTTACTAGGCTGATTTCATCAGCTTTTATAGCCCTACTCAACTGTACGGAGGTGGGACGACGAAATCGAATTCTAACGAATTACCGATTTCTGTCCCGCTCTCTTTTTTCTTTCTATTTATATCTGTTCTCTCCTTTCTGAAAATATGGTAGAATAATAGAAATAGAAAGATAGGTGACCATGGATTACTTTAAACGACACAAATTTGATTGGTCCAAATTCCGTTTGGGGATGAGAACCTTTAAAACAGGGATTGCCGTTTTTATTGTACTACTTATTTTTGGAATATTTGGCTGGCGAGGCCTTCAGATCGGGACGTTGACAGCTGTTTTTAGTTTGAGGGAAGACTTTGATAAGAGTGTCCATTTCGGGGCTTCGCGTGTCATGGGCAACAGTATCGGAGGTTTTTATGCCGTATTGTTCTTCCTTTTAAAAACGCTCTTTCATGGGGCGTATTGGGTGACTCTGATTTTTGTACCCATTGCGACCATGTTAACCATTATGACAAATGTCGCTATGAATAATAAAGCAGGAATTATCGGAGGAGTTTCGGCAATGCTGATCATTACCCTTTCGATTCCTAACGGAGAAACCTTCTTGTATGTTTTTGCCCGAATATTTGAGACCTTTATCGGCGTTTTCGTTGCGATTTTGGTCAATTCGGATGTGGATCGCATTCGCGATTTTCTCAAGAAACACAAAAAACCTATGTAAGATTATATAACATTTAATCTTGACATAGATTTTTTTTTCGATATAATAGAATAGAAAGAGGAATGGTATGAAGGAAAAGGAATTACGACGCTCACTGGCAGTCTTTCCGATTGGCAGTGTTATGAAGCTGACCGACTTGACAGCTCGCCAGATTCGTTATTATGAAGATCAGGGATTGATTTCTCCTGATCGGACAGAAGGCAATCGCCGCATGTATTCGTTGGACGATATGGACCGCTTACTTGAGATCAAAGATTATATCTCAGATGGCTTCAATATTGCAGATATTAAGAAGAAATATGCGGAAAAAGAGCAAGAGCAAACCAAGGTTGTCAGTCAAGAAGAGATCCGTAAGGCTCTTCATCGTGACATTCTTCAGCAAAGTCGCTTCACATCTTCCCCATCGCCATATGGTCAATTTCGTTGATCATTTCATAAGCTTGTAATCTATTTTAAGGAGACAAAAATGTCAATTACTGCTGCAGATATTCGCCGTGAAGTAAAAGAAAAAAATGTTACTTTTATTCGCTTGATGTTCTCTGATATTTTGGGAACCATGAAGAACGTCGAAATTCCAGCTACCGATGAGCAACTGGACAAGGTTCTTTCAAACAAAGCCATGTTTGATGGTTCTTCTATCGAAGGATTTGTCCGTATCAACGAGTCAGATATGTATCTTTACCCAGATTTGGATACATGGACAGTCTTCCCTTGGGGAGATGAAAATGGTAGCGTAGCTGGCTTGATCTGTGATGTCTATACGACAGAAGGGGAACCATTTGCAGGAGATCCACGTGGCAACTTGAAACGTGCTCTTCGTCATATGGAAAAACTTGGATTCAAATCCTTTAACCTTGGTCCAGAACCAGAATTCTTCCTCTTCAAGTTGGACGAAAATGGAGACCCAACTCTTGAAGTAAACGACAAAGGTGGCTATTTTGACTTGGCTCCAACAGACCTTGCAGATAACACTCGTCGTGAAATCGTCAATGTCTTGACCAAGATGGGCTTTGAAGTAGAAGCTAGTCACCACGAAGTAGCCGTTGGTCAACATGAAATCGACTTTAAATACGACGAAGTGCTTCGCGCTTGTGACAAGATCCAAATCTTTAAACTCGTTGTGAAGACCATCGCTCGTAAACACGGCTTGTATGCAACCTTTATGGCCAAACCAAAATTTGGAATTGCCGGATCAGGTATGCACTGTAATATGTCTCTCTTTGACCAAGATGGCAACAATGCCTTCTTTGATCCAGAAGATCCAAAGGGCATGCAATTGTCAGAAACAGCTTATCACTTCTTGGGTGGCTTGATCAAGCATGCATATAACTTTACAGCGGTGACCAACCCAACCGTCAACTCTTATAAACGTTTGGTTCCTGGATATGAAGCACCTGTTTATATCGCTTGGGCAGGTCGCAACCGTTCTCCATTGGTACGTGTGCCAGCATCACGTGGTATGGGAACTCGTTTGGAATTGCGTTCCGTAGACCCAATGGCCAATCCTTATGTAGCCTTGGCAGTCTTGCTTGAAGTCGGCCTTCACGGGATTGAAAATAAAATCGAAGCACCTGCTCCGATCGAAGAAAATATCTATGTGATGACACCGGAAGAACGTAGAGCAGCTGGAATTACAGATCTCCCTTCTACCCTTCACAATGCCTTGAAAGCCTTGACAGAAGACGAAGTGGTGAAAGCTGCCTTGGGTGAGCACATCTACACCAGCTTCCTTGAAGCCAAACGAATCGAATGGGCAAGCTATGCGACCTTCGTATCTCAATGGGAAGTAGACAACTATTTAGATCTTTATTAAGAAACAAGAGTAAAGAGGCTAGGACAAAAGTCCTAGCCTCTCAATTATTTTTGGATTGTCGAGCAAGACGCAGTGGTTGAGTGGGCTCTACTACGCTGATTTCATCAGCTTTTACAGCCCTACTCAACTGTGCGGAGGTGGGACGACGAAATCGAATTCTAACGAATTACCGATTTCTGTCCCACTCTCTTTTTGATCCTCAAAAGGTTACTATAAAACCAGTTGAAACAGTGGTTTCAACTGGTTGTTTTGTTAATTTTCGTCATCTGGTGTGAGAATCATTGGGATAATGATAGGTTCACGTTCCGTGCTCTCGTATAAGAATGGGCGAAGGGCATTGACAATCGCACCATTGACGGTTTGGATATTGGCATCTTTGTTCTTCAAGGCGATACGAATAGCATTGAAGAGAATGCGTTGGCTTTCACGAATCAGATCTCCTGATTCACGCATGTAGATAAAACCACGGCTCAAGATGTCTGGTCCAGCCAGGATCATCTTCGATTTGAAGTCAACAGTCGCAACAGCAAGAACGACACCGTCTTCGGAAAGGTCTCTCCGGTCACGAAGGACAGCAGCCCCGATTTCACCGATGCGATTTCCATCGACATAGATATCTTGAGCATTGAAGCTTCCTGCGATCCGAGCAGAGTTGGCTGTAAGAGCAAGGACATCACCATTACTCATGATGAAGATATTGTCTTTTTCCACTCCGCAATCACGCGCAAGTCCTGCGTGGATCTTCTGCATCCGGTATTCACCATGGACAGGCATGAAGTATTTTGGTTTGATCAAGCGGAGCATGAGTTTTTGTTCTTGTTGCCCCCCGTGTCCAGAAGTATGAATGTTGTTGATCTTCCCGTGAATGACATCGACACCCGCTTCGGAAATCGTATTGATCAATTTATTCACACTGGTTGTATTTCCAGGAATCGGACTAGAAGAGAAGATCACGGTATCTCCTGGTTGGAGTTGCACTTGGCGGTGTGTTCCGTTGGCAATCCGAGAGAGGGCTGCCATTGGCTCTCCTTGGCTTCCTGTACACATGATCAGGATTTCATTGGCTGCATAGTCTTTGATCTCACTTGGCTCGATAATGGTTCCAGCAGGGACCTTGATGTAGCCAAGCTCGATTCCATTGACGATGGCTTTTTCCATCGAGCGTCCAAAGACGACGATCTTACGACCGGTCTTAACAGCGGCCTCAGCAGCTTGTTGGAGACGGAAGATGTTCGAAGCAAAGGAAGCAAAGATGATGCGCCCGTGGATGCCTTCGATGATCTTCATGATGGATTGGCCAACTACTTTTTCAGAGTTGGTAAAGGTTGGGACTTCCGCGTTGGTTGAGTCTGAGAGCAGGCAGAGAACGCCTTCTTCTCCAAGGGCCGCCATACGATGGAGATCAGCCGGTTCCCCAACAGGTGTGAAGTCAAATTTGAAGTCTCCGGTACAGACAATCTTTCCTTGAGGGGTGTGAATCACAATCCCTAAAGGTTCTGGAATCGAGTGAGTCGTACGGAAGAAGGTTGCTTTAAGATTTTTAAATTGAAGCTCAGTGTTTTGGTTGATTTCGTAGAGTTTGGCATCACGAAGAAGGCCGTGCTCTTCTAATTTTCCACGGATCAAGGCAAGCGCCAAAGGTCCAGCGTAGATAGGGACATTGGCTTGCTTTAAAAGGAAAGGAATCCCACCGATGTGGTCTTCGTGTCCGTGGGTAATGAGGACCGCTTTGACGCGATCGATATTGTCAACGATATAAGAGTAATCTGGGATGACATAGTCGATCCCAAGGAGGTCATCTTCTGGAAATTTGATCCCGGCATCGACAATGATGATTTCATCTTGGTATTCGATCCCGTAGGTATTTTTTCCGATTTCTCCAAGTCCACCAATGGCAAATACACCAACTTCTTCAGGTTTTAAGGTATAAGCCATGGATTAGTACTCCGTTAGTTCAAAAGCACCTGACTCTTTCTCGTAAGCAAGGTGTTGCTCAGAAAGTGGTGTGATAAATTCAATGTTGAAATCTGTGTTTGCTTCAACCAATTGACGAGCTTGGATGCGTCCTTCGCGTTCATTTGGTGCATCAATATCGAGATAAAGTGCATGCGTGGTTTCACGACGAGGGTTGCGGTCTTTAGTTTCCTGATAAAAAACTTTGTAAATCATGAAGTAATTTTCCTTTCATTATTTCGGTCCATTTGTTAGCTGCGAAGGAGTGCAATCACTAGAGTTTCCTACTCGCAACTAGTGGACCTGATTCGATACAATTAATTATCATTATATCATAAATTCGCCTGTAAGTAAAAGATAGACTGGAAAAGTCAGAGAGGCAAAGACCTATAATAGAGAAGCTTTTGAGCGGTTTTGCATAGGAAAATCCTCTCCTCTAAGGGAGAGTTTCGCTGGGATTTGAAGGGAATTTGTAGTATAATATAATCCAGTTCAAGAGGAGTAGGAAATGAAATTATTAGCATTTGATACCTCGAGTAAGGCTCTTTCTGTAGCGATTTTAGAAGATGAGACTCTACTTGCAGAAACAACATTAACCATTAAAAAAAATCATAGTATTACCTTGATGCCGGTCATCGATTTTTTGATGCAACAAATCGACTTGACACCCAAGGACTTGGACCGCATTGTGGTGGCAGAAGGTCCTGGGAGTTACACTGGACTGCGCATTGCGGTCGCAACCGCAAAGACCTTGGCTCATACCTTAGGGATTGACTTGGTCGGGGTCTCAAGCCTCTTAGCCCTAGTGCCGGAAGATCTAGCAGGTTTGGTAGTACCCGTCATGGATGCCCGTCGGAACAACGTTTATGCAGGTTTTTACCAAGATGATCAGCTGGTCGCACCAGAAGGGCATTTCCCATTTGAGGAAGTCCTAGAGCATGCAGCGACGAGTGAGCAGGTCACCTTTGTCGGAGAAGTCACTGCCTTTAAGGAGCAGATCGCCTCTAGCTTGCCAAGTGCTGCTTGTTATGAAACACTGCCAGATGCAGTGAAAATCGGACGTCTCGGTCTCAAACAAGCGCCTGTTAGCCTCCATGATTTTGTCCCTCATTATCTCAAACGGGTTGAAGCGGAGGAAAATTGGCTCAAAGACCACACGGAAACAACGACCTCTTACATCAAGCGCCTATGATGAAAGGAACAATCAGGAAAGGGAGTAGCCAAGATGCGGCTGCTATTCTCGCTGTGCTGGAAGATGTCTATGAAGCTAGCCCCTGGAAGTTGGAGCAGATTGAAGCTGATATAGAGCAGGAATCGATTTTCTATTTCCTAGCTGTGGATGAGGGGCAAGTCCTTGGATTTGTCGCCATTCAAGAGACTCTCTATGAAGCAGAGATCCTACAGATTGCGGTCAAGCGCGCCTTTCAAGGCCAAGGTCTAGCTCAGCAGTTACTCGCGCAGTTGCCGGACCAAAAAGAAATTTTCTTAGAAGTGCGCGTGTCCAATCAAACGGCCCAAGGCCTATACAAAAAAATGCACTTTGAAGAAATTGCACGGAGGAAGAACTACTATCACGATCCCATAGAGGATGCTGTGATCATGAAGAGGAACCCAAATGAAAGATAGATATATTTTGGCTTTTGAGACATCTTGCGACGAGACCAGCGTGGCTGTCTTGAAAAATGACGACCAACTCTTGTCCAATGTCATTGCCAGTCAAATCGAAAGTCACAAGCGTTTTGGTGGGGTGGTGCCTGAGGTAGCCTCTCGTCACCATGTGGAAGTCATCACTGCTTGTATTGAAGAAGCCTTAGAAGATGCTGGCATCACAGAAGCCGATGTCACAGCTGTGGCGGTTACCTACGGTCCAGGCCTAGTTGGAGCTCTTTTAGTCGGCCTAGCAGCGGCCAAGGCCTTTGCCTGGGCGCATGGACTCCCTTTGATTCCTGTCAATCATATGGCTGGGCACTTGATGGCCGCTCAAAGCGTCGAACCCTTAGAGTTTCCGCTTTTGGCCTTGTTGGTGAGTGGAGGACATACCGAGCTCGTCTACGTTAGTGAAGCTGGTGATTATAAGATCGTCGGAGAGACCCGTGATGATGCTGTCGGAGAGGCTTATGACAAGGTTGGGCGCGTGATGGGCTTGACCTATCCAGCAGGACGTGAGATTGATCAGCTGGCCCACCAAGGATCTGATATCTACGATTTCCCTCGGGCCATGATCAAGGAAGACAATCTGGAATTCTCTTTTTCAGGGCTCAAATCGGCCTTTATCAATCTGCACCATAATGCGCAGCAAAAAGGAGAAAACCTCTCCAATGAAGACTTGTCTGCAAGCTTTCAGGCAGCCGTATTAGACATTCTCATGGCCAAGACCAAGAAGGCTTTGGAGAAATACCCAGTCAAAACCTTAGTCGTCGCTGGTGGGGTCGCAGCTAACCAAGGTCTTCGTGAACGCTTGGCTTCTGAGATCACCGATGTCAAGGTCATCATTCCGCCTCTGCGCCTCTGCGGGGACAATGCAGGGATGATCGCCTATGCCAGTGTCAGTGAGTGGAACAAAGAAAACTTCGCAGGCTGGGACCTCAATGCCAAACCAAGCCTAGCCTTTGAAGGAATTGAATAAGAAAAAGGAGCCAATTGGATGTGCAAGGTCCAATGGCTTTTTTGCTGGGATCTCACCAACTAGTAGCGGATTTGCGAAGGGATTATAAAGCTTTCTCTCTCATTGGTCCTTTTTCAACCTTTTTTCTTGTGTTATAATAGAAGTCAATGATTCAGAAAGGAGTGAGAGAGTGGAAAAAGATTTTTGGCAGGGGGTGAGGGACGCGCTACCGACGGCTTTGAGCTATATCAGTATTGGCCTGGCTTGTGGTGTTGTGGCGTCTCCTTATCTTTCTCCTTTGGAGATGGCCTTGATGAGTATCTTGGTCTATGCTGGGGCGGCTCAGTTTGCGATGATCTCTCTGATTGCGGCCCACTCTTCGATCTTGAATATGGCCTTGACGGTGTGTTTGATCAATCTCCGTAATATGTTGATGAGTCTGCATACGTCGTCTGACTTTAAGGATGCTAGCCTTGCTCATACCATCGGGATTGGAAGTCTCCTGACCGATGAGAGTTATGGGGTCTACTTGAGTGAGAAGTTAAAAACGGATACCATTACAGTTCCTTGGATGCATGGGAACAATCTAGTAGGCTATGTGGCCTGGATCAGTGCGACGGTTATCGGAACAGCTCTAGGATCTCTCCTACCTGATCCAAAGGCTTTTGGGCTTGATTTTGCTTTAGTGGCTATGTTTATTGGGATTTTTGCAGCCCAGTTTCAAGGAATGCAACTGACAGAAAAGACCAAGACCATGCTCATGGTGCTGTTAGCAGTAGCAGTGAGTTTCTTTCTCTTACTCTTTTTTGTTTCGCAACCGCTAGCTGTGCTAGCTGCGACCTTGATCGGCTGTTTTGTGGGGGTGGTCTGTGATGCGCGTGAATAGTTATATCTTCATGGCCATTCTGGCCTCAGCCCTCGTTACCTGGATTCCTCGGATCTTGCCCTTCCTCTTAGTCAAATACAAGGGACTGCCGGCTCCTGTAACTCGCTTTCTCAAATACCTGCCCATTTCCATTATCTTTGCCTTGGTTTTATCAAGCTTAGTAGATGGGAAAATTGGAAGCCTCCCGCAGTTTCATTGGTTGGACCTAGTGGTGACCATTCCCAGTCTCTTTGTAGCCTTTCGTTACAAAAACCTTATGGGAACTGTTTTGTTTGGAATTGTCTTGATCGCCCTATTACGATTGGTGTTTTAAATGGAAAAATATGTTACAAAAAAATTACAATTGTTACAAAAAAACTTGATTTTTGTAACAATTGGAGTATAATGGTAGTCAGAAAGATAAAGAGGTGATCGTATGAAAAAATCAATCTTCCGTTGGAGTGCCGCTGTTCTGGTGGTTGCTTCACTTGGTCTAGCTCTCGGTGGTTGTGGTGCAAAGGATAAAAAGACAGCTTCCTCATCCGCAAAAACATCTACCAGCAAGGTAGAGAAAAAAGCCAAAAGTAATAGCAAAAAGAGTGCAGCATCTTCCTCTCAGGCAAACGATACAGCTAGCTCTTCGACTCAAGCAAGTAGCGCGACAGCTTCAAAAGACTCTGGTAAGACCGAGAATGCGTCTACTACGACGCAAGCTACTGTCCCTGCAGAATTGGTGGGAACTTGGGTAGGATCTAGCCCACAAGCGGATTCGATTAAAATGACAGTGGATGCCAATGGAGATGTGACAACAGTGGTTAGCTTCAAAAATGATAGCGAACCAACTCGGACAGCTACCTATACAGCAAGAGCAGTAAAAGCAACAGGCAATATCTACTATTGGGAGTCAGAAGGATTGGATGGAGCTGATGCCTTGCTTCCTGGGATCACAGGGCTAGGTGTAGCCAACTTCCGACTGGAGCCAGGTTTTGTCTTAGAAGAAGGACACTATACCCCGATTGTTTTCACAGCGCCTGTCAATACAGAATTTGACTACACCAAATACAATGATTTCCGTTTTTCATTAACCAAAGAACAATAAAAAGACGAACTCGATGGAAAATCGAGTTCGTTTTTTTTTTTAATAATGAGGACTCCCTGCTACCCAACCGGTGCAGAGGGCAGCTGTAATATTAAAACCGCCTGTATGGGCATTGATATCGAGGACTTCTCCTGCAAAGTGGAGTCCAGGAACGAGCTTACTTTCTAGGGTTTTAGGATTGATTTCTTTAAGGCTGACACCACCCTTGGTCACAAAGGACTTAGCTAGTGACATCTTCCCAGTGACGGGGATAGGTAGCTCTTTGATCTTTTGAATGAGCTCTTCTGTTTGAGGAGGAGTGAGTTGCTTGGCTTTTTCAGGGAATCCTTGCGCCAAGAAATCAGCTAATCGTTCAGGAAGAAGGGCTTTGAGGCTATTTTTAATCGCCTTTTCTCGATGCTCTTTTAGAAAGTCTTTTAACTCTTGAGAAGAGGTAGTCGGAAGGAGGTCCAGAGATAAGATTTCGCCGCCTTTAACAAAGCTGGACATCCGAAGGGCTGCAGGGCCAGAAAGTCCAAAATGGGTAAAGAGAAGGTCGTGTGTGATGATGTGTTTGCCGTAGCTGAGGGTCACATCTGTCAGAGAGATGCCTTGGAGGGCCTTGTGTGGGAAATCTGTCAAAAGAGGGCTTTCTGCCGCTTCTAGATCCGTAATGTTATGTTTGAAGTGACGGGCAATTTCGTGTCCGTAGCCAGTAGAGCCGGTAGAAGGGTAGGATTTGCCTCCAGTCGTAACGATCAGCTTATCAGCTGTCCAAGTGTTTTCAGCTGATTTGACGATGAAGACGTCTTCTGGCTTGGTGACAGAGACCACTTCACAGTTGGTGGCAATGCTAGCACTAAGCTCAAGAATCTTATTTTCTAAGGCTTGAATAATGGTGCGAGATTGATCACTAACAGGAAAGACCCGGCCATGGTCTTCGACTTTTAACTTGACGCCATTATCGGTAAAAAATTGGATGATATCATGATTATCAAATTGGGAAAACACACTGTAAAGGAAACGGCCATTTCCAGGGATACCGGCCATCAAATCGTCTAAGGTCCCGTTGTTTGTGACATTACAGCGCCCCCCTCCGGTACCTGCAAGTTTCTTACCCAGCTTTTTATTTTTTTCGATCAGTAGCGTAGGTTGGCCATAAGAGGCGCTGGCAATGGTCGCCATCATACCTGCTGGGCCACCGCCGATGACAATGGTGTGAAAATGAGTCATGTCGTTCTTCCTTCTTTTGTTTCTTTCATGATTTGCTTTGTCCATTATATCATTTTATGGACGGCTTCGGAAAACGAAGGAATCAAAAAAACAAGCACCCTTCGATGCTTGCTTTTGAATGATTCTTCGATCAACTCATTACATGATTCCAAGGAAGTAACGGATGAAGAAGAAGGCAAGGACAGCACCAACAAATGGAGCAGTACCTGGTACAAGAAGACCATATTGCCAGTCGTTGTTTACTTTATCTTTGATTGGCAAGATTTGGTAAGCGAAACGAGGTCCAAGGTCACGCGCTTGGTTCATCGCGAAACCTGTAGTACCACCAAGACCCATACCGATAGCCCAAACGATCAAACCAACAGTGAATGGAAGCATTGCTTCGTTGGCATGTTCAGCAGCCATGATAGATGTCAAGAAGATAAATGTTGCGAACGCTTCGACGAAGTAGTTACGTGGAAGGTTACGGCAGTTAGGGTTAGTTGAGAAGATGTTACGGATAGCAACACCATCAATTTGACCTTCAGAAATCTTGAAGTGGTCAGCATACATAAAGTAAGCAATCAAAGCTCCAAGGAAGGCACCGATCATTTCAGCGATTGCAATTGGGAAGAATTGAGCGATTGTCAATTTACCAAGAAGGACTTTCAACAAAGCCATAGCAGGGTTCATTGAAACGCCGCCAAAGACGAACAAGCAGACAGTGATACCGAATGCCCATGTAGTGATCGCGAATAAGTGTCCAGTTCCAGCATATTTTGTTTTCTTCAAAACGTCGTCACAGTGTACGCCAACCCCGAAGATAATCATCAAAGCTGTACTCATAACTTCTGCAAGTAATTGATGTGTCATGTTAATTAATGTCTCCTAAATTAATAAATGTATTTTTGTAATTGGTGATAAACTTCTTGAATCGGCAACTGCATCTCCGTAGCAATACGCTGACAGTCTTCGTATTCAAGTGTTTTTTTAGTGGTAGATCCGTACTGGTTAATTTTTACCGTAACGGGTCCAAATTCTGTATCGATTTGTTCAAATCGACGTTGCATGACCTTTCGGTCGACTTGTTGGTATCGAAAACCAATGGTACTGGTTTCTTTGAACAAGAGGGCTGAAAAATCTTCCAACTGACTTCCTTGAATCAAGAGAATCAACTCAAAGCCAGGGCGATTCTTTTTCATAACGACGCTACGATAGTAGACATCTAAAGCTCCAGTATCCAGGAAACGGTGGATAATATAACCGAGTTGCTCTGGTGTTTGATCATCAATCGTAGTGGTGATCTCAATAATTTGATCTTCCGTGCGATGAACAACAGTGGTGCTGTGAGAGGTGTCTTCTTTCAATAGCGAACCGCGTAAAGCATTGAATTTTCCAGTCTCTCTTTTACCAAATCCATATCCCACACTTTCGATGGAAAGGTGAGAGGGGATTGGTTCAAAGATTGGTGACAATGCTTTAAGGAGGGCTAACCCTGTCGGAGTAATCAACTCCGTTTTAACTGTGAAGTCTTGAGTAATCGGAATAGTCGTTCCTTTTCTCAACTGCATCACAGCGGGAACCGGAACAGGCATTTCTCCATGGGCAACTGAAATGGTCCCACTTCCCTCAGTGAGAGGAGTAGAGTAAACTGTATCGATACCGAGCGATTCCACTAGGATGAAAAAGCTAACGATGTCGACAATGGAGTCAATTGCACCAATTTCATGGAAATGAATCTGTTCGACAGGCATGTTATGCACAGCTGCTTCGGCCTTTGCGATATCAAGAAAGACTTCAAGACTTTTTTCTTTCACAAAAGGACTCAACTGTGAAGCGACAATCAAATCGTGGATATCCGCATAACTGCGAGCATCCGCGTGGGAATGGTGATGATGGTGTTCATGATCGTGATGGTGTTCGTGATCGTGATGATGTTCGTGATCGTGATCGTGATCGTGATCAAAATCACCTTCAATCCCCGTATCTTTCTCCCCGTGGTGAAGGTGAACATCGAAATCAGTTCCCCAAATTGCGCTTTTTGCGACGCGATGAACGTGGAGGTGGAAACCATCCACTCCCAGTTTCTCGAGTTCTGTGTGAAGAAGCTCGACATCTGCCCCAAGGTCCACAAGAAGACCATTGAGCATATCGCCACTTATTCCAGAAAAAGGTTCTAAAAATAGACTGGTCATCAGTTTTCCTTTCGATTGTGGTTGAGTCGATTGATCATACATGCTGAATAAGCTGCACCAAATCCGTTATCAATGTTGACGACCGTTACGCCAGAAGCGCAAGAGGTCAACATACTCATCAAGGTTGTTAGTCCTTGAAGGTTGCTTCCGTATCCAATGCTGGTCGGAACGGCAATAACGGGGACATCCACAAGGCCTCCTACGACACTGACAAGAGCTCCTTCCATACCGGCAATCACGATGATCACACTGGCTTTTTGGATCTCTTCTAAGCGATTGAAGAGGCGATGGATACCGGCGACTCCCACATCATAGATTCGGCGAACCGAATGGCCAAAGGTTTCTGCAGTGACTGCAGCTTCTTCTGCAACAGGAACATCACTTGTCCCTGCTGTGACGACCGCAATGTAGTGTTCAGGATCGGCTTCTTCCTTTTTAGAGTTGAGAACGAAGCAGCGGGCTTCTGGATAATAGTGGCCAGTCGGAAAGCGCTGAGAAAGAGCCTCTCCCTTTTGGAGAGAGACTCTTGTTGTGAGGATCGGCAATTCTTTTTGTGAAAGAAATTGCAGGATTCCTTCAATTTGCTCAACTGTCTTTCCTTCGCCGTATACGACTTCAGGGAAGCCGTTGCGACGTTGCCGGTCAGTATCAATTGCTGCATACCCTAGTTCTTTAACCCCGTTGATTTGCTCCAGCGCATCCTCTACTGAGAGATGACCTGCTTGCAAAGAACGGAGTGTCTGTTCTAGATTGGGTTGAAAATCCATGTTTGATTCTATTCAACAACGACAGAAAGTCCGTCGCGGATAACTGCTACTTTAGCATCTTTTCCTTCACGAGCAAAGGCTTTTTCAAGCGCTTCGTCAAATGAAGTTGCAAGTTCCATATGCATACCTGTGATCAATTCAGGATCTACAAGGTCAGATACAAAGATAACATGGTGGTGTACCAAAATACGTGCCAAGATTTGAGAAGTCCATTGGTCTGGGACAGTCTCTAAACGAGGTGTATTGATGGCTTGTTCCAAGAATTCTTTTGGATCTTCTACGTCAGCAAGGTTGCGATAGAAACCTTCTCCACCGTGACCATCTGCACATCCAGCCACCATGATGATTGTTCCGCCTTCTTTGTTAGAAGCTTCGGCTGCAGTCATCCCTTTAACAGCTTGGTAGATGTTTTGGTCAAGTGGGAAACCACCGTTTGTTGAAATTGTGATGTCGCTTTCGATCTTAGACACATGTGCCAAGTCTGCAACGAATTCACAACCAACTTTGTGGGCTTCAACCATGTCCCCAGCGAAAGATCCGATGATGTGTTTTTCGCCGTCCAATACAACGTTGACGATGAAGGCCAAGTTTGCAGTACGAGCAGCGTAAAGCATATCTTCGTGGATTGGGTTGTGGTCAAGGTTACCAGTACGTGCCTTATCAGAATTGATGAAGTCACCTGAGTGGTTCGCCATGATAGTCTTGTATGAAGCAATACCTGGAAGGACTGATTTACGTCCACCTGAGAATCCAGCAAAGAAGTGAGATTCGATGAATCCTTCTGCTATCAACAAGTCAGCTTCAGCAGCAATCTTGTTGATGATACAATCCCCACCTGAAGGAAGTTGACCGATTTTAACCATGTCATCGTCGTTTGTTGAAATGTGCATAACGATTTCTTCATTGTCAACGATTTCTTGGCCGTATTTGTTGATCAATTCTTCACGAGTTGAAGGACGGTGGAAACCAGTAGCAACCAAGATACGCACGCGTGCATCAGGGTTAACTGAGCGAATACGACGCAAAATGATTGGAGTGATGATGTGAGAAGGAACGGGACGAGTGTGGTCAGAACTGATCAACACGATGTCTTTTTTGCCTTTAGCAAGTTCTTCCAAAGTAGGGCTGCCGATAGGGTTGTCCATTGAACGTTCAACAGTTTCTTCTTCAGACAGTGGGTTATGGAAGTTTTCCGCCTTAGACTCTAACAATCCTGCAAAGTTTTCATCTGGAATCTTTGCAACAATCGATTTTTTGTCGTACGGTAATTTAATTTCTACCATTATTTGCGATCTCCTTTATTAATACTGATACTTATAGTATAATTCTTTTTAAAAAGAGGTGTGCATCAATTGATGTCAACAAATGTTAACTATATTATTTAAGAACAGGTGTATCATTAGTGTGATTTCAAGAAAGAGCAGATGGGGAGGAAAAACCGTCGTGAATTCAGAATTTTTAGTGAAATTTTTGGAAGAGAGGCGAACGCCGATCGTCAAGAAAAAATACCATAGTTACCTCTCCTATCGTGGGATCAAAGAGGATTACATCTACATCTTGAAAGAAGGTGTGGTCAAGACAAGTGTCATCATGCGTGATGGGCGTGAGTTTAACTTTTCCTATCTAAAAGCCATTGACATTGTCTCTTTGATTCGTGATGAGGTGTCCAACTATACAGACTCACCTTTCAATGTGCGAGTGGAGACAGAAGAAGCAAGTTTTTATCGTATTCCTCGGGTCAAGTTTTGGAATTTTGTCAAAGAGCATAAAGAGCTGCAGGACTATGTGAGGGACTATTATCGTAATAAACTGTCTGAAAGTATGGAGTCTCAGCAGTATATGATGATGAATGGTAAAAAAGGGGCGGTTTGTTTTCATTTGCAAAAACTAAGCAGTTTGTTTGGTGTGGAGCAAGAAGACGGCTTCTTGATTGATTTCAACATTACCAATGAAGATATTGCCGGTTTTTGTGGGATTTCGACGCGAAACAGTGTCAATCGCATTCTCAATGAATTAAAACGAGAAGGTGTTTTGGATATTCGACAGCAAAAGATCGTGATTTTGGATAATGAACGGATTGAAGAATTTATCGGAAGGGAGCTATTCTAAGATGGCAACAGAAGCACAAATCAGAAAAGAAAAAGAAGAAAAATTACAAGATATTTTACGAAAAATCGGAAAGGTAGCCGTTACCTATTCAGGTGGGATTGACAGCTCTTATCTCTTGAAGGTGGCCTTGGATACCTTGGGACCTGACAATGTTATTGCGGCCGTCGTGAACTCTGAGATGTTTTCAAATGAAGAATTCGATCTAGCGCTCGACTTGGCCGATCAGCTAGGAGCACCTGTGCTTGGACTGGAAATGAGAGAATTGAGTGATCCACGGATTGCTGCCAATACGCCCAATATTTGGTATTACACCAAACAATTGATGTACCAAACTATTAAGGATTCAGTTACAGAACTGGGCTTTAAGCAATTGGTAGACGGCAATATTATGGATGATATCGACGATTTTCGCCCTGGTATCAAGGCTCGGGACGAAGCGGGTGTCCGCAGTGTCTTGCAAGAAGCCGGCCTCTATAAGACAGAAATTCGTCAATTGGCCAAGGAAAGAGGGGTCTCCAATTGGAATAAGGTGCCATCTTGTAGCGTTGCCTCACGCTTCCCATACGGAGTGAAAATCACTTCAGAAAATGTACAACGGGTTTTTGAAGGGGAAGAGTTCCTTGTAGGACTTGGCTTTGAGCAAGTCCGTGTGCGTGTGCATGGAGACTTGGCGCGCATCGAAGTGGAAGAAGACCATCTGCTTAAAGCCATCCAACTGCATGACAAGATCAATGACTACATGAAAAAAATCGGATTTACCTATGTAGCCTTGGATTTGGCTGGATATAAGTACGGCCGGATGAATGATGCATTGGATGAAAAAACAAAAGAAAAAATTATGGCAGGTTAAGCAATGAAGGAAGTGATAAGGTTCTGGTTCGAAGAGTTGAAGCCAGAGGATTGGTTCAAAAAATCAGAAGCACTGGATCAAGAAATGCGGGAGCGCTTTGAGGAACTTTATTGGAAGGCCAGTCGTGGGGAATTGTTTCACTGGCGGGCTACGGCAGAAGGGCGTTTAGCAGAGATTTTGCTCTTGGACCAAATTCCTCGCAATATTTTTCGAGGGACTGCCCAAGCTTTTGCGACAGATTCCCTGGCCTTGGTCTTGGCCCAAGAAGGCCTAACACAAGCTCAAGAATTACCAGTTGTACAAAGAGGCTTTTTCTACATGCCCTTTATGCATTCGGAATCTTTAACCATTCATGAAGAAGCTCTGCGCCTATTTGATCAACCGGGCTTAGAAAAGCGTTTGAAGTATGAGAAGATGCACATGGACATTCTTCAACAATTTGGGCGTTATCCACATCGGAATGCCATCTTAGGACGGCCTTCGACCAAGGAAGAAGAGGAGTATTTGAAAGAACATTCTGGCTTTTAAGGGAAGATGAGGCCCACAGATTTCAAAACTCTTTTCTCTCTTCATGAAATTGCCTGAAACATCAGGCATGATGTCAGAGTTCCCTCACCTAGGCTTTTCCAAGCGTCTAAAAAATGGTATAATGAACTGTAAATTTCAGAAGTTGGAAGGAATGTAATTGCTATGATGAATATGCAAAATATGATGAAGCAAGCTCAAAAATTGCAAAAGCAAATGGAGCAAAGCCAAGCGGAGCTAGCTGCAACTCAATTTGTCGGAAAATCTGCTCAAGATTTGGTTGTCGCGACTCTTACAGGTGATAAGAAGGTCGTCTCCATTGATTTCAATGTTGCAGTGGTCGATCCTGAAGATACAGAAACTCTTTCTGATATGACGGTTCAAGCCATCAATGCTGCCATTGAAGAAATTGATGCTGCAACCAAGAAAAAACTCGGTGCTTTCGCAGGGAAATTACCATTTTAAGCAAAGGAAGTTTTCATTAACTCAAAAGAGGCTGGGACAAAAGTCCTAGCCTCTTAATTGTTTTTGGATTGTTGAGCAAGACGCAGTGGTTGAGTGGGCTCTACTACGCTGATTTCTTCAGCTTTTACAGCCCTACTCAACTGTGCGGAGGTGGGACGACGAAATCGAATTCTAACGAATTACCGATTTCTGTCCCACTCTCTCTTTTTATTCATCAAAAAATCCGGATAAGTCCAAGCCTCCGAAGGGGTTGGTGGAGAAGTTCTCTTGCTCGTCAAGGAGGGTGCGGCCTTGATCAAATTCGAGGAATTGTTCGTAGACAAGGGCTGTCATGCGGGCGTCCTCTAAGCTATCGTGTGATTTTCCTGCGACTCCTAAAAATTCTGCAACGGTGTGGAGTTGGAGATTTTTAATGCCATGAAGGTCAGATGGACGACGTTCGAAGGCTTGGTCAAAGACATCGACAGCGTACTGGTCTTCTAAATCCAAGCCATTTTCAAGTAGGATGGGAAGGTCGCTCTTTTTGGCATTGTATCCGATCAAGGGGCGGTCTCCAATGAAGGCCTTGAATTCGCCGAGGACCTGCTCGAGTTGTGGGGCATTTTGGATCTTGTCCTGGGTAATGCCAGTCAGGCCGTTAATAAAGCTTTTTAGAGGCTTATCGGTGTAGACGTAGGAGTCATAGTGGTCGACTTCTTTACCGTCCGTAAAACGCACGGCAGATACCTGGATGATCTGATAGGCACCTTCGTATTGGTTAAATTCGAGATCGAAGGCGATATAATCTTCTAATGTTTTCATGGGAAATCTCCTGTGGTAGAAAAGAAAAGGGACTGGTAGGATCCAGCCCCGGATTATCGACGGAAAACGCGTGCCCAGAAACCTTTGCTTTCTTGCTCTTGAACTTTTTCATTGGCTTGTTCGAGTTCAAGTTTCAAGGTATCGCGGTCGTTCATTGCTTGTAAAGTCAATTGTTGTTGTTGGTCCAATTGCTTGTCTTTTTCAGCAATTTGAACGTCTTTCACGCGCAACTGTTCATCTTTCTTAGCGAGTTGCTCGTCTTTGGCTTTGAGTTGCTCGTAGAGACGGACGATTTCAGAATTTTTTTCATCCACCAGAATTTCCATCAATTCGCGTTGCTTCACATCATCGCTGACTGGCTCATCTTCAAAAATAGTTTTTTTGTAGATTTCTTCGAGCTTGATCAAGCCACTACGGGTTACAACGGTAACCCCTTTTTCGTTTTTTTGTGTATCTTCTGGAGCCAGCGCCTTGACACGGTTATTGACCGCCTGGCGGCTGACTCCTAAAATTTCAGCAATTTCGCTGACAGTTTTTTCAATCGCCATAACTTCCTCTAATATCTTTTTCTATGAAATACTCTATTAGATAGTAACATAAGTAGGCTAAGCTGTCAAATGAAGCCGAGTAAGGGCAAGCCTTGAGACCACGATTAGCGGGTCTCTGTCATTTCAGGAAGATGGAGGCTGGATTGTGCTAAATCAATGGTCAGTTGGTAATCGGTTTGATCGCGCACAGTGATTTCAAAGTCTGTCGTGTAAAGGACCAGGCGAAGAGTTGTGCCTTTTTCGAGCTTGTAGATGGTTGGTTGGAGATCAAAGTCAAATTCCATCCACTCGCCTGGTGTTACGGCCTCAACCTCTAAGAGGTCATGCCGGTTTTGGAGGTTGAGATAACCTTTCGAAATCACTCGCTGGCCGGCTTCCTTGAATGGCAACTCGGTCAAGTTGTCTAGCATATGGTAGCGACCGTTATCCAGCGTACGGACCGATAAGACTGCAGGATAGGGTTGGAGGTATTTCTTGCTTCCAAGCTCTAAGAGTTGGGCTGAGAGAAGGCCTTTATTGGTGCTGGAGTGAAGTCGCAGGTGAAGGCGAGCTTTCCCGTTGAGGTGCAGGTCTTCTTCGATTGGAAGATCAATCGTCACCTGTTGCGCCTTGTCTTGATAGAGATCGCTTAAGAAGGTCGGATAAGCCTTGCCATAGCGCTCGTAATCTTTTGTCTCGTAGCGGTTTTGGATGACTTTTTCACCATCTCCGAGTAGGAAGGTCCGCTGACTTGTTTGATTGCCAAAATCATCCAAGGAAGTCCAACTTTGTTCTCCTGTATTGTCCTGCCAGATAACAGTAGGCAATTCATAGCTTGAAGCATAGCCCAGCAATTTTTTAGAGAGAAGGGCGTTCATGCTCTCACGGAAGTCAATGGATTGCCAGTTGTTGAGGTAGACATGGGCACCATTGTGGTAGAAGAGGTGTTTCTTGATGCTTGCTGGAAGGGCTTGGAACATGTTAAAGACGTGAAGTGGTTTGACGTTCCAGTCTTGGGAGCCATGGGTAAAGACCACCTCTGCCTTGACACGATTTGCGTTTAAGAGATAATTGCGATCGTGCCAGAATTGGTTGTAGTCTCCAGAAGCTCGGTCCAGTTCTTTTTTGACGCGATCAAGATCGGCTTGGTGGGCCGCATTGTGGTGTAAATAATCCCCACCTAAAAGGTTGCGCGAATAGGTTAATTCAGCAAGGGAATCGAAATCTTCACCTGGATAGCCACCAGGACTTGTCACGAGGCCGTTTTCGCGGTAGTAGTTGTACCAAGAAGAGATCCCAGCCTCTGCAATGATGACTTCAAGACCGTCCACACCTGTGGTTGCAAGACCGTTAGACATGGTTCCAAGGTAAGAGATCCCGGTGGTTGCGACCTTTCCATTAGACCAATCGGCCTTGACTTGACGCTTGCGTGTATGATCTGTAAAGGCCCGGCAACGGCCATTGAGCCAGTCGATGACATTCTTATAGGCTTCGATTTGTTGGTAATTTCCGTTGGTCATCAGCCCTTGCGAATCTTTTGTCCCCACTCCAGATACGTAAAGATTGGCGTAGCCGCGTGGAAGCAGGTAGTCATTGAGGGTATAGCTGGAGTTGATATGGGTCAGGAGCTCTTCGGCTTCCTCCACCTCTTCAGCTTGACCGACAGGTTCGACTACTGTTAATTGAGGTGTTTCTACTTGAATGGTATGAGGTTCTTTAACCTCGAGGTCGACATTCATATTGTAGAGGGCCTTGTCGCTGGCCTTGTCGTTAGTCCCTTGGTGGTAAGGGCTAGCGGTCATTACAGCTGGAATCTTGCCTTCGTAGCGAGGACGGATGATGCTGACCTTGACCAAGTCTGGCAAACCATCCTTATCGGTATCGACCCGGCTTTCGACATAAACGACCTCACGGATGGCATCCTGGCTCGTAAAGGTTGCGAGGCTCTTGCCATTAAAATAGTGATACTGGTTATCTTCAGGAATCAAGCCATCGCTGACCAACTGATCGATGAGTAAATTTCCTTTTACTGTTCGAGTATTGAGAAGGTGATAGAGGTTTTCTACCAAGTTTCCATACTCAATCGGAAATTGGACTTCTTTCAAGAAGCTATCCGTATCTTCAAAATCAATAAAATAGCGGAAACCGAGTAATTGGAGGGCTACTGTGTAAAAAATGTTCGGAGACCATTCGCAGTCAGATTGGATATACGTTAAAAAGTCTGTTTTAGAATCCACCACTAGGTTAGAGAGGGGATAATCTGTATCTTTATAGGTGAAGTAAACCTTGCGGACAAACCATTCAAACAGTTCTTTTTCTGGGAGGTGGGTGGGAAGGTCAAACCCAATTTCTTTTAGTTCCTTAAGAATGTCTTTTTGGTCAACAGATAGATAGCTATATTGATTGTATTTCATAGACTGCTCCTTTTATCAGTTTCTTTTTTCTTTACTTCTTATATTATACTTGATAAAATAGTATTTGTCTAAAGACCTTTCGTCTATAAGGAGAAGGAATATTGAAAAAAATATCTTTTGAACAAGTTGCAAGAAGACGGACCTTATTGTTTGGGGTTCTTGCCGTCATTTTTGGGATTCTCATTTTTCGAAACGGCGTTGGTTTCACCAAATTTTCCTTGGATCTATTAGCCATTTACTTTTTAGTTGATGGACTAGGAAGCTTTCTTCTTCGCTTTTTGTTACGTAGCAAGTCTATTTCCTATAGCCACTCTATTTGGTTTATTTTTCTTTCACTTGCGTTGATCTGGTTGAATCGACTGAGTAGTCTGCCCGTAAACTTAGTTGTGATTTGTTTAGGGGCATATCAGTTGGGGAGTGCCATTGTCTATGGGATCACATTTTGGCTTTATAAGGCCAATCGGGTAAAAGGAGGCTGGCTCTATTTATGGGATGCGCTTTTAAACGGTGGGCTTGGTCTAGCAACTGTCTTGGAACCTGGTTCAGATGGGCACTTCCAATTTATCCTCTTGGGGGCTTATCTGGTCTTGTTGGGGATTTCTAATATTCGAGATGGTATTTTATTTGACAAAGACCAACAAGGCCAAGAGTTAAAACGTCGCTTTCGTATTAGCCTACCGGTTATCTTTGCAGCCTTTATCCCTGCTAAGGAGTTAAAACGGTTTAACCAGTTTCTTCAAAAAGGGAGCTCGGCGGGACACACAGGCCCTTATCGATTGGTGAAAAAAGAAGAAGAGGCAAGGGAATTAGAAATTTTGGTTCATACTTCTGACAGCAACTTATTTGGAGCGATTGGGCATGTAGATATTTGTTATCAGGGGAAGGTCATTTCTTACGGAAGTTACGATCCCTTTTCAGAGCGTCTATTTGGGACGATTGGGGATGGCGTACTGTTTAAAGTGGATAAGGAACCATACATCGAACTATGTAAAAAAGAGAGTCAAAAGACGCTGTTTGGCTACAGCCTATCCCTTACCGAAGAAGAGAATCAGGCAGTAGAGAAGCGTCTAGCTGAAATTGATCAGTTGTTAGAACCTTGGGATCCACCTAGGAGGTTACTGGAAGACGGTCAGCCGACCTACGCTTACAAATTGAAATATGATTTAGGGGCTGAGCTATATAAATTTACTTCTTCGCGTTTTAAATCTTACTTTGTTCTGTCTACTAATTGCTGCCTGTTAGCAGATTCCATTGTGGGACAGGCAGGAACGGCTGTATTAGATGTGCGTGGAGTGATTGCACCAGGGACCTATCAGGATTACTTAGAATACGAATTTGAAGCTCCAAACGGGCGGGTCCATACACGAACAGTATACTAAAAAAAGAAAGACAGATTTTTATTTTTGAAAAATCTGTCTTTTTTGCACAAGATTTCTTGTAAAAAGCCAGAAAATCTTTTACAATAAAAAGTGCTTGGAGGAAAGTATGACAGCAAATCAGATCGTAAGAGTGATCCCAGTCTTGAAAGTGAATAACCGAAATGTCAATCAACGCTTTTATGAAGAGACATTGGGAATGAAAGTATTAGTGGAAGAAGGAGCTCTCCTATCTTTAGGAGATGCCTCAAAAGTAGAGAAAATTGTCTTAGAAGAGTCACCGAGTATGCGTTCGCGTAAGGTCGAAGGTCCAAAGAAATTGGGTCGCATCGTGGTGAAAGTGGCACAAGCTCAAGAAATTGATTATTTGTTGGCCCGCCAGCCAGAAACAAGCGCCCTTTACCAAGGAGCTAATGGTCGCGCCTTTGAAGTTGTGTCTCCTCAAGGAGATACCATTTTCGTGCATGCTGAAGAAAATCTTGAAAGCCTAGAACCGTTGGAGAAAGCGCCTCTTGTTGACGTGCCAGAAGATTTCAAAGGTTTGACCAGCTTTGATGTGGACTTTCTTGAGGTCAATGTGGCCGATTTTGCTGAGGCTGAGAAGTTCTATAGCAACTTGCCAGCTTTGGCCCACTTTATCCATTTGCAGGAAGCTCAAGGAGAAGATCTCCAAGTGGAGAACAAGGTGACTTGGGATTTGAGCATGATCAAGGTCGAATTGGCATCTTTTGATGTGGAAGTCGTGAAAGAACGCTTGGGAGAAACTGTCGATTTTGTGCACCGTAAGGGAACTTTCTTGATTGCCAAGGATCCAAGCCAGATTGAACTCTGGTTTGAAGCCAATCAAGATCAGGTCCATATTTCTTATGAAGAATAAGAATGGAGTGATGAGCGTGAATGCAATCATCGAAAAAATTACCGAACAAATCCAAGAAGGCATCTATCCAGGTGCCTCTCTTGCGCTTTACCGCAAGGGTCAGTGGAGTGAGCACTATCTGGGACTAGCGGATCCTGAAAAAGGAGAGTCAGTAGTGGCTGACCTGGTCTATGATTTGGCCAGTGTCAGTAAGGTCGTCGGAGTCGCTACCATCTGTGCTTTTTTGTATGCGAAAGGGGAGCTTCCGCTCGATCGTCCCTTTAAAGAGTTTTACCCGCGTTTTGCTCATGAGAAGACGACCATCCGGGAACTCTTGACCCATACTTCTGGGCTGGATCCTTTTATCCCCAACCGGGATCAATTGGATGCGAGACAGTTGAAAACAGCTCTTGAAAATTTGCAGTTGAAAGAAGACAAGAGTTTTCATTACACCGACGTCAATTTTCTTCTGCTGGGCTTTTGGTTAGAAGACAGGTTTCACCAGCCCTTGGATCGTTTATTTGAAGAGCTGATCTTTACACCTTGGAAGATGACAGAGACACGGTTTGGACCGGTCGAAAAGGCGGTGCCAACGGTCCGTGGCCTTGCTTCTGGAAGTGTTCATGATCCCAAAGCGAGAGTATTGGGCTGTCATGCGGGAAGTGCTGGACTTTTTTCAACTGTTGCTGATCTAGAGCGCTTCTTAGAGCATTATCTGAAGGATGATTTTGCGCGTGACTTGTCTCAGAATTTTGCGCGTGAAGAGGGCAAGACCCGCGCTCTCGGATGGAATCTAGAGGGTGACTGGTTGGATCATACGGGCTATACTGGAACCTTCATCATGTACAATCGAAAGAGGCAGGAAGCTGTGATCTTTTTGTCTAACCGGACCTATGAGAAGGACGAACGGGCCCAATGGATCTTAGACCGCAACTCTTTGATGGACTTGATCAAACAAGAATGTGAAAAATAGAAATGGATGGCTGGGATGACGGATCCCGGCCTTTTCTTGTCTGTCCATAAGAAGGAGCTCTTCTGGGTGATTCATTTTTGGACTCCGTCTTAGGTTGGATTTCCTTCAAAAGCATCGCTTTTTTGGCTGATTTATATTAAAATAGTAATGACCTTAGTAGAGCGAGATGAATATGCATAAAGAGATAGGCGTCGGAAAGGCGCATAGTAAAATTATCTTAATTGGAGAGCATGCGGTGGTTTATGGTTATCCGGCTATTGCCCTGCCACTCCATCATATCGAAGTGATCTGCCAGATCATCCCGGCAGACAGTCCATGGATTTTGTTTGAAGATGACACATTGTCCATGGCGGTTTTTGCGTCTCTTGAGCACCTCGGGATTCGTGAGGCCCGGATTCGCTGTCGGATTCAGTCTATGGTACCGGAAAAACGGGGGATGGGGTCCTCTGCGGCGGTCAGTATCGCAGCTATTCGTGCAGTTTTTGACTATTATCAAGAGGAGCTGGACGATGAGACCTTAGAAATCCTGGTCAATCGAGCAGAAACCATTGCCCATATGAATCCAAGCGGTCTGGATGCCAAGACTTGTCTGAGCGATCAAGCCATTAAATTCATCCGGAATGTCGGCTTTTACCCGCTGGAGCTGGGTATAAAAGCGAGTTTGGTGATTGCGGATACGGGGATTCACGGCAATACCCGTGAGGCGATTCAAAAGGTTGAAGCTAAAGGGCAGGAAGTTTTGTCCCATTTCCATGAGATTGGTCAGTTGACCCAGCAGGTGGAAGAGGCTCTAAAAATGAATGATCTAATGAGCCTAGGACAGGCTCTGACTACTTGTCATGACCACTTGAGAGCCGTAGGGGTCAGCTGTGAAAAAGCAGACCACCTGGTCGCCGTTGCCCTTGAAAATGGGGCCTTAGGTGCTAAAATGAGCGGAGGCGGCCTTGGAGGCTGTGTGATTGCCCTCGTCAAGGATTCTCGTGAAGCAGCAACCATTGCCCATGCATTAGAAAAAGAAGGAGCGCACCATACATGGATCGAAAACCTGTAAAGGCTAAGTCCTATGCCAATATCGCGATTATCAAATACTGGGGAAAAGAAGATGCCAAACAGATGGTCCCTTCGACCAGTTCGATTTCGTTGACCTTAGAGAATATGTATACAGAGACGAGTCTCTCTCCCTTACCAGCAGATGCGACTGCGCATGAATTTTACATCGATGGGGAATTCCAAAATCCAGCTGAGCAAGCCAAAATTGGAGCTGTGATTGATAGCTTGAAGCCAGCAGATGAAGCAGGATTTGTTCGGGTGGATACCAGCAACAACATGCCAACTGCAGCCGGTTTGTCCTCTAGCTCAAGCGGCCTCTCTGCTCTCGTCAAGGCTTGCAATCAGTACTATGATTTGGGCTTGAGTCAGGAGGAATTAGCTCAAAAAGCCAAGTTTGCTTCGGGTTCTTCTTCACGTTCTTTCTTTGGACCCTTAGCAGCTTGGGACAAAGAAAGTGGAGAAATTTATAAGGTCAAAACAGACCTAAAACTGGCTATGATCATGCTGGTCCTCAATGACAAGCAAAAGCCCGTTTCCAGCCGGGAAGGGATGAAACGTTGCATGGAGACCTCGACTAATTTCAAAGAATGGATCGAAGAGTCTCGACAAGATTACAAGGACATGCTGGACTATCTAGCTGGCAATGATTTTGAACGGGTCGGCCACTTGACAGAGCGCAATGCCCTTGCCATGCATGGAACGACCAGGACAGCCACTCCAGCCTTTAGCTACTTGACAGAAGAAAGCTACAAAGCCATGGATTTTGTCCGTGAGCTTCGCGCAACGGGCCATGCTTGTTACTTTACCATGGATGCAGGGCCAAATGTTAAAGTCCTCTGTCTAGAAGAAGACTTGGATCAGCTGGTGCCTTTATTTGACGCCCGCTATCGGACCATCGTATCTAAGACAAAGGACCCTCAAGATGAAGACTAAGTATCAGGTACAGACCGGAGGCAAGCTCTATCTAGCCGGAGAATACGCGGTGCTAACCCCTGGGTGTGGAGCCGTGATTCAGTTTATTCCCATTTATCTGTCAGCTACCATTCAAGAAGCTAACACTTACCAGTTGGTCTCAGATCTCTTTGGTTACAAGGTGGATTTGACCCCAAATAAGGACTACGCCTTGATTCAAGAGACTATCCAGCTCATGGAAGAATGGTTGAAAGATCAGGGAATAGCCCCGAAACCCCTTGATCTTCACCTTAGGGGGACACTGGGTGAAGAGGGGAAGAAGTATGGGATTGGTTCCAGCGGAAGTGTGGTTTTGCTCGTGATCAAGGCCATGGCCGCCCTGTATGAAATAAACCTAAGCCCCGATCTGCTTTTTCGACTAGCAGCAGTCGTCTTGGTGCAAAGAGGGGACAATGGTTCCATGGGCGATTTGGCTTGTATTGCCTACGAGGATTTGATTTATTACCAATCCTTTGATCGGGCTTGGTTGCATGAAGTCTTGACTTCCCAGCCTCTCTCACAAGTTTTAGACCTGGATTGGAACTACCAGATCCGAGTGATCCAGCCAGCCGTCTCTTATGATTTTTTGGTTGGTTGGACCAAGGAACCAGCGATTTCAAGTGATTTGATCCGCCAGATCAAGGGAGCGATCAAGGAAGCCTTTCTCAAGGAGAGTCAAACTGCAGTGAAAAATCTTGAAAAAGGTCTCCGTGAAGGAAACCAAAGGGAGATCGAGGCCAGTATCCAACGTGCAGATCAGAACCTAAAATCCTTAAACCATCTGATCTATACCCCGGCTCTAAAAGTCCTGCAGCAAGCGACAGATGGCCTAACGGCTTGCGCCAAATCTAGTGGCGCTGGAGGAGGCGACTGTGGGATTGCCCTTAGTTTTGACCCAGTTGAGACTCAGACCTTGATAGACCGCTGGAAGGAAAAGAATATTGAAGTCATTTACCAAGAAAGGATGGGAGATTCGTGAGCGAAAATCGAAAAGACCAGCATATTCGCTATGCTTTGGAGCAAAGCTCCTCCTATAATAGCTTTGATGAGATCGAGCTAATTCACCGTTCCCTCCCACTTGTGGATCTAGCGGAGATTGATCTAACGACCCATTTCTCAGGCCGTGATTGGGAGGTCCCTTTTTATATCAATGCCATGACAGGCGGGAGTGAACGGGCCAAAGAGATCAATCAAAAGTTGGCAGCAGTAGCCCAAGCCTGTGGGATTCTCTTTGTGACTGGTTCTTACAGTGCAGGGCTGAAGGATCCGAGCGATCAATCGTACGCTGTTAAAAAAGGCCATCCTCAGCTTCTGTTAGCGACCAATATTGGCCTCGATAAAGAGCCAGACTTGGGCTTGCGAACAGTGGAAGAACTACAACCTCTCTTTCTTCAAGTTCATGTGAATCTGATGCAAGAGTTACTCATGCCAGAAGGGGAGCGGATCTTTCATACTTGGAAAGACCATCTCCAGAGCTATGGGCAGGCCTTTCCTGTGCCGGTAGTCCTGAAAGAAGTCGGCTTTGGTATGGATCCTAAAACAGTTCAGCTGGCACTAGAGGCTGGGATTAAAACCATTGATATTTCTGGCCGTGGTGGCACTAGTTTTGCTTATATTGAGAATCGTCGTGGTGGCAATCGCGCTTATCTGGATGATTGGGGACAATCAACTGCGCAGTGTCTCTTACAGTTACAGGATCAGATGGATCAGGTTGAGATCCTCGCAAGTGGGGGCATCCGTCATCCCCTTGATATGGTCAAGGCCTTGGTCCTTGGAGCGCGAGGCGTAGGACTTTCCCGCGTTTTTCTTGAGATGGTAGAGACTAAGAGTATTGAAGAAGTAATCGCTATCGTCCAAGGCTGGAAAGAAGACCTCAGATTGCTCCTATGTGCGCTCGGTTGTCAGAACCTGAAAGAGCTCCGTGAAGTCGACTATCTCCTCTATGGAAAATTGTGGCAAGCAAATCAACAGAGAAAATGAAAGAGAGTGGGACAGAAATCGGTAATTCGTTAAAATTCGATTTCGTCGTCCCACCTCCGCACAGTTGAGTAGGGCTGTAAAAGCTGATGAAATCAGCGTAGTAGAGCCCACTCAACCACTGCGTCTTGCTCGACAATCCAAAAATAATTGAGAGGCTAGGACTTTTGTCCCAGCCTCTTCTTTTTTGAAAAAGTGTTTCCCTCAAAAATTCTGATAGTTTACGAATCGTTTACGGTTGGTGGAATCGCTTGCAAAACAGGATCGTAAAAGAGTATACTAAATAAGGAAAAACAATTTTAAAAAGGAGTTTAGGATGAAGAAGCACTATTTTCGCTCAGCTGTAGCAGCCTTGCTTCCGCTTTTGTTGATTGCTCAACCTGTTGAGGCCTGTACGGGGTTCATCATCGGGAAGAAACTGACGGCCGACGGCTCGACCTTGGTAGGGCGTACCGAAGATTTAGAGCCCAACCATAATAAAAATTTTGTGGTCAGAGAGCGCGTCTACAATAAAAAAGGTGCCATCTTTGAGGATGCTGCCAACGGTTTTCAATATCCCTTGCCAGAGATTAGCTATAAGTATACAGCGGTCCCAGATGTCACCCCAGATCAGGGAATTTTTGATGAAGCAGGATTCAATGAATATGGGGTTTCCATTTCTGCTACTGTGTCTGCTTCAGCAAATGACAAGATCCAAAAAGTGGATCCCTACGTCAAGGATGGCCTTGCAGAATCGGGCTTGACCAGTATCGTTCTCCCTAGTGTGAAAACCGCAAGAGAAGGGGTTGAACTCATTGCTAAAATTGTCGAAGAAAAAGGTGCTGCAGAAGGAAATATTGTGACCATTGCCGATAAAGAAGGCGTCTGGTATATGGAAATCCTATCTGGCCACCAATATGCGGCAATTCTCTTCCCAGAGGATCGGTTTGCTGTCTTTCCAAATACCTTCTTCTTAGGACATGTAGATCTGTCAGATACTGAACGCACGATCGCTTCAAAAGATCTTGAAAAAGTCGCCAAAGAAGCCAATAGCTATAAGGAAGTGGACGGAAAATTCCACGTTTCTCAATCCTATAATCCGCCTTTGCAAGAAGCAGATCGCTCACGGGTTTGGTCGGGAATCAAATCGCTAGACCCAAGCTCTCCTGTTAAATATGACGATGCGTCCTTTGACCTTCTTCATACAACCGATCGAAAATTAACCCTCCGCGATGCCATGAATCTGCAACGCAATCGTTTGGAAGGAACCAAATATAAACCACAGGATCAAATGGAGCTGGATGGAAAAGGCATTCCGAAAAAAGGAGAGTTTGATGCGGTTTATAAATACCCTATTTCCAATCCAAATGTCATGGAGGCCCATATTTTCCAACTGAAAGACGATGTCCCAGCGAGTGCGGGTGGAGGCACCATGTGGCTGTCGATGGGTAGTCCACGAAATGCTCCGTACCTACCCTACTATGGCAATATTCTCAACACCTATCAAGCCTACCAAGAATTAGGGGATCATTACAATGATCGCTCCTGGTATTGGACCATTTCAAGAATCAACGACCTTGTGGCCAAGTATCCAGATTTATTCGAAGATGGGGCGATTCGCACTGAAATGGAACGGTTGGAGTCTCAGTGGATGGTCGAACAAGATCTGAGTGATAAGGAACAAATTGCCCTTGCTTCTCAGCCTGAAGAAGCTAGTGAGAGAGCAACAGAGGAAAGCTTGGCGAGAGCTGAGAAAACCTTCGAACGCTTGCAAGAAATCAGAAAAGAAGCAGAACAAAAGGTAGCAGATGAACACGGAAAAAGTGCCCTGCAAGATCTAGATGACGAAGAAGATGCTGCTTATGAAGAAAAGATTGATCTCGTTGAATTTGACTATGATTACATTCTAGCAGCAGGCTTGTTCGGGGCAACCCTTCTAGCGATTGTGATCTACCTGATTCGCTCAAAGAAACAAAAGGGAGGAAAACAAGATGACTAAAATTCAAAGAGCCTCTATCTATCTTTTTCTACTGTTTGCAGGAATTGGCTTGGAGTTTGAACTCGGTCATCTTTCTCAACAAGAATTTAGCCAGACTGCAGGCAGAGACTTGGTCTTAAACTTGTCTGTTTTAGCTGCTATTATTATCCCCCTCTATCTCTTTTCAAAACGATTGGCCAAGCAGTTGACTGTCCCAACATATCTCTTATGGATTGCCATGTTTGGAGGAGCCTTCGTAGCAGGCTGGTTGAGCTTTTCAGGCAATAGCTTGATTGATATTATAAATAGCCATGTGATCAAGGATGCCACTGTCTTTAACAAGTGGACCGATGCTTTGACGGCCCCATTTTCAGAGGAATTCTTTAAGGCTCTGGTTGCCTTTTGGGTTGTCTTGATGGTTGGCAAGAAAGATCTAAAAGCGATTCTAATTGCAGGCTTGGGCTCTGGCTTTGGTTTTCAAATCATTGAGGATTTAGGATACGTTGCCCGCCAAACCAAAACCAGCCAATTAGCCGCGGTTACTGAGGCTATTAACCGGATCTCTGGTGGATTAGCTTCACACGCCCTCTATACGGCTGTTGTATCCGTTGGTGTCTTCCTCTTGTTGTCTCAAGTAACCCAGCAAAAGGAAAAACTCTTTGGGCTCTGGTGTGTTGTCTCGACAGTAGCCAATCACTTCTTATGGAACTCTCCGTTTTATGAAACAGACCATCGGATTAATCTTCTCGTCGGACTGCTCTTTGCCGTCCAAGTAGGGACCTTTATCGAAGTGGTGCTCTATACCAAGAAAAAGCCCGATCTGCCATTTTTAAAACAATAAGAAAATTTTTTCAAACACAAAAGAACTAAGACGTGGGTCTTAGTTCTCAAAGTGAAGATAAAATCATCTTAGAAACTTTCCTTAGGTGAAGACGGACGTCAGCGAACTTCGAAGAAGTTCCATGACTAATTATTGAGCCTAAGGTCTCAATAATTCCGAGTGCTAGAAACAAAAGTGTTTCTAGCACTTTTTTCACGGCGGAAAGTTTCATTATATTCTCGATTCATTTAAAAAATTAGAACTCATTTTTATTTCTTTGCAGAATCACTTGACCTAATTTACTAAAGAATTAGTTTGTCTTAGTTCTTTTATTTTCTCAATTCTTGTAAGAGTGTTTGTGCCTTCTCTAAGTTAAAGGGTTTGTTTTCAAGGAGTTGGCTGACCAATCGGGGAACTTCCTCTTCCTTTGCTCCTGCTAGAAGGGCTAGGGAGCGTGCTTGGAGTTTCATATGTCCTGCTTGAATTCCTGTGGTGACTAGGGCTTTGAGGGCCGCGAAATTCTGCGCCAAACCGAGCGACGCAATGATACCTGCTAATTCAATAGCAGAAGGCTCTCCTAGCAAACGGTTGCTGACTTGAACCGTTGGGTTGAGGCCAATCGAGCCTCCTTTTGTCGCAACCGGCATTGGTAGGGTGATCTCTCCATAGAGTTTTTTCTCTTCCGGCTGACTTGTCCAGTGACTCAAACCCTTGTAAGAACCACTTTGTGCAGCATAGGCATGGGCTCCTGCTTCGATGGCCCGCCAGTCATTGCCTGTCGCAAGGACTAGGGCATCAATCCCGTTAAAAATTCCCTTGTTATGAGTAGCCGCACGGTAAGGATCCACTTGAGCCAGTTGGCTAGCTAGCTCCATCCGGTGGGCAATCTCAATGGCTTCATCAGGATTTCGACTCAGTGCTTTAAAATCGATGGCACACCGTGCACTCACTAAAGAGCGAGTAGCCAAGTTGGATAAAATTGCCATCAAGGCCTGACCACCAGAGAGTTCCTGGATGCGATCGGTCAGAGCTTCCAGCATGGTGTTGAGCATATTGGCTCCCATGGCTTCTTTGGGATCGACGGCCAAGTAGACAATAAGAAAATCCCCCTTGTTTTCGACCCAAAGATCTCTCGCTCCACCTCCACGCTTAACGATAGAAGGATAGGCTTCATTAGCGAGCTGAAGAAGGGTTTTCTTGTCTTCTAGGATACGCTTGCTAGCAACTTCCATGTCTTCAACATCCGTCAGAGCAATCTCACCGATCATTTGGCGTTGGTACACCTGGGTGGTGAAACCGCCTGAATGTTGAATGAGCTTGGCCGCAAAGCTGGCAGCTGCTACCACGGAAGGCTCTTCTGTGACCATGGGAAGGACATAGTCACGACCATTGATCAGGAAATAAGGAGCAAGGCTAAAAGGCAAGTCAAAAGTCGACAAGACATTTTCTGTCAATTGATCTGCAATAGAAAGGGGAAGTCCCTTTTGTTCTTTTAAGATCTGTGCTTCATCCCAAGTTAAGAGGCCTTCCTTCAGTAAGGCCTCTATGCGTTCTGTGGGAGAAAGTTTTGCAAAACCTGGTAATCGTGCCATTATTTTTCTACTTTCTGGTAAGTGCGTTGGTGTTCCTTGATCTCTGTCAAAGCAAAAGTTTGATGCGTAGCAGGCTCAAACACTTGATTGCCACTAGGATCTAGATCTACTTCCTCATAAAAGAGTCGTTCGTAGTCAGCAACACTAAGAACCGTACGTTGGTCCAGTTTTTCCATGCGTTTGTGATCTAAGAGTTGCTCAAAACCAGGAACAAGGTTGGCACTAAAGATCTCAGCAACCGCTCCACTTCCATAGCTAAAGAGGGCGATTCGGTCCCCAGCTTTGAGTTGGGGGTCATTTTCCAGTAGTGACAGCAAGCCTAGGAAAAGAGATCCAGTGTAGATATTTCCCACGCGTTGGCTGTATAGAATCGATTGATCAAAGTTGTATTGTAATTGATCTTTTTTCTCTTCGGATACTGACTTATCCAGGATTTTTTTCAAGCCCTTGAGAGCTAATTTCGGATAAGGCAAGTGGAAGCAGACGGCCGCAAAGTCTGTCAAGGCAAGGCCAGTCCGTTTCTGGTATTCCGCCCAGGTTGTTTTCAGAGAATCTAGATATTGTTGCGTTGAATAAATCCCATTCACGAAGGGAGTTGTCGCGTAATTTGGACGCCAAAAATCCATGACATCGCGTGTTTGGGCAACATTATCATCGTTAAAAGATAGAATACGAGGATTTTGGCTGATCAGCATGGCAACCGCTCCGGCACCTTGTGTTGGTTCACCAGGAGTCCCAATTCCGTATTTAGCAATGTCACTGGCAATGACCAAAACCTTACTCTGAGGGAATTTTTCAACATGGAGTTTAGCATAATCCAAGGCAGCAGTCGCAGCATAGCAGGCTTCTTTCATCTCAAAAGAGCGGGCAAAAGGCTGGATATCTAGTAAGCCATGGACAAACACAGCAGCAGCCTTACTTTGGTCAATTCCAGATTCTGTCGCAAGAATCACCATGTCGATCGCTTCTTTATCTTCGTCTGTTAAAATATCATCTGCTGCAGTAGCAGCCAATGTGACGATGTCTTCTGTGATCGGTGCCACACTTTGTTCTTTTAAGAGAAGACCCTTGCTCAGTTTTTCGGGATCAGTATCACGAGCAGCAGCCAAATCTTCTAAACGCAAGACATAAGGGCTCGTCGCAAAACCAATCTTATCAATCCCAATTGTCATTCTTAACCTCTTTTTTATTTGATATCTACTAGTATATTTCGTTACTATTTTACCATATTTAAGGGTAAAACTCCCTTGAAAAAGCTAGATCAGCAAGGAAATCATTCTCGGGACCGATTTTGCAATGTTTCAAAGAAAAATAGAGAATCTATAAGAAAAAGCCATCCTCAGATGGCTTTTCAACTCTTATCCTTGCTTATCTTTTTTAGGATTGCTCATGATTCGTATGAAGAGTTCTTTGCATTTGTCTCTTAGAACTTTTTCGTAGAAGACGATTAAAGCGATGTACACAATCAGAAAGTTCAAGGTCAGATAGAACAAGTCAAATGAATTACGGGCATAGTAAGTCGCTGATTGATAGGAGGGGAAGGCTCCTAGGATCATCCAAGGAAGATACTTGATATACTTGTTTACCATCCTACAGCACCTCGCATCCTTTAAAGGATTTGTTATTTCACTATCATTGTACTACTTTTAAACAAAAATACAAGCGATTACATAGATAAGTTTTGAAAAACCAATGCTAGTTGGCATTGGTCATTTTTCTTTTTTGATGGCGTTGGTAAGAATGGTAGAGTTTCAAGACAACGGAGCCGCTAGCCATCCCGATGGAGATCACCAAGGCCAGAATAACCACCAGTGTCACGCTGGTTACTGCCTGGCGATATTGCCCACTGACAAAGAAGGAAGTGGTTCGATAGGAAATATATCCAGGAACCAATGGGGCTAGAATGGACAACATAAAGACCACGACAGGCGTCTTGAGAATAATACTTAAAATCTGACTGATACAGGAGCCGACAATGGCTGCGATAAAGGTTGCAACGATGACATTGGTAGGCCCTTTCAGGATATAGTAAAGTAGCCAGATGCCCATACCGAGGATTCCTCCAGGAATCAACATGGAGCGCTGCACATTTAGGACGATTAAAAAGGTGATGATGGCAATCAAACTGGCCACCGCTTGGATTAAAAATTCAGTTAGGTTCATCATTTTATTTCATAAGGACGAGGGCGACCGTTGTACCGGCACCAAGTGCAAGAGTAATGAGGAGAGTCTCAAAGAGTTTGCTCATCCCAGAATTGAGGTGGTAATTCATCAGATCTCGGACGGCATTGGTCATAGCGATTCCAGGAACGAAGGGCATGACACAGCCTGCGATAATGAGATCGGTATTGGAAGGAAAACCACTATAGCGCGTCCAGATATGGGCCAAAAAACCAAAGACAAAGGCGGCCGCAAAGGCAGTGGCAAAAGGAATGCGAACGTATTTCTCAACGACAAGAGAAAAAGCAAAGGCAAAGACAGTCGCAATACCCGCTCCAATCGCATCATAGAAATTTCCTCCAAACATGATGGAGAAGAAAGGAGCACTGAGGGTTGCCGCAATGGTCAACTGAAGATTGGTATAAGGAACTCGCTTCATTTTCAACTCGCTCAGGGCTTGGTAGGCTTGCTCGAGATCGATCTCTCCAGAGACGAGTTGACGAGAGATCTGATTGACATCACAGACCTTTTCGATATTGTAATTGGTCCGCAAGATCCGTTTCATGCGCGTGACATTGGCATTCTCAATTGAAAAGAAAATAGCGACTGGCATCGCTAAAACATTGCAATCGACGATTCCCTGTGAATGGGCGATCCGGATCATGGTATCTTCGACCCGGTGAATCTCAGAACCACTCTCTATCAGGAGGGTTCCAGCTAACATCAGGACGTCGATCACTTGGTTGATCTGTTTTGACTCTTCCATAATTTCCTTCTTACTAAATAATCTGTTTCTATTATAGCAAAAAAGGACGAGAGACAGAACTAAAATTTGACAATTCTAGTTTGTTTCTTATCCTTTCTGAATTCGTTTAGAATAGCTATTGTTTAGGCTTATCATTCGCTAACTCGGGTGGTGGTGCTGCACGGTGCTATCCTGGACTAGAAGGGTTGCTAAAAAGATCAGTGCAATCAGGATAAAGAGCCAAATAATAGCGAAAATAAATGTTAAAAACATAGGATCACCCCTTCTATATTATTTACAGCTCTACTATAACACTTGGAGAAAGCGCTGTCAAACTCTATATGGTAGGCTCTTAAACTCTTTCAAAATTCAGAATACTCTTGCGATGGGGATGAAAAAACCAGCCGTTTCCGACTGGTTTTTAAGACCTATTTGAATCTTAGTTCAAGGCATCATCCATTGAAAGAACTTCGTGGAAGACACGTTGTGTCAATTCAGTTTTTTGTTCTGGAGTGAGGTATTTAGTGTTTACACAGTATCCAGAGATACGAACGATAACGTCTTCACCTGACATGATCTTTTCGTAAACATCGTTCAAGTCCATAACGTTCAAGTTACAGTGTTGTCCACCGTTTTCGAAGTATCCATCAAGGATGGTTACCAAGTTATCAACTTGTTCGTCACGAGTTTTACCAAGAGCACGTGGTGATACTTGAGTAGTGAGTGAGATACCATCAGCTGCGTAACCAAAGTCAAGGCTAGCAAGTGAGTTCAAGTTTTGCAACCATCCACCTTTAGCTTTGTTAGATGGGTTAGCACCTGGTGAGAAGAATTCCAATTTAGACAAGTTCACAGAACCATCTTCGTTGAGGTATACCCCTTTGTGGACTGGTGAGTTACCAGTTTGTTTAGAGTAAGCAACGTTAGAAGTGATGGTAAGAAGTGAAACAGTTGCTTCAGCGTTCTTGTAAAGTTTGTGGCTGCGAAGACGAGTAGTGTAAGCTTCGATCAACCATTCTGCCAATTCGTTAGAACGTGGGTCATCTTCACCCCAACGTGGGTATTCACCGATTGTTTCGTAATCGTAGATGTAGCCATCTTCGTCACGGATTGGTTTAACAGTAGCGTATTTGATTGCTGACAAAGTATCAACAGTGTTAGCGAATCCACAGATACCGAATCCCATGTTAGCGCGTTGGTGAGTTGGCAAGAAGGCCATTTGAACAGCTTCGTAGTTGTACTTATCAGTCATGTAGTGGATGATGTTCAAAGCATCTACGTAAGTGTCTGTCAACCAGTCAAGAGATTTTTCGAAGTTTGCTTTAACAGATTCGAATTCAAGAACTTCGTCACGGATTGGATCGATGTCAAATACTTTATAGTCTTTATGAACATCGTCGTAACCACCGTTCAAACCAGTAAGAAGAGCTTTAAGAACGTTAACACGAGCACCGAAGTATTGGATGTTGTGGCGTTGTTCTTCATTTTCTGGGTCAAGTGGAGATACACAACATGAGATACAGCTCATTTCACCGTATCCGTCTTTCGCCATTGTTGTTACACCTTCGTATTGGATAGAAGAGTGTTTATGGCTCATGTGCATACAGTAGCGACGGAAGTTGTATGGCAATTTGTCAGTCCAAAGAACTGTCAAGTTTGGTTCTGGAGAGTTACCGATGTTGTCCAAAGTGTTCAAGAAACGGTAGTCCATCTTCGTAACACGGTGACGACCGTCGTTACCCATACCAGCCATTGATGTTGTGATGAAGGTTGGGTCACCTGAGTACAATTCGTCGTAAGCTTTTGTACGAGCAAATTTAACAGTACGCAATTTCATAACGAAATCATCAACGAATTCTTGGATTTCTGACTCAGTGTAAGTACCACGAGCTAAGTCACGTTCAGCGTAGATATCCAAAACGATTGGCACACGTCCAAGAGAAGTAGCAGCACCGTTGATCACACGGCAGACAGCCATGAAGGCGATGTTTGTCCATTGGATCGCTTCTTTTGTATCGAAGGCAGGACGACGTACGTCTACACCATAAAGGTCACCCAATTTAACAACTTCTTGAAGTGCTTGATATTGAAGGTTTACTTCTTCACGAAGACGGATTGATTCTTCATCGATTTCAGTAATAGAGTTCCAGTCGTTTGCTTTTTCAGCCATCAAGTAGTCGGCACCGTAAAGAGCAAGACGTGCATAAACCCCGATGATACGTCCACGAGAGTATGCATCTGGAAGACCAGTTACAGTGTGAGCGTGACGAGCGCGACGGATGTTAGAAGTGTAAGCGCGGAAGATACCGTCGTTTACAGTTGTAACGTATTTTGTGAAGATTTCATGAACTGCTGGATCTGGTTCGTATCCATTTTCTTTCAAAGTAGTTTCCGCCATACGGATACCACCACGAGGCATAAAGTTCAATTTGAACAATTCATCATTTTGGATACCGAAGATCACTTCGTTTTCTTTGTCGATATATCCAGCTGCGATATCAGCGATAGATGTTGGACGGTTATCGTATGGGAAACGAGTTTCTTCGTAATGAGCTTTTGTTTCTTCAACAATCTTCTTGATGTGAAGAGAACGTTCAGTTGGACCAGCTAGGAAGCTTTCATCTCCATCATAAGGTGTGTAGTTAGCTTGAACGAAGCGAGAAACGCTTGCTTTTTCTTTCCAATCTTCACCTTTGAAGCCTTCCCAGGCTTTGTCAAAAATATCTTGTGCTTCAACGACTGTTTTAACAACCATTTTTATTTTCCTCTATTGTCTTTCTAGCAACTATATCTGTTGCACTTACAATAGTAGTATACCATACAGAAACCGGTTACACAAAGACAAATTGCGAAAAATAGCAGATTCTTTTATAATACAGTTTCAACTCTTCTGCGATACTGTACTACATTTTTGAAAATGAACACGAATTTCCATCAATTTTCATGTTTTTAGGAAGGGCCGATTATTGCAATTCTAAAATTTTCTTCTTATAATAGAAAAAGGAGGGTGAAAAATGCTGATATTTCCATTAGTGAATGATACCAGTCGCAAGATTATTCATATTGATATGGATGCATTTTTTGCTGCCGTCGAAGAAAGAGATAACCCTAGTTTAAAGGGGAAGCCTGTCGTAATTGGCCAGGACCCACGTCAGTCAGGTGGGAGAGGTGTGGTCTCGACCTGTAACTATGAAGCACGGAAATATGGCATTCATTCGGCTATGAGTTCCAAGGAAGCGCTGGACCTTTGTCCCCAAGCGATTTTTATCTCTGGAAATTATGAAAAATACCGAGAAGTGGGCGAGCAGGTTCGTGAGATTTTCAAGCGCTATACAGATCTGATCGAGCCTATGAGTATTGATGAAGCCTATCTAGATGTGACGGAAAATAAAATCCAGAGTAAATCAGCTGTCAAAATCGCTCGCTTGATTCAGCATGCGATCTGGGAAGAGTTGCATCTCACAGCTTCAGCAGGTGTTTCTTATAATAAGTTTTTGGCAAAGATGGCGAGTGACTACCAAAAGCCCCGTGGTCTAACGGTGGTCTTGCCGGAGGACGCTGAAGATTTCCTGAGCCAGATGGACATTGCCAAATTTCACGGGGTAGGAAAGAAGACAGTGGAGCGACTGCATGAGATGGGGGTCTATACTGGAGCGGATCTTTTAGCTATCCCGGAGATGACCTTGATCGATCGGTTTGGGCGCTTTGGCTATGATCTCTTTCGTAAGGCGCGAGGGATTCACAATAGCCCTGTCAAGAGCCATCGTATCCGCAAGTCGATCGGAAAAGAGCGGACCTACCGCAAGCTCCTTTATGCTGAAGATGATATTTTAGAAGAAATTACCAATCTGTCCAGTAAGGTGGCCCAATCGCTGGAAAAACACGGCAAGCAAGGAAAGACCTTGGTCTTAAAAGTGCGCTATGGAGACTTCACCACCCTGACCAAGCGAATGACACTGACGGAGCCAACACGAGAGGCTGAGCGGATCAATCGTTCCGCTCGCCATATTTTTCAAGAAATTGAATCGACAAATACTGGAATCCGCCTCTTGGGTGTCACCATGACCAATTTCGTCGATCATACCGAGTTGCCTTTGGTGGAAGAAAAAGAAAACGACTAGTTTGTTCACTAGTCGCCTAAGATTTATGACAAAGTCATCTTAGAAACTTTCCTTAGGTGAGTACGGACGTCAGCGAACTTCTACGAAGTTCCATGACTTAGTTTTGAACCGAAAGTTTCAAAACTCCCGAGTGCTAGAAACCACAGTGTTTCTAGCACTTTTCTCACGGCGGAAAGTTTCAGTTGTATTTGAATGAGCCTTAAAAAATATATTATTTTAATTTTTGGGGTATCAATTAAGTTGTTTGACATCAAAAAAGGCTGCAATCTCTTCTTCAGTCAGTCCGATCATAGGAGAGATGGTGTGAAGATTGTCTTCTGTCAGTCGATAGACAGTCGGTTCATCAGGCTCAGCCTTCCTTTCAACAGTCCCTTCCTTGCTTCGTGTAGACTCGACTGTAGCAGAAGCGTTGGCAACGGCTGAAGAAGAGTCTTTGGTCGCCTCGCATCCGTCCAGGTCCTTGAAGCGCTCCACCAAGTAGGTCTTGCGCGCAGTACCGGTATTTTTAGTAGCGTAATCAAAGGCGCTGTATTCTCCTAAGAGGATCAGTTTGCTCTTGGAGCGCGTGATGGCGGTATAGATCAAATTGCGCTGCAACATCCGGTGGCTTTGATTGGTTATGGGTAAAATCACCACTGGAAACTCGCTCCCTTGAGACTTGTGAATACTCATGGCGTAAGCTAGGCGAATTTTGTACCATTCATTGCGCGGGTAGACGATTTCATTGCCATCAAATTGGATGGTCAATTCATCTTGCTTGGATTCCGTATATTTTCCTGATAGAAGATCGGTAATGTAGCCGATATCTCCGTTAAAGACATTGCTTTCTGCATCATTGACCAGATGGATGACCTTGTCTCCATCGCGGTATTGGCAGTCTGGCGTGTCAAAGACCACCTGATCTTTAACAGCTGGATTGAGAAGGTCTTGCATGAGCGTATTGATATTGTCAATGCCGGCCTGGCCCTTGTACATGGGTGCCAAGACTTGGATATCTCGAGCAGGGATTTGACTGCGAAGGGCAGCGGAAGTGATTTGTTCGATCATCTTAGGGATGTGTTCACTTCCGGCTTCGAAATAAGAGCGGTCAGCTTTTCGTTCTGTGAAATCTTGAGGAAGCTTGCCTTGGCGAATGTCTCCTGCTAGTGAGACAATGGTCGAGTCCTCACTCTGACGGAAAATATGTTCCAGTTTGGTCTGAGGGATGCTTGGGATCTGCAAGAGATCAGCCAAGACCTGACCAGGGCTGACGGAAGGTAATTGATCAGCATCTCCCACAATCAAGAGTTTGGTATCTGTTGCAATATTGCTGAGTAATTGATTAGCCAGCCAGGTATCGACCATAGAAAACTCGTCCACAATGATAAAGTCTGCGTCCAGATAGTCCTCTAAGTGGCTGGTGTCATCATCTCCTGTCATCCCCAAATGGCGGTGAATGGTGGCGCTCGGAAGTCCTGTCAGCTCATTCATGCGCCTAGCTGCCCGTCCCGTTGGAGCAGCCAAGAGGATCGGCAGGTCTTGTTTCTTGCGAAGATCCAGTTGGTGGAGTTGGGCATAGACACTGATCATCCCATTAATAACGGTAGTCTTTCCTGTCCCAGGACCCCCAGTGAGGATAAAGACCTTGTTTTGGATAGCCTGGTGAATGGCCTCTTTTTGAATGGCATCGTAGCGAATCCCCAGATCTTTTTCAACCGCCTCGATAGCCCGGTTGATTTTCTCGGCTTCAAATGAAGCTTGCTTTCCTTTTTCCAACAATCGACCAATATGGCTGCGAATGCCTTCCTCCGCAAAGAAGAGGCTGTTGTCAAAGATCTTGGTGTCCACATTTTGAACCTTGTCTTCCTCAATGAGGCGTCCTAATTCTTGGGCGACAGTGGAAGGATCCAATTCTATTGGCCGAGCTGATTCTAACAGGTCAATGGTATAGCGCAGGAGATCCTTGGCTTCGATATAGGTATTTCCAGTCTCGATAGAGTAGCTAAAGAGGCTGTGGATCAGACCCGCGCGGAAACGCTCAGGAGCGTCACTAGCAATGCCCAATTCTTCTGCCAATTGGTCCGCGATTTTAAAGCCCATGCCTTGGATATCTTCCACCAATTGGTAGGGCTGTTGCTCCACGATCTGGAGGGTTTCTTCTTTATAAAAGTCTTGGATCTGAAAGGCCAATTTATTGGGAATGCCATAGTTGGCTAGTTGGGCGAGAATGCGCTCTGTCCCGTAATTCTGACGGAGTTTTTCTACAAAAGCCAGGCGGTTTTTCTTGGAGAGGCCTGTGATTTCTTCTAATTTTTCAGGGGCCTCCAAAATTTTGTCAATGGTATCGTCCCCATAGAGGTCCACGATTTTTTGGGCTGTTTTGAGACCAATTCCTTTAAAGTGATCACTAGAAAAATATTTCACTAAGCCCTTGCTAGAGGGTTTGGCACGTTCATAGCGACTGATTTTGAGCTGCTCTCCGTATTTAGGATGATGGACCAGCTCCCCCCAGAAGGTGTAGTCTTCGCCTTCCATGATATCTGCCATGGTGCCCGTCACAATAATCTCAAAATCATTAAAGTTTTCGGCATCGGTATCGCTGATATCGAGCAAGAGGATTCGAAAAAAACTGCTAGGATTTTCAAAAATAATGCGCTCAATAGTACCAGAAAAATAATATTCCATCATTTCTTTCCTTTTTATAAAGCAAGGCTGGGACATACTTGTCTCAGCCTCAGTCTGTTAATCTATACTAATAAGTTTTGAAAGGGTAGATCGGCCATAGTCTAAAGACGGCTTGCCCTTTGATTTGTTCTTTCTTGAAAGCTCCGACCTGACGGCTATCTTTTGAAACGATCCGGTCATCTCCAAGTAGGAGGTATTCATCGTCGAGCAACTTCAAGGTAAATTTAGGATTGCCATCCTTGTCTACTGTAAAAGCTTGGGCTGTATTGGCCAATTGGCGGAAGAGTTCTCCGTTTTCTTCGAACCCTTTTCCAGTGTAGGTCGATTGCAATTTATCTTTTTTAAAACGAGCAATGTAGTCTTTCAAATAGGGCTCATTGGTCTTTTTCCCATTGATGTAGAGGGTATCGTTATCGTATTGGATGGTATCTCCAGGAAGACCGATGACCCGCTTGACAATGTCCTTGGTTTTGCCGTCGTCGTCTTTTTCATTGGCAACGACAATGTCGAAACGATCAATTGAGAGGTGGTTGACCACAAGGAGATACTCGCTATCTGCTAGGGTTGGATCCATCGAATGGCCGTCCACCTTGACCGGAGCCCAGAGGTAGATGCGAGAGGCGATAATGAGACCAACAATAATACTGAAGAGGCCCCATTCTTTAAGGAATCTCACCACTGGTGAGCTAGATGACTGTTTTGAACTTCTTTTTGACATAACTTATCTTTCTAGTAATTTCTTTGCTTTTTCTGTGTTTTTAAAATGGAGTTTGGCACAATAACCCAGAGCCTTCATCCCGTAGGTCTGAAGCAATTTAGCAGCGACTTGGTCTGACTTCGCCCCTGCTCCACTAGGGAGATTAAAGCCCAGTTCCTTGCCCAGATCTTCTAGATTTTGAAGGAAGAGATTGCGGGCGATGATGGAACTAACTGCAACCGCTAAATATTTGCTTTCTGCTTTTTCTTCCAACTCAATGGCTTGGGTGACCTGATTTTTTTCAGCTTTCACGTATTTTTGGTAGTTTTTAGCCGTCGTAAAGGCATCGATCACAATTCGTTCTGCTTGGATTCCTTTATTCAATAGAAGATAGATAGCCTGATTGTGCAGGGCCACTTTGACCGAAACAGCATTGTAGCCAGAAGCAATGACTTCATTGTACTTCTTTGGAGACAATAAGAGTGCTTGGTGCTGGATGTTTTCCTCAAGGAGAGGAGCCAATTGCTGAATTTTTCGATCATCCAAGGTCTTTGAATCCCCAACACCGAGCTTTTTTAGCCAGTCGTGCTGGTCAGGTGTGACAAAGGATGCAACGACGGTGAGTCCACCAAAATAAGAGCCGTTTCCAACCTCGTCGGTTCCGATCATGGCTAAATCTTGTCCTGCAGATGAAGTAGTAGAACCTTTAGGGTTCTCAGCATCTTGCCCGAAAAAGGCCAGGTAAGGAGTCAGGTCATTGCCCTGAAGCAAGACTTTTCCAGACTTGTAGATCGAAACGGTCGCTCCCTCTAGTCGAAAGAAATAATCCATATGAGGATTCTTGCTTTGAGAGAGAGAACGGCGATAGGTATGGACAAAATCAAGGATTTGCTCCTGTGTTGGAGTGAGTGTCATACTTTCCATAACCACTATTGTACCACAAATTCAGGGAGAGAGGGAGCAAAAAGAAAGAAAGAATCCACTGGAAAATCCCTGTGAAGAGGGGCTTTGCTACTGACAAAGCTAGCCATTTTTGATATAATACCGTGAGGTGATTTTTATGGCGAGCTTAAATAGATATAAATTTACATTTGGAAACAAAGCGCTCACTTTAACAACCAACCATGATAATTTGTTTATGGAAGAAGTCGAACGTGTTGCGAAAGAAAAATACCAAGCAATTAAGGAACAAATGCCAGAGGCAGATGATGAAACCATCGCGATCCTATTGGCAGTAAATAGTTTGTCCATGCAACTAAATCGCGAGATCGAGTTTGACGACAAAGAAAAAGAATTAGATGATTTTCGTCGCAAGGCTTTAGACGACTTAAAGGATAAATCATCCAAATAAGAGGAGATACATGTTAACTTTCTTAATCTTATTGATTTTGGCATGGAGCTTTTATATTGGCTATGCAAGAGGGATTATCCTCCAGTCCTATTATTTTCTAGTGACCTTAGTGGCCCTCTTGATTGCAGGTGGCAGCTACAAGGGACTGGCCAAGGTGTTGTCTCTATGGGTTCCTTTTTCGAGTCCCACCCAGCAATCGGTGAATTATTTTTATGCCAACCGCTACCTATTTCAATTAGATGACATCTTTTATGCAGGTTTAGCTTATGTGTTGATTTTTGCGATGATCTACCTGATTGGTCGTGTGATCGGGATCTTTATGCACTTGGTACCCCAGCCAGAAAAACTGGAGGATCGCAAGTATCAAATTGGAGCGGGGGTGATCGCCGTCGTGATAACTCTTTTGGTCATTCAAATGGGCTTGACTGTCCTCTCAACGGTTCCCATGGCTTCCATCCAAAATAGACTCAATGCAAGTGGATTGATCCGCTTTATCATCCTTCATACCCCGATCAGTTCCAGTCTGTTCCACAACTTGTGGGTGACTGCGATTATCGGAGCTTAAGGAGCAAAAATGAAGAAAGGAGTGAGACAAGTCCGATTTAAAGAAGGACGCTCACTTTTTTTGTAGGAGAAATATGAACAAAAAAATCTTAGATATTCTGGAGTTTGACAAGGTCAAGCAACTCTTTGAACCCTATCTACAGACAGAACAAGGGGAGATGGAGCTAGCAGCCCTTACTCCAACTGATAAAAAAGAAAGCATCGAAACGGCCTTTATGGAGCTAGAAGATATGGAACAGATCCTCTTGGAAGAGCCTCGCTTTGCCGTGTCGACCATTCAAGATGTCCGTCCAGTGGCCAAGCGTTTGGAGATGGAGGCATCCCTCAATATCGATGAATTACTAGCGCTAAAAGCTGTTCTTCGGGTGACACATGAGCTTAAGGATTTCTACGACAACTTGGAAAATGTCCGTCTGGAAAGGCTCAATCGCCTCTTTGACAACTTGGTGGATTTACCACGCCTACAAGGTGGGCTTCAAGCTATCAACGAAGGAGGTTTTGTCGAGTCTTTTGCCAGCGAAAAATTGGCCAAAATTCGTCGTCGAATCCAGGAAAATGAACACCAGGTCAGAGAGATTCTACAAGATCTGCTGAAAAGCAAGGCCGATATGTTGGCGGATGCTGTGATTGCTAGTCGGAATGGCCGCAATGTTCTACCCGTAAAAAATACCTATCGCAACCGGATTGCAGGGGTGGTCCACGATATCTCAGCCAGCGGGAATACTGTTTATATCGAGCCTCGAGCAGTCGTCAATCTTAATGAAGAAATTGCCAACCATCGAGCAGATGAACGGTATGAAATCATTCAGATTCTGGAGGAATTGTCTGACACCCTGCGCCCTCACGCAGCAGAGATTGCTAACAACGCTTGGATTATCGGTCATTTGGACTTGATCAAGGCCAAGTATCGCTTTATGCGCGATTGTAAGGCAGTGGTACCAGAGGTTAGCAGCAATCGCTCTATTCAGCTCTTGCAACTACGTCATCCCTTGATTGAAAATGCCGTCGCGAATGACCTGCATTTTACTGAGGACTTGACAGAAATTGTGATTACCGGTCCCAATACAGGTGGTAAAACCATCATGCTAAAAACGCTGGGACTAGCGCAAATTATGGCCCAGTCTGGTCTTCCCATCCTAGCGGATCAAGGTAGTCGTGTGGGCATCTTCTCACAGGTCTTTGCAGATATTGGAGATGAACAATCGATCGAGCAGAGCTTGTCGACCTTCTCCAGTCATATGACCAATATCGTATCTATCTTGAATCAAGTGGATACCGCCTCCTTGATCCTTCTGGATGAGTTGGGGGCTGGAACCGATCCTCAAGAGGGGGCGGGCCTTGCGATTGCTATCCTAGAAGACCTGCGTTTACGCGGGATTAAGACCATGGCGACAACCCACTATCCAGAGCTCAAGGCCTACGGAATTGAGACTGCAGGAGTGCAAAATGCCAGTATGGAATTTGACACAGCGAGTCTGCGTCCAACCTATCGCTTCATGCAAGGAGTTCCTGGTCGCTCCAATGCCTTTGAAATTGCCCGCCGTTTGGGCTTGTCTGAGACCATTATCCAGGATGCCATGAAGATGACCAATACGGATAATGATGTCAATCAGATTATTGAAAAATTAGAGGCGCAGACCTTAGAAAGTCGCAAGCGCTTGGATACCATTCAAGAGGTCGAACAAGAAAATCTCAAATTCAATCGCGCTCTTCGAAAACTCTATAACGAACTGACCCGAGAGAGAGAAACAGAGCTCAATAAGGCGAGAGAAGAGGCCAAGGAAATTGTGGACATGGCCCTCTCAGAGAGTGACCGTATCCTTCAAGGGCTTCACGCTAAATCCCAGTTAAAACCACATGAGATCATTGAGGCCAAGGCTCAGTTGAAAAAACTAGCGCCTGAAACCGTCGACCTTTCTAAAAACAAGGTCTTGAAAAAAGCCAAAAAGGCGCGTGCTCCTAAGGTAGGAGATGAAATCTTGGTTATCAGCTATGGCCAACGCGGAACCCTGGTCAAGCAACTCAAAGATGGTCGCTGGGAGGCGCAAGTCGGCTTGATCAAGATGACCTTGGAAGAAAAAGAATTCAACCTCATCAAGGCTGAAAAAGAAGCGGCTCAACCTAAGAAACGCCAGGTGAATGTCGTCAAACGTTCGAACACGAGTGGGCCGAGAGCGCGTCTGGACCTCCGTGGAAAACGCTATGAAGAGGCCATGCAAGAGCTAGATGGCTTTATCGATCAGGCTCTGCTCAACAACATGGCCCAAGTCGATATCATCCACGGGATCGGGACGGGAGTTATCCGTGAAGGGGTGACCAAGTACCTCCGCCGCAACAAACACGTCAAAAGTTTTGAATATGCCCCCCAAAATGCAGGTGGAAGTGGCGCAACCATTGTCACGTTTAAAGGATAAGTTAAGTAATTCTGCAAAGAAATATAAATATGTTCCAATTCTTAGAATGAATTAAGAAAATACTGAAACTTTCCGCCGTGAGAAAAGTGCCTGAAACAATACAGTTGCAGGCACTCGGAATTATTGAGACCTTAGGCTCAATAATTAGTCATGGAACTTCTTTGAAGTTCGCTGACGTCCGTGCTCACCTAAGGAAAGTTTCTAAGATAACTTTTTCTTCAATCTGAAACTAGCTGATAAACAGCTAGTTTTTTTAAAATCTTACATAATGAAAATATTTGAAAGTTGTTGAAAAGGATTCGCTTTTAAATCTGATTTTCAGTAGGTCCTCCCTTTTAAAAGTGCTATAATAGAGGCAATGAATGATTTGGGAGGATACGCATGCGTAAACGTGAAAGTGCAGATTCGTGTACAACGATTCTAGTCGGAAAAAATGCTAGCTATGATGGTTCGACCATTGTAGCTCGAACAGAGGATTCTCAAAATGGCGTTTTTACGCCCAAGAAATTGATCGTGGTCAAACCAGAAGATCAACCGCGTCATTACAAGTCTGTTTTATCAACTTTTGAAATCGACTTACCAGATACTCCAGTTCGCTATACAGCGGTTCCAGATGCGATTCCGAAAGACGGGATCTGGGGAGAAGCTGGGATCAATGTCTACAATGTAGCTATGAGTGAGACAGAGACCATTACGACCAATAGCCGTGTGCTAGGGGCCGATCCACTTGTAGAGAGTGGCATCGGTGAGGAAGACATGCTGACCTTGGTCTTGCCTTATGTCAAGACCGCCCGAGAAGGGGTCTTGCGTCTCGGAAAGATTTTGGAAGAGTATGGAACCTATGAGTCTAACGGGATTGCCATTTCAGATGTCCATGAAATCTGGTGGTTGGAAACCATCGGAGGTCACCACTGGATGGCGCGCCGTGTTCCAGATGATGCCTATGTGACTAATCCGAACCAACTGGGAAGTGATTATTTTGAATTTGGCAATCCAGATGAGTTTCTTTGTGACCCGGATCTTGAACATTTTGTCACAGAGCACCATTTGATTCTGGATCAAGAAGGGAAAGGTTTTAATCCACGCTATGCCTTTGGTAGCCAAAAAGACAAGGACCGCCACTACAATACACCGCGGGCTTGGGCCATCCAGCGTTTCCTCAATCCTGAAATCGAGCAGGATCCACGGAGTTTTGAGATTCTTTGGTGTCAAAAACCCTATCGCAAGGTGACGATTGAAGATGTCAAATATGTCTTGAGCAACCACTACCAAGACACTATCTACGATCCTTATGGCCCTGAAGGAGATCAGGTGAGTCAGCGAACTTTCCGGACGATCGGGATCAACCGGACCAGTCAAACAGCGATTCTACAATTGCGTCCCAATAAACCACAAGAAACGACAGGCATCCAATGGATTTCTTATGGCTCCATGCCTTACAATACAGCTGTTCCTTTCTTTGCCCAAGTGGATACAACGCCAGACTACTTTGCCAATACGACGGCTAAGGTAACAACGGATTCCTTCTACTGGGCCAACCGGATTATTGCGGGACTGGCAGATCCTCACTATGCTCACCATGTTGGTGATTTGGACGATTACCAAGAAATGACAATGGCCTGGGGACATGCGCGCATCAATAAAGTCGATCGTGCACTTGCAGCAGCTGAAACCGTTGATTTTGAGGCAGAAAACCAAGCTATGAGTGATCAAATCCAGGAAGCGACAGATCAACTCTTGGACAAGATTTTGCTCGATGCTAGCAACCTCATGACCAATCACTTCTCCTTGAGTGATTAAAAAGCGTAAATTTTCAGGTTGCTTGCAAGATGATTTCAGAAACGATTGACAAACTTTTGAAAATCAAATAAAATAGAGAAAATTACATACGACCGAATGAAGTTTGCAGGAGCGCGAGTGACTGTGAATGGACGGAACTCTGGAGAGACCAGAAATGGCACCGAAGGGGCAAGGTAGAGGATGCATCTACTCAAACTCTCAGGTAAAAGGACAGAGCGAAAGATAGGGAAAGTCCCCTATTTTAAGCAGGACCAGAGTACATGTTTGACATGTGCTCTTTCTTTTTCTCTTTTCTGTCGAGCGGTCGATGAAAAAGGAGACAGAAAATGGATCATGTATTGCAGTTTTTTCAACAACTCGATAATCTAGTGTGGGGCGCCCCGTTGTTGGTGCTCTTAGTAGGAACAGGGATCTACCTGACCCTTCGCTTGGGTTTGCTTCAGATACGCTACCTTCCAAAAGCTTTTCGCCTGATCTTTACAGAAGATGAGGGACACGGGGATATCTCGAGCTTCGGAGCCCTTGCGACAGCTCTAGCAGCTACTGTAGGGACAGGGAATATTGTAGGGGTGGCTACAGCGATTCAGACGGGTGGCCCAGGTGCCCTCTTTTGGATGTGGATGGCAGCCTTCTTTGGAATGGCGACCAAGTATGCTGAAGGGCTCTTAGCCATTCGTTATCGGACCAAGGATGACAACGGTCATATCTCAGGTGGTCCCATGTACTACATTCTTCACGGGATGGGAGAGAAGTGGCGACCACTGGCTATTTTCTTTGCGGTTGCAGGAGTGTTGGTAGCCCTCTTTGGGATCGGAACCATGACCCAGGTTAATTCCATTACGGGATCTCTTCAAGCAAGTTTTGGCACAGCTCCAGAAGTGGCTAGTGTAGTGATTGCGCTAGTGGTTTCGACCATCATCTTTGGTGGGATTCACTGGATTTCCAAAGTCTCTGAAAAAGTGGTTCCTTTTATGGCTACTGCCTATATCTTTGCGACTGTCACGATCATTGTCTTGCATCTGGACCAATTGCTTCCAGCCTTGAAATCGGTCTTTTCGGGTGCTTTTACAGGGACTGCAGCCATGGGAGGTTTCGCAGGAGCAACGGTCAAAATGGCTATCCAAAAAGGGGTGGCGCGTGGGGTTTTCTCCAATGAATCTGGTCTCGGATCTGCACCCATTGCAGCAGCCGCAGCGAAGACCAATGAGCCCGTCGAGCAAGGGTTGATCTCCATGACAGGAACCTTTATTGATACCATTATCATCTGTAGTTTGACAGGACTTTCGCTCTTGGTTTCAGGTGAGTGGATGGCTAAGGGCAGCACTAGTACCTTGACTCAGGATACGTTTACAGGTGTCTTTGGCCCAGTCGGAGGCATCATTCTGACCCTATGCTTGGTACTTTTTGCGACCACGACCATTCTTGGATGGTCTTATTACGGAGAGCGGTGTTTCGAATTCCTTTTTGGCGTCAAGCATATCAACCTCTATCGGACCTTCTTTGTTTTTATGGTTGGACTAGGAGGCTTCCTTAAGCTGGATCTGGTCTGGGTGATCGCGGATATTGTGAATGGGCTGATGGCTTTGCCTAACCTAATTGCCCTTTTAGCTCTCTCACCTGTCATCATCAAAGAAAGCAAACAATACTTTAAGAAATAAGAAAACCCAGATCGCGAGGTCTGGGTTTTCTTGTCTATGTGAGATAGGAACATTTAATAGCGTTTTTCTTTTGGCCAGCTACTCATTTCGGCGATGGCGGTGAAGAGCACATCTGTCGAAGAGTTGAGGGCTGTTTCGCAAGAGTCTTGGATGACCCCGATGATAAAGCCGACGCTGACGACTTGCATGGCCAAATCATTGGTGATGCCAAAGAGGCTACAAGCAACAGGAATGAGAAGGAGAGATCCTCCCGCAACTCCAGATGCTCCGCAAGCAGAGATAGCCGCTACGACACTCAGGATGAGCGCCGTTCCAAAGTCAACCTGAATGTGCAAGGTATTGGCAGCAGCGAGCGTCAAAATATTGATCGTCACGGCTGCACCTGCCATGTTTACAGTTGAACCAAGTGGAATGGAGACAGAATAGGTGTCTGGATTCAGCCCCAACTCTTCACAGAGACGCATATTGACAGGGATATTGGCTGCAGAACTTCTGGTGAAGAAGGCTGTTACCCCGCTGACACGGAGGCATTTAAAAACAAGGGGATAGGGATTCTTGCGGATCATGAAAAAGACGATCAATGGATTGATGACCAGGGCTACAAAAGCCATGGTACCAACCAAAACAAGTAAGAGAATCCCGTAGTTGCTAAGGGCACTGAGTCCTTGGCCAGCGATGGTCGTGAAGACCAAGCCTAAGATCCCAAATGGAGCTAGGTTGATAATCCACTCAACGATTTTTGAAGTGATGTCTGCTAGAGTTTGGAGGAGGTCTTTACTATGTTCACTCGCCTCTCTCATGGCGATCCCAAAGACAGTAGCCCAAGAAAGGATTCCAATGTAGTTGGCTTGCTGCAAGGCGTTGACCGGGTTGTCGACGATCTTGAGCAAGAGGTTACTAATCACTTCGCCAATCCCGTTTGGAGAGGATCCTTCAGCGGCCTTTCCAGTCAGGGTAATGGTGATCGGGAAGATGTAATTGACCAAAACAGCAACGAAGGCAGCAGCAAAGGTTCCTAGGAGATAGAGGACGATGACTTTTTTCATATTAGTCTCTGTCCCTTTTTGGTGTTGGGAGAGGGCGTTTGCGACGAGTGCAAAGACCAAAAGAGGTGCGATCGCACGGAGCCCCCCAACAAAGAACTCTCCTAAGAGTCCAATGCCAGTTGCTTTCGGGAAGAGAAGGGCTAGGATGACACCAAGTACAATCCCGATTGCGATCCTTTTCATAAGGTTGGTTTTATTCCAAGTGGTAATCAATCGATGAATCATGTAAGACCTCCTTAAAAAATAATTAAGGAATATTATACGATAGTTAGGGGGGGAAAGCAATGAAATTTTCAAAAAATAGCCTTATTTCCGAATATTTGATATAATCATACTATTCTTTGATAGAAAGGCCCGAATAAATGAGTCAAGCTTTCCAACGTTATTTCAGTAAAATAGACTGGACGAAGATTTTTGATGATCTGATATCAAAATGTATCTCTCTGATTTTTGTCTTTCTTTTATTTTTTATCGCGAAAAAGGTCATCCATAGCCTGGTTAAGCGGATATTAACACCATCCTTTAAGTATACGGTGCAGGATGAAGCCCGTAAAAATACGATTCTCCGTTTGGTTGAGAGTCTCTTAAACTATTGTTTGTATTTCATCTTGATCTACTGGATTTTGTCGATTCTGGGCCTTCCAGTCTCTAGTCTCTTGGCTGGTGCTGGGATTGCTGGGGTGGCTATTGGGATGGGAGCCCAGGGCTTTCTTTCCGATTTGGTCAATGGTTTCTTTATCCTTTTAGAACGCCAGCTGGATGTGGGAGACAATGTTCGTCTCACGAATGGGTCTATTAATATTGCCGGAATCGTCAGTAGTGTCGGGATTCGGACGACCCAGGTGCGGGATTTTGATGGGACTCTCCACTTTGTCCCGAATCGCAATATCACCGTCGTCAGCAATCTCTCACGTGGCGATATGCGCGTGCTAATCGATATTCCGCTAGATGCAAATACCGATCTCGACAAGATCTATCAGGTGATTACACAGGTCAATCAGTCTGAACAAGACAAACACCCAGAAGTGTTGACAGGTCCTACGATTTTAGGCCCACAGATCGAAAAAAATGGTCGTTATTCCTTCCGCATTGCGATGACTGCTCAAAATGGCACCCAGACGACTGTCTATCATACCTACTATAAACTCTACCATGATGCCTTGATGGAAGCAGGGATTAACCTACCGACAGGAAAGAACGGGATCATGTAATAAGAAAAGCTCAGAAAAGTTTCTGAGCTTTTTTGTGTAGAAAATCCTTATTTAACTGAATATTTTTGGGGTTAGTAAATTTTAGTATTGAGCTAATTTAATATGAAAATGTATGATATAATTATAACTAATTGGTAATAATCTGGAAGCTATCCAGTGAGTATAAATTTTTAGTTTAATATTTACATTTAATCTAGGGGGATTTATGATGAATGGAATTATAATTAAAATTACAGACAAAAATATAGTAATTGGTTTTGAGAATGGAACAGCCAAAGAGTTTCCAATAGAGAATTTGAATTTTGAACCATATATAAATGCACAGGTACTGATTTTTGATGACATTATTACGTTGGCTCAGAATTCTAAAAGAAGAAAGTCACATACAGGAGTTAGATTTAACAATACTTTACTGATTACTAAGATTAATATTTCTTTAATTTTTCTTGTTTTTTTAATTGCTATAATATTTTTTACATTCTCAGTTGTACAACATGGAAAAATCTATTTTGAAGATTTGTTTAACCTATTTTTCCTAGTTGCCATAGTGTTTAGTGTCTTAAATCTATTCTATCTATTAATTACATTATTTAGAAAGAAATTGAAAGATAGAAATGCAACGATGGTATATCTAATTTTTTCTTTGTTATCATTCATTGCAACACTTATCATTGCTTTGATTATTGTTTCTGATAAAGATGTTTTTCCTATGAGAAAGGTTACCACCGAATCAAGTAGTCAAATAAAAACAAGCGACTATGAAGAAACAGCCTCAGCTAGTGAAGAAGAAAATGATGTAGATAAACTTTCGGAAATCGATGTAGATGATGATAAGTCACATTATACTGATGTAGATTATGATGCATGGAATCATGATGAAATTGAAAATGGAACCAAAATAAAAATTAAGGGTAAAGTATTACAAGAATTAGAAGAAGACGGCTCACATCTTCTACGTGTCTCAATTAATGACGACTATGATAAAATTGTATTAGTTGTAATATCAGATTCTCATTATGATAGGGTTATTGCAGAGGGTGATCAGATAACACTTTACGGATTATCAGCTGGAAGACAATCATATACAACGGTTTTCAATAGTTCGAAAACACTTCCATCTATGGTAGCACTAATGTATGAAAATTAGGAGGGGTTATGTATAATAAAATAATTAGTGTTACAAAGACTCATGCGTACATTTTGTTAAATTCAGATGAGACATTGAAAATTCCATTAAGCGAACTAGATTTTAAGCCTAAAGTAAAAGATAAGGTAGAAATATATCGTTCTAAAGAAAAAATTTATGTGACAAAGTTAAAAACTTCTTCAAAAAAATGGCCGTACATCTTTTTATCTGTTATTTTTATTACAATTTGTTGTTCACTTATTTTATTTTCTACTTTAAAAAAACATGGTGAGGAAAATAATATTACAGAGTCAAAAGTGAGTAATCGAAATTCATTTCGAAATAAAAATTCCCATTCAAACAAACCAAGTACTGCATCGTCAAAAGAAGATGGAACTTCAATTTCGGAATCTTCATCTTTATTAAATTCATCTTCGCAATCTTCACAACAGGAATCTTCAGTTTCAAGTACATCAAGTCAAACTTTAGGTTCATCATCTCAACAATCTTCATCAACAGGTAATTTTTCAGGAGTTGTAGGCACTTGGGAGAATGCCAACGGATTAAGGATTGTTTTTGATGAGAATGGATTAGTTAATGGTGGAACTGTTATTAGTTCAGGTCAACATAATGGCATAACGTCATATAATGTAAGTGCAGGCACATCAGGCTACGCTATTTCGTTCTATCCAGCAGGGACTTCCCTACCTTATGTTAATTCTGATATTAACAGAGACCGGATAATAGCTGGTCAAGTTGCTCCATCGAGTGAAAATGAAGTTTTTTATCGAATAAATTAATTTATGAACCAATTTTTTATATTTTTTAACACAAAAAAGAGGCTGGGACAAAAGTCCTAGCCTCTCAATTATTTTTGGATTGTCGATCAAGACGCAGTGGTTGAGTGGGCTCTACTACGCTGATTTCATCAGCTTTTACAGCACTACTCAACTGTGCGGAGGTGGGACGACGAAATCGAATTCTAACGAATTACCGATTTCTGTCCCACTCTCTTTTTTAGTCTATTTTAAGTGGCAGTATTTGAAATCCAGCTTTTTAATCTGGTCCCAATTTTTTCGAGCTTCTGGTGGCAAGACGATGAGTTGCTGGCGCAACATAGTCGTGATTTCGAGATTTAAGGATTCGATCGGGAGGGCAATGGCTACGGAACTTTTTGCCCTCTGGATCTTGTCCATGCAATATTCAATATGATGGCAAGCTGCGCCGGTCTGTGATTGACGGCTAGATGCGATTTCTTGTCGCATATTGGAGAGTAATTGGACCAATTCAGACTTAAGGAATTTGATCGTATCTGATTTTTCTTGAGCTAAAAGAAACATAAGCACACCTCCTTTTGCTATAGTTTAATACTAATTTATTAAAAATGCAAGGGGATAAAGTAAAAAAAATAAAATTTTTTTAGAAAAAGATACAGAAAAAGAGATGGCTCAAATCTCTCACCACTAATGATGGTTAAGATTCCTTTCTTTAAAAATGATTTTCCTCCCTTGGGACCAATTGTCCTTAAAGAGATCAGTAGCTACAAAAAACTCCTGAAAAACACTGGTTTCAGGAGTTGAGAGGCTTTGACCCGAAGGTCTCAAAGAAAAATATCGATTGATTATACAAGACCTTGTGCAATCATCGCGTTTGCGACATTTTCAAAGGCAGCGATGTTGGCACCTGCAAGGTAATCTTTACCAAGTCCGTAAGTTTCTGCAGTTGTTTTAGCAGTGTTGAAGATGTTGGTCATGATGTCTTTCAAACGTCCGTCCACTTCTTCGCGTGTCCATGAAAGACGTTGGCTGTTTTGGCTCATTTCAAGAGCAGATACAGCAACCCCACCAGCATTGGCTGCTTTAGCAGGTCCGTAAAGGATACCATTTTCTTTGTATACGTTGATGGCATCGATGTTACTTGGCATGTTTGCTCCTTCAGAGACAACTTTCACACCTTGAGCGACCAAACGTTTAGCAGCATCGCCATCGATTTCATTTTGAGTTGCACATGGAAGAGCGATGTCATAGTTACCAGCGTAAGTCCATACAGAACCTTCGTAGTATGTAGCAGTTGGTTTTTCAGCAGCGTATTCAGTCAAACGAGCACGACGTTTTTCTTTCACGTCTGTAAGAAGGTCGAAGTCAATACCGCTCTCGTCGATCACGTAACCGTTTGAATCAGATACAGAGATAACAGTTGCACCAAGTTCAGTTGCTTTTTGAAGAGCGTATTGGGCAACGTTACCAGAACCTGAGATCACGACTTTCTTACCAGTAAAGCTGTCGCCGTTAGCTTTGAGCATTTCTTCAGTGTAGTAAACCAAACCATAACCAGTTGCTTCTGGACGGATCAAGCTACCACCAAAACCAAGAGGTTTACCAGTCAAGACACCAGCATCAAATTGGCGAAGGCGTTTGTATTGACCGTAAAGGTATCCGATTTCACGTCCACCAACCCCGATATCACCAGCTGGGACATCAAGAGAAGGACCGATGTGCTTTTGCAATTCAGTCATGAAGCTTTGGCAGAAACGCATCACTTCAGCGTCAGTTTTTCCTTTAGGATCGAAGTCAGATCCACCTTTACCACCGCCGATAGGAAGACCAGTCAAGACGTTTTTGAAGATTTGTTCGAATCCGAGGAATTTCAAGATCCCTTGGTTAACAGTTGGATGGAAACGAAGACCACCTTTGTAAGGACCTACAGCAGAGTTGAATTGAACACGGTATCCACGGTTTACTTGGATGTTTCCTTCACGGTCAACCCAAGGAACACGGAAGGAAATCACGCGTTCTGGCTCAGTGATACGGGCCAAGATGTTTTCTTCAATGTATTCTGGATGTTTTTCAAATACAGGCTCCAAAGTGCTGAGGAACTCTTCAACAGCTTGAAGGAATTCAGCTTCATGGCCGTTACGAGCTTTTACAGTTTCGAAGGTACTTTGGATATATTCTTTAGCAGTTGTCATGTTAATTCTCCTTTGTGAATGAAACGAAAACCAGCAAACCCGCTAGGGGATTGGCTTTGAGACAGTTGACAAACAATGTCACGTTTTATTACATGGATCATTATAGCAGACTTTTTTTGGCTTGTAAAGAAAAAAGTTGAATTTTCTGAAAATTTTATCGTGACTAGGAAAGTCCGAATGTTTGGAAGAATTTTTAGCTTTGATTGTCCGGAAGCTTCCAAGTGATGGTATAATGAAAGAAGAAAATATAGAGCATCCCGAACGATTCTGTTGGTGGTGTTTCAAAAAAGGAGTACAAGATGGTATCGACAAAGACGCAAATTGCTGGTTTTGAATTTGACAACTGCTTGATGAATGCGGCAGGTGTAGCCTGTATGACCACTGAGGAATTAGAAGAAGTGAAGAACTCAGCTGCGGGAACCTTTGTGACCAAGACAGCGACCTTAGAATTCCGTGCTGGTAATCCAGAGCCACGCTACCAAGATGTGCCGCTTGGTTCGATCAATTCGATGGGGCTACCTAACCAAGGGTTGGACTATTATTTGAATTACTTATTGGAGTTGCAAGAAACGGATCCTGACCGGACCTTCTTCTTATCTCTCGTCGGCATGTCTCCTGAAGAAACTCATACCATCTTGAAAAAGGTGCAAGACAGTGATTTTAAAGGCTTGACAGAGTTGAACTTATCCTGTCCCAATGTCCCTGGGAAACCTCAGATTGCCTATGATTTTGATACGACTGACCGGATCTTGTCTGAGGTTTTTGCTTATTTCACCAAACCTCTAGGGATCAAGTTGCCACCTTATTTTGATATCGTTCATTTTGATCAAGCAGCAGCGATCTTTAACAAATACCCGCTCAAGTTTGTCAATTGCGTCAATTCGATCGGAAATGGCCTCTACATTGAGGATGAATCCGTGGTGATTCGTCCTAAGAACGGCTTTGGTGGGATTGGTGGAGAATACATCAAACCAACGGCTCTTGCCAATGTCCATGCTTTTTACCAACGTCTGAATCCAGAAATTCAGATTGTGGGGACAGGGGGTGTCTTGACTGGTCGCGATGCCTTTGAACATATCCTTTGTGGGGCTAGTATGGTGCAAATCGGAACGACACTCCATAAAGAAGGAGTAGGAGCTTTTGAACGCATCACTGCGGAGCTCAAAGCCATCATGGAAGAAAAAGGCTACCAAAGTCTAGAAGACTTCCGTGGGAAATTGCACTACATTGACTAATCTTTCGAAAAGAACTTCCTCAAGTGGAAACTTGGGGAAGTTTTTTATGGTTTCTCGTCAAGAGAAATCATTCTGTTCCTAGTTTTAGGGATTTTCCATTTTTATAGAGAGAAAAAGGTGTACAATGGAGGTGAAAAGGAAGGTGATTTATATGGAAGAAAGGGATGTGATTCAAGAGGCAAGAACGACGATCACCCTTCTTCAAACAGCCTTTTCTAAAGGATTCACCCCCAGTCCAGATGCCCTTCGGTTTCGAGAGAATCTAGATCAGATGTTGAAAGGTTTACGAAAGGCTAGGCGGGTTGACAATCGTCTGTTGATTGAGTTAGAAAAGTTTTATCAGACCGCCAGTTTATTGATTGGTCTGGGTGGGCTAGCTTTGAACGAAGAGGCCTTTCAAGCTTGGCGAGCTTATGATCACTGGCATTACGAGGTTGTGAAACCTCAGTTACAGGTCTACGGACCGACGGTGGTGTTGTAGTTGATACTAGCCTGGTGCTTGTCCACAGATATTCAGAGGAGGTGTTGGTCATGGTAGTCCTTCATGATTTTCTACATCAGTTAACCCTATCGTTTTGGAATTTTTATTACTCGCTCTTTTTTTTATTTGAAAAATAAGAAGGATTGAATCCCTTTTACATATAGTAGAAGGGATTTTTGATGCAGAATCCTTGAAAATCTGAGGCTCTTGGATTATGATGGAGCTAATAGTAAGAAGCGTTCCTTGTAGGGAATGCAGGAAGCGAGGAAAAAAGATGGCAGAGATTTATTTAGCAGGTGGCTGTTTTTGGGGCTTAGAGGAATATTTTTCACGGATCCCTGGTGTAGAACAGACGACGGTGGGCTATGCCAATGGCCAGGTAGAAACGACCAACTACCAACTGATCAAGGAAACGGATCACGCAGAGACTGTACAAGTCATCTACGATCCAGATAAAATCACCCTACGGGCGATTCTGCTCTACTATTTCCGGGTGATCGATCCCTTGTCCGTTAACAAGCAGGGAAATGATCGAGGACGCCAATATCGAACCGGTGTCTATTATACAGACGAGGCAGATCGTGAGGTGATTGCCCAAGTGTTTGCGGAAGAAGAGAAGCAACTGGGCCGCAAAATAGCGGTTGAGCTAGAACCTTTGCGCCACTACATCCTAGCTGAGGACTACCACCAAGACTACCTCAAGAAGAATCCTGGAGGCTATTGCCATATCGATGTGACGGATGCTGAGCAGCCCTTGATTGATCCAGCAGCTTATCAGAAGCCAGATCAAGAAATCCTAAAGGCGAAACTGACAGCAGAGCAGTACCAAGTCACTCAAGAAAGCGCGACGGAACGTCCTTTCCACAATGCCTATGATCAGACCTTTGAAGAGGGGATCTATGTGGACATTACGACTGGGGAGCCTCTCTTCTTTGCCAAGGATAAGTTTGCTTCTGGCTGTGGATGGCCAAGTTTCTCTCGTCCCATTGCCAAAGATGTTATCCACTATTACCAAGATCAAAGCCACGGTATGGAGCGGATCGAAGTTCGTTCCCGCTCAGGCAATGCCCATCTAGGCCATGTCTTCACAGATGGACCAAAAGACCAAGGAGGTCTTCGCTATTGTATCAATTCGGCCTCTTTGCGCTTTATTCCAAAAGAGGAAATGGAGCAAGAAGGTTATGGATATTTGTTAAATGCTTTGGAATAAGTAGGTCTTTCTCGCAGATCGAAAAACGGAGTTTATGATGAAAAATAGAAATTTGTGGCGAATGATTTTTACGCTTTCAGCTATGGTAACTCTGATTGGATTAGGATTTACTGCCTATAATCATTTTATATTCCATCAACCTTTTATGAATTGGACGACAAAAGGGTTACTTTCGGCCTTTTTCCTAAGTCTTGTCATGGTTGCAATCAGCTTGTCCAAATCAAACGATAAGAAGTGATGATCGATCATTTACATGAATCCATCAACTGTGCAGGAGCAGGACGATGAAGCGTTTCTAAACAATAGCGCTTCTGTCCTGCTCTCTTTTTTCTCTTCTTAAAAATTGTGATACAATGAAGAGAAAGTATTTCAATGACAGCTCAATTTGTTGGCGGATCATTGGAGAAACTAGGTACGAAGAAGAGGTAGGAATGTTAGAGAAGTTGGAGAGTGTGAAAGGGACCATCAAAACGATGGGGAAAGAGCTATCGGCGGCCTTTGATTGGGCTTTTGATCGTCTCTTTTCAAAGATTCAGCTGACCAATGAACAGTTTGTCTATGTGCTCTTGTCAGTCGTTTTTATCGTGGCCAATGCCATCTTGTGGGTGCAAAAGTTCCAAGGCTTTCCGATCACCGCAACCGAACGGCCAGAGGTTGTGTACAAGGCCAAGACACCGGCTGATCAGATTCCTCATACAGCTCGGATCATGGCCAATGGAGATCAGCTCTATCATGATCTGGTCTATATGAGTGCACAAAAAGAAGATGGGACCTATGATTTTCATGAAAATTATGAGTATGTCAAACCCTGGCTACAAAAAGCGGATCTGGCCTTGGGCGATTTTGAGGGAACCATTAACCCGAATTATTATTTGTCAGGTTATCCTCTCTTTAATGCGCCGAGCGAAGTCGTACCAGCCATCAAGGATGCTGGTTATGATGTCATGGATTTGGGACACAACCATATCTTGGATTCCGGTCTAGAAGGGGTCTATTCGACAGCCAAGGCCTTTGAAGATGCAGGCATCACACCTGTCGGTGTCTACACGCATGAAAAGAGAGGACAAGCTCCCTTGGTGATCAAGGAAGTGAATGGCATCAAGATTGCTATTCTAGCCTATGCTTACGGCTTTAATGGGATGGAAACGACCCTCACTCCAGAGGAGCAAGCAGATGTCTTGTCTGATTTGGATGAAGAGCGGATGAAGGCGGAGATCCAAAAGGCAGAGCAAGAGGCCGATATCACCATTGTCATGCCCCAGATGGGAATCGAGTACCAGTTGGAGCCGACAGAAGAGCAAAAAGAGCTCTACCACAAGATGGTTTCTTGGGGGGCTGATATTGTCTTTGGCGGGCATCCCCATGTTGTAGAGCCTGCTGAAGTGGTCAATAAAGATGGTCAAAACAAGCTTATCATCTACTCAATGGGGAATTTCCTGTCCAATCAGCGTCTGGAAACCATGGGAGATGTGGAGACTGCTCAATGGACAGAGCGAGGGGTCTTGATGGATGTGACCATTGAAAAGGTTGGCCGCAAGACAAAGATCAAGACAGCTACTGCTCATCCAACCTGGGTCAGTCGGACTCTGAAGGGCACCTATTCTCCTGAAGGTTATGAGTTGTACAAGTACCAGACCTATATTTTGGAAGATTTTATCCAGGGTGGCAAATACCGCGACAAGCTGGATGAGGAGACCAAGGAGAGAGTGGACACGGCTTACCGAGAAATGAAGGAACATGTTCACTTGGACTGGCCTCAGAGTGGAAAGGAATAGAGCATGGAAGGAAATGTGAACTGGATCCCGCTTGGGATCCTAGGATTGATCGTGGTGATTTGGGCAACCAAATTTCTTTCGGCCATCCGCCTCAAGCAAAAGCTGAAGAAGGCTTGGGATGGAGCTCCTTTCTTTCGCAAGAAAGATACAGAAGAAAGTTTGATAGACAGTCTGGCTTATCCGGCTAAGGGACAGACGATCGACAGCCAAGTGGATGATCAGACCTGGCATGATTTGGCTTTGGATGCGGTCTTTGATCAGCTCAACTATACCCAATCGAGCCTTGGAGCAGAGGCTCTCTATCAAAAAATGCGCCTGCTGGAATTCCAACCTCAGGACCAGCTTCATGACTTAGAAGCCTTCTTTGAAGAGCATCCGGATTTGCGCCTCAAGGTCCAGGTCATTTTCAACCAACTGGGCAAGAAGAACCACAACATGGCGCGAAGCATTGTCGCAAATCCCGGCAAGCATTATGCAGGTTTGCCCATCTATCTAGTCTTGGCCTGTCTTCCTATTGTCTGTCTCTTTGCCATCCCCTTTGAGCCAGTCGGGGCCATTACCCTCTTGGTGATCAGTGTGGTCTTTAATATTGTCTTTTCGAGTTTGCGCAATTGGTCCAATAAAATCCGTCTGGACAATGTTAGCTATCTGGTCCGCATCTTTGCTTCGGCAGAACGCTTGAGCCATCTAGCCTTGCCACAACAAGAAGAACTCAAGCAGGCAGTCAAACCCTTTAAGAAAACGCGGATCCTTGCCAGTGTCTTGCAGAGTCCAACGGGGACTTCGGAAATGGAAATTATTCTCCTCTACCTCAATGTCCTCTTTTTACTCCCGCAGATCGCTCAGGTTTATATTTACAATCAGGTGAAAGCTCATCAAAAAGAGGCCCAGAAGCTTCTGGATCTCCTTGGAGAGATGGAAGTCGCCATTAGTCTCTTGCGCCATAAGCGGGATCTAGAAGTGGTCTGCCAGCCAGTCTTTACAGAGACGGGTGGCATTGAGGGCGAGACGCTCTATCATCCTTTGCTGTCCAATCCGATTGCGAATGATGTGCATTTTCAGAAAAATATGGTCATCAGTGGGGACAATGCCTCCGGGAAATCGACCTACCTGAAAACTGTCGCCATCAATGCCATTCTGGCTCAAGGGTTAGGCTTTGCCTATGGAGAAAAATTAGCCCTTCCCTATGGTCATGTGCTAACGGCTATGGATGTGAGCGATGACATTGAAGTTGGAGATAGTTACTTCATCACCGAAAGTAAAGCTATTTTACGTATGATTCAGCATCTGAAAAAGCCTGGTTTTCACTATTTCTTTATTGACGAGCTCTTTAAGGGGACCAATACCATCGAGCGGATCGGATCAGGCCTTGGGATTGTCCGCTGGTTAGCTGCCCAAAACTGTCTCTACATGATTTCCAGCCATGATATTGAGCTGGTCGCAGCCTCCGGTGAAGTCAATGATAATTACCATTTTGACAGTCGCTATGTGGATGGCAAGATCGTCTTTGACTACCAGATCAAGCCAGGGTCAGCCGTGACCAAGAATGCGGTCAATACGCTAGAAAGCCTGCATTATCCAGAGGAGATTACGCAAACAGCCAAGGACTTGATTGACCAGTATGAAGAGACGGGCCACTGGTCTTTGAAAGAAATTGAAAAAGAATGAAAATGAACGAAGGAGTTTGTAAATGATCGGTTTAGGGACCTTCTATAATGCCTTAGGGGTCGTATTTGGTGGGCTTTTAGGATTGCTCATCGGTCAACGTTTGTCAGAAGATTTTCATGAGACCCTTCTGAAAGTGACGGGAGTTGCTGTATTTGTCTTGGGCATCGCAGGGACCTTGGAAAAGATGCTGGTGGTGCATGGAAGTCATGTGGAAAGTCACGGCAGTATGATGTTGATTCTGAGTCTAGTGATCGGGACCGTTATCGGGGAACTCTTGAAGATTGAGGAGGGCTTTGAGCGACTGGGAACCTGGCTAAAGGAAAAGACGGGCAACCAAGGCGATACCAGCTTTGTCGATGCCTTTATGACCACGGCCTTGACCATTTGTATCGGGGCTATGGCGGTGGTCGGAGCTGTCCAGGATGGCCTGACGGGTGACACCTCAACCTTGTTGGCCAAGGCTATTCTCGATATGGTTATCGTTCTAGTCTTGACCGTTTCAAAAGGAAAGGGCGCAATCTTTGCGGTGGTACCACTCGTGATCCTTCAAGGTTTGATCACGCTGTTGGCTCATTTGATCGCACCGATCATGACTCCACAAGCCCTTTCGAATCTGTCACTAGTTGGCTCCAGCCTCATTCTCTGTGTAGGGATCAATCTCATCTGGGGTAAACGGATCAAGGTCGCCAATCTCCTTCCAGCAGTGCTGATTGCCATTATTTGGGCTTTTGTTGGGTGAAAAATAGAAGCTAAGCAGTAGTTTCAGATTTAAGACAAAGTCATATTAAAAACTTTCCTTAGGTGAGTACGGACGTCAGCGAACTTCTAAGAAGTTCCATGACTAATTATTGAGCCTAAGGTCTCAATAATTCCGAGTGCCTGAAACGTTATTGTTTCAGGCACTTTTCTCACAACGGAAAGTTTCTAAGATGATTTTGTATCCAATCTGAATTATTTTCCTTTTCTTTTGCAAATACGGGAATTCATTTATGGAAAACCTGATTTTTGGTATGATAGTCGTAATTTCGAATAGGGAGGTTGGAGTCGCCATGAGTGATTTGAATCAGACAGTTGAATTTATTAAAGAAATAGAGAAATTGAAGTCAGTAACAAGGTTTAATAGAACTCTTGATGGACGGTTTGAAAATAGTGCCGAGCATTCTTGGCAGGGTGCGATAGCTGCGATGGTTCTGCAAGATTATTATCCTGAAAAATTGAATATGGAAAAGGTGATTTCTATGTTACTGATCCATGATTTAGGTGAGATTTATGCCGGAGATACTTGGGTGTTTGATGATGAAAAAAAGCTTCATGCTCATGATAGAGAGCTAGCATCTATAGAAAAAACAATGAGCCTTCTTCCAGAAGTAACATATGTGAGTATGAAAAATTCGTGGTTGGAGTTTGAAAAAGAGCAGAGTCCTGAGGCAAGATATGCAAGAGTGATTGACGCATTGGTACCACTGATCAATCACTTGGAAGTGTCAGAAGTCGATTATAATCCCGATCATATCCGTTCAGAGATGGTATTAGAAAAGAAAAAGTTCATAAAAAGTGAATCCAAAGAGTTGTGGAAACTGACGGAAGAGTTAATTCAGGAAAGTGTGGAGAAGGGCTTATATTCATAAGATCCCTTGGCCATCAGTAGCAACCTTCAGCCCAAGAGGAAGCCACCTGTTTTCGCGGGTGGTTTTGACTTGCTTGATCTGTGGTATAATGGAACCAGATAATTTACACCCTTTGAAAGGGAAAAGGTTAGATTGTATGATTAAGTTGATTGCTACAGATATGGATGGAACCTTATTAGATGAGCGAGGAGAGGTGGATCTTCCGCGTCTGGAAAGGCTTTTGGACCACTTGGATCAAAAAGGGATTCGCTTTGTCATTGCGACGGGAAATGAAATCCATCGCATGCGCCAGCTCTTGGGTCCTTTGGTCAAACGGGTGACTCTAGTCGTAGCCAACGGAGCTCGGATTTTTGAAGATGATCAGATGATTCTAGGAAAATTCTGGGATCGAGAACTAGTAGAGGCGGTTCTTGCTTATTTTAAGGGGCGGGAAATTTCAGACCAGCTGGTTGTGTCAGCTGTCAATGGTGGCTTTGTCAAGGAAGGAACGGTCTTTACAGAAGTTGAGAAATTCATGCAGCCAGAAGTGATTGAAGCCTTGTACAAGCGGATGAAGTTTGTTCCGGAATTGACAGCAGATCTATTTGATCAGGTGCTTAAAATGAGCTTGGTGGTTGGCTTAGATCGTCTCGATCAAGTGAGCCAAGAAGTCCAGCGGGCTTTTGGAGATCAGCTGATGGCGGTTTCGAGCGGTTTTGGCAGCATGGATCTCTTACAAGCAGGCATTCACAAGGCTTGGGGTCTGGCTCAATTAATGGAGATGTGGCAGCTTGATGCCAGCCAGGTCATGGCCTTTGGGGATAGCGGAAACGACATCGAAATGCTTGAAATGGCGGGTCACTCCTATGCTGTGGCTAATGCAGAAGAAGCTGTCAAAGCTGTCGCCAATCATCTAGCGCCTAGCCATCAAGAAGGCGGTGTCTACCAGGTGATCGAAGAGTATCTAGGATTGACCCCCTGGGAACAAGTGAAGGGAGAGAAATAGATGGCGGTACAACTGTTAGAAGACTGGCTCTTAAAGGAGCAGGAGAAGATCGTAACAACCTATCGGGAGCTCAATCAAGCCCCTCTGAAGGAGCCTGGTTTGATCTTTATCGGAGACTCCATCGTGGAGTATTTCCCCATTCATGAACTATTACAAAGTCCCAAACACATGGTCAATCGAGGAGTACGAGGCTATAAGACGGATCTTCTTCGTAAACATCTAGACGCCCATGTCTTTGGAACGGCGGTGGATCAGATCTTTCTCTTGATCGGGACCAATGATATCGGAAAAGAAATTCCTCAAAAGGAAACCTTAGACAATGTAGAAGCGGTCTTACAAGCAATTATGAGGGACTTTCCGCTGACCCACATCAACCTGATCTCGGTTTTACCGGTGAGTCAAGAAGAGCGCTACAAACAAAAGGTCTATGTGCGGACCAATGAAAAAATTCAGGCCCTCAACCAGGCCTATCGCGAATTGGCCCAGGCCTACCACCAGGTCAGCTATATTGATGTGTATTCGTCTTTATTGGATGAAAAGAGGCAGTTGGCAGAAGCCTATACGACAGATGGCCTCCATTTAAATGTAGCCGGTTACCGCATCCTAGCCCAAGCTCTGCAGGAGACATTATAGAGACAAAAATAGGAGCGAAAAAAGCCCAATCAGACAAATCTTCAAAGAAAAATTTCAGATCGAAGATAAAGTCTTCTTAAAAACTTTCCTTAGGTGAGTACGGACGTCAGCGAACTTCTTTGAAGTTCCATGACTTAGTTTTGGACCTAAGGTTCCAAAACTCCCGAGTGCTAGAAACAATAGTGTTTCTAGCACTTTTCTCACGGCGGAAAGTTTCAGGAAATATTTGAATGGTTCTTATAATTGATATCAATTCTATTTCTTTTTAGATTTCCTTAGATGATTTTTTGTAAAAACAGATTGTCACCCTTCCTCTATTTCCAAGAGGAAAATTTTTTGTCTTTTTGGTTGACAAATGTAAATCTTAGGAGTAGAATAACACCATAAGATTTACAAATGTAGATTTAGAAAGGAGAGGCCATGCAAATTTCCAATGCGGAATGGCGTATCATGAAGATTATCTGGATGGAAGGCAAGCAGACCAGCACGGATTTGATCGCAGTCTTGTCCGAGCGCTTTGACTGGTCCAAGTCGACGATCAAGACCCTCTTGATGCGCTTGGTAGAAAAGGGGTGCTTGACTAGAGAAAAATCTGGTAAAGCCTTTGTCTACTCGGCTCTGTTGACGCAGGACCAGAGTTTAGACTTGGTCGTTGAGGATGTGAAGGACAAGGTTTGCTCCAAAAGGATTGTCCAGGTGCTTGAAAACTTGATTCAGGCGAGTGACTTTACGCTAGCAGATCTTAATCAGCTGCAGCAGGTCCTTGAAGATAAGAAAGCGGAGGCTGTCGAAACAGTCCCTTGCAATTGTATGTAATAGAAAGAAGGAAATTCAATGTTTGGATTATTGATTAGTATTGTTTGTTTACTTGTGGTTGTCTTTATTGCTTGGTGGTTCTTTGCAGAACATGAAAAGATGAGTGACCATGCTCGTCAAAAATCAGGTTATCAAGAAATTGAAGTCGAAGTCATGGGGGGCTATTCGCCTGAAACCATTGTCCTGAAAAAGAATGTTCCAGCCCGGATCATCTTTAACCGCAAGGATCCCTCTTCATGTCTTGACCAAGTGGTCTTTCCAGACTTTGGGGTGCATGAAGATTTGCCTTTGGGTGAAAAACATGTCATTGAAATTACGCCAGAAAAAGCGGGCGAATATGGGTATTCATGTGGTATGAACATGATGCATGGTCACATGATTGTGGAATAAAGGAGTAGGTATGGCAGAAAAACAAAAAGCAGTTGTGGAAAACGGAGTGCAAAAGATCCGTATTACAGCAGAGAAGGGCTATAGTCCCAAAGAATTTCAACTTCAAAAAGGGATTCCTGCTGAAATCACCTTCCATCGGGTCAATCCATCCGGCTGTTACAAGGAGATTTTGTTTGAAGATCAGGGAATTTTAGAACCTTTGGAAGTTGGTGTGGATAAGGTCATTTCCTTTACCCCAACAGAAACAGGGGACTTTGAGTTCTCTTGTGGAATGAAGATGCAAAAGGGTTCCTACACGGTTGTGGAAAAACGCCGTCGTGTCTTGAGTTTGCTGGATCGTTTTTGGATCACCAGTATCTTCACCTTGCCGTTATTGATCTTGATGATTGGGATGGTAGCAGGTTTTGTGTCGCATCCAGTTAGTCACTGGGGGACCTTTATCGCGACAACGCCGATTATGCTAGTGGCAGGTGTGCCGTTTATCAAGAGTGCCTGGGCCTCATTTAAGAAGCACCATTCCAATATGGATACCTTGGTAGCTCTTGGAACCCTGGTAGCCTATGTCTATAGTGTATTTGCCCTTTTTACTGGTCAGCCAGTATACTTTGAGGCTGCGGGTTTTATCATCTTCTTTATCCTCTTAGGGCAAATCTTTGAGGAACGGATGCGTAACAATGCCTCCGAGGCTGTGGAAAAGTTGTTGGATTTGCAGGCAAAAACGGCTCAAGTTCTCCGTGATGGGAACTATGTCGAGGTGGCGGCAGAAGATATCCAAATTGATGACTTGATTCGGGTCCGTCCTGGGGAAAAGATCGCGGTTGATGGGACGATTGTAGAAGGAAGTACGACCATTGATGAGTCGATGGTGACAGGTGAAAGCTTGCCTGTGGAAAAATCAGTTGGTGATGCAGTTATCGGCTCCACTATCAACAGCAATGGGACCATTCTCTTTAAGGCTGAAAAAGTCGGTAGTGAGACCCTCTTATCTCAAATTGTGGACTTTGTCAAAATGGCCCAATCCAGTCGTGCTCCTATTCAAGATTTGACGGATAAGATTTCAGGTATCTTTGTTCCAGTGGTGACGATTTTGGCCATTGCGACTTTCTGGGTTTGGTCCGTGCTTCTGGGTGCGTCGCTTCAAGAGGCCATGCTCTACGCAGTCTCTGTCCTCATTATTGCCTGTCCTTGTGCCCTTGGTTTAGCAACCCCAACAGCTCTGATGGTCGGAACCGGCCGTAGTGCCAAGATGGGGGTTCTGATTAAAAATGGAACAGTTCTTCAAGAAGTGCAAAAGATTCAAACCGTTGTGTTTGATAAGACAGGGACTATTACCATTGGCCAACCACTTGTAACCGATGTTGTAGGAGATGAAGCGCGTGTCTTGACACTGGCTGCTAGTCTTGAAACTTTTTCAGAACATCCCCTAGCGCAAGCGGTTTTATCACGAGCAGAAGAAAAAGGTTTGGTGCTAACCCCTGTGGAAAACTTCCAAGCGATTGAAGGAAAAGGGGTCCAAGGTCAGATCGACCAGCAGTTGGTGACCTTGGGAAATGGCAAACTTCATGACGGGACAGCGATGGATCCGGAGCTTGAAAAACGGATGGTAGAGTTGCAAGAGCAGGCCAAAACAGTGATCAGTTTGTCTGTGGATGGGCAAGTGATTGGCTTGATTGCCATTCAAGATGCTCCGAAGGCCAGCTCAAAAGAAGCGATCAAAAAGCTCAAAGAACGGGGCTTGAAAACGGTCATGTTAACAGGGGATAATGAACGGGTGGCCCAAGCTATTGCTAAGCAAGTGGGAATTGACACCGTGATTGCTGATGTCCTTCCTCAAGAAAAAGCCAGCGCCATCCAAAAACTGCAAGAAAGTAGTAAGGTAGCCTTTGTTGGAGATGGGATCAATGATGCTCCAGCTCTCTCGATCGCGGATGTGGGGATCGCTATGGGATCTGGAACGGATATTGCGATCGAGTCCGGTGGCATCGTGCTCACGCAAAATGATTTGCTTGGCGTTGTGCGCGCCTTTGACATGAGTCAAAAGACCTTCCGCCGGATCTTGCTCAATCTATTCTGGGCCTCTATCTACAATATCCTTGGAATTCCAATTGCTGCTGGAGTCTTTGTAGGACTGGGATTGACCCTCAATCCAGAACTAGCAGGTCTTGCCATGGCCCTTAGTTCTTTGTCTGTTTTGACTAGCTCTCTGCTCCTCAATGTCGCGAAGATTGATTAAAGAAAATAAGAAGTGGTACAGAATTCTGTATCACTCTTTTTCTCTTTTTCCTAGAACGACAAGGAAAAGGGATAGGTATAAAACTATAGTAAAATACCCTATTGTAGGATAGTTTGTGAAAATTTCTCAAAAAGAGGATCTGTTATGGAATAGGGATTGAGCATCTCTGAGCAGATCCTTATACATGTGAATCTCTTTGTGATAAATTAATACTGTAATCGTTTTGTAAATCGTTTTCATGAGAAAAGTCAGAAAAAACTCATTTTCAAGGCGAGATGATCGCAAAGATGAAGTAGAAGCGCTATGCTGCATTTTAAGGGATCAAAATAGAATTAAAGGAGAGTTAGAATGACTCAAGGGAAAATTACTGCATCTGCAGCAATGCTTAATGTATTGAAAACATGGGGCGTAGATACGATCTACGGTATCCCATCTGGAACACTTAGCTCACTGATGGACGCTTTGGCTGAAGACAAAGATATCCGTTTCTTGCAAGTTCGTCACGAAGAAACTGGTGCTCTTGCAGCGGTTATGCAAGCTAAATTTGGTGGCTCTATCGGGGTTGCAGTTGGTTCAGGTGGACCTGGTGCGACTCACTTGATCAATGGTGTTTACGATGCAGCTATGGATAACACTCCATTCCTTGCTATCCTTGGATCACGTCCAGTTAACGAATTGAACTTGGATGCCTTCCAAGAATTGAACCAAAACCCAATGTACAACGGTATCGCTGTTTACAACAAACGTGTAGCTTACGCAGAACAATTACCAAAAGTAATCGACGAAGCTTGCCGTGCTGCCGTTTCTAAAAAAGGTCCAGCCGTTGTTGAAATTCCAGTAAACTTTGGTTTCCAAGAAATCGACGAAAACTCTTACTACGGATCAGGTTCTTATGAACGTCACTTTATCGCTCCTGCCTTGAACGAAGTGGAAATCGATAAAGCTGTTGAAATCTTGAACAATGCTGAACGCCCAGTGATCTACGCTGGTTTCGGTGGAGTTGGTGCGGGTGATGTGATCACTGAATTGTCTCGTAAAATTAAAGCACCAATCATCACAACTGGTAAAAACTTCGAGGCCTTCGAATGGAACTACGAAGGTTTGACAGGTTCTGCTTACCGTGTTGGTTGGAAACCAGCCAACGAAGTGGTCTTTGAAGCAGACACTGTTCTTTTCCTTGGTTCAAACTTCCCATTTGCTGAAGTTTACGAAGCCTTCAAGAACACTGAAAAATTCATCCAAGTCGATATCGACCCTTACAAACTTGGTAAACGTCATGCCCTAGACGCTTCAATTCTTGGTGATGCAGGTCAAGCAGCGAAAGCAATCCTTGATAAAGTGAATCCAGTTGAATCTACTCCATGGTGGCGTGCAAACGTGAAGAACAACCAAAACTGGCGTGATTACATGAACAAACTCGAAGGTAAAACTGAGGGTGAATTGCAATTGTATCAAGTTTACAATGCTATTAACAAATACGCTGACGAAGATGCGATCTACTCAATCGACGTCGGTGACACTACTCAAACATCTACTCGTCACCTTCACATGACACCTAAGAACATGTGGCGTACATCTCCACTCTTTGCGACAATGGGGATCGCCCTTCCTGGTGGTATTGCTGCTAAGAAAGACAATCCAGATCGCCAAGTATGGAACATCATGGGTGACGGTGCATTCAACATGTGCTACCCAGACGTTATCACAAACGTTCAATACGATCTTCCAGTTATCAACGTTGTCTTCTCAAATGGTAAATATGCCTTCATCAAGGACAAATACGAAGACACAAACAAACACTTGTTTGGTTGTGACTTCCCTAATGCTGACTATGCGAAAATCGCTGAAGCTCAAGGTGCTGTAGGATTCACTGTAAACCGTATCGAAGACATCGACGCAGTCGTTGCTGAAGCTGTTAAATTGAACAAAGAAGGTAAGACAGTTGTCATCGATGCTCGCATCACGCAACACCGTCCACTTCCAGTAGAAGTTCTTGAGTTGGATCCAAAACAACACTCAGAAGAAGCCATCAAAGCCTTCAAGGAAAAATACGAAGCAGAAGAACTCGTACCATTCCGTCTCTTCTTGGAAGAAGAAGGGTTGCAATCACGCGCAATCAAATAATCCTGCTCGTCGAAAATCAAATGTAAATATTGTAGATTATATTCTTTGATTTTGTAGAGAGAAACTTAAAAGATCGGAGCAATCCGGTCTTTTTATGGAGGATAGTAAATGAATTTAAATCAGTTAGATATCATCGTTTCAAATGTTCCTCAAGTCTGTGCTAGCTTGGAACGTATCTTGGACAAAAAGGCGGACTATGTTGACCAAAATTTTGCTCAGTTCACGATTGGCAGTCACTGTCTCATGTTATCCCAAAACCATTTGATTCCTTTGGAAAACTTTCAGTCAGGAATCATTCTTCATATCGAGGTTGAGGATGTAGAGCAGAGCTACAAACGGTTGAAAGATCTTGGTATCCAGGTTTTAAACGGTCCAGTTGTAACCGATTGGGGAACCGAAAGCCTGCTAGTTAAAGGCCCAGCTGGTCTAGTGCTTGATTTTTATCGTATGAAGTAGGTAATTCTATTATCAAAAAATTTAAACGTTCTTGGAGTGGAATATAAACAGATCGGAGCAATCCGGTCTTTTTATGTTCCCAAGTGTAGGAGTTACCTTAAAATAGTATCAGTTTTTCATAGGATCTTGTAGGATTTTTTGGAAAGAGAAGGGTATAATAGAACTATCAAATCAAGTGAGGTAGAGAGATGACCGATAAACTTCAATTTCCAGATGGTTTCCTTTGGGGTGGGGCGACGGCTGCTAACCAGTGTGAGGGAGCTTATAATGAAGACGGCCGTGGCTTGGCTAATGTGGATGTAGTGCCGATTGGGCCTGATCGGCCCGCCATTATTACGGGTCAGAGAAAGATGTTCGACTTTGAAGAGGGCTATTTTTATCCGGCTAAGGATGGCATTGATATGTACCATCGCTACAAGGAAGACATTGCTCTCTTTGGGGAAATGGGCTTTAAAACCTATCGCTTGTCCATTGCCTGCTCTCGGATCTTCCCAAAAGGGGATGAACTGGAGCCAAACGAAGCGGGTCTCCAATTTTATGAAGATCTCTTTAAGGAGTGCCACAAGTACGGCATTGAACCCTTGGTGACCATTACCCACTTTGACTGTCCCATGCATTTGATTACTGAGTATGGTGGCTGGCGTAGTCGCAAGCTGTTGGAATACTACGAACGCCTCTGCCGAACGCTCTTCACTCGTTACAAAGGCTTGGTCAACTACTGGCTGACCTTTAATGAGATCAATATGATCCTCCATGCGCCTTTTATGGGAGCGGGCCTTTGCTTTGAAGAAGGGGAGAATGAGGAGCAGGTCAAATACCAGGCAGCTCACCATGAATTGGTCGCTTCAGCCATTGCTACCAAACTTGCCCATGAGATTGATCCTAACAATAAGGTGGGCTGTATGCTGGCGGCAGGGCAAAACTATCCGCATACCTGTGCTCCGAGAGATGTCTGGGCTGGTCTAGAAGAAGACCGCAAGAACTATTTCTTTATCGATGTGCAGGCGCGTGGGGAATACCCAAACTATGCTAAGAAAGAGTGGGAGCGTCAGGGAATTACGGTTGAGATGACCGAGCAGGACCTTCAATTATTGAAAGAGCATACGGTGGACTTTATTTCCTTCTCCTACTATGCTAGTCGGGTCGCTTCAGGTGATCCAGCTGAAAGGGAGAAAACAGCGGGCAATATCTTTGCCTCTCTGAAGAACCCCTACCTAGAAAGCTCGGAATGGGGGTGGCAGATTGACCCTCTTGGTCTCCGCATTACCCTCAATACCATCTGGGATCGTTATCAAAAGCCGATGTTTATCGTGGAAAATGGACTTGGTGCAGTGGATACTCCAGATGAAAATGGCTATGTAGCTGATGATTACCGGATTGACTACCTGGCTGCCCATGTCAAGGCCATGCGGGAGGCCATCAACGAAGATGGTGTTGTCCTCTGGGGCTATACGACTTGGGGCTGTATTGACCTGGTCTCTGCTGGGACTGGAGAAATGAAGAAACGCTACGGTTTTATCTATGTCGACCGGGACAACGAAGGCAAGGGAAGCTTGGCCCGCTCACGTAAGAAATCCTTCTATTGGTACAAAGAAGTCATTGCGACCAATGGGGCTTCTGTTAAATAAAAGTTTTCGGTACTTGCTCGCCAACTCTCTCCTATAAACGAAAAAGCTTAGAATCCCAACCACAAGTTGGGGTCCTAAGCTTTTTGTATGTAGTTTAGCCAAGTCATTACGGATTTACTGGTCGTAGTCTAAGACATTGTTTTCGATGACAAACTTAGATTCAGCGGAAATGTTGGCTTCTCCTAGCTGCAACTGCGAACTTCCGTCTGGTTTCATGATGTGCCACTGACCGTCCTTGTGGGCAAAGATAGCCTGAAATGTGACGTTATCACTCTTGTCTCGAATAGGTAGAACAAATGCTTGATCAGTATTCTCTAAGAGAATCTCTTCTTTTTTTTCAAAGTTATAGATATAAAATTGCCCAGTTCTTTGTCCCAAACCATGAAGTTCATCGACTTTTTGCCAATTCTCAAACTTATTCCGAACAAGGGATTCATTATAAATCTTGTTGAAGGTTTCGTTGCGTTTCTTCGTTTCTTCCTCGTCTAGTGTTTTCTGAAACTCTGCAACCTTTTTATTCGTTTGTATGGTTTGTCTGTTTTGCTCCCTGATTTGCTGGCGGTGGATGACTCACATCATTCTTGCAGCAACCCCCAGGATGACGAGAATGGATACAAGGCTGATTTTAGTTTTGGCATTATTTTTCATAGATGAGTCTCCCTATTGTGTCATTGGTCCTATTATACCTTTTGAAAGAAAGGATAGTCAAGTTCATCTTGTGATGACCTAACATGCAGATTTGCAGGGGGACTATAGGATTTTATCAGATTTTCATTGACGAAGGTCCCTTTATTTGATAGGCTAGAGGAATAGAAATGATTTGGAGTTCAAAGGAAAAAGGAGTGAGGCAAGTGGCACGAGTTTTATTAATCGAGGATAATAATGATATCCAAGAAATTTTATACAGTCTCTTAAGTGAAGACTATGAGGTCCTTCAGGCTTTTTCAGGTACAGAAGGGCTGCGGCTCTTCCAGCAAGAAAGCATTGATTTGGTCCTTCTCGATATCATGCTTCCAGGGAAAAATGGCGATCAGGTCCTGGAGGAGATCCGTTTGCAGAGTCAAGTGCCAGTCATCATGATGACCGCTCTTGGAGACAAACACCTCATTAGCCAGTATCTCCTTGCAGGTGCCAATGATTATATTGTCAAACCCTTTAATCTGGATGAAGTAGCAGCTCGAGTGACGGTGCAGCTGAGAAATCACGTCTCTCCGGCACAGGAAGCTCAAGCGTCGCAAAAGCTATCCTTTAAGAATCTGGTCCTGAATCCAGAAACCTTTGAACTGGAGTCTGGCGAACAGACGCTTCGCTTGGGCAAAAAAGAATTTCAAATTTTTGAGACCTTGCTGGCGCATCCAAAGAAGATTTTTACCAAAGAAGAGTTGTATGAAGCGGTCTGGGAAGAAGTCTATCTGCCTGGAGACAATACCCTCAATGCCCAACTGAGCAATCTCCGAAAGAAAATTGCCCAGCTTGATCCAGATGAGGACTATATTGAAACGGTCTGGGGCTTGGGTGTTCGCTTGAAAGGAGACAAGTAATGTGGGTTTTAGTTCTAATTCTTGTCGTCCTTGTCCTTTTCTTGGGTTTGGGCTATGCTCGCTTGCTTTCTGCCTTAAAGGATTTGCGGGAGCAGATTCAAAAGAAACTTCAAAGCGGAAGTGGGGTACGGCTGACCTCTCAGCTCTCAAAAAAAGAATTGGTCGCCTTGACCAAGCAGGTCAGTGATCTCTTTGATCAGATCGAGCGGACCAATCGGATTGCCTTTCAAGAGAAAAAGACCTTGGATATGGCCATCAGTAATATTGCTCACGATATTCGGACACCTTTGACCATTGCGTCGGGCTATACCCAACAAATCATTAAGGGTGGGACGCAGGAAGAGGAGAAGCTGAAGAAAATTGCTTCCAATCTTCAAGTCGTCTCAAAACGTTTGGAATCTCTCTTGGAATACAGACGCTTGATGGAGGGAGCTATTCAGCCTCGGATTTCAAACGTTAATCTCAGTCAAGTCTTAACCCAGCAGTTGTTCCAGTATTATGATAGCTTGTCTGAGGCGGGGATTACCTTAGAGGTAGAGCTAGAAGAGCATCTTCATTATGCTACGGATCCTGAGCTTTGGGAGCGCCTCTTGCAAAATATGCTCAGCAATGTCCTCAAACATGGAAAGGAGCAGGCGCGTTTGACCTTGATGTCGGACGCGGACACGATTCGGGTAGAGCTGCGCAATATTGTGCAACAACCGATCCAACATTTAGACCAACTGGCTAGTCGATTCTACTCTGAAAATCTGTCGGATACAGAAGAGTCTTCTGGCTTGGGTCTCTACATTATTCAAAATTTTGTAGAGATCTTGGGGGGCGACTTGCAACTGGCAACGGAGGCAGATTGGTTTGTTTTGACCATTACATTAAGAAAAAAGGCTTGAGCATTGCTCAAGCCTTTTTGTTATAAATCTTTGTGTTTAAAAGTAGCCAGTCCTAGGAAGCCGAAAACAAGGATGAATCCAAGGGCAATCGAGAGAGTGTTGTTCGTTGCTGTCGTACTTTGGACCATGGAATATTGGAATTCCAAGTTTAGATAGTGGAGAATGTCAATATCTTTAAAGAAAAGTGCAGGCAGGCTTAAGAGGATATTTCCAATGAAGTAGCCAACGAAGGCTAGGGTGATGGATTGGCTAGCGTAGAGGAGGAAGGAAATGATGCTGACCCAAGCCAAGGTGGAGAGGAACTGAATCAGCACGGTCAGTCCAAAATGAGCCAAGAAGTGTTCTGGCATGGTGCCAAGTCCATTGTAGAGGGTCGCGATCAAGAAGACGAGACCATAAGAAACGAGAAATTGGAAGAGCGCAATGGTTAGGACAACAGCACTTTTGGCAAAGTAGTAGCTGGTGCGCGAAACGCCATAGGCCAGGCTATTTTTGTATAAGTTTTGTGTTAAGTCTGTTCCCAGGACCAAGGTGATGACAATAATGGTAAATAGGATGGTCACACTGATGCTGGAAGAGTAGTTGGTCAAGGCTTTAAAGCCCGTCCAAACTTCGGTCGCTTGGGGTAATTTGGATTCCGTATTGACGCCGACGTGGCCGGTAGCTCCAAAGATGACTCCAGACAGGATGTTGAGAACGAGAATGGCTTCTGTAATCCAAAAACCTTTGGAGCGAAAAAGTCTGTAAAAATCAGCTTGAATGGTATGCAACATGATAAATCTCCTAAATGAAATATGTGGGATAAGTAAAACAAGACGGTGGTTTGACTAGTCTACCAAGTCCGTAAAGAATTTTTCCAGATCTTGGCGGGCATAGTAGATTTCGTCCACGTCAATATCTGCTTGAACGAGGGCTTTGACAATGACTTTAATATCGTGAGTCTGTCCGAAGATATGGATTTCTCCATCCTTATCGATGACCTTGATGCGGTGATGGAGTTGATCCTGAATCAGTTGACTCGCAAGGGCTAGCTGGCTAGTCTTGAGGATGATGTAGTCTTCTCCTTGTTCTTCGAATTCAGCCTTGCTAATTTCTTTGATCAGGCGTCCTTGGTCGACAATACCAAAGCGATTGGCAACCAGATAGAGTTCGGAGAGGATGTGACTGGAAATGAGGATGGTCATGCCGAGTTCATCATTGAGGCGTTTGATCATCTGACGGAATTCCTTGATTCCGACTGGATCAAGGCCATTGATGGGTTCGTCCAGAATAAGGAAATCTGGCTTAGCAATGAGAGCAATCGCAATTCCCAACCGTTGTTTCATTCCTAGTGAGAAGTCACGGAATTTCTTCTTACCCGTATTATTCAGGCCAACATAGTTCAGGGTTTCTTTGATGACCTGGTCGGGATTGGGGATATGGCGAGCCTTGCAATAGTAGACCAGGTTTTGATAAGCGGTCATATGCTTATGGGCCACGGGACTCTCAATGACGGATCCAACCCGTTTAAGCGCTTGGGTCCACTGGGAGCGATTTGTAGAAGCAAAGAGAGAGACGCTTCCATCAGTTTCTTGAATCAGCTGGGTGATGACCTTGATGAGGGTGGTTTTCCCTGCACCATTTTTGCCGATCAGGCCGTAGACGTCGCCTTTGCGAATGGTGAGATTCACATCATTTAAGGCGTATTGATGACCAAATTTTTTACTCAAATGGGAAATTTCTAATACTTTTTCCATGGTTTTCTCCTTCGTCCAAATGACTAGTTGTTTTCTTTACACTCTTAGTATACAGCTTGCTTTTCAAATAACTATCAAGCAATTCTCAAATATTTCTAAAAAAAGAGAGTGGGACAGAAATCGGTAATTCGTTAGAATTCGATTTCGTCGTCCCACCTCCGCACAGTTGAGTAGGGCTGTAAAAGCTGATGAAATCAGCATAGTAGAGCCCACTCAACCACTGCGTCTTGCTCGACAATCCAAAAATAATTGAGAGGCTAGGACTTTTGTCCCAGCCTCTTCATTTTAAAACCCAGCGACAAACTCCTTGATGGCTTGGGCCAGTTCATAGGGTTTCTCGGTATTGAGTAGATGACCTCCGTCTGCGATTTCTTGATAGCGGCCTTTTGGCAGGAGCTTGGCCAATTTTTTAGAAGAAGATTGATTGGCCCAATCTTTGCTGCCACAAATAACCAAGCTAGGGAGAGAGCAAGCTTTAACGGTATCGGTTAAATTGAGCCCTTTTAATTCGGTCAAAATTTGAAGCATCTGTTGTTTATTGGCATCTTGTTTTTCAAAGACATGCTTGGGAAGTAGACGAAAGAGAAGGATCTGGAGCCGATAGAGGGGGTTGGTGTTGAGTTTGTATTGAGTTCCTGCAAGGACCAAGCCCTTGAGTTGCGGGAAGTCTTGTCTGGAGAGATCCAGAGCGAGCACGCCACCTAGTGAGAGTCCTACCAGAATAAAGGGTTCGCTTTCTTGCTGGAGGCGCTCCATCAACCTTTCTTTGACTTCCTGATAGCTTTCTTTTGGCTGGGAGAAAATATCAAAAGTTTTGGAGTGCAAGGGTGAAAGTGCAAATTGGACTCCTTGCCAAGAGAGGACATCTTGCCCTAGTCCATGTAAAAAAATTAGTTTCATCAGGAATCCTTTCTTTGAAAATCGAGTTCGTAGAGACCACGAAGAGCATTGCAGGCATAAATACGATCAGCGTCTGTTAAATCGTTCAGAGTCAAGAGTTTTTCTTCAACCTGCTGGGTCTCAAGAAGATGGCGCCGATAAATGCCATCGAGTAAGGGGAGGTGAGCTGGTGGGGTATAGAGTTGTCCCCCTATCTCCAGCACCAGATTGCCAATCGTCGTCTCTAGCAAGGTTCCGTCTGGCAGATGGAAAATTTGCTCGTGATCTGACTGGTTGAGATGGTCTCTCTGACTCGTTTTGAAATAAGTAAATGGCGTCGCTAAATCAAGCTTCTGCTCTGTCAGTTGGGCCTGTAGATAGCTAGCGGGCAAGTCGGTCAGCTCCGTGATCTCTAGGTGGAAGGTCCCGTTTTTTTGCAAGGCAATCCGACAACGATAGTCAAGGTTGAGATCTAAATGAGCGAGTTCTTCTTGAAGTTCTTTCAGGAGCTTCGACTCATCATAAGGATAGGCAAAGTAGCGACTAGCTTCTCTCAAGCGTGTTACATGTTGGTCGAGGAAAGTCAACTCTCCTTGGTGGATGCGGCCAGTTGTCAAAAGCTCAAAGCGAGGCTCTTGCCGGTAAAGGACAGCCGATTTTTGCTTGGTTTCCTGGTATTCACTTTCCCATTTGCTGTCCCAAGTGATGCCTCCTCCCACGCCATAGATGGCTTGATCTCCCTGCATTTGAAGGGTCCGGATGGCTACATTAAAAATCCGTTTTCCTCTTGGAAGAAGGATGCCGATCGTTCCACAGTAGACACCTCGAGGAGCCTTCTCCGTCTTTTGGATGATTTCCATAGTGGAGATCTTCGGTGCTCCTGTAATCGAGCCACAAGGAAAGAGAGCTCGGAAGGTTTGGACCAGGTCGACCTCAGCTTGTAAGCGACTTTCAATGGTCGAGGTCATCTGCCAAACAGTGGAGTATTGCTCGACTTGGCAAAGGCGGGTCACCTGCTCACTTCCAATCTCCGAAATCCGGTTCATGTCATTGCGGAGGAGATCCACAATCATCATGTTTTCTGCTCGATTTTTGGGATCAGCTTTTAGCCAAGCAGCCTCTTGAAGATCCTCTTGGTTAGTGAGACCACGGCCCGTCGTTCCCTTCATCGGGCGCGTGGTCAGTAGCCGGTCGTCTTGCTCAAAAAAGAGCTCAGGACTGATGGAGAGGATGGAGACATCATCGTGCTGGATGAAGGCATTGTAATGGGCTTTCTGCTCAACCACTAAGCGGTTGTAGATAGCCAAAGGGTCAGACTTTAGCTCTTGAGAAAGCTGGACGGTGTAGTTGACCTGGTAGGTATTTCCCTGGCGGATATGGTGATGGATGGTCTCGATGGCTTCTTGATAAGCAGGTGCCTCTACCTCTTCCTTCCAATTGGCTGGAAGATCCACAGCTTCATAGTCCTCTGGAAAAGGAAGGGTTTCGACATCCTCGTGGATCGTAAAATAGAGGAGATACTCTCCCATGAGAGGTGCTGGATGGACAGCAAACTTCTTCTCAAAAGCAGGAGCAGCCTCATAGCTGACATAGCCGACTGCATAAAAGCCTTTCTCTTGGTAGGCTTCGACTTCTTTAAGAAGAACCTCTACCTGGTCGAGGTTTCTAGTTTTTAATTCCTTTATGGGCTTGGTGAAAAGGTGGCGTAAACCAAGCTCTTTAAAATCAATGATGGTTTGTTTATGCATGCTTTGAGTATATCAAAAATAGAGGAAAAAAGGTAGATAAGGATGTAAGATTCCTTGCTTGGCCTTCCCTTTCATGCTAAAATAACCATAGAAACTGCTTTGGGCAAGGAGTAGGACTATGCAAAAGAATCCCCTCTATAACACCTCTAGTATCAGCTTTTTTCAATACCTCTTTGCGATTGCAGTGATTTTGGTGCATAGTGGTCGCTTGACCTCCTATGAGCCACTGCATTTTGGTCTTAAGAGTATGCTCGGCCGGCTAGCGGTGCCATTTTTTATCGTCTGTGCCAGCTTTTTCCTCAAGCAATCCCTAGGGAATTCTCAGAAAATGAAGGCCTATCTGGTCAAAATCGTAAAAACCTATTTGTTTTGGAGTTTTGTTTACCTTCCTTATGCCTGGCTCTTTTTCTCTAGTCTCCATCTTCCTATCTATCTTTTTCCAGCAGGTGTTCTCATCGCACTGATCTATCTGGGAATGTGCTACCAACTCTGGTATATCCCGGCCTTTTTGCTGGGTTTGTTTTTGGTCAATCAATTGGTCAAACACCTAGGTATGGTTTGGACGGGGTTGATCACCTTTCTTCTTTACTGCTGGGGCTTGATCGAGACCTATTCGGCTTATCTGGACACCACAAGTCTTCTCAAAGGTTACCAGCTCTACAGCAATTTATTTTTTACAGCGCGAAATGGTCTCTTTTACACGCCCATTTTTATCTATATGGGTTACTATCTGTATGATCATTTTCATGCACAAACTTTTAGAATTCACCGTTGGCAAAAGCTAGCTCTTGCCTTTGGGTTGTTCTGTATGGAAGGCATCATTATTTTTCAACACGAAGGAATTGATAAGAACTTTTTCTTTCTTCTTCCTTTTGTGACCGTTTATTTTGTCAATGCCTGCCTGCAATCGTCCTTTTTGAAAAGCTATGATTTACAGTATTTAAAGCAAATGAGTATAGCTCTTTACTTTTCGCATCCGATCTTTATCGAGTGGGCTCGCTATGGCTTTAGCAGCCTCCCTCTCTCTTATCCAGACAGGGGCAAGCTGATTTTTGTGACTGCCTTGTTTGGTAGTCACCTTTTTGGACTAGCTATGCTGTGGGTACGAGAGAGAAGGGAAAAACAAAAGATTCCTTCAAATGGTGAAGAGTTAGATAAAATAATCAACCAATAGTAGGGTGTACAAAACTCAAGCAGATGTGTTTGAGTTTTTTTGTATGAAGAAAATCAAGGAAGAATAAGAATTGGCAGACTGCTCCTCCTTGTTTATAAATGTTTTATTTTCTTGCCCTTGGATATAAGAAAGGGGAAATCAGTACCAGATAGTGATTTATAATATAGACATCATTGTAAATAATGTCTATATTATTGAATAGTGATGATTTAATTTGAAAAGCAAAGGATATTTTAAAAAATAAGTGATAAAATTAAAGGGAGGGCCTTTTGGAAGGCTAACAAAAGTAAAGGAGATAAGACATGAAAAAGCTTCGTTCATTATGGAAAGACTTTTTGAAAAAAGGTTTTGCCATTTTAACAATTTTCATGATGCTAGGCCAGCTTGGCCAAGGGGCGATCACAGCCTTTGCCAATGAGCTAGCAGTCGGGGATAATGGGGCCTTGGATGTTGCCCTTATGTATGGGGATAAACAGAACCATCCAGATGGGATGTCCTATTACACAGGGGATACCATGTCTGGTTATATCCAGATCACCCCTAAGAATTTGACAACGGATATTAATGAAGTAACGGTGACCTTGAAGGTTCCTGGAAAGTACTTACGAGAAGTTAGTTTCCCTGACTTCAATAGTGCTTCAGAGCATGACAAACCAACGGTTACAAAAGTTGGAGATGATTATCAAGTCACACTTCACTTTAACAATTACCAAAAGTCAGAGGTCCTGACTTTACCATTTATTGGAAAATTTAAAGTCGGTTATGCACCGACCAATTATTCATTGGATATTACGGGTACCTTGAATATCAATGGTCAAGAAGCAAAACTCAATGATATCATTTGGAAACCCAAGTACAATGACTATCGCTTAACCAAGTATATCAACCAAAACTTGAACGAAGCCATGTCCAAGGACTATGCGGAAGCCATGCCTGGTGTTGTCAAAGGGGCTGACGGAAAAAATTATATTGAAACCCCATCATCTGTTCCATTTGCATTTCAATTGGAGGGAATGCAAGGACAGTATGGGGGACAATATCGTCAATTAGAATCAGTAACGCTTACCGATAAGTTGCCAACCTATACAGATAAAAATGGCAATACCCGGACAGCAGTTCTAGATACAGCTAAGTCTGAAGGTTGGGTAGACAATGGAGATGGAACGGTTTCGAAGACATTTACAGCCGTAGCAAATGATAATCCAGCAACGTATCACATAGATCTGATGACTCAAATCAAGAATTCAAGTTACCTCTACTTGAAATTCCCGGATTTGGTATTAGAAAAGGATCAAACGCTGAAGGATGTTCTCAGTAAGGATTTGACAAATGCAGGTAGTGTTGTTGGGATCCCTGCTAACCGTGGAGAGGGAGAACCAGATATTACAGCTGAAGATTCTCTCATTTTCCGCTTGACTTCTCGTGACCTGGAAGGGGCTGGAAGTTTTGCCAAAAAAGCAGATGGTGATGTCTATGATTCAACTGAATATAAAGCAGCAAACTATAAGTGGATCATCGCTTTTGATAACAAAACTCCTTCACCACAAAAGAATTTTGTTTTCTATGATGAGACAGTGGACTCTCGGTTAAAATTTACCAAAATTGATTACGCTCGTCTCATGCAAGGGAATTATGGAAATGGCGAGTTTGTTAGCAAATATGTGAAACGCTTGATCCTTACTTTGGACGATGGTAGTAAAAAAGAAATTCAGCCAGAAACTGATAAAGACGGCAATGGCTTGATCGATTTAACCAAGTATGGAACAGTTGTCGGTTGGCGGATGGAAATGAAGGATGACTTTGTCCTTCAATCTGGTCAAGGAATTCGCCTCAATACCTATACAAGCTTCAAAGATCCAGAAAAGACTCGTTACGATGAAAATGATGCGACCAAGAATGAATTCAAGAATACGGGTCGTGTCACTTATCAAACACAATCAAATGTTGCAAAAGACCAAACATCAAATTGGACCTTTAAGCTGATTCCTTTGAAGGAAAGCTTTGAGATTTCAAAAACGACGGATTATAATAATGTTCGTTATACTGATGGACAAAATATTCGTTTTGGTTTGATGGCAACCAAAGTGGTCTTGGATCCTGATAAGGATTATGGAGACCTGCGAATCATTGATCTGTATGATCCAAATACCCTTAAAGTCGACTATAAAGATTTTGAAAGAAACCTTGCCTCTAATGAAAAAGGTATGAAATTCTTAAAGAGCTACGATGTCATTGAAAACTACCACAATTCTGGACGGACAGCTCTCATCATGCATTTGGATCAAAAAGAGTTTATTAAAGCTTCTCTTAAAGATCTTAATCGCGTGCGTCTACCGTTTATCGTGGCTGATCTGAAAGGGAAAGATGATGGTGGTACCTTCACAAATAAAGTCTATGTCGCTGGAAACGGCATCCACGATCTTGAAAATGCCAACCCTGATCGGGTAACGGAAGACGTTTACGATCTGAATGGGAATGGTTCAACAACAGATAAGATTCCATATGCCCAATCAAACTATACAATTGTGGCTGCTGAGGGAATCTATGCACGGAAATACATTGCTAAAAATGATGACCTTTCAGATGCTTCTACGGTTACACGTACTTTCAAACCAGGTGAAACCTTTAACTATAAACTGACCATTAAAAATAACACTGACAAACCAGTAGAAGATGGAGTCATCTATGATATATTGCCAAAAGTCAAAGATGTCAACACTTTAGATGGATCTGGTCGAATGACAGAATATACGGTTAGTCTTCGTGGACCAGTAACTGCTCCAGAAGGATGGACGGTCTACTATACAACTGATACAAGCGTTACGACAGATACCATGGCACAGGCTGCTGACAAGGATATCTGGACGACAGCTGTGTCTGATTACAGTCAAGTAACAGGAATCAAGTTAGTTGCAAATGCTGGTACTACGATTCCTGCGCGTGGTGAAGCCAGCTTTGGTGTCCCAGTCGTGAATCCAAGTGAATTGACCGATGAAGTCAAGGCCTTGATGCAAAAACGCACCAAAGATAATGAAGACAACGGCGGTCGTTCCGGTCTTGTTCAAGCTCATAACCAGTTTGGTTACAAGGCGAAAGGTCATGAAGGAAATCGTGAGTCTAATACCGTCACTGCACAAATCTTCTCGGCTGCTTTCCAAGTCAAGAAGGTGGACAAGGATGATCCGAAGAAAGTCCTTGAAGGTGCTGAATTTACCTTAACTGATGCAAATGGTGCGGTTGTTGCGACGGCAACTTCTGATAAAAAAGGGGAACTTTCCTTTAACACCTTAACAGAAGGAACCTATACGCTCAAAGAAACCAAAGCACCTGAAAACTACAAGTTGGATGAAACAGAACATGCTGTGGTTGTCACCTATGATGCGGACAAACAAATCTACCACGTCACGGTGGATGGAAAAGCGGTTGGATCAAAAGCAGTCCCAGTTGAGATCGCTAATGAAGCAGATATCAAGTATATCGATCTTGAAGCTTCAAAAGTTTGGGATGACCAAGACAACCAAGAAGGGCTTCGACCAGCAAGTGTGGAATTCCAACTCTACAAGAATGGCAAAGCTCAAGGAAAACCAGTCACGGTTTCAGCCGCAACAGACTGGAAAGCCCACTTTACGAATCTTCCAGATAAAGACAGTGACGGCAAGCTCAATACCTACACTGTTAAAGAAGTGAAAGTTCCGACTCATTATACAGTCGATACAGAAGAAGCCAGCTTCACAGATGGAAAAGCCACCATCACCAACAAGCGTACTCCTGAAACAACGACTATCACAGTCAAGAAAGTCTGGGATGATGCACAAAACCAAGATGGTCTTCGCCCATCTACCATCAAAGTTCACCTCTTGGCAAATGGAACAGAGGTGCAAGCTCTTGATCTGACTGGTGAAGGAGATGAATGGACTCATACCTTCACAGACCTACCCGTCTATAAAGATGGTCAAAAAGTTGTCTACACAGTGACGGAAGACAAAGTGGACAATTACACCACTAAGATTGATGGAACTATGATTACCAATACTTACAAACCAGGTAAGACAAGCCTTACTGTTACGAAAAACTGGAAGGATGCCAATAACCAAGATGGCCTTCGTCCAAAAACAATCAAGGTTCAATTGTATGCTGGTGATCAAAAGGTTGGTAAGGCTGTTGAATTGTCAGCGGATAACAAATGGACCCATACCTTCTCAAACTTAGACGAGAAAAAAGCTGGCCAAGTTATCAACTATACAGTCAAAGAAATTGATGTTCCAGAAGGCTACACACAAGCCGTCGAAACAAGCAACCCAGGTCAAGTAGTCGTGACCAACACGCACGAACCAGAAAAGACCAAAGTAGAAGTGAGCAAGAAGTGGGAAGATGGAGACAACCAAGACGGCCTTCGTCCAGCCAGCATTCAAGTTCAGTTATACAAAGATGGACTTGCGACGGATCAAGTGGTAGAACTCTCAGCAGCGAATGACTGGAAAGGTGCATTTGAAAACCTTGATGCCAAGGCAGATGGAAAAGCCATCACTTATACGGTGAAAGAAGTGACTGTCCCAGATGGTTACAAGGTGACGGTAAATGATAAGGACAAGGCCAATGTCGTCTTGACCAATACGCATGAACCAGCTCTTACAGAGATGAAAGTCACGAAGAAATGGGAAGATGCCAATGACCAAGATGGTCTTCGTCCAAAATCGATCAAGGTTCAGCTCTATGCTGGTGATGAAAAAGTAGGAGATCCAGTGGAGTTGTCAGCGGACAATCAGTGGACTCATACCTTTAGTAAATTAGCCGAAAAGAAAGCTGGTCAAGCTATCAGCTACCGTGTGGAAGAAGTCTCTGTTCCTGAAGGCTACCAAGTCACTGCTGATACCTCTGATGCTGCTCACACGATCTTGACCAATACCCATACGCCAGCGGTGATCGATATTCCAGTGACTAAGATCTGGAATGACCAAGACAATCAAGATGGTCTTCGTCCAGCAAGTATCGTGGTGAATCTTCTTGCCAATGGTGAAAAAGTTGCTCAAAAAGAACTCACCAATGCGACAGATTGGAAAGAAAGCTTCACAGGTCTACCAAAATTCAAGGATGGAAAAGAAATCGTCTATACCCTTCAAGAAGAGAAGGTAGCTGAATATACGACTACAATTGATCAGGCTGCTTATACCATTACCAATACCCATGCACCTGGTAAGACAAGCGTCACAGTCACTAAGAAGTGGGATGATGAGAATGACAAGGATGGAATTCGTCCGAAGAGTATTCGCGTTCAACTCTATGCCAGTGATCAAAAAGTCGGTCAAGAAGTAGAATTGTCAGCTGAAAACAAGTGGACCCATACCTTTGCAGATTTAGATGAAAAAGCAAATGGAAACACCATCACTTATACAGTGAGAGAAGTCAGTGTTCCAAAGGGCTATGAAGCTCGTAACGACGAGGATGGTAAAGGAAATGTTGTGATTACTAACAAGCATGTTCCAAAAGAAACTCCAAAACAACCAACTCCTCCAAGTTCATCTGAACCGAAAAAGCCGGGTCAACCTGAACCGAAAAAACCAAGCCAACCTGAGCCAAAGAAACCAGGCAAGATCTTAGGATTCTTACCAAATACAGGTACGACCATCTCTATTATTAGCTTAGTTTTAGCCTTTGTCTTGGCAAGCATTGCAGCTTATATTTTGAAGAAAAAGAAAAAATAAGCTAGTGCTTCCTTTATAAAATGAAACAAACACCAGAGATGGTGTTTGTTTTTTTATAGTGGCCTCTTATAATTGTTTAGCGATCGTTCTCATGGGCGCTCGCTCTATTTTTCAATTCCCGAACGTTTTCAAGAAAACTTCAGAAAATTCTTGACTTCTGATGAAATAGGCGTATGATTAGTTGTGAACTGTTGAACAATTCTTTTCAAGAGAAACCCTGATGTCGACTAAGGGGATTCTGCTAGAATGAAGGCAGTTCAACCATAAAAATCTATAGAGCGTTGCGTCCGAAAGTCTAAACAGACACGGCTCTTTAAAAACAAAAGGAGAAGATTATGAAAACAGAACCGATTCATCGTACCAGTATGTGGAAATTTAAGTTAAGTGCTGCCACCATGACTTTGATTCCCGCTGCCGTGGGGATTAACTATGTTGCCAAAGCCTTGGCGGAGGGGTTAAAGTTGCCCGTTTGGCTGGGGTCTTTGGGAACCTTTCTTGCCAGCATGTTGGCTGGGCCGGTTGCCGGTGCCATCAGTGGTTTCATCAACAACGTGATCTATGGGCTGACCTTATCGCCAATTTCAACCGTGTATGCGATTACCAGCATCGGAATTGGGATTGCTGTCGGAGTTTTGCACGCCAATGGGTGGTTCTCGTCAGCGCGACGAGTATTTGTTTCTGCTATTATTATTGCCATCGTTTCAGCTGCCATTTCAACGCCACTCAACGTCATCTTTTGGGGTGGTCAGACCGGTATCGCTTGGGGTGACTCATTGTTTGCGGTAATGGTCGCCAATCATGCACCAGTGTGGCTGGCCTCATTTATCGATGAGTTTGTCTTGGATATTTTGGATAAAGTCTGCGTGGCCTACCTGGCATTCTTCATCTATCGTCAGCTGCCGAAGCGGATGGTGCACTTCTTTAGCGGTGATAAATGATGACTGATCAAACATTGATTTCTGGAGCGCCACGGGTCAAGCTCAAGTGGTACCAGGTGATCGATCCGATTACTAAGCTCTTGTTCATCTTGGACATGACGTTGTTGAGCTTTGCCAGTATGAATTTATTGCTTCAGGCCGGATTAATTCTTGTCGCAACACTGCTATTGTTATTTTCCAAATTGAGTTCTACCATCTTTAAGGCGCTGGGATTCAGCCTGTTTCTAATTTGCACCATGCTGATCATCCAAGGGTTATTTTACAGTCGGAATCAAACTGTGCTGTTTTCTGTGCTTGGGGTGTCGTTCTACAAAGAAGGCCTGATTTACGCCACCACACTGGGTTGTCGAGTATTGGTGATTATTTTGACCAGTGGCTTTTTTATGGTGACCACGAGTATTTCAGAAAACGCGGCCTATTTGGAACTGTCCGGATTGTCTTATAAAACTGTCTACGTTCTGATGTCGGTGTGTTATATTTTGCCGGAAATGATGCGCAATATGCGGAAAATCCAGCAGGCACAAAAAGTTCGCGGAACCAATCCGCAAAAAACGTTGATTCAGAAATTAAAGTCAGTCCTGCCGGTTCTAATTCCATTGGTGATTAAGACCTTGGATCAATCGATGGCGCGGTCGATTTCTCTCCAACTGAGAGGTTTTGATAATCCCAACCGGACTGTCAGAACCTCCCAGCGCGTGTATCGCCTGTCGCGGACGCTGCACATTGGTCTGACTGGATTGGCAATTTTATTGATTGGGTGGAAGATATGGACGAAGATAAACGGATTGTAATTGAAAATTTGACCACCCGTTATCCGGGTACTGAGCAACCACAACTGCGTCAGATTAACGCGGAGGTTCATACCGGCCAGGTGGTTGGGATTATCGGGAATAGCCACTCCGGCAAATCGACTTTGTGCCGTGTGCTGGCAGGGGTCATTCCCAAAATGGTGTCTGCTGAGATTGAGGGCGACTGGCACATGTTTGGCCAGCGCGTGTCCGACAATTGGCCCGTTTATAATGCCATGAATGGAGTTGTACTGCAAAATCCAGCTGGCCAACTAAGCGGGTTGGCAGACACGGTTGCCGATGAAATTGCCTTTGACTTGATTAATCAGGGAATGGCTGAAGGACTGATTCAAAAACGGGTTGAAGAAGTTGCGACGCAAATGGGGCTGATTGAACAGCTGAATTTGCGTCCCGAGAGCCTTTCCGGTGGTCAGAGCCAGCGGTTGGCAATTGCCACGGCGATTGCGGCTAACCCGGCTGTTTTGATTATGGATGATCCGACCAGTCAGATGGATCCCCTTGGCCGCCGACAATTTTTCCAATGGCTGGCCCAAGTCAAAGAGACGACTGTCTTCATTGTCACCAGTGAAATTGACGATTTGTGCGAAGTCGCCGACGTTGTGTGGGTGCTGCACGAGGGTCAAATGGTAGCCCAGGGCAGGCCGGGTGAGGTGTTTAATCATTTGGAAGCTGACTGGCAGATTCCAGCCCCGACAATCCAGCAACTTGCTCAAAAAATGGATTGGCACTTGGCTGATGGCCGGTATCCGGTGAATGACGCTGAACTGAAGGAGGTTTGTTATGTCCACAATTGAACTGAACCACCTGACGTTCACTTATCCGGAACGGTCCTTTAGCTTGGATGTTGAAGACAAACTCTTCGCCGATCCGATGGTGGCGATTGTCGGCCAAAATGGTGCCGGCAAATCAACGCTCTTCAAATTGTTGACGGGCTTGCTGACACCACAAACCGGTGTGATTAAGATCGATGGAGAAAATTTTAATGATCTTAAACCAGTCGAAAAGTTACTGAAGGTTGGGATTACTTTTCAGAATCCTGACGATCAGCTTTTCAACCCGACCGTTCAACGAGAGGTGGAGTGGAGTGTCGCGCAGGTCATGGATGACCACGACACGATTACGAGGCGGGCTTTAGCGGCTCTAAAAAGAGTTGGCTTGGATGATAAAACAGCTGAAAGTCCATATGACCTGTCATTGTCGGAACGCAAGCTGTTAAGCGTTGCCACAGTTTTGGCAGTGGATCCGGCGATTTATTTATTTGATGAGCCGATGATGTCGCTTGATTGGGAAAGCCGGCGCAAGTTGACCGCAATTTTCCATCAGTTGGCTGATTCGGGCCACCAAGTTGTGACCATCACCCATGACATGGATTGGGTCGCCGCCGAGTTTGAGTCGGTGTATGTTATGGAACACGGGAAGTTTGGCTTCGCCGGCAGTCCACGGGAATTGTTCAGCGATCACGAACTTGTCCAGCGAGTGGGATTACTACCACCGCGGATTATGGACATAGCGGAGTCGCTGGGTGATTCACAGACATATTTATCGGTTAATGATTATTACCAGAAAAATCGAGATGTATAGAAAAAGTCACCTCTGCGGGTTTTCCAGGTTGAAGGATTAACTTCAGCTTCTGGCAAGAACTCACATGGGTGACTTTTGTGTTTAATAACGTTTCATGATCATCGGGTGCTTCCTCAGATCACTCGGTTTGGTTTTACTTTGTTTCATGGTCATAATCATATACCATTTCTTTTGGATCTTTTGTTTGACTAATACAAAATAGGTCTTCATAGGTCTTCGCATTTTTAGCGCCCATTAGGATCATCAGTATAATTTTCTGAATTAGGAGACTGTCCCATCACTATTCGAACTTCGTCTCCCAACTTACGCTGTTCCCATTCATCCGTGAATCCTTTAAATCGCAATTCTGGAACTTTCTTTTTAACTGAATCATCTATTTTCGCCATAGTCCCCACCATTTTATTGGTTTTTCTTGATTTACCTTATCAACAGTCTGGTTGGTTGGTACCAATGGACGAAAGCTGCTAAGAAGGGGTATTAGTGACAATTAATAAAATGCATGAGGTTGGGCATATTGCCCCACCTCTTTTTATGATATACTAGAGTAGTTTTTGAGATTTGTAAAAAATGTGATTTTCTAGTTCAAATTTAAAAAAGAAAAGGGGAGAACATGGACATCTTTTTGAAGAGCATATCAGGGATCCTGGTCATCCTGGGCATGATTTTAGTGGGCTTTGTCATTGGTGAAAAAGGTTGGTTTGACGACAAGTCACGTGGCCTACTCGCTAAATTGGTCACTCAAGTTGCTCTTCCCTGCTATATGCTCTACACCATTACGCAACGCTTCACAGCAGCAGATCTACTTAAAATGTTGCCAGCCTTGCGTTTTCCTGCCCTGTCTATGGTTATTTTGCTTGGCATCGCGACAGCAGTAGCCAGAATTTTTGCAGTGAGACAGGACCGCCGTGGCCTCTTTATTTCCATGTTTTTTAATTCCAATACGATTTTTGTGGGTCTTCCCATCAACCAGGCCCTCTTTGGGGATGCCAGCATTCCCTATGTTTTGATCTATTACATGTGTAATACGACCTTTTTCTGGACCTTGGGGACCTATCTCATCCAGCGGGATGGTGAGGGAGAAGCTCGGTTTGATCTCAAAACGAGTCTGAAAAAAGTCTTTTCTCCGCCACTCATGGGCTTTCTCTTGGGACTAGTCTTGGTGATGCTGCAGATCAAGTTGCCAGCCTTTCTAGCCAGTGATTTGCAGTATCTGGGTAATTTAACAACCCCTTTATCCATGATATTCATCGGTTTGTCAGTGTCTCATGTAGGTGTGAAGCAGTTGGTTCTGGGAAAAGATCAGCTATTGATTCTACTAGGTCGCTTCCTGGTTGCCCCTCTTTTGATGGCTTCCATCGTCTACTGGTTGCCTCTTCCAAGCCTGATGAAGCAAGTCTTTATCATCCAGTCTGCCATGCCTGTGATGACCAATGCGCCAGTTGTTGCCAGACTCTACGGAGCTGATAGTGATTATGCAGCAGTCATGGTGACAGAGACGACCCTTGCAACCATGGTGGTGATTCCTTTTCTCATGCTGTTGATGGCTTAACAAATAGAAAAAACAAAAGCTCAAGTTTTTCTGTAAACTTGAGCTTTTCTTATAACAAGGCTAACAAGATGGTAAGGACCAGAACGATGCCCATCCGAATCAGGTGGTGGGCTGGATGGAGGTTTCCTTTGTGTTTCCCATTCCAATAGGCCCCGTAGCAAATCAAACCACAGCCGATCAGCCAAAGGACTAGAGCGACAATCGGTAAAAAGAAGTAGAGGATGAGTGATAAGGTCGCAAGGCTACTTCCAATGAGGAGAAATGTATTTCCTAGAGTGTGATTCCCTTTTTTAACTTCAGAAAGAGAAGCCAATAAGTGAAGAAGAACAAAAGCAAGGGCAAAGAAGGCTGTAAAAAAGTCGAGAAGAATGGGGAAGAACATAGGGTTTCCTTTCTAAGATATGATTGCCTGAGTACTATTTTTTATGACTGATTTTATGAAGAATCATAAATGATACTACAAGATTTAAAATAATAACCAATAAGGTAAAAAGAGAGTAACCATAAAGTTTAATTGGAAATTCATTTTTGAGATTGCAAAGAGCAAACAAACTTGTTAAAATGCCCGTTAACAACCCAGGCACATATTTTCGAATAACGACTGTCTGAATCAGATGTCCGAACACATGGTAGATATAAGCGATTATGATGCTTGCGTAAATGCTATATTTATTAAACTGGTAACTAAGATATAGCGACGTCATTAGGATGAGAAATTGTTCCAAGACAATAAAGTTGAAAGCAAAAGGAGTGTAATAAGTTAGGATTCGATTGTTTGGATACTGGATTGATATTTTTTTGACAAAGGATGGCATCCAAACGATTTCTTCGAGTTCGTGAAGCATGAAGAGTGATGGAAATAGAAAGTAAAATTGCACGCTGGTCATTGAAAATACTCCCTTCTAGTTCGAGCCCACTTTTAGAATCTCCAAATAAAATTGGATGACTTCTTGTTCGGTGTAGGACTTGCCTTTTTTCAACCACCAGCTGAGGGTTTCGATGAAATGGCTGACGACCAGGTGTTTGAGATAGGAGTGGGGAATGTTAGGGTACGATTGGATGAGTTCGTCGGCTACCATTGGGTAGACATCGTGTTCTAGTTCTTTTCGCAGTTGCCGGATGAAATAATCATTTTTAGAGAGCAAGAGACTGGTCACATGGTCTTGATTTTTCTTGAAATGCTGAAAGATATGAGACAGATAGTCTTGTGGTGAGAGGTGTTCAGCACGCTCAAAGAGATGGTGAAAGAGTTTTTGACAGAGTTCATCTAGCAATAATTCCTTACTCTCGTAATGGCTGTAAAAGGTTGATCGCCCCACATCGGCAAGGTCAATGATTTCCTGAACGGTGATGGCCTCGTAGTCTTTTTGGTTGAGTAATTGTAAAAAAGCTTGATAGATAGCTTTTCGAGTTTTAGTAATACGACGATCTTGTGCTGTCATATGGACACTTTGAACAAACTGTTCAGTAGCGGACACCCTAAACAGTTTGCCCCTACCCTTTCTGTTGATAGTAGTGGATAATAGATCATGAAGGGAAGAGATAGTAGTCTCATCTCTCAGAAAATCTATAGAAATAAATGTGTGACGCAGTAGCTGATTGGTCTCTTTTTCGCTCTTTAACTCCAAAGAGTACCTAATCAGTCTTGCGGGGGTGGGAATACGAATAAATTTTTATAAAAATTTATTCTGTCCCACTCCCATTATAACAAAGGATTAAGGATTATGAAGACAAAACATGCGGTCTGGATAGCTTTTTTCTTGAATTTGAGTTATGCCGTTGTTGAGTTTATTGCAGGAGGGATTTTTGGATCCAGTGCAGTCCTTGCGGATTCGGTCCATGACTTGGGGGATGCAATCGCTATTGGGATCTCCGCCTTTTTGGAGAGTATTTCCAATCGTGAAGAAGACAGCCACTATACCTTGGGCTACAAGCGCTTTAGCCTTTTAGGGGCCATGGTAACAGCTGTGATTCTCATGACAGGGTCCGTTCTGGTTATTTTGGAAAATATAACGAAATTGGTTCACCCACAACCTGTCAACGATGAGGGCATTCTCTGGCTTGGAATCATAGCCGTCAGCATCAATGTGCTAGCGAGTCTCGTCATTCGCAAAGGGCAAACCAAGAACGAATCCATTCTCAGCCTGCACTTTCTGGAAGATACCTTAGGTTGGGTGGCTGTCATCTTAATGGCCATTGTTCTCCGATTTACCGACTGGTATATCCTGGATCCGCTCTTATCTCTTGCCATTTCCATCTTTATTCTGTCCAAAGCCATTCCACGTTTTTGGAGCACGCTCAGGATTTTCCTGGATGCCGTGCCAGAAGGAGTAGATATCCAGCAAGTCAAGAGTGATTTGGAACAGTTGGACCATGTGGCTAGTATCAATCAGCTTAATCTCTGGACCATGGATGGGCTGGAAAAGAACGCCATTGTCCATGTTTGTCTAGAGCATGTCAACCACATGGAGGTTTGTAAAGAAGCGATTCGTACCTTGCTCAAAGATTGTGGCTTTCAAAACGTCACCATTGAGGTTGACGAAGACTTAGCAACTCATCGAGCCCACAAGCGCAATATCGAGGAGCTGGAAGTGGATCAACATCATGGGCATGATCATCACCACCATTAATGACGACTTGGTATGAGCAGAAGCCTAAGAAAAAGTGTATACTGTAGGTAAGTAAGCAATAGAAAGTAGGTTGTTCCTATGAAGAAAACAGTCTATACAAAAGCTGGGCAAGTGGGCCTTGTAGAAGTGGAGCGTCCACACATCGAAGCACCGGATGATGTCATTCTCCGCATCGTTCGTACCTGTGTCTGTGGATCCGATCTATGGAGCTACCGCAATCCTGATATTGAAGCAGGTCATCAAAATAGTGGTCACGAAGCTATTGGTATCGTCGAAGAAATCGGAGAAGCCATTACAACGGTTAAACCAGGAGACTTTGTTATCGCGCCTTTCACCCATGGTTGTGGGGAGTGTGATGCCTGTCGTGCTGGTTATGATGGGACTTGTGACCGCCATATCGGCACCAACTGGTCTGACGGGGCGCAAGCAGAGTACATCCGTTTCCACTTTGCCAATTGGGCCCTTGTCAAGATTCCAGGGCAACCATCTGATTATACAGAAGCCATGCTCAAATCCTTCTTGACGCTGGCTGATGTCATGCCGACGGGCTATCATGCAGCGCGTGTAGCTAATGTGCAAAAAGGTGACAAGGTTGTCGTTATTGGTGACGGTGCTGTTGGCCAATGTGCTGTCATTGCAGCTAAGATGCGTGGTGCATCGCAAATCGTCCTTATGAGTCGCCACCAAGACCGTCAACAAATGGCCTTGGAGTCAGGTGCGACAGCTGTTGTGGCTGAGCGTGGTGAAGAAGGGATTGCCAAGGTCCGTGAAATCCTTGGAGGCGGAGCAGATGCAGCTCTCGAATGTGTCGGTACAGAAGCAGCTGTTGATCAAGCCCTTGGGGTGCTTCATAATGGTGGGCGTTTAGGTTTTGTCGGTGTCCCTCATTACAATAATCGTGCCCTTGGTTCGACCTTTGCCCAAAACATTTCGGTGGCAGGTGGGGCAGCCTCTGTTACTACCTATGACAAGCAGTTCTTGCTCAAGGCTGTACTTGATGGCGACATCAACCCAGGTCGCGTCTTTACTCATAGCTATAGCTTGGATGAGATTGATCAAGCCTATAAAGATATGGATGAACGTAAGACGATTAAGGCTATGATTGTACTGGACTAACGAAAAAATTCTAGTAGAGGCTGTCTACTAGAATTTTTTGTAGTGAAATAAAATCTTATTTCAAATCCGACATCACTTGTTTCTTGGTGAAGGTGCGCTCTTGTTTGTTGGCTAGGGCCTTGATGCGCGCATCAAGGAGAATGGCACGGCCTTCGGCACTTCGGGTATAGACGAGGTCATACTTGCCCAGACTCTTTCGGATTTGTTCCACAAAGGCTTGGGCATCTTCTTTACGTTTGTCAAAGAGGCTTGGCACGGCGAAATATTCTGTCTGATCGGATACCTTTTCTTGTGCTTTCAAGATATAGCGTTGATTTTCAATCGGTGCGAAAAATTCGATCATGGTTTGCGAGAAGAGTTCTTTCTCTCGCATGGTTCCGCCCTTCATATAGATCAGCGTGTTGATGGCATCCTTCCTATCTCTGACCACTTGGATACGGGTCTCTTGGGTTTGAATCTGTCCAGAAGCTAATAAGGCTTGACGGACAGCTTCTCCAAATACTTCCATGCGTTTATAAGGACTCTTATAGAGGTAGTAACGGAGCCAAGCAAGGAGTGCGAGAACAGCTAAGACGAATAGAAGAATAAGAGAAGCTGTATTCCATCCACCTCTATGTGAATAGTAAATCAGGTTGGCGAAAGAATCGGTCAAAGTAGCGGCCGTCAGCCAACGAGCTAGTTTTCTAGCATCAAAAAATAGGGCCAGGGGCAGGAAGTGTTTATCCACTTGGACCTCGTTTGCAATCTCCATATTCTCCAGAATCGGAAGAGCTTTTTGCCACCCATCCCTGAGTTCTTGACGATGGGTAGAGCGCTCCAAGGTCTCTTCATTTAGTTTTTGTAACTGTTTTTTAGTATAGCGGATATTGTCAAAGGCTAGACGCTCGATACCGGATTCGATAAAGGGTTCCTCGTAGTGGAGGCCTAAAAATTGCTTCATCCGTCTTTCTAAGAGCTCCAAATCTGGACTGTATTCTTTCAGCTGATCAGTGATGGCTTCGATCTCTTCTTTTTCAAGATCGGACTTTTCATACCATTTCTTCAGGGAAAGGTTGATAGAGACCAGATGCCAGATGTTACTGGTCTTGTCTGGATCCTCAGGCCACACTCGAATGGCACGGCCTCGCATTTGGTTGCTGAGCATAAAACTGCCGACAAAGCTCGCTAGGATCAAGGAGTTGACACAAGGAGCATCCCAGCCTTCTCCTAGAAGAGACTTGGTTCCAATTACGACTTGGATGAGCCCCTCTTGAAAGAGCTGGGTCACAGCTGTCACCAAATCATGTTGAGAACCTACCAAGCGAACCTTGAGAAAGTCATCAGGAGATAATTGGCCGACATTTTGGTAAGTCAGTCGATCTGCTCCTAGAAGCTCTTCTAGTCTTGACTTAGCGACTGTTGGGATGATGACGATACTACCTGTTAAGACAGCGATGGCAGGAGGAGTCGTTAGCTCTAAGCTTTCCCTGCGAATGGATTCAAAATACGAGAGAACTCCCAACTGAGTGAATTGGGCATCCTTATCCCCGAGATGGGCTTCAAAGTCTTGACGAATGTAGTCTGTTAATACCAGTTGTCGCAGTTGGCTTCCAAGAGCCTGGTATTCCGCCTTGAAAATCTCTCGAACCGCATTGAGTTTTCCGAGGGATTGGTTGAGTAGGAGATCTTGTTTTTTGTTGCGGACCAGTTTGACTTGTTTTCGATCGATTAAACTAGCTGCTTTTAATTCATGGAGGACTTGCTTTTCGTATTCTTCTGGTAGATTGTACCAGTGGGGAACTTGAAAGAGCAGGCCTTGCAGGAGAATTTCTAGCCAATCCATGGTGAAAGCAGGAAGTTTTTTAGCTCCTAAAAGGTCCTGGAAACGTTTGGGAAAGGCGATTCCCTTGCTCCGAAGAAAGATCAGGGTAGCAGAGAGATATTGGGGATCATTGAGCAATTCATCATCGCTGATCTGACCCGATAAGGCCTGACAGGATTGCAGGTATTGACAAAAGAGGGGATCGGAAGTCAGTTGTTGCAAGAGAGCATTTTTTTGTTGGCTAAAATCGTCCAACTGCTCTTGCTCTTCCTTGGTTGGAAAGGCAAAGTAGACATAGTCTTGGTGGGGACAAAGGGTATCTTCCTTGACCAATTCGGGAACCGTAATTTCCTCATCGATCTCACCACACATGCGGATATAGCGATCCCAAAGGGCAGGATCCCCTTCATAGGGCGGGGTGGCGGTAAGGGAGATCATCTTTAAGTCTGGGAAGGCCTGACGAAAGGCTTCCAAACTCTTCCACCATTCATTGCGCAGGTGATGACACTCATCTAAACAAAGGGTCCCGAGTGAGATGGATTTGAAAGTAGTAAAGATATCAAAGCCTTTGAAATCAAATGTTTCAATCTCTGCCTGGTCATCGGTATCCTCAGCTTGTGATTGACCGACGACTTGGTTCACGGCGCTGTGTAGGGCCTGATAGGTAGCCACTGTAATCAGCTTAGGATGTTTGAGGTCCTGAGAGATCAATTGCTCCGCTTGGCTTTCATCACTCAAGAATGCTTGGATAATCCGGTCCACCCATTGCTGACGAATGGTGACCGTAGGAGCCAAGATCAGGGTTGGCTGGCCAAAGCGTCTGATAAATTCGATTCCCAGGGTTGTTTTTCCAGAGCCAGGAGCTGCTACCAAATGCAGGTGGCCATCCGCCATAAAAGCGTCACTCTTATCGAGAACGCGTTTTTGATAGTGTCTCCATTGGCCTGTAAAGGCTAGTTCTTGTAACATTGGTTTCCTCCCTTGTACTGTCCCCATTATATCATAGCGGGGGACAAGAATCTCTTGGTAGAAGTTGAAGATTTCCGCTTTCTAATGAAAATAGCAAAGGGGAAATTTTGAGTGATAAAAAGCCCAATCAACGGATTAGGCTTTTCATGTTAGTCTTTCTTTGTTTTACGAGAGAGGCCAAAGGCAGCACTCATGCTAAGAAGACCAAGGCCAAGAGTTGTCAAGGCAATTGAGGTCTTGCTTCCTGTATTTGGAAGACTTGCTTCTTTTTGAGGAAGAGCTGCAGGTGCGATATAGACTGCTGTTTTGGCAGGCTCGTTTTTAGCAGGTGTGAATACAGTCGGTTTCGCAGGGGTTACAACAGCCGGTTTTTGAGGAGTAGGAGTCGGTGTTGCAGGCGTTTGGATGCTAGGAGTTTGTGGTTTTGCTTTCGCCACACGATGAGTTTTTGAGATCAACTCATACTTGTCTGTTTGGACTTTGAAGACACGACCTTTTTGGACAGTTTCAACGACTTTATTGGCAAATTGAACGTTCAACAAGTTAGCAAAGTTTTTGTCGATATCTAAGTAGAGACCATTTGTTCCATTGACCAATGGATCAAAGTCTTTTTTTTCACGTGTTTCACCAACCACTGTCAAAGAGATACCAGCATCTTTAAGGGCTTTCAGTGTCGCTTCTTTTGTTGGTGTATCCTTTGTAAGATCAATGTCCTCATCTGTAATCAAGAAAGCAAAGCGATGGTTGTTTGCCCCAGTCCCCCAGTTGTAGTCTCCTGAAGTAGCGATATGATGCAATGGAACAGTAGCATTTTCATAGTAGCCTTTAGTTTTAATGGTTTTCAAAGCAGAAATGAAACTTTCTGTATCACTTGTGAACTTAGATCCATTGAAATCATGGTATTTAACTTCACTAGCTCTTTCGTATTCAACCAATCCTAAACGAGCTTGAATATTTTTTGCCGATAGATTGCGAACGAAGGTCTCGACATTCTTCATCGTATCCCTGATGTGAGAATCCATTGAAGTTGATTTGTCGATGACAAAGACGATGTCGGATGTTCCTTGAACTTCTTTTTTATTGACGATATCGGCTTCTTTTGTAACTTCGACCACAGTTGTTTTATTGACTGTTTCAGTTGTTGTCTCAGTGTAGTCAGCTGTTTCTTTAGTGGATGTAGCTGTCTTGGTAGAAGAGACTGGTTTTGAAGTGCCAACAGGTGTGTCTTGATCTGCTAAGCTAGTCGTTTTGATGGTTGCTGTTGAGGTAGTGGTTGTATCTGCACCGTCTGTTTTAGCAGATGGGCCAGTTTTTTTAACGTCCACAGCGATAACATCCCCAGTTTTTGCTTTATCAACAGGAACAACTGGTGTATTGGCTTTGGCGTTGATTTCTTCGGTTGCAGCCGTGATAGGCGATTTTGCTGCTGTAGTAGCTGCAGGAGTAGCTTGGGTTGTTGCAGGTGCAACGTCATCAGCAGAAGCAATAGTCGTTCCTGTGAAGACAGTTCCTAAAACAACAGAAGCTAAAGTTAAAGTTTGTTTACGTGAAATAGTATATTTTTTCAAAATACGTCCCCTTTTTAATAAACTTTTTTCTATCATACAGGTTTTTGAAAAACTTGTCAACGGTATAATAATCAAGGGTTTTACCGGCTTTTATATCCCTAATTATTGATAAAAAGCTGAGTAAGAAAAACATACACAAAATAATTTAAATATACAAATTGAGCAAAAGAAAATAGGATTCCCACAAATTTGCAGGAATCCTTATTTTATCGGCATTTCTACTATATTTTTTAGTCGTAAAAAATACTAGCTAGTCACTTTATTTATGTTTCTAAATCAGGACAAAGAATGGAGGTTGTGATTAGCTTAGTAATTTTTCAAAGAATTGGATGACCTCCGGTTTGAGATTACTTTCCCTCGGTTCAACTAATGAAACGTAAAAGCTGATCCGTTCGTCTTCATCCATCGGAATGGCAATCAATTCCTCTTCATCATCTGTTAGTGCAAGATCTGCTAGTAAACTGATCCCCACTTGTTTACGAAGAAGTTGTTTTAGGAGCTGAATATCATCCGTCTGAAAGAAGGGCGTAGCCTCATGGTGATAGCGCTCATTCAACAGTTCAAAGGCTTTTAAATGAACAAAGTGCTCATCTGGAATGATAAAATCTTCATCGATGACGTCTGAAAATTGTAATACTTTTTTTGAGGCTAGTGGATGGTTGTGATGAAGGATATAGAAGAGATCTCGTTTGGCCATTTCTCTTACCTGGAAGCGATGATCTTTAATCGGTTCTAAACTCCCTAAAAAACTAGCATCTAGTTCTCCTTTGGAAAGTAATTCCAAAAGTTCGACAGACCCTTCTTGAACAGGATGGATACTTTGAAGAGCTGCAACATTACTGATAAAGGCGGGTTGTTTTCGGACAAGATAGTCAATGATGATTGGTGGGAAACCAATCGTATTGAATTGAGAGAGACTCCGGAGGATCTCTTTTTTAGCTCCTTGAATCTCAGGTAGGACCTTTTGAATATGTCGTAGCAAGATTTCTCCTTGGGGCGTTAATTTGAAAGTACGGTGAGAAGGATCGTGCGCGATTAATGGGCAGTGAAATTCCTTTTCTAGTCGTTTAATCGCATAGGAAACGGATGGTTGACTGATCCCGTGTTTTTGGGCAACCCCAGTAAAGGATTGCTGTTGACTAAGATCAAAAAAATAATAAAAGTCCTTAAGATTCATTGGGCTCCCTCTTCTAAATAGACAGACATGGATAAGCAAAAATTATCCGTGATAGCTAATTTGACTATATGATTTTTTGTTTGTTACAATCTGAGGTGAGTCAGAGGACAATTAAAGGCTATCTAAAAGATCTTCAAAAATCGTTAGGATCTTTTCCCTTTTTCCAACTGGAAGTTGTTTAATTTTCATGTTTACTCTCTTAAGTGAAAGGCTGTCAGTAGGATCTGAAGACGCTTCGAGTGAATCAAAATTGAAGAATTCTTCAGGCGTTAACTCAAGAGCAGAAATGACTTTTTCAAGACTGTGAATGGTCAGATTCACGTTTTGATTTTCCAATTGATTGATGTATTTTAATCCAAGATCTGCCCGTTCCGATAGCTCCTCTTGACTCATGTTTTGTTTTTTTCGCAAATATTTGACCTTTTGCGCTATATACCGTTGTAAATAATGTTTTGTTTTCATGTAACCAGAATACAAGTTTTAAATGACAAAAATAACACCTTAAACAAAACAAAGTATTTTATAACAAACATATTTTAGATTTATTATCTATGGTTTTTATAGGTATTGATCATCATAAGTGGAAAAAAGAGTACCTGAAAACAGTGGATCTTTTGATGAGAATAACCTTCTAAAAGGTGGAAAGGAACAGGCTTTTTTAAGAGATGACCGTGACTATCTAGGAAGTGATGGATAAACCTATTATTTTGTTATCTATTGAAATCGCATCATTTTCGGTTGTATCGCCTGAACTTTCATTGAGTGATTCATTCATATTGTATCATATATAGAACAAAGTGTCATTTAATGCAAATAAGTGGTATAATAAATTAAACTAATAAGGAGGTCACATGATGACTGCACATGATATTTTAAACAACCCTTTCCTCAATAAAGGAACTGCCTTTACTTTAGAGGAACGTAAGCAACTAGGTCTCATTGGCCTCCTACCACCTTACGTTCAAACCATTGAAGAACAAGCAGCGCAAACTTATGCGCAAATGCAAACAAAGGTTAATGATTTGGAAAAACGTTTGTTCCTAATGGAAATTTTTAATACAAATCGTACTCTATTTTACTACCTATTTGCTCAACATTTGGAAGAGTTTAATCCCATTGTTTATGATCCAACTATTGCCGATACCATCGAAGGCTATAGCGATCTTTTTGTAGACCCACAATATGCGGCCTATCTTGACATCAATCACCCTGAAAATATCGAAGCGACTTTGAAAAATGCAGCGGGTGATCGTGAAATTCGTCTTATTGTTGTGACAGATGCAGAAGGTATTCTCGGTATTGGTGACTGGGGTACAAATGGTGTCGATATTTCTGTTGGGAAACTGATGGTCTATACTGGAGCTGCAGGAATTGATCCTTCAATGGTACTTCCTTTGGTCATTGACGCAGGTACCAATCGTGAAGAACTTCGTAACAATCCTAATTACTTGGGAAATCGCCACGAACGTGTGCGTGGTGATCGTTACTATGATTTTATCGATCAATTTGTCCAAACTGCAGAACGTCTTTTCCCTAAACTCTACCTTCACTGGGAAGATTTCGGTCGCTTAAATGCTGCCAACATCCTTGAAAAATATCGAAAACAAATCCCAACCTTTAACGATGATATCCAAGGAACTGGTATTGTAACCCTTGGTGGGATCTTTGGGGCATTGGATATTACAGGTGAAAAATTAACGGATCAAGTTTATCTCTGCTATGGTGGTGGGACTGCTGGTGCAGGGATTGCTTCTCGTGTCCTTCGTGAAATGGTTAGTGAAGGTCTGCCTGAAGAAGAAGCTTATAAACGCTTCTTTATGGTCGACAAACAAGGTCTCCTTTTTGATGATATGGATGACTTAACGCCGCAACAAAAACCATTTGCTAAGAAACGTTCTGATTTTGCCAATGCAGATCAGTTGACGGACCTTCTTGAAGTAGTGAAGACGGTTAAACCAACCATTCTTGTGGGAACTTCAACTCAGCCAAATACTTTCACAAAAGAAATTGTAGAAGCTATGTGTGAAAACACTGAACATCCTATCATTTTCCCATTGTCAAACCCAACCAAACTAGCTGAAGCAAGTGCCAAAGATTTGATCGAATGGTCAGACGGAAAAGCATTTGTTGCAACAGGAATTCCAGCTGGTACAGTTTCCTATAAAGGTGTGGACTACGTGATTGGTCAAGCGAATAACGCACTGATTTATCCAGGTCTTGGACTTGGTATGCTGGCTTCTGAAGCGAGTCTGTTGACGGATGAAATGATTGGAGCTGCCGCACATTCATTGAGTGGTATTGTCAATCCAGGCGAACCAGGAGCACCAGTCTTACCTCCATTCAAGTATGTAGCTGATGTGTCTATCAAAGTAGCAGAAGCAGTTGCTAAAAAAGCGCAAGAACAAGGTCTTGCGCGTGCTCAAGAAACAGATATGGCTAAAGCAGTTCGTAATTTAAAATGGTACCCAGAATATAAATAAGTAAATGGGAATGGGGTGTACGAGTGCGACTGGATGCCTCGTACACCTTTTCTTGTATATCCTGTTAGATAGAAAGGGAGACTATGGAAATCTTTTTAACTTCAATTCAGAGTATTGTGCCCATTATCGTCATCATCATTCTTGGTTATTTCTTGCAAGTCCGTGGTTGGTTTCAAGAGAGCTTCGGAAATGACTTATCTAAACTGATTATGAACGTGGCCATGCCTGTTGCAATTTTTACCTCTGTTCTTAAATATTTAACTTTAGATAAATTGATTAGCTTGTCTGGCGGTTTGCTCTATACGTTTATCGCCTTCATTCTTGGTTACCTAGCGGCCTTTATCGCAGTGAAAGTTTTTAAAGTGCGCCCAGGACGCCGAGGAACCATGATTAATACCTTTGTTAATGCCAATACCATATTTATTGGTTTGCCTTTAAATATCGCTTTGTTTGGAAATCAAGCCCTTCCTTACTTCTTGGTTTATTATATTACAAATACAGTATCTACTTGGACATTAGGTGTCTATCTGATGACTTCTGATAGTAAAGAAGGGGCTTCAAAACAGGCTCAAAAATTTAATTGGAAGAAGCTTTTCCCAGCTCCTTTATTAGGTTTTCTCGTAGCCCTCGTCTTTTTGGTGTTACGTATTCCTGTTCCAAGTTTTGCGGAAAGTACCTTGACTTATATTGGTAGTTTAACAACGCCCTTATCTCTTGTCTATATCGGTATCGTCCTAGCTAAGGCAGGACTTAAGACAATTCGCTTTGATAAAGATACCATTATCACACTGGTTGGTCGTTTTATTCTTGCACCGGTCATCATGCTCTTGGTTCTGAAGTTCTTCTCTCCAAATATGGTGGCACCAGAATTTAGAACCTTTATGATTCAATCAGCAACACCAGCCTTGGCAGTTCTTCCTATCCTTGCCAATCAAGGTAAAGGCGATGTTGAGTTTTCAACGAATGTGGTCACTCTCAGCACAGTCTTATTTGTGATTGTGGTTCCAATTCTGCAGACATTGTTGGGATAGCATTTATATGAAAATGATGTAGTTTTAGTGCTATACATTCGTCAAAAAGGACGTCGGGTATTATACTCGACGTCCTTTTTAAACGGATGACTAGATCAACACATAGGTTTCAACCGCTTGCCCAGCCCCGTTTTCATTATTGTCCTTTGTCACGACTGCTGCTTCGTCTTTCACCTCTTGAGGAGCGTTGCCCATAGCGACACCGATGCCTGCTTTTTTGAGCATAGGAAGGTCATTGAAGTTGTCCCCCATGGTGAGGACTTCTTCTAAGCTCAAGTGGTAGTGGTTGGCGAGTTCAACCAGAGCATCCTCTTTAGAGACGTGCTTAGCAGTAACTTCTAGGTAGTTGGCTTTGGAGAGATAAAAGGCGGTAGAAGGGAAGTCATCGGCAGAAATAGCACGATAGAGGGCTTGGATCTCTTCTGCATCTCCAATTAAGAGCAATTTGTGGAGGGGCTTTGTCATATCCAGCAAAGGATCCAATAGGGGAAGAATAAGAGGTTTTTCCCCTGTAATCCGGGCTTCCTCTCGGCTCCATTGGTCGAGATGATCGGTCATCCAGTCTTTTCCGCTATAGAGGTTGATCGAAACTTGAGGGAAGTGTTGGTTGGCCCAGTCGATAAACTGACGAGCTTCATTCTTGTCTAAGGGATGCTCAAACAGAACCTGCTCGCCTTTTTGAATCAAGGCCCCGTTGTAGCAGGCCATGGGGCAGTCTTCTATACCGAGTTCTTTGGCAATGGGTGCCATTCCTTTGGGGGAGCGAGCAGAGGCTAGCACGAAAGGGATCTCTTCACGCTTTAAATCTGGGATCAATGCTGCCAACTCTGGGTCAATCTGATGGTGGTCATTTAAGATGGTGCCATCGATATCGCTGATGATGAGACGAATGTGAGACATAAAGATTACCTCCTAATAGAGAATAGTGGTTTCGTTGCCGACTTGTTTAAGGATGTCAGGGCTTGGTTTTTGATCAGTAATCCAATAGTCAAATTGTTGGAGACGAGCGAGATAGTAGTTGGCATGTTGGTGGAACTTGGTACTTTCTGCCACCAGCACCTTGGTACGAGCTCGTTCAAAAACGAGAGACTTGACGGCAACGTCTTCAGCATCCTCAAAGGTGACTTCGCCATTGGCTAAGCTACTCGCTCCAAAAAAAGCGAGATCAAAGCGAAGATTGTCCAGTATTTGTGCTTGATTCGCGTCATAGTAGAAGCGGTTTTTAGGGTAGAATTTTCCTCCTAAAAGATGAAAGTCAACCTGGGAATGGCTACTGAGCTGGATGGTATTGTCAAGGGAATGCGAATAGACTGTGACTTCCTTATTAAGCAAGCCAGCAAGCAGGGTCATCGAGGTAGAAACGTCGAGAAAGATCACTTGGCCATCTTGGATCAATTGCAGGGCCTTTTGAGCCATAGCAGTCTTTTCCTTGTTGGCTTTCTGACTACGGTCTAGGTAAGAAGGGCCGGGTTCTTTGTTTAAGGGGAGGAGTCCACCATGGGTCCTGCGGACCAGCTGGCGCTGACTAAGGAGAGCGAAGTCTCGACGGATGGTATCTTTTGAGACCTTGAAATAGTCGACCATTTCTTTAGCCGATAGCTGTTTTCGCTCTTCTAAGAGTTCTAATATTTTTTCGAGTCGTTGTTCCTGATACATGAGCTCGCTCCTTGTTTCTGTTCTTGCCTATATTCTACATCATTTATTAAGTTAATGCAAGTGTTTTTAATTATTTTTAAGCATTTATGATCTTTTTCCTTGTAAAGCCTTATTCTGACGTTTGTTTTAAAGGGGAAATTCTGCTATAATATGTCAAAATAACGTGGAGGTTTCCTTATGGCCAGTGAATATGAAAAAATGATTGCGGGTGACTATTATAGACCTGCGGACCCTGAATTACGGGCTTTGGCAAAAGCCTCTCGGGAGAAACAAGAGGCCTTTAACCAAGAGGTGGATCCTAAAAAGGGGGCATCCATCATCAAAGAGTGGTTTGGATCAACCGGTGAAAACCTCTATCTCAATCGCCAGGTTCTTGTGGATTATGGGGGCAACATCCATATAGGAGAAAATTTCTATGCCAATTACAATTTGACCATGTTGGATATTTGTCCCATTACGATCGGAAAGAATGCCATGATTGGTCCCAATTGCCAATTTTTGACCCCCTTACACCCGCTGGATCCAGATGAGCGCAACTCGGGTCTTGAGTACGGAGCTCCGATTACGATAGGGGACAATTTCTGGGCAGGAGGAGGGGTCACCATCCTTCCTGGTGTCACGCTGGGTGATAATGTGGTCGCTGGCGCTGGGGCAGTCGTGACCAAGTCTTTTGGTGACAATGTGGTCCTTGCAGGAAACCCAGCCCGTGTCATCAAAGAAATACCCATTAAAAAGGAGAAGGGATGATCCAAAAACATGAAATTCCTATTTTAGAGTTTGATGACAACCCGCAGGCAGTCATTATGCCGACCCATGAGGGACTTGATCTGCACCTACCTGAAAAATGTGTGTATGCTTTCTTGGAGGATGAGATTGATCGCTTTGCCAAAACTGTTGGAGCTGAGCAAGTGGCTACCTTTGTTTCAGCTACCAAGGCTTATCCAGTCTATGTTCTGGAGCACCAAGGGGAGAAAGTCTGCTTGGCACAAGCGCCAGTTGGATCTGCACCTGCTGCCCAATTCATGGATTGGTTGATTGGCTATGGGGTGAGGAAAATCATTTCCTCAGGAAGCTGTGGCGTCTTGGTGGACATAGAAGAAAATGCCTTTTTGATCCCGACCAAGGCCTTGCGAGATGAGGGAGCCAGTTACCATTATGTAGCGCCTTCTCGTTATATCGAAGTGGACAGTCGTGCACTGACCGCCATTGAAACTGTCTTGAAAGGAAAAGATATTCCTTATCAAGAGGTCATGACCTGGTCGACGGACGGTTTTTATAGAGAAACACCTGACAAGGTGGCCTATCGCATTGAAGAAGGGTGTCGTGTTGTGGAGATGGAGTGTGCCTCACTTGCAGCAGTCGCCCAGCTTCGTGATGCAGTTTGGGGCTTGCTCCTATTTACCGCAGATTCTCTTGCAGACCTAGAAAATTATGACCAGCGTGACTGGGGGGCTGAAGCTTTTGAGAAGGCCCTAGAATTGTGCCTAGAGATGGTTCATCACTTGTAGGTCTTTTCACTTTTTATGATACAATGAAGCTATGTTAGTCAAATTATTTTTTAAACAATGGCAGGCCAAAATTAAAAGCCTGTCTCCGGCAAGGCGAATCTTTCTCAGCTTTGCCTTGGTTATCCTGGTGGGCTCGCTCTTATTGAGTCTGCCTTTTGTCCAGCAAGCGAGCTCAAAAGCAGGCTATATCGACCACCTCTTTACAGCGGTCTCCATGGTCTGTGTGACGGGGCTCTTTACCCAGTCGGTGGCTTCGACCTATAATGGTTTGGGGCAATTGATCTGTATGCTCTTGATCCAGATCGGAGGCCTAGGGATCTTGACCTTTATCGGTCTCTTCTTTATGGAAGGTCGTCAAAAGCTCAGCTACAAGGACCGACAGACCATCCGGGACAGCTTTAGCTTTAGCAATAACCAGAGCTTAGCCCGTTTTGTCCGCTCCATCTTCATTACCACCTTTACCATCGAAGGGGTGGGGGCCTTGCTCCTCATGACCCGCTTTATCCCTCGCTTTGGCTGGGGGCATGGGATCTTTAACTCCATCTTTGTTGCGGTCTCGGCCTTTTGTAATGCGGGCTTTGATAATTTTGGAGGCGATAGTATGATGAGCTTCCAGACCGATTGGTTGGTCAATCTGACCTTGTCTGCCCTTATTATTACTGGGGGCTTGGGCTTCATGGTCTGGTTTGACCTAGCCACCAAGGCCCGCAATCAATCAGGGCGGCGAACTCTTCGCTTCCATACCAAGGTGGTTCTCTGGTTAACGGCGGCGATCCTTCTCTTTGGGACAGTGACTAGTCTTATGACCGAGTTTAATAATCCAGCAACGATTGGGTCCCTTCCGTTAGGAGAGAAGATCTTGGTCAGCTTCTTCCAAACTGTCAGTATGCGGACGGCTGGTTTTGCCTCGTTGGATTATACAGCAGTCCGGCCAGTGACGCTCTTTATCTATCTCTTACAGATGTTCCTAGGTGGGGCACCAGGCGGGACAGCAGGGGGGATGAAGATCACCACCTTCTTGGTGCTGATTCTCTTAGCGCGCAAAGAGTTGCTCGGCTTGCCACATACCAACCTGGGTAAGCGCACCATCGCACCAGACTTGGTCCAACGCTCTTTGGGGACGGCAGTGATTTTCCAGTTGACTTTTCTCCTTGGACTCTTTGGCCTTTGTCTCGTGACTCCGGATGGTCAACGCTTTTTGTACCTGGTCTTTGAGGTAGTATCGGCTCTAGCGACAGTAGGCGTGACAGCCAATGTGACCTCGACCTTAAATGGAGCAGGGCTGGGGATCATCATGGTGCTTATGTTTATCGGTCGGATCGGCCCCTTGACCCTCATGGTCAGTTTGAACAATTACAAAGCTAAGAAGGCAGATGCCTTGCAATATGCTAAAGCAGACATCATTATCGGATAGGAGAAACTTATGGCAAATCGAACCATTGGAATTTTAGGATTAGGAATTTTTGGACAGAGTGTCCTGAAAACCCTGCAAGACCAGGATGTGGATATTGTTGCGATTGATGATCACGCAGATGTGATCAACCAATATGAATCCATGATTACGACTGGAATTGTTGGAGACATTACGGAGTTGGACCTCTTGGATGCAGCAGATATTGGGAACTGTGACACAGTCGTGATCGCGACGGGTGAAAACCTGGAGTCCAGTGTGCTGGCTGTCATGCACTGTAAGGCACTAGGTGTCGAGCACGTCATTGCCAAGGTCAAAAATGAAGTGACCAAAGAAATTCTGGAAAAGATTGGGGCTGATTTGGTCATCCTGCCAGAGGTAGAAGCAGGCATGTCCCTCGCCAAAATGGTTCTTTTCCAACACCGGATTGAAGTTTTCCAGTTGGATGAAGAAGTGGTAGTAGTCGAGTTTACGGTTCCATCCAGCTGGGTAGGAAAAAGTCTTCAGGACTTGGCTGTCAGAGAGGAGTACCATCTCAACATTATTGGTTATCGAGATGCGGAAGATCAACCGCTTCATATTCAGATTGCTCCCGACTTTATCTGGCCAGAAGGGGTGCGCGTGATGGCGGTGACAGACAACCAGTATCTGGATAGAATCCAAGACTTGTTAGACTAATCGTGTAATTGAGAGTGGGACAGAAATCGGTAATTCATTAGAATTCGATTTCGTCGTCCCACCTCCGCACAGTTGAGTAGGGCTGTAAAAGCTGATGAAATCAGCGTAGTAGAGTCCGCTCAACCACTGCGTCTTGCTCAACAATCCAAAAACAATTCTGAGGCTAGGACTTTTGTCCCAGCCTCAGAATGTTGATCACCTATTTTTTAACTGAAATAGGTGAAATGATTCTGCAGAAAAATGATTTTTAATTTTTACTCCGCAGACGCCCTCTGTATCTTAATTTAGTCATAGAACTTCCTGGATTGCTGAAATCATCCACTGGATAATTTCACCTAACGTCCGTCCTCAAGGTCGTCAAGAATCTCTTGCCATTTTTCCTCATGCATGCCTTGGCAGATATGTTTGGATCGAGTCTCATGTATCTCTTGATTCATTGGGGAAGTTGATCTTATAAAATTTTAGGAAAGGCTCTGTCAGGTGTTGACAGGCCTTTTTTTGAGTGCTATAGTAAAATCGTAAACGTTTACACAGTAAGGCGAAGTAGATAAAAAGAGGAGGAAAGACAAATGGCAGGATCAGTGATACAGGGAGAGAACTACCGAATCTCCGTATTAACGGAATCTTTGGTGCGCTTGGAATACTCAGAGGATGGTGTTTTTGAGGATGGTCAGACGCAAGTTGTGCAAAATCGTGATTTTGGACCTGTAGCCTGTGAGGTCGTAGAGACAGAAGAGGTCCTCGATCTTCATACGGAGCATCTCCACCTCCATTTTGAAAAGGGACCTTTTACACCGGATCGGCTTTTTATCGAGCTCAAGGGTCAGTATGCAGTCTATGGGAGCCGGTGGCACTATGGAGATCAGCCGGAGACCTTAAAGGGGACCAGTCGGACACTTGACGAGGTCGATGGGGCTATGGAGTTGCAAGATGGGATCTTGAGCAAGGCCGGTTATGCTCTTTTAGACGATTCCGCTTCCTACTTGTATGATGACGAAAGCGGCTTTAGAGCACGCCCCTATCCAGAAGTGGATCTGTATTTCTTCGGTTATGGGCGCGATTATCTAGGCGCCTTAAAAGATTTTTACCATCTGACAGGACAGCCACCCCTCTTGCCACGTTATGCTCTGGGAAACTGGTGGAGTCGGTATTGGCCTTATACCAGTCAGGAGTATACAGATTTGATGGATCGTTTCAAAGCAGAAGGGGTGCCTCTTGCAGTCAGTGTGATCGATATGGACTGGCACAAGACGGCGATTCCTGCTCGCTTTGGAAGTGGTTGGACGGGCTATAGTTGGAACCGGGATTTGATTCCCGATCCAGCTGCCTTCTTAAATGGCCTGCATGAGCGTGGTTTAAAGGTGACCTTAAATGTCCATCCGGCAGATGGAATTCGCGCCTTTGAAGATGCTTATCCCATGGTCGCAAAACGCTTGGGACTGGATGCTGAAAAAGAAGAAGCGGCTAGCTTTGACTTTTATAGTCCAGCCTTTCGCGAAGCTTATTTCGAAGATGTCCACCATCCTTTGGAAGATCAAGGAGTGGACTTTTGGTGGATTGATTGGCAGCAAGGTAGTCATGGCAAGATGGATCCCCTTTGGTTGTTAAATCACTATCATTATGTAGATAATTGCCGAAAAGGCCAAGCTGGTCTCATCTTATCACGATATGGGGGTCCCGGCAGCCATCGGTATCCGATTGGTTTTTCAGGGGACACTATTGTGACTTGGGAATCCCTAGCCTTTCAACCCTATTTTACTAGCACAGCTTCCAATATCGGCTACACCTGGTGGAGTCATGATATCGGTGGCCATATGCGGGGCTACTATGATGAAGACTTGGCTCTTCGTTGGTTGCAGTTTGGGGTTTTTAGCCCGATCAATCGTCTTCATAGTTCTTGTAATGCCTTTAACAGCAAGGAACCGTGGTTTTACTCGTCTGAGACCTGTCGCTTGATGAAGCAGTATTTGCGCCTGCGCCATAGCTTACTGCCTTATCTCTACACCATGAATGTGGCGACGCACGAAGAAGGCCTGCCTTTGGTTCAACCTCTCTATTACCACTATCCAAACGAAGAAGAGGCTTATGAAGCGAAAAATCAATATTTCTTTGGCAGTGAACTCATGGTGGCACCAATTACCGAAGCGCTGGATCCTGTCTTTCATAGTGCTTCTGTGAGTGTTTGGTTCCCAGACGGCGTTTGGTACGATTTCTTCCATGATTGGAAGTATGAAGGAAGAGGCAAGCTTACGGTCTTTAGGACCAGCCAGGATATTCCGGTCTTTGCACGTGCAGGAGCCATCATCCCTATGGATGCACAACCACAGACAGGAGTAGACCTTCCAGAAATGCTGGACTGGCATCTCTTCCCAGGTGACAATCGTTCCTTCGTACTCGTCGAAGGAGAAGGAGCTAGCAAGGTTGAAACCCGCCTAACAGTCGATTGGGATGAAAAAAAGATTAGGATGGATCTGTCAGGTGATCTAGCCTTGCTTCCTGAAAAGAGACAGCACCGTTTCTTGCTCCATACCTTTGAGACGGACCCTATCATAGTGGACAATCAAAGTCAAGAAATTGCGATGGGTGAGCTGCAATTGCATCCTATTGCCAAAGAAGATCGGATGTTTGAGCTCTTAAAATCTGCCAACCTGGCCTACGATAGGAAAAATGAATTATTTGCGGCTTGTTCAAGAGCCAAGGATTGGAAACAGTTGATGAAGGTCATCACACCTTTGGAGGAAGGCTTGCGCCAACGTCTCTTTGAAGTGATTTATTCCAGTGAAGAGGGAGAAGACTTGTAAACTCTTGCAATTTCACCCCTATTTTTGTATGATGAAAGTGATTTCACAATCATAAAGGAGAAGAAAAAATGGAACAAAAATGGTGGCATAATGCCGTAATTTACCAAGTTTATCCAAAAAGTTTCAAGGATAGTAATGGCGATGGCATCGGGGATCTCAAGGGGATCACGAGCAAGCTAGACTATCTGGAAAAGCTTGGGATTACAGCCATCTGGCTCTCGCCAGTCTACAAGAGTCCTATGGATGATAACGGCTATGACATCTCGGATTACGAGGATATTGCCTCCATCTTTGGTACCATGGAAGATATGGAAGAGTTGATCGCAGAAGGTCAGAAACGCAAGATCAAAATCATCATGGACTTGGTGGTCAACCATACCTCTGATGAGCATGCTTGGTTTATTGAGGCGCGTGAAAACACAGACAGTCCAAAGCGGGATTTCTATATTTGGCGCGATGAGCCCAATGGCATTATTTCTGCTTTTAGTGGCTCTGCTTGGGAATTCGATGAAGCTTCAGGCCAATACTACCTGCATAACTTTAGCAAGAAGCAACCAGACCTTAACTGGGAAAATGAGGAGCTTCGCCATCAGATCTATGACATGATGAATTTCTGGATTGACAAGGGAATTGGTGGCTTCCGTATGGATGTGATCGATATGATCGGTAAGATCCCAGATCAGGAAATCATCAGCAATGGTCCCATGCTCCATCCTTACTTGAAGGAAATGAATCAAGCGACCTTTGGCGATAAGGATCTGCTCACAGTAGGAGAAACTTGGGGGGCGACTCCAGAGATTGCCAAGCAATACTCCAATCCAAAAAATCAAGAATTGTCCATGGTTTTCCAATTTGAACACATCGGTCTTCAATACCAACCGGGTCAACCAAAGTGGCACTACGCCAAGGAATTGGATGTGCCTAAATTGAAGGAAATTTTCACCAAGTGGCAGACGGAATTAGGAGAAGAGGAAGGCTGGAATTCCCTCTTTTGGAACAATCACGATTTGCCACGGATTGTGTCAACTTGGGGGGATGATGGGAACTATCGTGTCAAATCTGCCAAGGCTTTAGCGATTCTGCTTCACTTGATGAAGGGAACTCCTTATATCTATCAAGGGGAAGAAATCGGGATGACCAATTATCCATTTAAGAGCCTTGAGGATGTAGAAGATATCGAGTCGATCAACTATGCTCATGAAGCCTTAGAAAAAGGGGTTCCGCTCGAAGTGATCATGGACCAAATCCGCCATATTGGTCGGGACAATGCCCGGACGCCGATGCAGTGGAATGATGAAGCAGAAGCCGGCTTTACGACAGGTCGTCCATGGCTTGCGGTCAACCCAAACTACAAAGAGATCAATGTTGAGGCTACCCTAGCAGATCCAGACTCTATTTTCTATACCTACCAAGCCCTCATTGCTTTGAGAAAAGAACACCCTTGGCTTGTGACCGCTGATTATGAATTGGTGGACGCAGCAGACAAGGTTTTTGCCTACAAGCGGGTAGAAGGAGAGCAAGCCTATCTGGTGGTTGTCAATCTCTCCAGTCAAGAGCAAGACTTACCGCTCGTCAATGGGGTTGAAGAGGTTCTCATTGCCAATACCAAGGTAGAACAAGTCCTCGAATCAGGCAAGTTGGCCCCTTGGGATGCCTTCTGTGTCAAACTAGCCTAATGAAAGTAAGAAAAATAGAGGAAATTACTTCCTCGTAGAAGCAGGTCTTTCTCAGTAGAGAAGGCCTGTCAGAATGAGGACGAAATCATCAAAAAAACTTTCCTTAGGTGAGTACGGACGTCAGCGAACTTCGAAGAAGTTCCATGACTTAGTTTTGAGCCTATGGTCTCAAAACTCCCGAGTGCTAGAAACAAGTGTTTCTAGCACTTTTCTCACGGCGGAAAGTTTCAGTAGATGATAGAATCATTCTAACGAATACATTTTTATAGAATTTCTTAGATTTGTAAACAGAAGCAGTTTGTTTATGCTTGCACAGGTCTTTCTCAATAGAGAAGGCCTGCTTTGCTTTTTAGAGGCTGTCCTTCTAGCGAAATCCGCTCAAAAATGGTTCAGGGACGCTTGGGCTATAGGAAATATTTATAAGAAGTCCTAGTTTTTGCTTTTGATTTCTGCTCTCAAGGCCCATTAAATCTGTGTTATAGTTTTTGGCTATATCAAAATTCGTGTAAAAGCAATTATACAAGACGGCTATCTTCTGATATGATAGTGTCAATTAGAATTTTTGGAGGACACAACATGTCAACTACAATTATCGGTTTCCCACGTTTGGGTGAATTCCGTGAATTAAAATTTACAACTGAAAAATACTTTAGAAAAGAAATCTCAGCAGACGAGCTCTTGGCAGCTGCTAAAGACTTGCGTGCTAAACACTGGAACATTGTTAAAGAACAAGGCATCTCAGAGATTCCTTCAAACGACTTCTCACACTACGACAATTTCCTTGATGCAGCCTTCCTTTTCAACGTCGTGCCTGCATCTGTTCAAAACTTGGATTTGACAGACCTTGAACAATACTTCGCTTTGGCGCGTGGTTACCAAGGTGAAAAAGGGGATGTGCGTGCCCTTCCAATGAAAAAATGGTTCAACACCAACTACCATTACATCGTTCCTAAATTTGAAAAAACAACAGAAGTGAAATTGGCTGGTCACAAGATTTTTGATGAGTACCAAGAAGCCAAAGAATTGGGGATCAACACTCGTCCAGTAGTGGTTGGACCATTCACTTTCCTTCAATTATCTGACTTTGAAGATGGTGTGAAAGCTGAGGACTTCGTAGACAGCTTGGTTGCTGCTTATCAAGAAGTTTTTGCCAAATTGGCTGAGCTTGGTGCGACTCGTATTCAACTCGATGAGCCAGCTCTTGTTAAAGATTTGTCAGCTGAAGAAAAAGCTCTCTTCTTGGACCTCTACAACAAACTCTTGGCTGATAAGAAAGGCCTTGAAGTCTTGATCCAAACCTACTTTGGTGATGTTCGTGATGTCTACAATGACCTTGTGAACTTGCCAGTTGATGGTATTGGTCTTGACTTTGTTGAAGGCAAGAAAACACTTGAATTGGTGAAAGGTGGCTTCCCAGCTGATAAGACTCTTTATGCAGGTATTGTAAATGGGAAGAACATCTGGCGAAACAACTATGAAAAGAGCTTAGAAATCTTGGATCAAGTTCCAGCTGAAAAGGTTGTCTTGACGACTTCTTGCTCTCTTCTTCATGTGCCATTTACAACTGCTAATGAAGATTTTGAACCAGCTATTTTGAACCACTTCGCCTTTGCGGTTGAAAAATTGGGTGAATTGCGTGACTTGGATGCCATCCGTAACGGTCAAGGTGCAGAAGCTCTTGCTGCTAACAAAGAACTCTTTGCAACAGAACGCGTTGGAGCAAATGCTGAACTTCATGCTCGCATCGCAGCTTTGACAGAAGCAGACTACACTCGTTTGCCAGCTTTCGCAGAACGTGAAGAAATCCAAAAAGAAGCCTTCAAGCTTCCAGCACTTCCAACAACTACCATCGGTTCATTCCCTCAAACTAAGGAAGTTCGTGCTAAACGTTTGGCCTTCCGTAAGGGTGAATTGACACAAGAAGAATACGATGCCTTCCTTGCTGAAACGATCGACGAATGGATCAAATGGCAAGAAGAAGTTGGATTTGACGTACTTGTACACGGTGAATTTGAGCGGAACGACATGGTTGAGTACTTCGGTCAAAACTTGTCTGGTTACCTCTTCTCTAAAAACGGTTGGGTACAATCATACGGTATGCGTGGGGTGAAACCACCAATCATCTGGGGTGATGTGACTCGTCTCAACCCAATCACTGTGAAATGGTCTAGCTACGCACAAAGCCGTACGGACAAACCTGTTAAAGGGATGTTGACTGGACCTGTTACCATCCTTAACTGGTCATTCCCACGTGAAGATATCTCTATCAAGGATTCTACTCTTCAAATCGCTCTTGCCATCAAGGATGAAGTTCTTGACCTTGAAGCTGCAGGCGTGAAGATCATCCAAATCGACGAGGCTGCTCTTCGTGAAAAATTGCCACTCCGTCGTAGCGACTGGTACGAAGACTACCTTGACTGGGCGATTCCAGCCTTCCGTTTGGTACACTCAACTGTTGCACCAGACACACAAATCCACACTCACATGTGTTACTCAGAATTTACAGATATCATCCCAGCTATCGACAACTTGGATGCAGACGTCATCTCATTTGAAGCTAGCCGTTCAAACCTTGAAATCTTGGATGAGTTGAAAGCCAAAAACTTCCAAACAGAAGTTGGACCTGGGGTTTACGATATCCACTCACCACGTGTCCCACAAGACGGTGAAATCGATCACACTATTGAAGCAATCTTGGCAAAAGTACCAAGTGGCAAAGTTTGGATCAACCCTGACTGTGGTTTGAAGACTCGTGGAATTAAAGAAACAAAAGAAAGCTTGATCAAACTCGTTAATGCTGCTAAAGAAGCGCGTGAACACTTGTAAGAAATGTTTCGAGGACCTTCTATCATCGTGTAGAGGGTTTTCGAATCGTTCCCTTATCCTAGAAATAGTGGCTCAGAGTTCTTGATCAAAGAAACAAAAGAAAAGGATAGAATATGTCACAACACACACCGTCTCTGTCATTTGAAGTTTTTCCTCCAAATCCTGAAGTAGGCAATGCCAAACTCTTACGTGCTTTGGCAAATATGCAGGAGCTAGCTCCTCACTTTATTAGTGTGACCGCTAGCAATAATAAATACAATATCAAAGAGACGACGGTTGCTTTAGCCAATTACATTCAAAATGAATTGTCTATTCCGACGATTGCTCACTTGCCAGCCGTCTATTTGAGCAAGGAAAAAGTGGCCGATACTCTTCATGAGTTAGATGAAGTAGGAGTTCATCGGATTTTGGCTCTGCGTGGGGATATTATCCCTGGTGTGGAACCTTTAAAAGACTTTCGTTATGCAACGGATCTGATTGAATTTATTAAAACAGAAGCTCCCCATTTTGAGGTGATTGGTGCTTGCTATCCTGAGGGACATCCGGATTCTCCAAACCAAATTTCAGATATTCAAAATCTTAAAAAGAAGGTAGATGCAGGGTGCTCTAGTTTGGTCACTCAACTTTTCTTTGACAATGAGCGTTTCTATGATTTTCAAGATAAGTGTACTTTAGCTGGGATCAATGTTCCTATTCATGCAGGAGTGATGCCGATTCTCAATCGCAATCAGGCCCTTCGTCTCCTTAAGACTTGTGAAAATGTTCATATCCCACGGAAGTTTAAAGCGATTTTAGACAAGTATGAGCATGATCCAAAGTCTCTTCGCGCAGCTGGCTTGGCTTATGCAGTCGATCAAATTGTTGATTTGGTTACTCAAGATGTGGCAGGTGTCCATCTTTACACCATGAACAATGAAGATGTCGCTTACCACGTCTACCAAGCAACAAAGGCTTTATTTGCTCATCAACCGAATTTTGAAGTGAATTAATCAACACTTTTAGTAGGAAGTGTAGAGATTGAGAAAGAATCGTTCTCAGTCTCTTTTTATTTGGATAAATTACTTGCTAAAAGCCAACTTTTTTTTTATAGTATTAATATGAAGTTTTTGGAGGCGCTTGCAATGAAGAAAAGTCTGAAGTTGAAGTTATTTGGACCCCCTAAGGTTGTTTTCAATCAGAAAACTATTCGGTTTTCTTTCTCGAAGATGGAGGCCTTGCTTTATTACTTGGCAGTCATGGGCCAGGTCAACCGAGATGAAATCGCCGGTATCCTTTGGGGAGATAAGGAAAACCAAGTAGCTCGCAAAAACTTACGGAATACGGTTTACCAAGCCAATAAAATCTTTGAAGGAGATATCATTGTCTCTCCAAGTCGGAGCAGTTTGGCCCTTAATCCTGATTTGAGCCTTTCTTTGGATGTCAAACTCTTTGAAAGAGATCCACTAAGTGCCTTGGATCTTTATCGGGGAGACTTTTTAGAGGGCTTCTATGTCAAGGATGATGAAGACTTTGATCAGTGGGCTTCTCGAAAACGGGATGCTTATAGGAAGCTCTATGTCGAAAGTTGCTATCAAAAAATTGAGCAGGTCGGTTTTGGAGACTCTAGTATAGAACTCTTGCTCCATCATTTGGTAGAGCTGGATGAATTTGAAGAGAAAAACTACCAGCTCTTGATGGAATATTATAGCTTTCATCATCAGCTAGGAAAATTTTTTGAGACCTATTATAAGCTAGTCGATTTATTGGATCGCGAGCTCAGTGTGCGTCCCAGTCGAGCGATTGAGGAACTTTATCACTCCGTTTTGGAAGCCAAACGAACTCATAAACTGACCAATCGCTTGAATATCCGTGAACTTTCCTTTTTTGGTCGGAAACAAGAACTCTCGCAACTCGAGGAATACCTTTCCTTAGTCGAGACGGGTGAAGCGGTTGGTCCTTTTCTCGTGATGGGGCAATCTGGAACAGGTAAAAAACGTCTGTTGCGGCAGTTGGTCTTGATGTCCAATCGCAGTTTTAACTTTATCAAGGTGGAAGGAAAAGCTACCAGTCAGCGCTATGAAGGAAGCGCCTGGAATGATCTCAGACAAGCGCTAGAGAAAATGGGGGATGAGATGGGAATTTCCCTTCTGGAAGAGGAGGATGATCTCATTTCGGTATGGAATCAGCTTCAGAGCCTTAGCAAAGAAAAACCGCTCCTGATCCTGCTTGAAAACGCCCAGTGGTTCGATGCAGTGTCTCTAGAAAAAGTGAAACAACTAGAGGAGCGAAGAAACCAGGAGAAATGGCAACTGATTTTTACAGCTGAAGAGCCTCTGCCAGCTTTCTTCGTCAACTTCTTGGGGAACTTAAAGGTAGAGAAACGGCTGTCTCAACTAGAGTTGACCAATTTTGATCCTAGTGAAAGTCGTGCTCTCTTGAAAGGGGAACTGGGAGCAATAGAGCCGGCAGTGATGGAGCAGATGGTCGAATGGAGTGAAGGCAGTCCGTTCTTACTATCCAGCTATATCGAAGAGTGGAAAGAAAATGAAAATTTAGAACCCTTGCCTGATATCATTCAAGCTTATCTTTCTCAGGAGCTTGGGGATATGAGCAGCGAGGAAGAGGCTCTTCTACACTACCTATCGTGTTTTCATAAGCCAATTTCTCTGTCTATCTTGGCGGAATTGACGGCTACAGAGCTTCCTGTTTTGACAGAATTAATCGAGCCTTTATCTGAAAGAGCGATCGTCTCAATCGTAGAAGAAGGAGAGGCTCTCATGGTTCAATTCTGCAAGCAATTGGTAGCTATGTACTTTTACCATCTTCTTTCGCCAGCTAGACGGCGCCTCTTCCACCAACAAATTGCGCAAAAATTGGAAGAAACTTTAGAAGATTCGACGGACCTTCTTCTTTATAAGGAAATTGCCTACCAATACAAGCAATCCCAAAATCTTTTGCGTTCCTTATCGTTTGAGTTGACCTACTTAGAAGAAATTCTTCAGCTGGAGCATGAACTGTTTCCGATATATTCCAAGGTAGATGAGGGGTTCCTATCAGATGGTACAAATAGTCATTTGGACATTTTTGGAGAGCTATCCCGCATTCGCCAAGAATTAGATAACCTCTTTTCAAGGCACCAAAGAGATAGAGAATACAAGTATTTGCAACTGCGTTACTTGTACCTAGAAGGTCGCTATTTTATTCGAAGTGGGGAGTATCAAAAGGGGATTCATGATATCCAAAAAGTCATCTCCTATGCGCGGGAACTCAAGCAATCCGACTTCCTCTTAGAGGGTTATCGGCAAATCATTTATTATTGCATTCAAACTGAAAATATCTCTGAGATGGCCTATTATACAGATTTGGCTCTGGAAGATGCCATCCAAGCCAATAATCATGAGGTCATCGCGATCCAGTTGCGTTTGAAGGGCTTGTATCACCTGATGGTTGGGGATGAGGAGCAGGCGACTCGGCATCTGTATCGCTCTATTGATTGCTTTAGTTTGACCAATAGCATGCAGGCCAAGTATGCCATTCAAATTGCAGCTTCTTTGGCCTACCTCGCTGAAATCGAGCAAATTAGGGGCCATTTCCAAGTAGCGGTCACCCACTTAGAAGAGGTTCTGCGCTTAGTGGGGGATCAAGCTGTTGATTCCGTCCGTGTCGTCTTTGATATTGATCTTGGGATCGCCTATTATTGGAAGGGAGATTTGATCCAAGCTCGCCGCTGTTTTGACAGAGCTCAGAAGATTTTGTCCAGTGTTCGTTTCCCTTGGAAGGAAGAATTGCTCGAATTTTATCAATCCTTAATCGCTTGCCAGCAAGGAGATCAAGAGAAGGTTGCGGCTTATCTGGCTCGAAAAGAAAGGACGATGAAACCATCTGCCAATTCTCGGGATAAGGGAATGGTTCATTATCTATTGGCTTTCTTATCTAATCAAAAGGAGAAGGGAGAAGAGCTCGATCCTGCCCTGAGGACCTTCTTGAAAGAAGATAAGAATTACTACAAGAAGGTGGCAGAGCAACACTTGAATCCCTACAGAGATCGTCAGTTTCTTAAGAAATTAAAAGACCTGTAGTGTCTCTTATCTAAATCATAAGTGAAGGATAAGAGGCCATGCCTCCTTTCAGGCAAAGATCATTGTGCTGAAAATGAAAAAAGCATAGAAATACCCAAGCAATGGGTGTTTCTATGCTTTTTATGTGTGTAGAAATCATTTTAGTTCAGTTTTTGTTGCGCCAATATTTGGGTCAAGTAAAAGATAAAGGTCGCAGCAAGGTTTGAAGTATGGTTGTCAATGTCATGAGGAGGAGAAACTTCCACGACATCAAATCCGATTAGTTTACCACTGGCAGCAATGTGTTGGAGAAGTAGGAGGGCTAGTTTAGGATCGACACCAAGTGATTGGATGGCGCTAACACCAGGAGCAGAGCCGACTGCAAAGCAATCCATATCAATAGACAGATAGATCGCGGTTTGGTTTTCTAAAAATTGATCGATTCGATCCAGAATGGCTTGGTGGCTCATCTGGAAGAGATCTTGGCCAGTTAAAAAATCAATGCTTGGTGTTTTAGCAACGTAATTAAAGAGGAAGAGGTTATTATTGTGCTCTTGGATCCCCAGGATGAGGTAAGGGAAGTCCTGACCTTTTTCTTTCGCATGATCAGCCATTTGACGAAAACCTGTTCCAGAATTGGGACCGGTTTGGTCGTAAGGTCGCAAATCAAAGTGGGCATCCAGATTGATCACAGCCAGTTGTTCATCTTTTTCTAAACTGGATTGAATCCCTAGATAGTGGCCGTAAGCAGTTCCGTGACCGCCTCCTAGGACAATGGGTTGGATCCCTAATTGGTACATGCGCTGGATCGCTTGTGAGAGACTTTCTTGGAGTTCTTCTAGTGAATGGTTAGGCCCGTCAATATTTCCCACATCATACACTGTCACATTGGTTCCCCAGTGCCATGGAAGTTTAGCGATTTGAGAACGGATGGCTGTAGGACCCTCGACTGCTCCTACACGCCCATTATTGATATAGACTCCTTTGTCGCTCTTAAAGCCGATGATCCCAAAGGTCATACCCTCAAATGGAGTGAGGGTCTCGTCGTTTAGGTCTAAAAATTTGGTGACCATTCCCCATTTGGCCGTGTAGGGATTGTCCTCGATACTACCTTGGTAGTAGCTGTAGGTCATTGGATAGTAGTTTGTGAGCAAGCTTGTCGCCTCCCTTATTTTTCTGAAAGCAGGCAGAGGCTGAGAAGATCGCCAGCCTCTGTTTTTGCTTTATCCTTACTGTATCAGTATTGAATCCGTAAGTCAACTGCTTTTTCGATGGTTGCTAAGAATTCTTCGCTTTCGACAACAGCAGATGCTTTATTGAGTTCTTCAAAGATTTCGATATCTTTGTCAAATTCAATGAAGTTCAGTTTTTGACGAATCAGCTCATAAGCTGGTTTTGTCCCTTTACCAAGTTCATGATTTTCTGGTTTGAGATCCAAGGCTTGGCAAGCTGCCATGATTTCAGTAGCAACGATGCGACGGGAGTTTTTAAGAATTTCTGCTGCTTTACGAGCGGCAGTCGTTCCCATGCTGACGAAATCTTCTTGGTTTTCACAAGATGGAATAGAATCGACACTAGCAGGGTGAGCCAAGATTTTATTTTCCGATGCAAGGGATGCACAAGCATACTGGGTAATCATGAAGCCTGAGTTGAGTCCAGGGTGTTTAACCAAGAAGGATGGCAATTTGCTGAGTTGGCTGTTGACCAAGCGTTCCACCCGACGTTCGGATACATTCCCAATTTCAGAAAGGGCGATCCCTAGGAAGTCAAATGGTTGTGCCATTGGTTCTCCGTGGAAGTTCCCGCCGGAGATGACGTGGCCTTCTTTAGTAATAATTGGATTATCTGTCACAGAGTTGATTTCGATTTCAACTTTTTCTTTTACATAAGCAATAGAATCCTTGCTAGCTCCATGGATTTGAGGGATACAACGGAGTGTGTAAGGGTCTTGGACCCGTTGTTGGGTTGCTACCGTTGTGTTCTTGCTTCCTTCAAGGAGGTTGCGGATATTGCGAGCGGTTGCCAATTGTCCACTTTGAGGACGGATGGTATGAAGGTCTTCTTCGAATGGACTGGTAATTCCATTGTGAACTTCCATTGAGAGAGCACCAGCGATATCAGAGAGTTTGAGCAATTGGATACCATCATAAGTCGCAAGAGCACCGATACCGGTTAGGACAGTCGTACCATTGATCAAGGCAAGCCCTTCTTTGGCAGCTAATTGGATCTTTTCAATTCCAGCACGATCTAAGGCTTCTTGACCACTGAGAAGTTCTCCTTTGTAGTAGGCGCGTCCAAGACCCAACATTGGTAAAACCATATGAGAAAGAGGAGCAAGATCTCCAGAAGCTCCGAGAGAGCCTTTTTCAGGGATATAAGGAGTGACTCCTTTGTTGAGCAATTCTAACAGTTTTTCAACGGTTGACAGACGAATGCCAGAATAACCTTTCAATAGTGAGTTAATACGGATCAGCATGATGGCACGAACGGCATCTTCAGGAAGTGGATCACCGAAGCCAGATGAGTGAGTTCGAATCAGGTTTTCTTGCAGTTGAACAGTATCTTCTGGAGAGATGCTGACATTACAGAGGGAACCAAAGCCAGTGGTTACACCATAGACGACTCGTTTTTCCCGGACAATGTCATCAACGATTTTACGGGATGCGATAACGGCTTCTTTGGCTTGTTCATCAAGCTCACATTGGGCACCGTGCCGAGCTACAGCGATGACTTCTTCGAGTGTTAAGCTATTACCATCTAAATGAATCAATTGAGTCATATAAAACCTCCGATTATGAATAGTTGTTCTGTGGAAGTAGTGTTGTTTACTTCGGTTTGAATACCAAACATGGGCCCATTGTCTATTGATCTAAAGAATTGAAAAGAGTCATAGAGAAAAGGGCTCAGGTTTGATATTCGTGGAGTCCTAGATGGGTTAGGGAGCAAAACCGAGCTTCACTCCCGTCTCTGTTCCCATCTAGTGTGTAAAGAAAATTAGTGAGGAAGGGTTTTCGATTTATGTAGTTTATCGCCGTGGAAAACAAAGTAGAGTCCACTTGCGATCACGAGACCGATGGCACCCCAAACAAAGTTCATCATGTTGTCCCCTGCAATCATCAAGATACTGATCACAACAGCTAGAACTGGGATAACAGGACCAAATGGTACTCGGAAGGTAACCTTTTTGTCTGGGTACATTTTTCTGAGTTTGATGGCTGCCAAAGCAGTTGGAATGTATTGGAAGAAACGGAAGACAACACTGAAGGTTGCTAATGTTTCGAAAGAGCCAGATAACAAGAGTAAGAAGGCGAAGATACCAGAAATGATAATGGCAATGACAGGGGCATTCTTAGAGTTTGTTTTTCCAAGCCCTTCTGGCAAGAGTTTTTCAGTTGCTAATGCGGCACCAAAACGAGGGACCATGATGGATTCACCGATGTTTAGACCGGCGATTGAAATGAGGGCTCCGTAAGAAACGAGTGGAGCTCCGATAGGGCCAATCATTTCGACAAATGCGTCTTGTACTGGTGCACCAGTTTGCATAATGCGACCACCAAGCATGGCGATTGTTCCTGCGATGATCAACATGTAGAGAACAGATACAATACTGATAGAACCTAGAATAGCGCGGGGAACGTTCTTTTCAGGGTTGCGCATTTCCCCTGCAACGATAGACATGGTTTCAAATCCGATGAAACCGTAGAAGATGTAGACGGCTGTACTAGAAATAGAACTGAAGAGGTTTGTTCCACTTTCCAATTGAAGGAAAGGTGTGAAGTTGCCCTTGCTCACGCCACCGGGAATGAAGAAGATGGCAAAGAGTGAGAAGAGGACAATTGGAATTAATTTTGCAACAGTAGCTGTCAGAGTAAACATCTTAGAGGTTTTCAGACCGGCAATGTTCATCAGACTCAAGAGAATCAGCATACCGATACTGATCGGAAGGTTGTAGCCTTCAAATGCTGGGAAGGTGATGATGAAGATCTTAGCAAATCCGGCTAACATGGCAGCCCAAGCGATAACAGTAACGGCCCAACCGAGAATCCCAACGTTAAAGCCAACGAAGTCTCCGAAAGCGGCTTTTGAGTATTGCATGGCTCCACCGTTTTTGTCGAAGTAGCCAGCTGTTTCAGCCAGACAGGCTGATAGTAGCATGACGAGAATGGCAACCCCGAACATGACAGCTAGAGAAGCTGGTCCGAGGCCAGAATAAATTTTTTGAGGAAGGAGGAAGATACCAGATCCGATTACGGCGTTGATACCGTAAAGAGTGGCACCGCTAAAGCTGAATTTCGCTTTTTCTTGTTCCTCAATCGACTGTTTATGTGCTCCGTTCATAATGTTTCTCCTTTGTGAACATTATTGTAGTCCAGTCCAGATAGCAATCGGTTGCTCCCCAGACTGATGGGGTAAAAACGTGATTGTCATCTCTTGAAGAGGAGATGCTTGTTCGATCACCAGGAGCTCGTGAGTTTGGAGAGTTTGAGAATGATTGTTTCCCCATTCGAGTGTTAGTGGACAGAGAGCGTAGATCAATTGATAGCGACTCTGACTTTTGACACTCTCTTTTGGGGATATAGCACTCATATGCCCCTGATAAGAAGGTTTGTAAATCAAATTAAAGTCTTGACAAGTCCCTTGGCTAGATACAGGATCTCCCCCATCAAAGAAGTAGCTTTGAAAGGGGTTCAAAACCACTTCTTTATGGTGATGGGTGAGCCTAATGGAGGCATTCAAGGGCATCAAGATTCGGTGGTAGCCCGTGAGATCGGTAAAGTTACTTTTTTCAACCTCTACCGTTGCAGTAGAGAGGCGGAAGTCAAAGGTCCGATCTGGATAGCTTCCTCCCTCTGGGGAGAGAAAGAGTTGGGTGGTTTGGCCACCGGACCAGGTAGAAATTTGATAATCTGCGGGGGTAAGATGAAGGAGAGTCACCATAGGACGCCTTCTTTCTTAAAAGAGACCAGTGATATTGCCGTGGGCATCGATATCAATCTTTTCACTGGCAGGAACTTTAGGTAGGCCAGGCATAGTCATAATGGTACCAGTGAGAGCTACGATGAAGCCAGCTCCGGCAGCTACCTTGAGATTGCTGATTTTAACAGTGAAATCTTTTGGCGCTCCCATCTTCTTGGCATCATCTGAGAAGGAGTATTGCGTTTTGGCCATACAGATTGGATAGCTTGAGAAACCGAGTGCTTCCAATTCTTTCAGTTCGCGTTTGGCTGCTGGTGTTAAGCTGATGCCTTTACCACCATATACTTTTGTGACGATCTTGGTCAATTTTGTTTCAATGCTGTCTTCTTCATCATAGACATAAGAGAAGTGGTTTTCTTCTTGAGCCAGTTGAATGACTTTTTCAGCCAAGTCACGACCACCAGCCCCACCTTTTGCCCAGACATCCGAAATGACCACATCTACATTGCGTTTCTTACAAGATTCATAGACAGCTTCTAGCTCAGCTTCTGTATCCAGTGGGAATTTGTTAATGGCAACGACCACAGGTAGACCATAGACTTCTTGGATGTTGGCCAAGTGTTTGTCTAGGTTTGGTAGACCATCGATAACAGCTTGGACATTTTCCGTAGCCAAGTCTACTTTAGCAACTCCACCATGCATTTTGAGGGCACGAATGGTTGCGACGAGGACAACGGCAGCAGGTTTGAGCCCGGCCATGCGGCACTTGATATCGATGAATTTTTCAGCACCGAGGTCTGCTCCAAAACCAGCTTCTGTCACGACATAATCAGCATATTTGAGGGCTAGTTTAGTAGCCAGCACACTGTTACAGCCATGAGCAATATTGGCAAAAGGTCCGCCGTGGATGATGGCAGGAGTATGCTCCAAGGTTTGCACCAAGTTTGGATGGATGGCATCTTTGAGGACGGCTGCCATGGCCCCTCCAGCCTTGAGGTCTTTAGCTGTGACCGGTTGTCCTTGGTAGTTGTACCCAATAATGATGCGATCAAGACGTTCTTTGAGATCAAGGATATTTTCTGAGAGACAGAGAATGGCCATGATTTCAGAAGCCACGGTGATGTCAAAGCCATCTTCACGAGGAACTCCGTTTGTTTTTCCTTGAAGGCCATCGACAATATGACGGAGCTGACGGTCGTTCATATCGACCACCCGTTTCCAGGTAATGCGACGAGAATCGATGCCCAACTCATTTCCATGGTGAATGTGGTTGTCAATCAAAGCTGCAAGCAGGTTATTGGCAATCCCAATGGCATGGAAGTCTCCGGTAAAGTGAAGGTTGATATCTTCCATTGGAACCACTTGGGCGTACCCGCCACCGGCAGCTCCACCCTTGATCCCAAAGACAGGGCCAAGAGACGGTTCGCGCAGGGCAATGACGGCTTTTTCACCAATAGCTGAAAGAGCATCGACCAAGCCAACAGAGGTGGTTGTCTTTCCTTCTCCAGCAGGTGTTGGAGAGATGGCTGTCACGAGGATCAGCTTTCCATCTTCCTTATCCTTGAGTTGTTCCAGTTGGTTGCTATCAATTTTTGCCTTGTATTTTCCGTAGAGCGAAATATCGTCTTCGGTCAATCCAAGTTCAGCAGCGATATCGGTGATGGGCTTCATTTGGACAGAATTGGCAATTTCAATATCCGATAAAACCATAGAATCCCTTCTTTCTTTTTGTTTGTTAGGTTTATGATAGACTTTCTAAAATGGTTTGGTAAATGTTGTCTGCAAGATCAGAACCGGTTTGGAGAAGTTTGAGTCCCTTGCCGTGGTATTCTTGGACGAAGTCTTGGTCCTTGATTCCTGAAATGTTGATCAAGACATTGAGCCAAGCACCTTGAAGGCCAGCTTTAAGATTCAGAGCAGCTACCCCTAGGTCACTAGCCGCATTGGTGTTGGACTTGCCAACAGCTTCTTTGGTGGTTTCAAGAGCTTCAACGATGAGCTCCATCATAGAGAAAGGAGATACTGTCGCATGTTTCAAAGCTTTTTGCATGGCTTCACGACGAGCGGCTTTCTCTTCTTCCGTTTCTTTTGGAAGATCAAAGACAGCTGATACGACGTTGAAAGCTTCTGTATCTTTATCGATGGCTTCTAGTAATTGGTCTTGGAGTTGAGCGCTTTTTTCATGAACCCCTTTGATGTGGTCTTCAAATTCTGCGTATTTTTTCTTTCCAATGGTCAGTTCACAGACCATTTTTGTAAGGGAAATCCCATTCGCAGCAGATAGAGCAGCAGCAGAACCACCACCTGGAGCTGGAGCATCTGAACCAAGAACTTTGGCAAACTCCGTAATACTTAAGTCAACTAGTTTCATAGAACTCCCTTTCTAACCCAACAAGTGATTTTCCAAGACTTGTTTGCTGTAGTCAAAGTCTTCTAATTGTAAGTAGTATTCAGCAGAGTCGATCAAAGCCTTAGCAGGAGCCAGTCCAATGAGTTCTGTTCCGATGATGCGAACACCATAGCGTTGCGCTTCGAAACGAACGGTTTCCACAACACGATACAATGGGAATTGTTCCAAGTTGACCATATTGATGGAGACTTGGGCGATGTTGCGATCTTCTAGCATGACACCGATCGCTTTACAGTATTTGTATCCACCGCTTGATCCACGAATGATTTTAGAAATCTTATTGGCAATCTCTAGATCGTCTGTATCAAGGTTGATATTGAAAGCAACGAGTGGCATCCGGACACCGACAGCTGTAACCCCTGCAGTTGGGTGAATCTTGCGTTCACCGTAGTCTGGCTTCCAGTCTTCTTCCAACAATTTTTCTGGCATTCCTTCAAATTGTCCTTTACGCACTTTCGCCAAGTTCTTCCGTTCTGGGCGAGTTGCAGCATCTTCATAAAGGAAGATTGGAATACCTAATTCACGATTGATGCGTTCGGCTACTTTGTTAGCAATCTCAACGCATTCAGCTGTAGTGATATCTTTAACGGGAACGAATGGACAAACGTCTGTTGCCCCCATACGAGGGTGTTCGCCTTCGTGCTTGGTCATATCAATGTTTTCAGAAGCGTATTTCACCAATTGGAAAGCCACTTCTTGAATGCTTTCTTCATCCCCAACGAGTGTAAAGACGCTGCGGTTGTGACTGGCGTCAGACGAGTAGTCTAGTAAAGTGACACCTGGAATACTTTTTGCTGTTGCTGCTAATCCGTCGATCACAGCTTGATTGCGTCCTTCAGAGAAGTTTGGAATACACTCAACAATTTTTGCCATATGATTACCTCTTTTTATAGGAGAAGTTGGGGAGGAGGAGTCTTTGCATTTTCCTCCCCTTTCTCAGTTTTTATTTTTTGATGTTAAAACAATTTTTGAACGGCTTCTTTGACCAAATCTTCATCTGCCAGATACGGAATGGTGATGTGGTCTGTTCCTGCATGGAGACGGTTGTACTCGATCGCTGTTTCAATGGCATGGTTATTCCGTGCCCAGTTCCGACGAGCAACTCCACCCATAGTGTCCCAGGCAATGGCAGACTTGATGATTTCATCGATCCGGTGGCTACCGTCTAGGACGAGACCAAATCCACCGTTGATAGCTTTACCGATACCAGTACCACCACCGTTGTGGAGAGCGACGAGACTCATACCGCGAGCAGCGTTACCAGCGTAACATTGAACCGCCATGTCACAAGTGACGTTCGAACCATCTTTGATGTTTGATGTTTCACGGAATGGAGCATCTGTACCAGATACGTCGTGGTGGTCACGTCCGATCATGACCGGTCCGATCTTGCCTTGGCGAATGAGTTCATTGAATTTCAAAGCAATGTTGACACGGCCCATACAATCTTGATAGAGGATACGTGCTTGTGTACCAACCACCAGTTGGTTCTTTTCCGCATCGCGAATCCAGTTGTAGTTGTCGCGGTCTTGGTAGCGACGAGTTGGATCGATCGCTTCCATGGCTGCATGGTCAGTTGCAATCAAGTCTTCGTGTTTACCGCTGAGGCAGACCCAACGGAATGGACCATAACCATAGTCAAAGAGCATAGGTCCCATGATATCTTCTACATAAGATGGCCAAATGAAGCCGTCTTTGTCATCCAAGCCATTCTTAGAAATTTCCTTGATGCCTGAGTCGTAAACAGATTTCATGAAGGCATTACCGTAGTCGAAGAAGTAAGTACCTTTAGCTGTCAAGGCTTTGATCACTGCAAAGTGACGAGCCAAGGTTTCATCAACCAAACGGCGGAAGGTTTCTTTGTCTTCTGCCAGCAAACGTGTCCGCTCTTCAAAGCTGATGCCAACTGGGCAATAGCCACCATCATAGACGTTGTGGCAAGAGGTTTGGTCAGACAAGAGATGAACGTGAACTTGGTGTTCATTGACATATTCGAGCAAATCTACGATATTACCATGGTAGGCAATCGAAGTGGATTCACCAGCTTCAAGGGCTGCTTGAGCCAATTTCACAGCTTCTTCGGCACTATCTGTCACTTGGCTAATCCAGCCTTGAGAGTGACGGGTTTCGATCCGAGAGCGGTCCACTTCTGCAACGATGGCAACCGCTTTTGCGATTTCAGCTGCTTTCCCTTGAGCTCCGCTCATTCCACCGAGACCAGATGAAATAAAGAGTTTACCGGTCAAGTCGCCGTCATCAGGCACACCGAGTTTAAGACGACCAGCATTGAGAAGGGTGTTGAAAGTACCGTGAACGATCCCTTGAGGACCGATGTACATCCAGCCACCAGCCGTCATCTGACCGTAGTTGGTTACTCCCATTTCTTCAGCGATTTCCCAGTCGCGCATATTGTCATATTCACCAATCAAGAGACCGTTGGTAATGACGACACGAGGAGCTTCTGGTTTCGATTTGAAGAGGCCTAGAGGGTGACCCGATTCAACCACCAAGGTTTGGTCTTCTGTCATGACTTCCAAGTATTTCTTGATCAAGTTGTATTGCATCCAGTTGGCACAGACAGATCCTGTTTCCCCATAAGTGACCAATTCATATGGATAAAGAGCAATTTCAAAGCTCAAGTTGTTGTCGATCATGACCTGCATAGCCTTAGCAGCTGTGCATTTTCCTTTGTACTCATCGATTGGTTTTCCATAGATGCGATCTTTTGGACGGAAGCGATAGCCATAGATCCGACCGCGCGTTTTTAGTTCTTCCAGAAATTCTGGGATCAACTCTTGGTGGAATTTTTTAGGAATGTAACGCAAAGCATTTTTAAGGGCAATTTCAGTCTGAGCTTGCGTTAAGCGGAAGCCTCTATCAGGTGCACGACGGATGCCTTCTTGAAAAGTCGCCTTTTCAGGTAGGACATCAAAGTCAAGTTTGACAGACATAGCAGCTGCAATTTCTTTCTCGTCTATAAATGACATAGCAGAACCCTCCTTATAGTTGGACTGTGAATTTATATTTTCTTTATTGTATCGAAGAAACGTCAATAAAGAGTCAAAAAAAAATATAATTTTTAATAAAGCAAAAAAAAATGAGGGAAAAACTTTTTGACTTTTTTTTGACGCTTTTTCTGTAGAATTGTAAAATGAATAACAATGGAAATAGAAAGGAATGTTTCATATGTCTGCTGATATCCTATTAACCCACTTTAACCAATTGTTTTGTCCGAATGATCTAGGCCATCCTCTCTATGGAAAAGAGATGGCAGAAGCGCAAATCCTTTCCGATGCTTATATCGCTATTAAGGATGGAAAAATTCTTGCAGTTGGGACAGGTCAACCAGAACCAGAACTGATTGATGACCATACGGAAGTGAAATCCTGTGAAGGAAAAGTTGCGACTCCTGGCCTGATTGACTGCCATACTCACTTGGTCTATGGAGGTAGTCGGGAGCATGAATTTGCGAAAAAATTAGCGGGTGTTTCTTACTTAGACATCCTCGCCCAAGGCGGTGGAATTCTGAGCACGGTTCGGGCGACACGGGAAGCTTCTTTTGAAAATCTCTATGACAAGTCCAAACGACTGTTGGATTACATGTTGCGTCATGGGGTGACTACTGTCGAAGCCAAGAGTGGCTATGGTTTGGATTGGGAAACTGAAAAACGCCAGTTGGATGTTGTGGCTGCACTGGACCGTGATCATCAAATAGACTTGGTTTCGACCTTTATGGCAGCCCATGCGATCCCAACAGAGTACAAGGGCCGTTCCCAAGAATATTTAGATCTCATTGTGGAACAAATGCTTCCCAAAGTGAAGGAAGAAAAACTAGCTGAGTTCTGTGATATCTTCTGTGAAAAAGGTGTCTTTACAGCAGATGAATCTCGCTATCTTCTTTCAAAAGCTAAGGAGATGGGATTCAAACTGCGGATTCATGCGGATGAAATCGAGTCTATCGGTGGTGTGGATGTTGCGGCTGAATTGAAATCTACCAGCGCAGAACACTTGATGGTGATTACCGATGAAGGTATTCAAAAACTAGCTGCAGCAAAAGTGATTGGCAATCTATTACCAGCCACAACCTTTAGCTTGATGGAAGATACTTATGCACCGGCTCGTAAGATGTTGGACGCTGGGATGGCCATTACCCTAACAACGGACAGCAACCCAGGGTCTTGTCCAACAGCCAATCTCCAGTTTGCCATGCATCTAGGTTGCTTCATGATGCGCCTAACTCCAGTAGAAATTCTCAATGCAGTGACCATCAATGCGGCCTATTCAGTTGATCGTGCTAAAACAATCGGCTCTTTCGATGTTGGCAAACAGGCCGACATTACCATCTTTGATGCACCAAATCTAGATTATCTCTTCTATTTCTTTGCGACAAATCTCGTGACAGATGTCTACAAGAAAGGTCAAAAAGTCATTTAACTGACTCCATTTCATTTGGGACTTTGCTGGTTTGCAAAAATCAGCAAAGTCTTTTTTTAAAACCTATCCCTGTAGGGAATGGAACCACTTTAGTAGGAAATTAAAATTTGACGTTCAAAGAATATTTTTCTTACTTTCTGATGTACAAAAAGGGAAATTCTTGATAGAATAGAAGTAATATTGAATATTTTCTTCAATATCATCTGTTTGATTGAAAACAGATTGTTTAAACTATTGATCAAACGAACAGGTTATTCAACAGACCTGTCTAGAAATTGTGAGGAGACAAGATGACTGTCGATTATAACAGCAAAGCTTACTTGGATAAAGTAGACGCTTGGTGGCGTGCAGCCAACTACATTTCAGCTGCTCAAATGTACTTGAAAGATAACCCATTGTTGAAGCGCGAAGTCGTTGAAAATGACTTGAAGGCTCACCCAATCGGACACTGGGGAACTGTACCAGGGCAAAACTTTATCTATGCTCACTTGAACCGTACCATCAACAAATACGACTTGGATATGTTCTACATTGAAGGACCAGGTCACGGTGGACAAGTAATGGTATCGAACTCATACTTAGATGGTTCTTATACTGAATTGAATCCAAACATCCCACAAAATGAAGAAGGTTTCAAACACTTGTGTAAGATCTTCTCATTCCCAGGAGGAATCGCTTCTCACGCTGCGCCTGAAACACCAGGATCTATCCACGAAGGTGGAGAACTTGGTTATGCCCTTTCTCACGCTGCAGGTGCTGTATTGGATAATCCAGATGTGATTGCTGCCACAGTTATCGGTGATGGTGAAGGTGAAACAGGTCCATTGATGGCTGGTTGGTTGTCAAATACCTTCTTGAACCCAGTCAACGATGGGGCTATCCTTCCAATCTTCTACCTCAATGGTGGGAAGATCCACAACCCAACCATCTTCGAACGCAAAACAGACGAAGAATTGGCCCTCTTCTTTGAAGGTCTTGGTTGGAAACCAATTTTTGCGAACGTCACTGCGATTTCAGAAGACCACGAAGCTGCCCATGCTTTGTTCGCTGAAAAATTGGACGAAGCAATTGAAGAAATCAAGAAAGTCCAAGCAGAAGCTCGTAAAGGTTCTGCTGAAGAAGCAACTCAACCAGTATATCCTGTCTTGATTGCTCGTATTCCTAAAGGTTGGACTGGTCCAAAAGCATGGGAAGGAACACCAATCGAGGGTGGATTCCGCGCTCACCAAGTGCCAATCCCAGTAGATGCTCACCACATGGAGCATGTCGATGCTCTTCTTTCATGGTTGGAATCTTACCGCCCAGCTGAATTGTTCGACGAAACTGGTAAACTAGTTCCTGAAATTGCGGAAATTGCACCAAAAGGTGACCGTCGCATGGCGATGAACCCAATCACAAATACTGGTGTGATCAAACCAATGAACACAGCTGATTGGAAGAAACATGCCCTTCAATTCAACACACCAGGTGAAATCATGGCTCAAGACATGATCGAATTTGGTAAGTATGCGGCAGACTTGGTAGATGCGAACCCAGATAACTTCCGTATCTTTGGACCAGATGAAACTAAATCAAACCGTCTTCAAGAAGTCTTCACTCGTACAAGCCGTCAATGGTTAGGACGTACGAAACCAGACTATGATGAAGCTTTGAGCCCTGCTGGACGTGTCATTGACTCTCAATTGTCAGAGCACCAAGCAGAAGGAATGCTCGAAGGATATGTCTTGACAGGTCGTCATGGCTTCTTCGCTTCTTACGAGTCATTCCTTCGTGTCGTAGACTCTATGATTACTCAACACTTCAAATGGTTGCGTAAATCGAAGACACATACGACATGGCGTAAAAACTACCCTGCCTTGAACTTGATTGCGACTTCAACTGTTTTCCAACAAGACCACAATGGCTACACTCACCAAGATCCAGGTATCTTGACTCACTTGGCTGAGAAAACTCCTGAATACATCCGTGAATACTTGCCAGCAGATACGAATACGTTGCTTGCGGTGATGGACCAAGCCTTCAAGGCAGAAGATATGATTAACTTGATTGTTTCTTCTAAACACCCACGTCCTCAATTCTACTCAGCTGATGAAGCAGAGGAATTGGTTCGTGAAGGATACAAGGTGATCGATTGGGCATCAACTGTGTCAGCAGATGAAGAGCCAGATCTTGTCATTGCAGCTGCAGGTACAGAGCCAAACTTAGAAGCTCTTGCTGCCATCACAATCTTGCACAAGGCCTTCCCAGAATTGAAGATCCGCTTTGTCAATGTGGTAGATATCTTGAAATTGCGTCACCCATCCGTCGATGCGCGTGGACTTTCAGATGAAGAGTTCGACAAAGTCTTCACAACTGATAAACCAGTAATCTTTGCCTTCCACGGTTACGAAGGTATGATCCGTGACATCTTCTTTAACCGTCACAACCATAACCTTCGTGTACATGGTTACCGTGAAAACGGAGATATCACAACACCATTCGATATGCGTGTGATGTCTGAATTGGATCGCTTCCACTTGGCACAAGATGCAGCCAATGCAGCTCTTGGAGATGCAGCAAGCGCATTTGCAGCGAAGATGGATGAAACAATCGCCTTCCACCATGACTACATCCGTGAAAACGGAGACGACATTCCAGAAGTTCAAAACTGGAAATGGGAAAACGTGAATAAATAAGAAAAGAGAGTGGGACAGAAATCGGTAATTCGTTAGAATTCGATTTCGTCGTCCCACCTCCGCACAGTTGAGTAGGGCTGTAAAAGCTGATGAAATCAGCGTAGTAGAGCCCACTCAACCACTGC